>NZ_QASA01000001.1:3754068-5005424 GCF_003340495.1 Adhaeribacter pallidiroseus
GACCGCACGGCATTGATGCCCTGGAATCAGCCAAGCGGGAATTAAAAGAAGAAACCGGCTATACCGCCGCTACCTGGGTAGATTTAGGTCGCATTCATACCTCCAATTCAGTTACCAGTGAGTTTGGTTATTTGTATCTGGCCCAGGATTTAACGCCCGGCGAAACCGAGCCCGAAGAAACCGAAGAACTGGTTCTTAAAAAAGTACCTTTAAGCGAAGCCGTGTGCATGGTAATGGCCGGCGAAATAACCGATGGTTTAAGCATTGCCGGTATTCTAAAAGCAGACAAGCTGTTAAACCAGGGCAAATAATTTAAGTAAGGCCTCCGCAGTAAAGCCGCCTTATTGCTAATTTTAATAAATTTAAAAAAGAGGAGCAGCGTTCCTCTCCGCTGGAAAAAAACACCCTGGCCGTGAACTTAAACCGAATATTTGTACTTTTGCCTTCATGAAGCTGCTGGTTAAAATAGTGCGCGGAATTTACGCTGGCTGGTGTGTTATCTGGTTTGTGCTTCCTTTTTTCGGGATGTATCCCTTGTTTTGGATCTTCAGCCGGAAGCCCCGCTGGTATCCGCACGCGCATAGCTTAAACCGGTTTTGGTCGTTTGTACAACTGCGGATGTATGGCCTACCGCTGCGCATAAATCATACCGTGCCGCTCCGCAAAAATACGCCCTACGTATATGCCCCTAACCATAGTTCGTACATCGATATTCCGTTATTGCTGAACGCTGTACCGGGTTATTTAAATTTTGTGGGCAAAAGTTCTTTAGCAAAAGTGCCGTTATGGGGGCCTATTTACCAGAAGTTGTATATTTCGGTAGATCGTAAAAGTGCCATTAGCCGGGCCAAATCGTACATCCAGTCGGGGCGCACCTTAGACCAGGGCCGTTCGGTAGTTATTTTTCCGGAAGGCACTATTTCGGAAAATGCCGGGCACGAAATGCTGCCCTTTAAAGACGGGCCTTTTAAATTAGCCATCGAGAAGCAAGTACCCTTAGTACCGGTTTCCATGCCCTACAATCACATTTTTTTACCCGACGTAGACGGTAAATTTATCGTGAAGTGGCACCCGTTAAAAATTACCTTCTTCGAACCAATTCCCACGGTGGGCCTTACCCTGGCCGACCTGGAAAATTTAAAAAATAAAGTATTTAGTATTATTCAAGCCGATTTAAGTTTACATAATTATTATGAGCACCGATATACAAACGATCCGGAAGTTAGCACATTTAGCCCGTCTGGAATTTGACCCTGCCAAAGAACAGGAAATGCTGCAGGATCTGAACAAGATCTTGGACTGGATGGAAAAACTGCGCGAACTGGATACCTCCACGGTAGAGCCTTTGCTGCACATGAGCGAAGAAGTAAATGTGCTCCGCCCGGATGTTTCCAAAACCATTATTACCCACGAAGAAGGTCTTAAAAATGCCCCTCGCAAAGATTCCGATTATTTTCGAGTACCAAAAGTATTGGACTAAGCGTTTTAAACGGTAAATGGCAAAATTACACGCACTGGGCAGCCGGCAGAAAGGCGGCCCTTTTCTTTTATACTTATTGGTTGTTTTGGGTTTGGCCGCGTTGGGTCTGGCAATTTATCACTACTTTACCGGCAGCGAACGGGTAATGCCCTGGCAACCCGAAGCCGAACTATTTCCCATATCCGCCACGCTATCGCGGTTTACAAGTCTTTTTCACACGTTTCGGGTGCCCATAACCGGCTTCTTGGTTTCGGAACGGCTTGATGTGGGCCTGCCCGTGCTACGCCCCCCGCTGGCGGCTGTTTACTTAGGAATTCTGGCAGTAACTTTGGCCGTTTATTTTACCATTGTGAGTTCTTTTACCCGCTGGCCGTACATTGTGGGCATGGCCTTGTCCATGATCTTCCTGGCTACTTTTAATTTTGATTTGCTGCGTGTAACGCAGGACGATTTTCAAATTTTACTAATCCTGGTATTAGGGGTGCTGGTACTGGTCAGTTATGGGTTTCATGCTTTTTTTACGCAAGTAAGCCTGGGCCTGCGCTTTTTAGCTTTTAGTCTTATTTTGCTGGTAATAGTCCTGATTATTGGTAATCAGTCGCAGTACTCGCCCGTTCTATCGGCTATGCAGCTGGTGCATTACAGTAGTTTAGCGGCTTTTGTGGCCAGTGGCATATTTATTTTTTTAGTAGCCTTCGAAAATATTCACGCGCTGCTCTGGATCAACACCCAAGGTCCTTCGCCCCAACGCCGCTTTGGTTTGTGGCATTTTATCATCATCGGGCTTTTGTACTTGGTCAACTTATTACTGTTGTATCTTAAAAATGCCGATATCATCCAGCTGGACTTTATCTACGTCGATCCTTTTATTATCCTGTTACTGTCTACGGTAGCGGGTTACTGGGGCTGGCAACGGCGCGAAGTACAATACCAGCGATTTATTACTTTTAAAAACGGAGTGGCTTATATATACTTAGCACTGGCCATTAATTGTTTGCTGAGCATTAGTTACGCTTTTGCAACGGCTAACACGCCGCTTATTTCGGCTTATACCGACGTAATTGTGTACACCCACCTGGCTTACGGTTTTTTATTTTTCCTGTATATCCTGCTTAATTTCTATAAGTTAATTCAGGAGCGGTTAGCGGTTTATAAAGTAGTTTTCGACCCGAAGCAATTGCCTTTTTTCACGGTATATATCATGGGTAGCTTACTCTTGTTGGCTTTGGTTTTCCGGTCTACGTTTAGCGTGTACAACAAAGCCGAAGCAGGTTATTACAACTACCTCGGCGATTTTTATAAAAAGGCCGATAATCTGTTACTGGCCGAACGGTTTTATACCGAAGGAACTAATTACAGTCATCATAATTTAAAATCGACGTATGCTTTAGCGGGCCTGTACCGCGAACGCAGCTACGGTACCGCCGAAATTAATTTGCTGAAAGATGCTTTAACCAATAATCCAAACGAAAAAGTTTATTCCCGGATGGCGGCTACCCAATCCGATAAAAAAGATTTTTTCAACCATCTGTTCCTGCTGAACCAAGGATTGCGGGCCTTTCCGAGCAGTACGGCTTTATTAACCAACAAAGCTTTACTTTACGAAACCACTACCCTCGCGGATTCTACGGCGTATTTTTACAGCCAGGCGCTGGAGGCAGCTTCTGGTAAATTCCAGGACTTGGTTCAGAGCAACCGCTTAGCCTTTTTTTTAAAAAATAAAGATGCCCCGCAAGCTTTAGCCGTAGCGGAACAAACCGGTAACCAAAGCGAGCATCCGGCTTTACAAAGCAATTTAAATTTACTGCAAATAATTCAGGAAAAACCCGCTGCTGGTTCCGAAGAAGTAGTGGTGCCTACCAAGCCATTAACCGCGGCCGAGTTTGCGTTATATTACCATAATACGTTGCAACACATCGGGCGGGCAAATGCGCAAACCATTAAACAACTCAACCGCCTTAGTGCCCTACCCGGCAATGCGCCATACCAGGAAAATTTAATTTTGCTGAAAGCGCTGGCCCAGTTTAATGCCGGGCAAATAAACGAAGCGCGCAATACGCTCGAAAACCAGGCTTTAGCCTCGGAAAGTACGGCCGGCTATTATTATTTTGTGATTGGCTCCTGGCTGATGGAACAAAAGCTATACGATGCGGCAACCAGTTATTTCCAAAAAGCCCGCGACCGACGCCTGCCCGAAGCCGAACTGCCTTACTTATACGCACTGGCCCATACCGCCGATAAAGGCACCGCTTACGCGGCCGCGCAGCAAGCCAGCAACGAGTTAACCGATCCGGAAGAAAAAGCCCAGGCTACCTTTCTGGCCACTGTTTTAAACATAACCACCGAAAGCGTACTCACCGCATCAGACTCTTTAAAAGTAGCTTATCTTACATTGTACCAGCCGGAATTAACCACTTCGGAATTTGAAAATGTGGTTAATACTGTTGCAAACGGCCGGTTTAAAGCATTGGCCCAACGGGAACTGGCGCAACATTACTTACAAACCAATAACTTAAACGCCGCCCAGCAAACCATAAACACTGCTTTGGCCGCTGCCCAGGGCGACAATAGTTTAGTGCAGGATTTAAATTTGCTGCGGGCAAATGTATTCGCCAAGCAAGGCAATGCCACGGCATTAAACAAGTTGGTACCCACTTTACCCGTGCGCTCGGGTGGCCAAAATGAGAAGCTATTTTACCAGGCGGTAGCCACCGAAAAAACCAATCCCAAACAAGCGGGTGCCTTGTACCGGCAGGTGCCGCAGGCTTTAATTTACAACGAAGAGGCGGTTTTAGCGGCGGCCAATTACTTTAGCAAAGTGCAGAAAAACGACAATCAGGCTTATAATTTGCTGCTAAGCAGTATCAAGTACAATCCGTTCTCGGCACGTTTGTACCAGGCTTATATTTTCACCAGCATAAAACTAGGTTTTATTGATTTTGCGCAAACCGCAGCCGAAGAGTTAAAAAGCTTGCTAAGTCCGGCGGAGTATGCTATATTTCGTACTAACTACGAACAAAAGTTAAAAGAAAAACAAGAGTCTTTCCCGGGGTGGAATTAACGAAAACAGCGGTTGGTGCCGGCAGATTAACTTGTTTCCTGAAACACTGGTGCGGGTTTTTGGTTACACCTGTAAGTAGCCTGGTTTCTGTTTGTAATTAGGTTAATTTTCCCGATCTATGAGCGTTATTATTCAAACTGAAGACATCTCCCGGGTTTACCGGATGGGTAGCGAAACCATTCACGCTTTAAAAAGTGTGTCCATTACGATTAACCGGGGCGAGTACGTGGCTTTTATGGGGCCGTCGGGTTCCGGTAAATCCACGCTCATGAATATTGTTGGCTGCCTGGATACCCCCTCAGGTGGCCAATATATCCTGAACGGGAAAGACGTGAGTAACATGACGGATAACGAGCTGGCTGAGATCCGGAATAAAGAAATCGGGTTTGTTTTTCAAACATTTAACTTGTTGCCGCGGTCTACTTCGCTGGATAACGTGAGTTTACCTTTAATCTACGCGGGCTACAGCAAACGGGTCCGCGACGAAAAAGCCATGCAGGCTCTGGAGAGCGTGGGACTAGGGCCACGGGCCAAACACAAACCCAACGAATTATCGGGCGGGCAACGGCAACGGGTAGCTATTGCCCGGGCTTTGGTAAACGACCCCAGTATCATGCTGGCCGATGAACCCACCGGTAACCTCGATACCAAAACTTCTTACGAAATTATGGAGCTTTTCGAGAATCTGCACGCCAAAGGCAATACCATTATCATGGTAACCCACGAAGAAGACATTGCCAAATACGCGCACCGCATTGTGCGCCTCCGCGACGGATTAATCGAATCAGACGAAATTAACACCGAAGTTATCCGTCATTCGGTGCCGGTTTAAGGACTAATTTTTTAAAAAACTACCTGAAAGCCGGTAATTTATTTACGGATTACCTACA
Source organism: Adhaeribacter pallidiroseus (assembly GCF_003340495.1). Classification (NCBI taxonomy): domain Bacteria; kingdom Pseudomonadati; phylum Bacteroidota; class Cytophagia; order Cytophagales; family Hymenobacteraceae; genus Adhaeribacter; species Adhaeribacter pallidiroseus. The sequence goes on from NZ_QASA01000001.1 coordinate 3,759,500, forward strand.
CATGAAAATATATACCAAAACCGGCGACGAGGGCTTAACGAGTTTAATTGGTGGCACGCGCGTAAAAAAATCGCACCTGCGCATCGACTCCTACGGCACCGTAGACGAATTAAATTCTTACCTGGGTCTGGTCCGCGACCAACCGGTAAACCAAAATCGTAAAATATTACTTCAGGATATTCAGGACCGTTTATTTACCATTGGTGCTTCGTTGGCCTCTGACCCGGATAAACCTACCCGCAAAGTACCGGATTTATACGAAGCCGACGTAACAGTACTGGAAGAAGAAATGGACAAAATGGATGCGGTTTTACCACCGTTGCAAGCCTTTATATTACCCGGTGGCCATCCGGCGGTTTCGTTTTGCCACGTGGCCCGGTGCGTTTGCCGGCGGGCTGAGCGGTTGGTAATTGCCCTGCAGGAAGAATCTACGGTTGATCCCCTCATCATTAAGTATTTAAACCGGCTTTCGGATTACTTATTTGTGCTGAGCCGGCTAATGGCCCAGGAACTGCAAACCGAAGAAATTGCCTGGAAACCCCGCTTATAAGGATTTACTTACCAGATTAGCCTATCGCCTTTACGCATTTTCCGCAACAGCTCCAGGTAATTCCGGTAAACCCGACAATTTTTTAAAAAAATTATTACTTTTGCTTTGGTTGGCCGTTATTAAAAATGCGCACTTGCATTTTTGTGCGGTTGTACCATTTTTTAAATTTTTTATTTTTTACCGATGCTCGATACCCAAACTATTCAGATACAGAAAACCGGCAACTCCCGTTTATCGTCCGTTGATTTTAACAACCTCGATTTTGGAGCGGTATTTTCTGACCACATGCTCGTTATCGATTACGCGAACGGCGAGTGGCAAACGCCTACTATTCTTCCTTTTGGTAATTTTAGTTTAAGTCCGGCTAATCCGGCGCTGCACTACGGCCAGGCTATTTTTGAAGGTTTAAAAGCCTACAAAAACGAACAAGGCGAAATTTCGGTGTTCCGGCCGCTGGCCAATTTAGAGCGCCTGAATACTTCCGCCGAACGGTTGTGCATGCCCACTTTACCCGAAGAATTATACATGCATGGCTTATCCGAATTACTGCGCCTCGACGCGGATTGGATTCCTTCGGCTGCGGGCAGTGCTTTATACATCCGGCCTTTTATGTTTGGTACCGGGGAGTTTTTAGGCGTGCGTCCGGCTACCGAATACCGTTTTGCTATTATTACCTGTCCGGTAAATGCTTATTATTCCTCGCCTTTACGGGTGAAGGTTGAAGAAAAGTACGTGCGGGCCGTAGAAGGAGGGTTTGGTTTCTCCAAAGCCGCGGGCAACTACGCGGGTTCTTTACTGCCGGCCCAAAAAGCCTTGGAAGCCGGTTATCACCAGTTACTCTGGACCGACGGCAAAACCCACGAGTATTTTGAAGAATCGGGCACCATGAACTTAATGTTTGTAATTAATGACACGTTAATAACCCCGGCTTTAAGTACTTCTATACTGGCCGGCATTACCCGCGACAGCATTTTGCAATTAGCCAAAGACCACGGGATTTCCGTGGAAGAGCGCAAAGTATCGGTAGCCGAAGTAATGGCCGAGGTTCAGCAAGGCACGTTACAGGAAGCTTTTGGCTGCGGTACGGCCGCCGTCATCTCGCAAATTGTAACCATTGGTTACCAGGGTCAGGATTTTGATTTGCCGCCGGTAAGCGAACGGAAATATTCGCCGCTTTTAGCGCAAACCCTGGATGATATCCGGACCGGCAAAAAACCGGATACCCACCATTGGATGGTGCAGATATAGGTTTTTAGTTATATTAACAGGTTGTAAGCCGTAAACAGGTAAGAATATACCGTTTACGGCTTACAACTTTTTTATTTCACCTCAACACTTATTTTGATTTGTTTAAATTTTAAAAAATTCACGTTTATTAAGTCGGTATACTTGTTAATACTGGCTTAAAGCCCAACTTACCACGATTCATCAACTGGCGTTTTCTATTTGAACTAGTAACAAACAACGAAAAACTACTCACGAATAACTACCATGACTGCAGAACAAATAAAAGATTTAAAGGCCCGCGTAGAGGCTTTGAGGAGGTATCTTTGACTACGATGCCAAAAAAGCCGAAGTAACCGAAACCGAACAACAAACTACGGCTCCCGGATTTTGGGACGATTCTAAAAAAGCCGAAGCTATTTTAAAGGAGATTAAATCCGTAAAAATCTGGACCGACCAGTTTGAAGAAGTAGCAACCCGTTTTGCCGATTTAGAGGTATTGTTTGATTTTTACAAAGAAGGCGAGGTTTCGCCGGAAGATATTACCCGGGAGTTTACCGATACTCAGGCTCTGGTGGAACAACTGGAATTTAAGCGCATGCTGAGCAACGAAGAAGACCAGCTCAGCGCTATTTTGGAAATTAACCCCGGCGCGGGTGGCACCGAAAGTCAGGACTGGGCTGAAATGCTGATGCGCATGTACATTATGTGGGCCGAAAGCCACCGCTACCAGGTGCGCCAGTTAAATTACCAGGCCGGCGATGGAGCCGGTATTAAATCGGCTACACTGGAGATCAACGGTGATTTTGCCTACGGTTATTTAAAATCCGAAATTGGGGTGCACCGGCTGGTGCGTATTTCACCGTTCGATTCGGGTGGCCGGCGGCATACATCTTTTGCTTCCGTGTTTGCTTACCCCTTGGTCGATGATACCATTCAGATTGACATTAATCTGGCCGATATTGAGTGGGATACCTTTCGTTCGGGAGGAGCCGGTGGCCAAAACGTGAACAAAGTAGAAACGGCTGTCCGGCTAAAACACAAACCTTCCGGAATTATCATCGAGTGCCAGATCGAGCGCTCGCAGCTCATGAACAAGGAACACGCCATAAACATGCTGCGCTCCCGCTTATACCAGATAGAAGTAGATAAGCGCAACGAAGAACGCGACAAGCTGGAAAGCACCAAAAAACGCATCGACTTTGGCTCCCAAATCCGGAACTACGTCTTGCACCCGTATAAACTGATAAAAGATTTACGCACGGGTATTGAACGTACCGACGTACAAACCGTTTTGGATGGCGATTTAGACGAATATATCAAAGCTTTTTGATGGAAAACTAGACACAGTGAAGCCATTGAAAAAATCAAAGAAATGGTAAAAAAAAACTGGGAATAATATTATTATATTACAACATTTCCTAAAACCACGAAATAAGCTCCTTGCACAAGCTTTTTCGTGGTTTTTTATTATAATACAACTTATTTTAAAACTATAACAAAGAAAATTTATCTTAATTGATAATTTTTAAATTAATTGACTTCTAAAGAAGTTGAGATGGAATCCTTTTAAAAAATTTTAGCTAAACTCCTGAATTGAGATAAAAATTTTATACAATTTTTAAAAACTAGTTTTTTCTCAATATAATCTAATTATAAACCTAAGGTATTAGTTTTCAATCGCTTAGCATCCTTATTGGATTATCGCCGTATATAACTATTCAAACTATAGAGTATTAAGATTTTGTTAATTCGTGTTAAATCTTTAAAATTGAACATAGTTTTTATATTTTTTCAAAAAAAACCATCTAAAATCTACAAAATGAAAAAAATTTTACTGATGAATTTTCTTTTTGTGCTCACGCTGTTTCATCCAGCAATTGCACAAGACAAGAAAATTTCGGGTCGTGTTCTCGACGCAGCGTCGAACCAAGGTTTGCCTGGAGTAACTGTGCTATTAAAAGGCACCACTACTGGTACAGCCACCGATACCGAAGGCAATTTCTCCTTAGACGTTCCGGCTACGGGTACGTTAGTATTCAGTTTTATTGGCTACACTACGGTAGACCAAGCGATTGGCGCTTCTTCTACCATTAATATTTCATTAACGGCGGATACGCGCCAGCTGAACGAAGTAGTAGTTACCGCATTAGGGGTTGAAAGAAGCCGTAACTCCTTGCCGTATGCTGCTACTCAGGTAGGCGGCGAAGATATAACCAAAGCGCGTAATCCTAACTTCGTTAACTCTTTAGCAGGTAAAGCATCCGGGGTTAACATTAAGCAAAATAATAACCTGGGTGGTTCTACCAACGTGGTTATCCGGGGAACTAAATCGCTGTACGGTAATAATCAAGCCTTATTTGTGGTGGATGGCGTTCCTATCAGCAATGCCAATACCAATACTTTGGATCAGGCAACCGGTCGCGGTGGCTATGATTACGGTAACGTAGGCGCGGATGTTAACCCCGATGATATTGCTTCAGTAAGTATATTAAAAGGGGCAGCTGCTACAGCTCTTTATGGCTCCCGGGCTTCTAACGGAGTTATTTTAATTACTACCAAAAAAGGCAAAAAGGGTAATGTAAATGTTACCCTTAATACGGGTGCTACCATGGGCTTCGTAGATAAAAGCACTTTCCTGAAGTATCAGGATAAATATGGTGCTGGTTATGGTGCTTATTATGGTCCTAATGAAGATGCCTACTTCAATCAGCGGGATATAAATGGAGATGGCACTCCGGATTTAGTAGTTCCATTTACGGAGGATGCTTCTTATGGTGCAGCTTTTAATCCTGGATTATTGGTTTACCAGTGGAATTCACTAGATCCGCTATCTCCAATATATCGTAGTCCAACTCCTTGGGTAGCAGCTAAAAATGGTCCTAGTTATTTCCTGAAAAACGCGGTAGGCCTTAATAATAATATTACCATTGATGGTGGCAATGAAGCCGGAACTTTTAAATTAGGCTATACTAATACGAAAGATCAAGGAATTTTGCCAAACAGCGAAATCAATAAAAACATGGTAAATTTCGCGGGTTCACTAAACTTAACTCCTAAATTAACTACCAGTGCTAATATAAACTTTACTAAGATTGATGGCCGGGGACGTTATGGCACTGGTTACGACTCTTGGAACCCCATGCAACAATTCCGGCAATGGTTCCAAACCAACGTAGATATAAAAGAGCAAAAGGAAGCCTACTTCCGTAACCGCCAAAATATCACCTGGAACACCAGAAGCGCTACCGACCTTCGACCCATTTATTCCGATAATCCCTACTGGGTACGTTACGAGAATTACGAAACTGATGAGCGCTTCCATTATTTCGGTAATGTAATGGCTACCTATAAGTTTACAGATTGGTTTGATGTGATGGGTAGAGTTACCCTAGATTCTTACGATGAACTACAGGAAGAAAGAAATGCGGTGGGTAGCACCGGTATTCCCTTCTACTCCCGTTATAACCGCACTGCCCGGGAAACAAACTATGACTTCATCGCTAACTTTACTAAAAATATTACCGAAGAGTTTAGCTTTAAAGGGTTACTAGGCAGTAATTTCCGCAGACACCGGATTAATTCCGTGTTTGCTCAAACTAATGGTGGTTTAGTAGCCCCTAGAACTTATTCCTTATTTAATTCTATTAACCCCCTCAATCCTCCGTTTGAAACGGATCAAAGATATGGGGTAGATGGGTACTTTGCGAGTGCCACTTTTGGTTTTAAAGAAATGGCCTTTTTGGATTTAACCGGTCGCAGGGACCAATCTTCTACGCTGCCTAAAGGCAATAATGTTTACTACTACCCATCAGTAGCGGGTAGCTTTGTTTTTTCGGAATTGTATAAAAGTTCTCCGTGGTTATCTTATGGCAAGGTGCGGGTTAACTACGCCGAAGTAGGTAACGATGCTCCCGTTTACTCTACGTTTGATGCTTATGGCAAGCAAGATCAGGAAATTAATAGTTCCACCCGTCCTTCAGTGGGTGGTTTTGGTTCTATTCCGTTTTACTCACTGCCGGATACCAAAAATAATCCGGATTTAAAACCCGAAAGAACCAAGAGTGTAGAGGCTGGTTTAGAAATGTCTTTCCTGAGTAATCGCGTAGGCTTTGATTTTACTCTTTATAAATCAAATACCATCGACCAAATCATTCCCATCCAGGTATCCACTACCAGTGGCTACCTGTATAAATATGTAAATTCTGGTGAAGTAGAGAACAAGGGTATTGAGCTTTCCGCTTTTGTTAATCCTATAAAAACGGATGATTTCTCCTGGACTCTTAATGTTAACTGGACCCGTAACCACAACGAAGTACTTTCATTAGCTCCCGGAACTGAGAATTTATTATTAGCTAATTACCAAAGTGGTGTTACCTCTAATGCCAGTGTAGGCAGGCCATTTGGCATGATCCGGGGTAACGGGTTTGTTTATAACAACCAGGGAGAAAAAGTAATTGATTCAGACCCTGAAAGTTCTACTTACGGCCTATATTTAAAATCGCCTGCTAGCACCGAAATTGCCAATCCTAACCCACAATGGTTTGGAGGTATCTCTAATACCCTGGTATACAAAGGAGTTTCTTTATACTTCTTGGTGGATGTACGGCACGGCGGTCAATTATTTAACCTGGATACCTATTATGGTTACGGCACTGGCTTGTACCCCGAAACAGCTGGCTTAAACGATCTAGGCAATCCTTCCAGAAGCCCCGTTGGGGAAGGCGGCGGTATTATTTTCCCGGGCGTGAAAGAAGACGGTACCCCTAATGATATCCGTATCGATAATACCGAAGGTGTTTACGGCTATAATCAACCTCATCAGATGCACGTTTATAATGCTGGCTTCATTAAATTAAGAGAAGCATCTTTAACCTACTCTTTACCGGCTGCTCTTATTAACCGCATAAAGCCCTTTAAAGGCATCGATTTTTCTTTAACTGGCCGAAATTTATGGATTATTAAAAAGCATGTGCCTTATGCCGATCCGGAAGACAACCTAGGTTCCGGTAATTTAGGCCAAGGCAACATGTCTGGTTCTTATCCAACCACTCGCAATATCGGTGTTAACTTAAGATTTAGATTTTAATTAAAAATAACATGAAACGTATTCTTTTATTCTTCATCCCAGCGCTGATTTTTGCTACCTCGTGCAAAGACTTGGATGATTACGATAATATAAACCCTAAGGCTCCACAAATAGTACCGGGCGCTACCTTGGTCAGTAATGCCCAGCGGATGTTAGTAAATACTATAAATACCCCGGATTACAACATTAATCCGTTCCGGTTTTACGTACAACACTGGGCTGCCACTACTTACCCTGACGAAAGCCAGTTTGTCATAGAAAACAGAGCCGTTAATCGTTTTTTTTGGAATCCTTTATACCGGGATGTACTAGGTGATTTACATGAGGGAAAGAGAATAATTACCAATGATCCTTTATCTAACATCGTTGATGCTACCATTAAAGAAAAAGTTAGAAATAATCAATTAGCTACTATTGAAGTATTGGAAGTATATACGTGGGCAGTGCTGGTAGACACCTTTGGCGATATTCCTTATACAGAAGCCTTAAATATCGAAAATGTATTACCTAAGTTTGATGATGATGCTGCTATTTATAGCGATTTAGTTATTCGTTTAGATAAAGCAATCAGCATGTTTGACCCAGACCAGGTTGGTTTAGGTACTGGCGACTTGTATTACAATGGCAACGTAGCGAGTTGGATTAAATTTGCTAACTCCCTTAAACTGCGCTTAGGTATGACCCTGGCCGATGTGGCTCCTGATAAAGCAAAAGCAATGGTAGAAGCGGCAGCACCCAATGTGTTTACTTCTAATGCAGAAGATACTCAACTTAATTATTTATCCGTGTTACCAAACCGGAACCAGCTATACGAATCATTAGTGCAAAGTGGCCGAAATGACTATGTAGGAACCAGCACTTTAATTGATCCCATGATTGCTACAAATGACCCCAGATTAAACGAATATTTTAAAACTGTTCCAGATAGTTCTTTTTATAAAGGTGGAACTGCTGGTGCACCCAATAGTTACGCAAATAATTCAGCGCCTGGTGCTATGTTGGAAAACCCCACTTTACCAGGTATGCTCTTAACTTATTCGGAGGTAGAGTTTCTCCTGGCGGAAGCCGTTGAAAGAGGTTTTGTTCTTACCGGTACTGCGGCAGGAACGGCCGAAGCCCACTACAATAAAGCCGTAACTGCTTCTATTGCAGAGTGGGGTGGTACCGAAGCAGAGGCTGAAGATTATTTAGCGCAATCAACTATTGCCTATGCTACTGCTCCTGGTGATTGGAAGCAAAAAATTGGTTACCAAAAATGGATTTCTTTATATAGCCAACCCACTCAGGCTTGGACTGAATGGAGAAGATTGGATGCGCCCAATTTAAAAAAACCAGAATTGGCCATTTCGGAAATTCCACTGAGATTAACTTACCCCACCACAGAAGCAAATCTAAATGCAACAAATTACGCCGCCGCTGCTGCTGCCATTGGCGGCGATGTGGTAACTTCTCGAATTTTTTGGGATAAAATGTAATTTTTATAAGATCATTAACTATCATAAATTAAAAGAGCGAACAAATGTTCGCTCTTTTAATTTAATTTTATATACAAATTTTAATATATAATATGTAAAAAATATTTTAAATAAATATTGGCTAAATCCAGCTTTTCTGAAGCTTTTATAGAAAAAGTAAGGAGTAAAACGCAATTTGGTTTTTATTTAAATCAGTTTTAAGTAAATTGTACCATAAAATTATTTTAATCACAAACCAACACAAATGAAAAAAATTTTATTCATGAATTTTCTCTTTGTGCTTACGCTCTTTCATACAGCAATTGCACAAGAACAGAAAATTTCAGGTCGGGTGATCGACGTAGCGTCGAACCAAGGACTACCTGGCGTAACCGTTTTAGTTAAAGGCACCTCCACGGGAGCTGCCACTGATGTTGAAGGTAATTACAGTATTACAGCTCCTGCATCGGGCACATTGGTATTTAGCTTTATTGGCTATGTAACCAAAGAACAGCCAATCGGAAACGCTGCTACCATTAATGTATCTTTAGCTACCGATAACAGGGTGTTAAATGAAGTAGTAGTAACCGCTCTTGGCGTTTCGAGAGAAAAGAAAGAACTCGGCTATGCCGCTACTTCCCTGAAACAAGAAGCAGTTACCCAGGCGAACCCAGTAAACATTGCAAATGGTTTACAAGGTAAAGTTGCCGGTCTTAATATTGTCTCTACCAACAGTGGCGTATTTGAGAACACTAGAATACAACTGCGCGGTATTCGTTCCCTAACTGGTAACAACAACCCGCTTTTAGTTCTGGATGGAGTTCCATCAGACATCAACTACTTATCCTCCTTAAATCCCAATGACATTGAAAACGTATCTGTTTTGAAAGGTGCTTCCGCGGCCGCGATCTATGGTCCGGATGCTAGAAATGGGGTTATTATTGTTACTACTAAAAAAGGATCGGGTAATGATAAGCCGGTTGTTACTTTAAGCAACTCTACCCAATTGCAGCAAATTTCTTTTTACCCTAATTTTCAGACGCAATTTGGTAGCGGTGGTTACGGCCAATATACGCCTTATGAAAACTGGTCCTGGGGACCTGAGTTCGACGGTTCCATGGTAGAAATTGGTCATCAGTTACCGGATGGTACTACCCAAATGGTACCATACAAACCTACCAATGAAAGAAAAAAATTCTTTGATACAGGGGTTGTAAACCAAAGTGATGTTTCGTTTGCCTCCAAGGATTTTTACATTAGTCTACAAGATGCCAACGTTAAAGGGATTGTACCCGGTGATAAAAACCGCCGGACTGGTTTACGCCTAAATACCGGTAGAGAGTATGGTAAATTTAAAGTGGGTTTAAATACCAATTATGTTCAGCAAAATTACAATGTGTATGATGCCGAACAACAAGATGAATTTTTCACCAACCTAAACGTAGGCTCGAATGAGGGTTTAATGAACCTTATTTTTAACACGCCGGCGCATATCCCACTTACTTCTTACAAAGATTTCGACAATAATCCGTATGCGCAGTATAATAATTATTTTAACGACTACGGTTTAAATCCTTACTGGGCAATTGATAACTGGCGCTTAGCGGGTAAAAGAGAAGATTTGATCACGAATTTAGATTTAAACTTCAAACCTTTTGAATGGTTAAATATTACTTATCGGGGCGGGATGATTGCCCGGTTTACCAACGAAAGAAGTACTTCTGAAGGGGAAACACCTAACGAATATGGTTTAGGCAGATCTTTTGATATTGTTCCCGGAGCGGTTTCAGAAAGATCTTACAGAAGTACCCGTTTATCTTCTGAAGCATTTGCAAATATTAATTACAATATAAACGAAGATATTCGAGTAACGGGTATTCTGGGAACTTATGTACGCCAGGATGACTCTAGAGATACTGAAGTAGGTGCCGGTACACTGGTAGTTCCAGAATTATTTAATATTACTAACCTATCTGGCCAGTTAACCGGTACTTCTCCCCAAACCCGCTCCCGGTTATTTTCTTTATACGCCAGTGCTGGCTTCAATTATAAAGGCTGGGCTAATATAGAAGTTACCGGCCGTAACGATAGAACTTCCCGGCTAGCCATGAGCAATAACTCTTATTTCTATCCAGGAGTTAGTGCCGCTTTAGTAGTAAGCGAATTAGTGCCTCAGTTAAGAAATAGTACGGCTTTCTCTTTTTTAAAATTAAGAGGGTCCTGGAACAAAACGGCTAACGCCGATATTGCTCCTTACTCATTAGCTGCCACTTTCAGCCAACTATATGGATTTCCTTACGGCAATTTAGCCGGCTTTACCTCAGGAAATACAACTTACGATGCTGATTTGCAGCCCGAGTTTATTAAAAGTATTGAGTTTGGTGTAGAAGCTGGTTTCTTGAGCAACCGATTAAACTTAGAAGCAACTTACTATAATCAGGATAATACCAATCAAATTATTCCAATCCGGGTTTCTGAAGCCACTGGTTATGGGTTTGCGAACGTAAATGCCGCTTCTTTCATAAACAAAGGGGTAGAATTAGAAATGCGTTTAACGCCGTTAGTAAACCTGGGTGAGGTTGCTGTTAACTTTAATGCTAACGCTACTTACACCGATAGCGAAATTAAAAGCGTTTACGAAGGCCTGGATGAATTATCCATTGGTGGATACGTTAATGCCGGAAATTACGCGGTTATTAACCAGCCCGCCTTTATTCTTAGATCTAATGATTATTTAAGAGATGATCAAGGAAGAATTATTGTGGATGCGAAAACCGGTTATCCAACCGTTGATCAAACTTTAAAATCTTTTGGAAGAACCTTACCAAAATGGATTGTTGGCTTAAATCCGTCGGTTAACTGGAAAGGTTTACGATTCTCGGTATTAGCGGAATACAAAGGTGGACACGTGGCTTACCACGGAATTGGAGAAGGTATGGCCTGGACCGGTGTATCTGCTGCTTCTGGCCGCAATAACCGGGAAAGATTTATTATTCCTAACTCAGTTATCAAGAATGATGACGGATCCTTCACTCCAAATACAAATGTTTCTATCACCAACGCCAACGATTTTTACACGGGTGTTTTTAGAGATGTATCTTCTAACTTTATTACCAGCGCCGCTTCCTGGAGATTACGGGAATTAGCTTTAAGCTATGCCCTTCCAACCAGCCTGATCTCTAAACAAAATGTAATTAAAGGTATTTCGGTGGCCTTTACCGCCAGAAATTTAGCTTTGTGGGTGCCCAAAACAAATCAGTTTAGCGATCCGGATTTTAACAGCTTTGGTACTTCTCAAGTAGGAACTTCTACCTCACCAACCTCTAATACCGCTGGTATTACTAGTTCCCAGATAAACCCACCGGTACGTACTTACGGTGGCAATATAACCCTTACATTTTAAGTAAAAATTACAATTAACAAGTTAAATAAAAATGAAGAAATACATATATTCTGTTTTTACGCTGGTAGTGCTTTTAGCTACTCCAGGTTGTAAAGATGAATTTTTTGATATCAACGAAAACCCCAATAACCCTACGGAGGGATCTATCTCACCCCAGTTATTACTGCCCACTACGCTGCACGTAACAGCCGGTAGAATGGCTACGGAGTACGATTGGGCTGCTCACTGGATGGGATATTGGGCGCGTTCCGGTTCTTATGGTCCTAGCCTACCGTTAGAAAACTATAATATTACCGCTGAATATCAACGTACCCAGTGGACCAATGCTTCTACCTCCGATCAGATTAACCTGACGGGATGGTACAACAATTTGTTTGATATTAACCAGATGGAAACAAAAGCGGCAGCATCCGGTCAAACTTTTTACCAGGCAATTGGTAAAACAATGAAGTCGATTGGTTTTATGTACCTGGTAGACGAATATAACAATGTACCATATTCCGAAGCTTTTAACATAAACGAGCACATATTACCAAAATACGACAATGGTGCTGATATTTATGCTAGCCTTTTAGCGGAATTAGACGCAGCAGCTACCCTTTTGGCTTCGGTGGATGTAGCAGCTAATCCGGGGATTGAAACAGCTGATATCATGTTCCAAGGAGATCCAGTTAAATGGCGGAAACTAGTAAATACCCAGCGCTTAAAGTTGTTAATTCACCAGTCACAAGTAGTTAGTGAGGCTACAGTTGCGGCCGAAATAGCTAAAATTACGGCTGATGGCAGTGGTTTTTTAATGAGTGGTGAAACAGCTGCCGTAAATCCGGGCTACGCACCATCTACGGGCCGCCAAAATCCTTTCTGGAATGCTTACAAGCTTACCCCACAAGGAGGTGTAGCCGATAACTTTAACCGAGCTAATAATTATATATTAGATAAGTTAGCAAGTAACGGAGACGTTCGTTATGAGTACTACTTTAGTGAAGCCCCTACCCCAATTCAGGGTAATTTATATTATGGCTATAATTTTGGTGAAATCTTACCAAGTAGCGATCCTTACAAAGCGGTAAACTCTTCTGATGTAGCTGGTCCTGGTCTTGCTAAAAGCCCTACCCAATCCCAATGGCTATTTACTTCCGTGGAAAGCTTATTTTTACAAGCAGAAGCTATTCAAAGAGGCTGGTTGCCGGGAGATCCGAAAGCTGCTTTTGAAAGTGCTGTACGAGAATCATTTACCTGGTTAGGCGTAACAGATGCTGCGGCAAGCGCTGATGCTTATTTAGCCCAAGAGAATGATTTAGTTGATTATGATGCTGCTACTGATAAAGTAAGATTTATTGCTACGCAAAAGTATTTGTCGTTAGTGGGCATTAATAATTTTGAAGCTTGGGTAGATTACCGGAGACTAGGAATTCCATCTGATCTTCCATTGTCTTTAAACCCAGGCAGAGCCGGACGAGGAATACCAAAACGCTTAGTTTACCCGCAAGACGAATACAGTTATAATGCAGCGAATGTAGGTACTCAGGGTACTATCGACCCGCAAACATCAACTGTTTTTTGGGATAAATAATATAATTTATTAGAAACATGAAATCATTAATAAGAATATTCCCCTTTGTTTTTTTATGCTTAAGTCTAAGCTCCTGCTTAGATGAGGAAGATCCGTTAACCGATCGAGATACCGAAACTTCGCCGAACTTAATCGAGTTTTACTCCGAAGATCCTTCCGAATCGCCTTCTTCCGAACGCATTTATACAGAGATCTCTAAAACTTTTGACATAGCTCCAGAAGCAAAATTCGATGTAATAGTTAGTTATTCTGGAAAAAATAATGCTCCTGAGGATATTGTGGTAGATATAATGGTAGATCCAGCCGCTCTACAAGCCTTTAATAGTAGATTAATTGAAGACGCAAGAGCAGCTGCTACTGACGCGGGAGAAGATCCTGATGAAGCTGAAGCTGAAGTGGAGACGTATGATCTAATGCCTGCTGAGTTATATTCGTTTCCAAACCAGATAACTATTAAAAAAGGAGAAAGAAGGGCTACTCTACCTGTTACTGTAAAGCCAGACCTTTTCAATTTTGCATTTAAATATGGTCTTCCTCTTACAATTAAATCTGCCTCTAGTGGAGTTATTAGTGGAAATTTTAGTACTAACATCTATGCTTTAGGCGCAAAAAACCCTTACGATGGAACATATCATGCAACAGGTGTTTTCACTCACCCAGTTGCGGGTCCAAGGGATATAGATGAAGAAAAAACATTATCAACTGTAGGTGCTACTACCAGTCGCATAGTGGTAGGAGATCTAGGAGAAGCAAGTGGATATTTTATCTATATAAGAGTAAATTCAGATAATACTGTTACTATTTTACCAGACCCATTGTCTGTCACTCAAGATGTATTTGCTATTGGAGATAATACCTATGATCCGGCTACAAAAACATTTACTTTAAACTATGCTTACAATTCTGCTGCTCCTCGAAAAATCTCGGAAAAAGTTGTAATGGAATAATAAAAGCACTTTACATTAATAAAACCTTTCTTTGTCATCAAGGGAAGGTTTTTTCTTTTAGACATTTTTGCAACATGAAACAAAATAATTAAAATTTATCCCAAGATTTAGTTTTTATTTTGTTAGTAGCCCAATGGTCTAAAGAGTATTCAATTTTAAAATTTTTACAAGATCAAACTCAATTCCTATAAAGTGGATAGAATTTTTTAAAATTTATATTTATTATTCAATTCATTTTTAAGGTATTTTTAAATTTTGACTATCTCTGAATCAAATTGAAGCTAAGTATAGTATATAAACGTATATACAATATTTCAGCAAAATTTATACTTTACAGCCAATTTAATAGCTGTAACAAATCACTCTTTTCGCTGTTTCCTAATTTTAACCTAAACAAAAACAAATGAACAAACTTTTATCTCTCATTCTCTTTCTTACCATTTTACAAACCCACCTGGCGACTGCCCAGGACAGGAGTATTTCTGGTAAAGTAATAGACGGTTCCAGTAGTCAAGGGCTACCTGGTGTAACCGTTTTAGTAAAAGGCACCTCCGTGGGTACGGCAACTGATGCCGACGGAAATTTTACAATTGCCGCTCCCACCAACAGTACTACGCTGGTATTTAGTTTTATCGGTTATATTCCGCAGGAGCAGGCCATTGGTAATGGGTCGACTATCAACATTACCTTGCAACCTGACACCAAGCAATTAAACGAAGTAGTAGTTACGGCTTTAGGTATTTCCCGGGAAGCCAAATCGCTGGGGTATGCCACGCAGCAGGTAAACAGTAACGAATTAACCAAAGCCCGCGAAACAAACGTGGTAAACTCCTTAGCCGGTAAAGTATCCGGCGTCCGGATTACTTCGCAATCAGGTACACTAGGTGGTTCTTCTAAAATTATTATTCGGGGAGCGTCTTCGTTAGATGCGGCTAGTCAACCTATTTTTGTGATTGATGGTTTGCCCGTAGATAATTCATCCCAGCAGCTTTCTACGGTAAATAGTACCGTACCCCAAGGTTCGGCGGGAGTTGATTTTGGTAACCGGGCCGGCGACATTAACCCCGATGATATTGAATCGATCAACGTTTTGAAAGGAGCCGCCGCTACGGCGTTGTACGGGGCCCGTGCTAAAAATGGGGCTATTATTATTACTACTAAAAAAGGGAAGAAAGGCGTTACTAATATTGTGATTAACTCTTCTACCCGTTTCGACCGCGTTTTAAAATTACCCAGTTTTCAGAATGAGTATGCGCAAGGGAACCAAGGCGTATTTAATTTAGCAAACACCAATGGCTGGGGCCCAAAAATCAGTGAGATACAAGAACAAACTTTTAAAAATTTCCTGGGCGAAGACGAAACCTTGAGGGCTTACGAAAACAACGTGAAGGATTTTTATCAAACCGGTCATACGTATTTAAATTCGGTAGCTTTTGAAAGTGGCGGCGATAATGGCGATTTCCGGTTAGGCTATACCAATACTTACCAGGATGCGATTGTACCGGGTCAGAATTTAAAAAGGAACTCTATTAACTTAAACTCCGGCAGAACGGTGGCCAAAGGTTTGGATGTGCGAGCTAACTTAAATTACATTAGTACCAGCAGCGACGGCCGGCCGGTACAAAGCTCTAACAACCCCAACATCTTAGCTTCCGCCATAAACGGTATTCCGCGCACGGTAGATATCAATAAAGTACGCGAAAATGTAATGGATGAATTTGGACAGCAAATTACCTTAACGCCCGGTCGTACCGGTAATAACCCTTACTGGATTATTCAAAACAACAAGTTCAGCAACTCACTCGATCGGTTTTATGGCAACGCCATTGTAAGTTATAAACCCGTGGAATGGCTTACTATATCGGATAACTTTGGCGGCGATATTTACAATGAGTTCCGGAAAGGAGTAACGCGGCCCGGTACCATTGGCGCTTTGACCGGTAATTTCTTCCAGGGTAATATTTTTAATCGCACCATTAATAATGATCTGATTATATCTACGCAGCGAAATCTTTCGGAAAACCTGGAATTACGCGTATTAGCCGGCCATAACGTTTATTCTACTTATTACCGCCGCGACCAGTCGGATGCGCAGCAACTTACCGTGGATGAGTTATATACCTTTACGAATGCCGCATCCGTCATTACGACTAATACCTCTACTCAGAAAAGAATTGTGGGCGTTTACGGTGAAATTGGGCTTTCTTACAAAGATTTCTTATTCCTCAACATTACCGGCCGGAACGACTGGAGCTCTACCTTACCGGTAAATAACCGTTCGTATTTTTATCCTTCGGTATCCTCTAGTTTTGTATTTACCGAATTGCTGCCCAATAACAATGTGCTTTCTTTTGGTAAGTTACGCATGAGTTGGGCCAACGTAGGGAGCGATACCGATCCGTACCAGTTAGATTTAACGTATCCGGCCCAAAGCACTGCTTTTGCGCAATATGGTTATGGTTCTTCATTTCCGTTTAATGGGGTTTTGGGTTTTAGCTTACCCGGCACTATTCCTAATTTTAATTTAAAACCACAAAACCAGAATTCGTACGAAGTAGGAACGGAATTGCGGTTTTTAAACAACCTGGTGACTTTAGATTTTAACTACTACAACAATCTAACTTCTGATCAAATTATTGCCTTGTCCTTACCTAATTCAACGGGTTATGCCGCCAAACGGGTAAACGCCGGCTCTATCCGAAACAAAGGCATTGAAATAGCCTTAGGCTTTTCGCCGTTTAAAACCAGCAGCTTTACCTGGTCTACGGATGTAAATTTTTCCAGAAACCGCCAAACCGTGGATGACTTACCGGACGAAATTACCAATTATAGCGTAGCCAGTGGCTGGAGCGGTTTGCAAGTACGCGCCGCCGAAGGTGAAGCTTTTGGTTTCTACGGCACCGGTTGGGATCGTGATCCCGAAGGTAACATTGTTATTAACCAGAATACGGGTTTAAGACTCACCAAAAACGATGTGCGGTTAGGTAATATTTACCCGGATTGGATGATGGGGATTAATAACTCTTTTACCTTTAAAAACATTAATTTAGGCTTTTTAATAGATATCCGGCAGGGCGGTGTTATTTACTCCAGTACTGCCCAATCCCTAAGATCCGCTGGTTTAGCCGAAGAAACCTTGGAAAATCGTGGTAATATTTTCATCGACAAAGGCGTAAATCGTAACGCAGATGGTACTTACACCCCCAATACCGTACCCGTACAAAGTATGCAGGATTTCTGGGGTAACTTTTCCAGTAACTCCAATGCTGAAGGCAATATTTATGATGCCTCTTACGTGAAACTACGGGAGATACGGTTAGCTTATACTTTACCCGCTGGTTGGTTCTCGAACAACTCCAAGTTTGTAAAATCCATCGATATTGGAGTAGAAGGCCGCAACTTATGGATTATTCACGACAACGTGCCGCACATTGATCCGGAGGTTAACTTTTTTGGCCCCACTAGTGTAGCCGAAGGCATTGAGTTTAACTCGGTACCCTCTACCCGGTCTTTTGGGTTTAACGTAAGAGCCAGATTTTAAAAAAACAGCAAATGAAAAATAAATTTATATACCACACTTTATTGCTGGTGTTAGGCTTAGCATTTTCTTCGTGCGAGAATTTTTTAGATGTTAACACTAACCCCAATGCCGCCACCACAGTTGATCCTAAGTTATTATTTTCGAATGCTACGGTAAACTGGATTAATTCCCGTTCGGGTGGCGACTTGTATATTCCTACGGCCTTAGCCGGTCAATCCATTGCTTCCGGAGGCAATAACCCTACCGGTTGGGGTATACCTTCGGAAGAACAATACCAGATATCGCCATTTAGTACGGGTAATACCTGGCGAGCAAATTACACCTCGGTAGGTTCTAACTTAACAGAAGCTATCCGGTTAGCCGAAAGTGCCGTACCGGCTCGAGTAAATGCGGCGGCGCAATCAAAAGTAATGCTGGCCATGGTGGTGTACGAAACAACTACCCTTTACGGGGATATTCCTTTTTCTGAAGCTTGGAACGTAGAAATAGCGGCACCTAAGTTTGACCCGCAGCCCCAAGTTTTGGAAGGTGTACTTAGTCTTTTGGATGAGGCTTTAGCGCAGTTTGACTTAGCGGCTGCACCGGCGCTTAAAATTTCGGATTATGATTTGTTTTACAAAGGCGATTTAACCAAATGGCAACGGCTGGCAAAGTCTGTTAAGTTGCGCACTCTGCTAACCATGGTCGATAAAGACCCAAGTAAAGCCGCGGTTATTGGGCAATTAGTAACGGAAGGTGGCATGATTAGTTCGGCAGCTGATAATTTTCTGGTAAACTACGAAGCCACCGCTGGTAAACGTAATCCTAAATTTGGTTTGAGCGATCAATACAATGCCGGTACGCCCTTCTTTTTTGGCTCCAAATACGTGGTGGATTTTATGAATAGCATAAAAGATCCTCGTTTACCCAAGTTTTTTGATAAACCAGCAGGTGCTGCTAATTACGTGGGGGTGCAACCGGGTGAAGACGGCGACGACGATGTAAACGTACGGATTGCCAAGTCTTTGCACCGGGCCGATGCGCCGGATGTAATTTTTAGTTACCAGGAACAACTATTTTACGAAGCAGAAGTAAACGCCCGGGGTTTAGGCATACCGGTAAATTTAGCAGCGGCTACTACCTTATACCGGAAAGCAGCAGAAGAATCGAGTAAATTCTTTGGCGTAGATGCAGCAACCGCCGCTACTTTTGCCGCCTCTTTAACCGATTTAACCACTCTAAGCAACCGGGAAGCCGTAAAGTTAATTCATTATCACAATTGGGTTGATAAAATGGACCGCGGTGTAGATGCTTTTACGCAATGGCGAAGATCTGGTCCGGAGGGTGACGAAGTGCCCAATCTAACTTTACCGGTTGGGGCTCCGGCGGGTGGTTTATTCCGGCGGTTTGAGTATCCGGCTACGAACGAAATAGCGTCGAACCCCAATGCGCCGCAGGAGCTAATTCCGTACAATTCAAAAATGTGGTTTGATTTATAAGACTAACGATATGAAAAAAATTTTAATAGGCTTAATAGTTGTAACTGGTTTTTTGTTCCAAGCCTGCGACGAAGAACTATCTGGCGATGATTATGATTTTAGTACTTCTTTGCCGCCTTATGTAACCATCAATAATGTAGATACTTTAGACGTTTCTCCCGGTGATACTATCCCGATTTCCTTTTCCATGAGAACTGCTCTGCAACAAGAGGCAACGGTTACTTACACGGTAACGGGAGCAGTAAGTATTCCGAATACAGTTGTTACTATTGAAAGAAATAAAACATCTGCTACTGCTAGTATTCCTATCCCAGTTACTACGGGGATACCGGCTCTAGCTAAAATACTAATAGCTAATGCTACCAAACAAGATGGATCGCCTTTAACTATCGGCCAAAAAAATAACCCTAAAATAGAAAAGGTGATACGAATTCAGTAGCATTTTTTATTATTATACAGAAGTTAGAAAGGCTATTCTATAATTTAGAGTAGCCTTTTTACTTAGTAGTGGCAAGCCAAACATCTGCTAACTGCCTATTTTATAAAATCATTATTACCATTTTACTATTTTGTTTATATCATTTTTTAATTATTAGGAGCTAAGTAACAGGACAAAATTAAGTTGATAAAAACCTGAGTTTAAGTACTTGATTATTAATTTATTAACGATCTAATAACGAACAACTAAAAACGACCAACTACTTATTAATTTCTAAAAGCATTAGTCTAGGGCATCTATCCGAAATACCACCTCTGCATATTGCCCGTAGTTATTTAGCAACTTATAGATTTTCTCCGCTACGACTTCCGGCGAAAGCAATTGATTCGTATTTTTTAAATTTTTAAACCGCTCGGCTGCACTAAACTGGCTGGCGTCTACCTCCCGGAGGTGTTCCTGCATGGCGGTATCTACTACGCCCGGCGAAAAAGCAAAAACCCGCACGTTATTGCCTAAAAGCTGCTGCTCCTGCTGCACCGTTAAAGAAAGCATATCCAGCGCCGCTTTGGAAGCACAATACGCTGACCAGCCATCTACTGGTTTTTTACCGGCTCCGGAAGAAATATTCAATATAATTTTCGGGCAGGTTTCGGCATGGTAAGCACTCAGAAAAGTATTTATCAGAATGGCTGGGGCCATCACGTTTACATCAAATACGTAGGCAAAATTGTGCGAGGTTTGGCTGCCCAGGTAAGCTACCTCCCCTACTACGCCGGCATTATTTACCAGCACAATTTTTTCGGCATCTTTTAAGACCGGGAATACCTTATGCAGGTTGTTTTCCAACGCTACAATATCTGACAAATTAAGGGGTTGGTGGTGGTAACGGGGGTGCGTAATGGTGCAATTGCGCGAAACGCCGTACACATAATTTTGCTCGTGTTGCAACAAAGCTTCGGCTATAGCTTTACCAATGCCTTTACTGGTGCCCGTGATGATGTAGTAGTTCATTAAGTGTAAGTTATTGTTTCGGGTACATACGCAATCAGCTTAGGTAAACGCTAATTTTTTAAATTTTTATCGCGCGCGGTGGCTGTTGATTTAAAAAAAACTGAATAAGTATCCCAAATACCAGCACCAAGCCGCAGCCAATGGGGTTCCACCACAAATAAGCCATTTTGGTACTGATCGAAATCCAGACGACGCCGGCTTCGGCCAGTAATGCTCCCCAGAAAACCGCGTGCGATTTGATGTACTTTACGTAAAAAGCCGCGATAAAAATACCCAAAATGGGTCCGTAAAAATAAGAACCTAACAAATTAACCGCTTGTATAAGATTCTCCAGCTGTGAAGCTAACGTGGCAAATAAGACTCCCGTTACTGCCCAAACCGCCGTAAATATTTTCGACATGAACACGTAGTGTTCCGAAGAGGCTTCGGGCCGGATAGTACGCTTGTAAAAATCAATAACGGTAGTGGAACCCAATGAATTTAGGCCCGCCGCCGTAGACGACATCCCGGCACTAAAAATAACCGCGATTAATAATCCAATTAAACCGTGGGGCAGGTAGGTAATGATAAAAGTGATAAATACATAATCCGTGTCGCGGGTTTCGCCTTTGGGGTCTACTTGCTGTAACAAACCATTTACTTGCTGGCGGATAGCTTTGCCATTGGCTTCGGTGGTTGCCAGCGCTTGTTGCGTAGCGGTAATCTGGGCTTGGTCATCCGTTTTCAGGGCGCTTACCAATTGATTTACCTGCGTTTGCTTTTGCTGGAAATTAGTGGCATAATCAGCTTGGAGCTGCTTTAATGCCGGTGCCTGGGAAGAGGCAGAAATTTTATTCAGCTCTACTTGGTTAAAAAATACCGGTGGCTGATGAAACTGATAAAATAAAAACACCAGCACCCCAATAAACAAAATCAGGAACTGCATGGGAATTTTTAATAAACCGTTAAACAGCACGCTTAAACGGCTCTGCGCAATCGACTCTCCCGATAAATAACGCCCTACTTGCGATTGGTCGGCTCCAAAGTAAGACAAAGCCACAAACAAACCACCCAACATGCCCGACCAGAAATTATACCGGTCGTCCCAGTTTAGTTTAAAATCAATTAAGTTGAGTTTCCCCATTTTACCGGCTACCTCAATGGCTTGCCCGAAGGAAATATGCTTGGGCAGTAAGTACATCACGGTAAGGCCGGCCAGCACCATGCCGCACAACATAATGGCCATTTGTTGCTGGTGCGTAACACTTACCGCCCGGGTACCACCCGAAACGGTATAAACGGTAACCAAAACGCCCATCACCAGAATGGTCATCTGCAAGTTCCAGCCCAGGATAGTCGAAAAGATAATAGAAGGGGCGTAAATAGTAATGCCCGTAGATAACCCCCGTTGTACCAGAAACAAGAAAGCGGCCAGCAACCGGCATTTTAAATCAAAGCGGCTTTCCAGGTACTCGTAGGCGGTATATACTTTTAAGCGGTAAAAGTTAGGGATAATGGTAGCCGCAATAATTATCATGGCTAAGGGTAAACCCAGGTAAAACTGAATAAACCGCATACCATCTTCGTAAGCCTGACCGGGCGTAGACAAAAAAGTAATGGCACTGGCTTGGGTGGCCATAATCGAGAGTCCCATCATCCACCAACGCTCGGTGTTATTGCCCTTCAGGTAACCTTCTATGTTTTTGTCGGCCCGGCGGGTTTTCCAGACGCCATAAATCACGATAAAAGCCAGGGTGCTAATAAGTACTATCCAGTCAATAGTACTCATTTATAATATTGGGTTAAAAAGTAGAATACAATTATTTGAATTACTAAACTAGCCACTACCAGCCAGTACATGCCGCGCCAGGTTTTAAAAAGAGGAGGTTTATCAATTATACTTTCAGCGGGCGATGATTTGGACATGTAGGGTAGTTTGGGAAACAACTTTAACAAGGTGGTGGTATTAACTAGTACGTACAAGGTTAGTTGGATATTGCTTCAGAAGCCAGGCGTTTTTTTTAAATTTTTCACTTTTTACCGAGGGCCAGCAAATTACTAAACAAGCGGTAAGCACCCGGAACACCCGCGGGTAATTGCCGGAACCAGGCATATCCGGTGTACACGTAATACCCTTTGCCGTACTGCGCGACCAGCAAACCACCGTTTTGGGCCGGCTCACCGGGGTCGTGGGCGGTTAAAACGGCTTCGTAGTTTTTATCCCAACTGTTCGCAAAATAAAGGCCCCGCTCCTGCACCCAACCTTCAAAATCTTTGGCCGTAATTTTATTGGGCGAGTTTAATATAGGATGCTGCGGATTTAAAAATTGCACCGGTGCTGTTTCGTCGGTTACCCGGTCGCGGGACAAAGTAAGCGGGTAAGGTCCTAGTTGATTGGTAACCAAGCCATTATTTACATTGTATTGCACTACCAGCGTACCTCCGTTTTTCACGTAATCCATTAACTGATTCTGCAAAAACTTGAGTTGGTCGTGGGTGTTATACGCCCGTACTCCTAGTACTACCGCATCAAACTTCGTTAAATCTTTGGCATTTAAATCGGCGTCCTGCAACATAGTAACACTGTAACCAATCTGGGCTAAACTAGCCGCCACTTCGTCGCCGGCGCCCATTAAGTAAGCAATTTGGTGGCCTTTAATTTTTAAATCTAATTTGGTAACCCGGGCCGAGGCTACTGGTAGCAGCGTTTGGGTAGGAATATGCGTGTAATTAATTTGCACTAAACTTTGCTGATAAGTTTTATTATCTACCAAAGCCGTAGCCCGTAACTCGCCGTCGCTTTGGTTTTTGCTGGGATACACGGTAAAAGTAAAATTAATTTCTTCGCCTTTTTGGGTGAGTTTAAACGGCAGGCGCGCCGGTTCTACGCGCCAGCCAGTGGGTACGGCCAAAGTAGCATCACCGGCAACGGTGGCCTGCCCGGCTTTTACCCGCACCGTAACGGGTTTGGGTTGGTCGTCGGCAAAAACAAATACTTTCTCGCGCATGCTTACAAATACCGGCGGCGTAATTTCAAATGGCCGGTAAACTTCGCCAGCTACGGGATCGGTGCGTTTGTAAACTACCGGCAAGGTAAAAGTAAAGGGCTGCATGCCGATCGTTACGGCACAAACTACGGTAGCGGCTGGGGCGTTTTCCGGGCGGCCAATTAAGTTCGGGTCATCTACCCGGAACATGCCGGTGGTTCCCGGCTTTTGCAGCCAGTAAGGTTGCGAATATGGCGTAGTAGCGGGAATTTGGAGTTTACTTTTTAGTACCAGGGGTTGGTTATTGGCTAAGTTTATATTTAAGGTAGAATCCTTACCCGTGGGTAATACAGTCATTTTTTGCCATTGTACCGGAATATCGGAGCGATTAATAGCTTCTATCGTTAATGGCAGGGGTGCTCCCGGATTGCTGGTTGGCTCCGCCGCAACGGCTTCCAGGTACAGCCCCAGACAAGCTTTTATAATGGTGTCAAGTTCCGTTAATTTTAAATCGCGGTAGTAAGCAGCTGGTAAAGCTTGCAAGGCTAGCCGTAATTTTAATAATTCCGGTACGCTGGCGGCCGGTTTAGCAGCGTTAAAGTTCGCGTTTATTTTTACTATTTGCTGGCTAATCTTTTCGCCGCCCGGCACGCGTTTCCAGGTTAAGTCAATTCCTTCGAATAAATCTTTGGTAGCTTTATCGCCTTTTAAATTTTCAAAATACTCTATCGCACTGCCGCGGGCGCCACTACTACCAAATCCTTGGCTTTTATGCATGCTGCGGCTTAAAGCGGCCAGTTCGCCATACGATTTACCTAACGCAGCGTTGTACTCACCCACATCCACGATTACTTTACCGGTTTCGTCGAACTTTTGATTTTGGCCATAAAAGAACGATGAAGTATTCCAGAGAATGCGTTTTGGTTGCCACACGGCCACGGTTTTTAATTGCTCCGGAAAGCGGTTCTTATCGCCGGCCGCCGAAAAAGCTTCTACCGCCAATATCGCTGAGGTAGTATGATGCCCGTGCGTACCGCCTGGCTCCGGCGAAAAACGCGTAATCAGCACGTCGGGCCGGAATTTCCGGATGGTCCAAACCATATCCGCGAGTACTTGTTCTTTATTCCAGATACGTACAGTTTCCTGCCAGTCCTTGGAAAAACCAAAATCGTTGGCGCGCGAGAAAAACTGTTTGCCGCCATCCAGGCGCCGGGCTTGCAATAATTCCTGCGTGCGAATTACCCCGAGTTGCTCCCGTATTTCCGGCCCAATCAGGTTTTGCCCACCGTCACCCCGCGTAAGCGATAAGTAACCGGTATTTAGTAATTTTTCGTTGGCTAGCCAGGCAATTAAGCGGGTGTTTTCGTCGTCGGGGTGCGCGGCTACGTACAGCGCGGTGCCTACTACATTTAGTTTGGCGATGGCTTGCTGAATATCGGCCCCGGTGTAGGTAACCGGAGCTTGCGCCCGAACAAGGGAAAAACTAAAAACCTGGAAGAGAATGACTGTTATAAATCGAAATAAGTACCGCTGAAGCATATAAAATTTAAAAAATACTACTCTTTGCCTAAAACCAGCTATTTAGTCTTACATATAGTTGCCGGGTTTTACGGCAAGTCAAGTTAATTTAATCACTCACGTAAAACTAACTAAAGGAATAAAAAAAGCAGCAAACTTCTAAATGAAAAAGCCCGGAGGCTATCCGGGCTTTTCTTTTCGAGTAATTTTTAAATCATACGCGAGTGAGTTATTTTATTTTGGGAGCTTTTAAAGGATCGTGGCCCCAACTCATTAAGGAATACCGCCAAATAGATTCGGCAAGATCACCTTCCGGACGTTCGGCTATTTTTTTGGGAAGATAAGCAATAACCCGTTCCATGTGTTCAAAATTGCTTTTGGTTAATTCAAAACGTTTTTTGCGCAGAATTTTAATCGTCCGATCGCCGGCTTTCCGGGGCGAAATATCGGTTTCCTGGGGCTCCGCATCTACTAACTTTGATTCTTTGGAGTAAAGAAACTTTCCCAGTTCGCCCGAACCCATGTTTACTAAATCGCGGAACTCTGCGTAAATCTGATCTTTTGTTTTAACAACCGTTTTAGAGAGTTTGAGTAAATGTAACATACAACCTAAGTTAAATTTGTGTAAAAGAATACAATCTAATAAAAGAACAAAAGGTATTTTTCACTTAATAGTTCAATTTCGATCAACATTTTTATTTTACAATAATAGAGAATAATCAAGTCTATTACTAATTATTAACCTATTAATTAGTAAAAACTAATATACAATTAATCTTTTTAATATTCAATTTAAATAAACCAATTGATTTTTGCACTTAACTAATTTACATAGATGCATTCTAAATAATTTTGCATTGATACTGTGCTTAAAAGTAAAACGTAGGAGTAAATAATTTCTGCTGATAATAAAAGTCACTTGTTTTTAAATTTATTAAGATGCCGAACAAATAATTTAAGAAGTCTTAATTTTAAGACGGGGGTCCGCTGAAGTAAATATTAATTCTAAATTTGATCTGCCTAATTTTAAACCGATAAAGTTTAAAGCCGTATGCGGAATGGCTTATATTTGCTGAAGTTTAAACAACACCAACTTATGAAAACCCGGATTACTGTTAATAGCAATGGTTCTTTAAAAATACAAGGCGACGATTTTGAAATTGTAGATGCCCAGGGAAACGTGTATGATTTAGGCGGTCGCGAATTGGTTTCTATTTGCCGCTGTGGTTTATCGAGCAACAAACCATTTTGCGATGGCTCGCATAAAGGCCATTTTGAACACGCTGCGGAAGCGTTTGCTTTGCCACCCCGTAAAGTTTAATTTACTTTTATACGCCTGGCTAAAATAATTTTTTAATTTTTTGTGGCTGAACAGGTACTGGTAATGCTTCATTTTTAAATTCGTAGCCAACGGTTATTAGCGCTTCGTGAATTAATAGCTACAACCGGTAACTGGTTGAAAATTTAATTTTAGTAAGCAGGTTCTGGGTAAGGCATTGCTGATTTTTTTGAACCATGACTTCTTCGCTCGTTTTAACGGATATTTACATTTACCCCATCAAGTCGTTGGGCGGCGTGCGGGTAGACCAAGCAATAGTTGAACCGCAAGGTCTTCAATACGACCGGCGCTGGTTGCTCGTGGATGAGACTAATCGTTTCTTAACCCAGCGCGTTTTTCCGGCTATGGCACTCCTGCAAGTACATCTGCAACCCGAGGGTTTGTTAATAACGCACAAAAAGCAATTATTTGAAAACTTGTTTATTCCGTTTGATACCCGGCAGTACCTGCCCGAATACCAGACAGTGACTATTTGGGACGATGTGGTGCCGGCCCTAGAGGTAGGCCCCGCCGTAAGCGCCTGGTTTAGTCGTATTTTGCAGGTAAATTGCCGCCTAGTGTACATGCCCCCTACCGTAAAGCGGCCCGTTGATCCGGAATATGCCATTAATCACGAAGTGGTTAGCTTTGCCGATGCGTATCCGATGCTGGTAATTGGTCAGGCTTCCTTAAACGATTTAAACAGCCGCTTAGCGGTACCCGTACCCATGAACCGTTTTCGCCCGAATTTAGTTTTTTCGGGTGGGGAGCCTTTCGAGGAAGATACTTGGCGCGACTTTACCATCAATAACCAACCGTTTACCGGCGTAAAACGCTGTGCCCGCTGCGTACTAACCACTGTAAACCAGGATACTGCCGAAAAAGGTACGGAACCCTTGCGAACTTTAGCCACCTACCGGACCATTAATAAAAAAGTGATGTTTGGCCAAAATGTGCTTCCTCGGGCCGTGGGAGAACCGTTGCGTACTGGCGATCCTATTGCTGTACTGTCGCACCAAAATTGGAACAGCAACAAATTACCTTAGGAAACACGGCAAAATAAGTTACTTGCCAGCAATTTTTTAATTTTTTGAACAGCTACCGTTTTTCAGTAGCTACTGGTTTTAAGAACCAATTGCATCTTTAGTACCTGAGTGTTTTTATATTCTGCATGAACGCTGATTTATCTACTATAAACAAGAATACGGTTATTCGCCCGGCGCAATTTCCCGATGATTTACCGGCTATTTTGTATTTAGCGGAACAAACCTGGGCTCCCACTTACCAGCATATTTTAGCGCCGGAGCAAGTAACGTACATGTTTCAGAAGATTTACCAACCCGCGGCATTGGAAAAGCAAGCCAGCGAAGGACAGCAGTTTCTACTTTTGTTACAAGATCAAAAACCCGCCGGCTTTGCGGCTTATTCCCGACAAGATGAGGCTACTATTTTTAAATTAAATAAACTGTACATTCTGCCCGCATTTCACAGGTACGGTTTTGGCAAACTGCTAATTAGCGTCGTAGAAGAAGCGGTTAAAAAAGCCGGCGGAACAACTTTATTGTTAAATGTAAACCGGTATAATCCCGCTAAATCGTTTTATGAGAAATGTGGCTATGCGGTAGCTTATCAGGAAGATGTTCCGATTGGGCCTTATTTCATGAACGATTACGTGATGCAGAAAGAACTGGAAGTTTCGTTTGATTAATCTTCCAGTACAATCTTGCGTTTTAAAAGCTTACGAACTACGGGAAGCAACAAAAAATAAAAAAGCAAGGTAAGCGGACCCGCCAAAACCAGCCACAACAAAATACCCGCCAAATTGGCCAGCCATATGGTTTTCAGGGCCATTTGCCAGTCTCGTTTAAAAAGATCGGTTACTTCGCTTAAGCTTAAATTAAAAGTAGTTAAGGGAAATACCTGCAGCCCCAGATCTATAAACGGGATGTACAACACTAAGTGCAATGGCCCCATTAAATAACAAATCAAGAGCAAGGCCGGCAAATTTAACCGGAATCGCAGGGCAATCAGGGTGCATAAAAAGAGGTTAACCCGAATAAAGGCAGTATCCCAATAACCACCCCCAAAGAGCCGGTAATCGCTAACTTCTGGGGAGTGATCCCCATGGTGAGCAATTTCGTTAACGGATGAACAACTTTTCTTTTAAAATAAGAAGCTTTCGGTGGATGCGGTGTCAAACAACAATTAATTAATATACGTACCGGGGCCAACACAAGAAACAGGATAACCCGCAGTATTTGACCAGCTTGGCAAAGCTACCATTTTACCACTAAAATGAAAGGCTTTACTAAAACAGAAACGTAAAACATTTTTTAAAGACGAGTAAGCAAGTAAATTTAAAAAAGGACAACTTTATTCCAACTTTTCTTGAAAAGAATTAAATAAACGTCTAGCCAAAGTATCTTACCAGATAATACTATATTTACCTTCGTTGGTTTTTGATTTGTAACGCGCGTGCATGGAGCCTGCCTACTTTATTATATTATTAATTGGTTTATTAGCCCTGATTTTGTTGCTGATACGGTTGCTCGGCAAAATTCAGGAGATAAGCGCGGAACTCCGGCAGTTGCGGCAAGAAATTGCCCGTAGTGCCAAATCACCATCCAATTCTGCTACTAGCCCGGGAGTATTTATATCTGATACTTCTAAGCCGGTTGCAATGGCCCCGGTGATTCACCCGTCCCAGGCGGGCACGGTACCACCAAACCCGATTCCGGTACAAACAACTAATCAAGTCAGGAAGGCCGCAGTACGTCGTCCGGGCTTTTTCGAGCGTAACCCCGATTTAGAAAAGTTTATCGGCGAAAACCTGGTTAATAAATTAGGCATAGCGGTATTGGTTTTAGGCATTGGTTACTTTATAAAGTTCGCCATCGACCAGGATTGGATCAACGCCTGGGGCCGCGTACTAATTGGCTTTGGTTGCGGATTCGGGTTATTAGGTTTGGCCCATTGGTTACGCGGGCAGTATGCTGCTTTTAGTTCGGTTTTAGTGGGCGGCGGTTTAGCCGTGTTGTATTTTACCATTGCTCTGGCTTTTCACGAATACCACTTATTTCCGCAAACCCTGGCTTTTATTTTAATGGTGGCGGTTACGGGTTTATCGGTGTTTATGGCTCTGCTGTACGATCGGCAGGAGCTAGCGGTTTTAGCCCTACTGGGCGGTTTTGCCTCTCCTCTGCTGGCCAGTTCGGGCGGTAACAATTACCAGATATTATTTATCTATATTCTTATTCTGAATATTGGCATGCTGGTCCTGGCTTTTTTTAAAAAATGGCCGCTTATTACTATAATTTCTTATTTGGCTACCGTTATTTTATTTGGTGGCTGGCTGTTTGCGAAGGTAATCGGGGAATTGCAAGCGCCTTATCTGGGTGGGTTTATTTTTGCAAGTTTGTTTTACCTGGTGTTTTTCGCCATGCTGCTCATTTACAACCTAAAGCAACAACAGGCTTTTAGTTTACTCGAAATAAGTATTTTACTGAGTAATACTTTCTTTTTTTACATCTGTGGTTTGTACTTGCTCCACGGGTTAGGTGGCGGTACTTACTTAGGTCTTTTCTCGGGAATACTGGCGTTTTTTAACGGAGCGGCGGCCTGGCAATTGTACCAGCAAAAAACAACCGACCCGAAGCTGCGCTACTTGCTGGGAAGTATCGGCTTGTTGCTTTTGTACCTGGCTATTTTGTTTGAGCTTACATTCCGGCTAGGCAGTTCTACCACCGATTTACGCGCCATTAAATACCTGGTGGTAGCTTCGTATCATTATTTATTTGCTCTTATTATTATTCGGTTTTTACCAGCCACCGTACAGGCTCGCTGGCCCCTTACCGAAACTTTGGCTGGGCTTAGCTTTACCTCTTACCTTTTACTGGTGCAACCCGTGGTACAAGCGGCCCGCAACAATTATTTATTAAATTCCACAGGCAGTTTACTCCCCTTTGCCTTACATTATTCGGCCATTGTTTTGTTACTAATTTTGCTGTACCAAGTGTACAGGTATTACCAAAAAGCCTACGGCCTGCGATCGAAAAACATGAATGCCTTTACTTGGTTTGGCTGCACCGCTTTGGTGTATCTGGCCAGTACCGAATTAGATCATTTGGTATTGCTGTTTCAGTTTTCGCCCGGCGAAAATTTAAATAATTTGTTGCAACAAGAACATAAAATTGGGTTTCCGATTTTATGGGGACTGGCTTCTTTTGGATTTATGCTGTTGGGCATGCGTTACAAATTAAAAACCCTGCGTCTGGTTTCGCTTACCTTGTTTTTTATCACGCTCCTTAAACTTTTTCTGTTTGATATTCGCAACATTTCGGCAGGAGGTCGTATTGCGGCCTTTATTTCGTTAGGTATTTTGTTGCTGGTAGTTTCGTTTTTGTATCAAAAATTAAAAAATTTGCTCCTGGATGATGTGCCTCCCGAAAAGGTACATAGCTAATTCTTGGTTATTAATGTATAAAATACGGTAGAGCCGTATGCAACTTTATTTTTTAAATTTTAGATTTTTAACTCAACGTTTCCATGAAATCTTTCCGGTTTATATTTATTGGTTTTGGTTTAGTAAGTTGGTTGTTTTTGGCGGCTTGTTCGGGCAAATCCAACAAGGGTGATTTAGGCACGTACGAAACCCTGACGGATGCCAACGTTACGGAACTGCTTACGAAATTCGGCCAAGAAAATCCGGAAACCAAGGTAACGATTAGTACCAGCCTGGGCGTGATAAAGGTGCGCTTGTATAAAGATACCCCATTGCACCGGGCTAACTTTGTACGGCTGGCCAAAATGGGTTTTTACGACAATACCATATTCTATCGCGTACTCCGCGATTTTATGATTCAAGGGGGCGATACGCGGGAGCGTAAAATTAAGACCGATAAATACGGCGTGCCCAGCGAAGTAAAACCGCAGTACTTTCACAAACGCGGCGCTTTGGCTATGGCTCGCTACGACGACGAATTTAACCCAAAACGCTTATCGTCGTCGCATAATTTTTACCTGATTCAAGGAGTAGTGCATAACCAGGAAAGTCTGGACGATATTGCTCAGAGTAAAAAAATCACGTTTTCGCCGGAGCAAGTAAAAACCTATACCACCATTGGCGGCGTTCCCTCCCTGGATACCAAGTACACGGTTTTTGGAGAAGTAACCGAAGGCTTAGACGTAATTGATAAAATAGCCAAAGTACCCGTTGACCCCAATGACGTGCCGGTGCAGGATGTGTTTATGACGGTAGAAGTAGAGGAATAGTTTTTTAAATTTTTAATTATTCTGGTATTCTTTGGAGCCGGTTCCTGTTTCCAGGCATTGGTGCTATCTAACTGACTAGCTATAAGTTTGTCTCGTGGCCGGCAGACCTCGTTTGGCACTTCTGCCCTCGCTAGCCTCTCTTTCCTCGCTCCGCTGCGGAATACTGCTGCGCAGTACCGGAACCCTAGCAGGTGCTCCTGAGCCAAACGGATGTAATTTTTCTGGACTAAATTTTACTAGTCCAGCACTAATCTACTATTTACTTTAAACTACATGCAAACATCAAAAATATGCAAAATAAATTTAGCTTAGCTGCCGCCCAAGAAGCATTAAAACAATCGGGCCAGGAGTTTACACTTTTACTGGAACATGGCACCTTAGCGGTAGAATTGTACCAACCCCACGAAACAGTCAAGCAAACGCCTCACGAACAAGATGAAGTTTATGTTATAGCCACCGGCGAAAGCAAGTTCTTTTTATCAGGAGAAACTAGTCAGGTTAGAGCCGGTGATTTTTTATTTGTGCCCGCGGCTGCCGAACACCGCTTCCTAAATTTCTCACCGGATTTTAGTACCTGGGTTTTATTTTACGGTCCGAAAGGTGGGGAAAACGGAATTGTTAAAAAGGTAGCCATTCCGTAAACAGTAAAAATTTAAAAAAACAAAAAAGCTTCCCGGTTACCGGGAAGCTTTTTTGTTTTTTTAAATTTTTACTGTTTACCAGATTTTAATTTGCTCGGTAGCCGACTTCACCATTTTATCGCCGGGTTTGCAGCCAAAAGCTTCGTAAAACTGCGGCATATTATTCAAAGGTCCGTTGGTCCGGAAACGGCCCGGCGAGTGCGGGTCGGTTTGCACTTGTTGGTTAAAATACTGCTCCGTAGCATTTACGCGCCAGATTTGGGCCCAAGCCAAAAAGAAACGCTGCTCCGGGGTAAATCCGGCAACTTTTTCTTTTTTCTTACCGGCTAGTGCTTTTTGAAGCGCCGTATAGGCAATGTTTAAACCACCAATATCGGCTAGGTTTTCGCCCAGCGTAAGTTTACCGTTTACTTTTACCGTTGGCAACACTTCGTACGCATCATATTGACTCACTACCATGTCGGCGCGTTTGGTAAATTGCTCCGCATCGGTTTTGGTCCACCAATCTTTCAGGTTACCTTCGGCATCGTACTGGCGGCCCTGGTCGTCGAAGCCGTGGGTTATCTCGTGACCAATAACGGCGCCCATGCCTCCGTAATTAACCGCGTCATCAGCTTTCGGGTCGAAGAAGGGGGGCTGCATAATGCCCGCTGGAAACACGATTTCGTTCATGGATGGATTGTAATACGCGTTTACCGTGGGCGGCGTCATGCCCCACTCGGCCCGGTCAATGGGTTTTCCTAATTTGTTTATATCGTAATTAAAGGCAAATTCGTTGGCGTGCAGCACGTTTACCACGTAAGATCCCCGGCTGATAGCCAAAGCGGAATAATCTTTCCATTTATCCGGATAACCTATTTTTACCGCAAAGGCATCTAGTTTAACCAAGGCTTGTTTTTTGGTAGTTTCGCTCATCCAATCCAAAGTTTGCACGTGCTCCTGAAAAGCGTCGCGCAGGTTTTTTACCATTTCCAGGGCGCGGGCTTTGGCTTCGGGCGTAAAGGTTTTCTCAACGAACAGTTGGCCCATTGCTTCGCCGATAGCGGCATCGGTGGTCCGTAATACGCGCTTCCAGCGGGGTTGCAACGCTTTCGTACCACTCAACACTTTGCCGTAAAAATTAAAATTTTCCTGCACAAAAGCTTTGTTCAGGTACGGAGCCGTAGAATGAATTAAATGCCAACGCAGGTACGTTTTCCAGTCGCTCAGCGAGCTGGATTTTACCACCGTATTTAATTCTTTAAAAAAATCGGGTTGCCCCACAATTACTTCGGTGGCGCCTTTTACGCCCAATTGCGTTAAAAATAAATTCCAGTCGGTAGCGGGCGTTAACTTTTGCAACTGCGCTAAAGTCATTTTATTGTAGTTGGCCTGCGGATCGCGTAGTTCTACGCGGGTGCGGGAAGCTTTTGCCAAACGGGTTTCCAAGTCCATCACTTTGGCTGCATTTTTTCCCGCGGTAGTAGTATCTTCGCCCAGCAGCGCGAACAAATTCTTTACGTGCTTCACGTATTCGGTGCGGATGTTCTTGGACCGGTCGTCTTCTTTCAGGTAATAATCCCGATCAGGTAAGCCCAAGCCGCCTTGATTTAAAAAAATAGCGTATTCCGTGCTTTTCTTATCGTCCTGGCCCACGTAAAAGCTAAACATACCACTAATGCCCGCTTTTTTTAATTGGGCAGCGGTAGTGAGCAAGCTTCTCACATCACGTATAGCGGCTACTTTATCGAAATACGGTTGTAAGGGAGCGGCTTCCAATTTATCAATTGCCACCGAGTCCATACCGGAAGCGTAAAAATCACCTACTTTTTGCGCGTTGCTGCCTTTTGGGGACGTGCGGTTAGCCGCTGCTTCGGTTAAGATGCTATGTTGTACCGCGTAATTTTTATCCTGCAACTCATTAAAACTGCCCCAGCGACTCTCCGCCGCCGGCACTGGGTTATTTTTAATCCAGCCACCATTCGCAAATTGAAAAAAATCAACACAAGGTGATTGAGTAGTATCCAAGTTTGCCCGGTCGATTCCTACTCCTTTAGTTTGCTTTGCAACAGAAGCGGTGGCCGTAGTGGTAGTAGTAATAGCAGTAGTTGTTTCGGCAGTGGTAACGGGTTGGGTAGGCGCGGTACTGCTGCAACCAGCCAGGTAAAATCCAGCTAAAGTCAATGCGCTTATCCAGGAAATCTGATTCGTCATTTTAATTTTAAAGTAAGTTGTAATGTGAATTAAGTGATTATTGGTGAATAATTGTGCGCTATTGGGCTAATTTTTAAACGGTAACAGACCAATTTTTAAATTTAATTAGATGCGAGGCCTTAATAGTTGACACTGCAAATATATACTAAGATGTTCTGGAAAGCAGCATGCCACCGCATTCATTCTGCATTGGGCCTTATGCTATATTGATTGTTTTCGAAATTGAGCACGAATCCCTGGTGCTTTTATGAGCGCTCGGTTATTTTTCTTTTGCACAGTAACTCGTGGCAATACTTTTAAATTAGCCTTGTATTTTTAAACAGGAAAACCGGAGCGTTATTGCTTACAGAAGTTCCTGGGCAGGATCCCAGAATAATTTTTCAAAATTTACTACTGTATCGTTTTCTACCCGCACGCCTTCCTGTTCCAGGCTGGCTTGCATGGCATCCGGCGATTCAAAATGCTGTTTGCCGGTAAGCAAACCATTCCGGTTTACTACCCGGTAAGCCGGAATACCGCTTTTGGCGTGCGAGGCAATAAGCGCCCAGCCCACCATCCGGGCCGATCCTTTGCTGCCCAGGTAACTGGCAATGGCCCCGTAAGAAGTAACCCGGCCAACCGGAATAAGTTGTACTACCGCGTACACATTTTTAAAAAAATTATCGTCTTTTACTTTTGCCATTCATCCCCGGATTTAAATGCTAAGTTAAACCTACAATTTAGCTGTTTTGCTTTTTTAATAAACAAAATGCGCATTAAAACTTCAGAATTGAAACAGAATCAAAAACTAAGTTGCGTTTATTTTAGAAAACTTCCGTAGGCATAGTTGGTTTATGAACTATAATTCCAGAAACAATAAAAGATTATTAAAAATACTGCTTTGCTTTGAATCAGAAGCCGTTAAAATAGAGTAAGTAAGTTGGCATGCTGTCGTATTGATTTCCCGAACTACTTGTAATTGATGTTTAACCTTATTTTTATTTTCGCGCTTTCGTTAATAACGTTTTAAAAACACCCATGAAAATTAAGTATTTTGTTTATGCTTTATTAATTATTGGATTTGCCTCGCTGATTGTCTACCGGATTTCGGCCAACAAAAAAACGGCGGGTGGCGGTCCCGGTGGTCCGGGAGGAGCTGCGGGCGGTGGAGGCCCGGGTGGGCCCGGCGGTGCGGGTGGTGGCCGGGGCGGTGTGCTACAGGTAGATGGAATTGTAGTAAAGCCCCGGGAATTCGCGAATAACTTAGCCGTAACCGGTTCCATAGAAGCCAACGAACAAGTTCAAATTCGCGGCCAGGTGTCTGGCTTAATCCGGAGTATTACATTTCAGGAAGGCAGCAGTGTAAAAGCAGGTCAGGTTTTATTAAAAATAGATGATGCGGAACTACGTGCCCAATTAGCGCAAGCGCAAACCCGCCAAACCCTGGCCGCCGAAAATGCCGAACGGGCCGCGCAATTATTTAAAAAAGAAGCTATCAGCCGCGAAGAATTTGATATTGCCACCGCCGATTATAAAACCTTGCAGTCCCAAACGCAATTAATTCAGGCGCAGTTAGCTAAAACTACTATCACGGCACCGTTTTCCGGGCGCATTGGTTTGCGCAACGTGTCGGTGGGTGGTTATTTAACGCCCGAAACCATTGTGGCCAACTTAATAAGCACCAATCCGGTAAAAATTGCTTTCTCAGTGCCAGAAAAATACGCTAGCCAAGTGAAGGTAAATACCAAACTACAAGTATCGGTAGCAGGTATTGCTAAAAAATACACCGCTACGGTTTACGCCATTGAACCAGCCGTGGAAGCGACTACCCGTACGTTACAATTGCGCGCCCGGGCTGCCAACCCTAATGGGGAACTACTGCCGGGTTCTTTTGCGAACATTGAGTTTCCGCTGGCTTCTATTCCGGATGCTTTGTTAGTGCCTACCCAAGCGATTGTGCCTATCCAGAACGGTAAAAAAGTATTTGTCGCTAAAAACGGCAAGGCGCAGGAAGTAAAAGTAGAAGCTACTACCCGCACCGAAAAAGAAATATTGATTACCTCGGGCCTGCAACCAGGCGACACGGTATTGACTACCGGAATTATGACGTTGAAACAAGATGCCCCGGTTAAAGTCCGGTTACCTAAAGTTTGATTAATTAATAAAAAATGAGTTTATCCACCACCAGCATTAAGCGGCCGGTTTTTACCATTGTAATTAACCTGATTCTGATTTTGTTCGGCATTATTGGTTATACGTTCCTGGGCATCCGGGAATATCCGTCCATCGACCCGGCCATTGTGTCGGTGAGTACCAGTTATACGGGCGCTAACGCCGATATTATTGAATCGCAGATTACCGAACCGCTGGAAAAATCCATTAACTCTATTGATGGTATCCGGAACATCTCGTCGTCGAGTAACCAGGGCCGGAGCAACATTAACATTGAATTTAACCTGGAGAAAAACTTAGAGGAAGCCGCCAACGATGTGCGCGATAAAGTATCGCAGGCCATCCGGTCCTTGCCCCAGGACATTGATGCGCCCCCGGTAGTAGCCAAAGCCGATGCTGACTCGGAGCCTATTGTAACCATGACGGTGCGGAGCAAAACCCGCAACCAGCTAGAACTAAGCGATTACGCCGAAAACGTGTTATCGCAGCGATTGCAAACCATTCCGGGTATCAGCAGCGTGCAAATCTGGGGGCAGAAAAGATATGCTATGCGTTTGTGGCTCGACCCCATGAAACTGGCTTCTTATGGTTTAACCGTAGCGGATGTGCGGGAAGCTTTAAATCGCCAGAACGTAGAATTACCATCGGGTAAAGTAACCGGTTCTAACACCGAGTTAATGGTAAAAACGTTGGGCAACCTCTCCAACGCCGATCAGTTTAACGACTTAATTGTAAAATCCGAAGGCGATCGCATTATCCGGTTCAGTGATTTAGGTAAGGCCGAACTTGGCCCGGAGAACCTGGAAACCAAAATGACGGAATCGGGTGTACCCATGGTAGGTTTAGCCATTGTGCCGCAACCAGGCTCTAATTACCTCGAAATTGCCGGTAACTTCTACGATCAATTAGAAAAATTAAAAAGCGACCTCCCCAAAGACTTGCAGTTAGACATTGTAATGGACAACACCTTGTTCATTAAACAATCAGTAGTAGAAGTAGCCGAAACCATCTTGATTGCCTTGGTGCTGGTAATTTTAATTATTTACCTGTTTTTCCGCGACTGGAGCATTGCCTTCCGGCCTCTGATAGATATTCCGGTATCCTTAATTGCGACTTTCTTTATTATGTACCTGGCGGGTTTTTCGGTGAACGTATTAACCTTGCTGGCGATTGTACTGGCCACCGGTTTAGTAGTAGACGACGGGATTGTGGTAACCGAAAATATTTTCAAGAAAGTAGAAGAAGGCATGTCGCCGATTGAGGCGGCCATTAAAGGTTCCAACGAAATATTTCTGGCGGTAATTTCTATTTCTATTACGCTGGCGGCGGTATTTTTACCGGTTATTTTCCTCGAAGGTTTTGTAGGCCGTCTGTTCCGGGAATTTGGGGTGGTAATTGGCGCAGCAGTGCTTATTTCGGCATTTGTATCTTTAACGCTTACGCCCATGCTCAATGCCTACCTCATGAAAAAAGGCGGGCATAAAAAAACCCGGTTCTACAATTTCACCGAGCCTTATTTTGAAAGCTTAAACTCCGGCTATGCCCAATCGCTTGGCAGGTTTATGCAACGGAAATGGTTGAGTTTCCCGATTATTGCGGCTTGTTTAGGTTTGATTGTGTTTTTCTACATCACGCTGCAAAAAGAAACGGCTCCTTACGACGATCGCAGCATGTTACGCGTGCAGGTTACCGCTCCGGAAGGTGCTTCTTTTGAATACACTGACCGATTTATGGAAGAATTAACGCAATTAGTAAATGATTCGATTCCGGAAAAGAAAATTTCACTGGTGATCACATCGCCTGGTTTTGGTGGCGCTGGCTCCGTGAACAACGGTATGATGCGGATGACCCTGGTGCCTCCTGGAGACCGGGAGCACTCCCAAGCCGAAGTAGCGGAGAGATTGACCAAGCTTACCCGCCGATATCCGGAGGCCCGGACCATTGTTTCGCAGCAGCCTACTATTTCGGTTAACCGGCGCGGTGGGCAGCCCATTCAGTACATTATTCAATCCCAGAATTTTCAAAAACTAGAAGAAAAAATTCCGCGGTTTTTAGAAGAAGCCAGTAAGAATCCGATTTTGTCTAATCCGGATGTAAATTTAAAATTTAACAAACCGGAAATTAACATTACCATCGACCGGGAAAAAGCGCAGAGTCTAGGCGTATCGGTAATTGATGTGGCCCAAACGTTACAACTATCGCTCAGCGGTCAGCGGTTTGCTTACTTTATCATGAACGGCCGCCAGTACCAGGTAATTGGTCAATTCGACCAGGTAGACCGGGATGACCCTTTGGATTTAACGTCGTTGTTTGTGCGCAGCAGTACCGGACAGTTAATTCAGCTGGATAACTTGGTAACGTTGCAGGAACGCAGTAGCCCGCCCCAATTATTCCATAACAACCGGTATATGTCGGCCACTATTTCGGCGGGTTTGGCACCCGGTAAAAGCATTGGCGATGGCATTGATGCCATGGACCAGATTGCCGCGAAAGTACTGGACCCTACCTTTACCACCGACTTAGGCGGTGAATCACGCGACTTCGTAGAAAGTGGTTCCAACACGGCTTTCGCCTTTGGTTTAGCCTTACTATTAATTTACCTGATTCTGGCCGCCCAGTTCGAGAGCTTTATCGACCCGTTGATCATTATTATTACCGTACCGTTGGCAGTAGCCGGTGCCATGCTCTCGTTGTGGTTATTTGGTCAAACCTGGAACATTTTCAGCCAGATTGGTACCATTATGCTCATTGGATTGGTAACGAAGAATGGTATACTGATAGTAGAATTTGCCAACCAGCTGAAGGAAGAAGGAAAACCCAAAGCCGAAGCTATTTTGGAAGCCGCCGAAGCCCGGCTGCGCCCGATATTAATGACCAGTTTGGCCATTGCGCTAGGTGCGTTACCTATTGCCTTAGCCTTAGGAGCTGCCGCGCAAAGCCGGATGGGCATGGGTATTGTAATTGTGGGTGGTACTTTGTTCTCTCTCATCTTAACACTGTATGTTATTCCGGCTATTTACGCCATATGGTCGCGGGAGTACAAGCGCAATCCGGAGTTGGAACAAGCCAAAAAATTTGAAAAAGAAGCACTGGAAAGCGTCCATTAATTTTAATTTACGAGTTACCAGTTATTGTTTCCCAACAAGCGATAACTGGTAACTTTAAAACCTTTTAACTTTCCAACTGGAAAATTGTAACCATTTACTATGAAGTATATTTTTGTTTATCTGGTAACGTTGCTTGCTTTTTTAAATTCTGTACCGGGTAAAGCACAAGAAATTTTAAATTTAGAAGACGCCGTCCGCATTGCCCTCGAAAAAAACTATGACATAAAATTAGTAGCGAACGACTTAGCCATCGACCGGAATAATGTTAATCGGGCGAATGCCGGCATGCTTCCTACATTGGGCGCTAATATTACGAATGGCAATAACATCCAAACGGGCCGGCAAACCCGGCAAACCGGATTACAAGAATTTAACAATGTTAAAAGCTCCAATACCAGCTACGGCACCGATTTAAACTGGACGGTTTTTGATGGCTTCCGGATGTTTGCCCGTTACGAACAATTAAAAGAATTAGCCAAACTAGGCGATGCCGAGCTCAAACAAACCATTTTAACCACCTTAGGCGACGTTATCAGCACCTACTTTGAACTGGTAAATCAACAACAACAATTACGGGCTTATGACTCGGCCATCGTTATTTCGCGCTTGCGGGTACAAACGGCCCAAAACCGGTTTACCATTGGTAAAGCAGCCCGCCTGGAGGTACTAAACGCCCGCGTCGATTTAAATACCGATACCACCAATTTAGTACAGCAACAAAACCTTTACCGCAACACCCAAATTCGTTTAAACGAAATATTAGGCCGCGATGTAAACATTGTATTCCAGGTACCCAATACTTTATACATTGATAATAAGTTGACCTTAGGTCCTCTTTCCGAATTGGCCGTTCAGCAGAATCCGGCTTTAAAAGTAGCTTTGGTAAACAAGCGAATTGCCGAACTGGATTTAAAACAAGTGCGGGCTAACCGCTATCCAACTATTGGAGTAACGAGTGGGTATACGTTTAACCGTTCCCAATCAGCCTTAGGTTTTGCGACCCAGGCCAATAACCGCGGGTTAAATTATGGACTATCGGCTTCGGTAAATGTTTTTAACGGTTTTCTGCAGCGCCGTAACGAGCAAAATGCCGAAACCTTAATCCAGAGCGCCCAACTGCAATACGAAAAGGCGGATCTCAACATTAAATCGCAACTAGCCGCGGCTTACCAAACTTATGCTACCAATTTAACGCTGGTAACTTTAGAAGAAAACAACCAAAAAATTGCCAAACAAAACCTGGATATTACATTAGATAAATACCGTTTAGGCAGCATTGCGCCCATTGAATTTCGGGATGCCCAGCTAAACTACCTCAATGCCCGGGTTCGTTTTAACAATGCGCAATACTTAGCAAAACTGGCCGAAATATCCCTAAAAGAAATAGCCGGCGATTTAAACTTGTAAGTCAGAAGCGAGAAAATTTAAAAAATCCGGTTCTTCAGCCGGATTTTTCGTTTACGGGCCCTATTAATTCACCCAATCTGGCTTTAAAGCTGTATAAACGCTTTATTCCTGTTTCAATTTATCTTTTTTGTATTGTTGCAATATCGTTTCAAGACTTACAACTTTAGGATATTCCATTATTCCAACTCTTTGTTTGATTATCATTTTATATTGATTACTTAACAACAGCTTATTTACCGGTTCCCCAATCAAGTTAAAATTAGTCTTATAATCCCCAGCTTCTAAAAAATTTACTAATTCCTCTAAACCTTTGGTAATCCTGAAAGGTGTAAAATCAATGACACTTTCTTCCCCGTTACTAAATTCTACTCTTAATAAGTAATCAGAACCACAGTATAAAGGCCCATTTTCCGGGTAAGGAATTTTAGTATCTGTCGGATAATTTTGGACCAATAAGTTCAGCGTAGATTCAATTTGCGTAGCTGATTTGCACAAGGGAACTTCGGACTTGGTAAAATCATAGGCTTTAACCTGAAGGAATGGATCTACTTCGTATAACTTCAATATAATCAAATCATATTCCTGCATTTTATCATTCAAACCTAGTTTGTACTCTAGCAAAGTGTTTTTTTAAAACCCGCTTGGCTATTTTTAACTAGTTGTTCCGGCCCAGAATGGCAGCTAAAAGCTAAAATGCATAAAATAAAATAAGTAAGCCCGTCTAGTTTTTTCATCCAGATCCTTCCGTTTTAAATAAGGATGCGAAGATTTTCTGTTTTCCATACCAGGTAGCTAAGGTAACCGCCAGCTTTACTTCTAAAGCTGTTTTATTCTACGCCAGAAGTATTGCATGGAATCCGGTGGTTGCACAGCATAAGGATTTTCTTTAATCAAGGTCCGGATAGCTTGCATGCGGGACTTTAAGGGCGGGTGCGTACTTAAAAATTCTTCGGTTTGGAATTTATCAACGGTCTTTTCGGCTTGTTGTAACCGTTGGAACAGCAGAATCATTCCCTGCGGGTTAATACGATTTTGCTGCAAAACCTTAAACCCAAAAGTATCGGCTTCTTCTTCTAAATGGCGGCTGTATTTTAAGCTTTTAAGCGCATCGGCATTTTCAACTAAAATGGTTGAAATACCCAGAATATCGCCGAACAAATAAGAAATAAACAAATAACTCCCTAAACTCCGGAACAAAGCCCGGGTAGTGTGCCGGTTTTGCACATGCCCGGATTCGTGGCCCAGCAAAGCCGCCAATTCTTCGGGTTGTTGCATTTTTTCTAAAATACTATCGTGTACCACCAGGTAACCACCGGGAAGCGCAAAAGCATTCCTGTTTTTATCCCGGATAACGCTTACCTGTAATTTATAGGTACTTTGAATTTTTATCTGCCGCAGAAAACCTTGTACATACCCGGTTAGTTCAGGTTCGGAGGTGGAGGCGTTTACAACTTGCTGATACAATTGATTCCCGACGTATTCATCCGTAGATTGCGGAATCATCCAGGCTGCCTTATCGGCCAGTAAAGATAATCCCCACATGTAAAAGCCGATAACAGATGCAACTATGGCAGCTCCCGACAACCAGAACCATTTGGGAATTTTGCTAGCAGAGAGAATTTTAACTGGCGTAACAGCCACGGCTGGTGGGTATTGTTTTTCCAGATAATTTTTAAAATTAGGGTCTGATATTTCCAGTTTTTGCGTTGGGTGATTCCCGTAAGCAAGCAACGTGATTTCTAAATGTGAATCGGATTGTATGCGCGACGGTTGCCAATAAACGGTAACCGGCACTGATTGATTTGGAATTTGATAGGTGATGCGTAACTGTCCGGGTTCCAGATTTACCTGGGCCGGGTAAGGCAAAGCAGATTTACCATCATCATAAGTGCCGGTAAATACGACATGCATAAGCTTTTTAGCTGGATTATACTGTAAGTTAAAATTTATACCGCAGCTTTGCAGATATTAGCTCCCAGAAAATAGCCGTGAAAATAATAAATCACAGATCCGGTAAATATTAATTCAGAATACCAGATCTGTGATTATGGATA
Source organism: Adhaeribacter pallidiroseus (assembly GCF_003340495.1). NCBI lineage: Bacteria > Pseudomonadati > Bacteroidota > Cytophagia > Cytophagales > Hymenobacteraceae > Adhaeribacter > Adhaeribacter pallidiroseus. The sequence goes on from NZ_QASA01000001.1 coordinate 3,802,835, forward strand.
AAAGGACAAGACTTTTGGGTAATTAAGTGCAAAACTACATAGCTGCAGCTTTGGCCTTTTTCTTGGCTTTACCTTTTTTTAAATTTTTACCTTTAGCCGCGGCCTTTTCCTGTACAATGTTCTGAATAAAAGCTACTTCTTCGGTTTTATAGGGCTCGCCGTTGGGTCGGTAAATATCGTGGAACCACAACTCGGGCTCACTGGGGTACACTTTCTGCCAGGAGTTCCAGGGGTAAATAGTATTGGATTTTCCGGCTACAAAACCCCAGTTAATCATGGTTACATTATATTTGCTCGCCACCGGTAACGACCGCTGGAAAACACTTTTATTTCCCCTGGACATATACTCCGTGCACAATAAAGGCCGGCCGTATTGCTGCAAAAACACAATGCGTTTTTCCAGTTCCGGGGCATCGTCGTAGTTATGAAACGAAATAACATCCGAGTTTTCGACTTGTATTTTTTCGATGGGTTTTAATTTATCCGGGGTAGACCAATCGCCGACCCAGATGCCGCAGGTGAGCGGTTGCGATGGGTTAGCGGCCCGCGCCCAGGTAAATACCTGCGGCAGCAAGTTCGTTACCAGTTCTACTTTATTAGCGGGCTCCCAGCGGAAATAGCTGGAGTTGTTCATGTTATCGGGTTCGTTCCACACATCCCAAGCCAAAATGCGGGCATCATCTTTAAATTGGTTCACTATGCCAGTCACATATTTTTGAAGTTGCGGATACTGGCTTTGATCTTTTAAAACGTCGGCTCCCGGCCCTTGCACCCAGCCCGAATTATGCAGGCCCTGCACGGGCTGATGCTGCTTGCCCAAACGCGGAAAAGGATCCCAGCAAGAATCGAACAGCACAAACATGGGCCGGATTTTATGTTTGGCGCAGATGTCTAAAAACTGGTTAATGCGTTGCGTAAAACCCGCCTGATCCTGGTTCCAGAGTTGGTCATGCAAGAATACCCGCATGGTATTAAAACCCAGATTTTCAGCCATAACCATTTCATTTTCCAAAGTAGCCGGATCAAAGGTATCGGCTTGCCACATTTCGAGCTGGTTAATGGCATTTACCGGCACATAGTTCGCTCCTAGCAACCAGGGCTGCTGCGCGTACCAGGCATTGGCTTGTTCTTTCGTCCAGATGGGCCGCTGAGCAAATAAACAGGTACTGACAAAGAAAAAAATTAAAAAAAGAAGGTATCGGGTTGATCGCATCAGGTTAAAAATTAAATATTAAAAACTGGATAGTACGGGATAAGTTTTTGATTGCGGTTTTAATATTACAAAATTCCGGATTACAATAACGTACGCCTTTGAATAATTTTACCTGGTTCTTCTTTATATAAGATAATGGCCTAATTCAGGATTAATATGGAACTGGTTAAAAAAATTTAAAAATTTAGTTATTCAGGTGGTCACTTAACTCTTTTTGCTACAACCACCCGCGATTGCTGATTCTAACCTGCTTTACATTTTTGCACCAACCCGAACTTGCCACTTCTGCAACTCTTTTTGTAGCGCAGTTACTTTATCCGGCAGGGTGGCGGCTAAATCTTGCTTTTCGGAAGGGTCGTTTTTTAAATTATATAGCTCCGGGTGATGATCATCCAGGAATTGTATAAGCTTGTAATCGCCCTGGCGAATGGCACTAGCGGAGCGGCCGCCCAGAAAGTGCGGCTTGGGCAAAGGATAATGCCAGTAAAAAGTTGTTTCGGGTCGTTGGGTTTTACCGGCCAGTAATGCAGCAATGCTGCTCCCATCCAGAATTTGGCCTTTGGTAGGTTTTACTCCAACTACTTCCAACAAAGTCGGATAGATATCGGCAGTTGTAACCGGAACCGGACTAATTACATTTGCTTTGATGCGGTTGGGCCAGTACGCTAAAAAAGGCACCCGGATGCCGCCCTCGTACAACTCGGATTTACCGCCCCGCAAACTGCCGTTCCGGGTTACGTTTAGTTCTCCCCCGTTATCGGAAGTAAAAATAATGAGCGTATTTTGATCGAGGTTATTTGCTTGTAAAGTTGTTTGCAGTTGTCCTATGCCATCGTCCAAGCTTTCGAGCATTGCGGCTAATTCGGGATTGTTTTGATTTTTGCCAACTCCTGGCTGCGATTGGTATTTAGTTACTTTAGCTGGTTTGCCGCCCAGTTTGGTGTGTACCGCGTAATGCGACAAATACAAAAAAAAGGGTTTGTTCTTATGCCGCTGAATAAAATCGTGAGCTTCCAGGTTCAGGCGGTCGGTTAGATATTCGTCTGGTCCGCGGGCCGCCAAGTCCGGCAGAAAAAAGTACGGGTAAAAGTAATCGCCGTTAGCAATGTATTTTCGTTCACTAGCTATTACTTCGTCCCAGCCATGTTTTTCGGGTTCGCCGCGCCGTTTCTCGTAATCGCCGGTCAGGTGCCATTTCCCAACCAAGCCCGTCACATAGCCGGCTTTTTTTAATTTTTCATTTAAAGTTTCATAATCCGGCGACAAAAACTTTTCATCGTGCACATCCAGGTAATCGGTAATGCCAACCCGGGCCGGATGCTGGCCCGTTAAAAGCGCAATGCGGGTGGGTGTACATACGGGCGCCGCCGCGTAGGCTTGCGTAAAACGCATACCGCCGGCCGCTAATTTATCTAAGTTAGGAGTTTGGTTAAAAGTATTCCCGTAACAACCCAGTTCGCCATAGCCTAAATCATCAGCCAGAATGAGAATAATATTGGGCTGCTTAGCTGCTTTTGGCTCGGTAAGCACTTTTCCATAGGCCGGATAAACAAACAGGGAGATCATACCTACCAAGCAATTAACTCGAACGAAATGTAAAAGCTGTTTTGCCATTTTCAAATTTTAAGAATTTATTCGCCTGAATAGCCCGCATGTTTGGCACCGGAAACCAATGATCTTTGCTGTTTTTTTAAAATTTTACATTATTTAAGCATCATTCTTTGGCCATTTCCAGGCTTTGATAGTTTTCGAAGCTATTTTCAAAAAACTAATTACTTCAGAAAGTTACCAGCATACCTTTTTGATTTTTCCCGTATTTCACATTATTGTAATACAATGTCAGACCTTCCTGATCATTCTGCTGGCCAGAGACCGGTCGATATTCCTCACGAGCGAAGACGCTCGCGCTAGTAAGAATGAACTTAAAAGTCTTGCTTCCAAAGAAATAATATCAAAATACAACTAGTATTGCTTCTGGTGCAAATAATCGCCGTCGCGCGTTTTAATAGTGCGTTTGAGCGGCACTTGCATGCCCCCGGAGCTTTCGAGCCAATCGTAGAGTTCGCTGGCCATTTGCTTAATTGCGGGTTGATGTTCGGGTTGGGCAATCAGGTTGTTCATTTCCATGGGGTCTTGCTGTAAATCAAAAAACTCGTTGGTGTCCCAGATACCTTGGTACCGGATGTATTTATAACGGCCGTTGCGCACGGCAAAAACCGTGGGGGTTTGTGGAAAATCGTACTCCCAATAGTACTCGTAGAAAGCTTTGTCGCGCCACGCAATTTTCTGGCCTTGCAGCAACGGCAAAAACGACTGCCCTTGCATTTGCTTCGGCGTGGGTTGGCTCGCCACTGCCAAAATGGTAGGGGCTATATCAATATTCTGAATTACCTCTGTGATTTTAGTACCGGGCTTAATCACGTCGGGGTAGCGCATGAGCAAAGGCACCCGCATGGATTCTTCGTAGGCGTGGCGTTTGTCAATCAGGCCGTGCTCCCCGAACGAAAACCCATTATCGCCCATGTAAATCACCAGGGTATTTTTGTCAATACCCGCTTTTTTTAAATAATCGAGCACCGCGCCAATGCTTTCGTCCACGCTGAGTAAGGTTTCGCAGTACTGGCGGTAAAAATCGTCGAACTGAATGCGGCCATGATACATGTAATCCACGCCGTGCCAGCTATAGCGTTGTTTTTTCACCCACTCCGGAATACCGGCCAAATTTACATTTTGCTTTAACTCCGGATTACTGGCTACTTTATTCCGCAAGGGCCAGGTATTGCTGGTATCAGTGGCGGTTAAGAACATGGAGGCCGGGTAATGTACGGGCAAGTTTTTATACCGACCGCGGTGGCGCTTGGCCGGAGCAAACTCGGCGTGCACGCCTTTATGCGACAGGTACAGGAAAAAAGGTTTTTTCTTATCTTGTTGCTTCAACCAGTCTACGGCGTGCTGGGTTAGTAAATCGGCAATGTAGGCGCTGTCTTTGTACACTACTTGTTTGCCGTTTATGTTAAACGTAGGATTGTAATACACACCCTGGCCCCGAAAACTTTCCCAATGGTGAAAGCCCGGCTGCGGTTCGTCCTCGGTGTTGCCCATGTGCCACTTACCGAAAAAAGCCGTCTGATAACCAGCCTTCTGTAAATACTGCGGGAAAAAAGTTAAACCCTGAGGAAGCGGCGCCTGGTTATCCACGATGGTGTGGGTGTGGGCGTATTGACCGGTTAAGATAGAAGCCCGACTGGGCGAACACAAAGCGGTACTCACAAAAGCATTCTGGATATGTGCGCCTTCTTTGGCTAAGCGGTCCATGTTGGGCGTTTGCAGGCCGGGCACTTTCCCGGTAAAACCCATGAAATCGTAGCGGTGGTCATCGGCCAGAATAAAAATAACATTTTGCGGTTTAGCCGCACTGGATTTGTTACCTGCTTTTGGCGCCCAGCTGTGCTCACCCGTTACGCAAAACAACAAAAGCAAAATGCCCCCCAATAATTTATTCATGGTATAGGTAGGTTACCCTTAGATTTGGTGATGGAACCCGTAAAACTCAAGCTCCCGAAAACAAAAAATTAAAAAAAATCAGCTTATCTCCGGGCGTAATTACTAAAGTTTAAGTATTTATGGAAGCGCTTAAAACTATTTTTTAGAAAATGCTTCTACGCCTGGTTTTTACCAGATGGCAAATTGATCCATTTTAACGAAGATTAGATAATTTTCAGGTGGGATAAGCAACTCATGACAACTACTTGAGGGCATCCAGTACTTTGTACATTTTCGGCACCAGCGTACCGGCGGAGCCATTGTAATTGTTCACCAGAAAAGAAAAAACGTATTGATGACCATCCTGGCCTTTATGGTAACCACAAAATCCTTTGGCACCGTGCAGCGTGCCGCTTTTCATTTTCAGGTTGTTTACTTGGGGCAAGGAGGCGTAAAAACCCGGGAACCAGGCTTGTTGCCGGGCGTATTGCAAAACTTGTACCTGGGCGTGCGTGGTTACGCGATTTAACGGCGAAAGCCCGGAACCATCTACCATGTTTAACTCCGAATCCGGTATACCGTTCTTTTTCCAAAAATGGCGCATCAGCTCGACGCCTTGGCTAGTGGAACCAGCATTGTTTTTCACCGACAAAGTTCTGGCTAAAGCTTCGCCGTACAAATTAATGCTTTTGCGGTTTAACCAATAAATTATACTATCCAACGGCGGCGACGAAAGCATTAACAAAGTAGTATAACCAGCCGGTAACGTCTCTTGGGTAACACGAACCGGCATATTTTTTAAAATTTTCACACCTTTACGGGCCAAAGTATCCAGTAGGGTGCGCGCAAACTGAAGCTTAGGGTCCGGCATAGCGCCCGAAATTTTAAAACTTGGCTGGTTTACCGGAATTGTGCCCCGAATGGTGCCAGCAGCGGTATTTAACGGGAAATAAATAAAAGCCTGATCGCCGGAATTAGCGGCGGCAGCCGTAAGTTCTGGTTTTAAAACATAATCATAAATTTGGGGCACAGTTTTAACAAGGCTTACCGGGCTGTTTAACTGGCTACCGGATTTTAAAATAACATCAAACTGATTTTCGCGCCAGTTTAAAGGGCTTAGTCCGGCACCATAGTAGTTGCCGATGTCTTGCCAGAGCCAGCCGTCCGGAACTGCTCCTTCCTCCCACCCTTTGTTATAAATAATTACCTCGTTAATGGTAGTAATGCCTGCCTTTTGAATAGCCTGATTGATTTTTTTAATTATTTCTTTTTCGGAAGTGGCGGCCCAGCGCCAACTGCCCAAAGTAGGATCTCCACCCGGAAGAATAATAAGCGAGGAATTATCTTTCGCATAAGCTACACTGGTCTGAAATTTAAAATTCTTGCCCAGTAAGGCATAAGCACTCGCACTGGTAATCACTTTCTGGGTAGAAGCCGGCACCAAACCTATTTTGCCATTTCTATCAAGAATAACCTTACCTGTTGTAGCATCTACCACATACAACGAAGATAAGCTGTTTTGCAGTTGCTTATCAGCGGCAAAAATTTGGTAAGCCATGGCCAGTTTAGTGGCTACAGTTTGGGAGTAGGTACAGGTGGGCCAAGTCCAAACTAAAATAAAAAGAGTAATTCTGATACTTGGGAGGAACATGAATAAGTAATACCGAAAAAACTAGCGGCAACGGCAAGTTTAGCTTAAAATTAAATCTTTTAAAAATTGATTGTATAAAAAGCAAAAATACCGGTGCCGCTGTGTCTAGTTTTATCGAAAGGGATTATACGGTTGCAAAGCTGTTGTATAGGTGTAATTAAGAGTTTTGTTTTTATACTTTCATTTATAAATCTCAGCAGTATTATAGCCTAATGCTAATGTATCATCATCAGTTGTTTCGTATAGTCCGTTTTTTAACTTCCATAAAACGTAGAGAGAACCCAGAGGCATACCGAGCGACCAAACTGTGTTTAAGTAACCCATCATAGAAAAGCCAATACCGAGCATTATCTGGAAATTAAGCAACTTAAAAAAGAATCCACCAACCGCTGACCAACCAATTGTTGGTACATTAAGAAAAATGATCGCCAAGTATTTCTGCCATTTTTTCCTAACATTGCTTCTCCGAACCTGAACTATCATATAAACATTAAAGGCAAATACCATTGTGGCGAGAAAACCAAAAAACCAGAAAATAGTTAAACTGGGAATTGGCTGCTTAACATCTTGTAGCTGAATATTAAGAATTTTATTGGACTGATCGTCAAATAGCACCTGAAAGTAGCCGAACTCCCGCTTATTTTCAAGCTGTAGATAAAGGACAGTTGTGTTAGGGAGTTGCTTATTTTCGCCGGTTGTAAAAGTTTTCTCTGTTTTTATAAAGGTATATTCAACCTCCTCCCCAAAGTTATGCACCACTAACTCTCTAAAAGAGCTAAGCCCATCTTTTAATTTTTGAACATTAACTTTTTGTGCCGACGCATGCTCCAGCGCCATTAAGGAAACGGCTTTATTGTATTTTTTTTGAAGTACAGCAGTCACAAATTCCTTTGCTGTGTCTTTGTAGTTTAACGAATTGCTTAAAAAGACGCAGCTCACCAAGGAGATTGTTAGTACAAGAAGTAAAATGGATACTTTTAATTTGTTTATTTTATTATAGTGGCATTCAAGTAATTACTATCCTGCTACTGTTTGTATAAGAAGCAAAGTCCGGAGTTAATGGCAAAACAGTGTAAATAACTGGATCTGAACTAAAAATAGATTCTCTCTTTTAAAACCGCTAAGCCTTTAAAAAAGCCTTAAATCAGTTTTCAGAGGTATATTTTTAATAATAGCGAGTGGTTAACAATTCCAGGTAAGCTCCTGCAATAAAGCGCTCGTGGGTAGGAGAAAGTAATAGTTGTAAATCAACGTCTTTATAGATCGCTGATCCTTCCCGGGCAGTAGCTGTGAGATACTCTGGTTTAAAAACACTGATTTGCTGATAAGGCCAGGGCTTCGTGCCACCTCCATACGGAATCATCCATTCAAAGGCTTTCTTTAAGCTTTTACCGTTAACAGAGTTATAATCCCATAAATTTATACCCACACTTTCTGCACAATTAGCCAAGTTAAACCACTGCGCTAAATTTTTGTTGCAATATGTCCAGGCGTTAGTTCGGGTCAGTTCATAGGTTTGTTCTCCTAGAAGTGTTAACTGACTTTCGATTCTGTTGTAAGTTTGTTTTTCTATGATAGACTTAGCCAAGGTTTTATTGCCGATGAATAAAGCATAAGTAACTACCTGAACGTCATAAGCCGTACCGATGTTGTTAGGAGCAATTTTCGCCTTCTTGCCTTTGTCGCTGGTTAGTAACCAGGTTAAATATTCGCTAAACCAGTCCTGCAAGGCTTGCTGATTATCCGGCGCCCAGGAGTTGGAGCCGGCCAATAATTGCACACCATCAATAAGTTCCGAAAAGGACTCTGTATCCACAATGCCAGTGCCGTAAACGGCATTGTCTCCTTGAATTAGTTGGGCGTATTTTAAATGAGGATTCATACGGGTAGCACTATCCAGAAAAAACACTTTTAAAAGCTCCGTTGCTTTGGCAGCATATTGCTCGTTATCTGTAAAGTAATAAGCCAGGCCAAGTATCCAAATATCCCTACTTATATCGCGTACGTAAGAATTATCTTTAATATCATTTACCTCCGGGTTGGTTTGTCCGTCTTTTTGAATGTAAGGCAATCCGGTAGAAGTACTCGGGTTAGGCCACCAATAAGGCGCTAAACTCAGGTAATCGTTCTTACTGCCACTGAGCGGTGTAGCCGCTTTATTCACGATAGAATAAGGAGCTTTCGGGAGTACCGCGTTGGCACTGGAAATTAAAATTTTAAGTGCTACTAAGCACTCTTGGTTGCCCGCATTAATATTAACTTTACTTTCCAATAAATGATCACCGCTCATCTGAAAAGTAGCAGGTCTCAATTGAGCAAAAACGGACGACGAAGCAAGCCATGTAATTAAAAATAAATTCAAAATAAATGATAAACCTGTTTTCATTATTAAGAGATTAGTGCATAAAAAGTACACTTCAAAGATACTACGACCTAGCTATATTTAACTAATCCTAAATTGTACTTAACCGGAAGGTTGATTGAAGTAAAGTATATTTTTTTAAAATAATTAAGTATTGCCTATCTTAGCCTCTCACAGTTATTAATTATTATAGCGTTGTTGATTCTAGCAACATTTTTCATAGCTAGATATTGCCGGTATTTAAATCTCGCAATAGGATTTATATTCACATTTACTTGTTACTATTATATGAAATTATTGTTCTGGGTGTTACTTTCATGCTGTTGTGCCTTGAGTTATGGCTATCATGAAAAGCAAGAAATCCCTAACCAACTAAATAGTTTACTTACCGGAAAATGGACGAGTAAACAAGTTCAGGTTCAATATATTGTAGATAGCCATTTAGTGCACGAAGAAAAACTCACCGTTGAAAAAGGCAAAGCCTATATTTTTGATAAAACATCGGTCAGGGTGGAATACCAGGGTGGAACTACGGCACTGGGGTCTTATAAGGTTATGCTGGAAGAAGAAAGAAAGAAAATAGCACTAGACTTACCCGGTAACAGCACTACTTATAGCTTGATTGCAATAACCCCCACCAGTATGGTTTGGCAAAAAGATTTAGAAGATACTTATTACTACGAAGGATTCACCCGCAAATCGGCGGAAAGAGCTATTTATACCGAAGAATTTGTCAGGTAAACAGCGTTTACCTTTTAGTAATATTTTAAGTTATTCTTTCAATGTTGTTTGTAGTAGTACTTGGGCTCTTTCACCAGAAATTCATAAAAAATTTATAATTTTCCGTTTTAACTAAATAGTTTATTTAGAAAAAGACTACGTAAATGTTGTTAATTTAGCACTATACGCCGCACTTTTAGAAAAGCTAATGGCATAACCGATCTGTTGTAAACATTTCTACATGATAGAAAGGTAATTCCTTCCAGAATGCGGCTTATTTCAATGCATTGAAAACCTCTCCAGAGCTTGCTTGCATTACATGTGATTATACCGTTATGATATTTAAAAACAAAGGTGACTAGCGCTTTATTCCAGCTATACTATTATTTTAAGAGTTATTTAAAAAATTCCTGAAATCTTGTAACTTACATTACGCTTCCGAATAAACAATTTTTACTTTGTAATCAATTTAAAAGAGGAAACCCGATACATCCAGAACTTCTTCTGGCTATTAGCGGGAATTTGATAAGTAAAAAATACCGGCGATTATAAAGGAGATACAAGACTTACCTATAAGTATGTTAAAAAATTACGATCTTCGCTTTTTATAATTTACATGCACTTGCCAAAGTATACATTAAAGAAAAAGGATAAGTAGTTATATGGAAATAGTGTACTGGTTTCTTATTTTTATTCCAATTGCCCTTTTTGCCACCGGGATTACAGCGGTTTATCTTTATAAATACTACGAACGCATTCCCAAAATCCCGCATAAACGGCGAAAGAAAAGACGTCGGAAACCCAAGCTAAACTGGGATGAATAATTTAAAATTAACAATAATCCTGCTTTTAATCCATAAGATGTTTTCTCCGCTACCTTTAAGCAGGTAACTTACTTCATAACCTAACCAAGTAAACCCACCAAATACAAAATAAGCAGTTCAGCCACTAACCTTATTATATCTAACCTGGGCCTTGTAATTTTGTCGAGTAACTTTATACTTTTATTTTTAAATTTTAACTTATTGGGTGTTCAGGTCTGGACAATAGTAGTCTGTAATCCTAGCAGTAGACCATTTGATGATTTTCCTAAGAGCAAGGCTGTAAGAATACGGCTACCAATCCGGTAAACTTTTGTATTTTGTAAGTGTTGCTCACAAAAGGCTTGTAAAATAACAATCTGCTTTGCAGTATTATCAACCAATGGTGTTTCGTTATTTAATGTGGTTACATGCCTGAAAAAAGAAGCCACATCCGTTACTTCTACCGGCCTTTTTGCGGCATTCCCGGTTAAAGCAACCAGCTCTTTCTCCGTTAAGATATCGGGTAAAGCTACCTCAAACTGTACTACTTCTAACGGATAATCTGCTTCGCTTTGATAACACAAGCCAGTTGTTAGCTCCTGAAGTTTAGCTTTTATTTCTTCTGACGACACCAAATGCCCGGTTTTTAAATTTCTAAATACGTTTGGTATTACTGAGTTGGCCCTTTATCTATTTGCGCTTCTAAAACCTGCTGAATCTGCTCCGGAACTGCCGAAAATAAGTTGTATCCAGTAGCCTGCTCGATAGCATCCACGGTAGTTCTATACAAGCCCCAATCTGCCTGCACGCCATTACTATTAGGAGTATCGATGGCAATAACCCGGGTATCTTGGGCAATCCGGTTAATATCATCATCACCGGCGGGTAGTATGAGTAAAACCTTCCATATTTGTTTCGGAACTTTTACCCGGCCTTCGCTAATACTAAGAGCTGGACCATTAGAACCAGTACCTCCCGAACCGTAATTACCCATAATAACATATACCTCCTGACCTTGATCTACTAAATCACGGGTATAATCTTCCAGGTTGGCCCAGGTATTTCGATTATTGTCCGGTGCCTGGGGGATCATGTTCGTCATCAGGAAAGTAGCTGAATTATCCATGATGCTTTTGGTTCTATCCGCTGAAGGACAATTATGGCCTCGATCAAATCCGCTGTTCGTATAGCTGCCCGGGCTTACCTGGTACCAGTCTCCGGGTAGGCTCTCGTCTGCCCGGAAATCATCTTGCCGGGGTGCAGTGCCGAACCACTCTTTACTTACATGCCAACTTACCCAATTAGGAATCCCTGCTTCCCGGTTATAGGAAAGCACATATTGCTGTTTCTCTATTAAGTAATTGTTAGAATTTAGAACATCTGTTACCGCATTACTAGGGTTACCCAAAGCCAGGTGTTCGCTGGTAGAGATAAACTTAGATTTTCGGGGAGCAACTGCGGTATCTTTACAACCAGTAATTACTAAAACAAAAAGGAAAATAGTTGTAAAGTGCCGGAACATACTTGAGAAATTATAATTTAAATCAAATATAGGCTGTTTATACAACCTGCAGGTTATTATACAACCAAAATTCCGGGCTAGATACTTTATCTGTTGCTGAGTGTTTATCTTCCGGACAATGACTTTGCTAAGAACAATTTTTTAAATTTTTTGATTATTGCTACCTAATTATGCCTAGTTATTGATAGGCATAATTTAAGAAGCCCGGGATGCCAACACTTCCTGCACGGTAGTCCATTGAATATGGGGATACCGGTTATTATCAAGTGGTTCTAATTTAGGCAGGCCGCTCAACATATTGCGTAAGTACTGCATGCCTTGCCACGGTGGAAAAACTTCCTGATTCTGAGGGGAAACAATGCGCGTAATTTTTATGAGAGTGTCCAGGGCTCCTAAACCACCCAGGCGTAGTAAACGAAAATGTTTGCCAGTAGCTTTACTAGCCGCTTCTTGCAACCCACGCGCACTGAGCACATTGCCGGCAATGCGCAGGAAACGAGGGGTGATAGCATCCAGGGCCGCGGCGGCGGTATACTCAGCAGTATTTTCAACGGTGGTAAAATCCAAGAGTTGGTCGGGGTTGCCCCAATACATTACTCGATTAACCGGAAACAAAACAAGCGGAGCCTGGCCCGTGAGCAAATCCGAGAACATGCCATTCAGGATAGAAGTAGCCGCAATGGGCGTAGCAGCTATTCGTTCGGCAAATTCCTGGCGCAGATCCAGGTTTCGGTTTGTTCCCCGCGGAAGCTTTGTAAAATCAATGGCGTAGTCCGAAGGAATAAAACGGGGAACACCTGCCGCAACAGCTGCTTGTAGCAAAGCAGTTTGCGTTTCAACCATTACTTCCCGGAGCCCCGACAAGGCAGAAACCACACATGTACCTCCCGCACAAGCTGTAGTTAATGCCGATGCACTAGCGAAATCTACCTCTAGCAGCAACATGCCTTGTTTTTGCAAAGCCTTTAATTTATCGTTGGTTTTTCCAGGGCGCACAAGGGCTCTCACAACAGCTCCTTGTTGCAGCAGAAAACGCGCGACGCGCCCTCCCAGATCTCCGGTTACCCCAGCCAGAATAATTGTATGGTTTGAATGAGTATTCTGATTCAAGCTTGTTTTTTTAATTTTTATTCCTGAACCATAACAGTACACCGCGTTAAAAGTTAAATAAAATGAGTTATTTAACTTTTAATTAGTTTGTCAAAATCATTATAAAAACATGGAATCAGCCGGTAAAAGCAAGTTTCAAAATTCGGTTTAAAGTTGTTTATAGGCTATAATTACAGAAACTTACCTAATTAACCCCGCTGTAGCGCCGACTTTAAGATTTTAAAATAAATTTTTCAGAGAAAATTATAGAAATATAAAACCAAACACACCAAGCGAAAACGTCCCTAAAACTTTCCTATTTTTTAAGTTTTACAGCAAACAAACAAGAAAATTTTTTAAATTTTATCTCTTTACAACAAGGCTATTCTTGAAGCTGGTTTCTACAACTTTAATATCTGTTTTTTGTAGCCACATTTACATCTAAGTTGTTTAAATTGCGTTATAAACACTTAGCAGTTACTACTTTAATAATCTGTCTGCTATGCTGAAACGTTTTACCCTTAGCTGTACTTTTTTCCTGATAGTGTTGTTTCCAACGTGGGCTACCCAGGTACTTGTGGCCATGGACAATACTCAAAAAGATCACCTAAAAGCTTACGGCGTGGTTTATTGGGTTTTACAACATCAGCAAACAGCAGATTGGTTGCTCAATTACCGGGGAGGCAGCTTTGCTTTTCCGCACACGCCAGCCATCGAGAACGAGCTGCGGGTTCGGGGCGTTACATACGAAGTAATTTCGGATGCGCAATATAACCAGATTCTAACGCAGATTGCGGCTCCGGATAGCAACATGGATGTAGTAAAATTAGAAAAAGCCCCACGGATTGCCATTTATTCCCCTAAAATAAAACAGCCTTGGGATGATGCCGTTACCCTGGTTTTAACCTACGCCGAAATACCGTACGATTTGCTTTTTGATGAAGAAGTACTGGAACAGAAATTATTAAAATACGATTGGCTGCACCTGCACCACGAAGATTTTACGGGACAGTACGGTAAATCGGCGCGGTGGCAACGGAGTCAGGAATGGTTCCGGGCTCAACAACAAGAATCTGAAGCATTAGCTAAAAAGTATAACTTTGCCAAAGTGCCGCAAATGAAACTAGCCGTAGTAAAAGATATTAAAGCTTTTGTGGCTGGTGGCGGATTTATGTTTGCGATGTGCTCGGCCACCGATACCTACGATATTGCCTTGGCTGCTAACGGCGTAGACATGGTTGATGCTTTATTTGACGGCGATGGCATAGACCCACAAGCGCAGCAAAAACTGGATTTTTCTAAAACTTTTGCTTTTAAAGATTTTACCATTATTTCCAGCCCTTACGACGGTGAATTTTCCAGTATTGATAACCAGCGCCGGGAACGTGATATTTACCAGGATAACGACTTTTTTTCATTATTTACTTTTTCGGCGAAATGGGACCCTATTCCTACTATGCTTACCCAAAATCACGAAAAAACCATTAAAGGCTTTATGGGCCAGACCACTGCTTTTAAAAAACAGTACATTAAGTCCGAAGTTATAATTATGGGCGAAACCAAAGCAGCTAACGAAGTGCGTTACATGCACGGCACCATTGCCAAAGGCACCTGGACGTTTTATGGCGGTCACGATCCCGAAGATTACCAGCACGTACCCGGCGAAGAACCTACCGATTTGGCTTTGCATCCTAACTCGCCCGGTTACCGCCTTATATTAAATAACATTCTCTTTCCGGCCGCTAAAAAGAAAAAACCTAAAACATAATTTTTCTCTTCAATCAAATTCCCAAGCTTCACTTCCAATAGTAAGAAAACATTAATCTGGCGCGAAGTTATGCTATTTTTTGCCGCAGGTATATGGTATTTATATGTTAGCTGCCTTTAAATTAAACTAGCATTTGCACGTTCTGGGTTTCTGATGAAAGCTGCTCTATTTTATATTAAAGTAATTCAAATACATTAATTATTGCTTCAGATTTATTCCGATACAATCACATCTAAGGGGCACCTTTCTGATTGTATACTTTCCTATTCTTCTTTTATATCCTAGCCGCACATTAAATAAATAAGGCACTTAATTTTCCTCCCATTAATATGGTGCAGCAAAAACATCCGGATCAAAACAATTAAATTTTAAGTTGGCAAACTATTCGGTACAGCAGTTATAGCTTCCAAATTTAAATTTAACCTGAATAATATATTAATGATCTAATATTAATTTTAAAAATAAATACGAATTTATAAAAGGGCACAACATGTGCTTCCTGTTGAATAATTTCACTATTACTTTTTTAAAACAAGTATAAAGTTTGCCTTTCATGCCCAATCTTATACTTTTTACTTAACACAGTAACTAACATTAATAAATACCTTAACCTAACACTGATTAGACTTTACTAATTATTTCTAGAAAACCTCTACAATTTAAAAAATTCACAAACGCTAACCTTCCATTACCAAGCTAATTCCAATATTTATAACAAATATGCATAAACAACTACTTCTTCTATTTTTTTGTACCATTCCGGTTTTGTTAAAAGCGCAGGATCATGGCTTTAAATTAGGCAATACCACTATCCAGGAGCTGCAAATGAATTCTTACCCCTTAGATACGGCTGCCCACGCGGTTGTACTGAATGAATTTGGGGATAGCTGGATTAGTGATGATGATGACTTAAACCTGAAACATGAATATAAAGTCCGGATAAAAATCCTGGATAAGCAAGGTTTAGACCAAGCGAACTTTGCCATTCCGGTGCGCAAATCGGGCGGAAAAACCGAAACAGTTTATCCCGTGGAAGGCGTTACGTTTAACCTGGAAAACGGACAAATAGTCCAAACTAAGTTTAACAGTAAAACTTACCTCGAAACAAAAAGCAAATATTACGATCTGGTAAAATTTACTTTACCCAATGTGAAAGTAGGCAGTGTTATCGAAATTAAATATCAGCTGCAATCGCCGTTTAAATTTAACTTCCGGCGGTGGGAGTTCCAGAGCGATATTCCTAAAATATATACGGAATACTGGGCAAAAATTCCGGGTAATTACACCTATAATATGACCTTAACCAGCTTTTATCCTTTAGTAAAAAGAGAAAGCGAAATTATCAAAGATTGCTTTAGCGTAGGTGGCGGCAAATCTGATTGTGCCCGTTATAAAAATGCCATGAAAGACGTGCCGGCCTTTGTGGAGGAAGATTACATGACTGCCCGGAGTAATTACCTGGCCGCCCTTAATTTTGAATTAGCCGAAGTACAAAGTTTTGATGGTACCCGCAACCGCTACACCAAAGAATGGCAAGATGCCGATCAGGAAATGCGCAGTGATTCTAAATTTGGCGTACAATTAAAGCGTGGCAAAGAAGTATTTAAAAATCATTTAGAATCACTGCTCAACAGCACACCCGATTCTTTACAAAGGGCTCAGGTAGTTTATAACTTCGTGAAAAATTGGTTCCGTTGGAATGAAGTTTACGGTTGTTTTAGCGAAATAGGCATTAAAAAAGCTTACGACGCTAAATCGGGCAACGTAGCCGATATTAACCTGGCGTTAACTGCTGCACTGCAATACGCAGGTCTGCCGGCTATTCCGGTTATATTATCTACCCGCGCGAATGGTTACCCTATTGAGGTGCATCCGGTAATCAGCGATTTTAATTACGTTATTGCGCAGGTAAAAATTAAAGATAAAGTTTATCAGTTAGATGCCACCGACCCTTTCCTGTCTTTTGGTATGTTGCCGGTACATTGCCTGAATGGCAAAGGCCGCGCTATACCAACCAAGGGTAACTCTTACTGGGCCGAGCTTAAACCCATTGATAAGCGCCGTCAAGTATCTTTATTAAACTTAACCTTGCAGCCTGATGGACATTTCACCGGAAATTTATCGTTAACTTCTTCGGGTTACGAAGCCTTGGAAGACCGCAAGCACATCACCTCGTACAACAACCAGGAAGAATATGTAAAAAAACTAAGCACCAAATGGCATGATACTAAAATTAATAATTATGCTATTCAAAACTTAGAAGAACTGGATAAACCAATTACCCAAACCATGAACATAGAAGTGGAAGGCTTTGATGGTTTAAATAAAAATCAATTACTACTGGATCCTTTTTTTATAGACCGATGGGAGAAAAATCCGTTTACCTCCGCCGAACGATTGTATCCCGTGGATTTGGGTACGGCCATAGAGCAGCTTTTTACCATTACCATTGATTACCCGCAGGATTTTGAAGCAGTGAGTTTACCTCAGGCGGTTGCCATAACCTTACCTAATAACGGTGGCAAATACCTTTTTCAAGCTTCTACGATTGGCAACCGGGTATCTTTGTCCAGTGTAATAACTTTAAATAAACCATTATACAGTCCCCAAGAATATCATTACTTAAAAGCCTTCTTCGGCAAAGTTGTTCAAACTTATCAGGAACAAATATTCTTTCAAAAGAAAGTTCTTAATACCTCTTCCTTGAAATAGTACCATTGAAATTTCAAAATCCTAGAACATTGGAAAAGTTATTGCAAGAAGCAGCTTACAAATTATAAACAATAAAATATTCTATCTCTTTTCATGAAAAAATTTTACCATACTTCTTTAACTGTATTACTAGCTTTTAGTCTATTAACCTTTTCGGGATGTGCTTCTATTGTAAGTAAAACAAGTTACGCCATACCCATTAACAGTAACCCGGTTGGCGCACGTATTACGGTAATGGATATGAAAGGTCGCATGGTGCATACGGCGGCTACTCCTACGGTAGCTCGTTTACGCTCCGGTGCTGGTTTTTTTAAAAAAGCAGGGTACATGGTTAAGTTTGAATTAGATGGTTACGAAACCCGTACCGTACCCGTACACTTTGATCTAAATGCTTGGTATTTCGGGAATGTAGTATTTGGGGGTTTTGTTGGTTTATTAGTTGTGGATCCACTCACGGGGCCATGTGGAAACTGGAAACGCATTATATAACTGAAACGCTGCAACCAAAAGTAGCCGCCACCTCTGAACCAACGTTGGAACTCCTGGATTACAATTCGCTACCGGATTCCATGAAACAGCATTTGGTACGTATTAAATAAGGTTTTTACCCCAAAACCGGTTTATCAGAATTTTCGGCAAGAAATTTGTCCTAATTAGGATGTTAGATTTTACTTCCTGTTTTTTTAACACCTACCAATTAATGCAAAAGGCGACTCACAAGAGTCGCCTTTTTAATTTGGCGCATTTTCTTTTTAGAATTCAGATTTAAATTAGTAGCCTTGCGCTAAATTTACCTGATCCGTAATCGGTTCTCCGTTGCGGAAAAGGGTAAAGTTTTTTAAAAATTGATTTATCTTTCCTGCTTCTTCGGCGAAATAACCGCCTCCTGTATGTTGGGTTAAAAGCACGTTTTCCATTTCCCAAAACGGACTGCTTGCGGGTAATGGTTCTTGTTCGGTAACATCCAGAACTGCACCGGCTAATTTACCAGCTTGCAATGCAACCAAAAGGGCCTGTTCATCAGTAGTACTGCCCCGGCCCACGCTTGCATACAAACTTCCGGGTTTCATGGCTTGTAAAAATTCTTCCTTAACAAATTTATCAGCGGCTCCGGGCAATGTATTAACTACTACGTCGGTGTAAGGTAAATTTTTTAGAATTTCTTCGAACGAATGAATATCGGCCTCCGGGTTCCGGCGAGCGGTAGTTTTTACTTCGCAGCCAAATCCTTTTAACATCTGTTTACACGCCATACCAATGGTACCGGCACCCAGCACCATTACTTTTTTAGTACCTAACAAATCCAATTGGGGACGTATTTGATTTCCGCGCCACTCTTTTGTTGTCTGGCGCTTAACTAATTCCGGAATACCGCGGTAAAAGGCCAGAATGCCCCCCACCATGGTTTCGGCACACGGACGGGCAAAAAAATCGCCCATGTTAGCTGTTAAGGCACTTACTTTTACATTTTGGTATTGATCGAAGCCAGCCGAATCTAACTGCCAGAATACGAGTTTAGGGGGTACTTGAGCAAACCAATCTACCGGTGGATTGCCCATAATTACTTCTGCCGCTTGAAAAGCTTTTTCTACTTCGGCGGGGGATAGTTCTGTTCTAAATACCAGATTGCACTCTGGCGGCAATTGTTGTCGTAAAATGTTTCGGTGGTTAGTATCTAGAGAAGTGTAAATAAATAAATTCATAGCTTTATAATTTTGGTTGACGCTCCTGCGCCAAGATTAGATATGAGCAGCTAATACTACAACTACTTACCGCAAAAGTAATGTAAGTTGTAATGCTTTAAACGCTAAAATTTTAAAACGGGAAAGTTAATTACCCAGAATAAATACGCCTGATGCATGAACCATTAAAGCAACCAAGACCTAACGGTTATTTAAATTTCTAAAAATTGCTGTACTTGCAAATTATCTAAATAGGGTTCCAGAATAGTAACTGGCTTAGCTGAACTTTTAAAAGTACCTACAATGGCTAAACCATCTTTCTCCCATTGCTCCACAAAATAATTATTTATCGCGTATAAGGTAATACTCCAGCCTTTATGGTTCCGGTGGGCTATAGCAGCACCCTGACGGGCTAAAAGTTCCACTTGGTCCCTTATCGGCAGTTGCTGAAACAAACTATATTCAGACATATTTTGGTAAATCTAAATTTATGGTTAACGGGTACTTAGTAAACCCATAATGCTTACATTCAGTTCTGTTTAAACTTATTTAGCCTTTATTCCGAACACGTTTTTGCCGGACTAATGCGAATTAATTTAATAAGATCTATCGGGCACTAATACTACTTTTTTAAAATTTTATGGTTTATTTAACTCATGTAAAACAACTAAAAAGCGCAAGAGACAACCTATGAGTTTATTAACGATAAGTAATTTCGAAGAATTTGAGCAGTACGCAGGAGCAGAATTAGGCGTTTCGGAGTACCATGTAATTACGCAGGAACAAATCTCACAATTTGCAGCGGCTACTCTGGACTACCAATGGATTCATTTGGATGTTGAAAGAGCCCAGCAAGAATCTCCTTTCGGGAATACCATTGCTCATGGGTACTTAACGGTATCGTTGTTGCCTTATTTATGGGGACAGATCATTTCGATCCAAAATTTAAAAATGCAGGTAAACTACGAAATTGAAAATCTGCGGTTTAGCCAAGCAGTGGTTGTAAATAACGCCGTTCGGTTACGGGCTAAACTTTTAAGTTTAAAAAACCTGCGGGGTATTGCCAAAGCCCAGATTGAAGTAGTTTTAGAAATTAAAGAGAATTCTAAACCTGCCTATACGGGCATTATTACCTTTTTATATCATTTTAATAAGTAAGCTTTTAGTCGGGATTTTAGGTTTATAGTTAAACCAAAAAGAATGCAATTAACCAGTTTATTTTAATTCGTTGAAAGAAATTTTAAACCATAGAACCTGTAATTCGTTTTTAGGCATGTAACACATATTTAAACTATAAAACTATGGACTCACAAGACTTAAAAAACAAAGCGCAAGATTTAAAAAACAAAGCAGATAACGTAAATCCAGAACATAAAGAAGGACCAATAGCCTCGGCTATCGAAAATTATACTTCTAAGTTACCTTCTGATTTATTTTTATGGGCAGCATTAGGCTCAATGGCTGTTTCTGCTACTTTAAAAATTATGAAAAAAGACGAAGAAGCATTATTTGTAGGCCAGTGGGCACCATCTTTCCTGCTTCTTGGGAACTACAATAAAATGATTAAACTAGCCGGTTACGAGAAAGACAAATAAGGCAAATTTTTAAAATTGGTTTAATTACATAAAAAAGAGGAAGTAGTTACTTCCTCTTTTTTATGGTAGAACGGTTGTAATGTCAAACGTTTAATACGCACAAAACAGATTCGATCTAATTTTGCTGTTGTAAAAAACTAGTTTATGCTTCTGCCTCCGTTGTAGTGGGGATAAAGTTTATTTCCTGACCAGCAGCAAACAACACGTAAGCCCTCTTCCAGGGATCATTACCCAGCAATCGCCATTTATGGCCTGAACCTGTGGTGTCCATGGCCAACAATACCTCACCCGGTTTTAAGAGAAAGGTTTGTCCCGAATAAGTTTCAAACTCTAAGATTCCCGATAAGCTTAGCACGTATTGGGTGGTAGGAGCGGTATGCCAATCATATTCGGCTGGAGCAGCCGTTTCCTTAAACCGAATCCCGGTAGCCTGGTTTATTTGGTTTTCGGTTACATGGCCTTCAGTTACGTGGGTATGGCCATCCGGCCCGGTATAAATTTTATAAGCTTTTATCATGCAGGTATTTTTCAATTAGTTCGGTACTAATTTCGCGTCGGGCACCGGTTAGCTTATTTAGTAAATTAAGCTTAAAAGGTTGGTAGGTTTATCTATTTTCTGTAATTATCTTTATAGATACTTCCAGTCTTTATAGATACTTCCAGGTTGCTGACTAGTTTTAGCAATTGCTTCAATTCTATTTCTTTTATCCACGAATTTTAAATTGCTTTTGCCAACAGGTGTCCTAAAAAATTTGTAACTAACGGCTCATCTGGTAAACTTTCTTTTTCTTAAAATTTAATATGCGTTTCTGGTTCTTGTTTATTCTTGTCGGGTGTGCCGCATCGGCCTGTAACAACTTTCCGCGCGATCCGGACAAAACCCTTGAAAAATAAAAAATAACACCTTATTAGTTGGTTACTCTGAAAACGCTCCGTGGGTAATTAAAACTAAAGCAAACCCCACCGGCTTGGAAGCTGATTTAATAGTAGAATTTGCTAAAACGCAGCAAGCTAAAATTATCTGGGTGAACGATACAGAACAAGATTTATTTGAAAAACTAGAAAATCGGGAATTACAACTGGTAATTGGCGGAATTACCGATAAAAACACTTGGAAAAGTAAAGTAAGTTTTACGCAGCCTTATCTAGAGTTTAATAAAGAAAAACATGTAATGGCCGTTTTAAAAGGGGAAAATGCTTTTGCCGTGGCTTTAGAAGAATTTTTATACCAACACAAATCAAACCTGCACACCCGCCTCTCCGCTTATGAAGCCCATTAAAAACTTTGAATTTCCCCCGGAATTGCAGCCCTTATATCGGAAAGCCAAACGTTTGGAATGGATTACCATTGTTTACTTAGCCATTACCATTGTCATTATGTTTCTGACCATGGGCAATTCGCAGGCTATGAAAACAGCCTGGTTCGAAGATGTATTAAGCCTCACTCCTTCTATTGCATTCCTGGTAGTATCCCGAATATTTTTAAAACCAGCTAACAAGGAATTTCCATACGGTTACCACAAAGTAGTTTCCATTGCCTATTTATGCAGCTCCTTAGCTTTATTTTCGGTAGGTTGCTTTCTAGTTATTGATTCGGCCACAACGCTCCTGAAAGCCGACCGACCCACTATTAGTACCATTGTTATTTTTGGCCAGCAAATCTGGCTTGGGTATGTTATGATTGCGGCCTTAATCTGGGGAACGGTACCAGCTATTTTCCTGGGAAGAGCGAAGCTACCGCTGGCCGAGAAACTGCACGAGAAAAATCTGCACACGGATGCCGAAATGCAAAAGGCCGATTGGATGACCGGGGTGGCGGCTATTTTGGGTATTGTGGGTATTGGCTTTGGTTTCTGGTGGGCCGATGCCGCGGCAGCTTCTTTAATTGCCGTGGATATAATTAAAGATGGTTTTAAAAATTTAAAACAAGCCTTATTTGATTTAATGGACCAAATACCCAAAACCGTAGATAACCAGAAAACCGATCCGTTGATCAAACACATTGAGGAATACTTAAAAGAAAAGGCCTGGATCAAAGAATCGGCCATCCGGTTGCGCGAAGATGGGCATATCTATTTTGGAGAAGCATTTGTGGTGCCGGTCGCAACCACCAATTTAACGGAACACATCGAAAAAACTAGTCAGGAAATTGAAAATATGCATTGGCATCTCCATGAATTTATCATTACTTTGGTAAGCCATTTACCTGCGCCGGCAGATGAGCAGGCTTAGCTAATCACTTTATCGTGTATCCAGAACGCTTTATATTGTTCAGGAAACGGAGGTTTTGTGTTTTAATCTAACTGCAGAAAATTCATTTTTTCTATGAAGAAGGCAGTTAATTAGCAAGTTGCAAACCTTGTTAAAACAAGATTTTTTAAAATTTTTCTTTTTTGTTTACGCAATGAAGTTTTTTTAAAACCCAACAGCAGCAATATAACCACTAAAAACTACTTACCACTTTTACAAGAAACCACATGAAAAAACAAATGAAGCTTTGGGTATTGGCCTTCTTATTTGTAGGCTGTACTTCCAGTATGAACAAAGGAACAAAAAACAGTAAAGATGGCTGGATTAGCCTGTTCGATGGCACGTCTTTAAACGGTTGGCGGGCCAGCGAAAATCCTAATACCTTTAGCGTAGAAAATGGGGCTATCGTGGTGCACGGTCCGCGGGCACACCTGTTCTACGAAGGTCCCGTACAAAACCACGAATTTAAAAATTTTGAATTTAAGGCCCAGGTCATGACTACTCCCGGCTCTAATTCGGGCATGTTTATTCATACGGCTTATCAGGAAACTGGCTGGCCGTCTAAAGGCTACGAAATTCAGGTAAATAATTCGCACACCGACTGGCGCCGGACCGGCAGTTTGTACGCGGTGCAAGACGTAAAAGAACAAATCGTAAAAGATAACGAATGGTACACCGAACAAATATCCGTTCAAGGAAAACACATCACCATTAAAATTAACGATAAAACTGTAGTGGATTATACCGAACCCGACAGCGTAGCTACCAAAAATATGGGCGGAAAAATGCTATCTAGTGGTACAGTAGCTCTTCAGGGTCATGATCCGGCAAGCAAGGTTTATTTTAAAGATGTTATGATTAAACCGTTGCCCTAAGGACGTTAATTTTAAAAAATTCTTTTTGAAACAAGACAAAAATTAAAAAACAGCTCAGCAAAGATAGCTAGCGAACAATGCTTTGCTTTGCCTATTTTGTTGTAACAGCAATTTTAATCAAAAAAGAGCGGCAAAATGGCGCTCTTTTTTGATTAAAATTTATATCTATACAATGCCCAGCAAACCTAACTTTCGTAATTTTTAAAGGCATTTCTCCGGTTAAAACCATCCCATACCCATATGATTTTACATCAGGAGAAATTAATTTTACTAATTTATGAACTCTTCCCCTACATCCTTCGGGTGCGTTAGCGTGCTAGTAAGCATCCTTTTATTCCATTAACTGTTGCCATAAACCAGTATTCAATCACCAAATTGCTGATTGATTCCCGAGGTACAGTGGGCGATGTGGAAGTTGAAGATTATAAGTTTTTAGCAATGCCATTGCCGTAGGATTTAGCCGTTGCTCCGTTAAAAAGGTTCGTGCGAATAGTTTCTGCGGCTGAAAAGCGCAAAGTCAGAATCCAGGCGTATACCCGTAAAATAAGCGCGATAAGTGAATTTAAATTATTTAAGGAGGAAGTTGTCATCGTAAATTGGTTGATTAGCCAAGCAGATTGAAGCAAGCCCTAATTAAAATTAAAAAACATTTACCACAATATTTCCCTAGCTAACATGTCAAATCAGGTTTAAATCTTAATCCGCGCTTTTTTAAAAACTAACGGGCGATTACCTGATTTAAGTTTGCTTATTCCTACTTATCAATCCAGTTTATGTTTCCGACTTTATACACTAACCGTTTACTACTCCGGCAAATAACACCCACCGATATTGATCAAGTTTTCAAAGGGTTGTCCCACCCGGAAGTTACGCAATATTACGGCGTATCGTACCAGACCTTAGCCGCTACCCAGGCCCAAATAAACTGGTATTATGCCCTGTATGCGCAACAAACCGGTATTTGGTGGGGCTTGTGCAAACCCGATAATTTAGAATTGTTCGGCGCCTGTGGTTTTAATAATCTATCGCGCCAACATAGTAAGGCTGAGTTAGGTTTCTGGCTTTTACCCGAATACTGGAATCAAGGAATTATGTACGAAGCGGTAGATGCCTGCATTCATTTTATATTCAACGAAGTTTGTGTGCACCGACTGGAAGCGTACGTAGAAACCCCCAATCTGGCTTCGGCGGCATTGCTTAACAAACTTCATTTTCAACAAGAAGGTACGTTTCGGGATTACGAATATAAAAACGGGCGATACATAAACCTGGCCCTTTACG
Organism: Adhaeribacter pallidiroseus; assembly: GCF_003340495.1. Lineage (NCBI taxonomy): Bacteria > Pseudomonadati > Bacteroidota > Cytophagia > Cytophagales > Hymenobacteraceae > Adhaeribacter > Adhaeribacter pallidiroseus. The sequence continues at coordinate 3,827,841 of NZ_QASA01000001.1, forward strand.
CGCGTTTGGGCACCGATTAATTTTTTAAAACCAGGAAATACTTTTAGCAGAGCCTTATTTTACGACTCTAACTCGTATTTTAGCTGTATGATTAAAACTTTTATCGGGTTGGTTTTAGGGTTACTTCCCCTGAATCTATTAGCGCAGGCATATTGGCAACAAGAGGTAAATTATACGATACAGGTTACTCTCAACGATCAGCAACACACCCTTACGGCTACTGAAGAAATAGAGTATACCAACCATTCGCCGGACCAGCTTTCCTTTATTTATTTTCATTTATGGCCAAACGCTTACCAAAACAGGCAAACGGCTTTGGGTAAGCAACTGTTGCAACAGAATAAATCCGACTTTTTTTTCGCCGCACCGGATCAAAGAGGTTATATCACTGGTTTAGATTTTAAAATAAACGGCCAGCTGGTAAAAGTAGAGCCAGATCCTAAGCATTTGGATATTTGTAAACTTTTGCTTCCAGCTCCTCTCTTACCAAACCAAAGCATCACTATTACTACGCCTTTCACGGTAAAACTACCCAACTCTTTTTCCCGGCTCGGGCATTTGGGTCAGTCGTACCAGATTACGCAATGGTTTCCGAAACCAGCGGTCTACGACCGCCAAGGCTGGCACCCCATGCCTTACCTGAACCAGGGCGAATTTTACAGCGAATACGGCAAATTTGATGTTTCGATCACCTTGCCCGATAACTATATTATGGGCGCTACCGGAGTACTTCAAAATCCAGAAGAACAAGCCCGCATGGATTCTTTAGCTACGGCTACGGCTAATAAAACTACTTTCTCCACCGATTTATCTTTTCCGGCTTCGGTTAGCCGCACCAAAACCTTGCGTTTTGTACAAGATAACATTCATGATTTTGCCTGGTTTGCCGATAAGCGTTTTAACGTACTAAAAAGTGCGGTAATCCTGCCTCGTTCCGGTCAAACGGTAACTACCTGGCTCCTTTTTTTAAATAAAGATGCCGCTACCTGGGTAAATAGTCTAAAAGATATTAACCAGGCCGTAAAATACTACTCAGAGTGGGTGGGCGAATACCCTTATGCGCACGCTACCGCCGTAGATGGTGCTTTAAGTGCCGGTTCGGGTATGGAATACCCTATGGTTACCGTTACTGACCCGGAAGCTATTATTCATGAAGTGGGCCATAATTGGTTTTACGGAATTTTAGGCAGCAACGAGCGCGAGTATGCCTGGATGGATGAAGGCATTAATTCATATTACGAATTCCGGTTAAACGAGCTGGAAAATCCGGATTACAGTCAATTTGAACCAATCGTAAAAAATAAGAAAATCCGAAAAGTTTTTGGTTTAGAAAACATTCATGCCAATAATTTAAACTTACTCTTGTACCAAATGGTAGGTAGCCGCAGTTTAAGTCAGCCGGTACAATTGCCTGCCGCGGCTTATACCAATACTAACTACGGAGCCATTGTGTACCTGAAAACCGGCATGTTATTTAAATACCTGGCGGCTTACCTGGGTCAGGAAAAGTTTGATGGCGCCATGCACGCGTATTATCAAAAATGGCAGTTTCGCCACCCCTACCCCGCGGATTTGCAAACCGTGTTGGAGCAGGAAAGTGGCGAGAAATTAGATTGGTTTTTTAAAAACTTGATTCAAACAACTTCTCCGGTAGATGCCGCAATTAAAAATGTAACATCGATTAATAACCAATGGCAGGTTACCGTGCAAAACAAAGCTTCTTTCCCGTTTCCGGTGCCAGTTGCTGCTGTTGATGCGCAAGGTAACATTCTGGAACAACAATGGGTAGGTCCCTTGGTACACGACGAGCAGGTAATTTTTAAAAATGCAAATCAAGCCGTAAAAATTGTAATCGATCCGGACCAGGTACTACCCGAAATTAACCGCAGCAATAATCAAGTTAAGTTAAATCAACCTTTTCCGGCCCAAGAAAAACTCCGGTTACAGTTTCTGGCCGGCATCGAACAACCCGACCGGAAGCAACTGTATTACTTACCCGTAATAGGCGCGAACACCCAAGACAAGTTTATGCTGGGACTGGCTATTTACAACAGTTCTTTAATTCAGAAAAAAGTAAATTACGTGCTGATGCCGATGTACAGTTTTAATCAAAATCAATTAAATGGTACCGGAACCATCAACCTGAATATACTGCCCCGGAAAAATATGGGCAGTACCCTCTTTAGTTTTCAGGTGGCCCGATTTGAAAAATTTAAAAAATACGAACCTTCGCTTACTTTTAATCTTGCCAGAACCAGTGTGTATTCTCCGGACCAGCAATTGCGTTTCAGTTCTACCCACGTAAGTACTCCCATTCAACTGCCCCTGAATAATCCGGATGTTAATTTTGAATATAATTTTGCCTACACCATTCCGTCAGTTCAGTACCGCATCTCGTCGAAAAATGCTATAAAAAGAATTTCGGCCCAGGCCGTAATAGACGTTTTGGTAGTAAACCGGAACAGTACTACCGCCAGTACCCCCGTGCTCGGCAAATTGACGCTGGAATATGATCGGCAATACCGACCGGGTAAATGGTTGCAGTCCCGCTTTTTTGCAGGTAAATTTTTCGGCGATCGACCGGTGGGGTTGGGCTACGATCAATTTCGGTTAGGTTTAAGCGGTAGCCAGGATTACAAAAAAGAAACGATTTTCCTGGACCGGTCGCAACGTAGTTCTTCGCTAACTGCGTTTATACACCAAACCGACAACCAAGATGGTGCTTTTAAAAATTATCTGCCCGTGTACGCCGACCGGTGGCTTACTTCTGTAAACCTCCTAATGGATTTGCCCATTTCGCCATTAAGCTGGTACGGCGATGCTGGCTTGGCTTCAGTTTCGGCTAGTAGCATTCAAACCAAGTCTGGTAATAATTTTTATTACGGGATTGGTTTTGCAGTAAAAGGGGGCAAGTTATTGCAATTTTATTTTCCGGTAGTCGGCAGCAATTACCAAAACGGTCTGCCAACTAGTTTTAAAGATTTCACCCGTAATATCCGGTTTACCTTAAATGTATCAGCCTACAATCCCTTTCGGTTTCTTACCAACACTTTAAAGTAATGGCCCGTTCCTGTTTGCTTTACGGCTTAATAATAAGTATTCATGTATGTTTAGCAGGATGTAAAACCAATTACGACCGTTTACCGGCTTTTACCGATAGAAAATACCTGCAGGCAATAGTAGAAATACCAGCTGGTACCAATCAGGTAATTAAATACAACGCTAAAAAGCAGGAATTTGAGAATGTTACGGAACAAGCTATACGCTACTTGCCTTATCCGGGAAATTTTGGTTTTATACCGTCTACCAGAACGCCAGGTGAGCAAGCCGGCGATGAACAGCCTATTGATATCTTCGTCCTCGCGGAAAGTCAGCCCAGCGGTACAGTACTGGAAGTAGTACCTATTGGTATATTGTTTTTAGAACGCGATGGATTACCTGATCCTAAAATAATTGCGGTTCCCGCCAAGCCTACTCAGCAAATTATCGTGGCTGAAGATTATGCCACTTTCCTCAGAAAATATCCGGAAATAAAAGAGATCATTACGGAATGGTTCCGGCATGCTAATCCTAGCCAAAAAGTGCGCATAATAGGCTGGAAAAATGAAAAATTTGCCGAAGATTATATCCGGCGGCACCTCTTGTAATATTTAAATTTTGCTAATCTTTTTTCAGCTCCTTGGTAAATCCGTTTTTACCCATTAAAATAGCTTACACTTTCCCGTTCATACTCTATTTTTTAAAAAGCTACAGTTCTGTGTTATAGAGGTACTACATAAAAGAATATTCTTCCACAAACCGGTTGATTGGCACGATATTTAACTACGCGTATATAATTAATTAAAAATATATAATTAAGTAAATACACGCGTAACTAACCCTTTATTGTACAATTAATCATATGATGAAACGTTTACCTCTTTTATTATTTTTGCTTAGTGGTATTTCTTTTTGGTCGGTGGGCCAAACGCCCATGGTAATTCCAAAATTCGGCAAAATTGATCCCAAAGATTTTGAAAAAACGTACAGTGTTGATACCAGTGTAAGCGCTGTAGTGTTATTTGATGTTGGGGAATCTAAATTTGGGGTTGATGCTTCGGGCTTAGTTTTATTTTCTGACCGCCATGTCCGGATAAAAATTTTAAAAAAGAACGGTTACGAGTGGGCAACCGAGACCATTCAGCTCTACGGTAGTTCCAACAGCGATCGGGAAACAGTATCCAATTTAAAAGGAAACACCTATAATCTGGTTGATGGCAAAGTGGCTATCGATAAATTACCCAAAGAATCTGTTTTTACGGAGAAAGAAGATGAGTTCCGGACTAATCAGAAATTTTCCTTACCGAACGTAAAAGAAGGTTCGATCGTGGAATTCAGCTACCGGGTTAAATCCGGCTACATCTTTGATTTTCCGAACTGGACTTTTCAGCGGACTATTCCGGTATTATACAGTGAGTACACCGCCGAGTTTCCGCAATGGTTTGATTACAAGAAAAGCTCTCAAGGGTACGAACCTTTTTATCTGGCTAAATCCGAACCCATTAACGTTAGCTTATCCGAACGCCTGACCGGCTCCGGAACCCGCTTTATTTGGGCTATGAAAGATGTACCCGCCATTGAGGCAGAACCTTACATGGGCAGCATGAAAGATTATGTATCCCGCATTGAATTTGAACTAGGCCAAATTAGCCTCCCCGGTGATTTTGTGCGACCAGTTAATAATAGCTGGGAAAAAATTACGGCTAATCTTTTGCAAAGCGAAAACTTTGGTGGTCGTTTAAAGAAAAATTCCACGATTAAAGCTCTTACCGCCCCCATCCTGGCGCAGCAAACCGATCCGACGAAACGCTTAGAAGCAATTTTTGATTATGTACGATCTAATATCAAATGGAACGAAGCTAACCGGATTTTTGCTACTCAAACTACTAATAAGCTGCTCGAGAAAAAGATAGGCACTTCCGCCGAAATTAATTTATTACTCACAGCTATGCTTAAAGAAGCTGGGATCGAAGCTAATCCAGTTATTTTGAGTACCCGGGGGCACGGCAAAATCAATCCTTATTATCCTAGCTTAACCAAGTTTAACTACACCATTGCGCACGCTACAATCGGCGACAAAGAATTTTTACTGGATGCTACGGAGCCCATGGGAACTGTAAATGTTTTACCAGCGCGGTGTATCAACGAAGTTGGGCGGTTAATTTCCGCAGATAAGTCTGATTGGGTTGCCCTGCAATCCACTGCCAAAGATTCATTTGTTCATCATTCTAAACTAGTAATCGGTGAAGATAACTCAATCAACGGCGAAGTACACGTGGTGCGCCACGGCCATAATGCCTTAAGCTGCCGCACTTCCATTTCCCAAGACGGTGAAAAGAAATACATCGACAATTTAAAAAAGACGTCCGACCTTTTTGAAATTAAAAATATTAACCTCAAAAACACTACGCCTTCCGCTGAACCGCTTATTATTGATTATCAAATAACGGCTTCTGGTCCGTCGCAGCCTAGCAATATTATTTACCTGCAACCACTGCAAAGTTTAGGCATAAAAGCCAATCCATTCAAGCACGAAACCCGGAAATATCCGATTGATTTTACTACGCTTGTTGAACAAGTTTATATGTACACCTACACCATCCCGGCAGGTTTTACCGTAGAGGAACAGCCCAAAAGTGCCCGGGTTGCTTTACCAGAAAATGGCGGCAGCTTTGTTTACAGTGTTACTACCATTGGCAATACGATTAATGTTCTGAGTAAATTAACCATTAACCGCCCGCAATTTATGGCAGAGGAATATCCTTATCTGAAGGAATTTTATAATCAGATTGTAGCCAAGCAGGCCGAGCAGATTGTGTTGAAAAAGACGATTAACTAAGTAAACTACAATTACCAATATTAGGAACAACATGGTAAAATCAATTATTCCATTTCTGCTGGGCTTAGCCTTTAGTGTACAGGCAGTTTATGCCGCGGAAATCCGCTACGAAGTGGGCAGTATTCCAACTCCTTTGCGGGAAAACGCGAATGCTGTTATTCGTTTACATGAAGAAAGTTTTAATATTTCTAGCCCCGGTAAAGCCGTTTATAAAACGCATATTGTAGCTACCATTTTTAACGAAAAGGCCAAAGAGTATTCTTATTGTCAGGTACGCTATGATAAGTTCGTCCGGTTTAACTACCTGAAAGGTAATTTGTACGACGCCAACGGAAAAATTTTAAAAAAACTTAAGCCATCCGAAATTTCAGATGTTTCAGCTAATTCTGGAGGTTCACTCTACGAAGATAATCGGGCCAAAATTGCGGGCTTTACGCCCCCGCAATACCCGTATACCGTAGAGTTTGAATACGAGACTACCTGGAACGGTTTACTTGTATATCCCACGTTTTTTCCGCAAAATGATGAAAACGTAGCGGTTGAGAAAGCCACTTTTCAAATAGAAACTCCAGTCAAGCTAAATTTGCGCTACAAGGAAGTAAACGTAAGTCAAGCCTTAACCGAAAGTACCGATGGTGACCGTAAAAAGTATTCTTGGATCTTAACGAATATTGCTCCCCAGGAACTGGAACCTTTCGGACCCAAACTGGACAAATTAGTGCCTATTGTTTATATAGCTCCCGAAGATTTTGAACTGGACCATTACTCCGGAAACATGAATAATTGGCAGGCTTATGGAAAATGGTATTACGAATTAAATAAAGATCGCGACGTTTTACCAGAAGCTACGGCCAGCAAAATTAAAGCGTTGGTGCAGGATGAAAAAAGTCTGGAAGCAAAAATCAAAAAGGTGTACGAATACTTACAAAGTAATACACGATATGTTGGGATTCAGTTAGGCATAGGCGGTTTACAAACGTTTGATGCGACAACTGTAGCTAAAAATGGCTACGGCGATTGCAAGGCTTTAACCAATTACATGAAAGCCATGCTTAATGCTGTAGGTATTCCTTCGTACGCGGCCCTGGTAAGATCCGGTTCAAATAGTTCTGATATTCGGAAGGATTTTCCTAGTCATCAGTTTAATCACGTAATTTTGAGTGTGCCCTTAGCTAACGACACCATCTGGTTAGAGTGTACCAGCCAAACTGATGCATCAGGTTACTTAGGTGACTTTACTGGCGATCGCCATGTACTATTAATAACTCCGGAAGGCGGCAAATTAGTTAAAACGCCTACCTACCAGGCGCAGCACAACACGCAACTTCGTACCGTTTCTGTTAAACTCGACGAAAACGGAAATGCTACTGCCGAAGTAAATACCACTTATAAAGGTTTGCAACAAGATGAGGCAAGTGCCATAATGCAGGAAACTACTGATCAACAGAAAAAGTGGCTCTACGACAATCTTACTTTATCCAACTTCGATATCAATAAATTCGCTTTTAAAGAAGAAAAAGCGAGGATTCCGGTAGTGAAGGAAAAAATAACTTTGCAAGCTAATAAGTACGCCACCGCTAGTGGTAAACGGCTTTTCCTGGAGGTTAATATGTTGAATAAGTGGCGCAGCGTACCACCCAAATTAGAAAATCGCCAAACGGAAGTAGTTCGTAAAATGGCCTATATTGATTCCGACACTATCCGGTACAGTTTACCTATTGGGGCTTTCGAAATGGAGCATTTACCAGAAACAATATCCGTTAAATCGCAGTTTGGGGAATATACCGCTTCCGTAACAGCCAGCAACAATACGCTTACTTATGTTCGTACGGTGCAGATGCACAAAGGTACCTTCCCGAAAACTGCTTACCCCGAGTTTGTTGATTTCTATAAAAAGGTGGTTGCGGCTGATAAAATGAAGGTAGTTTTATTAAACAGTAAACCGCAGTAGCCTATTTTAATTTTTAAAAGTGCTTCTATCTAAAAAAGGTAGAAGCACTTTTTATTTTGTAGGCTTCCTCCAAAAACTTGAAAAAGGCGCTAAACTTCGCCCAAAATCTTGTACTTGCATTCGTAGATACTCCGGCTAAATGGCTAAAGTAAAAAATACCCATTACTTTTGTGTATGAGTAATAACTTATCGCCGCTCCGGATTGTCCAGATTATTCGTTACGTTACGCCCCTGCGCGAAGGAGGCTCGTTACCGGCTATAGTGGAAGCTGACGATGATTTTTTTTACGTTATTAAATTCCGGGGAGCAGGTCAGGGAATTAAAGCTTTAATCGCCGAACTCATCTGTGGAGAAATTGCCCGGTCTCTTGGATTCCGGGTGCCGGAAATTGTTTTTGCGCAGTTAGATGTAGCTTTTGGTCGCTCTGAACCCGACGAAGAAATTCAGGATTTACTCCGGGCCAGCGAAGGACTGAATTTAGGTTTACATTATCTATCGGGAGCTATAACTTTTGACTCGCTGGTAACTACTGTGGATGCGAAACTGGCCTCCCAAGTAGTTTGGTTAGATTGCCTGATTACCAACGTGGACCGTACTGCCCGGAATACCAATATGCTTATCTGGCACAAAGAACTATGGCTTATTGATCACGGAGCAGCATTGTATTTTCATCACTCGGGTCAGAACTGGGAAGAACAAAGCCAACGTCCTTTTACTCCGATCAAAGACCATGTACTACTGCCGCGGGCTTCTGAACTGGAGACAGTAGACACGGAGTTTCGCGCTATTTTAAACCCCGAATTAATTCAAAATATTGTCGCGCTTATCCCGGCAGAATGGTTAACTGGCGAAGAGGGAGAATCAGCAGAAGAAACCCGGCAGATGTATGCCCAGTTTTTAAACAACCGCATTGCCCATTCCGAAATTTTTGTTCAAGCTGCCCAACATGCCAGAAAAGCACTTATTTGAATACGCTACCATTCGGGTAGTACCCCGCGTAGAACGAGAAGAATTTTTGAATGTGGGCGTTATTCTTTACTGTCCTGGGCAACGTTTTTTGCGAACTTTGTTTGAATTAAAGGAAGACCGTTTACTAGCTTTTTCCCAAAATTTAGTGTTACTAGAAATTCACGAACGTTTACGCGTATTTGAGCAAATCTGCGTTGGCGGAAAACCCGGCGGAATTATTGGGCAACTGCCATTAGCTAGCCGTTTCCGGTGGCTGACCGCTGCCAGAAGTACCGTGGTTCAAACTTCTCCTGTACACCCGGGTTTATGTATCGATGCACAGCAAACTCTTTTGCGTTTGCATAACCAACTGGTTTTATAAAATTAAGACATTAGAATGCTGCGCAACCCTGTTTCAAGTGAACCAATTTTATAAATATTAAAAAAACATACTCCTATCTACTTATACTTGCTTCTAAAATTTTCTGCATTCGCCTGTTACTCTCATTAAAATACTTAATAAAGGGAAGCAAGTTAAAACCAATAGTTGATGTTGCTCCTGAAGTAACTAGTTATACGCCTTACCTGCTATCTGGTACTTAACCGAACCTTATGGTGTAAAAACAGATAAGCCAGTTTGTAAAAGTTTATTCCGAAGTTTAGATAAATCTGAATTACTTGAGTCAAAATCTCGTTTAACACTTTGAATAAAGCAACTCAGTATGTCGTACCGGTTTAGGTACAAGCATAGCTAGTAATACAGGAAATTTTTTAAATTTTTATGCAGCGTCTCTCCACTAAGATATATAAAAACAGGTTTGTAAATGAATTCCCCGGCGACAACAGCGGCAACTTACAACCGCGGCAAACGCCAGGCGTGTTGTACAGCAAAGCCTTTCCCACTCCGGTACAAAATCCGCAGTTACTGGCTTGGTCAGAGGAGTTAGCCCAGGAATTGGAAATACAAACACCTACCCCAGAAGACATTACAATTTTAGGTGGTAATCGGGTTACGGAATCTATGCAGCCTTACGCAGCTTGCTATGCCGGGCACCAATTTGGCAATTGGGCAGGTCAGTTAGGCGATGGCCGGGCTATAACGTTGGGGGAATGGGAAACTAACGCGGGCAAATCCTGGGAACTACAATTAAAAGGTGCCGGTCCTACGCCTTATTCCCGGCGAGCTGATGGCCGGGCGGTGCTGCGTTCTTCGGTGCGGGAATATTTAATGAGCGAGGCTATGTATTACCTAGGCATACCTACCACCCGAGCCTTGAGTCTGGTTTCTACCGGCGACCAGGTAATGCGCGATATGTTTTATAACGGCAATCCGCATTACGAACCAGGTGCTATTGTGCTGCGGGTAGCACCTAGCTTTTTGCGTTTTGGCAATTTTGAAATGCTGGCTGCCCGTCAGGAAGAAGAAAATTTAAAAAAATTAATTATTTGGACTATAAACCGCTTTTATCCGCATATAACCGGCGAAGATAAAATCATAAATTGGTTTAAAGAAGTAGTAGCCCGTACTGCCGGCCTGATGGTAGAATGGCAACGGGTAGGTTTTGTGCACGGCGTCATGAACACGGACAATATGTCTATTTTGGGGTTAACGATTGATTACGGTCCTTTTTCGTTTGTCGATAGCTTTGATTTACGATTTACTCCCAACACCACAGACTTGCCAGGTCGACGTTATGCTTTTGGCAAACAGCCCGGTATTGCTTATTGGAATTTAGGATGCTTGGCCAGTGCGCTAACTCTTCTTTTTTCCGATACCGATCAGTTAGTGGCTGCTCTGGAAACATACGAGCCCATTTATGTGCAAAAATACCATAACATGATGGCGAACAAACTTGGTTTAGATACCATCCGGCCGGAAGATGGCAGCCTGATTGCGGACTTTGAGGAAATGCTTTCGGCAGTAAAGCCCGATATGACTATTTTTTACCAACTGTTAATAGATTTACCCCAAAATTCGGATGAATCAACAATTATCAGTCATTTTCAGGAAAGCTTCTATAAAGAACTAAATTCCGAGAAAACGGCGGTATTTTCTAAGGTAATGCAACGGTATTTAGAACGCCTAAAAACCACTGCCATTCCTAAAGCAGAAACCAAAAGCCGGATGCGCGCTAGCAACCCGCGCTTTATTTTGCGTAATTATTTGCTGCACCAGGCCATTGAGGAACTGGAACGCGGCGAAAGCCAGCTTTTTGAAAAATTACAAGCCGCAATAAAACAGCCTTACTCCCGGAATTTCGACGAGTTTTTTGCCAAAAGACCTGACTGGGCTAGCCAAAAAGCTGGCTGCTCTATGCTCTCCTGCAGTTCTTAAATCAGGTTTATGTGTAACAACTCACTGGTTTCCAGATTTATTTACCAGAAGGCAAATAAATCTGGAAACCAACATTCAGGTTGATGCCGGTAAGGTTCGCCATATTCAGAATAGCATCGTTGTTTCCTGAATTATCATAGCTTAATAATATCTCCAGGCCAACCTGCTCGGAAATAAAATGAACTGCTCCTAGACCAAGTCCGTAAGTAAAAGCAGTAGAGTTATCGTTAAAGTTGGAGTTATCGCTATTATAAGCAATCCGTTGAAAACCAACCCGGCCTTCCAACAAAAGCCGGGTAGTTGCTGCCCCAAAGTATCCCCGGACAAAAGGACTTAAACCAACGCTGGTAGTGGTAGACCCACTGTAAGCATACAACGATAAAGGCAAACTAGCGCCTAGGGCCAAATCATCAGCCACAAACTGGCCCATCCTCGGCGACAGCATTAATAACGTACCTTTATTATTACCAGTACCGATATGTAAGGTCCCGGTTCCACCAATTAACTTAGACCCCATAGACGTTTGTGCCGCGCTGAAGCCAGCCAAACAAACCACCAGGTAAAACAATAATAAAATCTTTTTTGCCATACAGGATAACACTTAATCATTAAATGTTTTAAAATTTTGAAAAATCTGCTGGTTACCTGCTTCTAAGGTAATTTCTGGTTTGGTTGCCAATGTAGTTAATTTCGGCAATACAGTTAAGTTTAAAATGTAATAGTTTATGGTAGAAATTATTCTGGGTAGTTGTAATAAAAGAATTAGCCTGCATCTTCCTAATTCTGGATTTGCCAACTAATTAACAGTAGATTTTAGTATAATTTTTTAAATTTTACTATATTTCTCTATTTCCTTTTACCAAAGTATTCTTTTTGCCAGCTGCAAATTTTCCAAGCTTAATATCTTATAGCCATTAACAAAAGTTCGTTCTAAAATATTGAGGCTTGCCTATGAAAAAAATATACTTATTCTTCTTATTTTTACTATACTTCTTACCGGATAGCCAGGCTGCCTGGCAACCTGATTCTACAATTGTTAAAAAGAAGCTAAGTCTCACTCCTTTTCCGGCTTTATTTTCTACTCCCGAAACTGGTATTGGGTACGGTGCATTGGTAGTTCCGGTCTATAACTTTGGTTCTGATTCGCTTACTCGTAGCTCTAACGGCCAATTGCTGGCTTATTACACGCAAAAAAAGCAATCTTCCGTTCAGCTTACCTATAATATTTATACCAATCACGAACGCTTTAATATAACTGGAGCCGCTAATTATTATGATTGGCCTATTTTATATTATGGTACCGGCAATGCTAATTCTCTTTCCGATTCTTCTTTGGTTACCTACAAGCTCGTGCTTTTGCAGAACCGGGTGTTAAGAAAAATTAAAAATTTTGTTTTTGCGGGTGGTCAGTACCAGCTCACGCGCATTACCGACGTAAGTTATAAAAATGCCTTAAGTAAAATAAAAGAGCGCGACGCAAGCGAGTTAGATGGCACCATTACTTCGGGTTTGGGGCCGGCTTTATTATTAGATAGCCGCGATAATCCTTTAAATACCACCAAAGGTTGGTACGCCGAAATAGGTACTTTTTTTAACCAGAAAGCTTTAGGCAGCGAATTTAATTTTACCCGGTATACGATAGATGTTCGTCGTTTTATTCCTTTATCTGTGAAACAAGTAATTGCTTTTCAAGGCTTAGGAAAGTTCAGTACTGGGCAAGTACCCTTTCGCGAAATGGCCTTATTGGGTGGCGGCCGCACCATGCGCGGTTTTTACGAAGGCCGCTTCCGGGACCGGCAGTTACTAGCCGTACAGGGAGAGTACCGGCATCAGTTATTCTCCAGGGTAGGTTTTGTGGTATTTGGTAGCTTAGGCCAAGTAGGTAATAATGGACAAGATCTAGACATAACCACCCCTAAACGAGCAGCCGGTGGCGGAATACGGTTAATGCTCAACCGGAAACAACGCCTGAATATTCGTATTGATTATGCTATTGGAAGCGATAAAGCCAAGGGTTTGTATTTTGATATTGGCGAGGCTTTTTAGTATTAAAGTTTGCTATTCGGTTTTATCTTGCCCAAATTAGTTTAAGTTTACTGCACAGCTGATGGATAAAACACCACTACTTACTAAGTTCTTAAATAAAATGAGCTGGCTACTATTCTAAAGTAAGCTACTGGATTTTTAAATTTATTAGTCGAACAAAGACTAAGTAATAACAAACAGCTACTTATTCAATAGTAGATATTTTAAAAAATTTAAAATTTAGGCATTCAACTGCCCTAAGTTATTTCTAGAAAACATGATTCATTATTATATCTATCATTTCCTTCATTTACTCCGGAGAGTTTTTTTGAATTTTATTGTTTTAGTAGGCTTACTGGCCGTTGGAGTTATACCGTACACAGCAAGTGCGCAAAAAAGTGCCAAGTCTAAAAAATCAGGTACTATTTCATTTACCAAACAAGTATTAACGGATGAATTTATTGCGGAGGGTGTAGCCGTAGGTGATGTAAATAAAGATGGAAAAGTAGATGTTTTAGCCGGTGCTTACTGGTTTGAAGCTCCCTCCTGGAAAAAGCACGAGATAACTAAACCCGAAAAGTTCTTCTACGAGAAAGGTTATAGCAATGCATTCATTAGTCAAACCTTGGATGTAAATCTGGATGGTTGGTTGGATTTTGTACGGGTTGGTTTCCCGGGCAAAGAAGTTACCTGGTTCGAAAACCCGAAACAACAAGCCGGTTACTGGCCAGCTCACATCATCCATAATACCGTAGGCAATGAGTCAGCAGGCTTTTTCGACGTAGACGGCGATGGCAAATTAGATTTATTAGGCGGGAACTCCATTACTGGACAAATGACTTGGTTTAAACCCCCTGTATCTCCCGAAAACTTAAATTGGCAGCAGATTGCGATCAGCAAAGCAAAAAGCCCTGGATCTGAGCCTTTTTCACATGGATTAGGAGTAGGAGATATAAATAAAGATGGCCGACCAGATGTAATAATAAAAGAAGGTTGGTGGGAAGCCCCAGCCAATCCCATGCAACCAGACTGGACATTTCATCCGGCTAATTTAGGAGAGGCTTGTGCCCAGATGTACGCCTATGATTTTGATGAAGACGGTGATCAGGATGTAGTTGCTTCTTCGGCCCATGGTTTGGGTATTTGGTGGTACGAGCAAACCCGCAACGAGCAAGGAACACCACAATGGAACCGCCATGTAATATCCAATGCTTTTACGCAAACGCATGGATTGGCTTTTACAGATATCAACTCCGACGAAAATCCAGATCTGGTAACCGGTAAACGCTATTTTGCACATATGGGTAAAGATCCCGGCGAATTTGAGCCACCCGTACTCTACTGGTTTGAGCTAAAACCTGGTAAAACACCCACTTGGATTCCACATTTAGTAGATAACAACTCTGGTGCCGGGGTACATGTAGTAACTCAAGACGTAACCCAAGATAAATTAACAGATATTATAATAGCCAATAAAAAAGGAGTGTTTGTTTTTAAACAAGAAAGAAAATAAAATGCCCATTATAGTACATACAGGGCTTTTTAAATATAGTACATGCTACACGCTTTCAAATTTAAAAAAATACCTTATACCAGATAGTAATAAGAACTTTCCATATTTTAGAAATGTTTGGTTTGCATGGGAAGAGTAAAGAAAATAGAGATCCAGGAGAGTGCGTCAGCGTTGCTGGAGTTGATGCAGCAGGAAAAGCGGGCTTTGGTGCAAGCGCGTTTGCAGGCCTTGTATTTATATAAAAGCGGGCAAGCGTCGGATTATGCCACTATCAGCCAGCAGGTGGGCTATGAGCGACACACCATTGGCAAATGGTTTAGCCAGTATGAACAAAAAGGTTTAGCCGCTTGCCAGGCTTTGGAGATGGGGAAGCACTCCGGTTCGCGCATCAGCGGGCCAGCCTTGGCAGAACTTACAGAAAAGCTTAACAGTACGACGGATTACTTTACTTCTTACAAGCAGATTCACCAGTGGCTGCAAGAAGCACATGGTATTCTGCTAAGCTATGAACACGTGCACCGCTTTGTACGCTACTACTTGGGAGCCAAGCTCAAAGTAGTCCGCAAAAGTAACCTGAAGAAAGATGTGGCTTACGAAGAGAAGTATAAAAAAAAGTAAACGTGCTCTTATCTTTTCTGCTCCAACGCTACTATGGGCCTTTAGCCCGAGCCGGGAAAGTGAATAGCTGGAAAGTGTACTTTCAGGATGAGAGCCGGTTTGGTTTGATGACCGTCTTGCGCCGGGCCATTACCCGAGCCGGAGTGAAGCCAGTGGGCGCTTACCAGCACCGTTTTATTTACCGCTACTGTTATGGGTTAGTAGAGCCCCTCTCGGGGGATAAGTTTTTTGTCACCGCGCCGCAAGTCAACACCCTGTTTTTTGAGTATCTGCTCCAGGAGTTTTCCCGCCACGAGCCATCCGTATACAAAATCATTTTCTTGGATAAAGCCGGCTACCATCGGGCCAAACACTTGCAAGTGCCCGAGAATATCCGCCTGGTGTACCTGCCCTCTTCCAACCCGGAACTCAACCCTATCGAAAGGTTCTGGCGGGATATGAAAGATAAAGTTGCTTTTCGCAACTTTCCGGATGAATCAGCGCTGGAAACCTGGATCAACACCACCATTAACAACTACTCCAAAGAACACATTGCTTCGCTAACTGGCTACGAGTATATTCTCCAGGCCGTCTCGCACGCTAAAAATGCTATGGAAGTATCTTAATACTATTCGGTATTATTTACTTTCTGGAGCATAATCTACTACAAATACATCCTCCATTATGCCCAACTTACCTAGCATCTGTCCAAATTTTTTGTGTTCCGCGTGGGGTAAATAAGCATCGCGGGCCGCTGCATCTTTAAATGTAAGTAAATAAACGTGGGTAAAGCCCAAGTTTTTTTTCTCCGGACTATTATTAACGCCATGTTCAAATGATACAATACCCGGGATTTTATTTTTTAAATCTCCTAAAGCCTGTGTTACCTGAGCTATTTGTGCCGGAGTAGCATTAGCTTTGTACTTAAATACTACTATGTGCCGCACCTGTTCCGTTTTAGCCGTAAACGATACAGTAAATAAGACCAAAGCACCAAGTGCTAAGATTAGTAAACCAGATCCAGTTATTTTATTCATGTTGCTATTTTTTGAGCTCTAGTATACTAAAATTTAATAGGTACTACAACTATTTACACTCATCAACAGCATTCTGCCTCCATCAAAGGCGTTTTTAATCTATTTAATTGCGCTTTCTCAAGAATTAAGTTAGATATTTTACTAACTAAACAGTTCTTTTCAGATTTTTCGTAAAATTATGTTCTAGTTAATAATAAATTGTAATTGACTGGTTAATAATAAATTAGAATACTACTTCCGGCTTAAAGGTTATATTCAATATCAAAGGAAACTATTTAACCTATTAAGTTTAGGTACTTACTGTATTTAAAACCACCTTAACTTTATTTCAATACTCCATATTGCTTCGTTCTTCTGTTTAAACCGTAATTCAGGTTTAAGTCAGAAAGAAAAGTCTAAGTATTTTCTTTTTTTATCAAGTAATCTACCATCAATTAAAACTGATTAAAACTGATTTAAGCTGTAAATAATGGTTATACTTTGATTTACTCACTGTATTAAGCGCCTCTTTTTTAATATATAATTTACTTAATATTTTTTTTAATTATTAGAACCAAGTAATTAAATATTCCGTATATTTGATATATTAAAACATTATAATATATTAATATAATAGTTATACATACTCGCTTTTAACTTTAACCATCAACCAAACTTAATTATGCGCTATTGCAAACAAATCTGTCACCGTTGCGGCACTGAAGCAGACTCGCTTCGGGCATCTTGGTTTAATCTTCACATGTTGTGTCAAAATTGTCTCACCGAGGAAGTAGCTCATCCTTTATACGAACAAGCTAAAAGAGCTGAATTTACTAAAACTCAAACTGGCAATTACCGCTTCGAAGGATTTGGCTTACCAGACGATT
Source organism: Adhaeribacter pallidiroseus (assembly GCF_003340495.1). Lineage (NCBI taxonomy): Bacteria > Pseudomonadati > Bacteroidota > Cytophagia > Cytophagales > Hymenobacteraceae > Adhaeribacter > Adhaeribacter pallidiroseus. Next base: position 3,844,991 of record NZ_QASA01000001.1, read on the forward strand.
TACAAAGAAAATATTACCCTAATTAGAGCTATTTACTTAATCAACTATTTAGAATAATTATAATAAATATATAGGTACTACTCAATAAAGTGTAAGGTACAGCATTAAAGCCTTTTAGATTTATTAGTTATAATAAAGAAGGTATAACAATACCGGATCTTATCTATACGAATGTCACGGGTTAGCTAGTACTACAAAATAAGTATTTAAACCCGAAAGTTGACAATTATAGAAACAATCATTCAAATAAGTTTTTATTATATACAATTTTTTTATATATTTATTTTACTATTATTAATATGCATTGTAAATATGAATACTAAAACATTAAAATAATCTAATTAATAAATATCAATTTACACATTGGCTTAATTCTTGTTAAAATTTTCACCTTTTGAATTAATTATTTAAGTTTAAATTAAAGTCTACAATTTTTTATAGGTTAAATGATAAATTTTAATTTCATATAAGCTTAATTGGTAACAAGTATCTAACTTAACCCTCAAATTTGGTTAGCAAAAAAGGCAATAATATGTAATATGCGCTTTTATATAATTGTGAATTGAAATTGTAAGTGCAGTAAAAAATCGCAACTTTAATAAATATTAATTTAGTTTTATATTTAATTTTTTTTATTAAATTAGCATTTACATTAAAAATTTAATTACTTTACCCAATAAAAGTTATAAAAAAACAAATTGTTAATTTTTATGGTTTTACTACCAATTAGTTAAACATTATTCAAGTATTAGATAAAATTTTACAATTTTTTTTTGCGTTATAGGATTTACTTTACTTATTTTATAAAAATATAATAGTTGATTAATAGAATTATATATATTAAAAATAAAATAGTTAAACCTTTATAGAAATTTAAAGTAAAAGACTATACTAAATTTAGAAACGAGTCAAAACTACGTAGCTCAAGAACAGAAACTATATATAATAAAGCATATAAGTCCTGTAACCATTATAAGAACGTAATTTTATAAGCCACTACTACAAAATCATTAATTACTTTGTGTCATGAAAAAATTTATACTTGCTAATTCAATACCGCGATGGGTCATTTTACTGATCGATCAGGTTATTACAAGCTGGTCATTTGTATTAGCATTTTTTGTAATAACGCAGTTTGAATTTTCAAACATATTAAGAGGACATTTCTTTATATATACAGGCCTATACTGCACTGTTTCGCTGAGTGTATTTTTCCTCATGCGTATACATACAGGCGTAATCCGGTATTCTAATACCCAAGATATTGTTAGAATATTCTCTGCTGTATTAGCTACTAGTTTTATATATATACTTCTATTAACCATGGTAATCATTCCAGTTTACCATATAAACACCATAAATATATTTACGGTACTACTAATTAATTTCTTTATCTCTTCTTCTTTGCTAGTAATGCTTAGAATTGGGGCGAAAAGCTTTTTTCAATTTATTAAGAGAAGTACCACTGCCGAAAAAGAAACGGTGCTCATTTTTGGATCCGATACTAGTTCTATGCTTATAAAAAGAGCTTTGGAACATAGTAACACAAGTCGGTTTGTAATTGCTGGTTTCATTGACGATAATCAACAAAATATAAACAAGTACATTCAACAGAAAAAAGTATATCCTGCTAAAAACATTGAACAATTACGCTTGAAGCTGAAAGTGGATAAAGTAGTTGTGATGAGTGAAGATTTGAAATCTGAAGGAAGAAAGAAAATAATTGAAAAATGTTTAGAAATTGGCTTAAAGATATTAACTGTTCCACCAACCGAACAGTGGATTTCCGGCAAACTACGGGTTAACCAGATTAAAGATCTTAAAATTGAGGATCTACTGCAACGTGATCCGATTGTTATACAAAGCGATAATATCTCTCGCGAAATTACAGGCAAGCGCGTCTTGGTAACAGGCGGTGCTGGATCTATTGGTTCCGAGATTGTAAGACAAGTTTTAACTTTCGATCCGGCTATGGTTATAATCTGTGACCAAGCAGAGTCGCCTTTACATGAACTCCAATTAGAAGTAGAAGAAGCATATCCAGATGCTAATCTAAAAATATACATCTCTAATATTCAAAATTATAACCGGATGTATGCACTTTTTGAAGAGTTTAGTCCGGAGATTGTTTTTCATGCGGCAGCTTATAAGCACGTACCAATGATGGAAAATAATCCATCGGAAGCCATTCTGACGAATATACTGGGTACTAAAACCTTAGCGGATTTGTCTATTGCTTTTGATGTAGAGAAATTTGTAATGATTTCGACAGATAAAGCAGTTAATCCGACTAATATAATGGGTGCTTCTAAGCGTATTGCCGAAATTTACATCCAATCTTTAAACGATGTAAATGTTCAATCGCTAAATAACATTAACTATATTAGTTCACGTTTAAATGATCTAACACACTCTAAAACCAAGTTTGTAACTACTCGCTTTGGAAACGTATTAGGTTCTAACGGCTCTGTTATTCCGCGGTTCCGGGCTCAAATTGAAAAAGGCGCTCCGCTTACCGTTACACACCCCGAAATCACCCGCTATTTCATGACCATTCCGGAAGCGTGTCAGCTTGTTCTGGAAGCTGGCAGTATGGGCAAAGGTGGCGAGATCTTCTTGTTTGATATGGGTGAACCTGTTAAAATTGCTGATTTAGCCAGAAAAATGATTAAACTGGCTGGTTTAATTCCGGATGTAGATATAAAGATTGTTTATACAGGCCTGCGTCCCGGCGAAAAACTTTACGAAGAATTGCTTAATAAAGAAGAAGAATCTATTCCAACGCACCACGATAAAATCAAAATTTCAAAAGTAAGAACTTACCTTTACGATAAGGTAGCTAGTGATATAAAAGAACTGCTCACCTTGGTTCAGAAAGAAAATGATGACTACGAAGTAGTGAAAAAGATGAAAGATATTGTTCCTGAGTTTCTAAGCAAGAACTCGAAATACGAAGAGCTGGATTACAATGTTTCTACTAATAACTCACTATTGATTCAACAGGCTAGCTAACTCCTAGCGAATAAGTTCTCCAGTATTTATTGTTAGCGGCGTGAATAAAACTATTATTCACGCCGCTTTTTTGTAGGTATTAAAATTAGAACAATTTAAAAAATTAGCTATATCCCAGCTATAATATTAAAAACAAGAGTCAGGCAAATCTGGAAAATATCTTTTGGATTATATTGATGCTCATGATCCAAGTAATACTCACCTTAATCGCTTCTTTACGGTAATTTTTTAAATATTTAATACTTACCTTCTTTTTCCGTTTGTATAGCTAAGATTATAACCAAAAGTTCCCGGCATTTTGTTAACGAAAAAGCCTTTCATCTTTCACAGACAAAAGGCTTTTTACAAGTACTGCCTTAGGGTATGAAATGAAACAAATTTTAAATTTTTATTAGTTTACCCTATTTAGCAGCTTCCTAAATAGCTATCAGGTATTTTACATCGCGTAAATCTTCTTCCCCGGAGTTTTAGGAGTTTTATTTTCCAGAATACATTCCGATAGATGGTCCATTTCCGCGGCAAATTGATTTCCTTCCTGTATTTCTATTTTTTGCGTACCGTCTTCTAATTTTAATTCTGAGTTATGTTCGTAGTAATACGTAGCCATATCCAGAATGAGCGATCTTTTAGATCCAAATACTTGAAAGCGCTTAACGCCTTCGTATCCGTAACTGGAACGACAATTTGCCAATACCATACTGGAAAACGGAGCGTAAAAGATACTGTTTTTTCTACTTCTTTAAACCGGCTATCATCAGGATCACTGCATAGCATGGCCGCTATTTCTGATTGATCAGCTTAAAACAGTCGTATGAATTAACAATTAAAATTAACCAACCTCAGTGCTCTTGCTTGCACAAATGCATTCATAAAACAGTAGTTTCAGCCAATTACAATATGGGCAGGACGGAGCTAGCTGATTTTAGAACATTATATAAAAGTTAAATTATACTACCTGGTAAATTTAATTATCATAAAAGATGCATTTTTATTAGGTGATTTTAAATTAAGCATGCCTAACATTTACCCACAAAAAAAACCTTACCAGATTGTTTGGTAAGGTTTTTAATGGAACTGCGAGTATTACCAGCTTTGCCATTTACTTAAGTTGTTTAAAGAAATAGACATAATTATCAGGCATAACCCGAACTAAAACTTCTTTTTCTCCTTTTTTAAGATCAACAAAATAAACGGTGCTCTCGCTATTATACTGAATTACTTTGCTGATTTCGTAACCTTTATAGGTTTTCGCTATTCTGGCTAACGCTACTTCTGATAGTTGGTTGGTTTTACCAACTTGCGTGGTAGCTAGATGATTACCATCTAAATCGTAAAAAGCCGTCATATTTACCCCATCAAGGTTAAAAAAAGCTTTCTGAAATTTATCAGTTACAACCCAGCTTACATTAGTAGCCCCGGTATACAAATCGTTAAATTGGGCTTTAGCAATAGAAGAAGCTTTTACTTCTTTGCTGTACCGGTAATCGTCGGCGGCAAAAGTGCTTACTGATAACCCTGTTACCAATAAAACAGTGTAAATTACTTTTTTCATTTTTGTTACATTTAAATTACGCAACAAAGTAGATAATTATTAATTAAATTTTCAAGTAAAAAGCTATTTATTTAATAAAAAATCAAAATAATTAACTTTAACTTAATAAATATATAATTTAAAAACCCGCTATATAATTGATTAATAATAGCTTTAATTATTTCTGACTTACTATGTTTTACCCAGTAGTACTGCTATAACAACTTGTAATTAATTCTTTGCTCACCCGTATTGCTTTATATAAATGCCCGCAAATTAACCAAGTGCATCAACCAAGTAACACGCGATTTAATGCATGGATTTCAGGAAGACAGTAAGTAGCATTTTTCAACTGCACTACTTCTTTCGGCGTCCTTTTTTAAAAATTCAAAATAAATAATGTAAATAAGATTATTGGCGCGAAATTGTTATGGAACAAGACTAGAATTTAAAAATTTACGCCTGAGTGGTAATAGCGAAAGTACTACTAGTACAAAAAGCTTTTTACGGGCCTTATTACAGTAACATTAAATAATAAAAATATAGCTTAAAGTGCTAAACTATATTAATATATAAATTATTATATATGAATAAGTAGATTAATTGATATATTCCTTAATTTAGCAAAAATTTAATTGCATAATGGCAGAAACTATTCAGGCTTTTAAAAAAAGGCTAGAAGCCGATAATACTGCTCGTATGAAAGTCGAAACAAAATACCTGCAAACGTTTAAATATGTGAAACAGCAAAGTCCTCTTGAAAATCTCAGTAAACAAGAGCAATTATTAAAAGCAATTTTTGATCTGGATGAGCGCTTAACTTTTATTACTGATACAACTGGCAAGATTATTTTGGCCAATAAAGCACTTGCTCAATTTTTCTCTGCAGATCCGCAATCGTTACTGGCTAAAGATTACTTGGATCTTATTTACAAAGACGCACCCACAATCAGTAAACAGAGAAACGTTGATCAATTAGTCATACAAAAAAAGGAGATTGTTTCTTCCGAAGAAAACCTCACGCGGCCAAATGAAGCTGAAAAATGGTTCTTTTGCACCAGGCAACCGCTATTTCTTAACGGAGCAGGCTACTTGCTTGTTCAGTTTGCAGATATCACTGAAAAAAAACAAACAAAACAGATTTCTTTTGAACAAGCTGAATTTTACCAATTAATCTCCGAAAATTCCTCAGATCTTATTGGCTTGCACCATCCGGATGGTAGGGTGTTGCTATATTCTGCCAACAGTAAGGATTTACTTGGCTACGATGCTACCGAACTAATTGGAAGCTTCCCTTATACACTTATACATCCAGATGATCTGGAAGTAATTAAAGAATCAGAAAACAAGAATTCATTAAAGGATAGCCCTTTTCTTCTACCTCAGTACCGTATACGCAAAAAAAATGGCGAGTATACTTGGTTTGAAACCACAATTAAATTTATTACAGATGAAGCTGGACAAATTATTCGTATACAAAGTTCGTCGTGCGATATAAGTAATCGTAAGAAAGCTGAAGTAGCCCTCGAAAAAAGTGAGAAAAAGTACCGGGACTTAGTTTCGTATAGCCAGGTAATTATTTTTACGCACACCCTGGACGGTATTATATTATCCACCAATCCTATTATGCAAAATATACTGGGCTATACCGAACTGGATATGGTGGGCTTACCTTTTACCGAGATACTGCGCCCCCGGGATCGGATACGTTATCAGGAATATCTCCACGACATTTTGCAGCATGATAAAGTGGTAGATGTTATTACCGTAATAGATAAACAAGGACAGCCTAAACATTTACTTTTTCAGAATATAAAGGTAAACGAACCGGATGTAGAACCTTACATTATTGCCTTTGCTCAAGACATTACAGAGCGTTTAGAGGCCGAAAATGAACTTAAAAAAGCTAAAAACAAAGCAGAGATTTCGGCTAAATCCAAAGAATTATTTTTGGCTAACATGAGCCACGAAATTCGGACTCCCATGAACGGGATTATTGGCATGGCCGCCTTGTTAAAGAAAACTTCCTTGGATACTGCTCAGCAGAATTATCTGAAACTTATTCAAGAATCAGCGCAAAATCTCCTGGTAATTATCAACGATGTACTCGATGTAGCTAAAATAGAATCCGGAAAGCTGCAATTTGAAGAAATACCTTTTAATGTAAACGATATTTTACTCTCTGCGCAACAATCGCTTATTTACAAAGCCGAAGAAAAAGATATCTTATTAGATGTAAAGCTTTTAAATTTAAAAGAACCTTTAGTTACCGGCGATCCCTACCGACTTACGCAAATATTAATAAATCTGCTCAGCAATGCTATAAAGTTTACGCAAGTAGGTAGAGTAGAACTAGCGGCCGAAATAGCCCACGAAAGTATTTTTGAGTATACTCTACGCATTGCCGTTACCGATACGGGTATTGGCATTGCTGCAGATAAAATAGATACTATTTTCGAAAGTTTTGTGCAAGCGAATAGTGATATTACCCGCAAATACGGGGGTAGTGGATTAGGTCTTACTATTTGCAAAAACTTAATAGAATTACAGGGAGGGCGCATTTGGGCTAAAAGTAAGCCTGGTCAGGGAGCTACATTTATTTTTGAAATAAATTACCCTAAAGTGCATCAAACACCTGCTACTCCCGAAAAAGCTCCACAGATTAATTATAATACCTTAAGTTCGTACAAAATTTTATTAGCGGAAGATAATGCCATTAATCAATTTATGGCGGAATCGATTTTAAATAGCTGGGGCGTACTAGTTGACATTGCCAATAATGGAAAGGAGGCTTTGGATCTGCACCAACAATTTACTTATGACATAATCTTAATGGACATTCAGATGCCGGTAATGGGTGGGGTGGAAACAACGCGATTAATCCGGCAAATGTCTAACCCCATAAAAGCGCAAATTCCTATTATTGCTCTTACAGCTAACGCCTTAAAAGGCGATAGCGAAGTTTACTTGCAAGCGGGGATGAATGATTACATGTCAAAACCATACGAAGAAGAAAAATTATTTCTAAAAATTTCTCATAATATCCGTCAGAAGGACTTAGCCGTTGAAACGCTACCCGAAACTGGCGGCAAAGAAGCAAGCTCATTAATCTTACCCGTGGGCAATCAATATAACTTAAGCTTAATTCAGAATTTGGCTAAAGGCGACCAATCATTTGTCAACCAAATGATTGCCATGTTTATTAGTATTATTCCGGATGCGATCCGCAACATGCAAACCTACACCGCCACTAACAATTGGTATGAGTTAAGCCAAGTAGCGCATAGTCTGAAACCTGCCGCCGATACCTTAATGCTTTTTTCAATCCGGGAGCAGTTGGCAAAATTAGAAACGGATGCCCGAAATAACCATCAACTTACGGCTATACCTGCTTTAGTTGCCAGCATTACCAATGGCCTGCAAGAAATTATAAACCAGCTACAAAAAGATTTTCAAAACGCAGATATTTTTTCAAAAAATTAGTATTGCCTGTTCCTCCCAATGCTCTAGTGTGCATGAGCAGAAACATCCGGCTCGGAAGTAACCTGTAATTGCTTTACTTTACCTTGTTCCCAAGCGTTCGCTCCGGGTACTGGTTTAGGCATGGGAATATCGGCGCGCTGTTGTTGCTTTTCGGTGGCTTTTACCTTAAATCGTGCATCCCGGTCGGCTAGCAATTTCGGATCTAGCTGGCCATCCTTCGTAAAGCCCATCATAATTTGCGGAATACCCATCGGTAGTTCCAGATCCTGGTCGGTATGCCAGGTATGAATCACCTTACCGTAAGTGGAAACAATTTGCTCCATTAACTCATGTTCGGCTACGTCAGGGATTCCGGGCGCAATTAGTTCTCCCGATTTTACCTCGTAGGCGTGACTATGCCATAATTCCCGCTCGGCCATTGGTAAAGTACGGAATAACTTTTCCGACACAATGTATTCTACACCCATGATTTTAGCGGTTTCACCGTTGCCATCGTACATCACGCACTGGGTTAAATCTTCGTTAATTTTAGTGCAGTAATGGTGTGCTTCCATTTGTCCTTTTATATTCCCGTTGTAAAAATGAAAACCATCGAGGTACATGTTTAATTTTTTTAACGGCGTTTTATCTTGCATCACTGCAGCTCCGGTTTCCAGAACTTTCGTTTTCGTTGATTTTTCCTGTCCCGGCGATTTTACGTACGAACTGGTATTTTCGCCGCCGCAGCTCCATAGCCATAAAGGCACCATTAGCAAAAACAATCTGAATCTTCTCATAACTACTAAACTCTCCGGTGTTCTTTTATTTGTTGCTATTTCTTAAGAAGTTAACGGCAGTAATTGCGTCAGGTTTTGTGCATTTAATTTTAAAAGCTAATTAATACGGATACATAATGCCGTATTTAAACAACAACAAGAGGTTTTTTTAAAGAGTACTTAAGATGCTGGGTAAACTAGATTACATAGAGTGATATATGAAAGATTTTGTGATAGTGATTCACGGTGGCGCCGAGAATAAAACCCGCCGGGATATTGGTTCTGATCTGGAAGCCGCTTACCGCCGAGGCCTGGAAGAAGCATTATTGGTGGGTTGGGAAATTTTGAATAGCGGCGGAGCCGCCATTGATGCCGTAGAAGCCGCTGTTAGAACCATGGAAAACAACTATATATTTAATGCGGGAAAAGGGGGAGCGTATACCGAAAAATATAAAAATGAGTTTGATGCATCTATTATGTGCGGGCAAACTTTGAAAGCCGGAGCAGTAGCGGGCGTGCAGCGCGTTAAAAACCCGATTAATTTAGCCAAAACCATTCTGGATAAATCAAAGCACGTGCTATTAACCGGTGAGGGAGCCGAAGAATTTGCTCTGGAACATCACTTAGAATTTAAACCAATAGAATATTTCCGGACCAAAAAACAACTTGATGAATTAGAAAAAACCAAAGAAGAAGAAAAAGTAAAAGAATTTGATACCGTGGGAGCCGTAGCCCTGGATAAGAACGGCAATTTAGCAGCGGCTACTTCTACGGGTGGTTTAGTGAACCAACACAATGGGCGGGTTGGCGATACACCTATTATTGGCGCTGGCACTTACGCCAATAACGAAGTTTGTGCTATTTCCTGCACCGGCGAAGGCGAAGGCATTATGCGGGCCGTGGTGGGGCACGAAGTGTACGCTTTAGTTAAATATTTAAAAATGCCCATTCAGGAAGCCTGCCAGCAAGCGGCTAATGTTTACAAAGACAAAATAGAAGGTGATAAAAACTTAATTGCGCTGGATTCACAAGGCACTATCGGCATTTATTATGAAACCGACTTAATGTTTCGGGCTTTTAAAAAAGGACAACAGCCGCACACCGTTGCCATTTGGGAAGATTAATACTCTATTTTAGAAAACCTAACTTACCAGGCGGTTCATTCGTTAACAGGAAGCTAACACTAAACTTATAAAGCATGGAACAAGAGCCAACTACCCTGTTAAAAGATCATCCGATAGAAGAAAGAGGCGCCTACCTGGGCGCATTAGCTACCATTGCTTCTGCTGATGGCAATGCTACCGCCGAAGAACTGGAATTTTTAAAAATGATGGCCGAAGCGGCAGAACTACCGGCCAACATTCAGCAGGAAATTACCCAGATTGCCCAAAATCCGTCGCAGATTAGCTTGCAAAGATGCTTGGATACTTTAAAGCAAAGCACCTTACGATTTTCTTTTGTAACGGATATCATTAGTTTTGCTAAATCCGATGGTCAGTATTCGCCGGAAGAACAGCAACGCATTCAGGAAATCTCTAACTACTTGGGCATCGATCAGAAACAGTTTAGTATTCTGGACCAATTTGTAGATAAAGCAAACACGGCCAAACAACAAGGCGAAGACCCTACATCGCCGGCCTTTTTACATAAAAGCGGTTTTGGTGATATGTTTAAAAACGTTGGCATTTCACCGCAAATGGTTACGGGCATGCTGGGCATTTTAGCACCAATCGTTTTAAGTCGCATGATGGGTGGCCGTCGGCACGGCGGCATGATGGGCGGCATGGGCGGTGGCCTGTTAGGTGGTTTACTAGGCGGCGGAATGGGCGGACTAGGTGGTGGTATGGGTGGCTTTGGCGGTGGAGGCGGTCTGGGTTCTATTATTTCTATTCTGGGCGGCTTAAACGGTCGACGGGGCTACGGCAGCATGGGCAGCGGTGGCTTAGGTGGCTTATTGGGAGGTATCCTGGGAGGTGGTCGCCGGGGTTCCGGTTGGTAAACGAATCGAAAATTTAAAAAAATTGTCAGTTCTTCTTGTAGCTAAACAAGAACTTACATTTCTGGAACCAGGGATTTGGCAGTGTGGGTAGCAGATTTATTTAAAGTGTATACGACATACATGCAGATAAAAAGTACTACTCCGCAGCCAACTCCCAATACCGGAGCTGGTACTACAAGTAAAGCCCAACCGCTTACATAGGAACCTATTATTTCGCAAAAATTAATCAGCGCCATATAAGTGGTAAACTGAGAACCGGCGGTGTAATCCTTGCACAGCGTCATTAAAATGGGAAAAGCAGCTACACTAAACATGGGATCGGCAATATTCCAGATTAACAAGCCCGATACCGCAAATGGTCGGATATTCCAGAGAAAGGCCAGCAAGTTAAAAACTATTAGAAATACGGCTAAAAATCCCATTACTTTTATTTGTAAACGTTGCGGGCTTAACCGGTCAGCCAGAATACCGCCACTTAGCACTACTATGAGCGTTAGGGCACTGCCCCACCCTCCTTGTAACACCGATACTTCTTGGTCGGGCCAGTGCAACACCTGAATTAAGTGAAAGGCAAACGACCGGATAAAAATACTGAAACATAAATAGGATAAGGCAATTACGCCAAAGGTGCGCAAACTGTGCGCCTCGGTTATGCTGCGCCATAAAAACTGGAAAACTTTTTTTAATTGGGGGTTTTCTTCTGATCGTACAAGCTTTTTAGCAAGTTTCCGGTTGGGCAATAAAGGATCGTTTGGATCTAGCTTTACAAAAAAAGTAATTACGGTAAATATAAACAACACGCCAGATTGCACCAGCACCGCTGTTTTAAATCCATATTGATGCAGTACATAGGCCAAGGCCGCTGCTCCAAAAGAAATGCCCATTAATAAGCCGCCGCGCATACAAGCATTTAACCTCCCCCGCTCTGCCACCGGCACTACCGAAATCGCCATGGCATCTACGCTGGCATCCTGCACCGAAGCAAACAAGCTGTGTGTAAAAAAAACTAACCCTAAAAACGACAGTTGTGTCACCGGATCATTTACCAGCAAAAGAGTTAACGAAGCCAGAAAAGCCGCAAATTGCGTTAAAACCACCCATTGTTTTCGGTGCCCAACCACCGAATATTGGTAGCGGTCGATGAGCGGCCCCCACCCAAACTGAATAATCCAGGGAATGCCCACAATACTCACAAATGTACCAATACTGGCCGAACTAACGCCTTTACCCGCTAAATAATTGGCTATAGCGGTAAGCGCAAACCCCGAAGGAATGCCTTGCATCAGGTATAAATAAAAAAAAGTAAAGTACCGCATCTGGGCACTTTGGGTTAAAGCGGGTAAGCGCATTAATTGGTGTTTGAATTTAAAAATCGGGATAGAGTACCTGGCTTATTGATTCGGGTATCACTCATTAATTTTAACGCGACCTAAACTGCCGGACTTTTTTAATTTTTAAATTCAACAGCTTTAAAGCCTTAATGTTTGATCCATTAATTAATAATTACCCGGCGGAATGATAAAATTTAAAAATTTTTAAAAAACCGTTTACCACTACTGCCGTAGTTCTTGTTGAAAATCGCTTTTCGATGAAACTTATTTATGCAGCACCATTCTGTTAAACCTAGCTAGCAGGCAAACTTTTAGTAACCATTACCGCCTGTCGGTGGTATGTAAAACCGCAAGAGTATTTTCTAATTTAACTACTGTACCATGGCCCAAACCGAAAAACAACGCTTAAAAAATCAAATTGCCTTGGTAACCGGAGCCAGTTCCGGCATTGGCGCTGGTGTAGCCAAAGCCCTGGCCGCTGATGGCGCTACTATAGTAGTGAATTACTCCAGCAGTGCCGAAGGCGCCGAAAAAGTTGTAGCCGAAATTAAAAATGCCGGTGGCCAAGCCATTGCTTTAAAAGCCGATGTTAGTAAAGAGGCAGAAGTGCTCGAATTATTCCGGCAAGTGATAGAGCAGTTCGGCACTTTGCATATTTTAATAAACAATGCCGGCATTCAGCAAGATGCGCCGTTTGTGGAAATGACTTTGGCGCAATGGCAAAAAGTAATCGATGTAAATTTAACGGGTCAGTTTTTGTGTGCCCGCGAGGCGGCCAAAGAATTTTTGCGGCGCGGCCTTCAACCAGAAATATCTAAAGCCGCCGGAAAAATAATTTGCATGAGTTCGGTGCACGAAGTTATACCTTGGGCCGGACACGTGAATTACGCTAGCTCTAAAGGAGGCATTATGTTGCTCATGAAATCCATTGCGCAGGAATTGGCGCCGTATAAAATTCGGGTTAACAGCATTGGCCCCGGAGCTATCAAAACACCGATTAACCGCGAGGCCTGGGAAACTACCGAGGCTGCCCAAAAGTTACTTACTCTAATTCCCTACAACCGCATTGGCGAACCGCGAGACATTGGCGAAGCGGCGGCCTGGCTCGCCTCCGATGAATCGGATTACGTGCACGGTATTACGCTTTTCGTAGATGGCGGCATGACTTTATTCCCTGGATTCGAGGCAAACGGATAAAATGTTAAAAATTAATTAAAGTTTTTAGAAACCCCGAAAATCACTTTTCCTCTACTAAACTTCGGTAGTAATTTTCTTATTTTATCCGATAACTTATACTTCCTTTTTCCAATAGGAAAGTTCCTTTGCTTTGACTCTTGAGAAAAACCATCTCGATTATCAATGATTCTTTCAAAAGATTACTCCAAAAGATTAATCAGTCAAAACCTAACCGCTAATAACAATACCTTAGTTCGAGTATAGTGGCGGTAAAAAGTTAAACCAGAAATGGTAAAGCCTTGTGCAGTGGACCTTACCATTTCTGGTTTAACTTTTTTAAATTTTAATCTGGTTGTAGATGAATGGCTTTATTCTTTTAAAAATTTCATCGTTTGATAACCTTGCTTGGAATGTACTTGCAATAAATACAAGCCCGGCTTTAAGGTCTCGACATTTACTTGCAACTGATCGCTGCTAATTACCTGGTGCGGATTGTGCAGTACTTCGACTCCGGCCGCATCTCTCACCGAAGTTTGGGGGTTATCCAGGGGCTCACTTAATTGTACCATAAACTGATTATGAACCGGATTAGGATAAAGACCCAAGATAATGGTGTTTTCTGCTTCGGTTGGCACCTCCTCGGCCAGTCGTTCGGCACCAGCAACCGGTAATACCTCAATCGCCGATACACACGCTTTATCCACCGTAGAAACAAAATTTAAGTTGAGCGTATTGCCACTAACTGTTATATTTTTGGTAACTACTACGGCCCGGCGTACACCGTCCGCTGCGGCATAAATATCGTAATTGGTTAACCAGCTATTTCCCTCGGCAGTTACGTTAAACTTGCGCTTACCCGTGGTAGTAAAAAATACTTCGGCAAAATGCAGCTTTACGGTGTACACTCCGTTTGGCACCGGTATGTTATAATTAAAGCTCCCACCCGTAGTAGTTGCCCGGCGGTTATCCTGGTACAGGGCATCGTTGGTGGTGTTGGCAATAGCTAAATCGGTGGTAGATATACTGGTTGCTCCACTAAAATGGTTATCAGCGCTAAAGCTACCCACTGCCGGGCCGCCCGTATTCAGGCGAATGGCCGTTGGTGCCCCCACGGTAATAGTTACCGTTTTAGCAGATGATGTTTGGCAACCCCAGGTAACCGTAAAAGTAAACGAATCGGTACCCGTATAGCCAGGTTCCGGGGTATAAGTGCGGTTAGCGCCCGAGCCGCTTAAGGTGCCGTGGGCCGGAGAGGCTACAATGCTGTACGTTACAGGAGATCCGCCGGAGCCAGTAAGGGTGATTGCTTTAGCGGTGTTCACGGCGGTAGTTACACTTTGCGCGTTTGCTGTTGGATTGGCTTTCTGTAATACTAAACTCCCAATAGGACTTCCCCCGTCAGTAGCAATATTAAGGTGGCGGAGTACCTGAAACGTACCGCTGGTACTAATTCTAAAAATGGTGCCGAAACCATTGATACCTCCGCTGTTGTTAAGGCCGTAAAAACGCCCGTCAGTGCCTTGTACCAAATCTCCTTGCGGGTATCCCCCATCGGTAGTACTATCGAAGTCGCGCAAAACCAGGAAAGTGTCGCCATTCGGCGAGATTTTAAAAACTACTCCGGTACTAGAAGCACCGCCCGTATTGGTCATGCCATAAAAAAAGCCGTCGGCGCCTTGTACCAAGCTATTGCGAAAGGGATAACCGCCATTCGCAAAATCAAAGTTTTTGATAACAGTCAAATCGCCATTAGACGTAATTTTAAACACTGTGCCATAGCCAATACTCCCCCCGTAATAAGTCATGCCGTAAAAATTATTGTCTTTGCCCCGCACCAGGCTGCCGTACGGAGAACCGCCGGTAGTGCTATAATCTAGTTGTTTTAGTACGGTAAAAACAGTACCTGATGTATTTATTTTAAAAATAGTCCCGTGATTGTAGGTACCACCTCCTTGGGTCATGCCGTAGAGATACCCATCGGAGCCTTGCACCAAACTGCCGTAAGAATAGCGCCCGTCGTTGGTACCATCCAGGTTCCAAAGTACCGTATAAGTGCCTCCCGGCGTTATTTTATAGATGGTGCCGAAGCCGTAAGTTCCTCCGGAAGTGGCGGTGCCGTAAAAATTACCATCGGAACCCTGCACTAAGCCGCTTTGCGGACTATAACCAGTTAGACTATTCCCAGTAGTAGGATTATTAAAGGCTTTTATCCCGGCAAAAGTACCACTGCAAAACTTAAAGATGGTACCGCCTTCATTAATCCCCCTGTTAAGGTAGTACCGTAAAAATTACCATCGCGGGCTTGAATTAAATTACCAATTGGGCGGATGCCTTTACTTGCTTCCGGAAATTGAACGAGCCGGGTAAAGGTGCCGCCGGGCGTAAGCCGGAAAATAGTGCCGCCATCGGTAGCGCCGCCGAAAGAAGTCATGCCGTAAAAATTACCATCGGTGCTGTTACGAACCAGGCTACCCTGGGCATTGCCCCCGTCGGTGTAAGCCAAATTTTTGAGAACCGTATAGGTACCACCCGGAGTCATTTTAAATAAAGTACCGTAACCTACACTGCCACCCGATTGCATGATACCGTAAAAATTGCCATCCGTATTCTGCACCAAACTGCCCTTCGGGTAACCTCCATCCGCGGTATAATTCAGGTTTTTGAGAACCGTATAAGTGCCGCCGGGAGTCATTTTAAACAAGGTACCGTAACCAAAAGTACCCCCTTGGTACATCATCCCGTAAAAATTACCATCAGCGCCCACTATTAAGTTGTTCCCCGTTGGGAAGGCCCCATCCGTAGTATAATTTAAATGGCGCCGCACCGTAAAGGTACCACTTAATGATATCCGGAAGATAGTGCCTTGATTATTCGTACCGCCCACGGAAGTCGTGCCGTACAGGTTGCCGTCCGCCCCTTGCACCAGACTGCCGTATGGATTAGCGCCGTCAGTAGCAGAAACGAAACTGCGCAGTACGGTATAATCGCCCCCCAGCGTAATTTTAAAAATAGTACCATTGCCCGTACTTCCTCCTCCTAATGTCAATCCGTAGAAATTACCGTCGCTGGCTTGAATTAAGTTTTCGTACGGGTACCCACCATCATTGGTATAATCGAGGCTGCGCAGCACGGTAAGCGTGCCCCCCGGAGTAATTTTAAAAATAGTACCGTAATTATAAGCCCCCCCTTTGTAGGTCATGCCGTACAAGTTACCATCGCTGGCTTTTTTTAAGCTACCCTGTGGGTTAGCTCCGCTAACAGTATTGTTAAAGCTATGCAGAATAGTAACCGTGCCGTTTGCTGTCATTTTAAAAATAGTACCGTAGCCATAAGCCCCACCGCGCGAAGTCATGCCGTAGAAGTAACCATCGTTGTTTTTGATTAAATCGCCGTAAGGAATTTGACCCGATATGGCAAATCTATGACGCACCGTAAAACCTGAACCATCGCTTTTAATGGTAAATGCGGTACCCTCGTTCTGTGACCCACCTATAGAAGTTAAACCAACTAACACATCCTGGGCCTGCACTGCTAAGCCAATACACCAATTAAGACTAAATACCAGCAGAAATAGCCGGTACTGCTGTTGGTACTTGCTTAGTAAGGCACTTTTTTTAAATTTTTGGTTTGTTGCCGAAAAAATATTGTTTCCGTTGGAAGAAGGTAGGTGTTGCATCATGGTTGATCATTTAGAGGTTTATAATGTTTCGGGTAAACTAGTAGAGGCATTTGCCGCTGCTCCAAGCAGCGCCGCTGGGTTAAATTAAAAAGCCTTATGCGTTTACAACGAGCAGGCAAAAGAATCAGCCGACCAGTAGTATCTTCCTAATGTTATATTTCTAACTGCCGGGCACGAAGGAAGTGCGCATTGCTGGGAACAATACTCTGAACAACCAATTGCAGCCAAGTAACACTTCCGGTAAACGTAGGCTTTAAGTAATATAAGTAAGCCTGCATTTGGGCAAAATAAATATACCGACTCTGCTTTATTTTAAACCACGCCGATGTTTTATCAGTAACTCCTTGAAAAGCAAAAGGTAGCAACTATTACCAGCAACCGCAATACTTATTTTTGAGTATTTTTCGGGAGATTTTTTTAAATTTTTTATGGGAACTGGTTAAATACTTGCCCGAATCATTTTAAAAATTCGGGCAAAGTAGCACTACTCTATAAGGCATTTTTAAATAATTACCAGCCGTTTACTGGGTCCAATCCCGAAGTATAAAAATCTTTATTTTGTACTCCTCTTAACAGCATCCGGGGCTTCCTTGATTTTAATGCTACTGCCACTTTAAAAATTTTGCCCCTTCTCTTTAATCCTTTATCTTTAAAGTTGCTGGTTTTGCAGTTACTGGTTTAGGTAAAAGCCATGAAACGGATGCCATTACACTATCTATTTTTTAAAAATCAGATGAAAAAACTTTTACTACCGGCCCTGGTGCTGGGTATTACAGGCTGCCTCACCAGCCGGCTGTTACCGGATAATGCGGCCGATACAGCTTCGGGGCAGAATTGGCGCGAGTACCTGGGCGGCCCTGATCGCAATCATTATTCTACTTTAAAGCAAATTAACGCAGCAAACGTAGCTAACTTAAAAATAGCCTGGGAATACCACACCCGGGATTCGGGCCAGATGCAAGTTAATCCGATTATTGTGGACGGTACGCTTTACGGCATGACGGCCACTTCCCAACCTTTTGCCGTGGATGCGGCCACGGGCCAAGAGCGGTGGAAACTAAAACCTACTGCTGAGTCAAACGGATTAAGTACCAGTCGCGGCCTTACTTACTGGGAAAGCGGCGAAGATAAACGCATTTTATATACCAATGGCCCTTGGTTATACGCCTTAGATGCCCGCACGGGGCAAGCTATTCCTAGTTTTGGTGAAAACGGCCGCACCAGTTTAAAAGCGGGATTAGGCGAAACCGCGAAAGATAAATTTGTAATCTCCAACACGCCGGGTACGGTATTTAACGATTTAATTATCATGCCCATGCGGCTTTCCGAAGGAGCCGATGCCGCTTTGGGCCATATTCAAGCGTTTGATATTCGGACGGGTAAATTAACTTGGGTTTTCCGGACCATACCGCAACCGGGTGAGTTTGGCTACGATACCTGGCCTCCCGACACTTACAAAAACACCGATGTAGGCGGCGGCAATAACTGGTCGGGCATGTCCGTGGACCGCCAACGCGGCATATTGTACGTTCCTACCGGGTCGGCTGCATTCGATTTTTACGGCGGCAACCGCAAAGGCCAAAATTTATTTGCCAACTGCTTACTGGCCCTCGACGCGAAAACCGGCAAACGGCTCTGGCATTACCAACTGGTACACCACGACGTGCTGGACCGCGATGCACCGGCACCGCCCAATTTAATTACCGTTACCCACAAAGGCAAAAAAGTAGATGCCGTAGCCCAGGTAACCAAACAAGGTTATGTTTTTGTGTTCGACCGGGTAACCGGCGCGCCCTTGTTCCCGATAGAAGAACGACCTGTACCTGCCACCGATGTAGCCGAAGAACAAACCTGGCCCACGCAACCCTTTCCGACCAAACCGGCTCCCTACGCCCGCCAATCGCTCACCGTAGCGGAGCTAAATCCGCATGCTGATAATCTGGAGGAATTAAAAACAACCCTTCAAGCTTCCCGCAGCGAGTCTGGCCCATTTACCCCGTTGAGTAAGAGAGGCACCATTATTTTTCCGGGTTTAGATGGGGGAGCCGAGTGGGGCGGTGCTGCCGTTGATCCGGATGGGATAATGTATGTAAACAGCAACGAAATGGCTTGGCTTTTGGCTTTAAAATCAACGGCTCCGGATGCCAATTTGGCTAGCCTGAGTTCTGGGGAGCGCCTGTACGCCAGCAATTGCACCCCTTGCCACGGAGCCGAACGAAAAGGAAATCCGGCGAGTGGCTATCCGGCTTTAATCGACATTCAGAAACACCGCACCACCGATTATGTAACCAACGTAGTATCTAAAGGCAAAGGCATGATGCCCGCATTTACCAAGTTCTCCGCCGAAGAAAAAAAGGCGTTAGTAGCATTTCTGTTCGGCACCGAAAAGCTGGAACCGGGCATTACTAAGTTAAAAGAACCTGGTTTAGAAAACAAAAAAGGCATGCCCGATGTACCGTACCGCATTTCGGGTTATACCAAATTTCTGGATAAGAAAGGTTACCCGGCTATTAGTCCGCCTTGGGGCACCTTAAATGCCATAGACCTGAATACCGGCGAATACCGCTGGAAAATAACTTACGGCGAAACGCCCGAACTAGCCGCCAAAGGAATCCCGCAAACCGGGGCCGAAAGCTACGGAGGTCCAGTAGTAACTGCCAGCGGCCTGCTGTTTATCGCCGGTACCAAAGATCAAAAGTTACGCGCTTACGATAAAAACAATGGCAAATTACTCTGGGAAACTACCCTGCCGGCCGCGGCTTTTGCTACCCCCAGCACCTACGAAGTAAATGGCAAACAATATTTAGTGCTGGCCTGTGGTGGTACCAAATTAGGGGTTCGCAAAGGCGATAGCTACGTAGCCTTTGCTTTACCGGATTAGGTTACAAGTTAATTTAGTAACAAAACCATTTTTAGCGTACCAGCAAAACCTTATTGGTGGCTACCCGATGCGGAGAATAACTTGTTTATTCCCCGCATTTTTTATTTTGGCCAGTACGCGTTTTGGTCAATCTTACTTCTATCCCGAGAAAATTTACGCTTTACTCCCGCCCAAACCGGAAACCCATATCTTTTTAAATTGCCTGGTGTTACCTAATCAGGTAAGTATATACCGTATAGTATAATGAGCCAAACACCTAAATTTTTAAAAATACGGTATTGCAACCGCCGGCGGAACCCCGTAAATGCATCTATTGTATTTTCGAAAATTAATCAGCCGCGAAATAACTGGCTACCTTGTAAAAAGTATTTGCTATTGAGAAGTATACCGGAAGCAGTTTATGATATAAGAGCTACAATCAAATTTTGACTATGAGTTGCGGTACCAAGAATAACCTCTTGCCTACGAATCCTCCCTACTTACTTAATCAGCTCTATGGGTTTATAATGCGTCACTTACGAATACTTTTTTTAGGGTGGGATTTTCTGCCAAACAGCGATAAACCACTAGAAACAAACTGCTACGAAGCCGTAAAAGCTATGGCTAACCAGCTAAATGTATCTTTAATACGACCGAAAGCAGATCCGGCGTTAGCGTTTGATAATATAAATGTAACGGGTTTAAACAACGTAGATTTTAAAGCTATAGCTTTTAAAAAGAGTTTACCAAAAGTACAACCCTTCGCCGAGGCCAATTCTATCCGCTGCGAAATCCCGCTTTACGGATCACCGAATACCCCGGAAAATCAACGGTCTTATTTCGAAGAAAGAAGCAAAAGTGCGGCTGCTGTCGAAGAAAATTCTTTAACGATTACCACTACCGAAGCTGATTTCCAGGAGGCAATCGACTTTATTAATCAGGTAGATTGGGACCATATTGATCTTAATTCAAAAATTATTCATTATGCTCGCTTTGCCACCCGGTTTGCGGCTAATCGCTCCTACGATATAATTTTTGCTTCTAATTGGTTAACTTATTTAGCGGGGCACGAACTCCATTTAATAACCGGTAAACCCTTAGCGATTCAATTAAATACTTTAAGCCAAGATCATTGGTAATTAAATAACTAAGGCTGGCGCTACGAGCTCGAAAAAATGGTTATTGAACGGTCTAACCACATTTTCACCGGCAATCCGGTTATTGCTCGTTCCGTGGAGGAAGCTTATTCTCTTTCCCGGGATAAACTGGTATGTTTAGAAGATGCTGCCTTACCACCCGAAATAAACTCAGCGAACGCAACCCGTAATAACTTGTTGCAAAGTCAGAAGGACTAGGCAAGGCTGAACTTTATTCCCATAGATCAGCCGCTGGGTTGGGAGCGCCAGGCCACTAAGATTGTACAGGTTTTAACAGAATCGTACGCTTAAACGAGTTTACTTTAATTTCTCAATAAAGCTTTTTCGCCACTTTCAGGTAAGTAATTTCAAAATAAAAACTAAAAGCTAGGGTTATCGGTAGCTCCTTGGTAAAAATTTAAAAATTCTGGTTAATTGTTAATAGTTCCAAGCAAATTTCTGTTCTACGTTATGCTTTAATTTAGTAAAGAGCTCTAAACCCCGTAATGCATATAGTTCGCGAAAATGGTCTTTATGCAAACAATAATTAGTTCACTATGCTATCTAAAAAACTATTAAAATCATCTAAACTGTCTTTAGGTAAATTAACGTTCCTTTTATGTTTAGAAAAATCTAACCTACTATGCAACCCACTTGGATTTATCCATATATAATTTTTATTTAAAATATAAAGAGCAAACCTAACAAATGACGATTGACTAAAAGATGATAAATCATATTCGTTAAAATATAATTCAGCTTTTTTAAATGCTTGCTCTAAATCATATATATAACTAACCCCATTGAGAATTAATTCCTTAGTTAAAGTATTAATATCAATAGTCTCTTTTCTATCCTTAGTAAAAGAATGGGAATTTAAGAATTGTCTTAAAGAATCGCGGTTTATATATAAATCTAGATCATCTACATACTCTTCCGAACCTGAGATTAAAGATTCGAATGACCCTTCTAACAACGTTTCTAAAACTCGTTCAGCATCTAAAATATATAAAGTTTTTCCTGTATTTAAGAAAACATTTTCAATATAGTGAAGGTGGGGGGCTTTAGTTGTTTGCATCCAATCCCCTTTTGCTGTATCAAAAGTTAAAAATACAGCATCAGTCTTTTTTTTGGACATATGATTTAAAATTTCATGAAAAATTATGTAATCTCCATAAGGATCATCTGGCTTCTTTTTCAAATCTCCCAATCCAGGAAATGCTTTACCTGTTTTACCTAAATCTTTTTCCCCATCCTCTTTGTTGATTTGTGAAACCAAGAGATCAAAATCTTTTTTTATTTGCTCAATTTCATTTTCTGACAACTGATTTAATGTATTTGTTTTCCCCAATGCGTTTAAAACTTCATCTTCTAAAATTATATTTTTACTCTTAGTCTTATTCTTTTCAACCTCACTATTTAAAGAATCTAAAAGCCCTGCACATTCTTTTTTTACATTCTTTAGCCCTTCTTCAATCATTTTATAATCTTTTAAAATAACTTTATTTGAAGTAAGAAAACTTTCAATATTGTTTAAAATATCCCTTTTAAAGGTTTGAGGTATCTTTTTAGTTACATCTTCAAAAAATTTATTAATTACATCTTCTCTATTTTTAATAAATTCCCTTTGTATTTGATCAGTGATATAAATACTCTCGGTATGGTCCTGAAAAAACTTTTTATATTTTTCTCTCTCTGTAAAGGAAATACTATAAATTCTTAATAAAACATTAGTATCAAGGAATATAGGGAATCGTTTATGAAGTTTTATAGCCTCACTCAAACCTAAGTTATATGCAGAAATAGCTTCATTGTAAACTTTTAAGGATTGTAGTGACCTTTTTTTAAGAAAGCTGATGCTATTTACTACTTCTAACTTTTTGTCCATTTTAATTACGTCCCTTTAGTAATAAAATTAATACTTTAAATCAGATATATCAGAAAAAATAGATATGCACATATGACGATTATAGACTTCAAGAATCATTGTTCAATTAACTTTAAACCTAGACACCGTTAAAAACAAAAACCCTTGTAAATCATAGACTTACAAGGGTTTTAAGTACCAGGGGCGGGACTTGAACCCGCACTTTCTAATGAAAACAAGATTTTAAGTCTTGCGTGTCTACCAGTTTCACCACCCCGGCCTGGACAGCTTGCGCTGATCCAATTCTATAAAGAAAAGACGTTGCGGGCGCAACGTCTCTTGAAGGAGTTCTTCACTGGAGCGAAAGACGGGGTTCGAACCCGCGACCTCGACCTTGGCAAGGTCGCGCTCTACCAACTGAGCTACTTTCGCGTTTACTATCTCGTTTTACCGATTTAGTGAGGCAAATTTACGCAGTTATTTTCATTTGTCAAGTACCAGCCTAAAAAAAAATTAACATTATCCATTTCTTCCTGATAATCAGTCTAGTTTTTTTAAAATTTAGTAATAGTTACTTCTTCCCCGGTACTTGCTGCTGATCCACTAACAGTTTTAGTTCGTTTAACTTTAGCAAAGCCTCCACAGGAGTAATGGTATTAATGTCTAATTTTTGAAAAATTTCGCGTAAACGCACCATGGCCGGATCATTCAGCTCGAACATATTTAATTGATATTGCGGCTTAGGTACACTTTTCATATTATTTTTATCCGGATGCTGCCGGATTTTGTCTTCTTCCAAATGGTGCATGATGGCGTTGGCCCGCACCACCACGCTGTTGGGCATGCCGGCCATTTGCGCCACGTGAATCCCGAAACTATGCTCGCTGCCACCCGGCTTTAACTGGCGCATAAACAAAATTTTACCGCCAGTTTCTTTTACGCTCACGTTAAAGTTACGCACGCGCGGCAACTCTTCGGCCAGTTGGTTTAACTCGTGGTAATGGGTAGCAAATAAAGTTTTGGCTCGGGCTTTCGGGTGGTTATGCAGGTGTTCCACAATGGCCCAGGCAATAGAAATGCCGTCGTAAGTGCTGGTGCCGCGGCCAATTTCGTCCATCAGTACCAAGCTGCGCTCCGATAAATTATTTAAAATACTGGCCGTTTCGGTCATTTCCACCATAAAGGTACTTTCGCCACGGCTTAAATTATCCGATGCACCCACGCGGGTAAAAATTTTGTCGACAATACCAATTTGTGCCGCTTCGGCGGGCACAAACGATCCAATTTGCGCCATAAGCACCATTAAAGCCGTTTGGCGCAGCAAGGCACTTTTACCCGCCATGTTGGGTCCCGTAATAATCACGATTTGCTGCTCGTCGGTATCCAGGAAAATATCATTGGGTATGTAACTTTCGCCGGGTGGCAGCTGCCGTTCGATTACCGGGTGACGGCCTTTTGTAATATTTAATTCGTGCGTGTTGTTTACTTCGGGTTTTATATAGTGGTAACTTACCGCCGCGCAGGCAAAAGAAGCCAGACAATCAATAACCCCCAGCACCCGGGCATTTTGCTGAATTTGGCCGACGTATTCGGTAGTGCTTAATACCAGTTCGTTAAATAATTGCTGCTCAATGGTAAAAATACGTTCTTCGGCGTGCAGAATTTTTTCTTCGTAGGTTTTTAGTTCTTCGGTAATGTATCGCTCGGCGTTTACCAAAGTCTGTTTCCGGATCCACTCTTTCGGTACTTTATCTTTGTGGGCGTGCGTTACTTCCAGATAATAACCGAAAACTTTATTATAGGCGATTTTTAACGACGAGATGCCGGTATTTTTAATTTCGCGCTGTTGCAGTTGCAGCAGATAATCTTTTCCCGAAAAAGCAATGGCCCGCAGATCATCCAATTCCGCGTGAATGCCCGGATTTATAATATTGCCCAGGTTGGTGAGCATGGGAGCATCCGGTTTTATTTTCTGTTTAATTTCTTCCCGGATAATGTCGCAAAAACTTAATTGATCGGCTAGCTTTTTTAAGGCAGGAATCTGGCTATGGCTCAGTAATTCTTTAATGGGCACGGTAGCTTCCAGGGCTTTGCTCAGCTGCAGCATTTCGCGGGGATTAATGCGCTTCACGGCTACCTTCGAAATAAGCCGTTCCAGGTCATTAATTTGTTTTAGATAATGCGTGATGTCTTGCAGTAAATTGCCATTGCTAATCAATGCTTCCACGGTATCCAGGCGCCGTTGAATCTGCGATACTTCTTTGAGGGGCAACACTACCCATTTTTTTAGGAGCCGGGCCCCCATGGGCGTAACTGTTTTATCCAGAATTTGAATGAGGGGCACGCCTTCGGTATGTTGCGGAAAAATCAACTCGAGGTTGCGAATGGTAAACTTATCGAGCCACACGTATTTATCTTCTTCGAGCCGCGAAATGGTGCGGATGTGCCCTATATCGTGGTGTTGGGTTTCAGATAAATAATGCAAGATGCAGCCCGCCGCAATAATGCCTTCGTGCAAAGTATCAATGCCGAAGCCTTTTAACGAAGTAGTACCAAAATGGCGCAGCAAGCTTTCGTAAGCATAATCGTAACCAAACACCCATTCGTCCAGCGCGTACTGGCAAAAATCGGGACCGAACGAAAGATAAAATTCTTCTTTCAGCCGTTTACAAAACAAAACTTCGGCGGGCGCAAAGCTTTGCAACAATTTGCCAATGTATGGCCGATCGCCTTGGGCCGTTATAAATTCGCCGGTCGAAATATCCAGAAAAGCAATGCCGGTTTCGTTTTTACTCAGGTGCACGGCCGCCAGGTAATTATTGCTTTTTTTCTCGAGAACCTGGTCGTTAAAAGACACACCAGGCGTAACTAACTCGGTTACGCCGCGTTTTACAATGCCTTTTACGGATTTAGGATCTTCCAACTGGTCGCAGATAGCAACGCGTTCGCCGGCCCGCACTAATTTGGGTAAATACGTATCCAAGGAATGGTGCGGGAAACCGGCTAAAGCGGTTTCGGAAGTAGTGCCGGCTCCTCGTTTGGTGAGCACAATATCCAGGATTTTACTGGCCTTCACGGCATCGTCTCCAAAAGTTTCGTAAAAATCACCTACCCGAAAAAGCAGTAAGGCCCCAGGATGTTTTGTCTTGATGGCGTAATACTGCTTCATTAAGGGGGTAATGGTAATATCGGCGGTGGTGCTCAAAATACTGGGGCTAAAACGGGTAACTTACTAAGTTTATTTCTGGCAGCCAGTCAGGTTACCTGCTTATTTAAACCTACTGACTATTTTTTAAATGCTTCTTTACGAACTACCGGTAACTTACTTTATTATTTTCATTAATTTTAAATTTTAAAGCAGGTTAGTAGGGCTTTTGGCACTTCCGGAAAAGGGTTTCACCTAAATAAGATAGCTGGGTGATTAACCATAATGCCGGAACAGCTAAACAAATTTAAGAAATTGGCGCTCGCCTTCCCGCAAATAGTTTACGAATTTCATGCGCAAGTTAAAAATGGAGGAACTCAACCGGGTATCGGTGGAGGAATTTAAAGAACAGGAAAAATTACCGGTGGTGCTGGTACTCGATAATGTGCGTTCGTTGCACAACGTAGGCTCCACTTTCCGGACGGCCGATGCTTTTGCGGTGAGTAAAATTTACCTGTGCGGCATAACCGGCACGCCGCCCCACAAAGAAATTAATAAAACCGCTTTAGGGGCTACCGATTCAGTGAACTGGGAGCACTTTACCAGCACTGCCGAATTAGTAGAACAGTTAAAAGTCGAAAATAACCAGATAATAGCCATTGAGCAAGCTGACCGCAGTGTTTCGTTAACTGATTTTAATCCGACCGCCGGGCAAAAATACGCCTTGGTTTTTGGCAACGAGGTATTTGGGGTAGAAGATGAAGTAATGCAGCTAGCCGACACTGTTATTGAAATTCCGCAGTTCGGCACCAAACATTCGCTTAATATTTCGGTGGCGGTGGGGGTAGTTGTCTGGGATTTCCTAAGTAAACTAGCTACATAAAACCGGCTAGCTACCGGATACTTTACAAGCCAATAGGTCCATAAAAATTTAAAAAAAGTGGCTACTTCGTAGAAATAGCCACTTTTTTTAAATTTTTATTATGCCCACGAAACTAATTTAAAGAATTGGATAGCTCTTATACCATCTAGTAAATAGAATCTTCCATAGCGTAAAATAAGTTTACTTGAGCTGATCTTTGGAAAGAGTGCCTCTTTCCATTCGCTGGTGCTATCTAGTTGGAACGGGCTGAGTTTGCCTCATGGCCGGCGGGGCCCCGTTTGGCTCTTCCGCACGAGCTAGCAAACCACTATGGTAAAGTTTATTTACTACTTGGTATTAGATGTTTGTAACTCGAATAACGAACAACTACTTAAGTTAATCGTATTCCGAATCACGAAGTTTAACGGGTGGTGAGTCCGTTTTCCGGAGGCGTAAATTCAGCATCTCTACTCCCAGCGAAAAAGCCATGGCGAAATAGATATAACCTTTGGGAATATGCCCGTGGAAAGCTTCCACAATTAACATGACGCCAATCATGATCAGAAAAGCAAGCGCCAGCATTTTAACCGTTGGGTGGCCGTTCACGAAATCACCAATAATTTTAGAAAAGGCCAGCATAATACCCATCGAAATAATTACCGCAATAATCATAATGCTCACGTGATCAACTAAGCCTACGGCGGTTAAAATGGAATCGAAGGAGAAAACAATATCCACCAACACAATCTGAATAATTACTTTTTGTAAATTATGATAAGTTTTCTGGGGGCCATGTTCTTCCTCTCCTTCTAATTTACTGTGTATTTCGGTAGTACTCTTAGCCAGTAAAAACAAACCACCGGCAAATAAAATAATATCGCGACCGGTAACGCCAAAATCCTCAAAACCGAAAGGCAGATTAATAGTAAAAAGCGGTTCTTTTAAACCCACAATCCAGGATATGGTTAATAAAAGCATAATCCGGAAAATCAAAGCCAGCATTAACCCGATAGTACGCGCCCGTCCCTGGCTTTCGGGTGGCAGCTTTCCGGCCACAATAGAGATAAAAACAATATTATCGATACCCAGTACCACCTCCATAAAAGTTAAGGTCAGTAAACTGATCCAGGTATCCGGTCGGGCAAAAAGTGTAAAAAAATCGTTCATGTTATTCAGTCCCTAGTCCGCAGACCATGGTCCATCGTTAATGGTTAGTAATTAGGCAATAGTCGATAATCGATGGTCGATAGGTTAGGATTTATAGATGCTAATTTTAAAAAAATTTAATGAATGAAGCAGTTTAATATTGTCTGTAGTCTATGGATTATCGAGTATAGACTAATTACGATTTCATGTTTACAAACTGCAAGGGCAAACCCAAATCGGATTGACGCATTAAGCTGATAACATCTTGCAAATCGTCGATCTTTTTACCGGTTATCCGGATTTGGTCGTCCATGATAGCGGCTTGCACCTTTAACTTACTATCATTGATAATTTTTACAATTTTCTTGGCGGTTTCTTTATCTACGCCCGCTCGTACTTTTACATCTTTTTAATCATGGGCCCGGAAGCATATTCTTCCGCCGAAAAGTCCAGGGCAGTGGCATCGAGGTTTTGTTTCACCATTTTACTCATAATAATATCCATGATGTGCTGCACGCGCATGGAGTTTTCGGTAGTAATATGAATCAAATTGGTTTTCTTGTCCAGTTCCACGCTGCCTTTGGTGTCCCGAAAATCATAACGGTTTTGAATTTCTTTTTTTACCGTATTCAGGGCATTTTCCAGGCTCTGCGGGTCTACTTTACTTACAATATCAAATGAAGCCATTGAATAAAAATTTTACTTGATCACAGTCCTTAGACGTATACAGGGCGGCAAAGTTAGTACTTTGGGGATAACCTCCGGGGCTTAACTTTTATAAACGCGTAAACAGGTAAGCAAAGAAAAAGAATCTACCCCATAAATCAGCATTATTCATGAAAATAATTGCACCAACTCAACCCGATGACTGGGCACAATATTACAGGTTACGCTACGAAGTTTTACGCCAACCCTGGCAGCAGCCCGCCGGCAGTGAACGGTCTCCGGACGATGCTACCGCAACGCACGCCCTGCTGGTAGATGAAAGCGGAAAAGCGCTGGGAGTGGGTCGCTTACATCAACACGCTCCCGAAGAGGCCCAAATTCGTTTTATGGCTATCCGGCCCGATCAGCAAGGAAAAGGATTAGGTAATTTAATTTTAAAGCATTTAGAGGATATTGCCCGGCAATGGCAAGTAAAACAACTAACACTGCAAGCCCGCGAAAATGCGCTAAACTTTTACCGCCGGAATGGGTACAAGGAAATAGAAAAAAGCCATGTGCTGTTTGGCGAAATCCAGCATTACAAAATGGCTAAAGATATTATCTAAGAAATTTTATACCATGCAAAAAAACACCCGCGAAATAGCCATTGTTGCCGGTACGGTAGTGTTAGGTACCCTGGCCATTCGTTATTTTTCCCGCAATCATCAGCCTTTAGAAACCGTACCTTTTGTTGATTTAAGCCGATATGCGGGCAAGTGGTACGAAATTGCTGCCTTTCCGTTAATTTTTGAACGGGGCTGCCATTGCACGACCGCCGAATACACACTGGAACCAGCCGGCTACGTAAAAGTAGTAAACAGCTGTAACCGCAAAAGTCCGCAAGGCAAAAAAACAGTGGCCGTGGGCAAAGCTTTTCCGGTAGCGGGCAGTAATAACACCAAATTAAAAGTGCAGTTTCAATGGCCGTTTACAGGCGATTACTGGATTATTGCTCTGGATGAAGATTACTCGTATGCGGTAGTGGGCACCCCCGACCGGCAAAATTTATGGATCTTGAGTCGCTCGCCGTTTATGGCCCCTACCCTGTACCAAAACTTAGTAAAACTAACTCAACAGAAAGGTTTTGATACCGACCACCTGCACCTGACCAATCAAAGTTGTTTTGGAAATTAATTTATTTTGGGCGTTTTTGCTGCGCTTCATTCTGCCGCATGGGCATGGAATCTACTATTTGAAACAGTACCGCAGGTGCTTGGGGATGGTCCGCCCGGTATTTTTCGCCCCCATCTTTACCGACTAAAATTACCGTAAATTGGCTGGCTTTAACTTTATACTCCTGGCGCAGGGCATCAGCGGTGGGTATAGTTTCTTTCAACGGCGGATTTAATTCTACATTATTTTCAATAACCTGTACGACCAACATATCGCGCTCGGTTAATCCGGAGTGCGCCTGGCGCAACATCTTGTTTTGTTCCTGCAGCAACTCGTTCTGACTATCGGGGGCAAATACTAACAAAATCCGGTGCGTTCCTTTGTCCATCTGGCTTAATCTAACGGCAGCATTCTCAGTTTGGGCCATAGCCGAGAAAGCGCCACACGAGAACCCAAGTATCCAGGCGCTAAGTAAAATTATTTTTCTGATCATTTTTGCATTTCCGCCATGGCTATAAACCATATTTGAATCAGGTTATTTAAGAGCAGCAGCAGTGTATACACAAACGGCAGGAGTGCTAAACAGGTTATGCATCTCCTTTTAAATATGCCAGGGTACCTAATAACAGCAAAATCCCGAATGGAATAAGCAGGTTACAAAGCAGAAATAAACGTTGTTTGCGGCGGCGCTGAAACCCTTGCTGCAGAATATACCCGATCAAAACTAAAAAGGTAATAACCGCCAGGGGAGCTGTTAAGGTTACCAGAATACTTGATCCCCACCAACCCTGAAAAAGAAATAAAACCGAGGTAAACCCAGTTGCTAGCGACAGACTACTAAAAGCGCCCAGCAAAGCCACCCACAAATTTTTAAGCATAAAAGAAAAAGAAAGTAACATTTGCCCTAAAAACAAAAAGGCCAACGTACCCAATGTAAACACAAAGAGCTTGTCGGTGAGTTGCTGATACGATTTTAAATATAACCCTACGCCGCTCAGCCCAAAGGCCAGGTAAATGCATTTGGTATAGCTAACTAAAAAGCTATGAATATGCGATTGAATATGAGACTCTTCGGCAGAAAAAATAGCGGGAGTCAAAAATTTAGAGTACATCATTATATCATTCAGTAAGGATTAAATGGATTATAAAATTACTTTAAACTACTCGCGTGCTTAAAAGCCGAGTCCCAATGGATTTATAAAGATAAACAATTATTATTCAGAGAGTACCAATTTATTCTTACGATTTTACTATTTTTTTGTTTTTTAATTTTTACACCTTACCGCTCTTATATGCGTAAGAGTTTGCGAGCAGATTATTCGTTATCTTTGCAGCTTTATTACCGAAAGAACAACCAAATTGAAATTAAAGGATTTCCTGGAACTATACCGGCTCGATCCGGTAGTTCAAACCATAGCCGAACGACTAAAATCGCCGGCGAAAACGCATGTGCACCTGAAAGGGTTGGCGGGCAGTTTAGATGCCGTACTGGCTGCCGCTGTGAGCAGTTTACAGGTGGGTCACCACGTATTTGTGCTGCACGATAAAGAAGAAGCGGCTTATTTTCATTCGGATTTACAACATTTATTCACCGACCGGCAAGAGCCCTTGCTTTTCCCGTCGTCGTACAAAAGGCCGTATTCATTCGACGAAACCGAAAATGCCAACATTTTAATGCGGGCCGAAGTTTTGAACCAAATCTCGAATAAAGCGGCTGACGGCTTATTAATGGTTACTTATCCGGAGGCGCTCACCGAAAAAGTAATTAACAAAAAAGCCTTGGTAGCTAATACGTTCAGCGCGAAGGTAGGCGAAAAACTCGACGTAAACTTTTTAACGGAACTCCTAACCGAATACGATTTTGAACGCACCGATTTCGTGTACGAGGCTGGTCAGTTTGCGGTACGGGGCGGCATTGTAGATGTATTTTCCTACGCGAACGAACTGCCTTACCGCATCGAGCTATTCGGCGACGAAATTGAAAGCATCCGGACTTTTAACCCCAACACGCAGCTTTCCGTGGAAACTAAAACTTCGGTTTCGGTAGTACCCAACGTGCAAACCAAATTGCTGCAGGAAACCCGCGAATCGTTTTTAGAATTTTTACCCCGCAGCACCCGGTTCTGGTTTAAAGATGTGCGGCATACCACCGAGGTGATTGACGAATCGTTTGCAAAAGCCGAACAAGCTTTTGAGTATTTAATGCTCACCAATGGCAGTACCCAGGTAGTATCGCAACCCGAAGATTTGTTTGAAACGGGCAAAAGTTTTAAAAAATTACTTGAACCCTATACTACTGTGGAGTTTGGCAAACGCTTTACGTTTAAAGCTAACGAAACGGTAAGTTTTACCACCAAGCCGCAGCCGTCTTTTAATAAAGATTTTAATCTGCTGGTGAGTAACCTGCACGATAATCAGACTAATGGTTTTACCAATATTATTGCCGCCGAATCGCCCCGGCAGCTCGACCGGCTTACCACTATTTTTGACGAGCTCGACCACGCGGTAAAATTTCAATCGCTTACCATTTCGTTGCGCGAAGGCTTTATCGACGACCAAGTAAAAGTAGCTTTATACACCGATCACCAGTTGTTTGAGCGGTATTACAAATACAAAAACAAAGAACGTTTTTCTAAATCGAAGGCGCTTACCTTAAAAGAACTGCGCTCCTTGCAGCCCGGCGATTACGTGGTGCACGTCGATAACGGTATTGGCCGTTTTGCCGGCCTCGAAAAAGTAGAAGTAGGCGGTAAAATGCAGGAAGCGATCCGGTTGGTGTACCGCGACGATGATTTGCTGTACGTGAGCATTCACGCGCTGCATAAAATCAGTAAATATACCGGCAAAGAAGGCACACCACCCAGCATGAGCAAACTGGGTTCGCCGGAGTGGGACAACAAGAAGAAACGCGTTAAAAGCAAAGTTAAAGATATTGCTACGGAGCTTATTAAATTATACGCCAAACGAAAATCGGCGCCGGGTTTTGCTTTCTCGCGGGATGGTTTTATGCAAGCCGAATTGGAATCGTCGTTTATTTACGAAGACACCCCCGACCAGGCCAAAGCTACCGAAGACGTTAAAAACGACATGGAACAGCCGCACCCCATGGACCGCCTTGTTTGCGGTGACGTGGGTTTCGGCAAAACCGAAGTAGCCATTCGAGCCGCCTTTAAAGCCGCCACCGATAGTAAACAAGTAGCTATTTTGGTGCCCACCACCATTCTGGCGATGCAGCACTATAAAACTTTCCGCGACCGCTTGGAAAAATTTCCGGTGAACGTAGAATTTGTGAATCGCTTTAAAACGGCCAAAGACATTAAAGAAACCTTGCAACGGGTAGCCGAAGGCAAAACCGACATACTCATTGGTACGCACCGCATCGTGAGCAAAGATGTAAAATTTAAAAATCTGGGCTTAATGGTGATTGATGAAGAGCAAAAATTTGGCGTAAAAACGAAAGAAAAGCTCAAAGAAATGCGGGTAAACGTAGATTCGCTGACTTTATCGGCTACGCCCATTCCGCGCACCTTGCATTTCTCGTTGATGGGTGCCCGCGATTTATCCGTAATTGCTACTCCCCCACCCAACCGCCAACCCGTGCAAACTGAGTTACACGTATTCGACCAGATCATTATCCGGGATGCCGTGATGCACGAACTCAAGCGTGGGGGTCAGGTATTTTTTGTGCACAACCGGGTAGCCGATTTAGAAGAAATGGCCAACCTGATTTTAAAATTAGTGCCCGATGCGAAAGTTACGTACGCCCACGGCCAGATGGACGGCGAACAGCTCGAAAAACGCATGCTCAAATTTGTGGAAGGCGAGTATAATGTGTTAATCTCCACGAATATTATTGAGTCGGGCTTAGATATCCCGAATGCCAATACCATTATTATTAACCGGGCGCACATGTTTGGCCTCAGCGATTTGCACCAAATGCGCGGCCGGGTAGGCCGGTCTAATAAAAAAGCGTATTGCTATTTGCTTACCCCACCGGTATCGAGTTTGCCTTCGGATGCCCGCAAGCGCCTGAGTACGCTGGAGGAATTCTCGGATTTAGGCGATGGATTTAAAGTGGCGATGCGCGACCTGGATATTCGCGGAGCGGGTAATTTACTGGGCGGCGAGCAAAGCGGTTTTATCAATGATTTAGGATTTGAGATGTACCACCAGATTCTGGACGATACCATCAAAGAACTAAAAGAAACGGAATTTCGCGATTTATTCCTGGGTTCCGAAAAAGATTTAAACCAGTTCCTGGACGTAGTGCGCGAGTGTACCGTAGAAACTGACCTGGAAATTTTAATTCCGGATACCTACGTGAGCAATATTTCGGAACGCTTAAACTTATACAGCAAGCTCGACCGGGTAAAAGACTTGCCAGCTTTAGAAAAAATTAAAAATAGCATCGTCGATCGTTTTGGGCCTTTGCCAGAGTCGGTAGAAAAGCTGATTCAGATTGTAAAATTGCGTTGGGAAGCCCAGGAAGTAGGTTTTGAAAAACTGACGATTAAACGGGATGTCATGAAAGGCTATATTCCGTCGGAAAACAACGACAAGTACTTTCAATCCGAGGCATTTGGTAAAATTTTAAAATTTGTGCAACAACATTCGCGCCTGTCGCGCCTGAAGGAAACAAAAGACAAGCTAATTGTTATTTTCGACAATATTAAAACCGTAAACGCCGCCTGCGAAGTGTTTGAGGAGTTAACGCAAGTGTAGAACTTCCTGCAAAAAACCATTTTTTACGTCGGCGGGGTTGCCAGGGTAAAAAACAATCTGCGCGTAAGAAATAATTAAATTTTATTTAAAAAGAGGGACCATACGTTAGTTACACAATCTTTAACCAGGCCTTGGCTTCTTCCGGATCGTCGAACGTTTGAATGTAACTGGGTTGGTGCGCGTGCGTTAAAGTTTTATCCGTAGATAGCCGACTAAGCATACTGGGCGAGTAAATCCAGGCAAAGGCTTGTAGACCATGAGCTCTTAAATCCGGAAACCAAACATCGGCGCCCCATTTTGCTGCACCCGACCACATACCTTCTACCAAAGTATTGTCGTTTAAAATTTTGGTGCAGGCTTCCGAAACCATATATTCTAAAATTTTACCACAGCCATCTTTTACCGATTGGGTGGTTTGAAAGCCGATCCAATTCACATAGAGCCAATTATTTTCGGTATCGTAGTAAATTTCAATTTGATCAGTAAAGTATAGTTTCTCCATTCTGTAAAGTAGGCTTGCATTACTTTCTATATTGTTGGTAATGATAATTACTATTAAAAATCAGGCCAATTATATTAAGAATTTAATATATATTTATATTTATATAATAATCCGAAATAAACTTGCCTTAAACTTTTTTACCCGTTTTTATACGGATAGTAGTAATTATACGCGCTTCTTGATTTACCGTTGGCCACCAGAAAAGCATTCTTAAAAAACAGCATATTTGTTATTAATTGTACATGCTTCTGTGTTCCTAGTAAAATAAAGCTAAATTTAATCCCAAATAGTGGCGGTAGCATTTACCTCTGTAAAGCAAATATACCGGCACCCTCTAAATTTTACTTGTTAGTGTTAACCTGAACTACTTCTGATTTATTCAAGAAACTTTTACGCTTTATATGCATGAAAATTTTAAATTTAATTCTGCTCATCGACGACGATGAGACTACTAATTTTATTAACAACCGCACTTTAACTAAAGCTAATATTGCCCGAAGGATTCAGATTTATCCGGATGCCGAAGATGCCTTACAATATTTGCGACAGGCTAATGCTGGCGCCGCTATTGTTCCGGAACTTATTTTTTTAGATATAAAAATGCCGAAGATGGATGGGTTTGAGTTTTTAGAAGAATACCGCAAAATAGGTATAAAAGACCCGCAAGCAACTAAAATCATGCTGTTGACCTCTTCGGCCAGTTTTTACGATTTAAAACGGATGGAAGAATTTGAAGAAGTAAAACGACACTTTTCTAAACCGCTTACCCCGCACGACGTGAAAGAAATAATGACCGAATACTTTCCGGAAGACATGGCCTCGGTGTAAGGCAAAGCTTTTTTAAATTTTAAAATTTTACGGCTTGCTACAAAATACTACACCTTAAGTTATCTAACTATATTGCCCTGGTTACACTTTTGGTTTTATTACCAGCACCATTTAATTAAACTAAAAAAGGCCGGTAGTAGAATCCAGAAAGGTAATCAGTACTCTCGTTTTTTTCTGCTTATGCTTGCATCCAAATTACCTCAGGTAGGTACCAGTATATTCACGGTTATGTCGCAGTTGGCGCAGCAGCACGGCGCCATTAATCTGTCGCAGGGTTTTCCAGATTTTAACAGCCCAACCGAGTTACTTGACTTAGTAAGTTATTACCTGCACCAAGGGTTTAATCAATACGCGCCCATGGCGGGCGTTGTAAAACTACGGGAACAACTTAGCCTCAAAACCCAGCTTTTATACGGCATTACGCCTAATCCCGAAACCGAAATCACGATTACGTCGGGGGCTACCGAAGCACTATACGCGGCCCTGGCAGCCATTTTGCACCCGCACGACGAAGTAATTGTACTGGAGCCAGCTTACGATTCGTACGTACCGGCTATCTTGCTCAATGGGGGAAAACCCGTTTATGTACCCTTACAGGTACCTGGTTTTACGATAGATTGGGATTTGGTAAAAGCGGCCATTACACCCCGCACCCGGGCTATTTTACTAAACTCGCCGCATAACCCTTCGGGAGCCGTTTTAAAGCCAAGTGATTTAACCGCGCTCGCGGAAATTATCAGGGACACCAATATTCTGATTGTTAGCGACGAAGTATACGAACACATGGTTTTCGACGGCCAGCCCCACCAAAGCTTACTTACCTGTCCGGAACTGGCCAGCCGTAGCTTTGTCATTTCGTCGTTCGGGAAAACCTACCACGCTACTGGCTGGAAAGTGGCTTATTGCGTGGCGCCGCCCGCTTTAACCATTGAATTCCGGAAAGTGCATCAATACCTGACCTTTAGTACCATTACCCCGGTGCAATACGCGCTAGCCGATTTTTTAACGAACCAGGAACATTACCAGAACCTGCCGGCTTTTTACCAGGCTAAACGCGATTTGTTTTGTCAGCTGCTGCAAGGCTCCCGGTTTACGTTGCAACCATCGGCTGGCACGTATTTTCAATTAGTAAGTTACGAAAATATTACCCCCGAAAATGATCAGGCTTTTGCCCGTAGGTTAACCACGGAAGTGGGTGTAGCGGCTATTCCAGTTTCGGTATTTTACCACCAGCAAACCGACTATGGGCTACTCCGCATTTGTTTCGCGAAGAACGAGGAAACCTTACGGGCGGCGGCTCAAAAGCTCTGTCAATTGTAATTGAGTAACCAGCCGGACAAAAATTTAAAAAACTGATACTACGCCATGCCTGATTTACGCATTTCCCTTATCCAAACGCCGCTGCAATGGCACGACCGGGCTTTTAACCTGGAAATGCTGGCCCACAAAATAGAGGAAATAACGGAGCCTACCGATTTAATTGTTTTACCGGAAATGTTTACCACTGGTTTTTCGATGCAGGCGCCGGAACAGGCCGAAACCATGAACGGACCCAGCCTGCACTGGCTGCAAAACATGGCCAAAACCACGGGTGCGGTAATAACGGGTAGTTTAATTATTCAGGAAAAAGGATTTTATTACAATCGGCTCATTTGGATGAAGCCAGATGGCCACTATATGTTTTACGATAAAAAGCATTTGTTCCGGATGGCTGGCGAAACCGAGATATACGCGGCGGGTACCCAAAAATTTTTACAAATTTAAAAGACTGGAATATATGCCCGTTGATTTGTTACGATCTGCGTTTTCCGGTTTGGAGCCGCAACGTACAAAACGAATACGATGTGTTACTGTACGTCGCCAACTGGCCCGCCAAAAGAAGCCTGGCCTGGAAAACCTTACTCGCTGCCCGTGCCATTGAAAATGTAGCCTACGTAGTGGGCGTAAACCGCATTGGCGAAGATGATAACGGACACGATTACGCCGGCGACTCCATGGTGGTAAACTTTAAAGGAGACCTCCTATTTAACGCCGCGGACCAGGAAATAACGCAAACGGTTACGCTTAATCAGCAGGAATTAGCCGATTTCCGGCAAAGCTTCCCAACGTACCTGGACGCCGATGTTTTTAGATTAGAGTAAAAATTTAAAATAATTGAAACTTAGCTTAAGGTATTCGAATAAAGGTGGCTTAAGTGCTCCTGCAAGGTTAATTCTTCCGGATTTTTTAAAAAAATCAGGTTCGAGCGATTGCTGAAAAGTTTTTCTAACCGGATATGGGTGCCTTGCAGGATAACCAAAGTAGGTTGCGACCTACGAATCAAGATTTCGGCTAAAGGCAAAGTAGCTCCTAATGAAGCCTCCGGCGCAAAACTTTTATAGTACACGCCGCAGATATCGGCCAATTCTGCCAACTGGCAGGCTTGCTTGGTTAAAAATTCTTCCGAAAAACCATCCAGATCGAGGTAATCTAAACCCGAAAATTGTTTTTTAACCTGCTCCAACATTGGTTTTTGGTAAGCAGAAGAAAATTTTTGGTTTACCTCAACGTAAATAAAAGTTGCCACTTATCGAGTTACTAAAAGTTTGTAACCGGCTGATTTACCAGTTGCTGTTTGTATCCGCACGTAAAACAATCCGGGCGCCAATCCGGCCAGTTGCATGCGGTGTTCTTTGGCTAAATTTACATTATTGCGTACTCTCCGGCCTTCGGAACTATACAGTGCCACCAGCATTTTTTCCGGACCCGCTACGGTTACTTCCTGGTTAGCCGGATTAGGGAAAACGGAAATTTGTAACCGCGCTTTTTCTTCTTCCGAAATACCGGTTCCGGTTCTAAGCTGTTGGGATAAGTAAAACAACCCGCCGCCAGTGTTTCCCGCAATTATTTCGGGCTGCTGGTCATTATTTAAATCAGCAGCGGCTAAAGCTACGTGGGCGCCTAAGCGGGTAGCTACCGCTGAGCTAGTGATAGAACTAGCCAATAAAGCGGGCGTTTCTTTAAAATCAGCTTTTAAATCAGCCATAAAGCCCGCGTATATTTTAATAACGCCCCGGTTATCTACGGTTAGCAGCTCCGGAGAATTATCATTGTTTAAATCAGCAATTAAAGGATAAAGGTTGCGGTTAGATTCTTCTACAAATTCAATACCCCCGAATTTTTCGTTTTCTAAGGTAAATACTGGCTTGGCGGCTGTGCCGGTATTGCGGTAATACAACAAGGGGCCGCTGGTATCCGAAATCAGGAAACTGGCTCCTACTAAGGCATCCTGATCACCATCGTTATCCAGATCGTAAAAAACCACTACATCGCCGGTATTTTCGCCGATAGTTAAGTCTTGTACTTTGGCCACGTTAAATTTAAAAGGTTGACCAACGGCGGCCTCATTTAAAATATATTTATTACTACCGGTAGAACTGTTAAGTACGCTAAACGTCAGGTCCAAGCGACCGTCGCTGTTTACGTCGGCAAAGCGGGGTTTTAAACCTTGCAACTCCAAAGAAGCTAAACTCGCGTAATTATCGGTTTGCAATTGAAACTGGGGCTCCGAAACAGTACCAATATTCGTGTATAAACTTACGCTGCCAATCATATTATCGTTTTTCATGGCGGCATATTTACCCACGAGCATATCCAGGTCGCCGTCCGCG
This sequence comes from Adhaeribacter pallidiroseus, assembly GCF_003340495.1. Lineage (NCBI taxonomy): Bacteria > Pseudomonadati > Bacteroidota > Cytophagia > Cytophagales > Hymenobacteraceae > Adhaeribacter > Adhaeribacter pallidiroseus. Next base: position 3,884,493 of record NZ_QASA01000001.1, read on the forward strand.
TCCACATCCGCGAAGGCCGGCGCACTGTCCTCGCCCAAGTCCAGGACTGTATTCTGTAAAAAATCTTTTTGCTCGAAGGAAAATACCGGACTGGCCGTAGCCGCGGCCGTATTGCGGTACAGCCATACGGATTGATTGGTGTTGATGCCGTCGATATTAGCGGGCAGATACGGCGATACGAGTAAATCCGGTACATCATCAAAGGTAACGTCCTCGTAGTAAGCGGCCAGAAACTGGCGGAAATTAGCCGGGGTGGTGTTATCCGGGAATACGGTTTTTACCCCGGAACTGCTCATTACGGCTTTAGTGGCCGTGCCTTGGTTCATGATTTGGACTAACTCGCTGCACGGGTCACCACCGAGCAAAATATCTTTATCCTGATCGTTATCCAGGTCCAGGGCCAGCATGGCGGCGGGTACGCTGTGTTTGGTGCCGGTGGTGCGGCACGCCGCATTAAACATAAAGCTTCCGCAAGCATCTTCGCATTTAGTTAGTTTTCCCCACCAGGCGTCTTCGAGCTTAAACCGCAGACTATCGGGGGCCAGCTTATCTTCTACCCGCAAGTTTTTGTATAGCTGAATGGTATGGCCGGAAGAAAAATCAAAACACAGAATATCTAAATCGCCATCGTTATCCATATCCGTGATAGCGGGTAAATCGTCGCCGCTTACCTGCACATTCACGCCGTTATTATAGCGTACAAAGTCTTCCTTTAAAACAAATTGCAACAGACCATTCGGGGAACTTACATTCTGATACACTTTTATACCCAGGTTGCTTTTAGTAAAAAGATCTTTGCGGCCATCTTGGTTAAAATCCCGTAATACCACCCAATCCGATAAGCTATCCGGAAAAAGGACTTCATATTCCGGTTGGTATTGCCAGCTCCATTGGCCGTTTACCTGCTGGGCCAGGTAAGTAGATATTTTATTTTGGGTGCGGTCAAAAACAAACAAATCTTCGGTCTGGTCCTGGTTTAAATGAATTTTAGAAAATACGGCACTATTTAATCCGCCAGTCCAGGGATTATTTAAAATATTCGGGCCGTCGTTTATTTTTACGTTGTTTTGGTAGCGAAATTCATAATATTGCTGCCCGAAACTAGGGGTAGCCATACTGGCCAAACAGAAAACCAAAAAACAGAATAAATATTTTTTCATACAGGTAAGTAACGCTGAAAGCAGAATAATCTATACAAATATATGGCAGAAACCATTTCGATGCTTTATAATAAATACCTGGAATGCACGGCGGTAAGTACGGATTCGCGGGCCGACCAGACCAACCATTTATTTTTTGCCTTGCACGGTCCTAATTTTAACGGCAACCAGTTTGCGGCCCAGGCATTAGCCAAAGGTGCCCGCTACGCCGTGGTAGATGACCCGGCCTTAGCCAGCGACCAGGTGATAGTAGTACCCGATACTTTACAGGCGCTCCAGGAACTAGCTCAATATCACCGTCGGCAGTTAACCATTCCGGTAATTGGCATAACAGGTTCTAACGGCAAAACCACTACCAAGGAGCTTATTCACGCAGTTTTAAGCCAACGTTTTAATACGGTTTACACCAAGGGCAATTTAAACAACCACATTGGCGTACCGCTTACCTTACTTACCATTCAGCCCGAGCACCAGATTGCCATTATTGAGATGGGCGCCAACCACATCGGGGAAATCGAACAACTTTGCCGGATAGCCGAGCCTACCCACGGCATTATTACCAACATCGGGAAGGCCCATTTAGAAGGTTTTGGGAGCCTGGAAGGAGTAGCCCGCGGCAAAAGCGAATTATACCTGCACTTGTTACGCAACAAGGGTACGGCTTTTATAAACTCGCAAAACGAAATTTTACAACGCATGGGCAGCCGCCTGCCCATTAAATTAACCTACCCGGCCCCCGGCGATTTTTTCCACTGTAAATTTATTTCGGCTTCGCCTTTTGTGGTGTACGAATCCGAAAACAACGACACTATTACCACCCAGATAATCGGGGAATACAACTTCGAGAACATCGCGGCGGCTTCGTGCATTGGCAAATATTTTAACGTGCCTTTAGCCAAAATTAATGCGGGCATAGCCAGTTATGTACCCGCCAACAACCGCTCCCAGATTATTAAAAAAGGGACTAACACAATTTTACTCGATGCTTACAACGCCAATCCGTCATCGATGGCAGCTTCGGTGAACAATTTTGCCCAAGCCAACGCTTCGCATAAAGTTGTTATTCTGGGCGACATGCTGGAACTAGGCCCCGAGAGTGCCGAAGAACATGCCAAAATCGGGAAATTAGTGGCTAATTTAGATTTCGAGCAGGTACTTTTATGTGGCCCGGAAATGGAACATGCCGCGGCTCATGCTTCCGGGGCCTGGCACTTCGATAATAAAGCCGAACTGCAGCAATGGCTTCAGGACAATCCGGTGCAAAACAGCTCTATTTTAATCAAAGGCTCCCGCGGCATGAGTTTGGAAACGCTAATGGATTCTATCGATCAGGCTGGCTAAGTTTTTCCTGTTCCGGCAAGAGAAAAATTTAAAATTCCGGCATGGCGCAACAGGCATAACAAGCTCACTATCGGGCCGTTACCTAAAATATTAAATTTTTCGAATATTTTTTTGTAAGCCATGCAACTCTTGCCGCCGAATAGTAATCAGTAATAGTAAACAGCTAAGTCAATTAAAATGAAAAATTTTGTAAATGCTTTTTTATTAATTTTATCACTGGCGGTAGTGGGCTGCCAGCAGAAAGAAGACGGTGCGGAACCAGTACAAGTTATAGGCAAGTGGCAACTAACGCACATAGAAGGAACCAACATGATCGCCGATGCGCCTCCTGGTCCACCTATTGCCTTGCTTTATCAGGAAACGATTGAATTTAAAGCCGGTAATACTTTTATCAGAACGCGCTCCAACGGGTATGTAGCCACCGGCACTTACACGCTATACCATAACACCGACGATGATAAGGGAATAAGGGTTCAATTTACAAATCCTGATTTAAACTATCATGAATTACCCGGAACCCCCGTTAGACAAGAATTTTCGGGTTACAATGGGCTATTAGCGCTCCGGTTTCTAAAATCCGGTGCCCTGATGGAAGACCATCGGGCTTATGACGGCTATAACTTTTTCTACGAGAAAGTAAAAACCAATAACTAAGCATTTACTTAATCCGGCATTGTAGCCGCGTTTTTAAAAAGGGGGTAATTTCTAAATTAATCCGCTGAATTAATCCAGAAATTATCCCGTTTCAATTTTTCAGTATTTTCCGTTTAAAACGGAGCGTTTAATTCCTGCAAAGTAGGCAAAACCACATCTTTGGGCGAAATAATGGCATTTGTTACACCCCAGTTAATTCCCAGAGCCGGATCGTTCCACAACAGGCCACCTTCCGCGGCCGGGTAATAATAGTTGCTGCATTTATACAGAAAAATAGTATTATCGGTTAAAGCGGCAAATCCGTGCGCAAAGCCTTCCGGAACAAAAAACATGTTGTTCTTTTCCGCGTCGAGTTCGCAGGTGATGTGCTGGCCATAAGTGGGTGAGTTTTTCCGGATATCCACGGCTACATCTAAAGCCCGACCAGCCGCCACTCGCACCAGTTTAGCCTGGGCATACGGGGGTTCCTGAAAATGCAGTCCGCGTAATACGCCTTTCTGCGAAACCGATTGATTATCTTGTACAAACTCGGTGGTAATACCATTTTCGGCAAAAATCCGGTAGCTGTATGATTCAAAAAAATAACCCCGGGCATCGCCAAACCGGCGCGGTATAATTTCAACGGGGCCTTCCAGCGGGAAGCGTTTAAATTCCATGTAGCGTTTGTGTAAAAATCTTACCAGCGAACTCTTGCCGGGCATCTAATAAGTTAAAATTTAAAAAAATTGAAATAGTTTTACCCAACAAGTTTAAAGCAATTTTCTATCACTTAATTTGGTTTGCTTTGGCCGTAATGCCCGCTATTACCGCTAAGTATTTATTAATTACAAACTGTTCATCAAATTTAGTAACGGCTAATTGCCGGCTGGCGGCTCCCGTTTTCTCCAGTTCCTTGGCGGGTAATACGTAGATTTGTTCCATTTTAGCGGCTAAATCAGTAGCATTGCGAACTTCGCAGAGCAAACCGTTAACACCGTTAACAACGGTTTCTTTGCAACCGGGCACATTAGTCGTAATAATGGGTTTACCCAACGCGGCGGCCTCCAATAAGGTTTTGGGGGTTCCTTCGCGGTAAGAAGGCAATACCACGCAATCCGAATTTAAAATACAGGAAGCTACATCGTCGGAAGTACCTAAATACTCGATGGCGCCTTCGTTTACCCAAGCCATAAAGAGATTTTTTTTAATACCTACGTTGCCCGCTTCGTCGAAACCACCCAGTAACTGGCAGCGAATATCCGGGTATTTTTGTTTTAACGCACGACTGGCTTCCACAAATTCGACTACGCCTTTTTCGTACAATATCCGGCCAATCATTAAAAAAGTAAAAGGCCGGTGGCGCGTAAAAACCGGGGCTGGCCTAAACTGGCGGGTATCAATGCCCGAACCAGGCAATACATCTGTAAGCCCGGGTTTAACCAGCTTATAGTCTGTAAATAATTTTTGGTCGTCGGGATTTTGAAAAAAAACTTTTTCCGGATACCGGAAAGCCAGGCGGTACAAACGGAGTGCTACTTTAGAAACTAGGTTGCGCACAATAAACACCGTACCCAAACCCGAAACATTGTTAACCGTAGGTATGCCCGCCAGTTTGGCGGCCAGGGTTCCGTAAATATTCGGTTTAATGGTGTATTGCAGAATAACAGCGGGCTGCACTTGCTTGTAAACCTTGTAAAACCGTTTAATTAACAGCAAATCCTGCAAGGGATTGGTGCCTTTATTTTCCATCAAGATGGGTACGTACTGACAGCCGGCGGCCTCTAACCGAGCAGAATATGCATCGGGTGGCGCAATAGCAATTACCTCGTGCCCTAAGGCCTGCAACGCTTTTATCAGGTTTAACCGGAAATTGTAGATGTTCCAGGAAGTATTAATAACAATGGCAATCCGCATACCTGCTTTCAGTCAAGCCTTTATTTTAGCGCCGCAAAGATAAGGACTCTGTTACAAAGTTCTAGGCAAACTCCTTGAAGTTACAACTAATCCTTTTTTTTAAATTTTTACATTCACCGGAGGCTTAAACTTTATTTTTCAGGGATACCCGCACGAGACAAAGCAAACTAGCCTAAAAACTTAAAATTTTAACAGCCACTGTCTGATGCTGCTTTTCAGGGATATAAATCTGAAAATAGTCTTACTATCTTCGTATACTTTATTTTTGGCGTATGCAAAACGTTTTTTAAGGCGCTGTAGCTAAGTTATAAACCGCACTAAATAGGTAATTTGTGGCCTTTTTTTTAAAAAAATCGTACACTTTCTACTTTAATTGCAGAACACCTTATGACCAAGAAATTACACGATACCGCTAAAGTTCAGGAAACCGCCATTTTGGTAGCGGTGCCTTCTAAAACGCAACCCGACGAAAAAACCAAGGAATACCTGGACGAATTAGCTTTTCTGACCGAAACGGTAGGAGCCGAAACGATCAAAAGATTTATTCAGAAACTCGATAAACCCGATATCCGCACCTACGTGGGCAAAGGCAAACTCGAAGAAATAAAAGCTTTTGTTACGGAATTTCAGATCGACATGGTTATTTTCGACGATGACCTGACGCCGTCGCAGGTGCGCAACCTGGAAAGTGAACTGAAAGTGAAGATTGTGGATCGCAGCTTACTCATTCTGGATATTTTTGCGGTACGCGCAAAAACGGCGCAAGCGCGCACCCAGGTCGAAATGGCGCAATACCAATACTTTTTACCGCGTTTAACGAATCTCTGGACTCACTTATCGCGGCAAAAAGGCGGTGTAGGTATGCGCGGACCGGGAGAAACGGAAATTGAAACCGACCGCCGGATTGTACGGGATAAAATTGCTTTGCTCCGCGACAAACTCGACAAATTAGATAAACAAAACTATCAGCAACGGAAATCGCGTACCGAAATGGTGCGGGTAGCTTTAGTGGGTTACACCAACGTGGGCAAATCCACGCTCATGAACTTGCTATCGAAATCCGAAGTATTTGCCGAAAACAAGTTATTTGCCACCGTAGATGCTACCGTGCGCAAAGTAGTAATTAACCGCATTCCTTTTTTGTTATCCGATACCGTAGGGTTTATTCGTAAGTTACCGACCCGCCTCATCGAAAGCTTTAAATCTACCCTGGACGAAATCCGGGAGGCCGATTTACTCGTGCACGTGGTAGACATTTCGCACCCGGGCTTTGAGGAACACATGGAGGTAGTAAATAAAACCTTAAAAGAAATTAACTCCGCCGAGAAACCCGTGTTGCTGGTTTTTAACAAAATAGACCAGTACCGCACCCAGGAAGTAGACGAATTAAACGATATGGGCGAAGGAACCGAATTACCTACGCTGGAGGATTTGCGGCAAACCTACATCGCCAAAATGCACTATCCGGCAATATTTATTTCGGCCACCGACCGCACCAATATCGATACTTTACGGGAAGAATTGTTCGCCCGGGTTGCCGCCATCCACTACGAACGCTACCCCAACGTGGCCCCATCTTCCGAAGAAGAACTGCATGCTTCCGATACGCAGGAATTATAAATTTTTAAAATTAAGCTCCTGTTTGATCAGCTATTTATTAAATTCAGCCTTTAACAAAAGGGTCTCTCCTGTATGTAAACAAATCAGCTACTCCGTTTATCCAGCCAATACCGGAGGATTAATGGAGTAACTCCGTTTATCGGCTAGTTAGCGGCAATTAAAGAATGAGAATATACACTAAAAATGAGTTATCCCATTGGGCGTCTGTTGACATCTATAAGCTGGACATAAAAAGAGCTAAAGAATTTATGTCTGATTTAATACTTGCTCTACCTAATGATAGCTTAATCAGTTTTGAGGGGGACTTAAATAAAATTCAAAAACCGTCTTTTGCTTTAGATATTGAGAAAAGTCAAAACCTTAGGAGAAACATAATTTCACCGAGAATGGATTTTTGGATTTTCAGACTGAATGAGGTAACCAAAAATTATTTATTAAATGATTTTGTAAACAAGGTCGGAATTAGATATAAAGTTGTTCATATATCAGCAGAGTGTGATTCAAAACTAATTTTCAACTCTAATGATAATTTGGACCCAGAAGGAGTATTTATATCGTGCGGGAAATTTATTTCGCCTGAATTTTTAAATCGACTGGAAAAAACAGGATTCATTAACAACATTGAAAAAATAAAAACTACCCCCTAACAAGGTGCATAAGCCATGCTACGGCCGACGGCCTCGCACGTCTCATGCACTAGACGTTAGGCAAAAAACAAACAACTAAGACTCATGAAAATTCTTTTAGATATTGACAGCGTTTTAGTCACAACTCCAGCCTGGAAACCTGTGGAGCTATTGCCAGATGTGGTTTTTAAGTTTTAATGAAAAAGCCTCAAAAAACTTAGCCAGGATTTTAGCTAAAACAAAAGCTTCGCTTGTATTGACCTCAACGTACAGAATTAACTATACTATTCCAGAATGGCATAAGCTTTTTGAGACGAGAGGGATAAAGACTAACTTCATTTCTAAAATCAACGACAATAAAATGATTAAAAATGTAGGAAGGCGGGTTAATGAAATTGAGAAATGGGTAAAAAGTAATCAGGGTTTGGAAGCTTTCGTGATAATTGACGACGACTTGTCAATCAACGGATTGCCAAAACTGATTAAAGATAAATGTGTCTTGACAAAGCCAATGATAGGTTTTGATGATGAAGCAATGAACCAGGCCTTTAGAATTCTGCTGGAAAAATAACTTGGTCCCAATTTCTGCAAACGTCCTCTCGGCCGATGGCAATTACCGTTGTTTATACAAATTCATTAGTGGTTATGGTATGGTGGCATCTTGCCTTAAGGTATTTAAAATAAAAAATTAAACTTCTTAGCCGCATAAGCAAAACGCCGCAATTGCCTCCTAAAATGTCGCAAATCACGCCATCAAAATTTCGTCTAGCTATTACTTTTGTCCAGGACCCAAAAAACATACGGAGGTAAAAATGAAAAAGGTAATTGCCGCATTTAATATGACACTTGACGGTATTTGCGACCATACGGCAGGAATTGCGAACGAAGAACTACATCAGCATTATGCCGAACTGATAGATAATGCAGGCACTATTTTATATGGCCGGACGACCTACCAACTCATGCAATTTTGGCAAACCTTATTGCACCAACCTTCCGGCGAGAAATCAATGGACGACTTTGCTCTTTCGATAGACAAAATTCAAAAACTTGTTTTTTCGAACACCCTAAAAAGCACCGGTTGGAACAGTGCCGAACTTGCCAAAAGAACCCTAAGTGAAGAAGTTTTGCAACTTAAACAACAATCAGGGAAGGATATTCTAATTGGAAGCCGGAGTTTGATTATTCAACTTCTAAACAGTAATCTGATTGATGAATTACAAATTTGTATTCATCCTATTATTGAAGGAAAAGGATTGCTGCTGTTTGACCAAATCAAGGACCGAATTGTATTGAAACTCATGAAGACAAAATTACTTAACTCAGGTGCAGCCGTGTTTTACTATGAGCCGACAGGACAGTAAACAACGAACCCCTAACCAGGTATTACTAAAAGCGGGGTTAAACGGCTTTAATCGGACGGAAGTACAAAATTCAACTTTTGTTTTTCAATTAAACTGTAGTGTTAAAATCCCGCCTCGGAAATTAGGTAAACTATTAAAAGGAATAAAATATAAATGAAAAAAATTTATTTGGCAGCCATACTCATTATGCATTGGGGTTGCTCGCCAGAGCAAGAAAAGACAAACCAAAAATCTAATAACTTAGAAGTTAAAGCGCTAAATGATTCAACTGTTGTAATTAAGAAGAAAGATAAAATTGATACCGTTAAGATTGACTTAGGGCCTGATTTTATTTTTGCCTGGAAGGATGCCCATGAATTCACAAAAAATTTTACAGTTTTTTTAAAAACCATAAAACCAATCCTGGCCCTGTTAATCAAATCAGAAAAATTGATGTAACGGGTGATGGCAAAAAAGATGAGGTTAATAGTTCAATAAAGCAGTTTGCGGATAGCCTCATTTATCTTAATTCTATCGTTGATAATAACGATACCATTTGGAAAGACAAATTAGTTATAGATAAGGATTACGCGGTTGCAAAGCTTGGATCTGAAAAACTATTTAAATTACTAAAACCTTATTGTTACAAATTTCTAATTCAAGGAAAAACAGACTTTATAAGAGATTATGACTATAATTCTACTATTAAAGCATTGCAGCCCAGTTTCCTTCGGACTATTAACCCGGCGGATACACTATTCTGGAAGCGAGAACTAAAAAACTACCAAGGAAAAATTGTAGATAATGTTTATCTGGAAAGTGGTGCAGCTTCCTATGTGTGGGATAAGAAAAACAAAAAGCTAATCGAAATCTATAGCGAATAATTTTCCGCTCCTGAAAAAGCTAAAAACCATTAATACATTTTAAACCCAGCTTTAGGTACCATTTTTAAAAATGAAAATAAATCCAGGAAATTTTAGAAAATTATTTCTGTTAAAATCAGGTATTTATTTCGTAATAATTGGACTTTATAGTTGTGCAGGCACCACCAACACAGTTATAAAAACCACCCCTAATACCTCCAATTACACCAAGGCATACATAATTTCAGCAGTAAATTCGCAGTACATTAAATTTAAGTTTGGCGCTATAACACCTTTCGGCTACATCGTACTACCAGACGATTCTGCTCAAAAACACGAGGTAATTGGCAATACAGATTTTGTCATTAAAAAAGAACTTGAAAAAATAGGAATATCTGCAGAGATAGGTAATAAAGAGATTATTCCGGAAGGTTTTGACCTGATAGTTATGTATAATGATACGTGGCGGTGGGATTTTAAAAAAGTTCTGGATAAACTGGAAATCGTATTTATTTCTCCTGATGGCAGAGAAGAATTAGCACGATCTACCTTTAATATTTATCCGAACAAAGAGCTGCACAACTTTCCTACTCCTGAGAAAGAAGTGCCCAAAATGCTGAATCAGCTTTTGAAAAAATAAAAATATTGCCTATCTGTTATTCTTCGGTTAACGACCTGATACCTTTCATTCACAAAATCGTTAGCCCTTATAAATACACGCTGATTATTTCAGAAAAAATAACAAGCCATTAGAGAAACTTATCTTTAATAAGCGCATCTTCCGGTAAAATACGGCTACTCACCCCACCTCACCGGCGTTGTGGGCGTAAGGCTAGGGAAGAAAATTAAAAACAGCGCAAAAATTTAAAAAACTGTTCCGCTATGAAAACTTTATACTTGCTTCGGCACGCCAAATCGAGCTGGGATTTTGAAGATCTCAGCGACCACGACCGGCCCTTAAACAAACGCGGCCGGCACGATGCACCTTTAATGGGCCGGGAGTTAGCGTCGCACGAAATTAGTCCGGATTTGATGGTAACCAGTTCGGCGGTGCGGGCTCTTACTACGGCATCGCTGGTGGCCAAAGAAATGGAATATGATATTGATAATATTGTTATAAACGAAGCTATTTACGAGGCGAGCAAACAAGATTTATTAGCTATTATCCAGCAAACTCCCGATGATATTAATAACCTGATGTTGGTGGGGCACAATCCCGAAATAACCGAATTAGCTAATTTTTTAGCCCCAGAACATATTGCCAGTATGGCTACCGCTGCGGTAGTGGGTATCCGGTTTAACTGCGTAGCCTGGTCGGAGATTAGCCCCGAAAATGCGACGCTCGTGCTCTACGATTTTCCAAAAAATCACAAATAATTCGCTCAATCTTGCTAATAACCGTACCTAACACCTACGGTGGCTGAGTCGTAAAGCATACCGCGCATTACTTTGCTTTACTATGGAAAAAAATAAAAAAATCCTGAACCGCGAACTGAGTTGGCTGGCTTTTAACTACCGCGTACTACAGGAAGCGCAGGATATTACCGTGCCTTTACTGGAACGTATCCAGTTTATGGCCATATTTTCTTCGAACCTCGACGAGTATTTTAAAGTGCGCGTGGCCACCCTTAAGCGCCTGATTCAACTAAAAAAAGGAACCCGCCAGCAACTAACCCAGGATCCCAGCGAAGAACTGGACCAGGTACTGGCCGAAGTAACCCGGCAGCAAGAAGAACTGGGTAAAACTTTCCGGAACCAGATTATGCCGGCTTTACACGCGGAACATATTTATATTCTCGACGAAGAAACCATTCCGGCGGACCAAGAGACATTTGTGCAGGATTATTTTGCTCAGAAAGTACAGCCTTTGCTGGCGCCGGTAGTGCTTACCCCCGATCTCAACTTCTTTTTTTTAAAAGATCAGGTACTATACTTATTAGTAGAACTTACCCACCCCGGTCAGCCACCCATAACGGCTATTCTGGAAGTACCGACCAAACAACACGGCGGTCGGTTTGTAAAATTACCCACCCGAAACAAAGAACAGTTTGTTTTATTTCTGGACGATTTAATCCGGTTTAATTTACGGCGCTTATTTCCGGAATACCGTGGCGCGCGCGCGTACGCCATTAAAATTTCCCGCGATGCCGAACTGGATATGGAAGAAGAAGTTTCGGAAAACGTAATGGCTAAAATTCAGCGCAGTCTAAAAAAACGCGAAACCGGTTATCCTTCGCGTTTACTATACGATAGTAACATGCCCCAGCCTTTACAAGCCGCCGTTTGCCGGCTCGTAGGCGTTACGCCCGAAGAACTACTAGCGGGTAGCCGTTATCATAATTTCCGCGATTTTTTTGGCTTTCCTGATTTCAATCTGCCCAAACTAAAATATCCACCGCAGCCGCCATTACCCCAACCTCAATTACAGGGTCGGAAGAATTTATTTAAAGTTATTTACCGCCAAGATTTCTTGTTGCATTATCCGTATCAATCGTTTGACTACGTGCTGCAATTTTTAAATAAAGCGGCTAAAGACCCGGCCGTAACCACCATTAGCGCCACCTTATACCGGGTAGCCGATAAATCCAAGGTAGCCAAAGCCTTGGTGAAAGCCGCCAAAAATGGCAAAAGAGTTACCGTGGTGGTAGAGCTGCAAGCCCGTTTCGACGAAGAATCGAATATTTACTGGGCGCGCAAACTGCAAAAAGCCGGTGCTACGGTTATTGCGGGCTTACCGGGTTATAAGGTACACGGCAAATTATGCCTGGTAACCCGCCAGGAGAAAAACAAACCCGTGCAATACGCTTATTTAAGTACCGGTAATTTCAACGAAAAAACTTCCCGGATTTACGGCGATCATGGTTTGTTTACCAGCGATGCCCGGATAACTAAGGAAGTGGAACAGATCTTTCAATTTTTACTCGACCGTAACCCCGAAAACAAGCAATTCCGGCATTTACTGGTGGCACCGTTTAATATGCGGCCTAAATTTATGCAGCTGATTAACCAGGAAATCCGGAACGCCAAAAAAGGTTTACCCGCCTACTTAATCGCCAAAATGAATTCCTTGCAGGACGAAGCCATGATTTTAAAATTATACGAAGCCAGTGCGGCCGGCGTGCAGATAGATTTAATTGTGCGGGGCATTTGCTGCTTAAACCCGGGAATAAAAAATTTACGCGAAAATATTACGGTACGCAGCATCGTGGACCGTTACCTGGAACACGCCCGGGTATTTATTTTTGGCAATAATAACGACGAAAAAATGTACGTAGCCTCCGCCGATTGGATGACGCGCAACTTAAGCCGCCGGGTAGAAGTAGGTTTTCCTATTTTCGACAAAGCCTTGCATCAGGAAATCCGGCATTTGATAGATTTGCAACTGCAAGATAACACCAAAGCCCGCACCATCGACAACCAATATGTGCACACAGAGGCTAGCCCCGCAAGCCGGGCACAGTATGCTACCTATGATTATCTGCAACATTTAAAAGACGAAGTAAAAGTTGAACCGGAAACCCATTAAATGACTATAAATAACTTTTTTTAAATTTTTTCTTTGCTCAGAGCCACAGGCCGGCCTGTTCGGCAAAGTACGGGGCTTGGAGTTCAGTAAGAATTATTGCTGGTTAGTTGGGCTAGGTAGCGCATAAACTTCCAGCGGCTTCCTAAATTTTTACGTATACATATAAAGTATTTTCCCTAGTTTTAGGTTTTAACTAACCTGCGGGTTAGAACAGAATAGCCCGACTATTCTGTATAATGTATCTGTGCGAATGCCCTTAAGAGAAGAATTTGAGATTTCCGGTAACTGGTTATTCCGGCGACGCGGTTGGTTACCCCTATTATTGTATCCGTTTGCCATTGCCCTGCTTTATTTTTACCGCGATAAAACCTACGCTTGTGTTACCAGTACTTTCTGGAGTACCGTATGTTTGCTGGTGTCTTTAGCCGGTTTATTCGTGCGGGCGCTTACGGTGGGACACACACCCAAAGGCACCTCGGGGCGCAACACCGATAAACAAGTTGCCGAATGTTTGAATCATACGGGTATTTACTCGGTAGTGCGGCACCCGCTCTATTTAGGTAATTTTTTAATGTGGCTGGGGTTATTTTTATTTATTGGCATCTGGTGGTTTGTAGTTATTTGCGCGCTGGCTTTTTGGCTGTACTACGAGCGTATAATGTTTGCCGAAGAAGAATTTTTACGCCGCCATTACTCCCAAATCTACGAAACCTGGGCCAGCCAAACCCCTGCTTTTTTTCCCCGCTTATCGGGTTGGCGGGCCTCTACCCTGCCCTTTTCGCTGCGCAATGTATTAAAGCGCGAATACAACGGTTTACTGGCGATGGTGGTTTCTTTTACTTTGTTAAATGCCATCAGTCACTTTTTTGTACAGCAGCGCTTGCAGGTAGATGAATTCTGGCAAATCATTTTTGGCGCCGGCGTGCTTATCTTCCTTGTCCTGCGATCGCTCAAAAAATACACCCACGTTCTGGAGATTGCCGGGAGGTGAATTTAGTCCATAGCCAATTGTCCACGAACCACAGATTTTTACTTTATTTGATGCAAGTAATACTAATAAGAAATTCAATTGGATCAATTAGATAAAAACTTTACTGGTGCAATTATAAAAGCTTTGCAAGAAAAGCTAGAAAGAACATTATCAGAAAAGGAATTACAGGTGTTCACAACACCTAGGTCTTTAGTGGCATACGAAATGATGCTAGACTACATTAAAGATAATTCAATGTCAAAAGAGTCACTTGAAAAATATGCTAATAATGTAATTCTAGAGTACAACACTAAATATTTTAATTCATAAAAATAAAGGATCTTACTTTAAAAGCCTTTTAATGGCTATGCGGAGAACATACCAGTAGAAGGATTGTAAGAACTTTTACAAACTTCTTCCATCAACTTTGTATATACTTCGACTTAAGCCTTGCAAGAAGCCTGGATTGATTGAATAAGCATAATTTCTGCGTCGAATGTCTTTAATCCTTTCTAGATTGCAAAAATCCTGATAAATGCAATTCATCTATTAAACTATTTTGTATAGACTAAAAAGGACAGAAAAGTAAAAACAAGTTAATTCTTTTAAGGCCATTATGCCAATAGTATAATTGGGTTTCCATTAGTTACAAAGCGCGCTGTACTAACACTATGTACAATGAAGAAACCTGTAAAATAATAAAATTAGCTTTCCCATAAAGTCTGCTACTTTTTAGTTTTCATCTAGATGAAAATTTAAAAACCTGCTATTAAAAGTTGTTTGTCAGGAAATCTATAACTCTAAAAACTAAAATAAAAACCCATAGGTTAAATTAAAATAACGCGCTTCGCCGCCAATGGAATACGTACCGGAGAATACCGCTTTGTTTAAAATATCAACCCAAGCGCCTACGCCGTAGCCGTGGTGCAAACCCCGGAATAATTTATCAGAAGTGTCAGAATCCGCGAAAACCCGGCCGGTATCGTAGAACAACAAGGCACCAAACTTACCCGGGAACAAGTACAGATTAAACCGGAATAACTGAATACGCGCCTCAGCGTTGGCGTATACCGTGCTACGGCCGGCAAAACGCGTGCGGTTAAAGCCGCGCAGGTTAGTTGTGCCGCCCAACGTATTCGCTTGGTAAAAACGGTAATCCCCAAAATTGTGCGCCGCTCCTACTCGTCCGGCCCAAGTCAGCTGAAAGGGAAAATCCGGGGTAAGGTAAAATACTACCTGCGAATTTACTTGGGTGTATTGTAGTTTATTTCGGTTTAATTCCCGGTTAAAAGTTACTTCGTTTAAAAACCGGATGCCGATATACGGGTTAACCTCATTACTCACGGCATTTAAATTTAAAAAAAAGCGCAAACCCAGGTAATTGTTTACATCAAAGGCTCCTTGTCTTTCGGCGCTGGTTTGGACCAGTTGCCGCGCCCGCTCGCCAGAGGCGGCCGAGTCAATCCGGAAGTGATCGTACTGCGGACCAAGGCCTACTTGTAAGAAACTAAATACATTTTTGTTGATAGTGGGCGAAAAGTAAAACCGCGAAAAGCGTACCCGGTAATCTTTAATCTGATTTATGTCGGCAGTGGTATTATTACCTTCGCCAAAAAAGTTATACAACAGTTGCGGCCCGAAAACATAAGCATTTAAACCTAAATCGTACTGCGAAAAAACAGCCTTAAAATCGGCATCGTAGCGCACATTATACGCCGACCGGGCAAAAGAATAATTAGCGGCCAGGCGGTGCTCGGCGGCGTACGGCTCCTTCCGGAACTGGTGCGTGCGGTAAACAATCCCAGCGCCCACGAAAAATTTATCGTCGGGGTTATAGGCAAACGAGAACCGGGGCCCCCAGTAGGGCGCTTGTTCGCCGGTGCGGTTATACTGATTTACTTCTTTGTAGGCTTTGGTTTCGTTTTTGGTTTCCGGTCCGAAAGCCAGGTAATTGCCCGTTTTGGTATCGTACACCACAGTTTTGCGAGCTAAGCCATTTACCGTAGAATTATCCGTAATAGAATCGCGGTCGCTACCCCCGATTATCCGTACCCGAATTCCTTTTTGTACTTGGCCACTTACTTTAAATACATCATCGCCGCCTAAACCATACAAACGAATTTCTTTGGTTTCGTTGATTACGAAGGTACGATTATAGACCAGGCGGCCAATGGTGCCATCTTTACGAATGTTATTGACTACTACCTGCGTTTGCTGATTATTTAACCGGTTTACTATAAAATATTCGCGTTTATCGCTGCCAGCTACATCCACGGTTTTCGCCAGGAAAGTGTAATAATCGGCGGCCAGTTGGGGCAGTAAATCGCGCCGGGATTTTAGTTTGGCCGCTATTTCGGCACCGGATATTTTAGCTATTTCGGTGGGCCACTGCTGAATGGCTTGATCAATTACGGCGTCGGTGATGTTATTTTTAATTTTTTCGGCTTCGGCTACCCATTGTTCTTTGGTTACCGAGGCTAAAAAGGTACGGTCGGTACTCAGGGCGGTTAAGTTCAGGCCAATGTAATCGTTGTAAGTATAATCAAAATTCTGAATATTCCGGACAGCCCACTTGCGGGTAATCAGATAAGGAATAAAACCATCGGCTCTAAAAAACACCACGTCCCGGTCTTTAGGCACGGGTTCAAAAACCCGTTCATCGTCGCTTTTGCGTTCTACCCAGCGCCATTGGCCCTCGTGCCGGTCCCAGTCGCCGATGAGCATGTCAAATAAGCGCGCCCGGGCAAAGCTTACTTCGTTTACCGTATTATCATTGTCTTGCTGCCTGCGTTCGAGTACTTTATCGGTGCCCACCAGGTTTTTCGCAAAGCCTAAACTAGCTACGTTGCGGTGGTCTTCGTCGGGGTTTTCTTCCAGTATAGCTACCTGATTTTTAAAATTTTCCTGGTATTTGCCCAGGCCTGGATCGTTGGGTACGTACACCAGCTTCGGATTAACGTGGTATACGCCGGCAGCCTGGGCTAGGGGCGACAATATTAAGGCGCCATAGGGGTGCTGCGCCGAAATTTGATCTTGCAGAATATCGCGGATGAGCGTTTGCCGCATACTGTTAGGCAGGATCTGGGCCGGATTCTTATTCACCGACCGCAACGAAAACTCCCGACCGGCTTCGTTGCGCAACCGCAGCGAGGCGGTTTGTTTGCCCCCGCCTAAGCGGTAGGGTACGAGGCCGTTTTGTTCGGTTTGTAAATCCAGCAAGGGCATGGTTACCGGCGTGGCCCACTCGCGCCGGTAGTGCGTGCCGAGGAAAAACCTTTTGGTTTGGCCGGCGCCGTATAGTTTCGGATTGGCCGCTACCGTAATGCTGCTGTCTTTAAAACTTACCGTAGCCGCCACCGGGGCCGTAGGTTGGGCTGGTGTTCCTTCTTGCCGTAAGTATAATTTAGTACGGTACAGGAGTTGCCCTTGGTCGCCGTTGGCTTTAGGTTCCCAGAATTCGAGCCAGGCTTCGCCGGTGGTGTAGTAATTTACAATGGCGTAGCCTTTGGCTTCGTGCCCGAACTGGGCTGTACCGCCGCCTAATTTTAAATGCTGCGTTTTACAACCCGAGCCACTCACAATGGTGTGCACATTACCGGTTTTAAAATGCTGCAAATTGTGTTCGTGCCCAGCCGCGTAAACTACGTTGGGGTATTTTTTAAAAATAGCCATTAAGCCGTTCACGTACGCCTGGTATTTGGGATAAGCAATATCCTGGCTGATGCCCCCGTAACGCCGCGCCCACGGATAAATAGAACCAATAACCGGTAAGGGTATCAGCAAGGCGGGGTTTAGTTCGGTGAGCGGAAAGATGTGATCCATTACCCGGAATTTGCCCCCGTGCATGCCGTTACTTTGCAAAGGATGATGGCCTACTACCATGATATTTTTCCCGCTGTTCTTGCTGATAATATCTTCCAGTTGTACCAGGGCATCGGCTTCGTTGGCCACGTTGCAGTAATTATTGGGCCCGTAAGGTCGCTCTTCGGATTGTAACCACCATTGCGAGTTCAGGGCGATCAGTACCAGGTTCTCCTGCAAAAAAACTTCGTAAGGTCCAGGACAACCTTCGTCGGGCACAAAAAAATTATTACCACTCGCATACGTCGAATCGCGCAGGTATTCTTCCACAAACACTTCCTGGCGAATAACTGATTGCAGTCCGCCGGGTTGCCCTTGGGCCCAATCGTGGTTACCCGGAATCATGTACTTTTCGCCGGTGTAGCCCCGCAAAATATCCAGTTGGGTGCGCATGCGTTCCTCATCGGTTTTCCGGCCGGGGCTGCCGGGTTCGGTGAGGCCATACGAGTAAATATTATCGCCCAGAAAAACCACGGCGCTTTTTTCGCCGGCGGCTTGTAATTGCGACCGCAATAAGTTCAAAGAAGGTTCCAGCGGATTTTTGGCGGGCGCTCCTACATCGCCAATTAAGAAAACAGAATACGTAAGTTGGCTAGCCGGTGGTGGGGTGTTCTGGGGCCAATTGGCAGCCGCCCGGTTGTAATAAGGTTTGTGTACCGTACAAGATGATACCCAAAAGAATGTAAGCCAGAAAAAGATAAAACCCGTATTATTTTTACTCATATCCACTGCGCCCATGAAAAACAAATAACTCCCGTTTGATTTATTTGTTGAGAGAATAGCTTAAAAAACTTTTGAAATTAGTCGCCAATTGGTGTTACTGCAACTTAGCCGATTAAGTTTATTTTTCAGGAAAGAAGCAAAAACTTATGTTATTTTAAACCTGTACATTTCTCCTGAACATCTTAAATTTTTAAATTTAGGACTATACCTTAACTCACTTAAAGAATATACCTAGGCTGTTTTAACCCGTTTAAGTGAAGAGGCTGGTTACTAACACCGGAATTTTAAAAAAAATAGTATATTAGGCAGCAGATTACCAGCAATTGTGCCGCTAATGCAACGTAAACCTTACCCTAATAAGTAGCGTTTTATTTCATCATCTGGCACCGCACTGCGCCTTATTTTACTTGTTTACGCCCCGCGTAATTGATCTATGGAAACAGCATTAATTGTAAATAAAGACCAAGAACTTATTCAAAAAGCGAGCAACTATGTACAATTGCTTTTTAAAGATCGGCTTTCTAAAAAGCACGTTTATCATAATTACCGCCATACGGCCGAAATAACCCAAGAGGCCATTTTATTAGCCGATGATTGCCAATTGCCGGAACCAGATAAAGAAATTCTTTTACTAGCCGCCTGGTTTCATGACACGGGCTATATTGATACGTACCAGGGACACGAAGAAAAGAGCGCCGAAATAGCGGTAACTTTTTTACAGCAACAAAATTACCCTCCGGCTCAGATTCAGCGGGTAAAGAATTGTATTTTAGCTACCAAAGCGGGCAGCAAACCTGCCAATTTAATCGAAGAAATTTTAGCCGATGCCGATATATCGAACATCGGCCGCAAAACTTTTTTCCCGAATGCCGAGTTGCTCCGGGCCGAGTGGGAAATATTTCTGGATAAATTTTACACTGATGCCGAATGGGCCCAATATCAACTGGATTTTTTACAGGCCACGCAGTTCCGGACGGAAGCCGCGCAACGCTGCTACAACGACCAGTTGGCTAAAAACTTGGAAGAACAACAAGCTTTACTGACCGTTAGCGCCAAAAAAGAAAAAAAAGAAGAAAAGAAAAAACGAAAAACGTTTGCGCAACCCAAACGCGGCATCGAAACCATGTTTCAGAGTACGTACAGTAACCACATGAACCTGAGTTCTATCGCCGACAATAAAGCCAACATGATGATCAGCTTAAATGCCATTATTATGTCGGTAATTATTACGTATTTGGGCGCTAAAACTTCGGTTATTGGTACGGAGTTTACCCGCAATCCTATCCTCATGATTCCGGTAGGGATACTTTTAATTACTACCTTAGGCTCGGTCGTTTCGGCTATTATGTCGGCGCAACCAGAGGTTACCAGTTTTAACATCAAACCGAACAAAGTACAAAGCAAAAAAGTAAATCTGTTATTTTTTGGCAACTTCACCAAATTACCCCTCGAAGATTTTCAGGCGGGCATGTACGACCTGATGCGCGAAAAAGACGCGCTGTACACCAACATGATTACGGATATTTACTACCTGGGCGATGTATTAGCCAAAAAATACCGGCTGCTGCGCATTTCCTACACCATTTTCATGATTGGCTTAATTTTGACCGTAATTGCTTTTGTTATTGCGATTAGCCGGTAAATAACCAGACACAAGTATCAAGATGTTAGTATCAAGACTGTATTTTGATTAAGCGGTTCCTTACCATCAATGGGCTGTATTTTAAAAAATCGGATAGCTACCAGCCAGTTTAGCCGATTATACCAAGTAGTATATAGAATTTTCCATCGAGTAAAAGAAGTGTACTCGGGCTGATCTTTGGAGCCGGTTCCCGCTATGGAAAATTTTATTTACTACTTGGTATTATTTACCATTTTTTAAATTTTAGATAAAAAACAAAAAGCCGGTTGGTAAAACAACCGGCCTTTTAATGTCCGAACAGTAAGAATAGACTTATTATTTTTTAGCTTTAGCCGCTTGTTTCTTTTCTTCCAGCAGCCGCTCCCGTTCTTTTTCCTTTTGCTCTAAAGCTTCTTCGCGTGCTTCGGCTCTGGCTTCGGCCTCTTCTTTCTTCGTTTTGGCGGCAATTTTGGCCGATTCGGCTTTTTCTTTGGCCGCTTCTTTCGCTAGTTTAGCTTTTTCTTTAGCCGCTGCTTCTTTTTCTTTGGCCACTTGTTTTTGCTGATCTTCTTTAACTTCCTGAGCTTCTTTACGGGCTTTTTCTTTGGCTTTTAAAGCATCTTCGCGCTCGTCGTTTTTAATGGCCAGGGCTTTGGCCTTAGCTTTATCAGCTTCTTTTTTTTCGGCCGCTTTGGTTTTCGCCAGTTCTTTTTTTTCTTTTTCTTTTTGCTCGGCCGCTTCTTCCTTAGCTTTTAATGCTTCTTTGCGGGCCCGTTCTTTTTCTTTAGCGGAATCTTGTGCTTGCGCCGGATTAAAAGTAAATACCAGAGCTATTACAAAAAGAATGGTTAATTGGTAAATGTGTCGCATATCGTTTAGGTTCTTTAATTTAACACTGGCTAAGATAAAACCTATTCGATTGCGCTACTTTTTAAAAAAAGCAATCTAACGAAATCCTTTTATTTGTTATATGCTGTCCTTATTTAATTACCAAAAGCTACTTCGGAATTTACATCTTTCCTGGCCTAAACTGCCTAATACCCCAGTGCTACACCTATCACTCCCGCTTAAATTTTATATGCTGTGATAAGCTGTTATTTTAAATTAAAACCTAGTTTAACGTTTTAAGGAATAAGCTTAAAACAAAAACGCCTGCTCATGGGAGCAGGCGTTTTGCCAGGAACAGTAAAAATTAAAAAAAAAGCTTTTTTGTGAACGATGGCAGATTATTTAGCGGGTAATATCACTGTATCAATTACGTGCGTTACGCCATTGCTGGAAATTACGTCAGCAGTTGCTACATGGGCGCCATTAATCATAACCATACCACCTTTTTTGCTTACCGTCAGCGTTTCGCCATTTACGGATTTTAAAGTTTGGCCGTCTTTTAAGTCCTTCGCGCGTAAAGCCCCGGGTACTACGTGCAAGGTAAGAATTGAAGTTAGTTTTTCTTTATTCTCCGGCTTTACTAACTCATCCACAGTGCCAGCGGGTAATTTATCGAAGGCCGCGTTGGTTGGCGCAAACACGGTAAAAGGACCCGTACCACTCAGCGTTTCTACTAAACCAGCCGCTTTTACAGCTGCTACTAAGGTAGTATGATCGCTGGAGCCTAGGGCATTTTCCACAATGTTTTTAGAAGGCACCATCATGGCGCCGCCTACCATTACTCCTTTTTCGGAGCCAGCCGCTTTGGTTTTTGCCATTGCTTGAGCAGAAACTTCAGAAACAGAGATTGCGGAAATTGCCAGCATAAAAGCGCCGGTAAAAATTAATTTTTTCATAATAGGTCTTTGCATTTTTAATTAATATGACGAGACCTACGGACATTCTGACTTACCGGATTGCAACCTAAGCAAAAGATTCTAAGATATAGATAAAGTTACCTGTACCATTAATTTAACAAGAAAACTGGAACAGGAAATTAGTGCTGCCTTCCGGCTTTTTTAATTTTTAAAGAAGCTATCGTGGGCAAACTTGCCGATAATCGCAGTTACTACTATCAGAAAAAACACCCGGATAAACCCTGTTCCTTTCTGAATAGCCAGGCGAGCCCCCAACGAAGAGCCTAAAACATTACAAACTGCCATGGGAATGCCAAGGTGGTATATTACCTGATTCGTAAAAACAAAGTAAAGCAAGGCCGATAAGTTGGTAGCCACATTTACAATTTTGGCCGAGACCGAGGCAGCCAGAAAATTAAATCCAAACAGCCCGATAAAAATAAACATCAGAAAGCTGCCCGTACCTGGTCCAAAAAATCCATCGTAAAAGCCAATGGCTAGTCCTACCATCATTCCGTACAACTTTTCTTTAGTTGCGGTAAGTCGCGGGGCATGTAAACTACCAAAATCTTTCCGCCAAAAGGTATAAATAGCTACTCCAATGAGTAAGATTAAAATTAAGGGCCGTAACTTATCCGTAGGAATGGCACTTACCGCCCGGGCGCCGATAAAGGAAAAAATAAATGCAGCAATAGCGGTGGGCAAGATATTGTTCCAATGAATCTGCACATTTTTCCGGTACCGCAACAAGGCCGCCGCCGTACCGGAAATTCCGGCTAATTTGCCGGTACCTAGCAAGCTGGCAATGGGTTGGTGGGGCAGTAAAATAAGCATAGCCGGCGTTTGAATGAGGCCGCCGCCACCCACAATGGAATCTATAAAACCCGCCAGAAAAGCAAAAAAGCACAGGTAAATTATTTCAACTTCCACGCGTGTATGGTTAAAATCGCTAGATCCGGAAAACAAAGTTGTAAAAGTAGAAATATTTTATTCTACACTAAACTCACCTGTTCCCTGCCGAACAAATTTCTGGAAACTTATTCCGCTTTAAACCTATCGTCAACTTGTTTTAAAAAGTTTTTAATAGTATTACTATCATGAATAAAACATTACTTCTATTTGCAATAGTTATACTATTACAAATAGAAGTAATGTTTTATTCATGATAGTATATAATAAACAAGCCGGCTTTTAATTACAACTTAACTGATGAGTAACGTCTTAAAAATTAATCTTAACCATAAATCGTATCTCCGCGATCCGGAGCAAACCACGCTGGGTCAGAAAATTATTGCGGCTAGTATTAAGCTCATCGACCAGATTGGCTTTGAAGAATTTACCTTTAAAAAATTAGCTGCTGAGATGAATTCCACCGAGGCTTCCGTGTACCGGTATTTTGAGAATAAGCATAAGCTACTTATTTACCTGGTATCGTGGTATTGGGTATGGCTAGACTACCAGATTTCTTTTCAAACAAATAATATTTCGGATCCGGCTCAGCGGCTGCGCATCATCATCCAAACCTTAACAACGGCAAACAAAGACAGTCTGCAAACTAATTACCTAGACGAAGCTGCGCTGCACCGCATTGTGATTGTTGATGCGCCTAAAGCTTACTTAACAAAAGAGGTAGACGCTGATAACAAGGAAGGCCTTTTTTTAGAATATAAAGGCTTATGCAAAAAAATTGCGGCGATTATTCAGGAGCTGGCGCCTGGATACCCCTATCCGCATGCACTTACCAGCACCATGATGGAGGCTACCCACCAGCAAACGTATTTTGCCGAACACCTGCCGTCGCTCACCGATATTCGCCCGAACGCGGATGATAAAACCTCGGTGGCTGATTTTCTGGAACAGTTGGTTTTTGCCGCCATTGGCTACCTTAAATAGGTTACAGGTGGTAAACTGGATGTTTATCAGATGTTACAAACTGCCATTAAAACAACCTTAATCTTAATTATAATTTTTGCCACTTATTAACTATTAAGGATACTTATGAACCGTAAACTGCTTCCGGTAATTCACGAGTTGTTCGCCAATTTAAGCGGGTACACGGTACACCTGTCCCCGGAAACTTTTGCTGCTTCTGGTGCGCCCGTTCCAGCAACTACTTTTATGCAATTGCTGGCCGCCGATGGCCCCCGGCACCATTTATCATACTTACCCGCTCGGTTACCGGCTGCGGCTTTTCTTCAATTGTTGCATCATGCTACTTATCCGGTTTTATTCTTCCGGATAGCTGCGGGGCAGGTATACCCCGTTGTTATAAAACGAAGCGGCAAACATTTTGAATTGTACCAACTGCAAAGCAATTTACCGGAACGCCAGACTATTACGAACCTCGAACACTTGCTGGAGAATTGTTTTACGCTGCCAGATACTTCCGCTGGCGAACCTTTGATTCCGTACGTTACTTGTATTTTGCAACCGGCTAGTAACCCGGCCAAAACCGGCGGAGCCGCCGGCGACAAAAAGCAACCTTCTCCGTTGCACCGTTTCTTTCAACTACTGGCTCCAGAAAAACGCGAAATCGGGTATTTATACATTTATGCGGCTATTGCTGGTATTATTAGCTTGTCGCTACCTCTTGGAGTGCAAAGTATTATTGGCTTTATATCAGCCGGACAAGTAACGGCATCGGTGGTGGTGCTTATTGCGGTAATTGTAGCGGGTACCCTGGTAACCGGAGACCTGCAGCTCATGCAAGTCTGGCTGGTGGAGTACTTGCAACAACGCTTGTTTAGCCGGATGGCCTTTAACTTTGCCCACCGGGTACCTAAGTTTCAGCTAGAAGGACTTCAACCGCATCACCCGGTAGAATTAATGAACCGTTTTTTTGAAACGGTAACGCTGCAAAAAGGCTTAGAATATGTTTAAAAATTAGGGAAGGGGAATTTAACAGAATTATAAAATCAAAAAAGGCAGTAGTCGAGTAACAAAGGGTGTCTAAATCCGAGTTACGATGCCGAAGAAGAAACTAAAGTTTACCCGTCAGCACTTCTGTGCGTTGACTACTGCCCAAAGGCAAGTTATAAAAGAAATTATTGACAATGGCCGGAAACGTAAACATAATTTGTTGGAGGTAGTGCAAGCCATTCTACGGATTACCCGTACTGGCCTGCAATGGCGGAACTTGGAAGGAGCTTATCCGCCCTGGCCAGTAGTGTATTACTACTTTCGCAAGTGGCAAGCCGATGGTACTTGGGCCCAAGTGTTAACCGCCTTGGTGAGAAAGGAGCGCCAAAGGCAAAAACGAGAGGAGCAAGCCTCGGCCGTGGCCGTGGATAGTCAGAGCGTGAAGAAAGCCAGTTTTATTTCCCTGGAAACAGGGATAGATGGCGGTAAAAACGTGAATGGGCGCAAACGGCATCTAGCCGTGGACACGTTGGGCTTACCGCTGGCCCTACATGTTTCTTCGGCCCAAGAGCACGATGGGCAAGCAGGGGTGGAACTGCTCTGGCAGCTGGAGCAAGCTTCTAATCGGCTCACCTTGATTCGAGCTGACCAAGCTTATAGCGGCTACTTTAAAGACTGTGCCCAGCTTTATGAGTGGTCAGTAGAGATCACGCAAAAGCCGGAAAGTCAAAGGGGATTTGTGCCCCAGAAAGGCAGATGGCAGGTAGAAAGAAGTTTCGCTTGGTTAAACTTCTTTCGCCGTTTGAGCAAGGATTATGAGAAAACTACCGCTTCTTCCCTCTGCTTTCTGCAGCTGGCTTTTATTGATATGCTTTTGGCAAGAGTACCTAACTAAATTTTTAAACATACTCTTAGCTAAGATTTTACTCGAATTTAGCGCGGCTATTCTGCAAATTCTGTTCGGTTTAATTTTAATAGACTTCTTTCAAAAGTACTTAGATAGTGTCGTAATTAGCAATGGCAGCAAAGAGGTTAAAGCGTAAGCCAAAGCGCTTTCGACGATTTCTATACTTGGTAGCAAAAATTTTGAATCGTTTAAGAAAACCAAACACGTTTTCAATCTTGATTCGCTGGGAAGACAACGCTCGGTTTTGTTGCTGGTCTTGCCGCGTTAAAGGATAATGTTTGGAGGCCTTCTTCGGGGTATGGGCTTGCGGGATCAACTTTTTGATTCCTTGATAACCCGAATCCGCTAATAGCAGGATAGGAGTTGGGAGTTTAAGCTGGCTGCATTTAAAAAGTTGGAAATCATGCACTGCTCCTTTGGCAAAATGCGTACAAATGATTTTTCCGCTCTTCTTATCCACTATCATTTGTGTTTTCAGATGATGTTGTTTCTTTTTAGCCGAGTAGTAGCGTCTTTGTTTTTTTGGGGACGTTCGATTCTTGTCTCCGTAGCATCTACCAGTACTACTTGGTAACTGATGGAACTTTGGAGAAGGGCTTTTTTGCCAGGTAAGCTAAATTCCCCGGATTGGAGTAAAAGATTTTCCGCTCGTGTAATCAAGCGGAAGGCCGTGGCTTCACTCACTTGGTAGCTCTGAGCGATGTGAAAATAGGTCCGGTATTCCCGATTATATTCTAACATCATCAATACTTGATCGGCCTCCGACAAGCGACTAGGACGACCGAGAACTTTCTTGTTTTTGGCTATTTGTTCGCTTAAAACTGCTTTCATGTGCTCAAAGGTGGCTTTATGCACCCCTGTTAAGCGCCGGAAAAGAGCTTCGCTTAAAAAGCGGATTTGTTCGTATTTTGTCACCATACCGCAAAGTTCTGCTATTTACTTAATATCTAATTACTTTTGAAAGAAGTCTATTATCGTTTTATCATTCTTCGTTTATCTTTTTCGGTCTTTTACTAATAGGTATGCTGGCTTTTATTATTGGCAGTACGGGCCACAAAGGGGTAGATACTAGTTTAATCGAGTCTAAATACAAGTACCAGATGGTAGGATGGCTGCAGCACATGGCCCGTTCGCTGCATTCTTTTAAACTAGGTAATACAGCCAATCTGGGATTGCAAAAAACCGATTATTTAGTAAGCCATTACATTACCGCCCGGCGGCAGCACTTTGGGGTGCTCGTTACGCAATACTGGGGCTTTATTATTTTTAAAACATTAATTACCGCGGCCTTGCTGATACTGGGTTGCATTTTAGTGGTGCAGCAGCAAATAAACATGGGCCAGTTTGTAGCTTCCGAGATTATCATCATTTTAATCATGGGTTCGGTAGAAAAACTAATCTTGAAACTAGATGTGGTGTACGATGTATTAACCAGCTTAGAGAAAGTAGCTACCGTAACAGAACTGCCCCTCGAAGAAAACCAAGGGCTGCAACTCGATGACGAAATTTCCGAGGGTGGCTTAACGCTCCAAGTAAAGCATTTAGATTTTCAGGCGGGCGAAGACGCACCGTGGGTCTTAACGGGATTAAACTTCCGGCTGGATGCCGGCAAAATCATAGGCTTTGCCGGCTTAGATGCCGCTAGCCAAAAAGCCATGGTCCGGGTACTGCTGGGTATGTTTCCGAATTACCGCGGCAGCATTACCTACAATGGCTTATCGCTCCGCGACCTGGACCCTGCTTCTTTCCGGAGACAAATAGGCTGGTTAGCGGAGTCTGACGAGATTATTCCGGGTACGATCCTGGACAATATTCTGTACGGACAGCCAGCCGGTTCGCAATCGGAGCTAATGCAAATATTAGAAATTGTTGGGCTCTCCTCGGTTATCCAAAACTTACCCAAAGGACTACATACCTGGCTTACCGGCACTCCTTGGACCTTTTCCAGCAACCTGTACGCTAAAATTACGCTGGCCCGCTGCTTGTTACAGAAACCCCGGTTACTCTTTATCGAAGATAGCCGATTAACCATTGAACCCGCAGAAAAAAATAAAATTTACGAGCGGCTCATTCAGGCGCGGCCCTGCACTTTGGTCTTTATTTCCAATACCGAAGCGGTATTACAGCGTTGCGAACAGATATTATTATTTAGCGATGGCCGCCTGGCGGCAGAAGGCACTTACGCCGATTTACAGCCTAATTTACATCTGCAGGAAATTGTAAAAGTATCTTTTTAATAAATGAACGCTATTAAGAAACCCGTTGGGGAACAAGTGCATTATACTACCGCTGATTTGCTGCAAACGCCGGCTCTAGGCCGCAATCTGGCGTATTGGTGCGCCGGCATATTTACTGCCTTGCTGTTAGCCTTGTTTTTACCCTGGACCCAGAACATCCGCTCCGATGGTACCCTTACTGCTTTAAACCCAGCGGATCGGCCGCAAACTTTACCCAGCGTTATCTCGGGCCGAGTGGAACGCTGGCACGTGCCCGAAGGGCAATGGGTAACGAAAGGTGATACTATTTTAAGCATTTCGGAGGTTAAAGACAAGTATTTTGACCCAGCTTTGCTCACCCGATTACAAGAACAAATGGATGCAAAACAAGGTACCCAGCAGGCTACTAACGAAAAAGTAAAAGCCCTGGCTAAACAAATTAAGGCGTTAGAAGCCGCCCGGCAATTTTCGTTGAACAAAGCCCACAACAAAATTCTGCAAACCACTTATAAACTGCGCTCGGATAGCGCCGACCTGGCAGCCAGCCAAACGGACTATAAAATTGCCCAAGTACAGCTGGAACGACAAGATGCCTTATACCGCCAAGGCCTTAAATCTTTAACGGAACTAGAAAGCCGCCGACTGAAATTTCAGGAAACCCAAGCCAAATTGCTCAGCTACGAAAATAAGTATGCCAGCACCCAGCAGGAATTAGTCAACGCCCGACTGGAAATACAATCCTTAAATGCCGAATACGCCGAGAAAATAGCTAAAGCCCAATCCGACTTAAGCTCTACGCGCTCTTACTTATTTACGAACGATGGTGAAATAGCTAAACTCCAAAACGAAATTAGTAGCACGCGCATCCGGTCAGGATTTTATCATTTAAGAGCACCCCAAGATGGGTATGTAGTTAAGGCATTAAAAGCCGGTATTGGCGAAACTATTAAAGAAGGAGAAGCCGTAGCCACTATTTCGCCACGCCAGCATCAGTTGGCCGTAGAGCTCTATGTGAAGCCCATGGATTTACCGCTCTTGCGGCGGGGCCAGGAGGTCCGCTTGCAATTCGACGGATGGCCAGCTTTGGTATTCTCGGGTTGGCCCGGAACAGGTTTTGGTACTTTCGGGGGCCGCATTGCTGTTATAGATAATGTTGGTTCACAGGGTAAATACCGCATATTAGTCGTTCCGGATAAAAAAACGCAGCCCTGGCCGGAGGCATTACGCTTAGGTTCGGGAGTTTATGGCTGGGCCTTACTCCAGGATGTGCCCCTTTGGTACGAATTGTGGCGCCAACTCAATGGCTTCCCAGCCAACTATCCGGAAACAGGAAACAGCACACAAACCAAAAATAAATCTGAAATAAAAAATAATAATGCCGATGAAACGGAAGTGTAGTAAGCTACAGCAGTTAAATGCGTCACTGCTTCAAGCAATTCTTCGGAGTTGGTATACAGCATACTTGTTACTTGCCAGGTTTGCCAAAATTGCATTGACTTTCTTTTTCATATTTTTTTATAATACGCTTTCTTCCGCCGATACCATCCAGGTATTTACCTTACCCGAACTGTACGAACATATTCACCGCTATCATCCGGTAGTCCGGCAAGCCGAGTTGTTACCCCAGCAAGCCCAACAGGAAGTGCGGCTGGCACGCGGTGCTTTTGACCCGTACCTGAACAGTTATTTTGACCAGAAGGCGTTTAAAAGCCAGGAATATTATTCCAAGTGGAATAGTTTAGTTAAAATTCCGCTCTGGTTTGGTACCGACTTAAAGCTAGGCTACGAACATAACACCGGCACCTACTTAAACCCGGAAAATAAAACTGATACCGGTGGCCAAACTTATGCCGGTATTTCTTTGCCAATAGGACAAGGGTGGCTCATGGACCAGCGGCGCGCTACTATTCGCCAGGCCCAGGCTTTTACGCAAGTTGCCGAAGCCGACAAAATTAAAATTTTGAACAAGCTTTTACTCGAAGCAACTAAAGATTACTGGGAATGGGCCTTTGCTTATCAAAAATGG
Source organism: Adhaeribacter pallidiroseus (assembly GCF_003340495.1). Taxonomy (NCBI): domain Bacteria; kingdom Pseudomonadati; phylum Bacteroidota; class Cytophagia; order Cytophagales; family Hymenobacteraceae; genus Adhaeribacter; species Adhaeribacter pallidiroseus. The sequence goes on from NZ_QASA01000001.1 coordinate 3,914,486, forward strand.
TTGTTGTATACCCACGCGTATGATTTAGCCGTGGTACGCTACCGGGGCGTACGCGAACGTGCCGCCCAGGGCGACTTGGCTGCCATTGATACCGTAGAAGCCCGGATAGAAGTAAACAACCGCAAACTCCTGCACCAACAAGCCTGGACCGACTACCAAAATGGCCGTTTAATTTTATCGAACTACTTGTGGCAAGAAGGCCAACCCCCCGTAGAACTGGTTACCGCTGCTACTCCGCTGTTGCCGGATGCCTTACACCGACCTGTAACACCCGATTCGTTACAACAGCTCGTGCAGTTTGCCCGCCAGCAGCATCCCGAAATTTTAAAATTGCAAGCTAAATTACGGCAACTAGAGATCGAAAAGCGATTAGCTGCCGATAAATTTAAACCAAAGCTTACGCTGGATTATAATTTTCTCCGGTCAAATTTCGATTTTCCAGTAGAGTCTTTTTCGAGCAATAGCCTGCTGAATAATTATAAACTAGGGGTAAGCTTTCAATACCCGTTACTCTTACGGGCAGAACGCGGGAAATTTAAATTATCTAAATTAAAACCAACGGATAACGCCTTAGACCTGCAGCAAACTACCCGCAACCTGGAAACCAGTTTACAAACCACTTACAACGAACTTACTTTACTCGAATCGCAGATTAAAACGCAGGAGCAACTGGCGCAACAAGCCGAAATCCTGCGCAACGGCGAACAAATCCGGTTTGAGAATGGCGAAAGTTCTTTATTTTTAATTAATACCCGCGAGATGAACCTGGTGAATTATCGCCTCAAACTTTGGGAGCTTAAAATTAAATACGCCAAAACACACGCGTCTCTTTATTGGGCCGCCGGTATGCAGCCGTAAGCCAACTTAAATACGAAAATTTAAAAAAACACGACTAATAAAACTTAAACGGAGCTAAATTAGAAATGATAAATTAAAGACAAGGCAAAATCTACTTTCTTATATCTTTAACCGGAAGTTGCATTTGAACCAATTAATGGGGAAAGTGCTATCCTCGTGCTCCTTTTGAATGATGAACGCAGCGTACTAAACCTTAATTTGTAATCCTGTTTTAGGGAATACTCGGATTTGTAATCCGCATTGTTTTTAAAATTAGTGAGAGAAGGACGAATTGCCGTTTTCACTATATTTGTTTAAACCAAAAATGTATGTCCGTTCAAACCAAAAACTTTATATCTCCCGAAGAATATTTAGCTGCTGAGCGGGAGGCTGATTTTAAGAGCGAATATTATCAAGGCGAAGTTTTTGCCTTAGCGGGAGCCGGTAACAACCATAACCTGATTACTGCTAATTTAATAATCTCGCTGGGAACTAGTTTTAAAGGTAGAAATTGCCGGGTTTATCCCAGCAACATGCGCTTGCACATTCCGTTAAACGGCTTGTATACTTACCCGGATGTACTAGCCGTTTGCGGGGAAAAACAATTCTTAGACGAGAAAAAAGATACCCTATTAAATCCGGTTCTGATCGTAGAAGTATTGTCGCCCTCTACGGCTGGTTACGACCGGGGTACCAAGTTTATGCTTTACCGCAGCATTCCTGGTTTGCAGCACTATGTGCTGGTCGATTCGCGCTCCTGCCACGTCGAAAAATTCACCAAAAACCCCAATAGCACCTGGGTGCTTACCGAAGAAAAAAATATAAATGCGGTACTTACTTTCTCGAACCCAGATTTTGAACTGTCCCTGACCGAAGTTTACGAAGACACGGAAATTGCCTGATCCCAGAACCAATTAGTATTATTAAATGGGCATAAGGGCCTCGAAGCACAGTTAAAATTTAAAAATTTCATCATTTTTAACCTAAAGCTTTCCACCTACTACCACCGTTTCTTTAAAAGTTTGCACGTTACCCTGCATGTTAAATAACTCAATAAAAAGCACATAATAGCCAATAGGAGCTTTTTGTTGCTGGCTATTAGTACCATCCCACTGAAAAAATCCTTGATTGGCGAGTAGTTCGTTTTTCACCAATCGTTTAATCAGGCGACCGGCCGTATCGTAAACCGTTATGTTGGCTACCATTCCGTTTTTAGCCGCTGCATAGTTAATCGTGGTAAAATCGCGGTCGCCGTCACCGTCCGGGGTAAATACCTTAGGCTCAATGGTGAACACTTGCGCAGTGGCGTTGGCTTCCTGTACCTGCGAGTTGCGGTAACCCGGCGTGGCGTAACCCACATTGGTAGCTGCCGAGTGAAAATTACTGGCTACACTCGGCCCATCTAACCTAATTCGTTCCAACGAAACGCCGTTTACATCATCAATTAATTTAAAATGCAGGTCTTCGTGGTAACTCACCCGGTCTATCTCCTGCTTTTCAGCATTTATTATTACAACAGTGCCAGCCTCATCGGGAAAGGAAGGCAAGCTGCTTAATTTTAAAAAAGTTTCGGGTTTAGCTTTAGGGTAATGCTGCTGTACAATATCGGGGCGGGTAGTAAGTACTAAATATTGTTGCGGCGCCACCATCAATGGTACCTGGCTTAAGACTCGGGCATCTAAGGCAGTATCAGCTTTTATATTGCCAACTTGCCAGTTTTGCAAGGAAATGTACTTATTGGAGCGATTAACAATTTCTACGAAATCCACACCTCCACTGCGCGGATTAAACAAGATTTCGTTGATAACCACATCGCCGGCTACCGCCGTTTGGGGAAGAATAAAAGTAGCCTGCACCGGAGTAGCCAAAATGTTGCCGCTGCAATCGCGGATGTTGGCAACGGTAACCTGATAGGTTTGCCCAGCCTGCAGGTTACCCGCGAGGGCGAGTTCCACGGTGGTGAAATCGGGGCTCAGGATCGTAACTTTCGTTACCGCTATTTCGGGAGAAATTTTGTAAAAAGCGGGCAGCACCGACTGCGCGCTATCCAGCTTTTCGTTGAAAGTAAGGGTAAGCGTTGCGTTATTTTTGATGTAAACCTGTTGGAGTACAGGCGGTAAATTATCTGGATTGCTGGCCTTAACTGAATTTTCTTTTCCCGGAGTACCGCCAGCTGGGTTAGTGCTGGCTACCCAATTGTTACCGGAAACGCACGGATTCTGTAGATCTATAAATACTGGCCATAAACAAACATAATAGATTTCATTAACAACCATAACTAATATGGCTTATACTATAAGAATAGGGCTATTATTTTACTATTTAATTAGGTTTGATATATGAATATTATGCAAAGTTTTGTACCTTACTTGTACCTTAAGAGATACAAAATGACTAAAGTTAAGCTCCGATTAAAGCCAATTAGCAGCGGCCGGCAAACGCTTTACCTGGATATTTATCCACCTATAATTCATCCGGAAACTGGCAAGCCTACCCGTAGAGATTTTCTTGGTCTGTATATCTTTGAAAAGCCTAAAACTTTAACCGATAAACAGCACAATAAAGAAACTTTACTCCTTGCGGATAATATTAAGGCAAAGCGGCAGCTTGAAATACAAAGCGGTGATTATGGTTTTTTAATTTCTAAGAAGGCCCCCGTTAGTTTTTTTGGGTTTTATAAATCCTTGGTGGATAAACAAAGGCCCGGCACATCGAACCATACTAATTGGTATCATAGCTACACTACCTTTATAGGGTTTGCGGAAGCTAATATTAACTTAGATCAAATTGATGAGGGTTTCTGCAATAACTATAAAGAGTACTTACTTACAGCTTATATCAATAAGACCCATAAAAAAACATTAAGTCAAAATACTGCCAGCATTTATTTTGATGTATTTAAAAAAATTCTTAGAGTATCCTACAAACTAGAACTAATTAAGAAGGATCTTAATAGTAAAATTAAGGCAATACCTAGAGCTGATTCTCAACGGGAGTACTTATCTATTGAGGAGCTGCAGCTATTAAGTCAAACTGCATGCACTTTACCAATTCTAAAAAAAGCCGGTTTATTCTCAGCGCTTACAGGCTTACGATTTTCAGATTTAAAAAAATTAGTTTGGAGTGAGATAAAATACAGTCAGGCGGAAGGGTATTATATAAGTTTTAGGCAGAAGAAAACGAAAGGTGTAGAAACTTTGCCTATTTCCGAACAGGCTTACAAACTACTAGGTGAACGAGAGCAGCCAGAAGAAGTGGTATTTCTTAATTTAAATTATCATGGTGGCTTGGGGATGCATTTAGAAAGATGGATTAAAGCGGCCGGCATTACAAAACATATCACCTTCCATAGCTTTCGGCATACTTTTGCGACTTTGCAGCTTTCCTTGGGTACAGATATTTATACGGTTTCTAAGATGCTGGGCCACCGGGAGCTAAAAACCACCCAGATCTATGCTAAGATTATAGATAAATCTAAGCGGGAAGCGGCTAATAGAATTAAACTCGATCTTTAATATTCATACAACCTAATGGAAAGTATAGATGAACAGTTTAAGCAAGGAGATAATCTACTTCAAATAATTGACCGGTATAATATACAGCGTGAAGAAGACCGTAAATTTTTCTTATACGATAGAAAAAACAAGAAATATGATGAACCTCAACCTATTGATATATTAAAAGATATATTGATTGAACATAATTGTGATATAGATGCAGATTCCTTTATATACACTTTAAGCAATTTAAGAATTTGTAGAACATTTTGGAACCTTGCTGAAGCTGAGGAGATTGAAAATGGTTTTAATGGGTATAAAATCATCGTGCCCATGTATGTACGAAATTGTATCAAGGAGATTAGGCTTCGTAGTGATTATATAGATTCTTTCATCAATAAGGAAAAATATAAATGGTCAAATAATGATCTTGAAATTTTTGATAAGGAGCTCAAAAATTTGTTGGAAGAAAATAGTTATGATTTAACTAGTAGACTTAATATCCTCAAAGAGTTATTTGATAAAACCCGTACTCAGATCAATGAAATTCAAGATTTATTTGAAAGGGAATATGAGTACTCTATACATGATTTTTACAATGGAGATACTTTTAATTTAAATATAGAAGATTTAAATTTTTTCTTTTACGAATGTGAGAAAATAAAAAATGGCACAGATGAATTTAGGAATATATATCTACATTTTGAAAAGTACATCAAAAGAAAAAACAAATTAAAGGAATTAAAAAGACTAATTATTGAATCAAGCTTAGAGGTTCAAGACACTAATCAGCAACTTAAGTTTAGCAAAAGAGCTTTTGTTACAAGTGTTAATGACACTACAGAATCTAGCTCCTTAGGAACATTAGAACTTTCTGATGTTTTTGAGCATGTTTCCAAATGCCATTACATTAAAAATTTATTAGTTGAACAAGGGCTATGCCAACCTAACACTTTCATTTGGAAAACTATAGTTGGGTCTAGAGGTTTTTTGGCAGGCGTTTTAAAGTATTTACATCTACAAGGCTATTACAAGGACAATAAGGCTCTTTCATCCAGTGAAATTAAAATCATTGCTAAAAATACATTTGGGGTTCAAATAGGAATTGACAGAATTAAACAGGTTGCACCAAGCTCTATAGAGTTAAAATTCATACCACTAGCTTCAACTATTAAATAAATTTACCAATTACACAGAATACACCAGTGTAATCTGTGTACCCAAAATTTTGTTTTTTCAGGTTTTTTTATATTTTATTTGTGGCTGTTAACTAATCGTTGTCAGCTATGAATGATATCCTCTTAACACCTATTAGACTAAATGAGCTAGAAACTCTCATTACTAACTCAGTTCGTAAGGCCTTATTAGAGAGCCACAACAATACACAAAAAGAACTTGAAACATTAGATGAAAATCTAACGATCCAACAAGCAGCTACTTTTTTAAACTTAGCAGTACCTACTATTTACGGTATGGTAAGTCGTCAAGAAATACCATTTAGCAAACCAGGTAAATCTAAGCGTCTTTATTTTTCAAAAAAGGATTTGACGGATTTTATAAAATCCGGTCGCAGGAAAACTATTGCCGAAATCGGCCAAGAGGCTGACCGGTATGTCGCTTCTAAAACACAAAAAAAGCGATAGGCCCACCCGCCAAGATAGTCCTATCGCTAATTCACTTTAAAATACAAAGATATGAGCCGTCCTCTATTCGACAAAAAAGAAGTAGAATCTTCTAATGTTAAGTTGCAATCATTTCTAAAAGCAGTTCCCTACCTCACCTTTTCCGATACCGGATTAAAAAACATTGCCGGCCGTTTTGGGATTACCCTGGAAGAACTTAAAGAGCATATAGCAAACTTCGAAAACGAAAACACCGGGAAAGGAGGGCAAAATGCATAATGAAAGCTCCCACATTAACATCGATCCCGATTTTGATTATAGCATTTTTGAAGAAAGTAATGAATCTTCCCAAGAAGTTACGGGAGAACAGTTATTAAGTGAGGAAGTAAAAGAAATGGATTATCTAATCCAAAATCTTTTACCCAGAACAGGGATAGCAGCACTGGCCGGAGCTTCCGATACAGGTAAAAGCATGCTCCTTAGATATTTATCAATTTGCCTGGTTGCAGGGGTCGAATCATTTCTCGGGTTCTTATTTAACACCGTCCATAGAAGCTGTATTTATGTCTCTTCAGAAGATGGTCGTGAAGCCACCTCTTTTCTTCTTCAGCGCCAAGCAAGCCAATATCTGCCGGCCGTACTTCAAAAGCTCAGGTTCATATTCGATTATGAAGATTTACTGGAGAAACTTGACTCTAGCTTAACAGCTAAGCCTGCGGATTTAATTATAATAGATTGCTTCTCCGATGTGTTTGGCGGAGATTTAAAGGATACCCAAAAAATTAGAACATTCTTAAATCCTTATCAAAAGCTTTCTGAAAAACATAAATGCTTTATTTTATTTCTCCATCATACAGGTAAACGAACTGAGAATTTTGAACCTAGTAAAAACAACCTATTAAGCGGCCAAGGCTTTGAGGCCAAAATGAGGCTTGTTATAGAGCTCAGGGCCGACTTAATGAACCCTACTCAAAGACATCTTTGCATTGTTAAGGGCAACTACCTCCCTGCTCGATTTAAGAAGGAAAGCTTTGTCCTGGACTTCGATGAGCAAAACTTCACTTTCTCCAACACCGGGGATCGGACACCTTTCGAGTTACTGGTAAAACAACCAGAAGGAGATAATAGCCGCACTAAATACGAACAAGCTAAAGCCCTGAAAGAACATGGGCATAGCTATGAGAAAATAGCGCAAATGATAGGTTATGGTAGCAAAGGCAGTGTTTCAAAGCTGTTTGATAAAGCCGAAAAAAATGGCTGGGATACTGATGTTTCCTCTCCTGTTTCCAATGGAAACAAAGGAAACGATAACGGAAACGATCTATAAACAAATCGTTTCCTGTTTCCTACGCCTTAGTGTTTGGAAACAGGAAACGCAAAAAAGCCAAAAATTATGAACCAACACAGATATATACTAGATCCTAAAGGCAGGAAACATACTTGTATTAGCTGCGGTCAAAAAAGAGCTGTTCGGTATATAGACAAACAAACTTCGCAGTATTTACCGGATCACTACTCAAGATGTGACAGGGAGATAAATTGCACCTATCACCTCAATCCTTATAAAGATGGATTTGTTAAAGCTTTAGAGGAAAATGGCGATTTAAAGCGTTTCCTGTTTCCGCGCACTAAGGGAAAGGAAACAGGAAACGCTAAGAGACAAGATTTAATTAAGCCCTCATTCACTGATAAAACTGTATTTATTCAAACACTGACTAACTATCAATCTAATAGTTTTTGCTCTTTCTTGATAAATCTATTTGGTTCGGAATTAACAACTACTCTTGTAAGTAAATATTTTGTTGGTACTTCTGACCACTGGCCCAACAGTACAATATTCTGGCAAATTGACACTAAGGGCAAGATTAGAGGCGGCAAAGTAATGTTGTATAACCCGGAAACAGGGAAACGAATTAAGGCGCCTTTCAATCATATTAGTTGGGTACACTCTACCTTAAAAGATGAAAATTACAAACTACAACAGTGTTTATTCGGGGAACACCTTCTAAAAACAGATCCACATAAACCAGTTGCCTTAGTTGAATCTGAAAAGACTGCCATCATTGCCAGCCCCTACCTGCCAGAGTTTATCTGGCTTGCTACCGGAGGCTTAAGCAATTTCACCCTTGAGAAATGCAAAGTATTGGCCGGCCGCAACGTGGCCTTATACCCGGACCTGAACGCTTACGATAAGTGGAATAATAAGGCCTTGGAATTTGCGCACCTAGCTAAATTCAAGATATCCGATTTCCTGGAAACTACCGCCACCGAGGAAGAACGGTGCCAAGGTTTAGACCTAGCAGATTACCTTATTCGCTATGATTACAACGAGTATCAATTCATACAAGAATATCCATCAACTATTAAACAAGCAGCTTAAAACTGTAAACATGATTAATTCATTATAACTCTTATTATGGGTCGTTTAAAACCAGCTATACTAAAACAAATAAAGCAAAGAGAACCATCAAAGAACCCTAGGTTCATTATTGAAAAGGGAGGTGATCTAGTGCGCCACATACCCCAGGACCCGAGTTTGCGCGGTAGCCTAACTAAGTCTAATACTTATAAACCGGAATCTAATGGTTTAGATTAGAATGAAAATATTATTTAAAAAGTGGGGTATCGAAAAAAGTGTAGCACAATGGGAGTTGAGTATCGAAACGGGAAACCGTATCTGTATAAAAAGGTAAGAAAGAACGGAAAAGTTATTTCCGAATATGTATGTGGGGGCGCCTTGATTTGGGCCCTTGTTGACCTTCAAGAGTACGACCAACTGAAAAATAATGAGATAAAAGAAGCTACGCGGAAGGAAAAAGACCTGCAACTGCAAGCAGATCGAGAAATATACATGCTGGAGAAATCCTTAAAAGAAATAATGAATCAAGTAGCTGTAGCTAACGGCTACCATAAACTTAACGGACAATGGAGAAGGAAACGCCAAAAACAACGGAGAGTAAAACCCGATTCGACCAACTACTAAAACTTTGTAATGATCACGAAAACCCCAATGAAGAATACAGGGAAGAATTACATGATCTTATTCATTCTAATCAGGACTTTAGAAAGCGCATGCAACTTCATGAGGGCTGGTATCCTATGGTGTTGAGAGCGAGGATTGAAAAACTAAATTTTAGCGATACGCTGAAGGAGGTGCTTTATGTAAAATGTGCTCAGCTTCGAGAGGAGCTAGGTTATGCAACTTCTAATAAATTGGAAAAGCTGGCAATTGAGCAGATCGTCCTTTGTTGGGTTAACCATCATCACACTGACCTTGGTCATGCGGATAATCTTACTAAACCTCATAGTAAGGACATTGGTTTGTATTGGGAAAAACGGTTAGCATATTCCAGCCGGCGTTACGAGCGGGCTTTAGAATTGCTTTCTAAAATGCGGAAAATGAAATTGGTTGTTCAAGTAAATAACGCCACTAATCAGATTGTAAGCAATTAACCATTAACTACAATTATTAGGTTAGCTCACTTTTATTTTTATACCAATATACGAATTGATGAATTAGGTTTTCATCTGTCTGCAAATGGTTAAGACTTATATAGGTCTCAACAGTTAAAGTTGGGACCCTTAGGAGCTTACATATAGTTTTATAAATAACACTTGGATCAAGAATTTTAATTAACCAATCATAAGATTGTTCATTGAAATCGCCATAAAAAGGTTCAGGATGGGCTGAGCTGTGAATAAATGGAACAAAGACCTTGAGTAAGTATCTTACAGTGTCTGGCTTTAATTCCAAGTGATCTGATACATATTCAAATAATGCAGTTTTATCAAATTCAATTGCTAAAACCTCTAACATAAACTTAGATTCATAAGTATAAGTCTCCCAAATTGGTTTAGGAGATGAATTCTTTTTAGCTCGATCAATTAGATTTCCAGCCAGTTCTTTATTTTGCTCATGTTCAAATATTCTTCCTGCTTCATCTTGATCGTTCCTGCAGCAATCAAATACCTCATAAGCAAATCTAAATGAAGTTGACTCTTGTATAATCCATTTGACAAGATCAAATCTTAATTCTTCACCAACCTGGTTCTTTATTAACTGAGAAATAAAAATTGCTGCCTGAGAGAATGGACTAGAATAACCAAAAATAGATCGATCATCACGTGGGAAATAATCGCCAAGCTGGCCAAATATTTTAACAAGAGCTACTGATGTAACATTGTCAAAGTTTTTCTCTTTAAATCTAAATTTTTGTAGGAAGTTTTTGGGCAAAGAAGATTTTAAGAGTTTAATTGTAGGTTCCACCATTTTGATATATTCCTCATGCCCAATTTTTTCCAAAAGAGAATCAAATTCTACATCGGATACATCACCTTCTATAACCGTGTAGGTGAAATATCTATTAAAATATTGATTTGATGATATTCTTTTTTGGATATATCGAGAATCTGAATTATTTCTACTCGAATCGTAAAACCATCCTTTCGCCCATACATTTTTCAAATTGGGGAATAAATCTATTAAAGCTCCTTTAGCATTTGCTACTTCGTCTAGGCTATATCCCTTGGCAAAGTATTCAAATAAGGACTTAAACTTGCTGGTCTTTTCATCTTCTTGCCCCTGTTTCCCTGAACGAACTTCATAATGACCTATAAAATACTCAGGTTGATTTCTAGCAAATTCATACATTTCAGGATAAAATACTCGCAACGCTTCGACAAGAAGTAAATCTACATAATTAACTTCTCCCTTTAAAAGAGGTAAGGAAAATGATAAAGTGTTTCCATATCTAACTGCTAAGCGAGGGGTATTTAGTCTTATCAAGTAGTTTGATGAAAATTTATTTGCAAATTCTTTTAATTCTTGACCAGTCATCTCAATCCTACTAGTATTGATTGATTGCTCTACCAACTGAAAACAATAATCTTTAAGTGCTGAACTTTGAGCTAGTGGTAGCTTTAGTGGAATTTGAACAATTTTTTCTAGAAAATTTAAACCAGCTTTTTGATCACCGGCCCCAAACCTCTCTCCTATTGCTGAGGCTACCATGTGCTCATCGAAAGAAAGGACATAAGTAGTGTATGCAAAATCTCCTGTTAATTTGACTAACCGGAAAATAGCATGAATTTCTGTTTTTTCGAGACGATCAATGTCATCTATAAAAATTATAATTCTTTTTCTATTATCGGTGAGTAGTTTCTCAATTCTTATTTTTAATTCATCAACATCAACATTGGAAAGTGCATTACCTATAGTTTCAGCCACTTCGCCTGCCCCAAAAACCGAAACTATTTTTCCATATTTTTGAATTATATCTCCAATTGATTCTTTTCTAGTTTTTAATGGCTCTTTTGGGTTATCCAATTTATATGCTACCCTCTTATACCAGCTCGTTAAACCCTTTTGTTTTTCAGATTTGCTTAAAGTTTCCTCTGTCGTATTTTCAGGTATAGAGTCCTTTAATTCTTTTGCCAAGGTATTAAAAAAGGAAGTAAGGAGTGCAGCTTCATCCGTGAAGCGCCAAGGGTTAAAAGTAAAATGGATTATAGTACCCTTTTGGAAGTCAAGTTCGCGCTTTATGAAATTTAATACGGATGTTTTACCTTCCCCCAAGCACCATAAAGTCCAATAACAATACTATCGCTACTGTTCCTTTCTATTATGGTCTCGGCAATCCTTTTAGAGAAACTATATCTTTGAAATTTATCTTCATTCTCTTCATTAATTGGCTTATCTGATAAATATGTTTCTTCCATTTAAAATAATTTGGTCTTTAAAATCTTAATATAAGTCATTAAACTGGAAAAACTAATACAAAAACCATAGCCATTACTCCAATTCTATTCTTAAAAACTTTTTAAAATCGACCTTCTAACAAAGAAAAAAGTGGCAATTAATACAATTTAACTATCTAATTTACTGTATTTTAAACTAAATTTTACGTAAATTTAAGTAGGATAAAATAGAAGAAAGCGTATGGCAACATTAGCTAGTTTAAACGTTGTAGTAGGTGCGGAAATCCGGGCCTTTGAAACAGGTATGGGCCGGGTGGGTGACGTACTAGGGCAAGTAGGCCGGGAAGCTTCTGCTGCCGGTGCTAGTATCGGGGGCGCTTTAACTGGGGGCTTTGACAAGGCCGCGAACGCTGCTAATAACGCCGCTACCAGCTTTGCGAATGTAACAAAGAATTTTAAATCATTAGGAAGTAGCATATCTTCGGTTGGTGAAGGTTTTACTAAATATTTAACCGCTCCTTTAACTTTGTTCGGTGTCGGTGCTGTAAAATCAGCCGGTGATACCGAAGCCTTAAAATTAGGCTTAGAAGCGGTAACCGGTTCAGCAGAAAAAGCAGGCAAAAGATTTAAAGAACTCCAAGAATTAGCCAAGCTACCCGGATTGGGTTTAGAGCAAGCCGTAGAAGCCGATATAAGTTTACAAGCCACCGGATTAGCAGCCGAAACCAGTGCCAAGTCTATTAAGCAGTTTGGTAATGCGATTGCATCAGTTGGTAAAGGCCCGGAACAGTTAAAGCAAGCCTTGTACGGGGTACAACAATTAGCTAATACTGATTTTCCTTTAGGCGAGGATTTAAATATTATCAAAGAAGCCGTTCCGCAAGTATCTAAGTTATTAAAAGAAGCTTTTGGTACTGCCCGTTCCGAGGAATTGCAAAAGTTAGGCGTTTCCTCGCAAGAAGTTTTAAGTACAATCCTAACCGGCTTAGAAAAATTGCCCCGCGTAGCCGGTGGCATCAATAATACATTTACCAATGTTTTTGATGGTATAAAGCAGAACTTGAGCGCCTTTGGTGAATCCATCGTTAAAAACTTAAATGTGCAGGCAATTGCCCAGGGCTTTTCTGCGGCATTAGATAGTATTACCAATGCCTTCACTAATCTAAGCCCTAGCGTTCAAAAGGGTATTCTCGTTTTTGCTGGCTTGGCAGCGGCAATTGGCCCAATTGCTCTTGCAATCGGAGGGGTAATAAGTATATTGCCTACATTAGCGGCCGGATTCGCAGTAATAACAGGGCCAATAGGGTTAGCAGTTGGAGCGATAGCCGCAGGAGCGTACTTAATCATTTCAAATTGGGAATCCGTAACAGCCTACTTTAAAAATAGTGGATTAGCCTCCGTTTTTTCAGAATTAGGTAATGCAATTTCGGGTAGTATAAATGCTTTAGTTGACTACATTAAAGACTTTGCTAATAGTGTAAAACCTATTTGGGAGGGGGTAACAACTTTTCTAGGTTCAGCTTTAGGTCAAGGGTTAAAATTTGCAGGAACCGTACTAAGTTCTGCATTCAATGTATTTACCCGGGTTTTGCAAACTTTTGGTGCAGTATTTAGAGGTGATTGGCAAGCGGTATTTAATGGCATTGGTAATATTACTGTATCTGTTTTTAATGGAATTACTAAAATATTAACCGGTTTCGCTTCAGGTGCTATTCGCATTGTAGGCAGCATTGCAAAGGCATTAGGTACCAAAACTTTAGCTAACACTTTTGAAGGAGGCGCCGCCGCGGTTGAGAAATTCGGTAAAAGCTTGCAACTGGCTTACTACGGAAATGAAACCTTAGTAAAATCTAATGAATCAGTTGCAAAATCATTTGAACAAGTAACCAAAGCTGCTCAGCAGACTTTTATTCGTACTCCTAAAGTTGCCAAAGGTAAGGATCCTAAGAAGCAGGATCCGGGAATAAAAGACTTGAATTATCATTTATCTACTACTGGGTTTAATAAAGCGATAGATGATATTGAAGCTTTAAACGATAAAGTGGGTAATGGTAAAGGTTATGAAGTACCTATAAAACTCTCTTTACCTCAAAATATTGCTGCTGAATTTGGTGCATTTAAAGCCAATATAGCCGCTCAAATGACCGGCGTAGGTGATGTAGTCTTGGAAACTACCGGCTTAGTACAACAAGCATTGGGTGACACCTTTGCTTTAATCGGAGAAACTTTAGGGCAGGCTATTTCGGGAAATTTCCAAGGTATACAGTCGTTTTTTAAAGGATTTTTAAATATAGTATTTGACTTTGCGGCAACTCTCGGTAAAACCTTAATCGGTTTGGGGCTAGCTACTTTAAGCTTAAAGCAATTAGGAATTAATCCTGTGGCCGCTGTCATAGCTGGAACCGCCTTGATTGCTTTGGCTGGTGCAGCGAAATCTTTACTGGGTAAAGGCCCTAACTTTTCTGGCGGTGGGAGTTCAGGTGGTGGTGGCTCTGCAACAGGTAGCCGGCCGGCCTACAATAGTCCGGCATCTGGCTCAAATTACCAAGCGCCGCAAAGTGCCACAAGTAGCACACAAGAATTTAAAATTAGAGGAACCGATTTAGTTGCCGTTATAAAACAAACTGCTTTTAATAAAGACCGCGTGGGGTAGGTAAGAGTATGATATATAATCCAACCCTATATACGGGCGGTGCTTTACCTCTAGCCAGTGCATGGCTTACTAAATAATCAACCAATGTCAGCAAACTATTGGGCTTGGTCTAATAAATAGGACACGCAAAAAAATCTTGACTTACCAACTAGATTTACTAATGCAGGCTACTTTACTGAATAAGTAACCGGGTACTGACCGAAAGAATTAATTACTTTTAGAATATCCTGGTAAACAACCATATTCGGACTACCTTTCATTCCACCATATTGCCAGTCAGATAAATCGGTAGCTTTTGTACCGGCTAAGGGACTGGCTTTTATGCCTAATTTTAATCTTACCACGACTTGCCCACTATCTGATACGGATGAATTGACCACAAAAGTGCAGTTTAACCTACTTGTATCTTTTTGGCCGGTGCTAATAGTGTAAAATGTAGGATCAGACTTATCAATTGTGAAGCCGTTAGCGGCCAGGTGTTTACCCCAGGCGGTGAAAGCCTCAGCAACGGGTAAGCTGGTGGCAATAGTGATCGTGTTATCTTTCTTGGCTTGCGCGTATGCGGATAAGGAGAATAAAACAAAGAATAAGAGGGTGCAGAATCTTTTCATTATGGGGAAATATTAAGGGAATGCCAATATATGGAAAAGAAATAGTCCAATCAATAAATACCATTAACAGTGATAAACCAGTTATACTGTAATGCTAGAATACTATTTTTAGTCTATGAGTTCTCGTCAAATGTAGAAGAATTAGTTGCTAGCATTTCGGCTCAAAATTTAACGAATTTAACGAGCTAAAAAGAACGAACCACTTGCTAAGGTTTAACCATAATCCAATGAATCCAACTTGCTAAAAAGGACAAGTAGTGAAGCTAGCCAATTCGCATTTTGGATCCATCTTATTGAATAAGTACGATTATAAATTCTCATAAGAATTGAGTTCTCTTGCATAATAAAAAGGGCCGGTTAATAGGATTGTAAAGAGTTTATGTAACCGTAAAAAAGGTGAGAAAAGGTGAGGAAAAACTACACACGCGTGTAGTAATGCAATAATTACCTGAAGAGTTGGCTACTGATCGGAACGGCAACAGCTTAAACGAACCGGCAAAGAACAACAACCACGGTTGGGACCCGCTTCGGTATGTGGCTTTAAATCACTTGCAGGTAGCCACCGCCCCTAACCGGATAATGTCTAGGAGTTTGGGGCAGAGGAGTAGTAACAGACATTATATGTGATTGATAATAGGAAAAGAAATAGGGATAGGGAGTTTAGGTAGAGTAAGGTAAAATATTTAAGGAGGCGGATCAGTTATAGGCGATTGGGAAGGGATATCTTTATAAAAATGGAGCATTCAGTATAGAAACGATAAATTTTTAATTTATTATTAGATAAATAGTTATAAAAACAAGAAAATACTTAAATATAGGTATTGCGATGTAGGTTTTTTTCCTAATATTTAAGAATCGTTTAACTCTCAATTCTTAAATTTTTTATGAAACACAATTTCCGCGCTAAGAAGGTAATCAGTATTGGATTGCTTTTTATTTTTACATTACTTAATGGTTGTAAGTTTGATACGGTTCCAGAGCCTATAGAAACGAATCAAACAAATTCTTCTAACTTAACTAATTTTATTCATCCTGGTATTGTTAATACGCAAGCAAGTTTAAACTCGATCACTCAGCTTAATGACCCTTCAACGGCTCGTACTTCCTCCTATAACAACCAGGTAGCTGCATTTAACAACCAATTTGTTTACAGTGATGTTCAAGCTTATTTGAATGCGTTGCCAACTAATGCAACTGTAATGGTGAGAGCCACTGGCAGCGTACCCCTCTCAGTAGATCCACAACAAAGAGAAGGTACAATGAGGCAACATTCCGTGCTGGCATATTCCTACGCATTAGCTTACGTCCGGACCGGTCAATCCTATTTTGCAGATAGAGCAAAATTTATAATTAACCGATGGGCTTCCAAATTTGGTGAGTTTGATTACTACAAAGTTCATGAAGATGGTAAACCGGATACACAAGATGAGCAAATGGCCCTACAAGCCGCTTGGGTAGCCCCAAATTTTGCGGCAGCCGCTGAAATTATAAGATATTATAAAATAGGTGGAACTCAGGCACCCGTTGGTTTTTCCTCCACTGAATTAACGAATCTTGCTGCCTTTTTCAATACCCTCAATGGTTATCTAAATACATACATATTGGTAACCGGTCCCTTAAATGTAAGTGGTAAATTTCAAAATAAATACAAATCGAATTGGGGTACTTCTGCGGCTTATGCTCAAATGGCGATGGGTGTCTATTTAGAAAGTTCTACTATTTATCAGAGCGGTTATGATTACATTAAAGATTTAATGCCCTATGTAATAGCTAATGATGGTGCTATGCCAGAGTTTTGTACGACAGATTGTTGGCACCCCCAGTATACATTAACGGGTCTAGCATATGCAGCTGAAATTGCACGCATTCACAGTGATAATAGCATATTTGAATTCAATAGTCGGCTTATGAACAAGGGATTTAATTATGCAGCGGATAGATATGATGGTGATGCTGATACCTGTCACGAATGTAGTACTGATACGTCAGATAATGGAAAACACAAAGAAGTTTATCCTGGCGTAGAACTGGGTTATCGGTATTATAATTTATCCAAAATAGGTACATTACGCACAGAATATGTTACTCATTTTGGCAAAGCAGATTATAACTTTTTTGGATTTACAACTTTTACTCATTATGGAGTAGCGCTATAAATCTTCAATAACAATATCATTAAAAAGCCACTCTTCCGGGTGGCTTTTTTATTAACCTAAAAATATAAAATCACAATCCTCTATATTTTCGCTGTTTATTCGGCTTGGGTCGCCATTTCTTATAAATCCATTCCCAAATGGTCCAGATGGCAATTATTACATAGATAAAAAGAATAAAAGCTATAGGTCATAACCACTATTTCATTTCAATAATCAATTAATTGGGTTAAATCTATTGTCTCCAGGTAGGGATCTAACATGTCTTGGTTGCTAAATCCTCTTACCATAAAGAATTTAGAAGTAGCCGTTTTGTACCAAATTTCAGCATAAAATTTACCTATAGCGTACAGAACAATACTGTAATCACCGCTGACACGAATTTGAATAAATTGACCTTGATCTAAAACAAGAGCTACTTTCTGCTCCTGATTGCACCGATTGAATTGGACTATATTGAACATGGCATATTAGTTTAATATATAAAATACTAAATATTATGCCATACTTTGCTTTGCTTCTAAAAAATAACTTAAAACAACCTTAATTATTATATTAATAGTACTATTTTGAATTAGAAATGAAACGGATGGGATTGCGATTTAAATAGTGTCTTTTTTCCCTTCAATAAACCAAGAAGCCACATAGGCGGTAAAGGTACCGAACAAACCCACTCCCACCGTCATTAGCAGCGCAGCAATAAGTCGGCCTTCGGTTGTTACCGGAAATTTGTCGCCATAGCCCACGGTAGTTATAGTCACATACGCCCACCACAAGGCATCTTCCGCCGTCTTAATGTTACTATTGGGATCCGTTTCTACCTGAAGAATAGCAATGGCTGAAAAGATGACCATGAGCACGGCAATAGTGGCAACAGCGGAAAAGGTACCTTGTACTCTATTCTTAAAGATATGATTTACTAAGTGTTTTGTTGAACGAAATGCTCTTAAGATTCGCAGTAATCTTATCAGCCGGATAGCTCTACCAGCTCGTAAGAAGTCCACAGCGGGAATACTGGAAATCAGATCAATCCAGCCCCAGCGCATAAATTTAATTTTATCTTCCGCCTGATAGAATCGGTAAGTAAAGTCAGCCAGGAAGAATACACAAATAGCATTATCTAGTAAGCTAAGTATTTGGGAGATTTCAGTAGGTAGTTTAAAAACGGTTTCGATAACCAATGCACCCAGAACATAAATGGATAAAACTATGATCAATAAATTAAGCAATCCTAATCTAGGCTCCGTACTTTGAGGCTTTTCCATTTATCCTAAATGAACTATGCTGTTGAAGGTAATAAACGTGCGGCTAAGCTTTATTTTGATGTGATAGGTAAGCTTAATCTAAGTGATGAAAGCAAACCGGCTGTAATAAACCAACAGAATAACTACATTCAGCTCAACAGCATTTCTATTAGCCAAAATACGGTGAAGCAGTTGTAGCCGGAACAGATAAACCAGATTGAGTTAATTATATTTTTTTATAATCATATAGGTCTCTTCATAATAGAAACATGGTTTGGCATAAACTTTACATGTGTGTTTATCAACCCTTACCAGCCGACCATCTACTCCAATTGTGAAACCATTAAATCTAACATCAATAAAACCATCCGCGCTTATAGACCATAATCCAATCACTGAATGTAATATTTTGTACAATCATGAGTATGGGTAATTCCTGTGCTACTAAGGATATATGTCCTATCTGGTCTGAAAGTCCAGGTAAAATCAGTCATAGGAGCATTCTGCAATATCCAATTATCGCCTTTTACTTACTTAGTATTCACATGGTTAGGAAAATGCTCTTGTAACATTTTGGCCACTTTCCCTTCTGGGTTAAGCGGTTTCACTTTTTTCAGGATTACCTTGCGGTATGTAATAGATAACCTTCTTCCCCGATGTTTTACCTGACCCTCCACCATATCTTTTTTGCGGGGAGGAATGGAGTGATTCCATTTATATCTGGCATCATCTTGCATCACATATACCGAGCGCCGGGGAACCTCCACATCTACCACGTCCCCACCGGCAATTTTGATAAAACGCATGATGCACCCACTGCCCAGATTAACCCCACAAATTTGGTTTTCGAAATAGTTCCGATCTTTATGCGGGCGGAGTCCCTCTCCCGGCGCATATTCATTGATGATAACCTGGTCGGGTGGAATCGAGACAATATGCTGTTCTACCAGGTTTTCGGATAATTGATGAATGAGCAACGGCATCGGAACCGGAAAGGGTATGAGACTATAAGGCTTTTCCAATTCATTGCGGTACCCATAGTATTGCAACCTTCTATCGTAATCCACCACCCAGGTTTGGTGATCAATTTCCTGGATCAATTCCGCCTCCATGGCTTCACTGATAAAATCAGGGTAAAGGAGCAAACCTGGTACTGGTGTTTCCATTTTCAATTAGATTAGCAAGTTCGTTGTAAAAAGGTAAGAGGCAAATGATTTACAAAGGGTAACGACTCTTAGGAAGTTAAGTTGGCAAAGTGGCACCAAAAATCAGCAGGAAATTCGTTAAAACACCCCAATAAAACAGCCACTCTCCCCGGATAGCTGTTTTATTTCCTTTTATTGATTTAAAAACTTCCTAGGGCAACAGGCAAGCTCTTATCTCGCTCTACCGGGGTTCTTACTTTATTTATCGTCCGGTATAATCTAGCACAGGCAAGGTAAAAGGCCACGAGTAGAGCGCCGTATATCACAATCCGGGCTAAGGTCATGCGGATAATTTTACCTTTGCGTGTCAGGTTATTATAGAGTTTCATAGTTTAGCTATTTATAAATTTGGAAACTAGTAAATACTACTGGTAGTTCATCCACCTTATCAGTTTGTAATACAAATCCTAGATATGCATTGGATTTTGGCTCGAGTAAGAAAGAAAATATTTCTCGAGAAGAATTATATGTTGCTTGCGGCTGGTATAGATACTAAATAGTAAGCGGCATGAATAAACTATTTACCCTAATAACACTACTTTGGCTGTACCTGCAAGGTTCTGCTGTTTTTGGACAGGAGTGGCAATGGGTGAAAAAGGCGGGGGGTAAAGGGACCGATTGGGTCACCAGCATTGGGGTAGATGCGGCCGGGAACAGTTATATTACCGGGGCCTTCGAAGACACCATTCACTTTGGGGATTTGATCCTGAAGAACAGGGTTAATGATATTTACAAAATCTACTATGATATCTTTCTAACCAAATATGATACGGATGGCCAGGAAGTATGGACTCGCCAGGCTGGCGGTGGTAATTCCGAGTGGGGCCGCGCCATCGCCGTTGACCCAGCAGGGAATAGCTATCTAACCGGCAGCCTGGAGGGGAAAGCTGTTTTTGGTAATATTAATCTTCCAGATAAAGGGTTCGGAACGTATCTAGCTAAATACGATACCAACGGCAAGGTTTTATGGGCAACCAACACGAGTAGTACTCTGGCGGAAGGATATGGGATAGCTGTAGATAATCAGGGGAATAGTTATGTTACCGGGTGGTTTCAGGAAAGAATCGCTTTTGGTTCTATTATCTTGACTGGCCCGGAACTGATTGAAAAACCGTTTCTTGCCAAATACAACCCCAGTGGCGAGGTAGTCTGGGCGAAAACGTTTAGTGGCGAAGGTATCGGTTTGAGTAATGATGTAGCAGTAGATGCTCAAGGAAATAGTTATATCACCGGATATTTTGACGGAAAGGTTTCTTTTGGAACTAAGCCACTACAAGCAATTGGAAACAGTGATGCTTTTTTAGTCAAGTATGATCCCAGTGGCAATGTAATCTGGGCTCGTCAGGCAAGTACAAGTTCAGGTCCGTATGCGATGGGGGAAGCCATTGCCTTGGATAAAACCGGAAACTGCTATCTGACCGGGCTCTTTGTGAATGAATTAACCTTGAATGACCTCATCTTAAATGGCAGTGGACAAGAAGATGTGTTCATAGCCAAATATGATGCGAACGGGAAGGTTATTTGGGCTACCAAAACTGGGGGAGCAGGTGCGGATATAGGCAAGAGCATTACCGTGGATGCGACTGGTCAAGTTACGATTGCGGGTAGTTTCAATCAACTAGTTCAAGTAGGCGCTACCACCTTGAACAGTGTACAGGATGAAGATATTTTCCTGGCGCACTATAATGCCAATGGCGAGCCAGTCTGGGCTTTGCAGGCGGGAGGTTTAAATGTAGACGGATTGTACCTTGATCTTGCCCAGGATGGTCAAGGAAATAGTTATTTGACAGGAGCATTCGATGAAACCGTAGATTTTGGAGCTAAAGAAATAACCGCTATCGGCTCACCAGATTTGTTTATCACCAAGGCCAGGCCACCCGCCGCCGCTACAATGAATCTTTCTTCCTTGCCAACGACCAGTATTTGTGCGGGTTCTACTATAGCCATTCCGTTTACGACTACGGGTTACTGGGCGGAAGGAACTAGTTTTTTGGTAGAACTTTCGGATGCCAGTGGTTCGTTTGTTGCACCAATAGTGATCGGTACGGGTCCAACTAGCCCGATAGAGGCAAATATTCCTCTAGAAATTATAGCCGGTAGTGGTTACCGGATGCGGATCATCGCCTCTACGGGTTTGATGAGCGCAGATAATGGCCTTGATCTGACTATCACGGCCCTGCCAGAGGTAAGTGCTGGAGCGGACGAAACGGTGTGTGCTTCAGCTAGTAGTTTCTCGTTGAGCGGCTTTAGTCCGGCCGGAGGTACCTGGTCGGGTACGGGGGTAAATGCACCCGGCGTATTTACGCCTGCGCTGGCCCAAGTCGGTACCCATACCCTTACCTATTCGGTACAAAAAGGTGCTTGTAGCTTCAGCAGCACTAAAACGATTACCGTGGTAGTTCCCACTAGTATTATGGCAGCCATTGTCCCTACGGAATGTAGTTCGGTTTCTACTACCCAAGCCTATGCTCCTTTTCAAGCCACCTTTACCAACCAGACTAAAGGCGCTACTGGTTTTTTATGGGACTTTGGGGATGGGAACACATCGAATGAAGAAGCACCTACTCACGCCTATACCCAAGAAGGAAAATATAAAGTCACTTTAACCGCGTTGTTTGGGAATGAGTGTAGCCAAACTAAGGAAATTACGGAGGTGGTAATACGCAAAAAGCAAGACTTACCAAATGTATTTACGCCGAACCGGGATGGTTTAAACGACACCTTTGCTTTTAATATTACTTGTTTATCCGTAAACCTGAAAGTATTCAATCGGTCGGGAACACTCGTATATGAGCAGGCTAATTATCAAAATACCTGGGATGGGGGCAGTCTGTCGGATGGCATATATTATTACCAACTTACCACAACTAAGGGTTCCAGTTGGAAAGGCTGGGTAGAAATTATCCGGTAAACCCGTATTAATTACCGTTTCCTGTTTCCAAACACTAAGGCGTAGGAAACAGGAAACGCTAAAACTGTACAAGGCTTTTCTGAGCTAGGTGATATCCGCCAGTTTCAAGTTTGTGGCGGGCTGGTGTTTCTCCTGAAAAGGCAGTTTGTCCATCTTTTCTACTTCCATACTGGGGAACCCAAACTCTGCTGTAATCTTTCCTAGCAGCAGGTACACGCCAGGGCCTTTAAAGGGCCAGTCTTTTAAGGATGGAGGAAAGTTAACGGTATCAAAGAAGTTATTCTGCGTATCCAGAAAAGTACCAAACTGCATGAGTTCTCCCCGGATGGTGCGGACTTGTTTCGTTGTGACTAATATACCCAACATGCGTACTTTCCTTCCGGTATACTGCGCCATGGCAGCCGCTAGTACATCCCCCCGGTATTTCGTTTTCAGCAGATCAAAATAAGACAGGCTCACCGGGAAGCCCAGCAGTTCTAACTCATCCCAGGCTTTATCTACCAACGTATAGGTTAAACTGGGTAAATGAAAATGTTTCTGCGGCGCTTGAAATAAAACCGCTTCCGCATCCAGGTTGCTTTTATGACCGAGCAAGTAAAGTGCTTCCCAGAGCAAGTGTACTTTACTCTGACCCGTAAAGCGAAAAGCATCGATGCGGATCAGGATTTCTACCTGTTCTTTGGTAATCTGCGTACGCTTGATAAAATCTTCTAGGCTAGTATAATGTCCCTGTTGAAGGCGCTCCGTTACGATTCTTTGACATGCTTGCTGCTCCAGGTTCTGGATATGCACTAGGCCCAGGTAAATGTCCTGCTGGTAAATAGTGGTGGTAAAGAGGCTATGATTCACGCAGGGTAAGTGAATCATAGCACCCGCTTTCCGGGCTTCCTGCACGTACACCCACGTTTGGTAAAACCCGCCAAAGTTGTTAATCACGGCTACCATAAACTCCAGCGGGTAGTAGGTCTTCAAAAATAAGCTCTGATAGCTTTCCACGGCGAATGAAGCCGAGTGCGCTTTAGAAAAGGAATAACCCGCGAACGATTCAACCTGCCGCCAGACCTCGCGGGTAATGGCTTCCGGGTAGCCTTTCTCCCGGCAGTTACTAAAAAACTTATCGACTAACTTCTGAAATTCTTGCTTGGAGCGGGACTTACCGCTCATGCCCCGACGTAATACATCGGCATCGGCCAGGTCTAAGCCGGCAAAGTGGTGGCAAACTTTTAAAACATCTTCTTGGTAAACCATTACCCCATAGGTTTCTTTCAACTGTTCCCCCAGCACCGGATGAATGTGCTCAATCTTGTCCGGGTGGTGAAAGCGCTGGATATACGCCTTCATCATGCCCGATTTGGCCACGCCCGGCCGGATAATGGAACTAGCCGCTACTAAAGACAAATAATTATCACAGTGCAGTTTTTTGAGCAAACCCCGCATGGCTGGGCTTTCAATGTAGAAGCAGCCGATGGTATCCCCGGATTTTAACTGTTGCCGGACTTTCTCGTCGGTTTTAAAGCGGGCTACTTCGTGCGCATCAATCTTGAGTTTCTGGTTTTGCTGCACCAGGTGCACACATTCCTTGATGTGGCCAATACCCCGCTGGCTTAAGATGTCGAGCTTCTCAAAGCCGATGCTTTCCGCTACGTACATGTCCCACTGGCTGGTCGGCATGTTTTTGGGTGGTAAATCCAAAGCGGTGTAACAAGTCAAGGGTTGCTCGGAAATAAGTACGCCGCCCGCATGAATGGAGCGTACGTTGGGAAAGTCGGTGAGCAATTTGCCGTATCGGAAGATTTGCTGCGTATACTGGTTTTGATTCGCTCCCGCTGCGGGATTAGCTACTAAAGCATCGAGTTCACTTTTAGGCAACCCGTACACCTTACCTAGTTCCCGCAAAATAGCGTTTTGCTGAAAGGTACTCATGGCTCCTAAAAGAGCGGTATGTTCCCGGCCGTAGCGTTTAAAGATGTAATCGAGTACCTCGTCCCGTTCGTCCCAGCTGTAATCAATGTCAAAATCAGGGGGCGAGGTGCGCTTGGGATTGAGAAAGCGTTCGAAGTACAAGTCCAGTTCTATGGGATCTACGTCGGTGATACGTAAACAATAGGCTACCACGCTGTTCGCCCCACTGCCCCGGCCAATGTGGTAAAAACCGCGACTCATGGAGTAGCGGATCACGTCCCAAGTAATGAGGAAATAAGCACTAAAGCCAAGTTTATCAATAATAGTTAGCTCGTGTTCTACCCGTTGCCGGGCTACTTTATGCGTAGCCCCATAGCGCTGGCGCAAGCCGTCCTGGGCTAATTTTTCCAATAGCAGTTTATCGTCGTAAGCGGTGGCAGAAAAAAGGAATTTGTTCTTGCGGCTGCTGAAGTCGAAAGTAAAACTGGCTTGTGCGACCAGCTTTTCCAAATTGCTAATCAAACTAGGAAAACGCTCGTAACTTTTGCGTAACTGATTAGCCGGTAGAAAAGCGGCATCCTCATTTAGAGCATGCTCCGGAGTAAGTTGGCTGAGTAAGATGTTATGGTCAATGGCCCGTAAGTGGCGGTGCAAGGCGTATCCTTCTGGGTTCTCGTAAGTAAATACCGGTTGCATCACTAGCTTATCCGGATAGTGCCGCAGGTTAGAGAATTGCAGCTTGTTGAGTTCGTGGGGCCGCACTCCAATGTATTCATTCTCTTGAAGCGCTTGGCTAGTACCCAGGGCAAAAGGATAAATAACCATTACCTGGTTAAAAGCAGGTGGTTTATCGGGTAATGCTTCTTGCAGCAGTTGATAGTGGCTCAAAAAAATATTTAGCTCTTGAAAACCCGCTTGGTTTAAAGCCACGCCGGTGTATAGCAGTTGATTATCCCGCCGAAATTCTATGCCTACTACAGGCTGGATACCGAGTTCGCGGCAGGCGGCTACAAAAGGAAACACGCCCGAGGTATTATTAATGTCTGTTAAGATTAAAGCTTTATAGCCTTGCTTCACGGCAGTAGCCACTACCTCTTCCACCGAGAGGGTACCGTAACGCAGACTGTAGTACGAATGAACAAAGGCCATCATAACTTTTTACCCGTTAATCCAGCCGCTCGTTTAACCGCTTCGGCGCCGTAGCGATGGCGGATCTTGTCCATCGCCTGGTAGAGGTTCACCAGCTCCGTAGTATCTTCAAATAAATCAATCTGCTGAAAGCCTTGCACCAGATGGCTTAATCTTACCCCCAGTAAGCGAATCAGCATGCGCCGGTTATAGAGCTTCTGGAACAACTCTTTGGCTTTGCGGATGAGGATGTGATCGGCGGCGTTGTAGGGGATCATCATCTGCTGGGTATGCGTATCAAAGTTGGCGTAGCGAATCTTCACCGTAATACAACTGGTTAGCTTCTCCTGTTGCCGCAGTTCAAAAGCCAGCTTTTCCACCATCGACACCAGCAAGTTATTCAGGTAAGCAACATCAGTGGTATCCGTGCTAAAAGTGCGCTCGGTACTAATGGACTTTTGCTCCGAATAAGGCACCACGGGCGCTAAATCAATGCCGTTGGCCTTTTCCCAAATAGAGATACCTTCTTTACCCAATACTTTCCGGATCACGTCGGGAGGAATCATGGTGAGCACTTCAATGGTGGGTACGCCCATGTTGCGCAAGAGCTGGTAGTTCTTCTCGCCCACGCCGGGTATTTTGCGGAGAGAAAGTGGCGAGAGAAAAGGTTTTACCTGTTCCTGTTGGACTTGTAAGGTGCCGTTGGGTTTGGCCTGGCCCGTGGCAATCTTGCTAACGGTTTTGTTAACCGATAAACCAAAGGAAATGGGTAAACCCGTTTCTTTCATAATCAAGTTCCGAAGTTCGTTCGTCCACTTCCAGGTACCAAAGAAACGGTCCAGGCCGGTGACGTCCAGGTAGTGCTCGTCAATCGAAGCTTTCTCGTAGATATCGGCTTTAGCGGCAATCACTTGGGTAACGTCGGCCGAGTACTTGCTGTAGGCTTCCATATCGCCCCGCATAATGAGGGCTTCCCCGCAGAGTTGCTTGGCCATCCGGATCGGCATGCCGGCGTGTACCCCGTAACGCCTCGTTTCGTAACTGCAACTGGCTACCACACCCCGATCGGATAAGCCGCCGATGATTACCGGTTTACCCACCAGTTGGGAGTTCCGTAATCGCTCCACCGACACGAAGAACGTATCCAGGTCAAAGTGCGCAATGGTGCGATTTTCCGGCAGCATATATCACGAAACAGCTAAGAATACTATTGGGTAGATACTAATAATGTTAGCAATAACGTAATAAAATATACAAAAGCTAAATATTTGAGAATTATTTTTCTAAATACCCCTAAAAACTAATATATTTAGTTGATTGCTATTGCGGATTGGGGAAAGCGGCAATGCTGGGAATGGGTCGGGCTTGCATTTTAGCAGCATCAAAAGGTTGTAACAAATCTAGTAATTCTTGTTTACTAAGATCATTAGATAACCACAGTTTTTCTATATCGCGATCCAGGATTACGGGCATGCGTTCCGGATGAATGGGTTTGACCAGTTCGTTGGCCCGGGTGGTAATGATGGTAAAAGAACGTACTACTTCGCCGGAGCTGGTATCTACCCACTCATCCCACAAGCCGGCAAAAGCCAGTAAGTTTTCATCCTTCAGGTTGATGAAATAGATTTCTTTTTGCTTTTTGGTTTTCGGTTTGGTGATCACTTGACCGAACATATCTTTTTCTACTGGCGTAACGTCTTTCCACTCGTAGAAACCCGAAGCGGGTACCAGACAGCGCTTAGTAGTGATCAGGCTCCGGAAAGAAGGTTTCCAGGTCAGCTCTTCGGATTTCGCGTTAAAGGTATCGTATTTAAAATCTCTGGTCGGAGCCCAATGCGGCAGAATGGACCACTTCATAAAAGTTAAATGCTTGGGATCAGTGTTGGTAATTACGGGCAGCACATCACCCGGCCGGGCATCGTAGGAAGGTTGGTAAGGTTCTTCTATTCGCACATCAAAGCGTTCTTCAATGGCTTCTAAATCTTCGGTTTCGGAATAGCGGCCGCACATAATTTTTGTGTTATAGTCTTTTGAAATATAGAAAGCGCAACAACTAATAATCTGCCATCCCTGTAAGTAGCCACAATTTAAAATATTAATATATTAATTTTAATATATAATAAATTATTATATTAGAACATACTTTTCTAAAAATAATGTTATGGCTACAATAGATTTATTATTCCTTTTATGGCTTGGTTGCCTCATTCCACTTGCTATCTTCCTTTACTGGAAAGAAGAACGTCGTTTTAAAAAACAGGCAGATAAAAGAATGATTATCTAAAAATATTAATCGACCCTTCTATTCTTAAGCAGCACTTAAAATTCCTCAAAAATCATGAATTATCCAACCATTACAATCTACACCAATAAAGCACCGGGAATCATGCAAGATTTGCTGCTTTCCCAATTTGATGAAATAAGCGGTATTGAAAAAGAAATTTACCATGACTTAAACCAGTTAAAAGGCAATAAAGTCAAATTAGACAATCTTATTAATCATTTAAGTAATCAGGGAATATTGAGGTTCAAGGAAAAAACAGAAGGTAGTATTATCTATGAAGTTATAGAATACTCCTGGAGATATTATGAATTTACTAAAGCTACTCCCACCTTAAAAAATATAATAATGAACCTGATTGTATTTAAAAAGGTATTTTAAGATGGGTTTTTTGTTAATTCTTTACCGGCCACCCTTCTGAATCCGCTTAACTATTATCAGATAAACGCCGGCCGCAATAAAGACATAAGCAATCCAGTCGTACCATTCCATGTTTTAGGTGTTTAAATTAATAGTTCATATAATCTTTAAAAGGTATTTACTATATTTAACAGGTTTATGTCATTACCATGGAACAAATTGAATACTTATTTAAAGGAGATTCATATATTTATTTTAATCCAAAGCTAATAATTTATGTAGATTATGATGATGAGTTTCCATCAATAAAATTTGAATATTTAACCGGTGTAAGTTGGACAATTACTAAGCCTGAGGATGCGGTAACTATTCCCCAGGAGAAATTTGAGAAGTATTTCAAAAAATCGCTCACTCATTTTGTCACGGCTGATTGGGGAAACCAGGCAGAGTACTATTCAATTATAGAGAACCAAAGAATAGAAATAATTTTATTCACTACAGATCCTAAAAACAAGTTTGTTATAAATATTATTTTTAGCTATGATCCTAAAGGGCCGGATTTATACCTAGGTAAAGAGAGATCCTTTTCCAAAAGAAAGGGCTATAGAACCAAAGGTACTGCTATAAGCGATGAACAGTTTAAAGCAGCTTTACAAGCATCTATGGTTTACATTCAGGATACCAACTCATATTACGATAATATGGATCAATTTGAGGGAAAATTAAGAGCCATTTTGAATAAAGAAGATATAACAGTAGATTTTCAAACAATCAATACACTGGAATACCTTCAGCAACTCGAACAAAAGAAAGCTCAATTACAACATGAACTTATTGAAAACGACGAGTATACTATTTTAGAAAGATCCACCTTAAGAGGTCAACTAACAGGCATTGAATATGCTATACAAGTCTACAATTTATTCCAAATAAACAAAGCTTAATCTATTCAATCTTTACATTGTTACTTTTTAACAATTCTAGGTAAGTATTAGACTTAGCCCGTTCCAACTCCAGCAGCTTCCAGCAATTAGCGGCTTCTATACTACCTTCTACTACCGGCTCGGTCCGGATCATTTCCCCTACTCCACAGGCCAGCCAATGGCCATCTAGTTCAGGAAAAGCATTTAATAATTTGATAAAGCCTTCTAATGTAGGAAGTGTTTTATCATTTTCAATATGTGAGATTTGCCCACGTCCTACCCCTATTACTTCCCCTAAATCTTCCCCACTCATCTTTTTTAACTTTCTAAACTCTTTTAATCGGCTTCCAAAGGTTGTTTGTATATTCATGTTAAACTTCTTAAATAAATGTATAATTAATTGCAACAATAATTTGCTTTGTATAGTATAACATCATATATTTGTTACAATAATACGAATTTAAAGCAAATATGTCTAACATAATTAAACAAATCTTAATTTTAACATTCATGAAAACTACACTAATCGAAAACCAGCATTCTAATACTCTATTAGAGGAACTCCGTCAAACAGCAATTGAGGCATTTGAAAAGAAGGCCTTAGATTCGATTAGCCTAAGTTCTGCCTTAAGGCTTACCCGCCGGGATGATCCATCAAAGCCTAATCCTTTATCCCAGGATGAAATTTTAGATTTAGAATCTCGAATCAAATACTTAAAAGGCAGGATTGAAAGTGCATCTACTTATGACCTACCTAACGGTAAGGTACCTGCAGCCGGAACCTGCCGGACTATAGATTTGGATGAAAATGATTTAAGTGACATTAACATTATTTATAAACCAGATAAAGATCGTTCACCGGTAATATTTAACGCAACTCCTCTACTACACGCCATAGTTGAAGAAACCTCACCAGAAGAAGTAGCTCAAGCCATAGATCAAAGTATGGAGTTCATGATAGGATACTTAGGTTATACCGGCTGGCACATGAATGACAACATAGCCGGCATATATGCAACTCTCAGAAAAGTAAGAAATAGTATCATAGCAGGATATGCTAATTGTGTGCTAACTCCTTACATCGATTGAAATCCAGAACATTACTTAAGCATACCTTTAACTTAAATCAATTCTAATAAATTTTTAAATACTCATAATAGCCATGAAAACCACAGTAACAGAAAATCCGGCAGAAGAATCATTGCGCGAAGAATTACGCCAAACTGCAATTTCGGCATTTGAAAATGATGCTATTGACGCTATTAGTCTAAAATCAGCCTTACAGCTAAGCTGTAGTGAAGAAGCCGCAAACATTCCACCGTATTTAGTAGGTAATAAAACAAACTTGCAGCGCCGAATCGAAGCCATCCAGGCGCAAATACATCAAGCCGAGGTACTTAAAGCTAAGCCCGAGTCTGAACAGCATGCTAAGTTTATATTTCACCTTTATAGAGAACCCATTGACATTCGCCCCATACTAGAGTTAATTGAACATTACGGTATTACAAAAATTGCAAGCATCGTAGATACCGTAATGTTCAAATTTATACATCAGATGCCTGAAAACGCCTTTGATGAAGATTCAAAAGAAAATTTCTTTACAATGCGCCGAATCCGGGATGCTTTTTTGACTGCCGGTAATATTATTGAGTTAGATAGTTGGTTAGAGCGTCGATCTAAAGAAGTAAAGGAACAGGACAAAGTTGAGTTTAACGAAAGATACTTCGGTAACATTGCCAGCTAATACCACGATGCAGATTATAGCCGAATATGAGAACCGGATCACCTACCTGGACAATGTGGAAGGGTGGCCGGTTCGCTTTTACAAAGACAAGAAATCAAACCAACTTTACGTGAACTCCTACGACATTGCCCGGGTGCTGGGTTATGAGAACGCCCACGAGCTGCTTAGTTCAGATGATGCTTTAGACCAGATCCTACAGCATCAGAAAGAACATCCGGAAGAGCCGTTTTTTATGAAGTGGTGAGCATTATTGCTCCTTATTTGTACCTTAAAAATCATTTTTGCAATTAATAACCTGATTGTCAATTCATTAAATATATAAAGTATTTTGTAGATCTATAATTTCCAAGCTCCAACCGCCCTCGGCTTTATCTTTTTCGCGGTACCAGGCCGGCGTATAATTTACCTTATCAATTAGTTTTCCGGTTTGGTCGAATAGTTCTACGGCATCGCCGCCATCATTTAAAGAGGGAAAAGTTTTTAAACCAATTACTTTACCAAAAGACTTAAACTCCAGGGTATCGGCCGCCCGGCATACAATCCGGTACTCGCCCGGTGCCAAAGATACAGTTGGGAAAACGCCCGTCGAAGTGGTGGCATCGGAGTACTTCCAGTTAACCAGGTTAAAAGTTTTGCCGCTGGCATTGTAAATTTCAAAATATTCGCTCTCGGGTAAATTTACGGCAGGCGAATAATCCGCCAGAATTTCGGTAATGCGCAGGTCGCCGGCCAGGGCAATTACCGGCCGCAAATACGTAAAAGAACGGCTTTCGGCGGTGTTCTGGGTGTTACCGTATAAATCCTGCACATTATTCACCGTGAGGGTATTGGTATTATTAGCAAACTCTTCGGCAAAGGTAAGGTGCACCAAAGCCTCGTTGCCAGTATCGCGAATAGCCGTGGTGGGATGAACAGTGGCTGGTTTAAGCGTATAATTGGTTGCTAGTTGAGCCGACGCGGCCGTAACGGGTTCGCTAAAGTTTACATCTAAGGTATTACTACCCGTGCGATTAATACCAAGTAAAGCCGGCGCTTTGGTATCGCGGATGCGGATATCGTCGAAAAAGATTTTTTTGGCATTGGCGGACGAATATTCTGCAAAAATTCCAAAATAATTGGCTTGCCGGTACGTAGAGTCAGTAACACTACCCTGCGCCAGGTAATTGGTACCCGCCCCGGAGAAGTCAGCGTGCAGTTGCCACTCGCCGGCCGCATTGCGGGTAACTTTAACCCGTACGGTGTTGGTGGTACTGCTGGCCAAAGTTTTATCGGTGCCATTAATAATGATGACGGGCGTTTTACCCGAATCTTTGCGATACAGGCTAACTTCATCGGCGGTACCGCCCAAGCGCACAAAGTAGCCCTTGTTTTTACCACTTAAGTTAACCGAATCTGATAATAAGAAAACATCGGCGTAGTTACTGCCCGAAGTAGCAAAATTCAATTGTGCCCAGAACTCCCACGACACATCTACCGCCGACCGGGAAGGGGTAGCTAATTGTAATTTGGTGCCCGTTACCGCGGGTCCGTTACTTTGCAGCTGTTTGGCCGGGTTTACCAGAAAAGAATTTACATCGCCCAGCCAGGTAGGATTATGCAAAAAATCGCCATCGGTAAAATCATCTTGTAACTGACTAAAACTTAAAAATGGCTGCAGAAATAAAAAGAAAAGTAAAATTTTTCGCATAGCAAGCGATTAGTCCTAAAAATATATTTTATTTGCGCCGCGTTTTGCCCCGGGTAAAAGCTTATGTTAAAGTGTTATAAGCTGTAAACAGGGAATACGGAACGTATAGCTAACATTTTTTAAATTTTTTAATTCAATTAAAACCCATGAAAGTAGCAGTAGTAGGTGCCACCGGCCTGGTAGGCGGTGAAATCTTAAAAGTTTTGGAGGAACGCAATTTCCCCGTAGACGAAGTATTATTAGTAGCCTCGGAAAAATCAATTGGTACCAAGAAAACTTTTAAGGGTAAAGAGCTAACTGTTATGGGAGTGAAAGAAGCAATTGCGGCCAAACCCGAAATTGCCATTTTCTCGGCGGGTGGCAGTACCTCTTTGGCCGAGGCGCCTAATTTTGCCGCCGCCGGCATTACCGTAATTGATAATTCTTCGGCCTGGCGCATGGACCCCACCAAAAAACTAGTAGTGCCGGAAATTAATGCCAAAGAGTTAACCAAGGCCGATAAAATTATTGCTAACCCCAATTGCTCCACGATCCAGATGGTGGTGGCCTTAAACGAGCTGCACAAAGCGTTTAAAATCAAACGCATTGTAGTGTCTACGTACCAGTCGGTTACGGGTACCGGCAAAAAAGCAGTAGACCAGTTGATGAACGAACGAGCCGGTAAAGCAGGCGAAATGGCTTACCCGTACAAGATAGATTTAAACGTAATCCCGCACATTGATGTGTTTACCGAAAACGGTTACACCAAAGAAGAAATGAAAATGGTAAAAGAAACCAAAAAAATCTTCGGCGACGACAGCGTAAAAGTAACTGCCACTACCGTCCGGATTCCGGTGATGGGCGGCCACTCGGAGTCGGTAAATGTAGAATTTGCTAAAGATTTTACTTTGGAAGAGGTGTATGCCATTCTGGAGAAAACGCCCGGCGTAATTGTGGTGGACGACGTGAAAAATTTAAAATACCCGATGCCCCAAGATGCGCATCAGAAAGACGAAGTACTCGTAGGCCGCATCCGCCTGGATGAAACGCAGGAACGCACGTTAAACATGTGGATTGTGGCGGATAACTTACGCAAAGGTGCCGCCACCAATGCGGTACAAATTGCCGAGTACTTACTCGCCCACGATTTAGTGTAATTTTTTAAATTTTTTCTTTTGTATAAAGCCCCAACCATTCCGTTGGGGCTTTTTTATTTACAGAAGGAAATCAAATTAAAATGGATTCCGCAAAATGGCGGAGCGCATTTTGAGTGTCAAAAGGTTTTTCGAACATGCCCATGTGGCCAGTATTGGCCAGAAATACAACGGTGGCCTTGACTGGGATGGCGCATTGCGCCAGGGTTTGTTCTAAAGTAACGGCCTGGTCGTCTTTACCCGCAATAAACAACACGGGGTAACGGGCATCTTTTAAAACTTTCAATCTTTTTTTGCGGTTACGCATGCCTTTTACCGCACCCAAAACTGCCTCCGTAGAAGTACTTTTACCAATAGTAGTCAGCATTTTGATTTCTTTCGAAAAAAACTTGCGCCGGGCCGGCGAAAACAATGGCGCTACAAAGGAATTCATGAACACCTCCAGGCCATTTTTTTAATAAATTTAATGGTTTTGGTGCGGGCTTCTTTTTTTTCCTTCGAGTCGGGTAAGGCACTGGAATGAAACAAACACAAGCCACTGAGCATACCGCGGTATTTTTCGGCAAAAGCTAAGGCGGCGTACCCCCCCATGGAATGGCCCACCAAAACGCATTTTTTAATTTCCAAGGCTTTGAGTACCTGGTACACGTAAGCCGCTGCCTCTTCCATGGAATAGCTAGCGCGGGGAGCAGTATTTTTACCAAATCCGGGCAAATCAATCGCAATAACTCGGTAAGTTTCCCGGAAAGGTTGAATAAAAGCCTCCCATATTTCTTTACTCTCACAGAACCCGTGCAAAAATACGAGTACTTTGCCCGCGCCACCAGAATCCGTAATGGTTTGCTCCTCTATGTCTTTCATCTTTTTAGGTGCATTAATCATGAAAAAACCCGTAAAAATTTCTTCTTACGGGTTTATCAAACGAAAACTTTGGATTATTGACCAGAATTAAGCTCTCGAATAATTAAGATTTTATTTCAGCTTTAACGTTTTTACGTTTGCGTCTTTAATTTTAAAATATTTTACTACTGCGTTATAATCATTTAAATCAACCGGAAATTTACTCAAATCAGCCTTGGTAAGTGGTTTACCGGTAGTACGACCGCCTACTCTACCCGGAATTAGAACAATTCTGTACACATTATTATTTGTAAAACGGGTGTAGTCTTTTCCTGGTTCAGCCAGGTTAAATCCAGCTTCTAGAGATAAAATTAATCCCAAGTTTGAGTAAGCATAATTAAAGGTGATTGGTGAGCCATCTACATAATAAGTTTGTGGTAGTGCACTCCAAAAGGGTATATCTTGACCATTACTCTGCCCAACTCTTGTTAGTAAATAAGCTAACACAATATCCGTTTCTCCAACTTCTATATCATTGGCCGCAAAATCTATTCCTATCTCATAGTTTCCATCATCGTCAGCCTCAAAATTGGGCGCCGGAAAATCAAACACCTGAGCAGTATCAGCAGAAGTACCAGGAGGGCCTTGCGGACCAACAGGGCCTTGGGCACCAGGGGTTCCAGCGGGACCAGCTGGTCCGGGAGCGCCATCTTTCCCATCATCGCCTTTGCAGGATGCCAGGCAAACTAATATAGAGAAAGCCAAAAAAAGTTGTAAGATTTTTTTCATAAGGTTGCGTGTTTATGTTGCCCCTAATAATAAAAAATAAAAATGAAAATATTCTAATTCTTATTAGAAATAGATAACATTTTTTTTCAGATTTGAAACACTGCTTTTTGCCTTATTGCAATTGCTTAAATAAGCTTTATAGCAAATTAAACAGCAAAGTCTATAAAAAAGAAACTCTTCGAACTTAAAAAATTTAAAATTTTTAAAATTTGTAACAGAATTGTACCCCAGCGTTACGCGCCAGAAATCAAATGATAGTAGGAAATTGATTTTGCTTGCTTAAACATTGGTATAAACCTGTTATAAAAACAAAGGAGACAATCAAAATTCGTCTCCTTTGTTTTTAATTAAATCCGATTAGATCTTAAACCGCAACTGCTTGAAAAAGTAAATGCCTGACCATTTTCTCCATACCCGATGGGTCGAAGCCGCATTCCCGGTGTAGTTCTAGTTGCGAACCGTGCTCGATAATGGCATCCGGAATACCTAAACGTTTTATTTGGGGATGGTAGTTGTTATCAGCCATAAATTCCAGAACAGCACTACCGAAACCGCCTTGCAAACAACCGTCTTCAACCGTTAAAATTTTATCGTATTTCTGGGCAATTTGGTGCAGTAGTTTTTCGTCCAGCGGTTTAGCAAAGCGCATATCGTAGTGGCCGATTTTTACGTTTTCTTTTTGCAAATTACGGCATACTTCCACGGCGTAATTTCCGACCGGGCCAATGGTTAAAATGGCCAACTCCTCGCCTTCTTGGATTGCACGACCGGTGCCTACCGTAATTTTCTTGAGCGGGGTGCGCCATTCGGGCATTACACCTTCGCCACGAGGATAACGGATACTAAACGGCCCCATATCGGGTTGCGAAGCAGTGTACATTAAATTGCGTAATTCGGACTCGTTCATCGGCGAGGAAACCACCATATTGGGTACGCAGCGCATATAAGCAATGTCGTAAGAACCATGGTGGGTGGGCCCGTCGGCGCCCGCGAAACCAGCCCGGTCCAGGCAAAAAACCACGTTTAAGTTCTGCAGCGCCACATCGTGAATTACCTGATCGTAGGCGCGCTGCATAAAGGAAGAATAAATATTACAGAATGGTATTAATCCCTGCGTAGCTAAACCCGCCGAAAAAGTAACCGCGTGCTGCTCGGCAATACCCACGTCAAAAGCCCGGTCGGGCATGGCGGCCATCATAATATTTAAAGAACAACCCGAGGGCATCGCCGGCGTAATACCCATTATTTTACTGTTTTGTTCGGCCAACTCTACCATGGTATGGCCAAATACGTCCTGGTACTTTGGCGGCTGCGGGGTATCGTGGTGTACTTTGTAAATTTCACCGGTTATTTTATCAAACGTACCCGGCGCATGCCATTTGGTTTGGTCTTTTTCGGCCAAAGCAAAACCTTTACCTTTTACCGTTAAACAATGCAGCAGTTTCGGGCCCGGAATATCTTTTAAATCGCGAAGAACGGATGTCAGATGATTGATGTCGTGCCCGTCAATGGGACCAAAGTAGCGGAATTTTAAAGATTCAAATAAATTGCTTTGTTTCAACAAGGCCGCCTTAATCCCACTTTCTACTTTAGAAGCAATAGCCTGGGCATTGGGCCCGAACTTACTGATTTTACCGAGTATATTCCAGATATCGTCGCGCAGTTTATTGTAAGTCCGCGAAGTGGTGATATCGGTTAAATACTCTTTTAGCGCTCCCACATTAGGGTCGATGGACATGCAGTTGTCGTTGAGAATAACGAGCAAATTGGTATTGGTAACCCCGCGTGGTTGAGCGCTTCGAAAGCCATACCGGCGGTTAAAGCGCCATCGCCGATTACCGCAATGTGCTGTCGGTTAACTTCTCCTTTGTATTGCGATGCTACCGCCATACCCAGGGCCGCCGAAATAGACGTAGATGAATGGCCCACGCCAAAAGTATCGTATGCACTTTCTTTGCGTTTCGGAAAACCCGACAAACCGCCGTATTTCCGGTTGGTGTAAAAAGTATCACGCCGGCCCGTTAAAATTTTGTGCCCGTAAGCCTGGTGCCCCACATCCCAGACCAGTTGATCTTCGGGAGTATTAAAAATATAGTGCAAGGCCACCGTTAGTTCTACCACCCCCAGACTAGCGCCAAAATGGCCGCCGTAAATAGAAACATTATCGATAATAAACTGGCGGAGTTCCTGGCAAACTTCTAAAAGCTGTTCAGGAGGTAATTTCCGGAGGTCGGCGGGCGAATCAATGGCAGCTAAAAGCTTTCCGGGCTTTATGAACATGGGCTAATTCTTGAATGGTATAAGCAGAACAAGGTGGCGCGTAATAAGTTTGCGCGCTTGTACGCGTACTTACGAATAATTCGCAAAATTAGTCATTTTATTTGAGCCGCTATCAGCAATATACCAGCTTGTTCCGGAATTTTTAATTTTTCAGGGCGCCATAACGCGCTTGGGCTTTGTTTAAACGCGCAAAAAGAATATTTTTTTTAAAATAATAAACGTAACTGGTTGGCTGTGGTTTATTTTCCAATTTCTGCCAGAACTGCCATTTGTGCTTCGGCAAGCCCAGGTTTATAATTTTTTCCGGTTCGGTAATTTATAAGTTAAACCTATACCCAAAGTTTCTTTAAACTGAACGCGGGGTCCTTTTTTATCAACTACGCCGTCTTCGTCCGAATCTACTTCGGTCATAATATCGTCGTCGTAAATAAGGTGGGTAAACAAGCTTACCGAAATGAGTTTATTTACTTTCATGTTAATGGTATTTTGCCAGTTCACATCAATGTTGCGGGGATTGCGGTTGTAATTCGAAAATAAATCAAGCTGGGTTAAAAAAGTAATATTTTCCATCAGCGGCGTCCGGAAACGCGCATTCAGGTAACCCCCAAATTCGCGTCGGAACCGGTCGCCAGTCCCCGGAATAATGGCCCCGGCGGTATCGCGCCTGGCGGGTTGCACCCCAAACGCTCCCGCATCAGCCAATGTTTGATCCCGGACAATGGTTACCTTACCCGTTACCGCCGACACAAACACCGAAAAATTTTCGCGGGGTTTATAATCGATGCCCAACGATGTCAGAATAAAAGCCGGAGCTAAAAAGCGGGAAACTAAAACATTGGTTTCTTTATCCAGGGTGCGGGTAAACTGGCTCCGGAAATTTAGCTGCGCGGCGTAATACCAGGCTTTAGATATATTACGGCCGTACTTAGAGGTAAGATCAATTTGATCATCACTTTTCTTCAAGCGTTCTTTATTTATTTTAGCTAAACCATAAACAAAATTATAGGTGTTGTTCCAGGAACTGCGGGCATCCTTGTAATTAATAGTGGTGGTAACCAGCCCTAACCCGGACACCGAACTTTGCCCGCCCGTGGCCCAGTTCGATAAGCTAACCTGGTTAAAATTAAGCGTACCCGTTCCGCCAAACTTCCAAGGCCTGGCTTTGGCTACCGTATCTACCGGGGTTATTACCGTTACCGGAGCGGTTTGACCGGTTACTTTAAAAAAAGAAAAAAGCAATAAACAACTTAACAACCAATGTTTTTTCATGCAGGCAGCATGTGGTAAGCGCGGCGTCAAAATAAAATAAATTTAAAAATTAAGATCGGCTTTTAAGTATATCCCGGATATCGGTAAGCAGTAGTTCTTCTTTGGTAAAGGTAGGCGTAGCCGGTGCGGCCTCTTCTTTTCGTTTCATGGTATTTATTGCTTTTACTAAAGCAAATATAGCTAATGCTATAATTAAAAAATCTACCAGACTCTGAATAAAATTCCCGTAATTAATAGAAGCGCCTTCGGTAATTACTTTACCACCTTGTATCACAGGTTCGCTCAGCACATACTTTAAACTTTTAAAGTCAATCCCCCCGATGGCTAACCCAATCGGCGGCATTAAAATATCATTTACCAGCGAAGTTACAATTTTACCAAAGGCGGCTCCTATAATTATACCAACGGCTAAATCAATAACATTTCCTTTAACCGCAAATTGTTTAAATTCTGATAATAGGCTCATATACTAGTAAAATTAAGTGAAACGGATGGGTCTGTAATTAATTCAAATATAACAGAGAATACCTGATTTCAAAATGAATGGCGCTAGCACCAGAGTCAAGAGAAGTGCAATTATTTAATTCCGGGTACTAAGTTTGATAATCCATGGGGGTTTTAATTATATTTGCGCCGGATTTGGACCTGAATATAGAAGTCCGGACACTTTATGACAACTTATAACAACCTCAAACTGAACCTGCAGGAAGGTATACTAACCATTACCATCAGCCGGGTGGCTAAGCTTAATGCCTTAAACATTGAAACCGTAGAGGAAATTCAAACGGCCATGCAGGAAGCGTACGATAACGATGAGGTAAAAGGCATAATTTTTACCGGTGAAGGGGATAAAGCCTTTGCGGCAGGGGCCGATATCGGCGAAATTTCGCAGCTAAACGAAGTGATCGGGCGCCGTTTTGCCGAACGGGGCCAGGATATTTTTGCCATGATTGAAGAATCCACGAAGCCGGTAATTGCGGCCGTAAACGGGTTTGCGCTGGGCGGTGGCTGCGAATTAGCCATGGCCTGCCATATCCGGGTAGCCAGCCATAATGCCCGTTTTGGCCAGCCCGAAGTAAACCTGGGCCTGATACCCGGCTACGGCGGTACGCAGCGATTGACGCAATTAGTGGGCAAAGGCAAAGCGATGGAACTCATGATGACCGGCGACATGATTACGGCCGATGATGCCTTAAGATTAGGCTTAGCCAACCACGTAACTACGCCGGGCATGCTCATGGAAAAATGCCTGGAAATTATGCGCAAAATTACGTCTAAAGCGCCATTAGCCGTAGGTATGATTGTGGACTGCGTAAATGCCTGGTACGACAAAGAAGAACACGGCTATCAAACCGAAGCCAATTCCTTTAGCCGCTGCTGCGGTTCCGATGATTTCGTAGAAGGAATCAATGCTTTTTTTCAAAAACGCAAACCTCATTTCAAAGGGAACTAACTAGGTTGCAGGTTACAGGTTAAAAATTTAAAAAATCAGAATTTCTTTCCTAAAATAATAGCAAGTCTATCTACTATCAACCTTGCTTATTTTATTAATTATTAACTTCTATGGACTATCGTCTAAAATCAATTTAACTCTTCAACAATTCAACAATTTCATCTGTGGTCTATGGACTATGGACCATGGACTAAACCAGCATGAGTGTAGCGAAGAAATTAGTAGGGCAAACGGCGGCTTACGGCTTGAGCAGCATTATTGGGCGCACCCTTAATTTTCTGCTTTTTCCGCTTTATTTAGGCATTTTTGCACCCGAAGATTACGGCGTGATTAATGGTTTATACGCTTACGTCGGTTTTTTTAATATTTTATTCGCCTTTGGCCTTGAAACTGCTTTTTTCCGGTACGCCAATCAACCCGGAGCCGATCGCCAGCAATTGTTTAACCGCGTACTCAGCTTTATCATCTGTTCGAGTGTTTTGTTGACTTCGGTTATTCTCATTTTTATAAATCCCATTTCCCGGCTCATTAAGTTTCCGAATCAGCAATTATTTATCGGCTGGTTAGCGGTTATTCTGGCGGTTGATGCGATTACCAGCATTCCGTTTGCCCGGCTGCGCCTGGAAAACAAAGCGGCTAAATTCGCGGGCATTAAAATGCTGAACGTGTTAATTACCGTGGCCGCCAATGTTTTTATTTATTGGTTTTGCTATAATGTTTACCAGGAAAACTTTTTAGCTAACCTAAAGCCCGTTATTTCAAAATTTTACTTTCCGGAGTGGAAGTTGGGCTATATTTTTCTGATTAACCTGGTTGCTAATTTACTATTAATTCCGCTCCTATGGCGGGAGTTTAGCACCTTCCGTTTTTCGCTGGACTTCACTTTTATGATACCGCTGCTGCGGTATGGTTATCCCATCATGCTCATGGGTTTTGCCGGCATCGTAAACGAACTTCTCGACCGGATTTTACTGCTGGAATTATTACCCACTAACTTTTATCCGGGTTTAACCAGCAAAGGCGCCCTGGGCGTGTACGGCGGTTGTTACAAATTGGCCACCTTCATGACTTTAGCCATTCAGGCTTTCCGCTACGCCGGCGAACCTTTCTTTTTCGCACAGGCAAAGGAGAAAAACTCGGCCAACACCTTTGCTTTGGTAACCAAGTGGTTCGTTATTGTGTGCGCCTTTATTTTCTTATTCATCAGCGTTAACCTCGAAGATTTTAAATTTTTACTGCGTCAGCCCAGTTACTACCAGGGTATGGCGGTAATTCCTATTTTGTTGCTGGCCAATTTATTTTTAGGAGTTTATTATAACGTATCTACCTGGTTCAAACTGACGGATAAAACGTATTTCGGCACTTTTATCAGCTTTGGCGGGGCCGCTATAACCATCATTTTAAATATTGCGCTTATTCCGGTGCTGGGCTACATAGGTTGCGCCTGGGCTACTTTAGTTTGTTATTTTTCTATGGCCGTAACATGTTATTATTTTGGTCAGAAATACTATCCCGTACCGTACCCAATAATTACCATGGCGGGCTACCTAGCTTTGGCAATTGGTTTAGTTTATGCTTCCTGGTATGTTTCTGTAAGCGATTTTTTATGGCGGCATCTTTTTCATCTGGGCCTTTGCGGCATTTACCTGGTCATAATCGTTCTGATCGAAAAGCCTGCCTTGCGGTTAAGCCGTTAGCATTTAAGATAGCCAAATCTTAATTTAACAAAACAATTACTGGTAAAATATCTGGCGAATCAGTATTTTATTTTAATTTCATCGTCGTTTGCAGTAACTCTGTTGTTCCTAAATCAGTAAGAACCACACCCATGTTAGTAAATATTATCAATCAATCGAAGCATGCTTTACCTTCGTACCAAACCAGTAGTTCGGCCGGAATGGATTTACGGGCTAATTTAGAGGAAGCCGTATTGTTAAAACCGTTGCAACGCGCTTTAATCCCGACGGGATTATTTATAGAATTGCCGGTTGGTTACGAAGCGCAAATCCGGCCCCGGAGCGGCCTGGCTTTTAAACACGGTATTTCCATTGTTAATAGTCCGGGCACCATTGATGCCGATTACCGGGGCGAAATAAAAGTATTATTGGTTAACTTATCGGACCAGGAATTTGCCGTCGAAAACGGAGAACGCATTGCGCAAATGGTAGTGGCCCGGCACGAAACGGTAGAATGGCAGGAAGCTGATGAACTTACCAATACCGAACGCGGTGCCGGCGGTTACGGCAGCACGGGCGTAAAGTAGCTGGTAATAAATGCTAAATTGCCGGATATTTGAATTGCTGCTGTTTAATTATTAAAAAATTTAAAAATCTAACATCTAAACTAATATCTAACATCTAAAAATCTAACTTATGAGAATTATTGTTCCAATGGCCGGCATGGGCAAACGCATGCGTCCGCATACTTTAACGGTTCCTAAACCATTGGTACCGATCGCCGGCAAACCGATTGTGCAACGTTTGGTAGAAGATATCGCCAAAGTTTGTCAGGAGCCCATTGAAGAAGTAGCTTTTATTATTGGTTACTTCGGATCAGCGGTGGAACAAAAATTAATGGAAATTGCGGCTTCGGTTGGGGCCAAAGGTACTATTTCGTACCAGGAAGAACCCCTGGGCACTGCCCATGCCATCTTGTGCGCGAAAGAATCTTTAGAAGGCCAGGTGGTAGTGGCTTTTGCCGATACGTTATTCAAAGCCGATTTTACTCTGGATACATCGGCCGATGGTACGATTTGGGTGCAGCAAGTAGAAGATCCCCGGCCATATGGTGTCGTAAAATTAAATGAGCAAGGCCAGATCACCGACTTTGTAGAAAAACCCGACACTTTTATTTCGGATTTAGCCATTATAGGTATTTATTACTTTAAGGATGGCGCTTACCTACGCGATGAGTTGCAATACTTGCTCGATAATAACATCAAAGATAAAGGCGAGTTCCAGTTAACCAATGCCTTGGAAAACATGAAAAACAAAGGCACCATTTTCGTGCCGGGTAAAATTTCCGAATGGTTAGACTGCGGCAACAAAGATGCTACGGTTTACACCAACCAGCGCTACCTGGAGTACATTAAAGGCGAAGAAGGTTTAGTAGCTTCTTCGGTGAAAGTTACCAACTCGGTTATCATTGAACCCGTTTATATTGGCGAAAATGCGGTATTAAACAATTCGGTGGTAGGTCCGCACGTTTCTATTGGAAAGAACACTACTGTTTCTGATACCGTTATCAGTAATTCCATTGTGCAGGAAAATACGGTGATTAAAGGTGCCAATATTAAAAATTCTATGCTGGGCAGCTTTGTTTCTTTTACCGGAACGCCCACGGATTTAAGTTTAGGTGATTATAATGTTTTGAAGGAGTAATAGATTTTGAATGATTTAGTTAAGATATTTTTGATTGCTGTATTCTGTTGGGGCTTAAGTACCCAGCAGAGTTACGGCCAAAGTAAACGCCAACGCAAAAAAGCGGAAAAAGCAGCAAAGGTAGAATCGGCGGAAAACCCAACCGAACCCTTGCTGGCCGATGCCCGTCAAAAAGAGGCGGGTGAATCTTTTTTTGTGGATGGTGTTAAATTTTTGATGCTGGAGCAATACGATAAAGCCCTGGAGCGCTTCCAGCGATCGTATGCTTTAACGCCGGGCAATGCGGCGCTTAATTATAAACTTGCCGAAACCCACATGTTAGCGGGCCGCTTAACCGAAGCCTTGCCTTTTGCCCAGGCGGCAGTTACCCTTGATGCCGCTAATCCGTATTATTATCTGCTTTTAGCCCAATTATACACCGGCGGACAACGCTACGACGAGGCTATAAAAGTGTTAATGAAACTTACCAAAGACATTCCGGATACCGAACAATATTTATTTAACCTGGCCGATTTATACCTGGCCAAAAACAAGTTTGATGATGCTTTAAAAACCTACGATAAAATCGAAAAAAAATACGGTTTTATTGAAGAAGTATCATTTAAAAAACAACAAATCTACTTAAAGCAAAATAACCTCGAAAAAGCGCTAAAAGAAGGCGAAACCCTTATTGCCAGCGACCCTACCGAGGTGCGCTACCCCTTGGCTCAGGCCGAAGTGCTGGCCAATAATAAAAAAATTGACCAAGCGGTGCAAATGGTAAATAAAGCCTTGAGCATTGATCAAAACAATGCGCAGGCTCGTTTAATGCTCGCCGAACTGTTGCGCCAAAAAGGTCAATTGAACGAAGCCGTAACCGAGTTACAAACCGCTTTTGGCAATCCGGATTTAGATATTGATGCGAAAGTTAAAATCTTAATCGAATACATCCGGCAATTACCGCAACCAGCTAGCAAAAATCAAACCTTACTTAACACCACGCTTAACCTGGCCGAACAAACTTTAAAAGCCCATCCGCAAGAAGCTAAAGCATACGCGGTGGCCGG
This sequence comes from Adhaeribacter pallidiroseus, assembly GCF_003340495.1. Taxonomy (NCBI): domain Bacteria; kingdom Pseudomonadati; phylum Bacteroidota; class Cytophagia; order Cytophagales; family Hymenobacteraceae; genus Adhaeribacter; species Adhaeribacter pallidiroseus. The sequence goes on from NZ_QASA01000001.1 coordinate 3,959,131, forward strand.
CGACGTGCAAAACTTGGCTAACAAGAAAACAGAAGCCCGGAACAACTACATTAAAGCCGTTCAACTGGATAATTCGCATTTCAGCATTTGGAACCAACTGGTAGCCCTGGATGCCGAATTAAATCAAACGGATTCATTACTGGCGCACACTGAAAAAGCATTAGAACTATTCCCGAACCAGGCTGTATTTTGGTTTTATAACGGCACTTCCTATTTATTTAAAAAAAATTACTCCCGGGCGGTAAAATCTCTGGAGTATGGCAAAAAACTATCTTTGGATAAGCCGGAACTGGTAATGCAATTTAATATGCGGCTAGGCGACAGCTATAATTCGCTGAAAGAATACACCAAATCGGATGAAGCTTACGAAGCCGTACTGGTACAGGATCCTAATAATCCGCAGGTATTAAATAATTACAGTTATTTCTTATCGCTGCGCAACCAGGATCTGGCTAAAGCGAAATCCTTATCGAGTAAGTTAATTAACTTATTCCCGAACGAAGAAACGTATCTGGATACACACGCCTGGGTTTTGTATAAGTTAAAAGAATATCCGCAAGCCTTAAAGTTTTTTGAAAAAATTGCGGCAACTACTAAAAATGGTACTATTGTGGAACATTACGGCGATGTACTTTTTCAGCTAGGTCAAAAAGACAAAGCCGTACAACAATGGCAACGTGCCAAAAGCCTGGGCGAATACTCCAGTTTTATCGACAAAAAGATTAAAGATCAAAAACTCTATGAATAAACCCCTTCATATTCTGTACGCAATATGTTTGGTTGTCTGTTTTTCCGCTTGTAAACGAAATAACATCTCCGGTTCTTCCTCGGCGACTCCCGAAAAAATAAATAAAGTAAACGTCATTAATCTCGACTTTAATAACTTATCGGCCAAAGGCCGCATGCAGTTCGAAAACGACGGCGAAAAAATTAATACGGGTATTACCATCCGGATGCAAAAAGACAGCATCATCTGGATTTCGGTAGTACCCGCTTTGGGTATTGAGGTAGCGCGGGTCCGGATTACCCCCGATTCTGTGGCTTTAATTAACCGGTTAGAAAAAACCTATTTTTCAGATAATGTGCAAGCCTTAAAATCTCGTTTTAACGTGGATTTAACGTTTAACATGGTGCAGGCTTTATTGATTGGCAATTACGTACCCGGCGAAAACGGCAACGAAAAACTGATTGACCGGGATCCTATTCAACATACCCGTCAGAACTTGGGAGCAGCCATACTCGATCAATTTATTTCGATCGAGTCGTTTAAATTAAAAAAACTCCAGATTTCGGACCCGGAATCGCCCAACACCATTACCGTGGATTATTCTGATTTTGAAAATGTGGGCGGTAAGCCGGTAGCGAAGTCTACGCTGGTGGTAGCAAATACCGTTAAAGAAAATCAGACCAAAAAAATGGTAGCCTCCATTAATTACAACAAAATAGAAATCAATAGCAACGATTTAGCTTTCCCGTTTGCCATTCCGAATGATTACCGGCGAAAATAAATATAAGCTTTAATATGCTGGTTGTTGCCTGTAAGATTTTTAATTTTGCTTTTAGTAAGAAGTTAAGCCTTTCGTTTTTTTAATTTTTTGTAATCCAGTAGCTTTATTTTTTTAGCTACCTGTTATGGAGCCTACATGGATTCGTCAGTAAGCGGGTTTCTTACTTCTTCTTTTATATTTGCTACCATTTATTTTTGAATGCAGGTTCGGTTTAAATCTTATTTACTTTTCTTTCTTCTTTTTGTAACGCTTGTATATCAAACCGAAGCGCAGCAACGATCATCGCGGACGCGTAAACCAAAATCGAAAGCGCAACTCGAACGCGAAAAGCGCGAAAACCTAAACCGGATACAAGAAGCCAACCGCATTCTGGAGCAAACCAAACAACAAAAAGAAGCTTCGCTGGGCCAACTGAATGCGATTAAAGAAAAAATTACCGTTCAGAAAAAAGTAATCACCAATATCTCTTCGGAATTAAATTACATTGAATCGGATGTAAAGCAAACGGAATCGGTAGTGGGCAACATGCAAACCGATTTGCAAAAGCTGAAAGCCGAATACGCCACCATGATTTACGGCGCATCCAAAACGGCTAATAGTTATAATAAACTCATGTTTTTGTTTGCGGCCGATTCTTTTAACCAATTTATCCGGCGCCTTACCTACCTGCGGCAATACTCCGAATCGCGCAAGAAACAAGTAGCTGAAATTAACCGGGTTACTACCAACTTAGGGCAAAAACTCACCGTGCTGAACCGGCAGAAAAAGCAAAAGAAAACCTTGCTAAACGTGCAGGTGAAAGAAAACTATAACCTGCTTAGTTTAAAAGACCAGCAGGACAACATGGTGCAGCAGTTAAGTCAGAAAGAAAAAGAACTGCGCGAGGAAGTAAATCGCCGGCAGGCGGCCGTCCGGAAACTGGATAATGTAATTGCCAACATGGTACGGGAAGAAATTGCCCGGGCGGCCCGGGTTGCCAAAAGTAGAGCGGGTGCAGAAGGAGGAACCGCCACCCGCACTTCCACCAATAAGGTAACCTTAACTCCCGAAACGGCGCTGCTTTCCTCTAATTTTGGAGGGAATAAAGGTCGCTTTTCCTGGCCGGTGGAACGGGGCTTTATTTCGCAGCGCTTTGGGGTACACGCGCATCCGGTTCTTAGAAATGTATCTACCCGTAACAACGGCATCGATATTCAAACAAATGCCGGGGAAAGTGTCCGGTCTATTTTTTCGGGTATTGTACGGGCAGTGCTGGAAGTGCCGCCTTACCATACGGTAGTCATGATTCAGCACGGCGAATATTTTACCACCTTTACCAAATTAAAATCAGCCAATGTAAGCGAAGGCCAGAAAGTGGATGCCAAAGAAGTAATTGGCACCGTTTACACCAACCCGGATGGTACCACCGAACTACACTTTGAAATTTGGCGCAATACCACCAAATTAAATCCAGAAACCTGGCTGTTAACAAGATAGCTAAGCGTTATAATTAATAACCAAATACGAATACTAGCGCATAGCGAACAGGCGTTTTATTTTTACTGTATCATTCATGTATAAGCTACAGTAAACTCTGGATGTTTCGCGGGGAGAAAGCTGGTAAATTCTAAGTTCAGGTATTTTTTAAAAAATTACTTTTACTTAAATCTATTTAGCTCATCTGGTTCGTAAATGATCAAACTATCCGGAATAAAAAGTCCGCGTTACAGAAAATACTTGCAAAGTTGGGCACCATTTTAAAGTTTAATCTCTTTTATACCTAAAATTGAAATATTAATTTAATTTTGTAATTCTAACATTTAAATATTAAAGTTATGGCAATGAATAATGTGTTGGCTTTTATTGGCGGTTTGGGCACCAGCGAAGTAATGGTTATTATGTTGGTAATCTTGTTACTTTTTGGCGCAAAGCGTATCCCTGAATTAGCCAAAGGCTTAGGTAAAGGTATCCGGGAATTTAAGGATGCTACCAAAGAAATTAAAAATGAAGTAGAGAACGCCGTAAAAGACGATACGCACCCTACTTCTAAATAAAGTAGCCCGTGTTTGTACATACAGTGTTTGCTTTTCTGGGAGTAACCGAGGTAATTTTAATTATCGCCGTATTAATACTATTTTTCGGTGCCAGCCGCATCCCCGGTATTGGCCGTGGTTTGGGTAAGGGAATTCGCGAGTTTAAGGATGCCACCAAAGGAAAAGAAACCCATTCGGAAAAAGAAGTAAAAAATAGAAACGAACCCCCATTAGTTTGAAGCGTTACAATAGCTTATCGGAAGTACACCAGGATTTAGCCAATGGTACCACTACCTGCCGCGACCTGGTGCACTACTATTTAGACAATATCGAGCGTAAAAAACATTTAAACGCCTACCTAGAAGTTTATGCCGCCGAAGCTTTAGCCAAAGCCGATGAGGTAGATCAAAAGTTAGCCCATGGTACCGCTGGTCGTTTGGCCGGTATGGTGCTGGGCTTAAAAGATGTACTGGCTTACCAAGGCCATTCGCTGCAATCGTCGAGTAAAATCCTCACTGGTTTTAAATCATTATTCACGGCTACTGCGGTACAACGATTGTTAGACGAAGATGCCATTATAATTGGTCGCCAGAACTGCGACGAATTTGCCATGGGCGCTTCGAACGAAACCTCCGCCTTTGGGCCAACTTTGAACGAAGCCGATCCTACCCGGGTTCCGGGTGGTTCTTCCGGTGGTTCGGCCGTAGCCGTTCAAGCTGATTTGTGTTTAGCTTCCATTGGTTCCGATACGGGTGGTTCGGTGCGTCAGCCGGCGGCTTTTTGCGGCGTTATTGGTTTAAAGCCTACTTACTCCCGTATTTCGCGCTATGGCTTAATAGCTTACGCTTCTTCCTTCGACCAGATCGGTCCGATAACCCGGAGTGTAGACGATGCCGCTTTGCTGCTCGAAATTATGGCGGGAGCCGATGACTATGACAGCACGGCGAGTCGGCGCGAAGTACCCGCTTACAGCCAACTCCTGGAAAATGAAAGTGAGCAAAAATACCGGATTGGTTATATCAGCGATACTTTAGAGAACGAAGGTTTAGACTCCGAAATCCGGGAAACCATACAGGGAGCTATCCAAAACCTGCGCGAAGATGGTCATACCGTAGAATCGGTGGATTTTCATTATTTAGATTACATTGTTCCTACCTATTATATTTTAACTACCGCTGAAGCTAGTTCTAACTTATCCCGCTTTGATGGGGTAAAATACGGCTATCGCAGCGGCGAGGCCACCGACTTGCTATCGATGTACAAAAAATCGCGAGCGGAAGGTTTTGGCCACGAAGTACAAAAACGCATTATGCTGGGTACTTTTGTACTAAGCGCTGATTACTACGATGCTTATTACACCAAAGCGCAAAAAGTAAGAAGAATCATTAAAGAAAAAACCGAAGAGCTTCTGGAGCAATTTGATTTTTTAATTATGCCTACTTCGCCAACCACTGCTTTTCCCTTGGGCGGTAACCCTACGGATCCTTTAGCCATTTACTTGGCGGATATTTTTACGGTACAAGCTTCCTTGGCGGGAGTGCCGGCTATTTCGGTTCCGGTAGGTGCTGATAAGCAGGGTTTACCCATTGGCATGCAAATTCTAACCAAGTCATTTGCCGAAACCAAGCTGCTGGCTTTTTCTAAATCCGTCACGGAAAAAATCATAATTACTACTTAGCCATTGAAATATGCGGATAAATCTTTTTACTCTTTCCCTAATACTAACTGGCCTGTTGTTTTCCTTGACGAGTAAGGCCAATTTTTTAAAAAAAGAGCAAAAAAGAGGTATTCCGACTGATACTTTATACCCTACTGCCCTAACGGATACGGTTCGCTTAGCCGATACCACCCGATTAGAAGAAATTCTGGGTTTTGCCCTGCCGGATTCGGTGCCGATGGTAACCAACGAGCTTATTTTGGATCGGCTTAGTTGCTTGCAGAAAGAGATACCCTTGCAATTTAACCCCTACGTTAGGGGGTTTGTGGATTATTTCACCATCCGTAACCGCAAATATTCCCGCCGGATCTTATCCCGGGAAAATGTTTATTTTCCTTTATTCGAGCGCTACTTAGCTAAGTATAATCTACCGGTAGAACTGAAGTACCTGGCCGTAGTAGAATCGGCTTTAATGCCGCGGGCCGTTTCCCATGCCGCTGCTGTGGGCTTATGGCAGTTTATACCTTCGGCAGCATCCGACTACAAGTTAAAAATTAACGCTTACATTGATGAGCGCATGGACCCCGAAAAGGCTACGGACGCGGCTTGCCGGTATTTGCGTAATTTGCATCGTATGTTTGGGGGAAATTGGGAACTAGCTCTAGCCGCTTATAATTGTGGGCCGGGTAATGTACGCAAAGCCATTAAACGCGCCGGTGGCCAAGCCGACTTCTGGGCAATTTTCCCATACTTACCCAAAGAAACCCGGGGTTACGTACCTTCTTTAACGGCCATTATATACACCATGAACCACGCGGTAGAGCACGAGATACAAGCCGACACCTTGCTATACGCCACCCTAACCGATACCATTGTCGTTAACCATTCCCTGGATTTAAAAAAATTATCGCAGCAGCTTAGTTTAGACCCGGACGAATTACCCAAACTAAATCCGGAAGTAAAAAAGGCTATTCTACCGGCTACCATTCGAAGTTATGCTTTAAAAGTGCCAGCCACACATAAAAACCAGTTAGTGGCTAACCGCACTTCTATTCTGGATTCATGTAAACTGCCCGGGGTTGTAACTCCCTCCTACCAGAATATTGCTTTAGCGCAGAAATCCGCTTCTTTGCCTATAACCACAACTTCCTCTACTTCCGACTCGGCAGATACGGATTCTTTGCAGCAAAAAGAATATATAGTGGCCGTTGGTGATAATTTATCCCGGATTGCTCAAAAAAACAATGTAACAATAGCGCAATTACTTAGCTGGAACAATCTAAATTCGGATGATAAACTATTCGCCCGGCAGAAGTTAGTGCTGTTTACTCCGGCTTCTTCCAATAATCTGTTAGCTAATAACACAACTTCGGCAGAACCAGAAGTAAAAATTCAATTAGCTTCATTCCGGAAAAGTAGCGGTAAGAAAACGTTACCAAAAGTAAAAAAAACTCATACGGTACAGCCAAACGACACGTTGTGGAGTATTTCCAGACGGTACAACGACATACCCGTAGAAAAAATTAAAAAATTAAATAAACTAAAAAATAACAGCCTACGTCCCGGTATGAAACTGGTAATCAGCTAAGCTTTCATTTTTTTAAATTTTCTCTAATATCAGGTCTAACGCCTGATATTTTTTGTTTCAGCCGAAATGAAAATACCTATTCTGGTTACTCAGCCTTGGCTAGCACAATAACTACTAAAAGTAAATAGCTTAAACCGCTGCTTTTGCTTAATTTTACCTAAATACAGAAGTCTGATTTAACTTTTTTATTTACTGGGCCCTGCTAAATTATTCCGCTATGATTAAAATAAATAAACAAGATGCCCTTAATTATCATCAACAAGGCCAGCCAGGCAAAATAGAGGTAGTACCCACCAAAATGCTTTCTTCGCAATTAGATTTAGCCTTAGCTTACTCGCCTGGGGTAGCGGAGCCTTGTAAAGAAATTGCTTTAAATAAAGAAGATGCTTATAAATATACTTCTAAAGGTAATTTGGTGGGCGTAATCTCGAATGGTACAGCGGTGTTGGGCTTAGGTAATATTGGCCCGGATGCTGCTAAACCCGTGATGGAAGGAAAAGGTGTTTTATTTAAAAAATTTGCAGGCATAGACGTATTTGACATTGAAATTGACTGTACCGACCCCGAGGAATTTATCCGGATTGTGCGTTCGCTGGAGCCAACCTTTGGTGGTATAAATTTAGAAGACATTAAAGCTCCGGAAAGTTTTAAAATAGAGGTAGCCTTAAAGGAGCAGATGAATATTCCGCTCATGCACGACGATCAGCACGGTACCGCCATTATCTCCAGTGCGGCTTTACTTAATGCTTTGGAATTAGTACATAAAAAGATTCAGGATGTTCAGATAGTCATGAACGGGGCCGGAGCCGCCGCCATTGCCTGTACAAAATTATATTTGGCCTTAGGCGCGAAAATTGACCATATTGTCATGTTCGATAAAGATGGCATCATCAGCCCCCAGCGGAATGATTTAGATATTTACCGGGCCCAGTTTGTAACTACCCGCCAAATTAACACCTTAGCCGAAGCCATGACCGAAGCCGATGTATTTATTGGTCTTTCGGCGGGTAATGTGCTCTCGCCGGAACACGTAAAGTTAATGGCTAAAAACCCCATTATTTTTGCTTTAGCCAATCCCGATCCGGAAATTGCCTACGATGTAGCTATGGCCGTTCGCGAAGATTTAATCATGGCTACCGGCCGTTCTGATCATCCGAACCAAGTAAATAACGTACTGGGCTTTCCTTACATTTTCCGGGGAGCTTTGGATGTACGGGCTACCGAAATAAACGAAGCCATGAAACTGGCAGCCGTACACGCCTTATCGGAATTGGCGAAAGAACCCGTACCCGAAATAATAAATAAAGCTTACGCTGATAAAACCATTGCCTTTGGTCGGGAATATTTAATTCCTAAACCACTTGATCCCCGGCTGATCACAACAGTATCCCCGGCCGTAGCCAAGGCAGCTATGGATTCGGGTGTAGCGAAAACACCCATTCTGGATTGGGTAAAATACGACCAGGAATTACAAGAACGCATCGGCATTAATCAAAAGTTAATGACCCGCATCATTAACCAGGCTAAAACCAATCCGAAACGCATTGTTTTTGCCGAAGCGGACCATTACAAAATTTTAAAAGCGGCCCAGATTGTTCAGGATCAGAAAATAGCGCAACCAATTTTACTGGGTAACCAGAAGCGCATTGAAGCTCTAATTGCTGAAAATGCATTAGACTTAGATGGGGCTATTATTATAGATCCGGCGAAAGAAATTAAAAAACACGAAAAATTTGCCCGCATTCTGTACGATAAACGCAAGCGGAAAGGACTTACTTTGTACGATGCCCGCAAAATGGTGCGAAGCCGGACTTATTTTGGAGCTTTAATGGTAGATACCAATGAAGCTGATGCTTTAATTTCGGGTTTAACGAAAGATTACTCCCAAACCATCTTACCGGCCCTGCAAGTTATCGGGGTAGAAGAGAATGTGAACCGGGTAGCCGGCATGTATATTATCCAGAATAAAAAAGAACCTTACTTTTTAGCCGATACTACGGTTAATATTAACCCAACCGCGGAGGAATTAGTAGGCATTATTGGGCTAACCGCTCGCGCCGTCCGTTTTTTTGATGTGGAACCCCGCATGGCCATTCTTTCTTATTCTAACTTTGGCTCTAATCAGGGCGAAATACCTGCTAAAACAATTCTGGCGACCAAGCTGGCTAAAGAAAAATATCCTAACTTGCTGATTGACGGAGAAATGCAAGCAAATACGGCGGTTAATAAAAGCTTGCTGCAAGAGCATTATCCATTCAGTGAATTAGCTGAAAAAGGGGCTAATACGCTTATATTTCCGGATTTAACTTCCGGAAATATCGCCTATAAATTGCTGCAAGAAATAGGTGGAGCCGAAGCAATTGGCCCGATTTTGATGGGTATGCACAAGCCCGTCCATATTTTACAGCTCGGATCATCCACCCGGGATATTGTGAACATGGTAGCCATTGCGGTAGTAGACGCACAAAATCATGAGGTCCGTTATAACAACCGCAAAAATAATTCTCCTGAACCAGTTACAAGTAGTACGGGAGCTCTTAATTAAGTAATGATTATAATGGCTAAAAAAAGGGGTGGTTTAGCACCCATCACAGAACTATTTGCCCTTGTGCTTATTTTATGATTAAGGCCTGAAACCAACGCTTAACAGATAATTTTTAAAAATTTATGCTGGATGCTAACTACAATAAGCCTATACAAAGTTATATATGATTGCGTACATTGATGGTAAATTAACTTACAAAGACCCAACTTTTGTAATCATTGAAGTTGGTGGCGTAGGTTATCAAATAAAGATTTCTTTAAACACGTATGCGGGTTTAACCGAAGGGGAACGTTGCAAATTATTTACTTTCCTGCATATAAAAGAAGATGCGCATACTTTATACGGATTTAGCGAGCTGTCCGAAAAAAATATTTTCCTGCATCTTATTTCTATTTCGGGGGTAGGGCCCAATACCGGTCTGATGATTCTTTCTTCTTTAAGCGTTGCCGAAATTCAGCAAGCTATTGTGCGCGAAGATGTACCTACTATTCAACGTATTAAAGGAATTGGCGTTAAAACGGCTCAGCGTTTAATATTAGAATTAAAAGACAAGCTGAAAAAAGAAGTACTCTTGGACCAGACAAACGTTTCGGTAACCGCACACAATACCAATCAAAATGAGGCGTTATCTGCTTTGATAACCTTAGGTTTTGCTCGAACCGTTGCCGAGAAAACGCTTGATGCCATTATTAAGCGCGAAGGCAATCACCTGACGGTGGAGGCATTAATCAAACTTGCTTTAAAATCTTCCTGAAGAAATATATTTACATTTCGCTTGAATAAAAGTAGACATCACGTAGTTATTGCGTCTGTTGCGGTTGTTACTATGTTCGCCTGGCTTTCCGAAGCCGGAACATTAACCGGCAATAATGCTTTAAACCTAAATGCGCTAAAAAGTTTAGTAGCCGATACTATAGTTACCGATACCGTAACGAGCGAAGGTTATCGCAAATCCAGGCGCCCCGACTTTCGGCCGAAAGACCGGATCGGCGATCCTTTTTCTAACCGTACCTCCCGGTCGCCCATGTTGCTCAAAAATCCGGACAACATTGATTTAAATGTAGATCTGGACGACAGTCTCCGTTATTTTGAAATAAAAGAAAAAGTAGGCGATCTAAATTTTAGAAATCCTACTATCATGACGTACGAAGAGTACACAAGGTTTCAGCAACAGCAAGCGATCCGTAATTATTGGCGGAGCAAAGCCGAAGGTGGCGTAACCGGCGAGAAAGCATCTGGCCGTTCTTTACTTAGTCCTAAGATTGCCGTAGTTAGCCCCTTGTTCGATCGTATTTTTGGCGGCAATTTCGTAGACATTCAAACCAATGGAAATGCGGGCTTAAAATTTGGCGCCCGGTTTAGCCGCAACTTTAATCAATCGTTACCACTGCGCCGGCAACGAACCGGTGATTTTGAATTTGATCAGAACTTAGCTATTAACGTAACAGGCCGGATTGGGGAGAAACTCAAACTTAATTTTAATTGGGATACGAAAGCCAACTTTGAGTTTGAGAACAACATTAAAATGGATTATACCGGCTACGAAGAAGAAATAATCCGCAAGATTGAAGCTGGTAACGTTAGCCTTCCTTTAAATAATAGCCTAATTGCCGGAGCCCAGAATTTATTTGGGGTAAAAGCGCAAATGCAATTTGGTAAACTGGGCGTCACTACCGTTTTGTCGAATGTTCGGGGCCGCACCGACCAGATTAATATTCAAAACGGAGCCCAGAACCGGCCGTTTGAAATTAAAGTAGATCAATACGAACGCGACCGACATTACTTTTTATCCCAATTTTTCCGCGATCGGTACGATCGCTCTTTGCGCGATTTACCCCAACTGAAATCCGGTATCACCATCCGCCGCTTGGAAGTATACATTACCAACGATAACCGGGCTACCGAGAACCTGCGCAACGTGGTTACCCTGATGGACTTAGCGGAGGCCGATACTACCAAAACCTTAAGAGATAAGTTGATTTACAAAACTGGTACCGCTTTAACGGTACCCGCCAGTAACGATGCTAACGCTTTATTCAGCCAAATAAATAATTTCCGGGATAATAATACGGTTGATGAGCAATTACAGCGTTTAGATCCAATAACTCCACTTCAAAAAAATGTAGATTTTGAACACGTTCGAGCCCGGCGTTTAGACCCTAAAGAATATAATTTCAGCCCGGAGTTAGGCTACATTTCCCTGAACATCCAGATGTTGCCCGAACAGGTATTAGGCGTAGCGTACGAATATACGTTTAACGGGCGCGTTTACCGGGTAGGCGAATTACAAGATGATTACCAGAACGTAGGTGATAATCAGGTGATTTTTTTAAAAATGTTGAAGTCTACAAACCCCGCTTTAAATCTGCCCACCTGGGATCTGATGATGAAAAACGTTTATTCCCTGAACGCCAATCAGGTAACCCGGGAAGGATTTCAGATGAACATTATCTACAAAGACGATGAAACCGGAGTAGATCTGGCCAGCTTAAAAGAAGGCCAAAATATCAGAGATATTCCGCTGGTAGAAGTTTTTAACCTGGATAAAGTAAATACCAACAACGATGCCCCTCCGGATGGCAACTTTGACTTTTTAACGGGCTTAACGATCGATCCGGAAAATGGTCGCATTTACTTCCCGGAAGTCGAACCTTTTGGCTCTTACTTACGCAGTAAATTTGCCCCTGAGGAAGCAAATTTAGCCGAGAAATACGTATTCCAGGAATTATACGACCAAACCCAAAGCGATGCCCAGCAAGTTACCAGTAAAGCTAAATTTTTTCTAAGAGGGCGCTACCAAGCCAGTTCTACCGACGAAATAGCCTTACCGGGTATTCAAGTAGCAGAAGGCTCGGTGCGGGTTCGGTCTGGAGGCAACTTACTTACCGAAGGCGTGGACTACCGGGTTGATTATGCGCTGGCGCGGGTAAAAATTTTAAATCCTAGCTATCTGAACTCGGCGAGTAACCTGAGCGTAGAATTTGAAAAAGCCGAAATTATTAATCCGCAGCCCCGCTCCATGATTGGTACGCGCCTGGATTATGCTTTAAGCCGCGACATTGGTTTAGGCGCCACGTTGCTGCACCTCGGCGAAACGCCTTATAATAATAACCGGGTTAGTATTGGCGATGAACCTTCTAATAACACCATTTACGGCTTGGATGTCAGCCTTAAAAAAGAATCCCGGCTCTTAACTACCCTTACCGACAAACTGCCTTTTATTGAAACCAAAGAACCTTCGGCTTTTGCTTTCAACGCTGAATTTGCGCAGTTACTACCCGCAAGATCCAAGTTAAAAGGCGAAGATGGCGTTTCTTATATCGATGATTTTGAAGGAGCAGAGTCGTCTTATTCTTTGTCCAGTAGCAGTAACAATAACAACTGGCGATTGGCCGCTACTCCCGCCCCGCTAGTCGGTGCCCGTACGGGTTTGGCCTATGCGGATAACCGGGCTCATTTGGCCTGGTACACCATCGACCAAGGGGTATATTACCGAAACGGCAACCAGCATCCAAATAATATTACCGAGGAAGTTTTAAAAAATCATTATATCCGGGGGATTAATCGTAAAGAAATATTTCCGAATCGGGATCTAGACGCCGTAAACAATTTTGAGTACCCATTTGATCTGGCTTTTTACCCAGCTGAACGAGGTCAATACAACTACAACCAAAGCGTAAGTTCCGATGGCAAGCTTCTGCCCAACGCAGCTAATCCCGTTGATAACTGGGGTGGTATTAGCCGGGAAATAACCTTTGATACTGATTTTGATAATGCCAACATTGAATACCTGGAGTTTTGGATGATGGACCCTTTTCTGGGGGTAACCAATCCAAACTCGAGATACACCGTTATTGATGATGACAACGATCAAACTGTTAACGATAAAGCCAACACTACGGGTGGCGAGTTAATATTTAACTTAGGTAATGTTTCGGAAGACTTATTAAAAGATCAAAACCGCTACGAATTTGAAAACGGTTTACCTACCGAAGCAGCTCCCAGCAACATTGCCACTACGCCTAAGCCCGACACAGACCGCACTCCCTGGGGGTAGTAACCCGGCGCCAATTCTTAACCGATGCTTTTGATAATACGTCTGGTAGTCGCCAGTTTCAGGATATTGGCTTGGAAGGTTTAACAGATACGGAGGAAAAACAATTTTTTACGGGGGTTTACCAGCAATTGGCCGACCCCTCGAATGATAATTTTAAGCACCACTTAAATCAGGATTACGATAATCGCGATGTTAAAATACTGGGCCGTTACAAATACTATAACGGTATGGAAGGTAACTCAGCCGAAAACAGCGTGGAAGCGGCTTACTCTTATCCCGATAAAGAAGATTTAAACAAAGATAATATTGTATCGGATGTAGAACGCTACTATGAATACAAAATAGATCTCCGCCCGGGCAAATTAGAGGTAGGCCAGAATTACATTGTAGATAAAGTAGTAAATCAAGGGGATAGCGCCAAAAACGGGGATAAAGTAACCTGGTATTTATTCCGGATTCCGGTTCGTCAGCCTACCGGAAATGTAAATAACATTCAAGGTTTTAAATCCATCCGGTTCCTGCGCATGTACTTAACCCGGTTTCAAGAGCCCGTGGTACTCCGGACGGTACAAATGCAATTTGTATCCAATCAATGGCGGAAATACTTGGGCTCGGTGTCGGAGGGTGGCGCGCCGTGTACGGGTAATTGCGATACCGACGTAGATAATTTTACTGTTTCCACCGTGAACCTGGAAGAAAATGGGGAATCGGATACAGGCAATATAAAATACGTGATTCCACCGGGTATTTACCGGCAATTTGATAATTCATCGGTTACTACCCGGCGGCAAAATGAGCAATCGCTGCAAATCTGCGTGGATAATTTAAAAGATTCCTTTGGTAAAGCGGTTTACAAGAACGTAACCATGGATATGCTTATTTACAAGCGACTAAAATTGTTTATTCACGCGCAAAGCTTAAATGGCAGCACCCGCGACGACGAAGTCCGGGCCTTTATCCGGATTGGTACGGACTATACTCAAAATTACTACGAATACTCCTTGCCTTTAAAGATTACCCGGAATGGAGCCATTAATGAGCAAGAAATCTGGCAGGTAGAAAACATGATTGACGTTGCTTTCCAACAATTTATTGACGCGAAGGCTGCCAGAAATCAAAAACAGGCAAATATCTTACAACCTTTTCCGGTAGATTTAGGAAATGGCAGAACAATTACCGTGGTAGGTAATCCGGATTTTAGCTCGGTACAAGGTATTATGATGGGAGTGCTTAACCCTAAAACCCCTGACCGGGCCGATAAATCATTTTGTGTTTGGGCAGATGAGTTACGCGTAGCCGATTTTGATAAGAAAGCCGGTTGGGCCGCCAATGCCCGCGCAAATTTAAAATTAGCCGATTTAGCCAATATTTCGGCTACGGGTTCCTACACGACCGTTGGCTTTGGGGCGTTACAGGAAAAAATTGCCCAACGAGCGCGCGCCAATACCGCGCAGTTTGATATAAACGCTAATATTGCCGCCGATAAGTTCTTACCGGAAAGATTAGGTATTCGCATTCCGGTTTCGGTGCAATACGGGAAAGCGACCCAGGAACCTCGTTACGATCCATTAGATCCGGACACCCCGTTAGAGCAATCGTTACAGAAGTTTGGGGATGATAATGAAAAAAGGGAGAAATACCGGAAGGAAGTTATCAATCAAACGACAACCAAAAGCTTTAACTTATTAAATGTTCGGAAAGAAAAAACAGATCCGGATGCGAAACCGCACCCTTACGATATCGAGAATTTGTCACTATCGTACGCTTACAGCGAGTTGAAGCATACCGATATTTTTACGGATAACGATTTAACGAAAACTTACACGGGAGGCTTAGCTTACGCGTTTAATGGCGCTCCTAAAAATTATACACCGCTTAGTAAAGTAGCTGCTTTTAAGTCTCCTTATTTAAAATTTTTGCAAGAATTCAACTTTACGCCGCTGCCGAGCCGGGTAGCTTTCCGCGCTGATTTAGACCGACGTTATAATGAGGTATTTCTGCAACGTCGCGTTAATGCAAATGAAACACCTGTTAGATTAGATCCTAAATATGCGACTTTCCAGAAAACATTCTTCTTTAACCGGGTGTACGATATCAAGTGGGATTTAACGAAGAGTTTGACCTTTGATTATACCGCAACCAACCGGTCGGTAGTAGATGAACCAAAAGGCCAGATCAACGGCGATGACCCAAAATTAAGAGGTAAGAACGACTCTATCTGGCACAACTTATGGCGTGGTGGGCGTACTACTAACTTTGATCAGTCAGCAGCGGTTACTTATCGCTTACCTCTGGATAAGTTTCCGTTAACCGATTGGGTAAGCGGCGACGTACGTTACGCAGCGGGTTATACCTGGACTTCGGGTTCTACGGTATTATTAAGCGATTCGCTGGGCTTAGGTAATACCATCCAGAACAACAGCGATGCCAGTGTAACCGGTAAAGTAGATTTAATGCGCTTATACAATAAAGTTAAATTCTTGAAAGCCATTAACGAAGCTACTCCGGCGGCAGGTGCCCGGCCTCCGCAACCAGCAGCACCTGGTGCCGCTGCCCCGCAAGACACTACCGAGAAGAAACCCGAGTTACGCGCTTTGAAAGCCACGTTGAAGGTATTAATGGCCGTACAATCTATTAATTTTACTTACCAGTTAACGCGCGGTAATTTAGTACCAGGTTATCTACCTAAGTCCAGGTTCCTGGGCTTCGACGAAGGTTTTAGTGCGCCTGGGTTACCGTTTATTTTGGGAAAGCAGTTTGAATTAAGCGAATTGTACAACATGATAGATCGGAATGGCTGGTATACCAACAATAGTCATTTGTTAAATACAGCCTTTAGCGGTTTACGTACGGAGAATTTTTCGGCCCGGACGAATGTCGTTCCGTTCAAAAACTTTAACATTCAGGTGGAAGCCCGGCGGGAACGTTCGGATATTGAAGAAGCTTTTTACCGTTTATCCGTGGATGAAGCAACCGGCAACCCCATTAGTAACATGGAAGAATTGCAAAACCCGTATCATACCGGTTCATTTAGTACTTCTATTATTTCGCTGGGTACGATGTTCGAAAGCAAACGGGGTAATGGTTCGCAAGCTTTTGATAATTTTATTAAATACCGGTCTAATATTGCTCCCCTTTTATCCGCTGCTAACCCAGATAAAACCGGTACTTACACTAAAAACTCGCAGGATGTTTTAATTCCGGCCTTTATGTATGCTTACACGGGTAAGGATATTAACGCTTATGATCCGAATAAAAAGGCTGGCCGATCTACTAATTTATTTAAAAGCATTCCGCTGCCAAACTGGCGATTAGATTATAATGGTTTAGCGGAGTTACCTTTTATTAAGCAATACTTTAGCTCGTTCACGTTGGCGCATGCTTATAGCTCGGTGTATAGCATTAACAGCTTTGCTACTTCCTTAAGTTACACCACCGAACCAGTAACCGGATTTTCAACGTTTAAAAACGAAAGAAATGAGTTTGAACCGTACTACGTAATAGGCCAGCTAACCATCATGGAGCGGTTAACACCTCTATTGGGTATTAATTTTAAAACTCAGAAAAACATTATCGGCCGCATAGAATATCGTACCGAGCGTAATCTGGCCCTTAACATGGCTACAAATGCGCAAGTAACCGAAGTTGGCATTAAAGATTACGTTATTGGGTTAGGATATGCTACCACTAATTTCCGGGTACCTTTTAAAATTAATGGCGAACGGATTGTGCTTAAAAATGAATTAAACGCCCGTTTTGATTTTACCTTACGCGATAACCTGACTATTCAACGATCTATTATCAACGATACGACTGGCATTGCTGGACCTGGTATTGAACAAGAACGAAGCGATAACGTGCCCACAAATGGCACCAAACAAATTCAGATTAAACCTACCATTGATTACACAGTAAATCAAAAACTAAATATTCAGTTTTACTTTACCCGGGTGGTTTCGGAACCTAAAATATCCAGTTCATTTAAAAATACGGTTTCCGAAGGTGGTATTCAGTTACGTTACAGCTTATCGCAGTAAATAAAACATTATTTAAAAAATCAGGTATTATGGTAAAGCTGTAAATTGGCGAAGGTACCAGAGTTAAATTCTTACTATATTTGCGCCGCAACCCTTAAAATAAAGCCACTAGTAACATAAACACCTAAAACTGAAACAAAAAATGAATTTACCACAGGACCTCCGTTATACCAAAGATCATGAGTGGGTACGTATAGAAGGTGATATTGCCTACGTGGGCATTACTGATTTTGCACAAAGCGAGCTAGGCGATATTGTTTACGTAGATATTGATACCCAGGATAAACAGGTGAATAAGGAAGAAGTATTTGGCACGGTAGAAGCCGTAAAAACAGTTTCCGATTTGTTTAGCCCGCTTACCGGTACGGTGCTGGAAGTTAATCCGAAGCTGGATTCTAATCCGGAACTAGTTAATTCAGACCCGTATGGTCAAGGCTGGATGATTAAATTAGCAATAGATAATACCAGTGAAACAGAGGAATTGCTAACGGCTGAAGCATATGCCGAATTAGTAGGTGTTTAATTAAATTATAAAAAGTAAAGCACCCCTATTTTTAAATTTTTAACACGTTGCTGTTTCGAAAACCTTATTTTCCAGCGTTGAGTTGGGCAGTGATCATTTTAATATTAACGTTGCTGCCACCTCAAGCATTACCGAAAGTTCCGGATTGGAGCCTCACAAGTATTCATTCGCTGGCGCATCTATTTATTTTTATGACCTGGGCTTTCTTGTTATTAACAGGCTTTTTCCGGGCCGCTACAAGTGGCAAATACAATCGCATCTGGGTTACTTTTATTCTGGCTGTAAGCTACGGCGCACTGATTGAGGTATTACAAGGATTAATGCGGCTGGGTCGCCAACCCGATATTGTTGATATTTTCTTTAATACTTTAGGCGCTTTGTTGGGGATTGCTGCTTTCTTCCTGGTTAAAAAGTTTTTTGTTAAGGAACCGCTGCGCGCTGCAAAATAGGAGTTCGTTATTTATTTAACAGCGTTAGGTAACGGCTCTTTTTGCGCAAAAGCGGTGATATTTTGCAAAGTTACTTCCGCAATTTTGTGCAGGGCATTCTGCGTAAAAAAGGCTTGATGACCGGTTATCAGCACGTTTGGAAAAGCTAACAAACGGGTAAATACATCGTCTTGAATTACTTTATCGGATAAATCCGCAAAAAACAAGTCCCCTTCTTCTTCATATACATCTAAGCCAAGATAGCCAATTTGTTCGTGCTTTAAACCTTCGATTACCGCTATTGTATCAATTAAAGCGCCACGGCTGGTGTTAATAAGCATAACACCGCGTTTCATTTGCGCAATAGTGGTTTTGTTTACAATATGGAAGGTGTCTGGCGTAAGCGGGCAATGTAAGGAGATAATATCCGACTCGGAGTAGATAGTGGCTAAATCCGTGTACTTTAAACCAATTTCTCGTCCTTCGGGCTGTTGCAGCACATCGTATCCTAACACTCGGCAGCCTAGCCCTTTAAAAATCCGGGCGGCGGCAAATCCTATCTTTCCTAAGCCAATTAAACCAACGGTTTTATCGTGTAAATCAAAGCCCATTAATCCGTTTAAAGAAAAGTTACCTTCGCGTATCCGGTTATAAGCCCGGTGGGTTTTCCGGTTTAGCGTAAGTACCAAAGCCAGGGTGTGTTCGGCAACGGAATAAGGCGAGTAAGCCGGAACCCGGACGACTGGAATTTTAAATTTTTGAGCGGCTGTTAAATCAACATGATTGTAACCGGCGGATCGCAACGCTAGTAATTGCACATTTAAATCCGCAAGTTGCTGTATTACCGCCAGACTAGCTTCATCGTTCACGAAAATACAAACCACATCAAAACTGCGGGCCAATACGGCCGTATCGGCATGTAAAGGCACATCCAGGAAATGCAATTCATGGTGATGAGCCTTATTCAAATTCTCAAAAAATTGTTTATCGTAAGGTTTGGCACTAAAGAATACCACCCGCATTACAAAAGCTCCTTCACCCGTTAGAATTTTAAAATTTTAAAGAATATTGTTGAGTTGTTCCTTTATTTTTTCGAGTTCTTCTTTCATCTCCACCACGAACCTTTGTATGGTGGCATCGTTGGCTTTAGAGCCGATAGTATTGATTTCGCGACCAATTTCCTGCGATATAAAGCCTAACTTTTTACCGGTGGGCTCGGGTAAATACACGGTTTCGGTAAAGTAATGCAAATGGTTTATTAATCTAACTTTCTCTTCCGCAATGTCCAGTTTCTCAATAAAATAAATCATTTCCTGCTCAAAGCGGTTTTCATTAAAAAGTTCGGACGTGTTGATTTCGGCGAGATGGGTGCGAAGCCGGTTCCGGATGTGCTCTACCCGAATGGGATCTTGTTTATCAATCTCGGCCAGTAGTATCCGGATGCGATCGATGTAAGTCATAATTTCGGTGGTTAAGGCCTTACCTTCGTCTGTCCGGAAATTATTAAAATTTTGCAAAGCTTCTTCCAATATTACCTGCACTTCTTCCCAGGTAATTACATCGGCTTCTTCCTCTAATCCGGAACCTTGCTGAATAACTTCGGGCATTTGCAGTGCTAACCGGAACAACTCATTTTTATTAGCCCCTATCCGGTCGGCGGCCATTTCCAGCTCAGAGTAATACATTTGTAACAATTCGGTATTAATAGAATTGCGGGCTTTGGCCATGCGGTTACGCGAAAAATCAACGGTAAGATTAACTTTACCGCGCACCAAGCATTTGGTAAGTACATTCCGGATTTCATGTTCTTTATCCGCCAGAAAGCGCGGTACCCGCACAGATAAGTCCATGCTTTTCGAATTAAGTGACTTTATCTCAATACAAATGGTATATTGGTCGGTTTCTCTTTGGGCCAAGCCGTAGCCGGTCATTGATTTTAACATGCGAGCTAATTTTAGAAATCAAAGTAAAATTCAAAGGTACACGATAAAGTAATGTTTCTTTTTTTATTTTTCAGTTGCATTCCACTAATTTTAACCGAATTTTAAAATTTGGTTTTTGCCCCGGCGGAAACTAATTTTGTCTGAAAATCCTTATTTTAATACGCTATACAGTAAAAGCGAAGGAATTAGTAAAAGATGAGATTAAACTCTTATAAAACTCTGAAGACGAAGTGCGGCAAAGAGTTTGATAAAGACCTATTAAAAGTAATGGCCTTTAGCACAAAAAACTTCAAGTACTCTCACACTACTTATACTATCTACAAAACGGAATCAGAAGGCTATCTTTATTGTTCGTATAAATACGATGCCGTAACTGATTACACTACGGTAGATTGTGAAATTATCAGTGAGCAAGAAGCCTTGGTTCATTTAAATAAAACAGCTTCTTAACGGTTTAAATTTTAAAATTACCTGGCTACTTTTTAATAAGTAGCCTTTTGTTTTTTATCTCGGTACCAGTAAATTCCGGCATATTAACTTTAATTATGGTAATTGTATGTCATTTTAAACTCTTATATTTGCCTCATGAAATTTGGTGTAGTAATTTTCCCAGGCTCTAACTGCGACCAGGATGTGATCGAAGTTTTAAGCCGCACATCGCAAAAGCCGGTAGCCCGCCTCTGGCACAAAGATCACGATTTACAAAACTGTGATTTTATTGTATTACCGGGTGGTTTTTCTTACGGCGATTACCTGCGTTCGGGCGCCATTGCCCGCTTTTCTCCTATTATGCAAGAGGTAATTGCGCACGCTAACAAAGGTGGCTATGTTTTAGGTATTTGCAATGGTTTTCAAATTTTAACGGAAGCTGGCTTATTGCCGGGAGCCTTATTACGTAACATTGAGCAAAAGTTTATTTGTAAAAACGTTTACATAAAACCCGAAACAAATACTTTACTACCTACCCGGCACTTGGACATGAACAAAGCCTATCAAATTCCGGTAGCGCACGGTGAAGGTCGTTTTTTTGCGGATACTGATACTCTGAAGCAGTTGAATGACGATGAGCAAGTGATGTTCCGGTACAGCGATGAAAATGGTGATACTAACGCTTGCTATAATTGTAATGGCAGCCTGGAAAGTATTGCGGGGATTAGTAATGCGGGTAAAAACGTATTTGGTATGATGCCGCACCCGGAACGGGCCGCTGATCTGGAATTATGTAATGTGGCCGGCTTATCTATTTTCGAATCTATTCTGGATAGTGTGCCGGCTTAATAAAGTACTTATAGCAGCCATTATTTGAAAGCTTTCAGCTATTAAAGCTTTCAGCTATTTTTAAATTTTTTCTTTTCTCAACCTTGCAAATAAAGGGTAGTAATTAAAAAACCAGAAGCTCCTTGTGTTAAATAACAAGGAGCTTCTGGTTTATAGGTAACACGATATAAAATTTAAAAATCGTAACCTAATGTTAGGTATATAATTGGCCCGGTACTCTTAAAGTTTTCTTGACCCCAAGCCATATCTGCTTTGCCATATACTCCCAACAGGGTAGTACGGGCACCAACACCATAACCAAATAAAAACGGATTCCGGTAATTAACTACAGTTGCTTGGAAAGGATTATTGTTAAACTCTCCTTGTTTACCGCCTAATACCTGCGTATTGTAGGAATTTTTCCGGTTAAACGGACTTACTCCGGTATACGCAGAACCTATATCGGTAAAGCCGGTAAATTGCAGATTACGGAAAAATCCGGAACCAATGGGCGTATCTTTTAACAAGTATTGAACAATAGGAATCCGTAATTCAGAATTTAATAACAAAGCGGAGGTACCATTGCGGGCATTATATTTAAACCCGCGCATGTTGGTAGCAAATTGTAGGAAAAATAATTCTGCTGGGCGGGGTGGCGTACCTTTATAAATATTAGGACCATCATCGTCGTAAGATTTAAACAACCAGTTATCCATGCCACCCAGTAAAAACCGGTTCGGCGATGGTCCAAAATAATGCCCGTAGGTAAGCCGGTTAGCAAAAATAATCTGGCGGTGTACTTTCTGGTAATGCCGGAAATCCAAATAAAATTTATTAAAACTTTCGTTTTTTTGATCTAAACCTTTCAAAGCCAAAATACCAGCTTTCATCCGGGTTCCTTCGTACATGTTTACACCCATGGTTACGGAGTTGTCAAAAACTACTTCAGCACCACCACCGGCAAAATTCATAATACTGTCTGGGTCGGTGAATATATCCGTAACGGTGTATTTAGTATGCACAAATTTTGGTAATAACCGAACACTTAAACTATGCGTGAGCGGGTAAATAATAGCCGGCGTAAACTCGTGCCGGCTATACCGTAGTTGCTTAGTCGGATAATCATTAAAAATACTTTGTTTCTGATACGACACCCGCAAATCGTACCGGTGTTTCAGGTTACTGTATTCGGTATAGAAGTTACTCGACCGTAAATCGGTTACTAAAAACACGCCTCCCCGAATTCGGTGATCTTCGAACATATCCGACATTCCTACTTCGGCCACAATACCAAAGTTCATTAACGGATCCTGGTAAATGGAGGTAATTAGCTTGTTAATGCTGAATCGCAAATCGTATTTTACCGGTCCGGCTAATTGCACTGCCTCGGTGGATGGAACAGGTGCTGTTTGGCCAGAACGGGCCCCTGTAACACTTCTGGGCCGGGCCGGCTTTTGCTGATCAGTTTCAAATTCGTAATTACGAGTATCTACGGCTTTATCTTTGGCAATACCCTTATCCCCGGTAGTATTTGTTTGCGTAGAATCCAGGGGAGCAGTTGTGTTTGTTGGAGCAGTAGTAACTTGTGGTGTTTCTTTAGGTGTAGTTACTACCGGGCGTATAGAGCGTTGTTCCAGGGTTTGCTGCCGAACCGTTTTAAAATCTGGATTAGGCTGAAAACTAAAGTTTGGAAAAAGATACACAAAGTCGTGATCACGGTCAGCGGCTACCAGCGTCAGCAAACTGTTATTTTGGTTATAGTCGTAACTTCTGATGTTTTGTAAATACGCCGATACCCGTTCATTTTGCCCAGATGCCAGGTTATAACGATACAGGGAACGTACGCCGGTTTCTTCGCCCAGATACAGAAAGCTTTGTTCATCCAGCGGGCGGGGGTTAGCTTCGTTAGAAATAGAGCGGGTAAGCTGCTTAAACGCAAAACCTTGTTTATTTAAATCGTAGTAGTAGATATCAAAATTATTAACCACTTTGTCAAACTGCGGCACAACCGCACCGGTTGAATCCAGAAAACGGTTAGAGGAAAATACTAATCCGGCATTTCCTTTCATAAAAACTACATTCCGGTCGTCGTAAATATCATTAGTTATTTGTTCGGCTTTGCGGCCCCGGTATAAATAAATATCACTCTTTCCATCCCGCACGGCACTCATAACCAGCATTTTTCCATCTTCGGAGTAATCCATGTCCAAAATCTGCGTAAACTGGTTTAATGCCCCATCAGGCTTACCCAAAATCGATTTTATAGTCTTGGAAATAGAAAAATTACGCCGGTCGAGGTAATAACTGGATAAAGTTACTACTCCCCTTTTTATTTCAGCAATGCCTAATTGGGTATTCGATTTCCAGGCCAATAAAGGCATTTTGGTATCTATCTGCTGATCGGGCGTTTTGTAGCCGCCTTTTTTAATATTGGATATACGTCGCTTGGCAATGTCGTAAAGTTTAATTTCGTACTGGCCGCGGTCGTTTTCTACGTAAGCCAGTTTGGTACCATTCGGCGTAAATACCGGTTCACTGTAAACATTGTCTTTGCGGTTTTTCCGGAATAATTGCCGGTTAGCGTCTAAAGTGGTTAAACGAGAACTTGGCAAGGAGTTCATTTGCAAATAGTAGCTATTCCAATCCCGTACAAAGCGGCGGTACGGAATATTTAAACTGCTGGAAATTCCAATCTCTACGTCGCGGGTAATGCGGGTTAAATTTAAAATATTTTGGATAGAGGTATACCCGTAGCGCTCGGTAATGTAATTCCACACCGCCTGACCAGCTAATTGTTGGTTCCGGACGAACAAGGCTTCGGG
This sequence comes from Adhaeribacter pallidiroseus, assembly GCF_003340495.1. Lineage (NCBI taxonomy): Bacteria > Pseudomonadati > Bacteroidota > Cytophagia > Cytophagales > Hymenobacteraceae > Adhaeribacter > Adhaeribacter pallidiroseus. Next base: position 3,983,508 of record NZ_QASA01000001.1, read on the forward strand.
CTTTTTACTTTTAGTTTTAAGCACCATATCGCGCATGTAATTATCCATGTCTACGTTCCAGCCTTCGGTAATGTATGTAGCGGCCCCGGTGATAAACCAATCGGGTAGTTTTAACAAATAACTGCTTTGCAATACTTCTTTTAAACTGCCGCCATACATCATATCGTTGAGGAGCAGCATGGTAATATTATAGCTAATATTTTTCTTAAACCGGGTTTGGGTACCGTCAAAAGCCAGCTCTACCTTATTTTTTAAAAACATGGTTTCGCCGCCGGTTTGGTAACGGTCATCGTTCAGGCCAATGTTGCTTTGGCGCATATCGGCAATGGAATTATACAGAATAAGGGTAGTTTTGGAATACGGATAGTAGCCGATGATGCTGGTAATGCGCTTTAGTTCTTTTTCGGCGTATTCGGCAGTGTTAATAGCGGCTTGTTTGCCACCGGTATAAAAGTATACATTAAAGTTTTGGGTACTGTAAAACTGCCAATCGAAGCTCTTGTATTGAATGCGGTTTTTTCCGAAAGCCTCCTGCCCCACTATCTGGTTCTGGGCAAAGGCTGTTAAATTTAAAAAAAAGATACTTAGCGCCAGCAGAAATCTTTTTTGCCAACAAAAAGAAAAGGCGTGTTTAAAAGTGCTACTCATATTAAGGAATCAAATACGCTTAAAAAATTTTAAATACCGGCTGATATCTGCCTCCGGCTCCAGTTGGGCTCCGTTTAAGCTAGCCACAAAATTGCTTGCCAGATAAGGAGCCATCATTACTCCTTTTGAACCCATGCCATTAAAAATACCTATTTGCGGGTGAGTCGGATGCCAACCTATTAAAGGCCTCCGATCCCGGACCGCCGGCCGGATGCCTACGGATTGTTTGGTTATTACAAAGGGCTTTTTAATAATCTGTTCCGTTCGCTCTTGCAACTCGGTCATGGCTTCGGCGCTAGGCTGCTCGTTTACTTCGCGCCAGTTGTAGGTTGCCCCCACTTTAAACCCATTAGTACCAAAAGGAAGAACGTAAACAGCTTTGTTATAGATACATTCCGTTGGAAATTTCTCAATTTTAATATCTAAAACTTCTCCTTTGTTCGGTGAAAAAGGCAACCAGTTAAAGTACGGATTGTTAATAGCCTGGTATCCTTCACAAAAAACGATTTTTCGGGCCGTAATAGTATTATTATCTTGTTTATATGAAATAAAATCCGGGTTTATCTGCAATCGGGCCAGCTCAAAATCTTCGTTAATTAAAATATGAGGCGGCTTTAAGGCGGCTAATAATATATCCAACAATACCGGAACATCCAGGTAGCCACTCTGCGCCAACTCAATAGCTCCAAATTCCTGATTGATATTTTCGGATAACGGCAGATTCAGATGAACTTGTTTAATAAATTCTTGTATGGCCGGATTGCTACTTTTACCCATCCAGGTATTTTGCTCTTCTACCGAAGAAAATAATTTAAAAATAGGCAACGGCTGCCAGATCTTTACATTAAATTCCTTTTCAATCTGCTGATAAAACGCAATGGCAAAAGGTACGAACTTATCGGCGAGCCAAGACTTGGCAAAACGTTTACCCGCTAACGGATTAATCAAACCCGCTGCTACCCGCGAAGCGGAGTTTGCTTTAAAAGTATCAAAAACCGCCAGTGTATAACCTTGCTGGCTCAAGGTACGCGTTAAAATTCCGCCGGCTAAACCATGCCCGACCAAGATAAAATCGTAATTCATCTGGAGTAAGGTACTACAAGTATTCCTGAATTTAGTAACTTACCGCCTTATTTCTGTGGCATCAACAATTAAAAACAAGAAAGTAAACAACTTACCCGAATCCTTGCTTCAACAAAATTTAAAAAAAACCTGTCATAACGCCCCTTAACTTGTTTCGGTAATCTTACCCTAAGTATTTATTAAAATACGAAATAATTTTAAATAAATGATTGTAACCCGTTTTACTTTTAATGCTTTTGCCGAAAACACCTATGTTTTGCACGACGAAACAAAGGCGTGCCTGATCGTAGATCCCGGCTGTTACGACAAAAGCGAGCAGCTCCTTCTCTCGGATTTTATAAAAACGCAGGGTCTGCAAGTAACCCGGTTAATTAACACCCATTGCCACATCGACCATGTGTTGGGCAATAAATATGTGGTGGATACCTACCAAGTAGATTTTGCCATCCACGAAGCCGATTTACCTACTTTACGGGCCCAAGTTGTTTTTGCCCCCCGTTATGGAATTACAAATTACGAAGAACAATTACCAACGCATTATTTAACAGAAAACGAATCGGTACGTTTTGGTAATACCGAGTTACAGGTTTTATTTACGCCGGGCCATGCACCCGGCCATGTGGTTTTTTATCACGAACCATCGGGGCAATTAATCGGCGGCGATGTTCTGTTTCAACGCAGTATCGGCCGCACCGACTTACCCGGCGGCAATTACGAAACGCTGCTTAAAAGCATAAAAACAAAGTTGTTTCCTTTACCCGATGCTACTATTGTTTACCCGGGTCATGGCCCCAATACTACTATTGGCGAAGAGAAAAAACATAACCCTTTTTTACGGTAATCGGACAGGAAATTTAAAAATTCATGAAAAAAGTTATTCCGAATACCATTACCTGCTTAAATCTTTTTACCGGCTGCGTGGCTATTTTCGCCGCTTTTCAGGATAGTTTGGTATTTGCGGCCTGGTTGGTTTATCTGGCCGCTATTTTTGATTTTTTAGATGGCATGCTGGCCCGGCTCCTGCACGCTTACTCCGAAATTGGCAAGCAACTCGACTCCCTAGCGGATATGGTTTCTTTTGGGGTATTGCCCGGAGTAATTATGTTTAAACTCATGCAAAAAGCTATACAAACCTCCGATTGGGCTTCCTTAGTAACCATGGAGCTTTTTCCATTTCTGGCTTTTATCATGATTATTTTTTCGGCGTTACGTTTAGCAAAATTTAATATTGATTCGCGGCAAACTTCGTCGTTTATTGGCGTACCCACGCCAGCCAATACGCTTTTAATCAGCTCCTTACCACTTATCCTGGAAAATGACCTTTTTCAGCTCCATGACCTGATTTTGAATCCGGTGGTACTACTGGTGTTAACCATCGGAATGAGTTTGTTATTAGTGGCCGAAATACCCTTGTTTGCTTTAAAATTTAAAAATTTAACCTGGAAAGATAACTCGATCCGGTTTATTTTTATATTAATTACCATACCCTTATTGTTTCTTCTTAAATTCGCGGCTATTCCGCTTGTAATCGTTTTGTATATTCTTTTATCCTTACTAAAACCATCTTACTCATGAAATTTACCGCCGAAATTGACATTATGCCGCACGCAGAATTATTAGATCCGCAAGGCAAAGCCGTAATGTTAGGGCTGGAACATTTAGGCTTAGAGCAGGTTGCCGATGTTCGTATTGGTAAGCACATAACCCTGGCCCTGGAAGCAGAGAATGAAGCGGCGGCTCAGGAAAAAGTTGAAAATGCCTGTAAAAAACTGTTAGCCAACCTGATTATGGAATCGTATTCGTACGAACTCACCGCCAGCCAACAATAAATTTACTTTTTTACAGTTCATAAAGCAACAACGGAACTGCAAATAGATAATCTTGTAAAACAACTTCGTATAAGGTTATCTTTTATATTTTGGGATATTATGCTTAAAAGCGCTCTCAGCTTTTTAATTTTATTTTTATCCCTTTCGGCTTATAGTCAAACGGCAGTTAAGCCCGGTCCGGGGCTTCGCCGGTATGCCGATGGCTCGGTGTTACGCAGTGGTAAATGGTACAAAATTGGGGTTTCGGCCAGCGGCTTGTACAAACTAGATAAAACTGCCCTGCAAAATATGGGAATAGCGGTTACCAGTCTTAATCCGAAATTTATCCGATTATTTGGTAATGGTGGGGGCATGTTGCCCCAGCGCAATGCCTCGCCCCGCCCCGATGATTTAGTGGAAAATGCTATTTACGTAGCTGGCGAAGCAGATGGTAAATTCGACGAAACTGATTACGTGTTGTTTTACGCGCAGGGGCCACATACCTGGACTTTAGATACCAGCAAACAAACTTTCCGGCACGAGTATAACATCTACTCCGATACAACTTACTATTTTTTGCAAGTCAACCAATCGGCTGGTTTAAGAATACAAAAGCAAAAGCCCGTAACTGGCGCAACAGTTACGATTGATTCCTATACCGAAAGAGTGTTTCATGAAGTAGATTTAAAAAATAAACTGCTTTCTGGTCGGCAATGGGTGGGTGAAGAATTTAGCGCTTTTACTTTAAGCCGGGATTTTGCCTTTACCATCCCGGATCTTGTACCTGGATCAGTGGTGCAGGTCCAAGCAGCCGTAGTAGGCGATTCGCCTACGAATAGCGCCTTCAATGTGAAGTTAAATGATATTGCTCTTGGTTCCATTAACTTAGCTGGGCGAGGAAACTTTGATTATCATCCCGTTGGTGTGTTTCAGTTGGGTACCTTCGAGAAAAACAGCAACACTTTACCACTAACCAACGAGCTTAAAATAAATTTAACTTACAATACTACCGGTAACGCCGCGGCCTTGGGTTACCTGGATTATCTAGAAATTATTGCGGAAAGATCATTAAAGCTTACCGGAAACCAGACACTCTTCCGGTCTTTTCAAAATATTCATCCGGGAGCAATTTCTACATTTACCGTAAGCAATATGCCAGCCCATGCTGTGGTTTGGGATATTACGCATCCACAACAACCGGAAGCATTAAATTTGAAAATTATAAGTAGCGAGGCCACTTTTACTACCAACACCGATTCGCTAAAAGAGTTTATTGCTTTTACTGGGCAAAATTTCTCAATACCCACTGTGGCGGGTAAAATAGCAAATCAAAACTTGCATGCCTTAAATAAAGAGGGTAAAACTGATTTAATTATTTTAACGCACCCCAACTTTTTCCTGCAAGCCGAAAGACTAGCGGCTCACCGGCAAACCCATGATAACCTGCAGGTACAGGTGGTAACTACCAATCAGGTATACAATGAATTTTCGTCAGGAGCTCAAGATATTACCGCTATCCGCGATTTTATGAAAATGTTGTACGATCGTAAAACTCCGGAGCGACCTTTGTACCTGCTTTTATTGGGCGATGCATCTTATGATTATAAATCTGCAAACAATAATAATTCGCAAAACCGCACTCTTAATAATACCAACTATGTTCCGGTTTATCAATCGCGCGAATCACTGGACCCCCTGGAAAGTTATTCTTCAGAAGATTATTATGGTTTTTTAGACGACAACGAAGGCTTCTGGGACGAAACTAATTTTACTAATCCGGATTTAATGGATATTGGAATTGGCCGTTTACCCGTACGTACTTTGCAGGAAGCAGAAATAATGGTTACTAAATTAATAAACTACGACCATCCAAAAGCCTTTGGTAATTGGCGTAACCGCTTAGTGCTGGCCGCTGATGATGGAGATGGCACTGAACACCTGCGCGATGCGGAGTTTTTAGCCGATTACATGAAAGTAAATCATCCGGCCTACAATCTTCGTAAAGTTTACCTGGATATGTATAAACAGGAAAACAATGCTAGCGGACAAATATCGCCGCAAGCGAGCAAAAGTATTGACCAAACCCTGGAACAAGGCGCCCTGCTGATAAACTATACCGGTCACGGTAGCGAAACTAGCTTGGCGCAAGAAAAAATAGTAACTATTCCGCAAATGGCTAACTGGAAGAATAAAGATAAATTAGCCTTTTTAGTAACTGCTACTTGCGAGTTTGGCCGTTACGACGATCCGGCTCGTGCATCAGGAGCCGAGCAAGCATTATTTAATGCAAATGGCGGGGCTATTGGTTTAATTTCTACTACTCGCCCCGTATACGCCGGCGGCAACCGCGTGTTAAATAAAAACTTTTTCGAATTTGCCTTTACCCCGGTTAATGGTCAAATGCCCCGCTTGGGTAATGTATTACAGCAAACCAAAAACACCAGCCTTTCGCAGGTAAATAATCGGAATTTTGCCTTAATGGGTGATCCAACTATGCGTCTGGCCTACCCTGCGCTGCAAGTTAGTTTAAATAAAATGAATAATCGGGAGGTTAACACCGGAACTGATACCTTAAAAGCCTTGAGTAAAATTACTTTATCCGGCAGTGTAAAAGATGTTAACCAAACGGTAATTACTTCTTTTAACGGCCAGGTACAAACCACCGTTTACGAAAAAGAAACCCAGATAAATACCCTCGGCGACGAAAGCGCAAACGGAGTTAGTAATGTACGTGCGGTACAAATCCGGGAAAATATTATCTATGATGGGGTAGCCTCAGTTAAAGAAGGTTTATTTTCCGTTACTTTTATGGTACCTAAAGATATCGCGTATAACTTAGGTCAAGGAAAAATTAGTTTTTATGCTTTTTCCTCAACTGGTGATGCCCAGGGTGTATACAACAATATTGTTGTGGGGGGCGCTAACCCCAATGGCTTACCCGATAACAAACCTCCTACTGTTCGCTTATTTATGGATGATGAATCCTTTGTTTCCGGCGGATTAACCAGTTCTACTCCCACTTTATTAGCGCATATTGCCGACGAGAATGGCATTAATACAACAGGTGTGGGTATTGGGCACGAAATTACCGCGGTGTTAGATAACGATAAAAATCAACCTATTATTTTAAATAACTATTTTACCGCCAAAGCAGATAATTACCAAGCTGGTTTGGTTCGTTATCCCCTTCAAAATCTATCAGTTGGAAAACACTTGATAGCGGTTAAAGCTTGGGATACTTATAATAATTCAACAGAAAGTAAAATAGAACTCTTGGTAGCTAGCTCAGAAAAACTTGTATTAGACCAAGTACTCACTTACCCAAATCCCATGCAGGATCATACTACCTTCCAATTTAGTCATAATAGGCAAGGCGAAGACATTAATATTAAAATAAATATATATAATATAACTGGTAGCCTCGTAAAAACATTAACTGGCACCAGTTTTGCCAGTAAACCACGATTAAACGCCATATCCTGGAATGGTCAGAACGAAAATAATCAACCTTTAACACCCGGGTTATATCTTTATGTCCTTACTGTTCGTTCCAAACGTGATGGTTCAGAAGCATCAAAAACTAAAAAGTTGGTTTTATTAAACTAAAAATTTAAAAAAATCCAGATAGTAAAACGTTAGAAACCGCTAAACCCATTATGAATAAATTCTTCAAAACTCTATTAGCCGCCTTTCCGGTGGTGTCTCTTTTTATTGCAAATTTATCTCAGGCTCAAACAAGTTTCACAGGTTCTAACGTAGTTACTACGGCGGTCCCGGTTTTAACTATTGCGCCTGATGCCCGTTCTGCGGGTATGGGTGATGCGGGAGTTGCCATTTCTCCGGATGTAAATGCTGCCTTTTATAACCCGGCCAAGTTAGGTTTTATCACCACCGATTTTAGTGCAGGTGCTTCTTACTCGCCGTGGCTACGTAATATCATCAACGATATGTCTATTTCTTATGTATCCGCAGTTAAGAAAGTCAATGAACGTGCTGCCTTCTCTGCATCTTTACTTTATTTCGACTTAGGCGATATTCAATTTACTGACGAGCAAGGCAATCCAGTACAGCAATTTAATCCGAAAGAGTATACAGTAAGCTTAGGATATGGCCAGCAATTAAGCGAAAATTTAAGTTTAGGTGTTGGGGCTCGCTTTATTCACTCGAATCTTTCGGCAGGTATTAACGATTCCAGACCAGGTAATTCTGCTGCTGCTGATATTGGGATTTACTATACCAAAGATCTTACCTTAGGTGCCCGCAATTATAATCTATCATTAGGCGGTAATATATCAAACATTGGGGCCAAAATCGCCTATACCAACGCTGACCGGAAAGATTTTTTACCTACTAATTTAAAATTGGGTACAGCGTTTACGATGGAGTTGGATCCGTTTAATACCCTTACCTTAGCTGTAGATGCCAACAAATTATTGGTACCATCGCAAGGAGCTAATTTTAACCAGAGTGTGCCTAGCGCTATTTTCAGTTCTTTTGGTGATGCTCCCGGAGGATTTAGTGAAGAAATGCAGGAAGTTGTATTAAATACTGGTTTAGAATACTGGTACAATCAACTATTTGCGGCCCGGTTAGGTTATTTTTACGAAAGCCCGGATAAAGGAGATCGCCATTATTTAAGTCTTGGTTTAGGCGTTCGTACGCAGAAGTTTGGCTTAGATGCCGCTTATCTTGTTCCAAACCGAGATAGAACTAGCCCATTATCTAGTACTATTCGTTTCACTTTACACTTAAACTTAGGTGCCGAAGAAGAAACAACTGTTCCAACTGAATAAACGATACATGCTTAACCGATCTGTAGCTCCTGCCCTTGAAGAAATATCTTCCGTACAACTACCTGCTAGTGAAGTAACTACTTTCTCTAACGGAAGTCGGTTACATTGCCTATATAATGCCACACAACCTATTCTTAAATTTGAAATCGTTGTGAAAGCAGGTAAATGGCACGAGCCTTATAATGGTCTCTCCTACTTAACTGCCAAAATGTTACTGGAGGGTACCCAAAACTTCACAGCCAAACAAATTGCTGATCAAATTGCTTTTTATGGAGCATCTTTGGAGAGCAACCAAGGTTTTGATCGAACATCCATTACTCTATATACTCTTACAAAGCATTTTAATTCACTTACAGAATTATTTGCTGAAATTCTGCATTTACCTACTTTTCCGGAGAAGGAATTTGATTTATTAAAGATTCGAACGGTTCAAAATATCAGTGTTGAGAAAAAGAAGAACTCCTATTTAGCCAATCAACTGTTTACCCGAAATATTTACGGCCCTCATCATCCGTATACTACCGGCATGGACGAAGTTATTTTAAATCAAACTACTTTAGCCGAAGTAAAAGATTTTTACCAGAAACATTATAACCTTGCTGAAGCCGAAATATTTATTTGTGGTGATTTTAATGCAGCGCATATTGCCCAGATAGAACAACTATTTGGCAAATCCAACCTAACAGGTGAGACAGGACTACCCATCACGTACAAGCCGTCCGGAATTTTAAAAAAAGATTTTTTAATAAAAGAAGATAGTTTACAATCTTCTATTCGGGTGGGCAGTTCCTGGCCAAATTTGAATCACCCGGATTATCATAAACTGGCTTTATTAAATAAAATATTAGGTGGCTATTTTGGTTCCCGTCTAATGAAAAACATACGGGAAGATAAAGGCTTTACTTATGGCATTTATTCTACTATTTCGGTAAAAGAGCAACATGCCATTCTGTTGATTGCTACAGACGTAAATTATTTAAATGCACAGCAAACTTTAGACGAGATTTACAAAGAGATTGCTTTATTAAAGAACGAGTTAGTTGATTCATCAGAATTAGAAACAGTTCAAAATTATACTTTAGGTAAATTAGCAAATGATTTGAGTACAATCTTTGATCAATCCGAAAAGTATAAAAATTTAATTGTGCATCAGTTGCCCGTAACCTTTTACTCGGATTATATTGCCGAAGTAAAATCAGTTACACCCGAACAACTACTTTCGCTAGCAAATCAATATTACATTTTCGAAAATTTTCATGAAGTTGTAGTTGGGAAACCAGTAGAGTAAACCAGCTCCAAATATTAAAAATGAAAGGCGAAGAAACTGATAGTTCTTCTCAGTTTCTTCGCCTTTCATTTAGCTGGTAACTATTCCTGAAGATTAAATATGTTAATAGTAATTGCAGGTTGGAAATTATTTTCTTTAAATTTTAGCCTTTTTTAAGCCCCAGAAATCTCTAAAGTTAGGAATAAACAGTCTAATGTTTAATTAAATATCTCAATTGAACACCTGCATAATAATTACGGTTTGGTGCCGCTTGAAAATAACGGCCGCCGAATGCATTCAAGTCATTGCCTAAGCTATACTTTTTATCTAAAGCGTTATCAATTCCACCATATAATTCCACTTGCCATTTAACACCTAATTGTCGTTTGATACCGGTCCGGGCACCAAGCAAGAAGAATGAATCTGCATATACTGTATTTGCGTCATTAAGCGGAAGTTTACTGGTATAATTAGTTGTAACATTTGCATAAAATCCAATTTGACTTTCAAAGTCTAAACCCATTAACCAAACGTGAGGCGGAGTACCGGTGAGTTTGTTACCTGAGTAATCAGCATCATTTTGTTTATAGTTCTGGAATCTAAAATGACTATAAGCGTAAGTGCTCCATACTTTAAAAAGCTTAACTGGTCTGTTTATATTCTGAATAAAAGTATATGCAAGCGCGGCCTCTATCCCCTGTTGTCGGGTGGCACCCGCATTATCAAATATTACGATTCCGTCCGGATTGGTTCGGCTTACAATAGTTTCATTTAGCTTAAACCAAAACCCAACCAAGTCAAAGCTTAATTTTTGGTGCAAGGTGCTTCCTCGTACGCCCACTTCATAATTTAAACCTCGTTCCGGTTGTAATCGAACATTGAAGCTTCCGTCAGATGGACGTATTTCTGCGTCAGTCGGAGGTGAAAACCCAGTACTGATGCTACCATGAGCCGAAAGGTGAGGATTAATTACTTTGAGTAAAGCTACTCGCGGTGAAAACTGTGGATCAATTGGTTTCTCATTCCGGTAGTTACTAGTAGTATCGGCATCCGATATCCGGGCAAGATCGTAACGCATAAAGTTCAAGCTTCCCCCTAATGTAAAGATAAAATTACCTGGCAAATTGGCTTCGGTTTGAGCAAAAACAAAACCTTGATCCATAGTTACTTCATCATCAAAATTCATCTTGCCCGGCTCTCCTACTCTGTTTTCATAATGTCGGGAATTTACAAAACTGTGTTGATACTCGCCACCTATAGTAAACCGGGATGGTTGGGCCGCAATGGAAATAGAATATGTAGTCTGGGTACGTCCGCCAAATGCTTGATTGGCATTACGTTCATAATCCGTAGTAAAGGGATTGTCTAAAAACGAAAACACCCCAAATATGGATGTATTATTCTGCCAGTGTTCATTAAATTGATATTGATGCCCTAAACCAATATTAATACCTTGCAATTTTAGAGATGTTTTTTGATCAACATTTAGCTTTCGGGCCGCCTGAGGATCTGCATCGTATTGCTCCCGGGTAAGAGCACCGGGTAGTTGGTAATATAAATCGGTGAAGTAGGTATGAAAAGTAAACTTTTGTTTATCAGATGGAAATAGTTGACCGGACAGCAGAACAGCATCCCGGTCCATAGCACTTTGCTGACGATAACCATCGAGTTTTTGTTTGGCGTAACGTACCAGAAAAGCGGACTTATCAGAACCAGTAGCGGCAGTTGCTGTGAACCGACGCAAGCCGTATGAACCGGCCATATAGCTAGATTCTAAGATGCTTTCTCCAGCATTTGGCCGGATAGTTTCTAAACGCACCGTACCTCCGGTACCGGCACCATAAACACTTCCGGCTGGTCCTTTTAAAACTTCTATGCGCCCGATAGTACCCGCATCAATTAAATTCAAAGGTAATGTACCATTTGCTTCTACTAAAGGCACATCATTCAAATACATTTTAACGTTCCGAACCCCAAAAGGAGCTCTTAAGCTACTACCTCTGATAGATAAACGATAGCTTGCAGTAGCCCGTTCTTCCATACGCACCCCAGGTAAAGTATTTAGTGCAGGCACCAACGACGTGGTACTAAATCGTTCCAGTTCCCGAGTGGTTAGTAAACCAACGGATGCAGCTGTTTGTTGTAGAGGCCGATTTGTTGCGTAACCCGTAATTACCACCTCCTGTAAAGCTTTTTCCGCAATTTGTAAATAAACAACTTTGTCTTTATATAGTACCTCGGCATGCAATTTTCTAGAGTAATATCCTACCATTGAAATTACAATAGTATCATCTGCAGAAGGGACAGTTAAAGTAAACGCGCCTTTATCGTTCGTAATTGTTCCATTGTTGGTACCCAATACACTTACGCTTGCTCCTGCTAATGGCTGCTGGTTAGCAGCTCCCACCACTTTACCCGAAAATGTTTGTTGCGAAAAAGCTATTGAAGCATTAAAAATTAAAAATAATAGAAAAAAAAATTTCATTTAGTAGAGCTTAATAAACTAGTATAGACGTGCGTTTGAGGAAAGTTGTTCTCTTCTTACAGTTAATTATAACTTAGAAAATCACATTGAATGTTCTTAATAAACTTATCGTAACTTTATAGACTGTCGTAAATATAGCTTAGAACCAGCTTCCAACCACATAATGAAGGAACTTAGGGCTTAAATCATTTTCTAAATTTTATACAGTTTATTAGTTCTCAGTAGCTTAAAACGTATAATAAAAAAGGCTTCTCTTGTCTAAGAGAAGCCTTTTTTATTATACAAGTACATCCAAATTACCTAGAAGCCAAATCCTTTTGAATTTTGAAAGTAGTCCGGCGGTTTTGTTGATGTTCCTCTTCAGAACAAGATACACCATCTACGCACCTGTTTACGGGTTGAGATTCACCGTATCCGCGGGCTGTTAACCGTTCCCGGGATACACCTTGAGACACCAGGTAGTTAACAGTAGCCTCGGCTCGCAGTTCAGAGAGCAACTGATTATAACCTTCTCCTTCCCGGCTATCACAATGAGAACCCATTTCAATTTTAACTCGTGGATTTGCCAATAAAGTAGAAGCTAGTTTATCTAACTCCAATGCGGCATCTGCCCGGATTTCCCATTTATTTAAATCAAAATAAATGTTTGCTAAAGAAATAGGAGTATTAGTTTGAATCCGATCAAATAATAAAGTAACATTTACCGTATCCGGGGCATTTAGTGGTATTTGCACGCTTGCTGGTTGCGTTAAAAATTTAGCTTTAGATCCTAACAATAAATAATTACTACCTTTAAAAATTTTTAAATAATAATGTCCGTTTTTATCTGAAGTTACTATTAAAGAATCCCGTGAATTAGGCTGAGTTAACCGCAAGCGAACATCGCTTAAAGAAACTAAGCTTTTTTCACCCACTTGTCCGGCTAATCGTTCTAAGGTTGTTACGGCTAGTACCGCTGGCTGCTGAATCATAGAAAAGCTATAAATATCAGCAGTTGCTTCTTCACTAAATCGATCGGAAGAAAATAGCCCGGTTTGCCCTGAACTTTCTACCAACATACCATAATCATTCCGTGAAGAGTTAATAGGTGCCATTAAATTGGTTACCGCTGTCCAAGTAGAACGTTCGCCTGTAGCGGAGAATAAATCAAGTCCGCCAAAACCAGCATGACCATCTGACGAAAAATAAAGGGTCCCTTTTTGATCAAAAGCAGGGAACATTTCCCGTCCGTTAGTATTTACCGCATTGCCTGCATTTACCGGTTTGCTCCAAGTGTCATTACCCATTCGTTCGCAATAATAAATATCAGTCTGACCAAACCCACCTGGCATGTCCGAAATAAAATAAAGTAAGTTACCATCCGGTGATAAAACCGGATGACCTACTGAATACTCTTCTATTTTGTTGTAAGCAAAAGGTCTGGCTTCCGACCATTTGTCACCTTGTTTTTCAGAAGTATAAATCTCCAGGCGATTGATAAAACCTGAAGCAAATGGATTTTCTACCCAGCTGGTTGGATCAGGGTTAGCTTTAGTATTTTTTAATTTTACTAAGTTGGTACGCGTAAAATAAGTGGTTGTATGCGATGAATCTAAAGTTGCCGGACCATTATGATAACTTGCATTTACATTAGAAGTAAGAAGGGTTGGTTTAGACCAAGCAGATCCATTTTTTGCGCTGGAATACAATTTTAAATACGGGCGACCCGTCCAACCAAATATTTTCTCTTTCGCTTTAGTACCCGAAACATTTACGCTACGATCCGAAGTAAAGATAATACCATCTTTATAAGAGACAGGGCTGAAATCAGAATATAAAGAATTAAGTTCAGTAGCTGGTTTAACCTCGAACAAAGGAGAACGCTTTAGCCATCGCGTAGCTAAGTCGCAAGATTCTGCTAGTTTAAGAGCATATGCAGCTTCAGAAGGTTGTTTTTCACCATATTGTAGATATTGTACTTTTGCTTCCTCGTACTTACCATTAGTATGCAGCATTTGTGCATAATACAAGATATTTATGGGATCAACTTCCGGGAACTTTAAAGCCTCTGCATACCAGGATTCTGCTGCTACAGAATGGTTACTAAGACGATTTGCATCCGCTAAACGCTGCATAATAGCAAGAGTTGGGGGCTTTTTTTCAATTGCCTTTTTATATTCTTCTATAGCTAAAGCATATTTATAGCTGTTGAAGTATTGTTCCGCTTTTCGAATTGCCGATTGGGCCTGCAACCGTATAGGTAAGCTGCCTAATGCAACTACTAGCAGTAAAAAGTATAACTTTGTATAAGTGTATTTCATGGTATTTTCGTGGCCGATTTTTAAAAATATTGTGGTGTCAACATTTTAGTTTCTGCTTTCTTAAAGAGTAGCACTCCTAATGAAAATTCATGCGTATTGTAGTTGTTCAATTGTGTCAACGTAAAATCGTAAGAGTAACCTAACCGGAGTTTAGGCGATAAAAATATTTCTCCTATGACTGAAACTGCATCTTTGGTGGTTAAACTTGTTGCCTCAAAATTATTCTGAAAAATATTGGCAGCGGTCCGGTAAGAGCCACCCAACCAAATTCGATTGTCAACTAGTAGAAAAGCATTCAGATCGATATTGGTTGGCCCTTGAAAGTTTTCTTTCATCAAGACAGAAGGCTTAAACTTTAGATGTTCTCCTAAGTCAAAAACATAGCCAGCTGTAAGAAAGTAGTTTCGTTCTGTATTAAATGTAATTTCACGGTTTGTTCCAATTAAGTCAGTGGCCGACATACCTAAATAAAACCGATCCGAATGAAAGTATAATCCAATTCTTAAATCGGGAGTAATAACGTTTGTTTCTGCATTGATAATGGTAGGATCATTAGGATCAATGGTACTAAGTTTGTTCCGGTCTACTCGAAACTGGGAAGCTCCAGCAGCTACACCTAAACTGAGCACACCCGTTTCGGAAACATTTAGTTTTACTGCTCCATTAAGGGTAGCGGAAGTGCGTCGCTGCGCACCGATTTGGTCATTTACCGCTTGAGCTCCTATTCCTATCCGATTAGACTTTGTTACCCCATCTATGCTGAAAGATTCGGTAGTAGGAGCCCCATCCAGACCTGTCCACTGGGTTCGGTAAAACGCATTTAGGTGGATGACATCTTTACTACCTGCATAAGCAGGATTTATAACCAACCCGTTAAATATATACTGGGTATATTGTGGCTTTTGCTGGGCAAGTGCACCACAGGATACTAGCATGGCAAGAATAAATAAACGTAATTTCATATCTATATTTTTCAACTTTAGATGCAGATTATCTTACTACGGTGATATAGCCCCGGTAAACTTTAGTAGTACTATCGCATAATTTTACCCGCAGTACATAAAAGTAAGTAGCTTCGCCTAGACCATTTGCCCGCCAATCATTTTGGTAATTTTTGGCTCGGTATACTTCATTGCCCCAACGATTAATAACCTGAACTTCATTTTCCGGGAACTTAAGCAGATTATCTATTACCCAGGTTTCATTTTTATCGTCACCGTTTGGAGTGAAGGCTGTTGGGAAGATTAGGTTTGCATCTGCTGCTTTAGCATTTGCCTCCAACATAGCAGCCACACCATTACAACCATTAGCATTGTTAGCTATGACCCCAATGGTTCCTTTCCGATCTAAGCGGTCAGCAGTAACCTTAATAGAGGTTGTACCTTGTCCAGACAGGATTGTAAAACCCTCTGGCACGGACCAAGTATAAGTGCTTACTCCTGGTATTTCATTAATAGAGTAAACTAAGCCAGAGCAAGGACCACTTTTGTCGGTAATAACTGGAACTGCTGGAATAGCAACTGGTACAATATTTCCGGTTGTTACGCTACCACCAACACCACAAGAATTAGCTATTGATACAGATATTGTACCTGGGTCAGTACCTATGATTACGGTTATACTTGCTGTATTTTGACCAGAACGAATTTGCCAGTTACTTGGCACCGTCCAGGTATAAGTTTCGGCTCCAGCAACCGGATTTACGTTAAAGGTTTGTTCTGAACCGGCACAAGCAGCAAGTGGCCCGTTAATAGTTGCAGGTAATACAGGAGCTTGATTTACTTTTACATGTACAACCAGTGGTTCCCCGTTAGCACACGCCGTATTTATATTAATGGGGATTATTGATATTTCTGAGTTTTCCTGAGCCGTCTCATCTACTCTAACCACTATGGTACTACCGGAACCAGTTAGTTTAATAAATCCTTTTGGTAGATTGTAAAGAAAGCCAGTTACGCCATTAAAATTTTCTACGGAATAGGTTACAATATCACCCACGCATACTTGCATCTTACTCGCAACTAATACTGGCACCGGAGGAGTTACACAAATTACAACTTGGGATACATCATTGTTCGGTTTCAAATCTACTTGGTTACCGGTAACTTTAGCTATGTTTGATACTTGACCAACTACTGTAGGAATAGCCGTTAAGGTGACGGAAGCTTCGGCTCCTACGGCTAAACTACCTACATTCCAAGTATAAACTCCGGCAATATTATCAAACACCGCTTCTGGGGAGGAACGAACATATTTTAGATCATTTTTTAAATCGTTTGATAATTCATCCAGTATAATTACTCCAGAAGCTTCTTTTGGCCCATTATTGCGAACAGTAAGAGTATAAGTTATTTCTGAACCTATAGCTACTGTAGAGCTACTTGCTGTTTTAGTAATTTGTAAATCTGCCCGTGGTACGTCTCCTGCGATTGTTGTAACGGTAGCCCGATTGTTTAAGCTGGTAGGATCAGTTACGGCATTATTTGATATTTCAGCCCGGTTAATTATTTTGCCACTTTTAACAATACGCGCATTAACAACTAACTCAACTGCTTTGTCAGGACCTACTTCCAGAGTACCAATAGTTAATAAATTAGAACTACTAAGTGAAATTGGATCAACAGATAAATTTTGGCTGTAGAGAGTTCCGGGAGTCACAATCGGCTCGCCAATTACAGTTAAATAATCAGCTGGGAATATATCAGTTAGTGTAACATTAGTTGCCTTATTAGGTCCTAAATTTTCTACTCTAACTTTATACTCTAACTCATCGCCAACATTTGCTACGGTTTTATCAACCGTTTTAGTAACATAAAGATTGGCGGAGGTTGCTGGTATCTCAACCGTTACTTGCGCATTATCTTGCGTCGGGTTAGAATCTTTTACCTCGGATAAAACAGATACCTGATTCATCACTTCTGATTTAGCCACCAGCGCTTTGGCTACTACCGTAATAACTACTTTTTCTTTTAATTTTAAATTTCCCAGTTTAATCCGGAAAACTTTACTCTCCCGATCCAAAATAATATCAGCTGAACCAGGTGTATTCGTATTCTGATAAGCCACATCATAACTAACTACATCCATATAAGCCCAAGGGAAATCCTCAATTACTTCCACGTTAGTAGCTTCTTGTGGGCCATAGTTTATTACTGTTATCGCGAAACTTACTTCTTCCCCAATGGGCACTTTCTTCCGGGTTGAAGTTTTGGTAATACTTAAATCAGCTTCAACTACGTTAGCTAAAGATATATTATTATCCTGCAGAGTTACGCTTCCGTTTACTGCTAATAGTCGTCCTTCTACGCTGGCGCCTTCGCTCAAGCGAATAGCTTCTCCGGTAGGAGAATCATTATTGTTAACTAAGTAATTACCTCGTAATGCTGAATTAGCTCCCGGTATACCTCCTGAAGTAGCCGGTACTAATACACCTCCAATTTGAAAAAACACGTTTTTAGCTTGAGTGCCACTTTCCAGGTTTATAACAGAACCAGGTTCAAAAGTAAAATTGCCTTCTATTTTAAAAATAAAAACAGCATCAGGCCGATTTAAACCATTCAGCCGCAGAAGACCAGATAAGAGAACATTAGGATCACTAAAGCTGTATACCCCTGGGGTTAGTAGCATACCGTTCGTAACAGCAGGATCATTATCTGGTGTAAAACCGTTGCCTAATATTGGAGCATGCGTACTTGTTGGTGATTGATTAGATATAAAATCATAAGCTTCTTGCACACTTTGCTGAACCGCTTCAGCAGTTGCATTATTTACTTCGGAATTACGAAGAACTCTTCCTTGATCGGTTTCAGGATTAAAACCAGTTAAGGCTCCGGTGGTAACCGCAACATCAGCGTAAATTACTGTCTCCTCCGTACTAGTGATACCAGCAGGCCCAAGTACAGCGAAATTTTGAGCTGCCTTTAAATCAGGAGCTTTCTCTTGTTGCGCAAATAGCTGAAATGCTGCAAGAAACAAGAAGGTAAAAATGGGTAATATTCTTTTCATACGATGATTAAAACATATAAAGCAACCTGTAACTATTTATGCTGTACGAACTTACTTAGTTATACATAAAATTACTATATACATTTACAAATATGATTCCACTTTTATATATAATTACATTGCAATAATAAAATTTTTATATTTTTTTCTTATAATAATTCTGAATGCCGTAATTCCCTTAAAAGCAAAAAGCCCCATCAGTTATCTGATGGGGCTTTTTGCTTTTGTAATTATATCTTTTTTAAATAAATACGTGCCGCTCTGCGTGGTAAGACGATCGTACCAATGGGCCAGATTCAACGTATTTAAGGCCTCGGTTAAGACCTTCTTCGCGATAATGCGCAAATAAATCAGGATGAATAAACTCTGCTACTTCTAAATGCCGCTTGGTAGGTTGTAAGTATTGCCCTAAAGTTAAAATATCTAAACCATTGGCCACTAAATCATCTATGGCTTGGTAAACCTGATCTTTGGTTTCTCCTACTCCCAGCATGATACCCGATTTGGTGCGCTTACCATATTCTTTAATGTGTTTAATTTGTTCTAAACTACGCTCATATTTAGCTTGTGGACGTACCATACGGTATAATTCTTTTACTGTTTCCATATTATGCGAAACTACTTCCTGACCAGCTGAGATCATGGTAAGTAAAGCATCCCAGTTTGCTTTTACATCCGGAATAAGGGTTTCAATAGTTGTTTCGGGCGATAATTGTTTTACTTGCACTACGGTTTCGTGCCAAATGCTGGCGCCCCGATCTTTTAATTCATCGCGGTTAACTGAGGTAATAACAGCATGCTTTACTCCCATTAACTTAATTGCTTCTGCTACCCGCCGCGGTTCATCCTGATCATATTCGTTAGGGCGACCGGTTGCTACGGCACAAAACGAACAACTGCGCGTACACACGTTTCCTAAAATCATAAAGGTAGCCGTTCCAGCACCCCAACATTCGCCCATATTAGGGCAATTACCGCTTTCGCAGATAGTATGTAATTTATATTGATCTACCAGATTTCTGACCTTGGCATATTCTTTCCCAACCGGTAATTTTACCCGTAACCAATCTGGCTTTCGTGCTTTGGTTGGTGCTTCTACCGGTTGAATAACCGGAAGCATAACAATTTCTTCCATAATACAAAGATAGGCAAATATTCGGATGCAATAAATTTCTAAAAATTTAACCGCACTAAAATTCAAGGAAGGCTTCGTCAATCTATATCTCTTAACAAGTTAATATAAAGAGAAGACCTAATAAATTTTAAATTTTGGATTAATAAGCTTTGTGCAACTATACTGTTATTAAGATATTATAACAATAAAAGAAGGAAGATGTTGTAGCGGTAATCAGTTATGGGTTTTTAGGAAGTTTAAACTACAACAAAAAGACAGATCTCTATTACTTACGCCGACCGTAATATAGTGTTAAATAAAACGAAGGGAAAAACTGAGAATTATCTGCTTGAGGTATAATAACCATTTTCTTAGAAAAAGTTTCGAGTACAAAGCCGACCTCCACTCCGGTAACGTCCTCCCGGTAACGGCCATATTCAAAATTAACCCCACCACGTACGTGCAAACCAGGCCGGAACTTACTCTCACCTAACCCGGTGAAAAATGCCGCACTACCCCGGATTCTGTTTTCAAAATCAGTATGAATTTCTGGATTATAAGCTTCTACGCGGTAATCGGCTACGGCATTGGGCCCACGGGAATAATCGGTGTAATCGTAAACAATATAATAAGGTGCTAATAAACCAATAGAAGGGCCGGCAGCAAAAAAGCCATTTACCTGAACACCAGATTCCGGAGCCTTCCGGAAAAATACATATTCGCGACCAACCTCCGGACGAAGTACAAATAAATAATTAGCTTTCCCGTAAATAAAAGAATTACCAGTACTGGATGAATAACGACGGTTCTCTTTTGGATGCTTAACTTCTACTACTTCCAGAGCCCAGAATTTAAACCAGCTGTTCTGCAGATAACTCGATGATTTAATTACGCCTCCACCAATAAGGCCGCCATTAGTGTTAAAATTAAGGCCGTAGGTAAATTCTTTTTGAGGTAGTTGGTCGTCTTGCTGGGCGTAAATTGGCAACGTAGCCAAGCTTAAAATAGCAAATAAAAGTATATTCTTTAACACTTTGATAACCATTTAAATTGGTTAAAATTAAATAAATTTACGAGTACCCCAAAAATAAGTTTATGGGTTAAAATAATACTTTCACAACTAATTCTTAAGATAAACTACTCGCACAAATATTATAGAAAATAGCAAGTAAAACCTTAATAAATAATAAAGCGCAGTGTTTAATAATAGCTTAACTAGCAGTCTAGGTGCTGTATATTTGATAATTAAAATAGTTAATTAGCAAGATTTAAATAAATAACAAGCAAATGGAATAAATACTAACTTTCGCTAAAGTCCACTATGCGTTAATTTTTGTATTTAATATAATTAATTATGATCTGCAATATTTTATCAATAAACGAGTTTTAAGCTATTTTATTGCGTGCTGAAGTATATTAGAATGAAATGTTAAACAGCTAATACATCTAAATTTGGTTTTATTGTTTAGTAAATTACCTAAGCTTTTCACTTACTTTGTTGTAGTTTATTTTCTTGAAAAGAAAGCACCAACATACTAAGCCAATGCTTTTTTTACTTCATCTAGCCTAATTCCTAGATGTGACCAATCGGAGGTACACTCGCCATCGCGGATTAAAAGCAATTGCGGCGACTCGTGCCGAACCTCAAAAAGGGTAGCAATCTGATTTGATACAGATCTATAAGATAAAAGGTCTAAATAGTACGGTTTCACGTTATCTAGGCCTATAGTATCCCATTGTCGCTCTAAACGGCTTTTAGCCGTAGCGCTTATGGAACAAGAGGTACTATGTTTGAAAATTATAACTGGTTGTTGTTTCGATTCTGCCTTTATATTTTCTAATTGTTCCGCAGAGGTAAGTGCATTCCATTGAATCATGTAAACTCCTTTCTGTTACTAAAACATCTTTTATTTCTTTTTCCGGTTTCCCTTACGCATAAGTTTAAGTTTAAAGGCTTCTGTATAAGCGAGATGTTCTGGGTTATTATACATATAATCTTCCCAACCTTCTTCCACTTCTACCCTTTTCCGGCTGGCTTTTCCTTTTTTATACGTAAAATAATTGGTATTTAAATGTGTTTCTTTATAATCGGTTTCTATACGTGCTGCTTCTCGCTTATTACGTTTATTTTCAGCTTTTAATTGGCTATTACCTACATAAGCAATTTGAGCAGAAGCTTGTAAATTCAGGCTTATAATAACTACTATAAAAACAAAAACTATTTTTAAATAGAACGACGGAAGCGAAATGGTATTCATAATTACTTTATTTACTTAGCAGCGTACTAGTTTTATACTAATTTTGTACGCTTTGGTTTTTGCTTTAAGTTTTTATAGCTCTTCTTTTTCATTAATCCATTTTTATCGTAGCCCACTGGTTTGCTTTGGCCAAACCCCTCTTGATTAGGAATAGTAGGATCCGCTTTTTTTTTAAAAATAGCTAAGCCTCGCTTATTACCAATCTTCGGGCAAGGAATTTTACTACGATTACACCCCGTGAGTATAATCGAACAGATAATGATAATGGCTAAAGAAGCACTAATATAGTTTATGCTATTATTGCCTGTCTTAATTAGATAACTTCTTTTCAGTTTAAACATAATAATATATAAATATAAAGATAAATTAACAACTAATAAAACTAAGATCAAAATAAATATATAAATTTTACTATTTGTTTATTAACAAAATCTTTGAATGAACATTAAAAAGAACTACGATCTTCTTCTAATAATCACAATCCAAATTAATGTTCTAGCAAAGAATACTCAATCGTCTATAAAAGTTATTATTTAAATAAAATATTAAAGATATCTAACAAGGTACTTAATGAGCAGAATTATCATTCTTTTTGACTTTTAATACTGCAGCAACTGCTCTATTTTTTGTTTTAAACGCTGCATGGGCAAAAACAACTGCTCTAAAGGAGGCGAAAAAGGTACGGGCGTATCTAAACTACCAACCCGTATCACTGGGCTATCTAGATGCCGGAAGCAATGCTCGGATATCCAGGCGCTGATTTCTGCACCTATTCCACCAGTTACGGTATCTTCGTGTACTATTAAAACCCGACCAGTTTTCTGAACAGTTGTTCTAACGGCTTCCTGGTCCCAGGGTAATAAGGTTCTTAAATCTAGGATATCGGCTTTTACTTCGGGCATGGTCTGCAATAGCTGCGTGGCCCAATGTACTCCCAGCCCATACGTAATAATCGAAAAGTCAGCACCTTCCATTACCAGATGAGCTTTTCCTATTTCTATGGTATAATAATTATCCGGCACTTGAGTAGTAATAGAACGATACAAGAGTTTATGCTCAAAGTATAATATTGGGTTAGGATCAGCAATAGCCGCATTTAACAAACCTTTGGCCTCGTAAGGGCTGGATGGATAAACCATTTTAAGGCCTGGTGTATGAAAAAACCAGGCTTCGTTAGATTGCGAGTGGAAAGGGCCAGCGGCGGTACCAGCTCCTGTCGGCATCCGGATAACTACATCGGCATTTTGCCCCCAACGGTAATGCGATTTCGCCAAATTATTTACTATCTGATTAAAAGCACAGCTCACAAAATCGGCGAACTGCATTTCTATTACGGATTTTTTCTTTTTTATCGATAAGCCCAAACCAATTCCCACAATAGCCGACTCGCAGAGAGGTGTATTGCGAACGCGCTCCTTGCCAAATTGCTCCACTAAACCTTCCGTTACTTTAAACACCCCGCCGTATTCGGCAATGTCCTGCCCCATTAATATTAACTCCGGGTATTTCTCCAGGCTTTGGCGCAAAGCATCGGTTATGGCATCTACGTAGCGCTTCTCAGATTGCCTATCGGAGGCAGGTTCTTCTACAGCTGGTTGATACGGCGCATATACATCGGCAAGTTCCGTGGCTTCATCGGCAGTGGGCATGGGGGTAGCAAAAGCTGCTTCTAAACCTTGGTCAATGGTGGCTTTAAATTCATCGCGGGTAGCGGCCAACAACCGAGCGGTTAATACTTTTTCATCGAGCAGGTATTTTTCGTAGTTTTCTACCGGGTCCTTTTTCGACCATTTTTCAAATAATTCCTGCGGTACATATTTGGTACCCGATGCTTCTTCGTGGCCGCGCATCCGGAAGGTCATGGCTTCAATTAAAATCGGGCGCGGATTTTTGCGCATACTGGCGGCCGTTTGGCGAACCGTATCGTACACTTCCAACACATTGTTGCCGTCAATCTGCAAAGTATCTATACCGTAGGCCGGGCCTTTATCAATAAAATAATTAAATTTAAACTGCTCCGAATTAGGCGTAGATAAACCGTAACCGTTGTTTTCGATCATAAAAATAACCGGCAAATTCCAAACAGCGGCTACATTTAAAGCTTCGTGAAAATCGCCTTCACTGGCACCCCCATCACCACTAAAAACCAAGGTTACTTTCTTTTTTTTCTCTAATAAATCGGCTAAAGCAATGCCATCGGCTACGGCTAGTTGCGGACCTAGGTGCGAGATCATACCGACGATATGGTGTTCTTGGGAGCCAAAATGGAAAGATCGATCGCGGCCTTTGGTAAAGCCGGTTGTTTTGCCTTGAAACTGCGCAAATAACCGGTCCAAAGGCATATTCCGGCAGGTAAAAATTCCTAAATTCCGATGTAAGGGCAATATATACTCGTCGGGATCCAGCGCCAGGGCGGCACCTACCGATATGGCTTCTTGCCCAATCCCCGAAAACCATTTACTAATACGGCCTTGGCGCAGCAAAATCAGCATGCGTTCTTCAATCATGCGGGGTAGTAAAATACCGCGGTACAAGTGCAACAGGTCGTCGTCGGAGTAATCTTTGCGATTATAATTCATCAGAAAAATCAGTTTATTCTATCAAAATTAGCGAAAAACAAAACAATTGGTGCATCTCTTATTTTTAGTTTAACTACTGGTTAAACTATAACAAGTAATAAAATTTAAAAAAAAGACCAGAAAAATTTTGCCTAGCACCAGAACCGAATTTTCTTTTATTTCTTGTAAAGCTAATTTTATTACCATAACTAAATGCAGGAAAGAGAGTAACAACTTAAATTGTTATAAAAAACTGGTAATTTTGTAGAATTAACTGGTTATAATAACCTGAAAACGAATCAAATATTTAAAAATTAATTTTTTCTGTGATAGATTTTAAAGAATTTACTCTGGATAATGGTTTGCGTGTAATTGTGCACGAAGATTTTGCTACACCGATGGCGGTGCTGAATGTATTATACGATGTAGGCTCCAAAGATGAATCGGAAACGCAAACAGGCTTTGCGCATTTATTTGAACACTTAATGTTTAGCGGCTCGGTTAATATACCGAGTTACGACGAACCTTTGCAAAAAGTAGGCGGCGAAAATAATGCGTTTACCAGTCCTGATATTACCAATTATTACTTAACGGTTCCGGCTGCCAACATTGAAACCGGCTTTTGGCTCGAATCGGACCGGATGCTAGATTTAGCTTTTTCGGAGCAAGGCTTGGAAGTGCAGCGAAAAGTAGTGGTGGAAGAATTTAAGCAAAATTATTTAAACCAGCCTTACGGCGATGTGTGGCTAAAATTACGCCCGCTGGCCTACCAGCAACACCCCTATAAATGGGCCACCATCGGTAAAGAAATTTCGCATATTGCCGATGCGCAAATAACCGACGTTAAGAACTTTTTCCGGAAGCACTATTCCCCTATAAACGCTATTTTGGTAGTAGCTGGTAATGTAACGGTAGATAAAGCGAAACACCTGGCCGAAAAATGGTTCGGGCCCATTCCCTCCGGGCAAAAATACCACCGCCAGTTACCCGCCGAACCCGTGCAAAAACAAGCCCGGAATTTAGAAGTAGTAGCTGATGTACCTTTAAGTGCGCTCTACAAAGCGTACCACATGCCTTCGCGCCTGAACGATGGTTATTACGCAGCCGACTTGCTCAGCGATATTTTAGGTCGGGGAAAATCGTCGCGGTTGTATAATGCTTTAGTAAAAGAACAGAAAATTTTTAATTCTATTGCTGCTTCTATGACGGGATCCATGGAACCCGGCTTATTAATCATTCAAGGAAAGTTAAACGAAGGGGTTTCTTTAATTGAAGCAGATGCTGCTGTAGAAGCCATTACCGCTGAAATTCAACAACAAGAAGTAGAGGCACAAGAGCTAACCAAAGTTAAAAATCAGTCGGAAGCTTCTATTGTATTTTCAGAAATTGAGTTACTAAACCGGGCTATGAATTTAGCTTACAGCAAGTTACTCGGCGATGCTAATTTGGTGAATGAAGAAGGTACGCACATTCAAGCCGTAACTACCGGGGATATATTGCAAACTGCAAGGCAGGTGCTTCGTCCGGAAAACTGTTCGACATTATATTACCAGGCAAAAACGCAAGAAACAACAGCTAACTAACATCTGACCAATTGATTTTAAATTAGTTTAATGGAATAAAGAAATAAGAAGAATGACCAACGAAGGCTAGTAAGCTGGGTTCACGCCTGATTTTTTAAATTTTTACTTATTTTCCGGCTGAGATTTTAGGGTTGAAACAGGCGGCACCCGTTCAACTTGGCGGGAAGTATCGGGAGTTAGGGTGAAGGACCCCGTAGGCAATGTTTTTTTTACGGGAGCTAATGCCTGGACCAACCACGGAAAGATAACAGCCGGCACCAACAAACCTAAACAACAACTCAATACTAACCGGAGAATCCGCTTCATACCAACAAAAATAAAATTTTAAGAAGAAAGTGTTTTCAGCATCTAAGAAGGTGGAAGCAAATTATTCTTTTAATTTCGAGTTTAAAAGCAAAACTTAAAATTTAAATTCTAGAAGATAATAGCGCTCAAAACCTAGTTTTTAAGAACTAAAAAGCCGAAGACAGTCCGTTATTTAAACAAACCAACTTCGGCTTTTTGATAAGCTAACAAATAGGCTAAAAAATTACTTCACACAGCTTAGTCGCTCTTCTTATTACTTTATTTCAATATTTTTTTAAATTTTCTCCCTCTACGCTACCATTTTTACGTCGGCTAACAAAGTATTAATCTGACTAAGCTCATCGGGGGTAAGCATAAAATCAGTGGCTTTAGCATTTTCGGTTACTTGTTCCGGATTACGGGCTCCTACTAAGGCTGCCGCAATAGCAGGTTGCTGAATGGTCCAGTTAATAACTAATTGCGCTAACGTTACGCCATACCCATCGGCGATTGGTTTTATTTGTTGCAAAAAGGCGTTGATGGTTGTGCGGTTGTGCGGTTTAAAGTGCAAGGTATTGGGCCGATGGTCGCCTTCTTCAAATTGGTAGTCGTCGGTTATTTTGCCGGTTAAAATGCCCCGCTGTAAAGGGCTGTAAGCTAAAATGCCGCGACCATGTTCCAGGCAATACGGCACTACCTCGGCTTCTACTTTACGCTCAACCATGCTGTAAGGCACTTGGTTAGTAACTTGTTTTACAGTTTGGTCGGCAATGCGCATTTGCTCGGCACTGTAATTACAAACTCCTGAGGCGCGAATTTTTCCTTCCTGCAGCAATCTATCTATAGCTTCCATGGTTTCGTCGATGGGCGTAGATACATCAGGCCAGTGAATTTGATACAAATCAATGTAATCGGTTTGGAGGCGTTTTAAACTTTGTTCGCATTCGTAGATTACACTTTCTTTACCGGCAAATTTGTAGATTTTAAGATCATGGCCCTTGTCATCTTTCGAAGCCATAAAATCGCCGGGCCGCTCAATATCCCAGCGCATGCCGTATTTGGTTAAAATCTGAGCTTCGTGGCGTTTGCCTTTTAATGCCTGCCCCACAATTTCCTCACTCACGCCTTGCCCGTACACCGGGGCCGTATCAATGGTGGTAATGCCCAGTTCCAAAGCTTTGTGAATAGCCGCCAATGCATCATCTTTATCGGCGCCGCCCCACATCCAACCACCAATGGCCCAAGCCCCAAAAGTAATCGCCGAGACTTTCACGCCGCTATCGGCCAGTTCGTTGTATTTCATAGTTTGTTCGTTTTTGTAGTTTAAGTTTTTTTATGGAAAGAATTATGTTACCATACTTGTGCTTCTTAAGCGAAATGCATTATACGAGTTTCTCCTGTAGATTAGATTAATTTTACGGCCGCAATTTTAATTATTTCATTAGGCGCAACTTAACATACTGATTCCATTGCGGTATCTAAACAAAAAAGACGCTACATGCAGCGTCTTTCAATTAATAGCAAACTACTCCGAACATTATTTTAAACCAACCCAGCTTCCCGCAATAGAGTGCGTAAGGTTTGTAGATCTTGTTTCATGGCGGCCAAAACTTCTTCTTTGGGTTTGGTAATTTGCTTTTTGCCTTGATCAGCTCCCCCCAGATCGTACTCCAGGTGGATGGACATGGGCCCGGAGATTTGGTATTGCTTGACCAGGCTAAAGAATTTTTTAAAATTTACCATGCCTTGGCCCAGCGGTACTAACTCGTGTTTCCACTTCCCGTCTTTTTTGGCCCAGTAAAAATCTTTAATATCCAGGCAATGAATATAGTTTTTTAGTAGCTCGAGGTTATTTTCCCACGATTCGCCGCCTTCGGCCGTGGCGTGCATAATGTCGTACTGCACCCCTAACCAACGCGGGTCCACGTCTTTTAACAATTCCCATAAATCCCACACGGCCGCCCCCAGGCTAGTGCCAGAGTGATTTTGGTAAGCCCCGTGGATATTGTATTTTTTATTCAGGGCGGCTAAGCCCTGCACTTGCTTTTTATATTTTGCAATTGTTTTTAGCACGCCGAGCTTCGGATCGTATTCTACCCAATCGGTGCGGTAATATTTAACGCCGGCCTGGCTAGCGGCTTTTAAAACAGGTTCGGTTAAGGGATGCTGGGGGTCGAAGATATTCGTGACGATCATGGGCACTTCCAAGCCGGCTTTCCGGA
The DNA here is from genome assembly GCF_003340495.1 of Adhaeribacter pallidiroseus. Lineage (NCBI taxonomy): Bacteria > Pseudomonadati > Bacteroidota > Cytophagia > Cytophagales > Hymenobacteraceae > Adhaeribacter > Adhaeribacter pallidiroseus. The sequence goes on from NZ_QASA01000001.1 coordinate 4,011,917, forward strand.
TTTGCGCGATAGCTTTGGGTAACTCGGTTGCGGCTTGTTCCGGCTCAATGTGGCCGCCTTTGCGTACGGTTAAATCAATGCCATCATAGCCTAAAGCAGCCACGGCTTTGGCCATTTCGGGAATGCTTAACCACTGCAATTGCTTGGAGAAAATACAAATCAGGCGGTCGGTTTTTGCCGGCTTCGCGGGCAGTAATTTGTTGGCCAGCCCAGCTACCGGCAACAAAGCGCCAGCGGTGGCTAAAGTGCTCATAAAAGCCCGCCGGGAAAGGTTTTCTGTAGCGGAGATATTATTTACATTATTTATAACCATAACTTTTTGCTAAAAAAGGCTTATTCTGTGTATTTGTAATAGTTTACAATTTTCTTAAAGCAAAACTTTTTCCTCTTCTTATCAGCGGATCATCTACATCTTCAATTGGCTGCAGTTCAAACAACTGAATGATATCCGCCTCTTGAATCATTTCGCACCGCATATCTGGTAAAGCTTTCGAATTGCTAGACAAAATCAAAAAGTCTTTACTTTCGGCACTGGAAAGAACATATTTGTTATAATTTGAATAGCCCGTTAAAAACCCATCTTTTTTAAAAGTTAGTTCTGACCGGGTAGAGTCCGGTAACAAAATTTCGTACTTACCTGCAAACCATTTATTTGTTAGCCGTTCTAACTGCTCCGAAAACAAGATAGAGGGAGCTTTACCTTTAATATCCTCTAATGGCAGAACCTTTCTATATTTTTTAATTCTATTTGTAGCTTTTAGCTCTACTTCCAAAGTAGAATCTGTAAATGTTTTAATTGTAAAAGCAGGTTCCCGCGTATAATCCAATACCTGGTTATTAGGCAACACAAAAAATAATCTTCTTCCATTAAGTTCCTCTCGTTGCCATATAATATGCTGTCTCCTTGGTAGAGTAAATGAGTATAGGAATCAGCCAGGGAATCGGTTTTAGTTACAGAGTTATACTTCTTCAAATTCGGTAGATACTCTGTATTTTCCCATAATCCCGCTATCCTTGGATATTTTAATTTTTTACGAGATTTAGCAGATGTGGCTGGGTTTAAGACAGACTTAGCCACTTGGTTAGATTCTTTTACTTTGGCCGAATCTCTTTTTCTATCACAACTAATCACTAGCAAAAACAAAATAAACAAGGCTGCTTGTTTCATATTCATCCTGGCTACCAAATAACTTTTTGCGCAACCGCTACTCTTTATCAGAAGCTTTATAGAAACCAACTTCGGCTAACTGCACGGGTTGCTTAGCCTGAAGTACCGTGAAACGTACTTTGCTGGTTTTAATTTCCGGAAAGCGCAACAGCCGTTTGTAGCCAATGGTGGTAAATGTTTCTACTTTTTGCCAGGTTTTACCGTTCCAGAACTCCAGGGTTGCTTCCATATTGCGCTGGCCGTTCGCTATATTTTCCTGGAACATCGCCCGGTCAAAAGTTATTGTTTTTTTAAAATTTAATTCCAGTGGTTTGTTTACCGGAACGGTAATGCTGGTTTTTAGTTGATCATCGGTGAGTGTTGCCGGGCTGGTACCTTTTGCCAGATTGGTTTTAAATGTTTCGTTTAAAATACTTCGGAAATCGTACAAACTTTTAATATCCGGTTCGGAGAATAAACCTTGGCGATTGGGTGGAATGTTGAGTAAAAGCAAACTATTACGGCCTACTGATTGATAATATAGATGCACCAGTTCTTTGCCGGATTTAACTTTGCTATCTTCGGCGGGATGATAGAACCAACCCGGGCGGATGGATACATCGGTCTCGGCCGGAATCCAGGATTTACCATTCGGGTCGCCGGTGTTTAAATAAGCAGGGTCGGCTTTACCAGGTGCCAAATCAGTGGCATTGATGGTGGACCAGCAGGTTTGTCCCGCATTACCCGATTCATTACCGACCCAACGCACATCCGGGCCCGCATCCGAAAACAAAATGGCTTTGGGTTGCAACTCTCGTACTAATTGCCAGTAACTGTTAAAATCGTATTGCATGTCTTTGGCATTTTTGCCTTTAGCCCCATCGAACCACACTTCCGAGACTTCGCCGTAATTGGTGAGCAGTTCTTTTAGTTGATTTTTATAAAAATCGTTGTATTGGTTAGTGCCGTAGGTAGGTTCATGCTGATCCCAGGGCGAAAGATAGAATCCGAATTTTATACCGTACTCCCGGCAAGCCTCCGCAATTTCTTTCACCACATCGCCTTGTCCATCTTTCCAGGGACTGCTTTTTACCGAATGATCGGTGTACTTACTGGGCCATAAACAAAAACCATCGTGGTGCTTAGCCGTAATTATGGCGATTTTAAAACCCGTTTCTTTTAAAGTTTTTACTAATTTCCGGGCATCGAATTGCGCGGGATTAAAAATTTGGGGACTTTCGGTTCCATCGCCCCATTCTTTATCGGTGTAAGTATTTACCGTGAAATGCAGAAAAGCGGTAGTTTCGAGTTGCTGCCAGGCCAGCTGCCGGGGAGTAGGTTTAGGTAAAGTTTGGGAATACGCCGGCGGGTACAGGAACAAAGCAATAAACAGAATACAAAAAGTACGTAGCATTCGCATGTAATTTATTTAAAAATAAACTCGATTTTGGGTATAGCAATACGAGGTACTTAGCATAAATAAAAGTACCTGTTTTAACTACCCATCCTTTTATTAGGCCAGAATTTAAAACGAAGGAAACCAATAATCTGGAAGGTACGAAATAACAACCCTACTTTTTTATTTACTAAAGTTATAACCCTGTTTTTGGATTAGATGCGACATAGCTATTTTTTAAATTTCAAGCTATAAGCAACTTATTTTCTTAAAACTAAAAGCAACAAAAAAGCCGTTCCACACTGGGAACGGCTTTTTTACATTACATTATATTTTATGGAAATAATACAGCCCGGTATTGAGTAATATCGGCCGTGGGTATCCGGGAGTTGTACTTTGCGTTAATGGCTTTAATCATTTCGTTGGCCACTAGGGCGTAACCGCGCGGGGTTAAGTGCACCCCATCCAGCGAAAACAAATTACCGGTAATAAAAGCCGGCGAGTAGGCTACTCCGTTCTGCGTAAAACCGCCCTGAAGGCTATTAAAATAAGTATAGGCATCAAAAACCGCTAAACCTTTTTCCTCGGCTTTGGCTTTTAAAATATTATTAAAATTAATAGTAGCGTCGCTCACATCTTTTTGCTCCGCAGCATCCAACAAAAGAGCACTTGGCCAAGGATTACCCGCGCTCACCCCAAATAGCTGCGTAGTATCAATCTGGTAATTTACCAAAATAGTAATCAAACCCAGGGTAGGATTGGTAGGAACGGCTTGCCGGGCTAAATCGCGCCAGTATTTACCAGTCCGTTGCCCTACTAAAGGCAAGTAAGTACTGGAGGTTAAAGGAAATAAAATATTGCCGCCGGCCGCATCTTTTATTTGCGACGTAGCAATCTGAATGCGGGCATTGCTATTTCGGGTAAGCGCCACCATGCCCGGTACCCCGGCGGTGGTTAATAAACCTTTAATGGTTGGCCCTACTGTAGTAAAGAACGGAATACCCGTAACATCCGGGATGGTAGCCACAATACCATTGGCACCATTGGCGGTTAAGGCATTGATAACTTCGGAATTGTTGGTGGTAAAGGTTTCGGTTGCGGTTATAGAATTGGCAAAGGCACCCGCAGTAGCATAGCCCAGAATATCGTTATTACCCAACCAGCAACTAAAAAAAGTTGGATTGCTAGCCGCTACCCGGGCCAGATACGTTTGCGTAGGATTGGTAGTAATGCGCTCAAAATACGGATTACCCTGCGAGCTGCCGTACCCCGCCGTTTGAATATCCGACATCCGGATGCCCGGTACACCCAGGTTATTGATTTCTTCGGTGTATTTGGTGTAGAGCGTCGGGTTTTGGCTCCTAATGGCCAACTTTTCGGTTACGGGCGTTAGTACCGGTAATCCGGTGGGGCTAAAGGCACTTAAACGGAGGTAACCGCTGCCGTTTTCTTGTTCTTCGGTGAACAAAGGCTGGGTAAAATCGCCTCCTCCGGCTTGCTGGAACTGCTGCGCTAAAATGCTCGGGTACGAATTTAATTGCCCTTCGCGGTACAAGCCGCCATCCATATAACCTGCCGTAAGGGAATTACCCACGGCCACGTATTTATCCAGGTTCAGGTCGCCTTTACTTACCTTCACCACATCTTCTATTTCGGGGTCGCAACCCGAAATTAGCAGGATACTAGCTATAAAGGCTAAGGCACTATATTTTTGTAAGCTATTTTTCATTTTAACTATAACCGAAAGATTTTTTAAAAATTATAATTTACCGCGATGCCCGGAATGTAACCTACGGCTTTATAGGTGCCGGGCACTCCCCCTGATAAGTTAGCCGCATCGCTGCGCTTCTCCCGGTTTACGTACAGAAAAGAAGCATCAATCCCAATTTTTTCGGTAAGCTGGTAACTCAACCCAGCCGATACGCCTATCGCATTGGCATCGGGTGTTTCGGGTGTAAGATAGCCGCTTTCTACCGGCGATTGATCGAGGTAAGCGCCCGCCCTTACTTGTAGCTTATCCGATACAGCGTATTCGGCACCTAAACGGTAAATAAACACATCCTGGTAATTACGGGCATTTTCCGTAAAATTGCTGCCGTTTACCGCTTGGCTATAATCAAACCGCAGCGATTTATAAACACTCCACTGCACATATTGCACATCAGCTGCTAAGGTTAGTTGGTCGGTAGCCCGCAGGCCTAAACCTAAAGTTATGTTAGCCGGTAAAGGTAACGTAACATCAAACCGGGTACCGGCCGGAAAACGGGAAGCAATCGGAGCGGCCCCGGGAGTAGTAAAAGTAGCGTCGCCATCTTTAACTTCCATGGTTACTTTAGAGCGGTAATTAAGGCCCACTGATAAATTTTCCGTGGCCTGAAAATAAATACCAGCGTTAAAGCCGTATCCTAGGGCACTACCGTCTAATTCCACATGGCCTTCTTGGCGGTTGGCATCTTGCAGCGGAATGCTACGTTGCAGGTTTACGCCGCCTAAGGCCAGAATAGGCCCGGCCCCAATGCTAAGTTTATCGGTAAGGGCATAGCTAAAAGTTGGCTGAACAAAAATGGCTTGTAAGGTCAGTTCATTTAATCCAAATCGACCCTGCCAATTATCGCCCCAATTCACGGAAGAGCCAAAGGGCGTATATACCCCAATGCCCACGCGCGCTTTATCATTCGCAAATCCGTAAGAGCCATACACCTGAAAAGGCGTACCCACCGGATTATCGGTTTGCGCGGTAGCGTTACCTGGCTCCAACTCCTGATAAGCGCTTTTAGAAAACAAGGTACTTATGCCGACTTGTACGCCATTTTGCCGGATGCGCGCCAAGGCGCCGGGATTAAAAAAATACTGGCCTGATCCCGAGCTAAACCTACCCCGGTGTGTCCCATGCCAATTTGTTTCTGACCCTGTAAATTTACTTGAAATCCTCCGGCGTACGTTACCGCAGTTAACCCGGATAAAAAGACACCTCCTAGAATGGAAAGTAATTTTGCTCTCATATTGCTTGTTTCGTTCGTTAAGGCACTTACAGCTATAACAAAAATAAAAATTTAAACCGGCGTTACCACACAGATTTTTAAAAATATTTAAAATTACCAGGTACATTTTACCTATTATCTAAAAATTACAGGTAATTACGAGACTTTATTAAATATTTTTAAATTATAAAGTGCATTAAATCAATGCTTTCCGGAAAGTATGACCTTTGTATTTATTGTTAACTGTTTTAACGAAAGCAGTAGGTTTATAGATGGTATTTTTTCATGATTTTGCGGGAATTTTATTCTTTTTTAATTCCAACAGTCTCCTGAACGCATCATACTACTTGGCTTTTTGGAAAGAGCAAATAAAATAAGGGTAACTCGCGACACCTGAATCCGTTTACTTAACCGAAAAAAGTTACCAAGATGTACGATGTTATTATAGTGGGCGGCGGCCCGGCCGGAACGAGTGCCGCCATGTTGTTGGGGCGATGTGTACGCAATGTGCTCTTGTTTGATTCCGGTTTGGGCCGCAATCGTTGGTCGAACCACATGAACGGTTTTATTTCCCGGGATGGCTACAATCCCGTAGAATTTATTAAACTGGCCCGCGAAGAATTAAAAAAATACCCGGTAGAAGTAAAAAATCAAATTGTAAAAAGCGTTAAGCGCGTAGAAAATTACTTTGAAGTAACCGATCGGGATGATCATTGCTACGTAGCCCGCAAAGTTCTGTTGGCTACCGGCTTAAAAGATAAACTACCCGACATACCGGGTATGGAAGAAAAATACGGCAAAAGTGTGCACCATTGCCCTTACTGCGACGGTTGGGAATCGCGCAACAAACCTTTGGGTGCCTACGGCAAAGGCCGCGACGCGGTAGGTTTATCTTTATCGTTAAAAACGTGGAGCAACGACGTAACCTTATACACCGACGGCACCCGTAAACTGCGCCGCGAAGACTCCGCTTTACTGGAAGCGAACGACATTAAAATTTGTACCGCGTCCATTGAACGGCTGGCTGGCGCAGGTAGCGAACTTTCCGAAATAATCTTGCAAGGTGGCCGTAGCCTGAAATGCGAAGCTTTGTTTTTTAGTACGGGTTCGGAACAACAGTGCGATTTAGCCACCAACTTAGGCTGCGATTTTACGAGCAAAGGCGTGGTACGGACTTATAAAAACCAGCAAACCAACATTCCCGGATTGTACGTAGCCGGCGACGCCTCCCGCGACATGCAACTGGTAATTGTAGCGGCTTCGGAAGGTACTAAAGCTGGGGTGATGATTAACAAAGAACTACAAGAAGAATTCCGGCTGCAAATTACTGATGTGCGGGTATAAAATTTAAAAATTTATATTGTATAGAAAAATAGGTTTAATATTCTATTTAAATCTCATATTCTAAATAATGAGCTTATCAGCAAATACACTATTTCATTTTACGTCTAATATTGATTACCTAATTGGCATTTTGGTTAACGGATTTCTTCCAAGATATAGTCTTGAAGACTTTACATTTGCTTATCCAGAATCTAGAAATCCAGGAATAAAGCATCCATTTAAAATTGGGGTCCCAATGACTTGCTTCTGTGATATAAGGTTAACCCAAACCAAAAACCATTCTGCAACTTATGGAAAGTTTGTCATTGGAATGCAAAAAGAATGGGGAATTAAGAATAGAATTACACCAGTAACATATTTTCATCCTTACTCTAAAATCCTAATGAGTTAGTACACTATGGTCATATAATATGGGATAGTATATTAAGTTTAAGTGGAAAATCATTAGAAGAATTACAATCCGATTTATGGAGTATGAACGTTGAAGAATATTCCCAACCAATAAAAGACCTTATAAATGTTACAAGCTTTGTACATACTTTATTTCACTTTTACAAACCAATTTCTGGTACCGTAATCCGGAATGACTTAGAAGAATTTGTATACTTCTATGACGAAAGAGAATGGAGATACTGCCCTGATTTGTCAGATGAAGATAATCCTGGACGTAGTAAATACCTGCCTTTATTGTTTGAAGAACAATACATGAATCAAGAAATAAAAAATGCGGAAAACTTGAGGTTACAACAAATAAATCAACTTTTATTCTCTGAAAATGACATTAAGTATCTAATTCTTCCCAGCAGAAGTAACCTATCTGAATTTCTGAAGAAACTTGAAAACGCTCAGAAAGAAACTATAAACACTTACCAAAAGTTAGACATTTTATCACTTCTTCCTTTAATAAGATTCTATGATGAAATTGAAGAAGATCAGTAAATTATAACCGTGTTACTTATTTGCATTATTAAATTGTGGAATAAACGTCGTTTCCTAATAAGTTTATTATTACTCTTACTCCCACCGCAGGTTTTTTCGTGGGGATTTTTTGCCCACCAGCGCATTAACCGGCTGGCGGTATTTACGCTGCCGCCCGAAATGATCGGCTTTTACAAACAACACCTGGCCTACCTCACCGAAAACGCCGTTAACCCCGATAAGCGCCGCTACATGCTGCCCCAGGAAGGCCCGCGCCACTTTATTGATTTAGATGTATACGGCGATAGCGCTGCTTTAAAACTGCCCCGTACCTGGCAGGCCGCTCTTACCAAATTCACCGAAGATTCGTTAATGAAACACGGCATCGTGCCCTGGCACATTAACCGCGTTAAAAACCAACTCACCGAAGCTTTTAAACAACACGATCAACTCCGGATTCTCCAAATATCCGCCGATTTGGGCCATTACGTGGCCGATGCTTGCGTGCCGCTGCACACCACCCACAACTACAACGGGCAGTTTACCAATCAACGCGGCATTCATGGTTTATGGGAATCGCGGCTACCGGAGTTGTTGGCCGATCAGTACGATTTTCTGGTAGGCCCCGCGCAATATATTAATCAGCCACAAGTACAAGCCTGGAAAATTGTACAACGGTCCAATGGCGCTTTAGATTCGGTTTTTCGTTTCGAGCAAGAAGTATCGGCGAGTTTTAGCGCCGACCGGAAATATGCTTTTGAGGAACGTGGCGGAACAACGGTTAGAGTGTATGCCGCTCCTTTTTCTAAAGCCTATCACCAACGTTTACACGGCCAAGTCGAACGCCAGATGCGGCTCGCCATTAAATTAGTGGCTAGTTATTGGTACACCAGTTGGGTAGATGCCGGTCAGCCGGATCTGCGGAACTTGCAACCGCTCACCGAATCGCAGAAAAAACTTTTGCTGGAGGAAAAACAACAATTAAAACCGGTTTTAACTCCCGAGCGTCCCCACGAAGCCTTTTGATGTTGTTACCATTTAAAAAGCAACGAAAAAACAGGTAGACGAGGTAAAATTTAAAAAAATTAGCTGAATTTACCTTTCTCTTTTCACTTTAGATAACGGTTTCGTAACGGTGTATTTCGTTGAGGTGCATAATAATATTTCCGTTTTCGTCGGTTTCGTAAGCTCGCTGGAAACGGGCATTCCAAACGATTTGGTCATGTTGGTAAGAATAGCTGGTATGCAAAATCTGGCTAAACGTATCATCAAAACCTTTCACATGAATTAGAATCTCGGCCTCTTGGCGGCTCAGTTCTTCCGTAGATTTACCGTACAGCGGACTTTCTTCGTTTATCACGTGCACCAGGGTCCAGTTCATCGGAAAGAAAATAATGTTCGCTACTTCTAGTTTTAAGCTGTAGTACTTGCGGTTATGCTGATCGTTGGTATGATCCACGAGTACCAGCATCATCCGGCTTTCCATTTCCATCAGCATATTACTGCGTTGATTTACAATCCGGAACATGAGCTTTGGAAAAGGCTCGGCGGGTGTAACCACCATGTTGCGGCTAAACAAAATGCGGGCCGATGGCCGCGAAAAGCGCCCATAAAGCAAGCCGGTAGCCAAGGCAAAAAATAACCAGCCACACATGGCTTCAAAACTCGCGATAATATTAGCCGGAATACCCTGGGGCGAAATATTGCCGTAACCCACCGTGGTAAAAGTTTGTACGCTAAAAAGAAAACGCTCAAGTACGTATGAATGGCACTTGTAGTAGGCAAGTTGGCTAAGTGTTCAATACCAGCCAGGTAATAACATCCCGCAAAAAGTAAGTTAATCAGCAAATAAAAAAGCAGCATTAAAGTTAAAAAATAGGCCACGAAGCATTGATCAGAAAAAGGTAAAAATCGCGACTGTTAAACCCCCCGCCCTTGCGCACCACGTTATAAGTACCATCCGGGTTGATCATGCGCTTGGTTCTACCGGCGTATTTTTCACCGAAGCCCGGGTCGTTGGTTTGCTGCAACATAAGAATCTTTTAACTTTTGCGCTTGTAAATTAAAACGTTTCCTGACTCTGAAGTAAACTCCTTTTAAAACTTCTCTGGGAACAGCTATGTATAATGAGAGTGCCTTTACAGCTAATAGTTAAACGTGCCTACTTATTGCCATGTAGCTTATAAAAAACAATGGCCGATTCGTTTAACTTTTTCACCTGTTTATTATGGACATCAACCAAGTTCACTAGTCCTTGGTTTTTTAAATTTTCGAATGCTTGCAAGTAATTTAATTTGCGGTAAGGCGTACCCAGCACATGTTCTTCGTAAACTTCCCGGATGGTGCGGTAATGAAAGCGGCTCCGGCTATTGGCTAGTTCTTCCACCAAGTTTTCCAGACAATACGGATGCAGGTACCGGAAAAACCCAGGCAATTCTACGGGTTGTGGTCTCTGGTTTACCTGGAACAAGGGCACGCCATCGGGTTGGTAATCACTGTATGGCTCCAGTATTTCCCGGAACTGAAAATACAATTCTTTCTTTTTAGAGGCTACCAACAGGTAAAAATGGAGCTGGTCTTTTTCAGGGAGATTAATCCGGAGCGTGACACAATTGTAATTTCGGTCTAGCAGCGCGTTTTCTAAAGCTTCCAAGCTTTGTTGTTCCCGTTTACGCAAATTAGTTTCCTGCTGCCACCTTGTTTTTAACGCCTTCCAACGATCGCCCAATAACCCTGAAAATTCTTTTTCTTCGTTACCGGAGGTAACCGCGGCTTTTAGCTTATTTAAGTTAAACAATAACCATAAATCCGAATGCGGGCTAAGAAGCGCTTGCTCCAGTTTGTCCAATGCGTAAACGGTTGCAAACGGGTCGGCAGCCACTAAGGTAGCCGAAGATTCTGGAAAGGTAACTCCGGGATCGGAGGCCGGTAAATAAACCGGTTCATTGTTTAGCGCTGCATAAAAAGGCTGATTTTCTAAATCAGCTTTTAACTTTTCGGAGGCACCTTTTGCGGCCGAATAAAAATAAGTTTTCAGCTTTTCGTTTAATTCCGGTAAATTTTCGTTGGTTGCCGATACTGTTTGTAAAACGGTGACCGGTGAAATATCTTCCGGATTACCCGAACCAGCAAGCAAATCCAGGTACTGTAAATTTGAAATTTTTAAATTTTGCGGATGGAGATAGAAGGAATACCAGGTTTTAAAACAGGAAAGTAATATTTCTGATTTTATCTCGGCGGCAGTACGCTTTTTTTTAAAAAAATAATTTGTTTCGGTAACAGGCATTTAAATTACGGTTCCACCCGGGCAGCTTATCTTGTTACAAATTTACGCGATTCCGGTTTCACTTACCGATTCATCCGGCGATATAAATAAAGTAAATTCATTCCTGAGTTTTTCCTGGGCACTAACATTTTTACCCAAATAAGTTTAAGAAAACAGCCGGGAGAAGCAGTATAAATTTAAAAAAGCAGCCTGCTTGGCTGCTTTTTTAAATTTATTAGAAAAAGGAAATCGTATAAATTAAAATTACGATTTAAGTTACACTAGTTTTTTGTAGCGAATACGCTTGGGTTCTACGTCGCCGAGGCGTTTGCGTTTGGCTTCTTCGTAATCCGAGAAATTTCCTTCGAACCATACTGCCTGCGACTCGCCTTCAAAAGCCAAAATGTGGGTGGCGATCCGGTCCAGGAACCAGCGGTCGTGGGAAATAACTACGGCGCAACCCGCAAAGCTTTCCAAAGCATCTTCCAGGGCCCGGATCGCGTTTACATCCAGGTCGTTGGTGGGCTCATCGAGTAATAACAAGTTAGCGCCTTGCTTTAAAGTCATGGCCAGGTGCACGCGGTTGCGCTCCCCACCCGATAACACGCCTACTTTCTTTTCCTGATCGGCGCCGGTAAAGTTAAATTTGCTCACGTACGCCCGGGAATTGATTTGCCGGTTAGCCAGCAGCATGGTTTCGGTGCCGCCCGAAATCGTTTCGAACACTGTTTTGTTGGGATCCAGTGATTCGTGCTGCTGATCAACGTAAGCGGTTTCCACGGTGGGACCAATGGTAATGTTACCCACATCCGGTTTTTCGCGGTGCGTTATTACCCGGAACAACGTGGATTTACCCGCGCCATTTGGCCCGATAATACCCACAATACCGGCTGGTGGCAACGAAAATGTTAAATTTTCAAATAGTAACTTATCGCCAAACGCTTTGCTTAATCCTTCGGCTTCGATTACCACATTTCCTAAACGCGGACCATCCGGGATAAATAATTCCAGTTTTTGTTCTTTTTCGCGGGCTTCTTCGCTGGCTAGTTTTTCATAATTACCTAAACGGGCTTTAGACTTAGCTTGACGGGCTTTCGGCACCATGCGGGCCCACTCCAGTTCGCGTTGTAAAGTTTTTTGGCGTTTGCTTTCCTGCTTTTCTTCTTTGGCTAAGCGGTTGGCTTTTTGCTCTAACCAGCTCGTATAATTTCCTTTCCACGGAATGCCTTCGCCACGGTCCAGTTCCAAGATCCAGCCGGCCACTTTATCCAGAAAATACCGGTCGTGGGTTACGGCAATTACGGTACCTTTGTACTGCTGCAAGTGCTGCTCCAGCCACAAAACACTTTCGGCATCCAAGTGGTTGGTAGGCTCGTCGAGTAACAATACATCGGGTTCCTGCAACAGCAAACGGCATAAAGCCACCCGGCGTTTTTCGCCCCCGGATAAATTTCCCACGATGGCTTCGCCGGGCGGCGTGCGCAGGGCATCCATGGCGCGCTCCAGTTTGTTATCGAGTTCCCAGGCGTTATGTTGGTCCAGTTTTTCCTGCACTTCGCCCTGGCGGGTTAAAAGCTTATCGTAGTCGGCATCCGGGTCGGCAAAGGCTTCATTTATCTCGTCGAATTCTTTCAGTAATGCTACTACTTCGGCTACGCCTTCTTCAATTATTTCTTTTACCGTTTTATCCGGGTCGAGCTGGGGTTCTTGTTCCAGGTAGCCTACGCTGTAGCCCGGCGAAAAAGCGACTTCGCCCTGGTATTGCTTATCTACCCCGGCAATAACTTTTAATAAACTAGACTTACCCGAACCGTTAAGCCCCAGTACGCCTATTTTGGCTCCGTAAAAAAACGACAGATAAATGTTTTTTAGAACTTGCTTTTGTGGCGGATAAATTTTATTTACGCCCGCCATAGAGAAAATGATAGTTTCGCTACTCATGCTTATTTTTTAATTTACAATAACAGTAGTACTCATTTTTTAAATTTCAGGCCGGAACGAGGTTCAGAAATTAATAAGCAGGCATTTTACCGGTGAAAAATCACATCAAACCAGCAGATATTACGTATTTCACCAGCAATACACTTTAAACCACGCATTAAGCCTTAAAAGTGGGCAAATATCGGAAATTATAATAGTTTCTGATTATGAAAATAGTTGGAAATGGTTAAACTTGTAAAAAATTAAAAATTAAATTTACCGCGTTCCCTCGATGGAAAACAAAGATTTATTGGAAGAAGCCAAAAAATACGGCTTTACTCAGGACAATCAGGTGTGGTTGAAGCCTTTTATGAATTTCCCGGCGCGCCAGGTTGGCGATGTGAAAGAAGTAGAAGACGAATCGCTGCAGTATTTTGCCTTTCGGTTTCAAACTTTTCAGGAAAAAGTAAATGCGCTCCTGGAAAAAATATCTACCTCCGAAAACAAAGGTTCTTTCTTAATGAAAGTGCTGCACTTGAAGGAACTGGTTGAGAAGTACGACGCTATCGGCGATTTTGAAGCTATTTATCACCAGCTTACTCAGGCTGAGAACGAAATAAAAGTAGCCATTAGTAAAAACCGGGATAAAAACTTAACCACCAAAATTACTTTAATAGAAGAAGCAGAAGCGTTGCAGGAAAGTATTGATTGGAAAGAAACTACCGAAAAGCTAAAAGAGCTGCGGCAAAACTGGATAAAAACCGGCCCCATTGATAAAGCGCTTACCGATGAAATAGAAGATCGGTTTAAAAACGCGGTAGAAGTATTTTTTAAGCGTAAGAAAGATTTTTATCAGGATAAGCAAAGTTTGCTGAATCGCACTTTAGATAAATACAAAGCTTTAATCGCGGAATCAGAAGCCCTTAAAAATTCGGAAGAGTGGGAAGAAACTACCAAAAAGCTAAAAGATTTACAAAACCGGTGGAAAGAAGTGGGCGGTAACTTGCCCCGGAAAACGTCTACGGAATTATGGAATACTTTCCGGAAGGCGCATAATTACTTTTTCGAACGGCTGAAAAACAAAATTACGGTTACTAAAACCGAGTCAAAAGATCGCTTCTTCGAAGACAACCTGAACAAGAAAAAACAACTGGTAGCCGAAGCACAAGGTTTGTTGCAGCTGAACACCCACGAAGCAGTAAAACAGGCCAAAGAACTGCAAGCCGCCTGGAAAAAAGTAGGACCGGTAAAAGGGGAAGAGTCGGACCGGGTTTGGGAACAGTTTATTATTGCTTGCGATAAGGTTTTTGAAGTAAGCAGCCTGGAGCATTTTATGCGCAAAAAGTACCCGAATGCCGATCGCAATAACCACGTTGAGCAAGTGCATAACCGCATTAATGCGCTCCGCGATTTTATTAAGTCGGATAAGCAAGAACTGGAGGTGCTGGAAACCAACTTAGGCAAATTATCGAGCGCACCCAACAACGATGCTTTTCGGACGATGATTCAAGGCAAAATCAAGAACTTTAACCGGAAGATTAAAACCAAGACCGAACTCATTGAACTGTTTAAAAGTAAACTGAATAAAGAAGTAACGGGCTAAAAAACCTTAGCCTGGTGATTTTAGTAAGTATTTCGTTACCAACTAAGTAGCGGTTTAAACTTTTAAAATTAAAAGAGACAAGCAATTTTACTTTTACTTTCTTAATAATTACCTGCATAAAATAATTAATTGTGTGCTTCTTTGGCCCAGTTTAACCAGCAACAAAAACTAAAAACAAAGTCAAACATTTACCGGCGTTTACACGTTGTGATTTTAAAAAATAAATAGCTACTTTATATATATTCCGTTGTATACCTAGTTATTTTTTATATTTTAGGTTTAATAAAGCATTCCACATTTTAACTTTTTAAGGAGATATAAACATGTATTGGACACTGGAATTGGCATCGTATTTAGAAGATGCACCTTGGCCTGCTACAAAAGATGAATTAATTGACTATTCGATTCGTTCTGGCGCCCCGATGGAGGTGGTTGAAAACCTGCAAGCCCTGGAAGATGATGGTCAGCCATATGAAAACATAGAAGAAGTTTGGCCGGATTATCCTACCAAAGAAGATTTTATGTTTAATGAGGACGAGTATTAAAAATTATGATGAATTAGAAATTATGAATTAGAAACTAGAGATCAAATTATTTCTAATTCATAATTTCTAATTTTAGTATGTTAGAGATTAAAGATCTGGTTGCGGGATATGAGCAACGCGTGCTTATCCGCCATCTTTTTTTATCGCTGCCTGCACCTGCTTTCGTAGCCATTGTGGGCCATAATGGCGGAGGTAAAAGCACTTTTTTTAAAATTTTAACTGGCCAGGTGCCCTTTCAGCAAGGCCAAATCTGGTTGCTGGGCCATAATCTGCAAAGTTTATCGCATCGGGCTGCTACGGGTTTGTTATCGTATTTACCCCAAAAAAACACCGTATCTTTTCCGATACCCGTAAGCAACCTGGTGGTGATGGGGCTGCTCCGGAATAAACATTTTTTAGAGAATTACAATGCCGCCGATTACCTCCGGGTAGCTACCCTGCTGGAAACCCTGGAAATCCCCCATTTGGCTAACCGCGATTTTACCCAACTTTCCGGCGGTGAGCAGCAGTTAGTGTGGCTGGCGCAACTCATGCTGCAAGACACCCGCTTGTGCCTGCTCGATGAGCCTACCCAACAATTAGATATTTACCATAAGAAAAAAGTTTTTGAGCTGCTTACCAGTTGGGTAAGTCAGCAGCGAAAAACCGTATTGTGTATTACGCACGATTTATTAAACCTTTACGAGTACTCTGGCTACCTGCTCAATATTTCAAAACCGCATCCCCAACTGGAAGTGCTTAGTCCCCAAACCATCGACCAAAATGTAGCCTTTCTGGAGAAAAAACCAGCATGAAACGCAGATTTTCGCGGATCAGGAATTTACCTTACCATGGCCCGCATGGCTTTTACGTTATTAACCTCAATGGCATCTGGTTGCAGTAAAATCATTTTGTAAATGGTATTGCGCGCCTTGCCGCCAAATAAAATTACTTTTAAGTTGTAATAACGGGCCAGTTTCATTTTAGCGGCATCCATGTGTTTGCCGTCCGCAACCAGGCCTTGCAATCGGTTACCCAATACCGTTTTTAAGCTTTTTTCAAAATCGCCGCTGATGTCTAGATATAATTTGGCTTGTGGCTCTACATCCCGAAAAGCCTGCAATAAATCCGGCTTGTAATACACCAACGAGAGTTTTTTCAGAGGGTAATGGTACTTACGCAGCAAACGCATTACGCTTTGGGCAAAAAAAGCATTCCGGCTGGGGTTGTAGCTGCGCAAATCCAGGTGCAGGTACGGGTACTCAGGTTGCTTGGGAATTTCCCGCAGCAAGTCTTCGAGCGAGATAAGTTTTTCATCGTGAAACAAGTCGTAAAACCAGCCACCCGTATAAGCTACTCTCAGCACATCATCGGCAAGTAAATCTTCAATCCGGCCTTTTCCCTCCGACATGGTGTTCAAGGTTTCGTCGTGGTATAAAATCGGGATGCCGTCGCGGCTTACGTGTACATCTACCTCCAGGCCGTCGGCGCCATCTTCGTGTAAAGCGGCCAGCAACGATTGGCGACTATTGGGCGGTAAAGGATTAAAAGGATTTAACGGCGAAAAGAAGGCCCGCCCGGCGTGGCCAATTATCTGCACATTTTTTTGTTCCGAAGTGAGCACATGCATCTTTCGACTAAACCGCACGGCATCGTAAACAAAAAATAGTACTACCATTATACTTACTATTAAGAGCAGAAGCCATAATTTGCGTTGCCAAAGGGCTTGCTTCCGCGAAGAAGAGCTATTCATAAGTCAAATATAAAGTCCATTGGCCGAACGCCTAAAATTGAAGCATCTATTTTTTAGAAGCCCGCTTTATTTATGTCATTTACTTTCCGAACAAATAACCAAAATTTAAATTTTACTGCTTCACCAAATGCTTCTCCTGCTCCCAACCGATATTTAATTCCCTTATCGGTTATCCTGCTTATTGCTTTTGTAATCCGGCTGCTGGCGGCGTTTTTTTCCGGAGGTTATGCATTCCATGACGATCATTTTGATGTAATTGAAATTGCGCAAAGTTGGTTATATAACCTGCCGGTCTGGATTCACGACGAAATACCACCTCGCCATAGTATGTTTTACGTAGGTATTCATTATGTAATATTTTACATCAGCGAAATGCTGGGTTTAACCAGCCCGACGGGTAAAATGTTGGTAGTACGGGTGCTACACGCTTTGTACTCGTTGCTGGTAGTCTATTACGGCTATAAGATTACGGAATTGCTTTCGAACCAGCGTAATGCGCGTTTAGTAGGCTTAATGCTGGCCCTCGTTTGGTTTATGCCTTTTATGAGCGTCCGTAACCTGGTAGAAATGACTTGCCTTCCACCTTACCTGGCCGCTTTTTATTTAATTTTAAAACCAGACTCAACTAACCAGAAAATAATACTTGGCCGTTACCTGAGAGCAGGCGCTTTGCTGGGGCTTTCTTTTATTTTGTACTACCAGGTATTTATATTAGCGCTAGGAGCCGGTTTGGTGTTGCTTTTTCAGAAGCAATGGCTAAAGGTAATCTACCTAAGTTTAGGATTCAGTGCAATTGCTTTGCTTATACAGGGTACTATTGACGTAACTTTTTATAAGTTCCCGTTTCATTCCGTTGTTACTTATTTTTTATATAAATCCGATAAAGCTTATAGTTACAGTTCTGGCCCGATTTACCGCTATCTAGTAGCCATATTGTTTTTTTTGGTGCCACCGCTCAGCGTTTACTTACTAATTGGCTACGGCCGTACCGCTAAAATTGCTCCTACTTTGTTTGTGGCGGGTTTATTGTTTTTTGTAGTGCTTTCGGCCTTTCCAAACAAGCAGGAACAATTTATTTTGCCGCTTTTCCCTATTATCATAATTCTGGGCGTAATTGGCTGGCAAAGCTTTGCCCAGCAATCGCGGTTCTGGCAACCCCGTCGCCAGCTACTAGCAGCCAGCTGGACTTTCTTTTGGGTTCTAAATATTACTGCGGCGGTGCTGCTGGCCTTTTCATACCCCCAAAAAAGCCGCATTGCTCCTTTGGTATACCTATCCGGGAAAGAAAACCTGCACGGCATTTTACTCGAATTTGGTAATAACAATTTTCAGGTGCCGCCCTTGTTTTATTTGGGCCGGATGGCGGCCGAAGCCGGACCATTTATTACGGACCGTAAGAAAATATGGCAAAAATATAAAACCGGAACGCCGCTGCCCGCTGACTTTGTAATGGTGTATAGTCTAAACCACGAAAAACCTTTAAAAGCCTTACAAGCTGAAATAAAACCGGCTTACGCGCCTAATTACGTAGTAGTTGTGGGCCAAGATGATTTAAACAAACGTTTGCAACGCCTCCGACAACTTTATTCGCAAATCAAACTGGAGCAAACAATAGCACCTTCGCGCTACGACCAGGTAAGACATTGGTTAAGCCCATGGGAACATTCAGCCGAACAAGTACGCATTTATCAGGTAAAATAGCCCGGCGTTTACCGCGTAAAGGTGAACAGATAATTAAAAAAGAAATTCCAGAAAAACACCAGTACCATCGCGCAAAACTTTGCGACGTAAAAGTTAAGTTTAAATTTTACAGTAAGCAGGTATACAAGCAGGTTGTTCAGAATTAATCCGACCAACGCGATGAGTAGAAATTTAGAAAACTGAACGGCAATGCCCGGATCTACGCTCCGGAAAGTCCACAGTCGGTTTAGAAGGTAGTTGTTGGTGCAGGCAATGGCAAAACCGGAGCTGTTGGCCAGATATTTATTCCAGCGCAGCTTTTCTCTTGTCAGGTAGGTTATACCGAAATCGAGCAATAAACCCGAAAAACCCACCAGCACAAACTTTAAAAATTTAAAAAACCAGGCTGTTGGGTTAGTAAACATCTAAGAATACGTAATAGTGAAACGGGTTCCGTAACATGTAAGCAGCAACTGAAAATGGCCGCATTGGATTTGTCTGAAAACTCGCCAATAACTGAATTACCGCACTACCTGCCCACAGAAACTCTACCTACCGCTAACCCCCTACAGCTTCCGGCAGGTCGCAGATTATAGAAAATTTAAAAAAATATACTCAAACAAAACGGATACAAACCAAAAGCCCAGCTGCTTTTATAACAACGGGGCTTTTAATTTTTGAATAGATTAGTGCTAAGTGTTTTTGCTTACAAAGTAGCCATATCAATAACAAACCGGTATTTTACGTCGCTGCGGAGCATGCGTTCGTAAGCTTCGTTAATCTGGGCCATCGGAATTACTTCCACATCCGACATAATGTTGTTTTCGGCGCAGTAATCCAGCATTTCCTGTGTTTCGGGTATGCCACCAATCATGGAACCTACTAACCGCTTGCGACGAGAAATTAAACTAAAGCCTGCCACCGGAGCAGGCTCGGGCGGCGCTCCTACCAAAATCATGGTGCCATCGCGGCGCAGTAAGCTTAAGTATAAGTTTAAATCGTGGGGTGCCGAAACCGTATCCAGAATAAAATCAAAATAATTAGTATATTCTTTCAGATGCTCCGGATTGCGGGTAACGGCAAATTTATGCGCGCCTAACTCTTTGGCATCGGCTTCTTTGCTAGGCGAAGTACTGAGTACCGTAACTTCGGCGCCCATAGAAGCGCCCAATTTTACGGCCATGTGGCCTAAGCCACCTAGTCCTACCACGCCTAATTTATGCCCTGCGCCTACTTTCCATTGCCGCAACGGCGAATAAGTAGTAATACCCGCGCATAACAAAGGCGCTACTCGCGATAAGTCTAATTTTTCGGATACTTTTAAAGTGTAATTTTCATCCACTACAATCTGGTTGGAGTAACCGCCGTAGGTTGGGGTTTTTCGATCCATTTCCAAGCCATTATAGGTGCTGGCCGTGTGCACTTCGCAGTATTGCTCCAAGCCTTCTTTACAGCTATGGCAGGTACGGCAAGAATCTACAAAACAACCCACACCGGCTAAATCACCTTCTTTAAACTTGGTTACCTGACTGCCCACTTTACTAATGCGGCCTACTATTTCGTGGCCCGGTACCATGGGGTAAATAGAACCGCCCCACTCATTGCGTACCTGATGAACATCAGAGTGGCAAACACCACAGTATAATATACTAATTAACACATCGTGTTCCCCTACTTCCCGGCGTTCAAAGCTAAACGGGCCCAGCGGCTCCGTCGCATCTTGTACAGCGTATCCTTTTGTTGGCATCATAGTTTTAGAAATTAAAAAATCAAAGGTTGTTTAGTTTGATTACCTGACTAAAACGGGTAAGTAAGCGGGAAGTTGCCCAAAATTGGACCTCCTCGAAGTTACAGTAATCTTCGTAACCG
This sequence comes from Adhaeribacter pallidiroseus, assembly GCF_003340495.1. Classification (NCBI taxonomy): domain Bacteria; kingdom Pseudomonadati; phylum Bacteroidota; class Cytophagia; order Cytophagales; family Hymenobacteraceae; genus Adhaeribacter; species Adhaeribacter pallidiroseus. The sequence continues at coordinate 4,032,317 of NZ_QASA01000001.1, forward strand.
CTAGGCGAAGTAAACTTTCTATAACGCAACGAAATAATTCCTTTTAAAAACTATTTTGCAGCAGCTAAAACTCACCCGGTAACTTTTGAGTAAGCATATCCAAAATTTTAAATTTTTCTTACTTAGTAGCAGGAGCTTGTTTCGGCGGATTAATCATGATGTGGGCATTATGCTTGCCAGGATCCATTATCCAAGGCAGACCGGGGCCATCTGGCTTCAACGGCAAACCAGTGCTTTCGGCAGTGGCAAACGGAATATACACCACCGAACGGACGTAACCGTTTTTTACTTCGCCAGTAGCTTTGTCAAAATCAGTGTCTTCAGCTGAAAAAGAAAATAAAGTAGTCGGGTTCTTCGGCATTTTTAGCTTACCCGTTTTTGCTTCTTGTTCGCGGGTATCGTAAATTTCCTGCCCCGATTTGCCGGCTTTCCGAAGCTCCCGGCCACGCGCCATAAATGGTTCTAAATCTTTGTGGTAACACGAGGCATTAAAGCCTTTTTGCTTAGGGTCGTCGCCTAAACAGATTAATTCGTTGGTTCCTTTACGCAATAAAGTTAGCGTGCCATCGCCGGTATAACCGTACACGGCGGCACCGGCTCGCTTATCGGCGGGCGCCGCCAAAACCGCGGCTTTAATCTGGATTTCGGGGGTAGGTACCGTAGTTTGCGCCACGCTCACCAAAACGGGCGTAGCTGTTAGTAAAAAAGTGAGTAGTTGTTTCATAGAGCTGTTTATTACAAAATGTTTTTACTTCTAACCGCAGGTTAATAGAGCCGGGTAACTAAGGTAATCAATTACCTAAAGCTTAAAAATTAAAAACCATATTTATTGTATTTGCCCTGTTCTGGCGCTTATTCCTGCTTTTTTTAAATTTTATAAGCCAAGGCAACCATTATTCTTGATTTTAACCTTATAACTCCCGTTTTCCAGGCTTTTTATTTAATCGCTTGGCGGACGCATTTACTTCAATTAAATCTACTGGGTCGTTCAAAGGACTGGTATCTAAATTAGTGGCGCGGTTTAGTTCTTCTGGGCAGCGTCAAAAATACCAGATTTTTGCGTTATGGAGCAGCGAATTAAAGTTTTAAAAGTAAAATACAAACAGGTACTTTCAGCAACCAGCATGGTGTAAGCAGAACTTGTTGGTTAGCCAACCTTCATTGGCTAACTACAGATATGGCTGCAAGCAAACGCGTAAGTGTTCTATTAGTTCCGCATCCTGGTATTGGTACTCATCCGGTATATCCAGCACAATAATCTGTTTGTTGTTTAGTGCAACCGGAAACTTTTCGCGCAGGCGCTGCCGGTGTTTTTTCTCCATCACAAAAATAATATCAACCCACAAAATAAGCTTTTCGGTTACCCGAACCCGGACATTATTTTCTGTTTCTGCGGATCGGGCCGTTATAGTCGGATGATTTTGAAATAAGGCCTCGGCCGTGGGGCTTCGCCCTTGATTGCGGCTGCACACAAAAAGTATTTGCAAAATTTAAAATTTTTAAATCTTCACTTTTCCAGCAGGTAGCCACTCTTTTTTAAAAAAGCAGCGTAATCTTTAATGTTCAGGATGTCGGCCATGGCTTTTTTCTTATCCGGCGTTTTATCAAAATACGCTTTGCAGATCTGGTAACCCAGCCAATACCCTAAATCCTTGGGTCGTTGGTCTTTACCGCTTACCCCGTACAGCCAATCTTGGTTGTTAAAACCCTGCATGGCGTGGGCAAACTCTTTCCGCAGTTCGGCAGCGTGCGCATTGCCGTAAGTATAAGCGCTGGCATTTATATTCCTTCCCGAAATTAATTCGCCCACAAAATCGGCGCTGCCTTCCAAGATAGATTGTTCGAGCAAAGTAGTTTCGCGAGGCGGAAAGGTTTGCTGAAAATAAATCAGTTCGTGTGCCACAATTGCCGGGATGCCACTAGGATTACTTTGCATTTCGGCCCCGATAATTAAACCGTTTTTACTGGAAGTTCCTCCGGAATTAGCAGTACCAATCACAAAATAAACCGGCGGAAAAGTAGCAGCCGGATACCATTCTTTCAGCTTTTGAAAAGCTACGCGGCACTCTTTTTCTTTCAATGCAATTTTAAATGTATTTTCCCGCACTTTCTGGTATTCTTTCCGATGCTTTTTTACCGTTTGGTATAATTTATCGGCACTCTCGATGCGGTTCGCCATAAAATCTTTTACGCCTTGGCTGCCTTTATCAAGGTAGTATTTTTGAAACGGATTTTGTAAAGTATCTTGCAAAAAAAGGTCAAAAGCTTGCCAAAAATAACAAATGTCTTGGGTGACGAATTTGGCTTGACTTGGATCCGTTGGGAATTTGGTAGTCTGCCCGAAAGATTGCGTTACGCAAAGAAACCCGAAAACCAAACCGGTAAGTTTGTGCCACATACCAATAGAATTTAGAAAATAGACGCTGATGATGAAGTAATAGTTATAGCTCTAACTTACTACATAATGGTTTATATTTTCAAATCGGATTTTAAAGTTTTATTGCTGATTTTTTTTAATTTTTTACATTGCTAGCTAATCCACCATAAAAACGGTAGCCCCAGCCGTAGAAGCAATTTGGTGTGCCTCAGTATTATCGCCGACTACAAACGTTTCTCCTGCCTGCACGGTAATAGCGCGATCATTGGTAAAGGTTATTTCTAGCTGACCCGCCAATACCAATACTATTTGCCCCCGGTGGTTCCAATGGTTGGCCTGGTAATCGGCGAGGTATTGCACCAACCGCACCCGGATATTGCCTAATTCCCAGATTTTACTCATAGCGGTACCCGTTAAACCCGGCACTTCCACTACTTCCACCTCGTCCCAGTTAATCAGGTGAAACGGAATATTCTCTATCTTCATACAATTAAGGATTGGCGGAAAAAGAAAAAAATTTAAAAAATCATGGTAATGGTCTATTTATTTGATCACTACAAACCGATTACCGGGGATTTAGCAAACCGCAGGTGCACCAGTAAAGCCAAAATGGAGAAAACCAAACCAATTGCAACTACACCCGGCCACTGCCAAACATGCCAGACTTGACTAGCGATAAAGGTACCCGAAGCCCCACCTAAAAAGTAAGTAACCATGTAAACCGTATTTAGCCGGTTACGGGCTTCGGGTTGCAGCGAAAAAATAAGCGTTTGGTTAGAAATATGCGTCGCCTGCACGCCTAAATCCAGTAAAATAACGCCTGCTACTAAGCCCAGGTAGCTACTGCCCGAAATACCAAATACCAGGTACGAAAAAATAACTAACCCAATACTATACGTAGTTACTTGCCGCGAATTGCCTTTATCGCTGATGCGCCCCATGAAAGAAGCTCCCAAAGCGCCAAAAGCACCTACCAGGCCAAAGGCACCGGCTACATCGCTGCCGGCATTAAAAGGCGGCTCGCGTAACAGAAAGGTTAAGGTAGTCCAGAAGGCGGCAAAGCTGGCAAAGCACAAAGCACCCCGTATTGCTGCCATCCGCAACAAAGGTTCGTCGCGGATTAAAGTGACCAGCGATTGCATTAAGGTTTTGTAATTGCCTTTATAATCCGGATATACTTCGGGCAGTAAAAAGTAAAGTAAAATCCAAAGTAAAAACATAACTACCGCGGCCATAATAAACATCGCCCGCCACCCCAGATGTGCGCCCACAAAACCGCTAATGGTCCGGGATAATAAAATACCAATCAATAAACCACTCATGACAAAACCGACGGTGCGTCCCCGCTCTTCGGGCCGGGCCAGGTGCGCGGCCATAGGTACTAATAACTGAGGAGTAACCGAGGTAGCCCCGATTAAAAAACTAGCCATCATTAAAAAACCAACATTCGGAGAAAAGGCGCATAGCAGTAAAGCCCCGATAATCATCGCGAAGTTCCCCATTATCAACTTCTTGCGTTTCAGCATATCGCCCAACGGAATTATGAACAACATGCCTACGGCGTAGCCTACTTGCGTAAGCATAGAAATACTGCCGGCTTTTGCCTGGGTAATCCGGAAGGTGCGGGCAATTTCGTCGAGTAAAGGTTGGTTGTAATATAAATTAGCTACCACTAAGCCCGTCGCAATCGCCATTACCCACAGGTTCAGCTTGGTTAAAGGAGGAGGCGCTAAAGTGGCCGTATTTTCTGTCATGGCGGGTTGGGGTTAGCAGCTAGGTAAAAGAAGAGTCGGTATTGGTTTTCTTTACCTGCGCAAACATTTCTGTTACTGCTAATAAGATAAATAGTTCGGCAGCCGTTGTCTGATTCTTGGTTAAGGGGAGGCAGTAACTGCTTTAAGGCTTGCTAGAAATATAAAAATTTAAAAATTTTCGCATTTAAGCTTTAAAGAGGGGTTTGATTTCGTTCTTTCTAGACAAGGTGAGCCAAGAGTAATTTACAATTTCAGGCTCATTATATGCGCACCAGGTTAATTAAAAACCCGTTGGGGAGCAACGGGTTTTATAAGTTTTAAAATAATTTTTCGCCGGGAGGGGTTACTCCTTTCAAACGCAGGTAAACCGTAGCCTGGCCGCGGTGGTGGGTTTGGTGCTCAAACGCTTTTTCAAAAGCCAGCCCCCGGTTTAAATCCTGGTTAAATACTTTTACATTTTCCGCTAATTGGGCATCGGTAGCTTTGTGTATAGCCGCAATCACAAAATCGTAGCTTTCCAGTACTACTTTACTTAGGCTAGCTTTTGTTTTAAACTCCTCCATTTTTTCTAAATTTTTGCCCTGGTAAGGATTGGTGGCGCCGGAAGCGGAAGCGGCAAAATTAAAATTAGCGTTAGCCAAATGTAACATTTGCTCCGCGAAACTGCGGATTTCGGGAGTGGGTTTAAAACTAAGCCCCGCCTCCGGCATGGCATCCAGATACTCTTTTGTAAAAGCTTTGGCCCGTTGCCAGTCCGCAATCATCTGCGCTTTAGCCGGTGGGGTGGCGCCTATAGAAGTTAAGCTGGTAATGGTTAAGGCTACCCCCAGCAATAACAGGTTTAAAAGCAAAGTAGTTTTTTTCATAAAGGTAATTTTAGAAGATGAAACAATAGAACAGCAGGCCTAATGTAACAAAAATTTAAAACGTCCCCAGAATTAAAATTTAAAAATTAGCTTTACTACACTTTAAAAAGAATATGCTTTAAAATTTAAAAATTCTGGTTCTTTCCCCTTAAAATTTTTCCATATCTGGAAATAAAGGCAAATACGAATTCTTAATTCCCTGATTGGCAGCGTGCACTGTTATCGCCACACAACGGGCTTGTTCGTTCATTTCAAAAGCAATGCCGGCCGCGGCATCGTCGTAGATAGTTACTTTGGCAGCGTTTTGTGGTGAGGTGTAAGCGGCCACTTTCACTATTTCGGGAAATGATTTTTGAATGCTTGCTACATCGGAATTAACGTGAACAGAATCAATGGTAAGAAAATAAGGAGAAGTTATTCGTATTTGATCTACCCGGCTCGCCTCATCGGGTCCGCCCATGTTGGTTTTAAAATAAATAGTAGTTTGGTGCCGGGCCGCCTTAGGCACGGTTGTATCTGGTTTCGAAAACCAAGTTGCCAGCGCTTTGCCCATGGCCGCATCGCTGCTATCGGGTTTTCCTAAACGAGCGGTTACCACCTCGGCTTTTTCCTGCAAGGCCGTTAAACCAATGCTTTTGCCCGGTACAATTAAGCGGTTCGGCGTTACTCCAATCGGGTTTGTAGCTGTACGCGGGGCTGGTTCCGCTGAAACGGAATCTTCGACTTTTAAAGGGAGCCTGGTTTGGTTATCTTGTTTAGAGGAGCAGCACCAGAAGCTAAATATTAAAGCCATTAGCCCAACCTTCCTTTTATTGTTGCCAAAAATCATATACATCAAAGTTCGAGAAAAAATAAAAAAGGTATTACAGCCAGGAATGGGTTATTAGCACCTCGCCAGTTCTTATTTAATGCGTTAGCACCTTTACTACCAATTTACGAGTTCGGTTTATAGCTACGGACCAAGCTGGATTTTAAAGATCTAGCTTACTTGTACTTTGGTTCCGTAGAATGAGCGCGTCTACTGATAAAAAGATAATGACCAGGTAATTTCCCGTCATAAAACTGTAATAAACTTTATTCTGCCTGCACATTTCTCCGGACAAATGCAGCAGCTAATTTCCGGGGAATAAACCGGGAGGTATTGGCCAATAGCCAGTTGCGGGTACCATGAATAGCTACCGTTTTGCCAGCCATTAAAGCTTGGTAGCCGTAGGCAGCCACTTCCGCGGAGCTTGCCAACTTTTTACCTTTAAATAACTTAGATTCTTCTAAAGCGGCGGCTTGCAAAAATCCCGATTCCGTAGGCCCCGGGCATAAAGCCGTTACCGTTACGCCGGTTCCCTGCAATTCATTAGCAATAGCTTCCGAAAACGATAAAACGTAGGCTTTGGTCGCGAAATAAACCGCCATTAAAGGCCCCGCCTGAAAAGCAGCGGTAGAGGCAACGTTTAAGATCCGGCCACTGCGGCGCTGCACCATCTGCTGCGTAAATACTTTGGTAAAATGCGTGAGCGCCATAATATTTAAATTTATCATCTGCTCTTCCTTGGCCCAATCAGTTTCCACAAAGAAACCAAAATCACCAAAGCCCGCATTGTTTACCAGGTATTCCACAGTAATGTTTTCAGCCTGTAAACGGGCCTGAATTTTTGAAACGGCTTGGGGTTGACCTAAATCCTGCGCCAGCACCAGTACCTGCACGTTATAAGCGGACCGTATTTCGTCAGCGAGTTGATTTAGCTTCGCTTCGCTACGAGCTACTAACACCAGATTATGTTGGTGCCGGGCAAATTGCTTGGCTAGTTCGTAGCCTATGCCGCCGGAAGCCCCGGTAATTAAAGCCGTTTTCATGTAGATAATCGCTTTGGATTTAAAAAATTTAATAATGGAACTAAATAATCATTGGCATTTCACTATTAGAAATCAAATTTAATTCCTTGGGCTAACGGTAATTCCCGGCTAAAGTTAATGGTATTGGTTTGGCGGCGCATGTACACTTTCCAGGCATCCGAACCTGATTCACGTCCGCCGCCGGTTTCTTTTTCGCCGCCAAAAGCCCCGCCGATTTCCGCCCCGGAAGTGCCGATATTTACGTTGGCAATGCCGCAATCGGATCCCCAGGCTGACAAAAAAGTTTCGGTTTGCCCTAAATGGTTTGAAAAAATGGCGGAAGATAAGCCTTGGCGTACCCCGTTTTGCAAAGCAATTGCCTTTTCTACATCGCCGGTATATTTTATTAAATACAGGATGGGCGCAAACGTTTCTTCCTGCACCGTATGATAGGTATTTTCTGCTTCCACGAGGGCAGGAGTTACGTAAGTGCCGGTTTCGTAACTTTCGCCTACTAAAACTTCGCCACCCGTTAATAGAGTACCGCCTTCCTGCTGCACTTTTTCCAAAGCTTTCTGAAAACTGCTTACCGCGTCTTGGTCAATTAACGGGCCCACCAGAACCGTGTCGCTTAACGGATTACCAATGGGTAAATTCGGATATATTTTTAAAAGGCGTTCTTTTACCTCGTTATAAATAGCTTCATGAATAATCAGGCGCCTGGTAGATGTACAACGTTGGCCGCAGGTGCCCACGGCGCCAAAAACGACGGCGCGTAAAGCCATGTCCAGATGAGCGTGTTCGGTTAAAATAATGGCATTATTCCCCCCTAATTCCAGTAAAGCCCGGCCTAAACGAGCGCCAACCGCCGCACCCACTTTTTTGCCCATGCGCGTAGAACCCGTAGCCGACACCAGAGGAACCCGGGCATCAGCCGCCATTAAAGCCCCTATTTCAGCATCGCCAATAATTAAATTAAAAATTCCTTCGGGTAAATCATTCGCAAGTAATACTTCTTTTAAAATATGCTGGCAGGCAATAGCCGTTAAAGGTGTTTTCTCCGATGGTTTCCAGATACATACATCGCCGCATACGGCCGCCAGCATGGCATTCCAGCTCCAAACCGCCACCGGAAAATTAAAAGCCGAAATAACCCCGACGATGCCTAAAGCATGATATTGCTCGTACATGCGGTGGCCCGGCCGTTCGGAGTGCATGGTAAAACCGTGCAACTGGCGGGATAAGCCTACCGCAAAGTCGCAGATATCAATCATTTCCTGTACTTCGCCTAAACCTTCCTGGTAAATTTTCCCCATTTCGTACGATACCAGTTTGCCTAAAACGTCTTTGTACAGGCGTAGCTTATTACCGTATTGCCGTACAATGTCGCCGCGTTTAGGAGCCGGCACCTGGCGCCACTGTTCAAAGGCAAGTTGGGCAGTTTTTACTACTTGTTCGTAGTCTTCCGGCGTAGCCAGATTTACGCTGGCAATAGCCTGCCCATCTACGGGCGAGTAAATAGTTTTAAAATGTTTATTACCAGCGCCTCCCCAAGTCAACCCGGTACTGTAAGCCGGATTAGAATCTTTAATTCCCAAACGGGTTTTTATTTCTGCTACAACTGCCTGTTGCGGATTTGCATCGATGGCTTGTTTCATAATGCCTGTTTTATAGTAAAATTTAAAAAAATACCGGCCTTCAACTAAAAAGGTTTACTTGTACCGCTTGTATTTAAAATAAAAAAGCCGCTGCTGATTAGCAACGGCTTTTGGTGTTATAAGAAGTTTAATTATCTACGCCCAATCGGATAAAAGGCCCGGCGACCATCCGGATAGGTACCTTCTACCAGTACTCCCGATTCATCTTCGGCACTTTTTAACAAACGCTCTACATCCTGCGGTTTTTCTACTTTTGATTTATCAATCCGGGTAATGATAAAACCATCTACCATGCCGGTTTGCTTAAATTCGCTGGACTTTACGTTGCTGATTTTAGCGCCTCCTTCTAAACCTAATTTAGTCATTTCGGCTTTGCTTAGCGGCTCAAATTTGGCTCCACCATAGTTCACTGCTTTAGCTAATTCGCGTTTTACTACGTTGGTATCGCCCATCCGATTCCGTAAAGTAACGGTAGCATTTTTGGTATCGTTATCGCGAAGGTAAGTTACTTTTACTTTATCGCCCGGACGGTAACGGGCTACTTGTTCCTGCACGGCAGCGCTGGTATTTACGTTCACACCGTTAATTTGCGTAATAACATCGCCTTTTTCCAGACCAGCTTCTTCAGCAGCACTATTGGCCGAAAAATCGTTGATGTAAATACCATTCAAAGTATTTATTTTTTTATCGGCAGCTAACTTGGCATCAACTTCCCGCATGGAAATACCCAGGAAAGCCCGTTGTACTTCGCCGAACTTGAGTAAATCATCAATTACTTTGCTTACAATCGAAGACGGTACCGCAAAAGAATAACCCGCGAAAGAACCAGTCTGGGTAGCAATGGCGGTGTTAATACCAATTAAATCACCGTTTAAATTTACCAATGCCCCACCACTGTTACCCGGGTTCACGGCCGCATCAGTTTGTATAAAAGACTCTACGCCTAAGTTATTGCCGTTGGCATCTACGTTTTGCACGATACCTACATTGCGGCCTTTGGCACTGATAATACCCGCTGTAACGGTAGAGTTCAGGTTTAAGGGATTACCTACGGCCAACACCCACTCGCCTACCCGTACGTTATCGGAGTTACCGTAACGCACCGTTGGTAACTTATCGGCATTTACTTTTAACAAAGCTAAATCGGTGCTGGGGTCAGCGCCAATTAAGGTCGCCGAAAGTTCGCGTTTATCGTCCAGTACTACTTTAATCTTGTCGGCTTTATCAATAACGTGGTTGTTGGTTATAATGTAGCCGTTAGAAGCTATAATTACCCCGGAACCGGAACCTACGGAAGGCCCCTGACGACGGTGATAACCTTCGAAATCATCGCCAAAGAAATCCCGGAAAAAAGGATCAATGTCCTGACGCTTGGAATTATTCTGGGCTAACTCGGTACCATACTCGGTCATCACGTGCACAACGGCCGGAGTTACCGCTTCCGCGGCAGTTACAAAGTTTAAACCTTCCGGTACTTTAACCTCACTATCGCGCATTAGGCTGGAGTAACGGAAGTTACGGGAAGGCTGTTCCTGCTGCACCTGCACTACTGGTTCATCATCTTCCAAGAGTTTGTAACCACCAATGGCCATGCTTCCGCCCATTACCGCAGAAAGTACTAAGCCGAACATAAATTGTCTTGGTTTCATCACTTTATATTTAAAAATATTTTATTTTTTGTATTTCTCTCAATCTTACTAATTAAACATACAACGCACAAGTATTTGGCTTATTGTAGTTTATTCTGTACGTAAATTTGCAAAAGAGATTGCTTTAATTCATAACAATCTGGAATAAAAAAAGGCACCGTACAGCGCGCCTTTTTTTTAAAATTTTTACTTTAATCCTACCCAATCCTTACTTAATCTGGATCTGGTGTTTTTTCACCTTCTGTTCGTCTTTAGGTACTACTACGTGTAAAATACCATTCGCAAACTGCGCATCAATTTGCGCTGGATTTACATTATCGGGCAAGTAGAAGGCTCTGCTGAAAGAACCATATTGCGTTTCGAGCAAATGGTATTTTTTATTTGCGTTTTCTTCTTCTTTGTTGAATTTACGTTCGCCCGCAATCGTTAATTTACCTTCCTGAAAATCGATGCTAATGTCTTCTTTGCCTAAACCGGGCAAGGATACCTGAAACTCGTATTGATTTTCTGTTTCAAAAGCGTCTACACTCGGCGTAAAATCAGCTAATTGCCGGCGGTTGTTTACTGTTTCGTTGAAAAAACGATCTAACATGGTGCTGAAAGTTTGCGGCATTTTATCAGTTAAATGGCCGTTATACCGTGTGATGGTCATTGTTTAAATCTCCTATTATTTATGTTTTTAAGTTTTATTTTGCTGTTGATATATTGTTTATAGTAAATTTTATACCAACCCTAAAAACCAATCAAAAAAAAGACTTAATGACATTTAATTAACAATAATGCGTAATAAAGCCTGACAACATGTCTAAATTTTTAAAAATAACTGTTTTTTTCTACTTAAAAAGGCATCCGTGTATGTTTAATCTTGTTGCTCAGGCGTTGGAATGCGTGCGAAAGGTTTTTTACCTTGGAAAAAAGTATAACGTAATTCTACGCCCCATATAGGAGTAATGCTATTTTGGTTTTCACCGGCAACGTTTAAGGGTTCTGCTCATCCCACTTATCCGGCAATTTGGTGTAATCAGTTTGCTTGGTGAAAAAGGAGTAAGCACCAAGTGCGGATTAGGTTGTAAAGCAATTTCAATCCGCAAACGGGAACGATCAATACCTCTTGCAGCGTAGGGTTTGCTTGCAGTAAAATCAGTATACAAAAATAATTCGTAACCTGACCGGAGTCGAACGGTAAACGAGTTAATTTTAAAAGGTTTATCCAAATCCAGATGAGGACGTATGCGACCCACAGAAAAAGCATTAGAGTATTGCAGATAATCTACCATTACTCGTTTGATTATTTGTAAGCCAGCTAAAAACTAGAATGCCGCATCTACACATCGGTAAAATAAAGTTTCCGGCCGGGCTCCTGACTAAACATTTGCGAACCACCCAAGCCCCACGTCGCCGTAAATACATGCTCGTACCCCAACCGGAACTGGATTCGTTTTAACTGATCATTCAGTAAGTAGGCATTTAGGCCTTTATAATTGGGGTTGGTAGGAAAGCGGTATTGATGCCGGAAGTATAAAAAGCTGGTGTTTTAAAAACGTATTCGGCTTGTATCTCGGGCCAGAGTTCTAGCGCTAGAAGTTGTTTTTGCTGAGCTAAACTAGGCAAATAGCTCCTGAAAATAAAAAAATTAAAAAAAAGTAACTGTCTTTACTGGTAAATTACGAACCAACCACATACGGCCAATTCAACATTTATGCAAATAGCCAAACGCATGCACCTACTCAGTGTTTTACTTTTAATAGTTAGTTACCTAATTCGCTTAAAGCTAGCCAGGCCATTAAACCGATACCGGTTTCCAGGGCCGTTTCGTCTACGTCGAAAGTAGGCGTATGCACCGAGGAGGTAATGCCGCGTTCTTCGTTGCGGGTGCCTAAGCGATAAAAACAGGCATCAATCTGCTGTGTGTAGTAAGCAAAATCTTCGGCGGCCATCCACAAATCCAGATCCACTACATTTTCTTTACCCAAATAACTTTCCGCGGCCAAGCGCATTTTTTTAGTTAAGCTGGGTGAGTTTTCTAAGTACGGGTAACCTCGCCGAATTTCAAAATCGCAGGAACCTCCCATAGCTTCCGCTAGCTGTTCGGCCATTTTTTTCATTTTCACGTGCGCTTCGGCCCGCCATTTCTCGTCCATAGTCCGGAACGTGCCTTCTACTTTTACTTCGTTCGGAATAATGTTGGTAGCCCCATTGGCAATAACTTTACCAAACGATAGTACCGTTGGCGTTTTAGGACTGGCTACCCGGCTTACAATTTGCTGTAGAGCCACAATCAGGTGGGCCGTAATTAGTACCGGATCGATATTCATTTCGGGCATAGCTCCGTGGCCACCTTTGCCGGTAACCGTAATGTATAACTCGTCGGCGCTGGCCATGTACATGCCCGAACGTACTCCCACTTTACCAGCCGGCAGTTGCGGAAACACATGTTGCCCGAATATTGCGGCGGGTGCTGGGTTTTGCAGCACACCTTCTTTAATCATGAGAGAAGCTCCACCCGGAATCAATTCTTCGCCCGGTTGAAAAATAAGTTTAATTGTTCCTTCAAACTGATCCCGCAATTGGCTTAAGATGCGGGCAGTACCTAACAAAGACGAAGTATGCACATCGTGGCCGCAAGCGTGCATTACGCCTTCATTCTTCGATTTATAAGGCACTTCGTTTTGTTCGGTAATAGGTAATGCGTCCATATCGCCACGCAACGCCACCACTTTCTTGTCCGGGTTTCTACCTTGAATCAGAGCAGTAACACCGGTTTCGGCCATAGCAATAGGCTCCAAACCAAAAGAATTTAACTTATCGGTAACAAAAGCTGCCGTTTGATATTCCTGAAAAGAAAGTTCAGGATTGGCGTGCAAATGCTGACGAACTTGCACGATTTCGGGAGCAAATTCCCGGGCTAACTTTTGTATGGTGTCTTTCAGATCAGACATGGTGATAATTTAAAAGTTAAGAGTTAAAAGTGGCAAGCAAAATTAACTAGACTGGAACACATGATCATTAAAGCCCTTAATTGCGTGTTCCCAAAATAGAAAAAAATTTAAAAAATTAGCTTCTGGTTCCCGAACAACTAAAAACTAACAACTAGTAACTAAACTACCGGTTCACGTTAATTTGGTCCGTAACAATTAAAGCATTGGGCGTAATATCCCGGATGCGGGAAAGCACTTGCTGGGCTTCGAGCCGGGTCAGATAATCACCTACTTTCAGCCGGAAGGTGGGTTGGCGGTATTGCAGGTAATCGCGTTCATCCGGTATTCGCTCAATAATAGCCCGGCGCATGTCCATCGCCGTTTTCCGTTCGGTTCCGGTGTAGGCCAGAATGCGGTAACCCGATGCGTACTTTATGGCCTTATTCGCATTAGCCATGGTATCGAGCAAGGCCAGGACCCGGTTGTTTACGTGGTTAGTAGGCGTTACTAAAACTGTTGGTTCCGCAGTAGGTTTAGTATTGCCAGCAGGCTCAGTTGGAGGCGCAGGAAATTTAGGCCTATAAACGCTAAAATCTTCTGCTTTAGCTACGGTTCCCGAATTAGATGACGTTCCAGGTGTTCTCGCACAGGAAATAAGCACCAAAAACAAAAAACTTAGTTCTTTAAATCTGATTATTCTCATGCTTGATAAGTTGTACTCCCGCCGAAGTACCTAAACGGTCGGCACCCGCTTGAATTAATTCTTTGGCAAAAGCAAGATCCCGGATGCCACCCGAAGCTTTAATCCGCACCCGTTCGGGTAAGTTTTGCCGCATTAATAGTACGTCTTCTACAGTAGCTCCATGCGGAGCAAAACCCGTGGAAGTTTTTACAAAATCAGCTTCGGCTTGGGCGCATATCGCGCACGCATCTATAATTTCCTCTTCCGATAATAAAGCCGTTTCGATAATAACTTTTACCAGCCCCCCTCGCAAGTGGCAAAGAGTAGCTAATTCCCCAATTTCGTTTTCGACATCGGCCAACTTACCCGTTTTAAAAGCAGCTAAGTTCCAAACTACATCTATTTCGGTAGCTCCCGTACTTAATGCTTTGTGCGCCTCAAAAAATTTAACTTCGGCGGTTTGGTAACCAAAAGGAAAACCAATAACCGTAGCAATTTTAACCGGACTTTCTCCCAAAATACTGGAAGCAATTTTTACATAACACGGCGGTACACAAACCGCCGCAAATTGGTGTTCCAGAGCTTCGGCGCACAACTGCCGGATCATACGCTCGTCGGCATCGGGCCGCAGAAGCGTATGATCGATGTAGCTGGCAATGGTGGAATTGGCGGTATTTGATTTAGTCTTCAATGATTACACAGCGATGGTTGAGCACATCCTGTTCAACGCTTTTATATTTCACATCGCGTACTACCCGGCCATCGTTGTACTGCACACTTACTTTATCGTTGCGGCCGGCTACTTTATGCGAACGCACCGGCACTGCTTTTACGGCAGCTTGGGCTTCAGCGGCTTCTTCCACTGCCGGTCCTTCCAGTACTGAATGCACTTCTTCTTTCTGTATTTTTAGCGCGGGAGCTTTAGCCGGCTTTGGTGGCCGGGCTTCCTGTACTTCTTCGGATCTCTGGACCGGAATATCGGCTTTAAACAAGAAGGAAACGGTTTCTTCGTTTACCTTACCAATCATCCGCTTAAATAATTCAAACGATTCAAATTTGTAAATCAACAACGGGTCTTTTTGCTCGTAAACGGCATTTTGCACCGATTGCTTTAAATCGTCCATCTCGCGCAAATGCTGGGTCCAGGCCTGATCGATGGTGGTTAGCGTAATAGCTTTTTCCATTTCCTTGATCAGTTCGCGGGATTGGGTATTATAGGCTTTTTCCAGATTGGTCATGGCCGTAATCTGCTTGCGACCATCGGAGAAGGGTACCGCAATGGTTTCGATCATGGCGCGGTTCTGATAAATATCCGTGATAATCGGCAAGGAATGCTCCGCGATAACTTTGTTTTTATCCAGGTAAAAAGTTAATGCTTCGTTATACAACTTTTCGGTTAGTTCAGCCTCTGAAGAGCTGGCTAATTCAGCTGCAGTAATGGTGGTATCAAAGCCAAATACCCGGATAATATTTAAAGTAAAGTCATCAAAATCGTTGCTAGCTTTGTGACCAGTCACCATATCTTCGCTCAGATCATAAATCATGTTCCAGATATCCAACTCCAGACGTTCGCCATAAAGAGCGTTGCGGCGACGGCGATACACCACTTCCCGCTGCGCGTTCATCACGTCGTCGTATTCCAGTAAGCGTTTCCGGATACCGAAATTGTTTTCTTCTACTTTCTTCTGCGCCCGCTCAATAGAATTAGAAATCATGGAGTGCTGAATGACTTCGCCTTCTTCTAAACCTAAACGGTCCATGAGTTTAGCAATCCGCTCGGAACCAAATAAACGCATGAGGCTATCATCCAAACTCACAAAGAACTGCGAAGAACCCGGGTCACCTTGCCGGCCGGAACGACCGCGTAACTGCCGGTCAACGCGACGGGATTCGTGCCGCTCGGTACCAATAATGGCTAAGCCACCGGCTTGTTTTGATTCCGGCGTTAGTTTAATATCGGTTCCCCGGCCCGCCATGTTGGTAGCAATGGTTACGGTGCTGGGTTTACCGGCTTCCGCTACGATTTCTGCCTCTTTCTGGTGCAGCTTCGCGTTAAGTACCTGATGCGGAATTTTCCGGATTTGCAGCATGCGGCTTACTAATTCGGAAATCTCCACAGAAGTAGTACCCACCAAAACCGGCCGGCCAGCCGCGGTTAATTCCTGAATCTCTTCGGCTACCGCGTTAAATTTCTCGCGTACGGTTTTGTATACTTTATCGTGGCGATCTTCGCGAACAACTTGTCTGTTAGTTGGAATGGTTACTACATCCAGTTTATAAATTTCCCAGAATTCGCCAGCTTCCGTTTCGGCCGTACCGGTCATACCGCAAAGTTTATGGTACATCCGGAAATAATTTTGCAGGGTAACGGTAGCGTAAGTTTGCGTGGCATCTTCAACGCGCACGTTTTCTTTGGCTTCAATGGCCTGGTGCAAGCCATCAGAATACCGCCGGCCTTCCATAATCCGGCCGGTTTGCTCATCTACAATTTTTACTTTGCGATCTTCGGTAACAATGTATTCTACATCTTTTTCGAATAGGGTATAAGCTTTTAGTAACTGGTTAATGGTATGAACCCGCTGCGATTTCTCGGCAAAATCATTCATTAACTTTTCCTTGCGGTGCAACCGTTCCTCGTCCGCAACAGATTTATCGTTTTCAATAGTTGCTAACTCCGAACCAATATCCGGCAGAATGAAAAAATTAGGATCTTCGCCCTGACCGGTAATCATATCAATCCCTTTTTCGGTCAGCTCAATGTTATTGTTTTTTTCGTCGATGGTAAAATAAAGCGGCTCATCGGCTTGGGGCATTTGGCGGGCATTATCCTGCAGGAAAAAGTTTTCGGTTTTTTGCAGCGCAGCCCGGATACCGGTTTCCCCTAAAAATTTAATTAAGGGTTTGTTTTTAGGTAAGCCCCGGTAAGCCCGGAACAAAGATAGTCCGCCTTCTTTTTCGTTGCCTTCTTTCAGCATTCGTTTGGCTTCTACCAAGTAATTACCTACTACTTTCTTTTGCGCATCTACCAGCATGGCAATACGCGGCTTTAGTTCGTAAAACTCGTGCTCATCACCCCGCGGCACCGGACCCGAAATAATTAAAGGCGTACGAGCATCGTCAATCAGTACCGAGTCCACCTCATCCACCATGGCAAAATGGTGTTTGCGTTGTACCAACTCATCGGGGTTGCGCGCCATGTTATCGCGCAGGTAGTCAAAGCCAAATTCGTTGTTGGTGCCGTAAGTTATATCCGCCTGGTAAGCCCGTCGCCGGTTATCGGTATTAGGCTGGTGCTTATCAATACAATCAATGGTAAGGCCGTGGAATTCAAACAAGGGGGCCATCCATTCGGAGTCCCGTTTGGCCAGGTAATCGTTTACCGTAACTACGTGCACGCCACGTTTTGCCAAAGCATTCAGGAAAGCCGGTAAGGTAGCTACCAAGGTTTTACCTTCGCCGGTTCCCATTTCGGCAATTTTGCCTTGGTGCAGCACAATACCCCCGATTAACTGCACATCGTAGTGCAGCATATCCCAGGTAATTTCGTTACCGGCAGCCAGCCATTTATTTGCCCAGATTGCTTTATCCCCTTCCAGGCGCACGTTGGGTTTCCGAGCCGCTATACTGCGGTCTAAGTCGGTGGCAGTTACTACTAATTGGTTATTATCTTTAAACCGGCGGGCGGTTTCTTTTACAATAGCAAAGGCCTGGGGTAATACCTCCATTAATACTAACTCCAGTTGCTTATTCCGATCTTTTTCTAAAGTATCGATTTCGGAGAAAATATTTTCCTTCTGCATAATGTCCAGATCGGGTTCATTGTTGATCCGTTGGTGCAAAGCCGCAATCTGGGCATCAATTTCTTTCAGGCGCTCATCAATAACAGATTTTACCGCCTGCGTTCTCTGGCGGAGCTCATCATCCGAAACCCCAGCTAACCGCGCGTACTCTTCATTAATTTGCCCCACGTACGGGGTTATTTCTTTAATATCTCGTTCGGATTTGGTGCCGAATATTTTAGCAACCGTTTTTCCAATAAAATCGAACATCGCTTGTCGTTAAAAATTAAAATAGATGTAAGTCAAAATTACAGGGTTTTTCGGAAATATCGGTATAAAGTGGGTTAAAACAATCCGGATTAACCACCGCCTGATTACCAATATTTAAGATTACCTTGGGTTAATAACAAAAAATTCGCCTAAATAATTTAGGTACTGCAACTATTACGAATGGTTTTTCAAATGAAACTTGATTTTTTTAAATTCCGAATGTAAAAGAGAAGAAAATCTACCTTTAAACGTTTTCTGAGCTGCTTTAAATATTATTTTTTAAAAATTAACAGAATTCTGCCACAGCAAGGCAGCAGCTTACAGCTAATTCAAACTACCTGCTTTTTACCTGACTATTCGTCAGAGTTTACTGGTAAAACATTCCCATTTTTTAAAAAGTAAAAACCTGAACTGGTTTATGTTTCCCGCTCAGGTTTTTACTTTGGTTAGATGAAATTTTAAAAACTATTCCATAACTAGTTTTAATTGCTCACTTAACAAACCTTCTTTTAAGGCGTAAGACGATACCCGGATTTTGTTTAATTCGTAGTTTTCCAGCACAAAGTCGATTAAAATTGTGGCTACCACAATCATATCTACCCGCATTTCCATCATACCCGGTATGGCTAATCGCTCGGAGCGGGTTTTCTTTAAGATATCATCGTAGATTTCGTAAAAATCAGATAAGGTTAAATCGGCTTCGGTACACGGATCACAGGTACGATCCAGTCCTTTCCGGCGCACATCAATATCGCAGAGGGTATCGAAAGTACCCGAAGAGCCGATTAATACGCAAGGTTTGTAACGCGCTACCGCTGCGGTTAAAGGTTGCAGTTCTTTTTCTAAAAAGTCCATTTCGGCTTCGGCATCGGCGGCCGAAATAGGATCGGTGATAAAAAATTTATCCATCAGGCGTTGCGCCCCAATTTCAAAACTTTGTTTCCAGTGAATGGCTTCTTCGTCGCAGATGATACACTCCACGCTACCGCCCCCAATATCTATAATCAGGCTGCATTCTGAGCCAATTTCCAGGGCAGATTTAACGCCGTAATAGATCAGTTCCGCTTCGCGATCACCCGAAATAACTTCTACCTCAATGCCAATTTGATCGCGGATGGCCCGCACCAGTTTCGTACCATTGGCCGCATTCCGGACCGCACTAGTCGCTACTGCTTTTACCTCTTCCACTTGGTGTTTTTCTATTTCGGTTTTAAAATTAGCCAGCGTTTGCAAGGCTCTTTCTACCGCATCTGGGGCAATAGATCCCCGGCTAATGCCATCCTGCCCGAGTTTAACGGGTTCTTTTAACTTCACCAAAGAAACAGGTTCTCCTGCCGGATTTATTTCCGAGATTAACAAATGAAAGGTGTTGGTCCCCATATCAATCAGGGCGAGGCGGCGAGTTTTCATTTAGTTTCTATTTTGTTGTACAAAACGGTGCTAAAGCGGTAAAAGGTTCCCAAAGGCAATTTACGCTGGCCTTGGTCCTGCAGGTAAATTTCACCCACTTCCTGCTGCG
Source organism: Adhaeribacter pallidiroseus (assembly GCF_003340495.1). Lineage (NCBI taxonomy): Bacteria > Pseudomonadati > Bacteroidota > Cytophagia > Cytophagales > Hymenobacteraceae > Adhaeribacter > Adhaeribacter pallidiroseus. Next base: position 4,051,619 of record NZ_QASA01000001.1, read on the forward strand.
CTTTAGCGTGTTGCTGAAAATTTTGGTTGATTAGATTTTCCAGAATCATTCCGGAAAACCCTAAGGAATACAAATTAATTAAAAATAAGTTGTCGTGGGGATCTAATAATTGGGCACCTAATTTAATCAGTTCATTTAGTTCATCTTCCAGTTGCCATTTTTCGCCGTTGGGTCCGCGTCCGTAGGCGGGTGGGTCCAGAATTAAGCCCTGGTAAACATTGCCGCGCTTTACTTCGCGCCGCACAAACTTCATAGCATCTTCCACGATCCACCGGATTTGGTTTAAACTGCTGGCTTCCATGTTTTCGCGGGCCCAGTAATTAACCTGCTTCACCGAATCCAGGTGCGTAACATCGGCGCCGGCCGCTTTCGCGGCTAAGGAAGCAGCCCCGGTATACGCAAATAAATTTAAAATTTTGGGAGGTTTCGTGTTTAACTGCCGGGTAGCCTCGTAAATAAATTTCCAGTTAGGATCCTGCTCCGGAAATAAACCCACGTGCTTAAACGACGATAAACCGAGCCGGAACCGCAATTTCATGGCCTGGTACTCGTATTGGATAAACCATTGCTGCGCCATGCCTTTCCGCAGTTGCCATTGGCCTTTCTCGGAGCTGCCTTTTTCCCGTTTAAAAATAGCTTGTGCCCGCTTATCCCACTCTGCCTGCGCTAAATTTTTATCCCAAATAGCCTGGGGTTCTGGTCGCGCCAGGTAATAATCTCCGAAACGCTCCAGCTTTTCAAAATCTCCAGAATCTATTAGCTCGTAATCGGGCCAATTTATAGTTGTTAAAAAAGAATACATGCTTGTAAATAAGTACTATTTTTTTAGTTAGCGTTAACCGGCAAAATTAATTTTTTAAAATTTTGCGAAGCCAAGTAGCTTTGATGGTAAGTAGTCTAAACAATACGCGGCTTCAAAACAAAGCTACCAAACCTGGCGGTACTTAGTAATAACCTGCTAGAAAACACTAAATTCATTATAATTTTCACGAATTCTTAATTGTATTACCATTCCTCATGGGAAAAGAATAAACTTGTACTTTCATTTTTTATAAACCATGAACGTAACTTTTTATAAATACCAAGGCACCGGTAATGATTTTATCATGATCGATAATCGGGAATTATTTTTTGATGCGGACAATTACGCCCTGATTGCCAAGCTATGTGAACGCCGGATGGGTATTGGCGCCGATGGTTTAATTTTACTTCAAAATAGAGAAGGTTACGACTTTGAAATGGTTTACTACAACGCCGATGGCCGCCCTGGCTCCATGTGCGGTAACGGGGGCCGTTGTACGGTACAATTTGCCCGGCAATTAAATGTAATCCAGGAAAAAGCTTTTTTCCTGGCCGCCGATGGCGATCATTATGCGACCATCGATAGCCAAGGTCAGGTTTCTTTAAAAATGAATGATGTAGTACAAGTAGAAACAGGTACGGATTACTATTTTCTGAACACCGGCTCGCCGCATTATGTACAGTTTGTCGATGCCTTGGATCAATTTAATGTTTTTGCGGAAGGTAAGCTCATCCGGTACAACGATCGTTTTAAAGCCGAAGGCACGAATGTAAATTTTGCGCAATTACAACCAGAGCCGCAACTGTTTGTGCGTACCTACGAACGCGGCGTGGAAGACGAAACTTTTTCGTGCGGCACTGGCGTAACAGCTACGGCTCTGGCGGCCAGTTATCAGGGAGCAACCAGTCCGGTGTCTATTCGTACCTTGGGGGGCAATTTGCAGGTTGCTTTTGAAGCTACAGCTACTGGGTTTACTAATATTTACCTGATTGGCCCGGCCCAGTACGTTTTTACCGGCACTATTACCGTGTAGTAAACAAACTGCCACTATGTTTTTAAAAAACGAACGTATTTACTTGCGGGCTTTAGAACCAAGCGATCTCGATTTTTTATATACCTTAGAAAATGACACTTCTATTTGGTTAGTGAGCAATACCACTACTCCTTACGCCCAGCATGTATTACAAAGTTATTTAGAGCAGGCAGCAGCCGATATTTATACTACGAAACAACTTCGTTTACTCATTTGTACGCAGCAACACCAGGCTGTTGGTGCTATCGATTTGTTCGATTTTGATCCCAAGCACCAACGAGCCGGGATCGGGATTGTTATTGCTGTTGCATTCCAGCAGCAAGGTTACGCCACAGAAGCCTTACAACTCCTGCTGCACTATTGCCAAGAACAACTCTTGCTCCATCAGGTTTACTGCTCGGTTATCAGTAGTAACCAACCGAGTTTACAGTTGTTTAAACAAGCTGGCTTTCAAGCAATAGGTACTCGCCACGCTTGGATGAAGACCGCCGCCGGCTGGCTGGATCTGGTCGAATTTCAAAAAATTTTAAACAATTAAATTTATTTTATTTAAAATCCTAAAATTTAATTTTTTAACTTCTATAAAAAGTAGCTTTTCCTAAGTTTATCACCTTGCTTGTTTGCGTTTATATACCCCATCCTAAATTTTTAACAAAGTATTTTATTATCTAATCTGATTTTAAATAGATTAGATTTGGCTTTACCCCACCTTATCTTATTTTATTACTACTTTACCAGTTCTCTACAACTTATTAATTTGTATTATTCCGGGTAACTTGTATACTAAAATTTAATTCTGTTTAGCAGTAATACGGATTTAAGGTTAAGTCTTTTTACGTAAAAAGGCAATTAATAATGCAAAATTTCGATATATGCAATATCTTTTTAAAAAATCTTGCGTATTGTGGTTATGTAAGCAAAACCCTTATTGCTGATTAGCTTTCGTTGAAAATTTCTTAATAAATTTCAAATTTATTTAAATGACAAAATAAGTGCACGTTACCTCTATGCTAAAATCTGACCTGAACAGCTCTTTAACTCCTGAAGCAACAACCCAAGCCCTCGATCTTCAATCCAGTGCACCAAATGCATCCGATACACTGGATAACTTTATTCAAGCAATGCCCGCTATTGTTTGTTTATCGCATTTACGCTGGGACTTTGTGTATCAGCGGCCCCAACATTTGCTTTCGCGCTTTGCCAAGCACAGCCGGTTATTCTTTTTTGAAGAACCTTATTTTTACGATGGCGCGCAGCCCCGTTTGGATATAAGCCTCCGCGACCCGAACGTACATATTGTGGTAGCCCATTTACCGCATGGTTTAACCCCGCAAGAATCTGACGCTATTCAGATTGAATTAGTAAACAATTTTATTAAAGAGCAGCACCTGAACGATTATGTAGCCTGGTATTACACGCCTATGGCACTGGAAGTATACGGCCATTTGCAACCGGCTTTAACCGTGTACGATTGCATGGACGAGCTTTCGGCTTTTAAAGGTGCTTCGCCGCGTTTACGCGAGTTAGAAGCCGAATTATTTAAAAAAGCCGACTTGGTATTTACCGGCGGCCATAGCATTTATGAATCAAAGCGCACCCAACATTCGGATGTATACGCTTTCCCGAGTAGCATCGACAAAGCCCATTTTGCTCAGGCACGTACTGGCTTAACGGAACCAGAAGATCAGAAGAATATACCGCATCCTCGCTTTGGGTTTTACGGCGTGGTAGACGAGCGCTTCGATATTGAGTTATTACGCGAAGTAGCCGCTCAACGTCCGGAATGGCATTGGGTAATAATTGGCCCGGTAGTAAAAATAGATCCGGCTACATTACCCCACGCCGACAACATTCATTACCTGGGCGGTAAAGATTACAAAGACCTCCCGCTGTACTTAAGTTCGTGGGATGTAGCCACTATGCCTTTTGCTATAAACGAATCTACTAAATATATAAGCCCCACTAAAACCCCGGAATATTTAGCTGGCAGCAAACCGGTTGTTTCTACTCCTATTCGGGATGTTGTTCGTCCTTACGGCGATCAGCAATTAGTGCATATTGCATCTACTGCATCGGAGTTTGTGAACGCTTTAGAAAAAGCGCTATTGCAACGAAACGATCAGGAATGGTTGGCGCAAGTGGATGCTTTTTTAGCCAACATTTCCTGGGACCATACCTGGCAAAACATGGTAAGTCTTATGTATATTGCCTTAACTCAAAAATCAAAGTAAGCTCCTTGCTTATAACCTAAATAAATAAACGTTAAACTATTAAATTATAAATCATATGTTCGACTATCTTATTGTTGGAGCTGGCTTTGCCGGAAGTGTATTGGCCGAACGCCTTGCTACCCGTTCTAATAAAAAAATATTAATTATCGATAAAAGACCGCATATTGCCGGTAATGCATTCGATCATTATAACGAAGAAGGTATCCTGGTTCATAAATACGGCCCACACATTTTCCACACAAACTCTAAAGATGTTTTTGATTATCTATCGCAATTTACCGAGTGGCGTTCGTACGAACACCGGGTATTAGCTAGTGTAGATGGTCAGTTAGTACCTATTCCGATTAACCTGGATACTATTAATAAATTGTATGGTTTAAATCTTACTTCTTTTGAACTCGAAGATTGGTTTGAGTCCGTAGCCGAGCAAGTACCCGTAGTGCGCACTTCCGAAGATGTAGTAGTAAGCAAAGTAGGTCGCGAATTATACGAAAAATTCTTCCGGAACTATACCCGCAAACAATGGGGTATGGACCCATCAGAATTAGATAAATCGGTAACTTCCCGGGTACCTACCCGCACCAACCGCGATAATCGGTATTTTACGGATATGTATCAGGCTATGCCGGCCAATGGGTTCACGTCTATGTTCGAAAAAATGCTGGCTCACCCGAACATTAAGGTAATGCTGAATACGGATTATAAAGAAATCATTGATGTAATTCCGTTTAAAGAAATGATTTTTACCGGACCGGTTGATGAGTACTTCGACTATAAATTTGGTAAACTGCCTTATCGTTCGCTCGACTTTAAACACGAAACGTTAAATACCGAGACTTTCCTGCCAACTGCGGTAGTAAATTATCCGAACGAACACGCGTATACCCGTATTACGGAGTTTAAGTATTTAACTGGCCAGAAGCACCCCAAAACCAGCGTGGTATACGAATATCCGCAAGCTGATGGCGATCCGTACTACCCCGTACCGCGCCCAGAAAATGCTGAATTGTATAATAAATACAAGAAGTTAGCCGATCAAACACCTAATGTTCATTTTGTAGGCCGTTTAGCTACTTATAAATACTACAACATGGACCAGGTGGTAGCCCAGGCGCTAACACTATACAAGAAGTTAACCGAGAAAACAGAAGAAGATAAATCTATTGCAGAAATTGAGAAGATCGTTATTAAAGGTAAGTCTTTAAACGGATCTACTATCAAAATCTCCAGTAAAAATGGCGATCATTGATTTATGGGGCGGAGTTGAATGTAGTTGTAACCGGGTAGGAGAACAGTTCTTCGACCAGTTAAGCAGAAACGGTCATCTGAATCGGATTTCGGATCTGGACCTATTTGCCTCACTTGGAATTAAAAAATTACGCTATCCGGTACTTTGGGAGCAAGTCGCTCCTCAAAGTCTGGATCGGCCAGATTGGTTATGGCCGGATGAACGGTTACAACGTTTGCAGGAATTGCAAATTGAACCTATCGTGGGATTGGTACATCACGGCAGTGGTCCGGCCTACACCAGTTTAACCAGTAATAATTTTGCCCCTTTACTAGCCCAATATGCCGGCCTGGTAGCCGAACGCTACCCGTGGGTAAATTACTACACACCCGTTAACGAACCACTTACCACGGCTCGTTTTAGCGGCCTTTACGGACTCTGGTACCCGCACGGTACTTCTGATCAGGATTTTGTACGGGCCTTACTCAACCAGTTAAAAGGCACTAGACTAGCCATGCTGGCTATCCGACAGATAAACCCTAATGCTCAGTTAGTCCAAACCGAAGATTTAGGTGAAACGCATAGCACCCATTCATTAGCTTACCAAGCTGCCTTCGAGAACGAACGCAGGTGGTTAAGCTATGATTTGCTATGTGGTAAGGTTACTCCGGAACATAATCTATATAAATATTTAAAAAAATCGGGAGCAACTACCGAAGAATTACTGGAGTTTGTTGCATCTCCTTTGCCTCCGGATATTTTTGGTATTAACCATTATGTAACTAGTGAGCGGTACTTAGACGAGCATTTGTCCTTGTTTCCGTTGCATAGCCATGGCAGTAACGGGAAACATAAATACGCCGATGTGGAAGCAGTACGGGTTAAAGGTGTAGAACGTGCCGGGGTAAAAAGTTTGTTGCAGGAAGTCTGGCAACGCTACCAATCCCCCATTGCCATTACCGAAGCTCATTTATGCTGTACCCGCGAAGAACAAATGCGGTGGTTCATGGAAGTTTGGGAAGCAGCTACCGATTTAAAAAAAGCAGGTGTAAATTGCTTAGCTGTCACGGCCTGGGCTTTAATTGGCTCTTACGACTGGAATTCGCTGCTCACCCGGAGTAATGGCTTTTACGAAAGCGGCATATTTGATTTACGCATTGGTGATAAACCCTGGCCTACTGCTTTGGTGCCCATGCTGCAAAGTTTAAGTAGTACAGGGAATTACCAACACGATGTTTTAAAACATAAAGGTTGGTGGGACCGGGAAGAACGCTATGCCTACTATCACGGTGAAAAGTACATTGCAAAACCAACCCACAAACCTATTCTGGACAAGAACCAACGGCCAATCCTCATTACCGGAGCTACTGGTACCCTGGGTAAAGCCTTTGGCAGAATATGTCAGGATCGTGGTTTGTCTTATGTTTTACTAAACCGCAAACAACTCGACATTACTAATCAGGCATCAGTAGAAGCCGCTATTATGCAACATAACCCGTGGGCCGTTATAAATACAGCGGGTTATGTGCGGGTTGATGAAGCTGAAAAAGCACCGGAAGTATGCTACCGTGAAAATACAGCAGGTGCTATTCTTTTAGCCGAAGCATGTAAGACGGCTGGTATTCAATTTTTAACTTTTTCTTCGGATTTAGTTTTTGATGGCGAGAAAGACGAACCTTACACCGAGGAAGATATCCCTAATCCACGGAACGTGTATGGGCGAAGTAAAGCCTTAGCCGAAAAGGAAATTTTTAAAATTTTACCAGAATCTCTGATTATCCGGACAAGCGCGTTTTTTAGTAGCTGGGATCGGTACAATTTTGTATATTTTGCCTTAAAATCTTTTCTGCAAGGTTTACCATTTGCAGCCGTTAATAATGTAAAAATTACAGCTACCTACGTACCGGATTTGGTGCATACTTCCCTGAATTTGTTGATTGATCAGGCAAATGGCATTTGGCATGTAACGAACCAAGGATCTTATACCTGGGCAGAGTTAGCTCGATTAGTAGCGAATGTGGCCTTATTAAAAAATGTGGAGATAAAAGATCAACCGATAAGCTCTTTCCAGCTTCCGGCATACCGTCCTAAGAATTCTGTTCTGCAAAGTTCTAAAATCCGGTTAATGCCTACCATAGAAGATGCTTTGCACCGGTGTATACCGGCATTAATGCAGGAATTACTAAAACATACCAAAACTTTAAAACCGGATTTGATAGACTCCGAAGAAAACCTGAGTAGAAAACTTAGTGGTTAAAAGCAAAAAATTTTAAATGAAAGGCTATTCCTATTAAGGATAGCCTTTTTTGTTTAAGTATAACGGAAAGCTAATACCTTTGCTTTGCTTTATTTACTTAATAGCTATAAATATAACGGAAGTTAAGTTGTTTATAGTTGCCTGAAATCAAACACATGATGTATTCGTACCAACACCTTTTTGCCTTTACGAAAGCAATTTTTAAAAATATCGGGTGCCCCGAAGAAGAAGCTGAATTAGCGACTGAAGTATTACTTTCCGCTGATTTAAGGGGCATTGACTCGCATGGAGTTGCCCGTTTAATTGGCTACGTACGGCTTTGGGAAAGTAACCGTATAAATGCCACCCCGCGTGTACAAATTACCCACGAAACGCCCAGTACCGCTGTAATTGATGGTGATAGTGGCCTGGGTTTGGTAGTAGCCCCTAAAGCAATGGACGTTGCCATCCAAAAGGCGCAGGTAGCTGGTACAGGTTGGGTTTCGGTTAAAAATTCTAATCATTTTGGCATTGCTGGTTATCATGCCATGAAAGCATTACCGCACGATATGATTGGCATAGCTATGACCAATGCCAGCCCTTTAGTTGCTCCCACCAATTCTTTAGAACGCTTATTAGGCACTAACCCTATTGCAGTAGCTATTCCGGCCAAAGAGCAACCTGCCTTTGTAGCCGATTTTGCCACTACAACGGCCGCCAATGGTAAGTTAGAAATATTGCAACGTAAAAACCAAGAAGCTCCTATTGGCTGGATACAAGATGCTCAGGGTAATAACTCGACAAACCCAAATGAATTAAAAGCTGGAGGAGCCCTGATTCCCTTAGGCGGAGATACTGGTAGTCATAAAGGTTACTGTTTAGGCGCTGTAGTAGATATATTTTCGGCGGTGTTATCAGGGGCAAACTATGGCCCTTGGGTACCTCCTTTCGTTAGTTTTTTACCATTGGCCACTAATCTGGTCGGCGATGGAATTGGTCATTTCTTTGGCGCTATGCGGATTGATGCCTTTCGGTCAGCGGATGAATTTAAACTGCACATGGATAACTGGATTACTACTTTCCGTAATTCTAAAGCAAAATCTACTGGCTCACCGGTTTTGATCCCAGGTGATCCGGAGAGAGTCACTTCAGAGATACGTTTGCAAGAAGGTATTCCTTTGTTAGAACCCGTAGTAAAAGACTTACAAACTTTAGCCGAACGTTTTTCCTTGCGTTTCTAACCAAAACAAAAAAGCTCTTCTTTTACAGGAGAGCTTTTTAAAATTTAAGACTTAAATAATCGTGTTTCCAGATTGCGTATAATAAGCTAAAGCTGTTTCCGCATCCAGATAATCCGAATTATACTCTTTCTTATCTGCATGAATAAAAAGACAAGTTTTACCTTTTACTTCATCAATTATTTCGGAATAATTTTCCATGGGCAAAGCAGGACACCCCTGGCTACGACCTAAACGTCCGTGTTGGGCAATAAATGCATCGCTTACGTAATCGGCTCCGTGCATTACCACACAACGTTCCAGCGCATTAGTATTAAAATCTTTATCCATCCCCACCAGCTTCAACGATTTACCATGCTTACCTTGGTAAATATTTTGGGTTACGTAAAAGCCTAAACTACTTTTTTCGGAGCTAATGGTATTATCAAACTCTTCGGCTAAGTTAGCGCCAGAGTTTTTACCGTGAGCCACTAAAGAATTATAAACTACTTTTTTGGAAGCTAAATCAATTACCCACAAACGTTTCTCGGTAGATGCCTTATTAAAATCAACAATGGTCAACAATTTTTTATCGGATAGCTGGCCTTGTGCTTTTAGATTAAGATAACCCAATAGAGCTTCGTTAAAAACGTTTAATGATAAACCGGTTTGCTCTAAACCAATCTCTTCGTAGATTTTGTATACATCCACCTGAAAGGCAGCAAACCGGATCGCTTCTGAAGTAGCCGCCGATAAATGCGTTTTTTCCGTTTTACTGTCGTTACTACCGGCTGGTAGCGAAAAATGCGCAAAGAAAAAAGGTGCCAAAAAAGGGATAATGCGCCTAATCCGACGATTACCTTTCTTTACTTTCCGGATAATACCTTTATTTTCCTGTACCATTTCTTTATCTATTTACTAGAGAAAATTAGTTCTTACCAATAGTATTAAACTTTATATACGTTTTCAAACGATTAAGTCCTGTAACGTTGTTACTATTGAGTTGTACAATTCAAATATTGTAAGTTCTAAACGACATTTTCCCCCGCAAAGTTCAAGTATTCATATCTGACACCTTGGTCTAGAGTAGCTTCATAGCAGTAAAAAGCCTAAATGGCAAGCGCTGCTCAACAAAACATTCATTTCAATTTTTTAAATTTATTGTTTTCTATGTCTATAAAACAACAAAAAAAGCTCTGGTACAAACAGAGCTTTTTTTTAATTTAAAAAATTATTTCTTTTCAGGTTTCTTCTTTACCAAAATAAAGACTTCTTCCGTAGGCCGTTTCATATAATATTTTTCCCGGGCGTATTTTTCTAATAGTTCCGGGTTGCTCATCAGTTCGGTACGATCTTTCTGAACTTCGGCTATTTTTTGAACGTAGTATTCTTTATCTGTTTCTAAATCATTCAGTTTTTTGCTCATCTGGTATTGCGTTACAAAATCATTGGCGTCGAAAAAAACCATCCAAATCAGAAAAGTAACTGTTGATATAAAATAAAAACTTCTGATAAATCGAGGCAACCGTATCCGCATACACCAAATATATTAAAAAAAACAGGACGGCAAAACTAAATATTTACCGTCCTGCTCATCTAAATTTTAAAAAATTACATTTTCTTACCGGGGAAATAAGCAGTTTCACCCAGTTCTTCTTCTATACGAAGCAATTGGTTATATTTCGCCATCCGGTCGGAGCGGGAAGCAGAACCTGTTTTGATCTGACCAGTATTTAAAGCTACTGCTAAATCGGCGATGGTGTTATCTTCTGTTTCCCCAGAACGGTGGCTCATGATACTCTTATAGCCATTTCTCCGGCCTAAATTAATAGCGTTAATAGTTTCGGTTAAAGTACCAATTTGATTTACTTTAATTAAAATGGCGTTGGCAATCTTTTCGTCGATCCCACGCTGTAAGCGGTTTACATTTGTTACAAACAAATCATCGCCTACTAATTGTACCTGATCACCGATAGATTCTGTTAACGATTTCCAACCAGTCCAATCGTCTTCATCCATACCATCTTCAATAGAGATAATAGGATATCTTTTGCTCCAATCAGTCCAAAAACTTACCATTTCAGAAGAAGTAAGTTTATCACCCGTCGATTTTTTGAAGTGATACTGACCGCTGGAAGCATCATAAAACTCAGAAGCAGCGGCATCCATAGCGATCATTACTTCATCACCTGGCTTTCGGCCGGCAGCTTCAATTGCCTGAAGTACTACTTTAATAGCATCTTCATTAGACTTGATATTTGGAGCAAACCCACCCTCGTCACCTACGTTAGTAGATAATCCTTGCTTATGCAGTACATTTTTTAAATTATGAAAAATTTCTGAACCCCAACGCATAGCTTCTGTAAAGCTACTTGCTCCAACCGGCATAATCATGAATTCTTGAAAATCAATAGAGTTATCCGCATGACTTCCCCCATTCAAAATATTCATCATGGGCACTGGTAAGGTATTGGCATTTACCCCTCCTACGTACCGGTACAAAGGCATTCCCAGCACTTCGGCTGCGGCACGCGCAATCGCTAAAGAAACTCCCAGAATAGCGTTAGCACCTAAATTACCTTTGTTAGCAGTACCATCTAATTCCAGCATAATATTATCGAGCCTGTTTTGTTCAAATACATTCTCGCCAATTAGCTCCTCCGCAATTTTCTCGTTTACATTTTTAACAGCGTTTAAAACACCTTTACCCATGTATTGCGATTTATCGCCATCCCGCAATTCTACGGCTTCGTGCTTACCAGTAGATGCTCCCGAAGGAACTGCCGCCCGACCTATAAATCCATTATCAGTTATCACATCTACTTCCACAGTAGGATTACCTCTTGAATCAAAAATCTGGCGTGCTTTTACGCTTGATATCAAAGTCATATTATATAAATGATTAAATGAAACTATAACATTAATGGATACAATACTAGTAATAAAGTGGTAAATAACTCTAAGATTGATTAACCATTTTTAAGTAATTGAATGAAATTATCAAAAAGGTAATTAGAATCATGTGGCCCTGGAGATGATTCAGGATGGTATTGAACCGAAAATGCTTTCTTACCTTTTATGCGAATACCTTCAATAGTACCGTCATTTAAGTTTATATGTGTAACTTCTACCTTGTTATTATTTTTGATGGCCTCTCCATCAACAGCAAAGCCATGATTTGAGAAGTAATCTCGCACTTACCAGTAATTAAATTTTTAACTGGGTGATTTAATCCCCGGTGGCCATTATGCATTTTATAAGTTGCAATGCCGTTAGCTTGAGCCAATACCTGATGCCCCATACAAATGCCAAATAGTGGTTTGTCTCGTTCTAATATTCGGTTTACACTTTCAACAGCTATAGTAGTAGCGGCAGGATCACCTGGTCCATTGGAGATAAAGTATCCGTCTGGTTCCCATGCTTCCATTTCTTCGAAAGTGGCATTAAAAGGAAAGACCTTGCACTCACATCCTCGAGTTACCAAATTATGAATAATATTTTTCTTTACTCCTAAATCCAAGATAGCTACTTTAAATTCCGGATTTTCGGGTTTTAAGGTGTACTCTTCCAAAGTACTTACCTGCGATGCTAACTCTAAACCATGCATAGAAGGCGTTTGAATGAGTTTTTCTTTTAAGACTTCAATATCCGTAATCTCCGAAGAAATAATAGCATTCATAGCTCCTTTATGACGGATATGCCTTACTAATTCTCTCGTATCTATTTCACAAATACCTACAATGCCTGCATTTTCGAAGTAAGTCTGCAAAGAGCCTTCAGCCGATCGGCGAGAAAAAAATTCTGAAAATTCTTTACATACCAGTCCTTTTATCTGAACTTGCTTTGATTCTACTTCATAATTTAAAACGCCATAATTACCCACATGGGAAACGGTGGTGATAACTATCTGTCCGTAGTAAGAAGGATCAGTAAAAATTTCTTGATAACCTGTCATTCCGGTGTTAAAACACAACTCACCGGAATTAGTACCAATACATCCCAAACTTTTACCCTTCCACTGGGTTCCATCCGCTAATAACAGAACGGCGTCTACAGTTTTTTTTTCTTTCATAAATCTAGATTTTTGCAAAAATAAAAAAGGGATATGATTAAATCATATCCCTTCTAGTATATCTTAACTATAAACAATCACTTATTTAAACTTCTTCGTTAGTTGAATTTAAAGTTTCTAAATTATCAGCAGACACCGAAGGTTCAGCAGAACTCTGTGAAGAACTAACTGCGGGGCTATCTTTCTTTTTACCACCTCTTCTTCTCGTTCTGGTTCTGGACTCTGTAGCACTTGCACTAGCACCTAGCATAGCGTCATTGTAATCAACTAGTTCTATAATGCACATGTCAGCGTTATCTCCCAAACGGTTTCCAGTTTTCAAAATACGAGTATATCCTCCGGGCCGATTAGCGATTTTGCCAGAAATTTGGTCAAAAAGCTCTTTCAAAGATTCCTTATTTTGCAAATAAGAAAATATTGTTCTTCTAGAATGCGTAGTATCACTTTTAGATTTAGTTAAAAGAGGTTCTACGTATTTTCGCAACGCTTTTGCTTTAGCAACGGTGGTAGTAACGCGTTTGTGCAAGATTAGTGATGATGCCATATTAGACAACATCGACTTACGATGAGCGGATGTTCTGCCTAAATGATTTATTTTTTTACCGTGTCTCATTTTTATTAATCTTCATCTAATTTGTATTTGGACAGATCCATTCCAAAATTCAATCCTTTTTCTTCTACCAGGTTTTCCAATTCCGTAAGAGATTTCTTTCCAAAATTCCTAAATTTCATCATATCCTGCATATCAAGCTGCACTAAATCGCCCAGAGTTTTAATATCAGCTGCTTTTAAGCAATTATAAGCTCGAACTGAAAGATCCATATCATGCAAAGGCGTTTTTAAAACCTTGCGCATGTGCAACATTTCTTCATCTACAGCTTCTTCCTCCTCGGGCTTTGCCGTTTCAAAAGTCATAGTATTGTCAGAGAACAACATAAAATGTTGAATCAAAATATGAGCGGCACCTTTTAAAGCTTCCTCCGGGTGAATGGAACCATCCGTTTGAATATCTATGGAAAGCTTCTCATAATCCGTTTTTTGTTCAACCCGGGTATTTTCAATGCTATACTTTACATTCTTAATAGGTGTAAAAATGGCATCAATAGCTATTTGCCCAAAAACTTGTTCATTTGGTTTATTCTCATCTGCTGGAACATACCCACGACCTTTCTGAAGAGTTAATTCAATTTCAAAATTAACGGAAGGTTCCAGATGGCAAATTACTAGATCCGGATTTAGAACCTGAAAACCATTAGTAAATCTATTAATATCTCCAGCCTGGAAGGTATTCTTATTTGAAATGGTAACGGTAATTTTGTCTTCAGTAGCTTCGTTCACTTTTTTGAATCGCACCATTTTCAAATTGAGGATAATTTCGGAAATATCCTCCAATACTCCTTCGATAGTTGAAAACTCATGCAAAACCCCAGGGATCCGAATAGCTGTAATAGCATAACCTTCTAATGAAGACAATAATATTCTTCTTAGAGCATTACCTATAGTTACACCGTATCCTTTTTCCAAAGGTTTAAATTCAAATTGACCATGAAAGTCGTCAGCTTTTTCCATGACAACCTTTTCTGGCATTTGAAAGGCTAATATTGACATATATTGTAATATTATAGTTATGATTAATTAAGTTCGAAAGCTTATTTAGAATAAAGCTCAACGATTAATTGTTCTTGAATTTTTTCTGGTATCTGATCCCTCTCTGGTTCAGATACAAATTTACCTACCATCTCTTTGCCATCCCACTCAAGCCAGTTAAATTGACGAGCATTACGGGCACTTAAACTAGTGGTGATTGCCTCTAAAGACTTAGATTTTTCACGTACTCCAATAGTTTGACCTGGTTTTAAGCTGTAGGAAACTATATTTACAAGCTCACCGTCAACTAAAATGTGCTTGTGCAAAACTAATTGACGTGCTGCTCTTCGGGATGGAGCTATTCCTAAACGGTATACAGTATTATCTAACCTTGCTTCTAACAAACGAAGTAAGTTTTCCCCGGTTATACCTCCTTTACGATGTGCCTTATCAAACAAGTTTGCAAATTGCTTTTCTAATACTCCGTAAAGGTATTTTGCCTTCTGTTTCTCCATTAACTGAACCGCATATTCAGATTGCTTTTTTCTGCGACCTCTACCGTGCATACCTGGAGGGTAAGCTTTCTTTTGCAAAGCTTTACTTGCCCCAAATATAGGTTCATTAAATCTTCTTGAAATTTTGGTCTTTGGACCAGTGTATCTTGCCATTTTATTAATTAGTCAGGAAAATAAGTTCGTCAATTATTCTAACTTATTAAACTCTTCTTCTTTTAGGTGGTCTACAACCATTATGCGGAAGAGGAGTTACGTCTTTGATAGTTGTAACTTCAATTCCTGCACCTTGCACTGTTCTGATGGCAGATTCTCTACCTGCCCCAGGACCTTTTACAAAAACTTCCGCTTTGCGCATTCCTAGCTCATGTGCTACTCTAGCACAATCAGAAGCAGCCATCTGAGCGGCATATGGAGTATTCTTTTTAGAACCTTTAAATCCCATTTTACCAGCAGAAGCCCAAGAAATAACTTGCCCGTTGTTATTTGTAATTGAAATTATAATGTTGTTAAAAGATGCTTTGATGTGTACTTGTCCCATTGACTCTACAACAACTACACGTTTCTTAGCTTTATCTTTTCTTTTTTGAGCCATATCAAATTAATTATTTAGTAGCCTTTTTCTTATTAGCAACTGTTTTCCGTTTCCCCTTACGAGTACGTGAATTATTTTTTGTCCTCTGACCTCTCACAGGCAAGCCTTTTCTATGTCGAAGACCTCTGTAAGATCCAATATCCATTAACCTTTTTATATGCAACTGCACTTCGGATCTTAATACACCTTCAGTCTTATGCTCAGTTGCAATAACGTTACGAATGGCTCCAGCTTCTTCTTCTGTCCATTCACTTACTTTTTTATCCCAGCCTACACCAGCTTTGTTTAGTATTGATTGGGATGCTCTACGACCTATTCCATAAATATAGGTAAGTGAAATCTCCCCTCTCTTTTTATCTGGAATATCTACTCCTGCTATTCTAGCCATATAAAATAATTATCTTATCCTTGTCTTTGTTTATACCGTGGATTTTTCTTGTTAATTACATAAAGCTTACCTTTTCGGCGAATTATTTTGCAATCAACGCTTCTCTTTTTAACAGATGCCTTAACTTTCATTTTTTTATTTGTATCTATAAACTATTCTTCCTTTAGAAAGATCATATGGCGACATCTCAATTTTCACTTTATCACCTGGCAAGATTTTGATATAATGCATCCTCATTTTACCGGAAATATGAGAAATAACTTGGTGTCCATTTTCTAATTCTACTCTAAACATTGCGTTAGACAATGCTTCAACTATTGTCCCATCTTGTTCGATAGAAGACTGTTTAGCCATAAATTATTATTCTTCCTGATCTATATACTTAAAAGTGGTTAATATTTCTGCTTGATCTTTTCTAACTACAACAGTATGTTCGAAATGTGCAGAAGGCTTATTATCTTTGGTTCTAATAGTCCAACCATCACTTTCTTGAAAAATATTTTTACTACCTAAATTAACCATAGGTTCAATTGCCAATACAAGCCCTTCTTGTAATTTAATGCCAGAACCTCTTCTTCCATAATTTGGAACTTCAGGAGCCTCATGCAAGTTTTTGCCTATACCATGTCCAACTAACTCCCGAACAACCGAAAATTTTTTACTTTCTACATATTCTTGAATAGCGGAACTAACATCTCCTAATCGGTATCCTGCAATTGCCTTATCTATTCCAAAATACAACGACTCTTTAGTTGTATTTAGTAGCTCTTTGACTTCAGGTTGAACAAAACCTACTGCATGCGTGTAAGCAGAATCTGTATGAAAGCCTTTGTACAATACTCCACAATCGATAGAAACAATATCTCCCGATTTTAGTTCATAATCACTTGGAAGCCCATGTACTACAACGGAGTTAACAGAAATACATAAACTATATTTGTAACCATTGTAACCTTTAAAAGAAGGAAAAGCACTATGATCTTTGATAAACGTTTCTGCCTGAAGATCAAGGAACTTTGTAGATACTCCTTCTTTAATATTTTTAAAAACCTCTCCATGAGTTTTACCTAAAATATCGGCTCCCTCACGTAATAAGTTAATTTCTTCCTCTGTTTTATAATAAATCATTTTAGGAAGCCAAAGCGATATTTTGAGACCGGCCTTTAAGTTTTCCGGACTTCATCATACCATCATAGTGGCGCATAAGTAAATAACTTTCGATCTGATTAAGTGTATCAAGAACTACTCCCACTAATATGATCAAAGAGGTACCCCCAAAAAAAGCCGAAAACTCGCGAGTTACTCCGAATAACAAAGCAATTGAAGGAAATATAGCAATAAGAGCTAAGAATAATGCACCAGGCAGAGTAATTCGATCAAGAATATCTCCTATGTATTCAGATGTAGCGATTCCCGGTTTTACACCAGGTATGAAACCTCCACTTCTCTTTAAATCATTAGAAATTTGGTCAGGATTGACACTTATTGCTGTATAAAAATAGGTAAATACAAGAATTAGAAATCCAAATAAAGCATTATACTGCCAACTTGTATAATCGGAGAAAGTAGTTCCAATATAGGATGCAGTTTCACTAGTATCACGCCAAATAGAAGATATTAATGCGGGTATAAACATCAAAGATTGTGCAAATATAATTGGCATAACACCAGCAGCATTAACTTTTAATGGTATAAATTGCCGTTGACCACTATATTGAGTTGATCCTCCTACTTGCTTTGCGTATTGAACAGGTATTCTACGTACGGCTTGAGTTAACATAACTACAGCCATAACAACAAAGTATAGAACTACTAATTCTAAAATAAAAATCAAAATTCCATTCAATCTTTTAGATAAAAGCTCTTGTAGTATAGCACTGGGTAACCTTGAAACGATACCAATCATAATCAGCATAGAAATTCCATTTCCAATACCCTTATCAGTAATCTTTTCACCTATCCACATACAAAACATAGTTCCTGCAGTGAGTATAATAATTGAGGATACTGTGAAGGTTATATTACTAACAGCAATAGCTTCAGCATTAATTGTAGCGATAAAACCTATAGATTGAGCAGCTGTAATAACAATTGTTAAAACTCTTGTGTATTGATTAATCTTCTTTCTACCCGATTCCCCTTCTTTTTGAAGTTTTTGAAAATAAGGTACAGCAATAGTAAGTAATTGTAAAACTATAGATGCTGATATGTAGGGCATTATACCCAATGCAAATATAGAAGCATTGCTGAATGCACCCCCAAGTAAAGTGTCCAATAAGCCAAATATTCCTTGTGAGTTAGATTGTAGCTTAGAAGAATCAATACCTGGTAAAACAACGTAAGAACCTAAACGGAAAATAGCAATAAAACCTAAGGTATTTAAAATTCTAGTCCTTAGGTCTTCTATTGCAAATATATTCTTAACTGTTGCGATAAACTTTTTCATAAAAATTAGATGAGTACTATTTTACCCCCAGCTTTTTCTATTAGTTCAGATGCAGATTTAGAAAATGCGTGAGCGTGTATCTCAACAGCACTATTTATTTCTCCTCTTCCCAGTATTTTAACTTTATCATTTTTAGAGACAAGCCCA
The DNA here is from genome assembly GCF_003340495.1 of Adhaeribacter pallidiroseus. Taxonomy (NCBI): domain Bacteria; kingdom Pseudomonadati; phylum Bacteroidota; class Cytophagia; order Cytophagales; family Hymenobacteraceae; genus Adhaeribacter; species Adhaeribacter pallidiroseus. Next base: position 4,070,113 of record NZ_QASA01000001.1, read on the forward strand.
TGTGATTGCAAAAAAACTAAATCTACAATAGTTGTATTCTGATTAACAACTAAGGCTGAAATAACATCTAAGTTTATAGGAGCAAACTCTAATCTATTAAAATTTTTAAACCCAAATTTAGGTACACGTCTCTGTAAAGGCATTTGTCCACCTTCAAAACCTAATTTACTTGAATAACCTGAACGTGACTTAGCTCCCTTATGCCCACGTGTAGAGGTACCTCCACGACCAGAACCAGTACCTCTACCAATTCGTTTCCTATCTTTAACTGAACCAGGTGCAGGTTGTAATAAGCTTAAATTCATTGCTATAATTCTTTAACTTCTACTAAATGATGAACTTTACGTAGCATTCCCGCAATTTGTGGAGTACTTTCCACAAGAACAGATTTACTTATTTTACCTAAACCTAAAGCCTGTATAGTAAGCTTTTGATTTTTAGGACTATCTATTATACTTTTAACTTGAGTAATTTTTATTTGAGACATAGCTATTATCCATTAAAAACTTTAGATAGATTAACACCTCTCTGTTGAGCTACTGCTAACGGATCACGCATTCTCGATAACGCATCAAATGTAGCTTTAACTACGTTATGTGGATTTGAGGAACCTTTAGACTTGGCCAATACATCCTTTATTCCTGCACTTTCAAAAACAGCACGCATTGCACCACCCGCAATCACACCTGTACCCGCAGCAGCGGGTTTTACCAATACAAATCCTCCAGAAAATTTACCTTCAATGGCATGTGGAACGGTATGGTGGTAAACTGGAACTTTAACTAAGTTTTTCTTAGCATCATCTATTCCCTTAGCAATAGCATCAGTAACTTCATTAGCTTTTCCTAAACCATAACCTACTACGCCATTTCCATCACCAACCACTACTATTGCCGAAAAACTAAACCTACGACCTCCTTTCACTACCTTAGCTACCCGTTTAATTGCAACTACTTTTTCTTTAAGGTCTATTTCACTAGCTCTTACTACTCTTAGATTATTCTTTGACATATATTAAAATTTAAGGCCACCTTCACGGGCACCTTCAGCTAATGATTTAACTCTACCGTGATACAAGTACCCAGATCTATCAAAAACAATTTCTGTAATTCCGATTTCTTGTGCTTTGCTTGCTAAAGTTTTTCCAACTTGTGATGATACCTCAACTTTAGATCCATTACTAGACTCCAAAGAAGATGAAGAAACTGAAATAAGTGTTCTTCCTTCCAAGTCATTAATGAGCTGAGCGTAAATAGCTTTGTTACTTCTAAATACAGATAAACGGGGTTTATTGGCTGTACCAGAAATCTTTGTTCGGATACTTCTTCTTATCCGTAATCTTCTTTCAGACTTTTGAATTGACATGGTTATACTTTATTTAGATGCTGTTTTACCAGCTTTTCTTCTAACTACTTCACCAACAAACCGAATACCTTTACCTTTATATGGCTCCACCTTGCGCAAAGATCTGATTTTTGCTGCTACTTGACCAATTAATTGTTTGTCAATGCTCTCCAATATTATAACAGGAGCTTTACCTTTTTCATTAACAGCACTAGCTGTAACCTCACTGGGTAAAGCAAGAAAAATATTATGAGAATAACCTAAAGATAATTCAAGAGTATTATTAGCAGCAGTAGCTTTGTACCCCACGCCAACTAATTCTAATTGTTCTTTGTAACCATTACTAACTCCAACTACCATGTTGTTGATAAGAGACCTATAAAGTCCATGCATGGCTTTATGACGCTTTTGTTCTGTTGGTCTTTCAATTAATATTTGGCCATCAACCTTTGATAATTTTATATCCCGATCTACTTGAGTTTGAAGAGTACCTTTAGGTCCCTTTACTTGAACAAGATTATCTGAATTTAGCGTAACTTCAACGTTTGATGGTAGTGTGATGGGTAATTTACCTATACGTGACATGATTTAAACCGTTAATAAACGAAACACAATACTTCTCCACCAACATTAAGCCCTTTAGCTTCTTTCTCCGTCATTACACCTTTAGATGTAGATAAAATTGCCACACCTAAACCGTTTAATACACGTGGAAGATTTTCAAAATGGACATACTTCCGTAAACCTGGCTTACTAATTCTTTCTAGGTTTACAATAGCAGATTGCTTCGTTGATGGATTATACTTAAGTGCAATCTTTATCGTACCTTGTACAATTGAATCATCAAACCGATAACTCTGAATATAGCCCTTTTCATGCAATACTCGAGTTATTTCCTTTTTTATTTTGCTAGATGGAATTTCAACTATGCGGTGATTTGCTTTAATTGCATTTCGCAAGCGAGTTAAAAAATCTGCTATAGGGTCTGTATTCATTAGGAATAAAAAATTTTAAAGCTCATTTTTTAGAGCCGCAAAGATACTATAAATAATATTAAAAAAAATTACCAGCTTGATTTAGTTACACCCGGAATTTTACCCGCTGAGGCTAACTCTCTAAACACAACTCTAGATATACCAAACTTTCTAATATATCCTCTTGGTCTACCTGATAATTTGCAACGATTATGCAAACGTACTGGAGAAGCATTCCGAGGTAATTTGTCTAGTGCTTCATAATTTCCAGCTGCTTTAAGTTCTTTTCTTTTAGCAGCATATTTTTCAACAGCCTTTTGTTTTTTAAGTTCGCGGGCTTTTACTGATTCTTTCGCCATTGTATTACTTCTTTAAATTCTGAAAAGGCATTCCAAATGCTTTAAGCAATTCATAACTTTCCTCATCATTTTGCGCAGTAGTTACAAATGTTATATCCATTCCTGATATTGCTTTGATCTTATCAATACTAATCTCAGGAAAAATGATTTGCTCTTTAACACCCAAGGTATAGTTTCCACGACCATCAAATCCTTTATCGTTTATACCTCGAAAATCACGTACACGTGGTAATGCTATTGTTAAAAGACGATCCATAAATTCATACATCTGGTCCCCTCTTAAAGTAACACGTGCACCAATTGGCATACCTTCACGTAGCTTAAAGTTGGATACAGAATTTTTTGCTTTTGTAGCTACTGCTTTCTGACCAGTAATTGTTGTTAACTCATCAACCCCAATATCAACCAATTTCTTGTCAGCTACAGCATTACCAATACCTTTATTAATACAAATTTTAGTTATGCGCGGAACCTGCATAATGCTCTTGTACTGAAACTTTTCTTTCAGTGAAGACATTATTTCCTTTTGATACTTTTCCTTTAATCTTGCAGTTGCCATATTAAACTAGTTCTCCAGATTTCTTTGAATAACGCTGCAATTTTCCCTCAGCGTTTGTCTTTTTGCCAGTTCTTACTACCTGACTTCCCTCCACCAACATTACATTGCTTGCGTGAATTGGGGCTTCCTTCTGAGTAATGCCACCATTTGGAGTTTTTGCTGTTGGTTTGTTGTGCTTTGTTACCATGTTTAAACCTTCAACAATAACCTTATTACTTTTTGTCAGGACAGACACAATTCTTCCAGCTTTGCCTTTTTCGTTTCCAGCAATCACCTTAACAGTATCTCCTGTTTTCACATGGATTTTATGTGATTTTTCTAATGTTTGCTTCATAACTATAAAACTTCAGGTGCTAGCGACACTATTTTCATAAACTGTTTTTCTCTTAACTCACGTGCTACTGGACCAAAAATGCGTGTTCCTCTTGGCTCGTCATTATTGTTAAGCAAAACAGCAGCATTATCATCAAAACGTATGTATGAACCGTCTTTTCGACGAATCTCTTTTTTCGTTCTAACTATAACGGCTTTAGAAACAGAACCTTTTTTTACATTACCAGAACTAAGTGCCGATTTTACCGTTACAATTATTTTATCTCCAATAGAAGCATATTTTTTACCGGTTCCGCCTAAAACGCGAATGCAAAGTACTTCTTTTGCACCGCTATTATCTGCTACCGATAATCTTGATTCTTGCTGTATCATACTTTATTTAGCTCTTTCAATTATTTCTACTAAACGCCAATTTTTGGTTTTACTTAATGGTCGCGTTTCCATGATTCGAACAGTATCGCCAACTCCACATTCGTTCTTCTCATCGTGAGCAGTAAATTTAGTAGACTTAGAAACAAATTTTCCATAAATAGGATGCTTCATTTTGCTTTCTACAACTACTGTGACAGATTTGTTCATTTTATTTGATACAACTCTACCTGTTTTTTCTTTTCTTAAATTTCTTGCTTCCATTCTATTATTATAATTGAGAGCTTGGATTTAATTCTTTAGCACGTAATTCTGTTTTAAGTTTAGCAATAATCTTACGTGATTCCTTTATTTTTAAAGGGTTTTCTAATGGAGAAATAGAATGAGCAAACCGCAAGTTTTGGCTATTTGTTTTTTCTGTAGCTAAGCGCTCTTTTAACTCAACTAATGTGAGCGCTTTTATTTCGGAATATTTCATGATTATCTTTCAATGTAATCTCTACGTACAACAAATTTAGTTTTTACTGGCAATTTTTGAGCTGCTAATCTTAAAGATTCTTGCGCGGTAGCTAGATCGACACCATCCGATTCGAATAAGATTGTGCCGGGCTTTATAACCGCAACCCAATATTCTGGAGAACCTTTACCTTTACCCATTCGAACTTCAGCTGGTTTTTTTGTAATGGGCTTGTCAGGAAATATTCGGATCCAAACCTGACCTTCTCTTTTCATCGCCCGGGTCATTGCAATACGTGCAGCTTCAATTTGGCGACTAGTAATCCAGGATGCTTCTAACGATTTTATCGCAAAAGAACCAAAGGAAATAGTGCTGCCTTTATAAGCAAGCCCCGTAACCCGGCCTTTATGCATTTTTCTATATACGGTCCTTTTTGGCTGTAACATAATAACTTTTTATTATTAGCAATTACTTAAATTAACGACGGCTACCAGTTGAGCCACTTTTATTTGAGCCACCTCTATTACTAGGCCCTCTAGCACCACGATCTCCACCTCGGTTTTCTCCACGATCATTCCGGTCGTTTCTACCCCGACTATTACGATCACCTCCTCTTTCATTTCGATCATTACCACGTTCATTTCTTGGTAAATTAGTAGGAGCGTTTGCTGGCTTTACTGGTTCTTGATTTGGAGAAAGATCTTTTTTACCAAATACCTCACCCCTAAATATCCATACTTTGATGCCTAGTTTGCCATAAACAGTTTGTGCTTCAGATAATGCATAATCAATATCAGCACGCAATGTATGTAAAGGAGTTCGGCCTTCTTTGTAATGCTCTGTACGAGCCATTTCAGCACCACCTAATCGGCCAGAAACTTGTATTTTAACTCCTTCTGCACCTACACGGATTGCGGAAGCAATTGCCTGCTTCATTGCTCTACGAAAAGATATTCTTGCTTGTAATTGCTGAGCTACAGATTCACCAACTAATTTAGCGTCTAACTCAGGTCTTTTTATTTCAAAAATGTTAATTTGAACATCCTTATTAGTGATCTTCTTTAACTCTTCTTTAATTTTATCAACTTCCTGACCACCTTTACCAATTACAACACCTGGTCGAGCTGTATTAATGGTTATAGTAATTCTCTTAAGGGTTCTTTCCAAAACGATCTTGGAAATTCCGCCTTTTGGAATACGCGCTAGTATATATTTTCTTATTTTTTCATCCTCGATAAGTTTTTCAGCAAAATCTTTACCGCCATACCAGTTGGAATCCCATCCTTTTATGACACCTAGTCTAAAACCTACCGGATTAACTTTTTGTCCCATTTCTAAACTATTTGGCTTTATCAGATTTTTTTGAAATATGTATCAATTCTTCTTCAGAAATGCTATCCACTATTAATGTGACATGGTTAGAACGCTTTCTTATTCTATGACCACGACCTTGTGGAGCTGGTCTTAACCTTTTAAGCATTTTCCCCTCATCCACAAAGATTTTTTTGATGACTAAGTTTGCATCCTCTATGCGAACCTCTTCATTTTTTTGTTGCCAATTAGATAAAGCAGATAAAAGAAGCTTTTCAATTTTATCTGCTCCTGCATTTGCTTCAAATTTTAACAAACTCAAAGCTTTGTTAACACTCTTTCCTCGTACTAAGTTCGCAACTAATCGCATTTTCCGAGGTGAGGTTGGAACATTTTTCAATTTAGCTATAGCTTCCATGATTATCTTTTACCTTTATCTTTCTTAGCAACGTGACCTCGAAAATTACGAGTAGGTGCAAATTCGCCTAATTTATGTCCTACCATATTTTCAGTTACGTAAACAGGAATAAATTTATTTCCATTATGTACCGCAAATGTATGCCCAACAAAATCAGGTGAAATCATGGAACGCCGTGACCAGGTTTTTATAACAGCCTTTTTGCCTGAACCATCCATCGCAGTTACTTTATTCTCGAGCCGGAAGTCAATATAAGGCCCTTTTTTTAATGATCTTCCCATTACTATTTTTTACCTCTATTAACAATCAGATTTTCTGAATATTTATTTTTATTACGTGTTTTTCTTCCCTTAGCGTATAAACCTTTCCGAGAACGCGGATGACCTCCTGAAGACTTTCCTTCACCACCGCCCATTGGGTGGTCTACTGGATTCATAGCAACACCGCGCACTCTAGGGCGAATACCTAACCATCTGCTTCGGCCAGCTTTCCCTAAATTTTCATTCATATGATCTGCATTCGAAACTGTACCAACTGTTGCAACACAATTGACTAATACCATACGCATCTCACCTGACGGTAGCTTTAAAGTAGCATACTTACTTTCACGAGCTACTAACTGGGCATAAGTACCTGCGCTTCTTGCTAAAGTACCACCATTACCTGGCATGAGTTCGATATTATGTACAATTGTACCCAGTGGAATATCTGTTAATGGTAAGCAATTACCAACTTCTGGGGCTACGCCTGGTCCTGATATTACTGTACTGCCTACCTTTAAACCAGCTGGGGCTAATATATAACTTTTATCACCATCAGCGTAGTAAAGCAAAGCAATACGAGCTGTACGATTTGGGTCATACTCAATGGATTTTACGGTTGCAGGTACACCATATTTATTTCTTTTAAAATCTATTAACCGGTACTGTTTTTTGTGACCACCGCCTATGTAGCGCATTGTCATTTTACCGGAATCGTTTCTACCACCAGATTTTGATATTGGTGCCAACAAAGATTTTTCGGGAGTTGAAGAAGTTATTTCTTCAAACTCCGGCGCTATTCTGAATCTTTGACCTGGAGTTGTTGGTCTTAATTTTTTTAAAGCCATTTTATGTTAATTAAATGCTGCTATAGAAATCAATTACATCACCTTCTTTCACAGTAACAATTGCTTTTTTTACAGTTGGCTTTCGCCCTGAAACTACACCAGCTTTGGTATTTTTCGTCTTTAATTTACCTTGAATTCGCATAGTAGCCACTTTTTCAACTGTTACACCATAGAGCTTTTCAATATGCTTTTTGATTTCTACTTTATTTGCGCTTTTACCTACTTCGAATGCATATTTACCTTTTTCATTCAAAGCCGTCATCTTCTCTGTTACAAGAGGTCTTTTTAAGATTTCCATTTCTATCTTTTATAGATTTGTTCTAGTACACTTACTGTATCCTCTGTTAAAAGTAATTGATCTGTATTTAATAGATCGTAAGTAGTTAAACTTGCAGCTGTAGATACTTTAACTTGTGATAAATTACGGCTAGATAAAAAAACATTCTCGTTAGCCTCTGAAGTAACAACTAATGTTTTTTTTCCTGGCAATGGTAAATTAGATAATATAGATTTAAATTCCTTTGTCTTTGGCTGTGCCATACTAATTGGTTCCACTAAAGCAATCTTTTTATCTCTCATTAAAGTAGATAAAGCAGATAATCTTGCTAAGGACTTAACCTTTTTATTCAATTTAAAAGAATAATCCCGTGGTCTAGGACCAAAAACTCTACCACCACCAATAAAAACGGGTGACTTCATAGAACCAGCACGAGCTCCACCAGTGCCTTTTTGCTTTTTCAGCTTCTTAGTTGTACCAGAAACTTCATTGCGCTCTTTTGATTTATGTGTACCTTGCCGTTTGTTAGCCAGGTACTGTTTTACATCAAGATACATGACATGGTTATTCGGTTCAATTCCAAATATTTCATCTGAAAGAGTTACCTTTCTGCCGGTATCTTGTCCATTAATATTTAATACAGAAAGTTCCATTTTATTTCTCTAATACAACAAATGAATTTTTGGCACCTGGAACAGAGCCACTAACCAAAATTAAATTCTTTTCAGCTAAAATGCGCATAACACGCAAATTTTGAATTTTAACACGATTGTTGCCCATACGGCCAGCCATTCGCATTCCTTTAAAAACTCTTGAGGGCCAAGAGCAAGCACCAATTGAACCTGGGTGCCTAGCACGGTTATGCTGGCCATGGGTTTGGCCACCAACACCGCTAAAATTATATCTTTTCACTACTCCTTGAAAACCTTTACCTTTAGATGTACCTACAACATCTAAAAATTCACCTTCTTCAAAGAGATCAACACCTATAGTATCTCCTAATTTAAAACTTTCATCTTCTGTTCTAAATTCAACGAGTTTAGACTTAGCAGATGCATTTGCTTTTTTAAAGTGACCACCTAATGCTAGTGATACTTTCTTTTCTTTTACGTCGCCAAACCCTAATTGGACAGCTTGGTAACCATCCACTTCTACTGTTTTAACCTGTGTAACAACACAGGGACCTGCCTGAATCAATGTAACAGCTACACTTTTTCCTTCAGGAGTGAAGAGGCTTGTCATTCCGATTTTTTTACCGATAATTCCAGGCATTCTATTCTCTAATTAATTTAAAATAAATCCTTAACCTTTCGTTAAGGGAGTGCAAAGATAATAAATTTAATTTTCAATTTACAAACTTTATCTTGCAAATAATTAACAACATACATAAAAAAAGAACCAGAAAAATACTCTGGTTCTTTTTTTATGTATGTTAAGTTCGTCATACTTTTATCTCTACATCTACCCCACTTGGTAATTCTAATTTCATCAACGCATCTACCGTTTTGGAACTTGTTGAATAAATATCTACCAAACGCTTATAGGTACACAATTGAAATTGCTCTCTTGCTTTTTTATTTACATGTGGAGATCTTAACACAGTAAATTTATCCTTTTCTGTTGGTAACGGAATAGGTCCACTTACAATTGCACCAGTCGCTTTAACTGCCTTCACAATTTTCTCCGAAGACTTATCAACCAAGTTGTGATCGTAAGATTTTAATTTTATTCTTATTTTCTGATTCATCTTATTTACAACTATTTACCTGTTCCTTTAGTCTTTGCAACAATGGCCTCTGCAAGGTTTTGCGGCACTTGTTCATAATGTGAAAATGTTAAGTTTGCTGTTGCTCTTCCTGATGTAAGAGTTCTTAAATCGGTAACATATCCAAATAATTCGGACAATGGCACATCGGCTTTCACCACCTGTGAACCAGCTTTAGTATCCATCCCTTTCATTAATCCCCTTCTACGATTTAAATCTCCAGTCACAGGACCGGTATATTCATCTGGGGTAATTACTTCTAAAGCCATAATTGGTTCTAACAATTTAGGAGCACATTTACGTGCTGCTTCTTTAAAACCCTGGCGAGCAGCTAATTCAAAAGAAAGCGCATCAGAATCAACTTCATGGTAAGAACCATGAAATAAGCGTACTTTCATTGCTTCTATTGGGAAGCCTGCTAATACACCATCTTTCATCGCTTCTTCAAAACCTTTTTGTATGGCAGGTATAAATTCTTTAGGAATAACCCCACCTACAATGGCATTAACAAATTCTAACCCAGCTTTATCGTCTGTTCTCGGGCCAATTTCAAATACAATATCTCCGAATTTACCTCTACCACCAGATTGCTTTTTATAAGTTTCCCGGTGTTCAACATTCTTGGTTATGGTTTCTTTGTAAGCTACTTGAGGTGCTCCTTGGTTGATCTCTACCTTAAACTCACGCTTTAGTCGATCCATAATGATCTCTAAATGGAGCTCGCCCATTCCACGTAAGATTGTTTGGCCAGTTTCCTGATCTGTATGCACTTGCAAAGTTGGATCTTCTTCAACTAATTTACCAATAGCCATGCCCATTTTATCTGCATCGGCTTGGGTTTTAGGTTCAATTGCGTAACCAATTACCGGTTCTGGAAAATCCATAGCCTCCAGTACAATTTTGGCATCTTGAGCGCACAAAGTATCACCAGTTTTAATATCTTTAAAACCTACTACTGCCCCAATATCACCAGCTCCTAAACGTTCAATAGCATTTTGTTTATTAGCGTGCATCTGGAAAATACGCGAAATCCGTTCCTTGTTATTAGATCGGGTATTATATACGTATGAACCAGATTCCAATACTCCTGAATAAGCACGTATAAAGCATAATCTGCCTACATAAGGATCAGTTGCAATCTTAAAAGCTAAAGCAGCAAACGGTTCTTTTTCATCTGGTTTACGAGCAACTTCATTCCCTGTGTCAGGATCTGTTCCTTTGATACTTTCTTTGTCTAAAGGAGATGGACATAAAGCCATTACATAATCCAGCATAGTTTGTACTCCTTTATTTTTAAAAGAAGAACCACATAACATAGGCACAATAGCCATATCAATAGTCGCTTTTCGCAGAGCAGCTATAATTTCATCCTCGGTAATAGATTCTGGATCATCAAAGTACTTTTCCATCAAAGATTCATCGTATTCAGCAACTGCTTCCAACAATTTTTCTCTGTATTCAGTTGCTTCATCCAACATATCCTCTGGAATAGGAACTTCTTTGAAAGTCATTCCTTTATCATGCTCATTCCATTCAATTCCCCGGAAGTTTACCAAATCAACTACACCACGAAAATTATCTTCAGCTCCTATTGGTAATTGTAGTGCTACAGCATTGCTTCCTAACATCTCTCTAACTTGTCGACATACAGCCAGGAAGTCAGCACCAGAACGGTCCATCTTATTTACGAAACCTATGCGAGCTACATTATAATTATTAGCTAAACGCCAATTAGTTTCGGATTGTGGTTCCACTCCATCAACAGCACTGAATAAGAAAACTAATCCATCCAGTACACGCAATGAACGATTTACTTCAACAGTAAAATCTACGTGACCTGGTGTATCGATAATATTAATATGATATTTATCACCTCTATATTCCCAACCTACTGTTGTAGCAGCAGAAGTAATAGTAATACCTCTTTCCTGCTCCTGCTCCATCCAGTCCATAGTTGCTGCTCCATCATGAACTTCACCTATTTTATGACTTACGCCAGAGTAGTAAAGAATACGTTCAGTTGTTGTAGTCTTGCCAGCATCAATATGTGCCGCAATCCCTATATTTCTTGTATATTTTAAATCGCGAGCCATTTTTAAAATCTAAAATGTGAGAAGGCTTTATTTGCTTCTGCCATCCGGTGAGTATCATCTTTTTTCTTAACAGCGGCACCCTCTCCTTTAGCTGCAGCAATGATTTCTCCGGCTAATTTATCTGTCATTGTTTTTTCACCGCGCTTTCTAGCATATAAAATCATCCACTTAATACCTAAGGATATCTTTCTATCTGGTCTTACTTCCGTTGGAACTTGAAATGTAGCACCTCCAACCCGGCGGCTTTTTACTTCTACACTTGGCATTATGTTGTTTAACGCTTTCTTCCAAGTTTCTAAACCGTTCTCTTTCGTCCTCCGCTCAATTACTTCACAAGCATCATAGAAAATATTGTACGCTATGCTTTTCTTACCATCATACATGAGGTAATTAACAAAACGCGTTACTAATGTTTCTTTGTATTTTGGATCTGGAAGGAGAATTCTATTTTTAGGCTTTGCTTTTCTCATCTTATTAAAACAGTATTATTTTTTCTTCTTAGCTGGTGCTCCTTTTCCAGCCGCTGCAGCTTGACCTGGTTTAGGTCTTTTAGCACCATATTTAGATCTTCTTTGTAATCTTCCGTTAACTCCAGCCGTGTCTAAAGCACCACGAATAATGTGATAACGCACTCCCGGCAAATCTTTCACTCTACCTCCCCGGATTAATACTATTGAGTGTTCTTGCAAATTATGTCCTTCCCCAGGAATATATGCATTTACCTCCTTTCCGTTAGTTAACCGAACCCTAGCAACTTTTCTCATAGCAGAGTTTGGTTTTTTAGGAGTGGTTGTATAAACACGAGTACACACACCTCTTCTTTGCGGGCATGAATCTAAGGCAGGAGACTTTGATTTGGTTGTTAACTTTTCTCTACCCTTTCTTACTAATTGCTGTATAGTAGGCATTTAATAATGTTTTATATAAACTATTCTTCTTCCAAAAATGGTTTGCAAAGGTATATAAATTACTTTGCATTATCAAAAAAATTAATAAAGTAATTATGAATCACTTAATAGATTTTTGGCTTTTTTAAATTAGAAATTTTCTTCTTTTTATTTATAATTGCTGATTATCCTAACTTTTAAATTTGCCATATATATCTTTTTTTACTTGCTTCATACTAGTGTGCAGCAGCAAATTCAAATAGTCAGGTTATGTTATAAGCTTAAAAACTTCATTTCATGTTTTACTAATAAATGCTTCCTCAACGATCATATATCTTTTAAATGTCACAATAATAGGATGTTCCAGCCTTGTGAATACTATTTTATACTTATCTTATTCATCATTTTTTAAATTTTACAAAATAAGAAATATGTATAAAGCAAAAAGCCCAGTTAAACAAAACTGGGCTTTTTGCTTTATACATATTTCTTAAGCCTCTCCTATATTGTTTCCAAAGTTCATTGGAAAACTAGGCTCCTCTTGAGTTTGCTTTATAGTACCAAAAGCATTTTCAAATCTTTGAATGTTATCCGATAAAGCCACTAAAAAACGTTTAGCATGCTCTGGTGTTATAACTATCCTGGACTTTACTTTAGCCTTTGGTATTCCTGGCATCAAGCGTATAAAATCAATTACAAATTCACTACTCGAGTGAGCAATCATAGCTAAATTAGCATATTCACCTTCAGCAATTTCTTCAGAAAGTTCTATATTAATTTGATTCTGATCACTCTTTGATACTTCTTTTGCCATCATTATCTATTTTGCAATTCAGATTGTCTGGCTTTTGTTGCTTGTTTAGAAGCAATTAAGGCATCGTACTCTTCTCGTGAACCTACAATTAGGTTGTTATACTCACGCAATCCAGTACCAGCCGGTATTAAGTGTCCTACAATTACGTTTTCTTTTAAGCCTAATAATTCATCTGCTTTTCCTTTTATCGCTGCTTCACTCAGCACTTTAGTCGTTTCTTGGAACGAAGCCGCTGAAATAAAGCTTTGCGTACCTAATGATGCTTGAGTTATTCCTTGCAACGTTGGTTTAGATACTGCAGGTTGCGCATCACGAACAGTTACCAAACGTAAGTCACGACGTTTCAAACTAGAATTCTCATCCCGTAAGCGGCGAGAAGTTACAATTTGCCCTGGCTTTAAGTTTGATGATTCACCTGCATCTTCCACTACTTTCATATCGATTATAGTATCATTCTCTTCCATGAAGGTAACTTTATCAACAATCTGATTTTCAAGGAATGTGGTATCTCCCGGATCAATCACCATTACTTTCTGCATCATTTGCCGCACTACAACTTCAATATGCTTGTCGTTAATTTTTACTCCCTGTAAACGGTATACTTCTTGAATTTCGTTAACTAGGTATTCCTGTACGGCTCCTGGCCCTTGAATATTTAAAATATCCGTTGGGGTAATGGCACCATCTGATAATGGTAAACCCGCCCGAATAAAGTCATTATCCTGAACAAGAATGTGTTTTGACAATGGCACCATGTATTTTTTCTTCACTCCATCTTTCGATTCAATGAAAATTTCACGATTTCCCCGTTTAACACCACCATAAGTAACAACACCATCAATCTCCGATACTACAGCTGGGTTCGAAGGGTTACGTGCCTCAAATAGTTCTGTTACGCGTGGTAAACCACCCGTAATATCTCTTGTTTTACCTATAGCACGCGGTATTTTAGCTAAAATTTGACCAGCCCGAATTTGCTCTCCATCTTCTACTGTTAAGTGAGCACCTACCGGAATGTTATAACCTTTACTTTCGCCGCTACTTGGGTTTACTACTATGGAAGGGTTTTGTGTTTTATCCTTTGTTTCAATGATAACCTTTTCACGGTGCCCAGTTTGTTCATCAGATTCTTCCCTATATGTAATACCTTCAATTAGAGATTCATATGAGATAAGACCATCAAATTCCGATAGAATTACTGCGTTATATGGATCCCAAGCACAAATTTCATCACCTTTAGCAATAGTTTGTCCTTCTTCAACAGTTAAGAATGAACCATAAGGTACGTGATTAGAGATCAGAATTTTATTAGTACCCGACTCTACGATTCTCACTTCTCCGGAACGTCCCATTACTACTCTAACCGTAGTTCCTTCATTGTTTACCGTTTCTATAGTTCGAACATCTTCAAATTCCACTACCCCATTAAACTTAGCCCGGATAGCCGCATCAACCGCAATGTTGGATGCAGTACCTCCTACGTGGAATGTACGAAGCGTTAACTGAGTACCGGGTTCTCCAATTGATTGAGCTGCAATAACTCCAACAGCTTCTCCTTTCTGCACCATACGGCCCGAAGAAAGATTACGCCCATAGCATTTTGCACAGATACCACGCTTGCTTTCGCAAGTTAGCACCGAACGGATTTCAATGGTTTCAATCGCAGTTGCTTCAATTCTTCTGGTAATTTCCTCCGTAATTTCAGTGCCCGCTTCCAGAATCATTTCATTATTGATTGGATCAATAATATCATGCACATTCACGCGACCAAGAATCCGTTCGGAAAGTGATTCTACAATATCTTCATTATCTTTCAACGCACTTACTTCTAATCCACGTAAAGTACCACAATCTTCTTCATTTACAATCACGTCCTGAGAAACGTCTACTAGACGACGTGTTAGGTAACCAGCATCGGCTGTTTTTAAAGCTGTATCCGCCAAACCCTTACGTGCACCGTGAGTAGAAATAAAGTATTCGATTACATCTAAACCTTCCTTAAAGTTAGAAAGAATAGGGTTTTCAATAATTTCACCTACTGAGCCTTGCAAAGATTTTTGTGGTTTAGCCATTAAGCCCCGCATACCTCCTAGCTGCCGGATTTGTTCTCTAGAACCACGAGCTCCAGAGTGCATCATCATATAAATTGAGTTAAATCCTTGGTCGTCTTTTTCCAAACGGCTCATCAGGGTCTCAGTTATCTGGTTGTTTATACGAGTCCAGATATCGATTACTTGGTTATAACGCTCATTATCAGTGATTAAACCCATAGAGTAGTTAGCCCAAACTGCATCAACATCCCTCTTGGCTTGTTCTACCAGAATATCTTTTTCTTTCGGAATAACAATATCACCTAGTCCCATTGATAATCCGCCCTTATAAGCAGATTGAAAACCTAGAGTTTTAATATCATCCAGGAACTGGGCTGTACGAGCCATACCTGTAGCTTTAAATACCCGGGAAATAATCTGCTGTAACTTTTTCTTTGTTAGAAGCTCGTCTACGAAACCAACTTCTTCAGGGACAAATTGATTGAATAATACCCGGCCCGCAACAGTTTCAATAACCTTAGTAACAATCTTTTCGTCTTCATTCAGAACCTTAGTTCTTACCTTAATATAAGCATGTTTAGAAAGCTGTCCTTCATTAATAGCAATGATTACTTCTTCAGCGCTATAGAATATTCTACCTTCACCAGTTATCTTTTCGTTTTCAGTAGATCGTTTACCCTTCGTCACATAATAAAGGCCCAAAACCATGTCCTGAGATGGCACAGCAATTGGGGCACCATTAGCTGGATTCAAAATATTATGTGAAGCTAACATTAACATAGAAGCTTCCAAAATTGCAGCTGGGCCGAGTGGCACGTGTACCGCCATTTGGTCACCATCAAAGTCAGCGTTAAAAGCCGTACAAACTAATGGGTGCAACTGAATTGCTTTGCCTTCGATTAATTTGGGCTGAAAAGCTTGAATACCTAAACGGTGCAATGTGGGAGCCCGGTTTAATAATACTGGATGGCCCTTCAACACATTTTCCAGAATATCCCAGACTACCGGATCTTTCCGATCTACTATTTTCTTTGCTGACTTTACCGTTTTAACAATACCACGTTCAATCAATTTACGGATAATAAAAGGCTTGAAAAGCTCTGCTGCCATATTCTTAGGCAGACCGCATTCATGTAGCTTTAACTCTGGACCAACTACAATAACCGAACGGCCAGAATAGTCAACCCTCTTACCTAATAGATTTTGACGAAAACGACCTTGCTTTCCTTTCAGCATATCTGAAAGTGATTTTAAAGCCCGATTTCCTTCAGCCCTAACGGCATTTACCTTACGGGAATTATCAAATAGAGAATCGACAGCTTCCTGAAGCATACGCTTCTCATTCCGTAGAATTACCTCTGGTGCTTTAATTTCAATCAGTCTTTTCAGACGATTGTTGCGAATAATAACCCGACGATACAAGTCATTTAAGTCAGAGGTAGCAAAGCGTCCTCCATCTAATGGCACTAAAGGACGTAATTCCGGTGGAATTACCGGAACCATCCGAATTACCATCCACTCTGGCTTATTTTCGATGCGAGTAGCAGCATCTCGAAAAGCTTCTACTACGCGCAACCTTTTTAAAGCTTCTCCTTTACGTTGCTGGGATGTTTCATGAGCGGCAGAATAGCGTAATTCATAAGATAAGTCATCGAGGTTAATCCGAGTTAATAATAACTCTAATGCCTCAGCGCCCATTTTTGCGATGAATTTGTTTGGATCACTATTATCCAACATTTGGTTTTCCCGCGGAAGTTTATCTATCATATCTAGATATTCATCTTCCGTCAAGAAATCCAAAATATTTACGCCATCTTCGGCTAAGATTCCTGGTTGTACTACTACATACCGTTCATAGTAAATTATTTGATCTAGCTTTTTAGTTGGCAGACCTAATAAATAACCTATCTTGTTTGGTAAGGATTTAAAGTACCAAATATGAGCAACCGGTACCACTAATTCAATGTGGCCCATCCGCTCCCGACGTACTTTCTTCTCCGTTACTTCCACTCCGCAACGGTCGCAGATAATACCTTTATACCTTATTCTTTTATATTTACCGCAATGACATTCCCAATCTTTTACCGGACCAAATATACGTTCACAAAACAACCCCCCATCTCTGGTTTGTAAGTTCTGTAATTTATTGTTTCCGGTTTAGTTACCTCACCGTTAGACCGCTCCAGAATAGACTCCGGAGAAGCTAAGCTAATTGTAACTTTAGAGAAGTCCTGAACTAATTTTTTATTTTTTGCAAATGCCATTTTTCAGATTTGAAAATTATACAATTTGTCTGTTTAAAACACAACGAAAGCAGGACCAGAAACATTTCATTTCTGGTCTTCGCTTTTTTATTTGTGTTAATCTAAGGTAATTTCCAGTGCCAAGCCTCTTAATTCATGAATCAATACGTTAAAGGACTCAGGGATATTTGGTTTAGGTAGTACGTCGCCTTTTACAATAGCTTCGTAAGCCTTTGCTCTACCTATTACATCATCTGATTTTACTGTCAGGATTTCTTGCAAAACATGTGATGCACCAAAGGCTTCTAGAGCCCAAACCTCCATCTCGCCAAAACGCTGACCACCAAATTGAGCTTTACCACCCAAAGGTTGTTGTGTAATCAAAGAGTATGGGCCGATAGAACGGGCGTGCATTTTGTCATCAACTAAGTGACCTAATTTCAGCATATAAATTACTCCAACAGTAACAGGTTGATCAAACTTATCTCCGGATAAACCATCGTATAAGTAAGTACGGCCGTACCGAGGAACACCTGCTTCCCTTAATTCAGCCGAAACTTGTTCTTCCGATGCGCCATCAAAAATAGGTGTAGCATACTTTTTACCTAATTTCAAACCAGCCCATCCTAATACGGTCTCGTAAATCTGGCCAATGTTCATCCGCGAAGGTACCCCTAATGGATTTAGAACAATATCCATTGGCGTTCCATCTTCTAGAAATGGCATATCTTCTTCCCGAACAATACGAGCGACAACTCCCTTATTACCGTGACGACCAGCCATTTTATCCCCTACTTTCAATTTACGTTTCTTAGCAATGTAAACTTTGGCTAGTTGTACGATACCAGCTGGTAACTCATCGCCAACCTCTAGTGTAAAGCGCTCCCGCTTAAATCTAGCTGATATATTGTTACGACGTTTGTTATAATTTTTAACCAACTCTATAACCATATTGTTTACGCGGTCATCAGCTGTCCAGTTTTCTAAGATTAAATCTTTAAACAAGTTAACTTCTTCTGGTACAGCATAATTACTTTCGTCCTTATATGGGTTTTTGTCTGGGAATAAGTTTTCAGCAATATTCTTGCGGGAGAACTTTATACCTTTCGACATAATTTCATCCCCGAATTTATGCTTGATACCATTAGTTGTCTGGCCATCCAGTAGTTGTGTTAACTTGTCAACCATTATATTTTTAACAGCTTTCAATTCACTGTTATAATGTGATTTCAAGTCTTCTACTTCTTTTTTAGACTTAGCCCGCAGGTTTTTATCTTTCTTAGGACGAGAGAATAACTTAGTTTCAATAACTACACCATTTAGTGATGGTGGTGCTTTCAGAGATGCGTCTTTCACATCACCGGCTTTATCCCCAAAAATTGCTCTTAATAGCTTTTCTTCGGGGGTGGGATCAGTTTCTCCTTTTGGCGTTATTTTACCTATTAAAATATCACCTTCTTTTACTTCAGCACCCCGACGAATAATACCATTTTCATCTAAGTTACGTACTGCTTCTTCGCTTACATTCGGAATTTCAGAAGTTAGTTCTTCTTCTCCTCTTTTAGTCTCGCGAACTTCTAATTCAAATTCTTCAATGTGAATAGAAGTAAAGACATCATCACGTACTACTTTCTCTGAAATAACAATAGCATCCTCAAAGTTATAACCTTGCCAAGGCATGAAAGCTACTTGTAGATTGCGTCCTAAAGCTAATTCGCCATCGTTCGTTGCATACCCTTCACATAAAGCTTGACCTTTAGAAACAACATCACCTCTATGCACTATTGGCGTTAGATTAATACAAGTATCTTGATTAGTTCTTCTGAACTTTATCAGATCATATGTTACATACTCAGCGTCGAAACTTACCAATTTATCATCTTCGCTTAAGTCATATTTAACTACTACTTTATTTGCATCGACAAACTCTACAACTCCTGGACCTTCCGCAATAATTAAAGCTCGAGAGTCAATTGCAGCCCGACCTTCTAAGCCTGTACCCACTATAGGAGCTTGTGGTTTTAACAATGGTACTGCTTGGCGTTGCATGTTGGAACCCATCAAAGCCCGGTTTGCATCATCGTGTTCCAAAAAAGGAATTAAAGATGCCGCCACCGACACAATTTGGTTGGGTGCTACATCCATGTAAGTATAAGTAGCTGGCTCTGTAACTGGGAAGTCACCTTCAAATCGTCCTTTAACTCTATCCGATAAGAAATTACCTCCCTCATCAATCACGGCATTTGCCTGTGCAATGTGATGTGTATCCTCTTCTTCTGCTGTTAAGTAAACAACACCAGTTTCAACTTCTACTTTCCCTTCTGTTACTTTCCGGTACGGAGTTTCAATGAAGCCCATATTATTCACTCGGGCATGCACGCACAAAGATGATATTAACCCGATATTTGGACCTTCTGGTGTTTCAATAGTACACAAGCGTCCATAATGCGTATAATGTACGTCACGCACTTCAAAGCCTGCTCTTTCTCTAGAAAGACCTCCAGGCCCTAAGGCAGACACCCGGCGTTTATGAGTTATCTCAGCTAATGGATTAGTCTGGTCCATAAATTGGGATAACTGGTTAGTTCCGAAGAAAGAGTTGATAACGGAAGAAAGAGTACGAGCATTAATTAGATCTACAGGTTTAAATTCTTCATTATCCCGTACGTTCATCCGCTCTTTAATAGTACGAGCCATACGTGCTAATCCAACTCCAAACTGAGCATATAACTGTTCACCAACTGTACGAACCCGGCGATTACTTAAGTGGTCAATATCATCTACTACAGCTTTAGAATTGATTAAGCCAATCAGGTATTTTACTATAAGAACAATGTCCTCATTGGTTAATACTTTGGCATCCCAGTTATTATCTAATCCTAGTTTTTTATTAATTCTGTAACGCCCAACATCACCTAAATCATAACGTTTATCCGAAAAGAATAATTTTTGAATTATATCGCGGGCAGTTTCTACATCAGGCGCTTCTGTATTCCGTAATTGGCGATAGATCTGCTCTACAGCTTCTTGCTCGGAGTTTGAATTATCTTTTTGTAAAGTATTATAAATAATAGTATAATCCGCGATATTCACGTTTTCGCGGTGCAAGATGATAGACTTCGCACCTGAATCCAATATAGTATCTATATCTTCTTCCGCTAAAGTAGAATCACGCTCCAACAATACTTCATTACGATCAATAGAAACTACTTCACCAGTGTCCTCATCCACAAAATCTTCTGTCCAAGTACGTAACACCCGCGCCGCTAACTTACGGCCAACAGCTTTCTTCATAGTTTTTTTATCAGCCGGAACTTCTTCTGATAATCCAAATAAATCCAGAATATCTTTATCTGTTCCATAACCAATAGCACGCAACAATGTTGTTACCGGAAATTTTTTCTTCCGGTCGATGTAAGCGTACATGACATTATTAACGTCGGTAGCAAATTCAATCCAAGAACCTTTAAAAGGAATAATTCGGGCTGAATAAAGTTTAGTACCGTTTGTGTGTTTACTCTGCGCAAAGAATACCCCTGGCGAACGGTGTAATTGAGAAACAATCACACGTTCAGCTCCATTAATCACAAACGATCCTTTTTCCGTCATGTAAGGAATGTTTCCTAAGAAAACTTCCTGTTCAATAGTCTCGAAATCTTCATTATCTTCGTCATTACAAATCAGCCGAAGTTTTGCTTTTAAAGGAACAGAATAGGTTAAGCCCCGATCAATACATTCATCTACTGAATATTTCGGTGGATCAACATGGTAATCAATAAATTCCAGAACAAAGTTTTCCCGAGAATCAGAAATAGGAAAGTTCTCGGCAAATACTTTAAACAATCCTTCATCCGTCCGATTTTCGGCGGGTGTTTCTAACTGAAAAAAGTCGCGAAAAGATTGTAGCTGAACATCGAGAAAATCCGGGTAATCAATTACTGGGGTAATCGAAGCGAAATTAATTCGCTCATTCATTTTATGTTTAGCCAAAACTTTGAAATTTAAAGTTTAAAAACTTATTTTAAAAAATTTCCTAAAGGAAATTCAAAGGTCTGAGCCCAATAAAGTTTTTGGGGTACAAACAGGAAAAGACCTGGCTAAATTGCCAGGTCTACTTATTGGTAGAAGATTGTAAGGCGTAAGTTTAATTACTTAACCTCCACTTCAGCGCCAGCTTCTTCTAATGCTTTTTTCAGAGATTCTGCTTCATCTTTGGCCACCCCTTCTTTCAATGCTTTTGGAGCAGCATCAACTAATTCTTTTGCTTCTTTCAGACCTAAGCCAGTCAATTCTTTTACTAACTTAACTACTGCTAGTTTAGAAGCACCAGCACTTTTAAGTACTACATCAAAAGCCGTTTTTTCTTCAACTACAGGAGCATCTGATCCACCAGCAGCACCGCCGGCTACCATCACTGGAGCTGCAGCTGCCGGCTCAATGCCGTATTCATCCTTCAGGATTGTAGCTAGTTCATTTACCTCTTTTACAGTTAAATTTACTAACTGCTCAGCGAATGCTTTTAAATCTGCCATTTTTTATTAAAAATTAAAAGTTATTTATTTATTGTTTAATTATTCTTTTTCAGATAACGTTTTCAGGATGCCCGCAAGCTTATTACCTCCACCTTGCAGTGCAGATATAACATTTTTAGCTGGTGATTGTAACAGACCAACAATTTCGCCGATCAAATCTTGCTTCGACTTAATTGTGTTCAGTACTTCTAAATTTTCAGCACCAACAAATACATCACTGTCTATGTAAGCTCCTTTAAAAGCAGGTTTAGCTTCCACTCCTTTACCATAAGCTTCAGCTTTATAAAACGCTTTTAAAAGTTTAGCTGGAGCACTGCCTGACTCTTTTGAGAACAATACACCTGATTGCCCTTTTAATGCAGTATCCATAGCAGATGTATTGGCACTTAATGTATCTAAAGCTTTCCGGATTAAAGTATTTTTATATACTTTATACTCCATACCCTTATCAAAACACAACCTGCGGAACCTGTTTATACTAGCAACGCTAAGCCCAGCTGCGTCTGTGATGTAAAAGAATTGGTGTGTAGCAAACTTATCTGCTAATTCGTTAACTATCGCTTGTTTTTCTTTCCTTGTCATTCTCTTATTTTGCTGAAGTTAAACTTGGATCTACTGGAACTGCCGGACTCATTGTGCTTGACAATGTAATACTTCTAATATAAGTTCCTTTGGCAGATGAAGGTTTTAACCGATTTAATGTGGAAATTACTTCTGAAGCGTTCTCCGCTAACTTATCCGGTGAAAAAGAAACTTTTCCAATGCTTGTGTGGATGATACCAGTTTTATCCACTTTAAAGTCGATTTTACCAGCTTTCACTTCCTTCACTGCTCTTGCTACATCGGGAGTAACCGTACCCGATTTAGGATTTGGCATTAAATTACGAGGTCCCAAAATTCGGCCTAAACGACCAACTTTCGCCATAACAGAAGGCATTGTGATAATTACATCTACATCCGTCCAACCTTTTTCAATTTTTTGGATATATTCATCCAAACCAACATAATCGGCACCCGCATCTTTGGCTTCCTGTTCTTTATCTGGTGTGCATAAAACTAGCACCCGAACAGTTTTTCCTGTACCGTGTGGCAATGTAGCAATACCACGAACCATTTGGTCTGCTTTACGTGGATCTACGCCTAATCGTACATCGATATCAACTGAAGCATCAAACTTAGTGAAAGTAATTTCTTTTACTACTTCTGCTGCATCAATCAAAGAATATTCTTTATTCAGGTCTACTTTAGCTAAAGCAGCTTTCCTGTTTTTAGTGTTTTTTGCCATTACTATCTAATATTATTCGCTCCAGGGCGCTTTACCTGTAACTGTAATACCCATGCTACGTGCAGTACCTGCTACTAACTTCATAGCAGATTCCACTTTAAATGCATTTAAATCGGGCATTTTAGTTTCCGCAATTGTTCTTACCTGATCCCAAGTTACCGAACCAACTTTATTACGATTTGGTTCTTTGGAGCCACTTTTGATTTTAGCAGCATCTAATAATAAAACAGGAGATGGTGGAGTTTTAATAACAAAGTCGAATGACTTATCGGTGTAGATTGTAATCAACACTGGACAAATTTGGCCGGCTTTATCTTGGGTTCTAGCATTAAACTGCTTACAGAATTCCATAATATTTAAGCCTTTTGAGCCAAGAGCAGGTCCAATCGGTGGCGAAGGATTCGCGGCACCTCCCTTTACCTGAAGTTTCAGGTAACCTTTTATTTCTTTTGCCATTTTTTTTATTTAACTGTAGCCGTTAGCTTCCAGCTTATTTAGTTTTTTGCTCTAATTTTAAAATTCAACACGTGAGAGCTACCAGTGTTAATTATCTTAAGACTCTTTTTCTACCTGCATGTAGTTCAGCTCAACCGGTGTATTTCTACCAAATATTTTTACCATAACGTTGAGTTTTTTTCTTTCTTCAAATACCTCTTCTACAGTGCCGGCGAAACCGTTAAATGGTCCATCCATTACTTTAACTGTTTCCCCTACTATAAACGGAGACTCTAAAGTTTCTTCCGTTTCATCAGTTTCATCTACCTTACCTAGAATACGGTTTACTTCTGATAAACGAAGAGGTACCGGTTTTTTCATGGCAGAACCTTCATTAGCACCTAAAAAGCCAATTACTCCAGGAGTACTGATAATAATGTGCTCTGCTTCACCATGTGATAAATCAGCATGAATAAGAATATAGCCCGGGAAAAAGTTACGTTCCCGCACTCTTTTCTTTCCATTCCGCATCTCGTAAACCTTTTCCGCTGGAATTAATACTTGCGGCACATAATCGGTAAGCTCTTGTCTAGATATTTCAGTTTCGAGGTAAGATTTAGCTTTCTTTTCCTGACCACTTACTGCACGAACTACATACCATTTTAAATCTGCCATTTACTCTTAGATTAAAACTGGTTGTAAAACCACGATAAGGTAGAATCGTATACAAAATCCATCAGGCCCACAACAATCGCAAATACAATTGAGCCTACCAATACTAATACCGAGCTATTCTGTAACTCGCTATACTTTGGCCATGAAACACGATGTCTCATTTCCTCAACTGTATCACTGATATAATTCTTAACCTTTTCCATCAACTACGAAATTGCCAAATTTATTTGCACGGGTGGAGAGACTCGAACTCCCAGCCAATGGTTTTGGAGACCACTACTCTACCAATTGAGCTACACCCGTAAAAAAATGCACACCATTTTTGAAATGGAGTGCAAATTTAACTATTTTATATATATAAACAAATCCGCTCCCAAAATTTATTTGAGAGCGGATTATATTTTAGAATAATTTAGTCTAAAATCTCAGTTACCTGACCAGCACCAACGGTACGGCCACCTTCCCGGATCGCAAAACGTAAGCCTTTTTCCATCGCTACTTTGTTAATTAACTTAACAGTAATAGTAATGTTATCACCAGGCATCACCATTTCTACCCCTTCTGGCAATACAATTTCACCCGTTACGTCAGTAGTACGCAGGTAAAATTGCGGGCGATATTTATTAAAGAATGGCGTGTGACGTCCGCCTTCTTCTTTCGACAGTACGTAAACTTCTGCTTTGAATTCTTGGTGAGGTTTAACAGATCCTGGCTTACAGATTACCATACCCCGACGGATCTGTTCTTTGTCAATACCACGAAGTAGTAAACCTACGTTATCACCAGCTTCACCTCTGTCCAAAATTTTGCGGAACATTTCTACCCCAGTTACAACAGACTTTAAGCCTTCTGCACCCATGCCCAGGATATCAACTTGCTCACCAGAGTTAATGATACCACGTTCTATACGGCCAGTTGCTACAGTACCACGTCCAGTAATTGAGAACACGTCTTCTACTGGCATCAGGAAGGGCAGATCAGTTAAACGGGTCGGAATTGGAATAAAGCTATCTACCGCATCCATCAACTCTTCAATAGTAGTTACCCATTTAGCATCGCCATTTAAGCCACCTAATGCAGAACCTTGAATTATTGGAATATTATCTCCATCAAAATCGTAGAATGATAATAATTCCCGGATTTCCATTTCAACTAGTTCTAATAATTCTGGATCGTCTACCATGTCCACTTTGTTCATGAAAACAACTAATTGTGGTACACCTACCTGACGAGCTAACAGAATGTGCTCGCGAGTTTGTGGCATTGGCCCATCAGTAGCAGCCACTACCAGGATAGCACCATCCATTTGAGCCGCACCAGTTACCATGTTTTTTACATAGTCCGCGTGACCTGGACAGTCTACGTGTGCATAGTGACGATTAGCAGTAGAATATTCTACGTGCGAGGTGTTAATAGTAATACCGCGTTCTTTTTCTTCGGGAGCGTTATCGATAGAGGAGAAATCTCTTTTCTCGGCAAGACCTTTGTTCGCTAAAACCTGAGTGATAGCGGCAGTCAGGGTTGTTTTACCGTGGTCAACGTGCCCGATGGTACCGATGTTAACGTGCGGCTTCGAGCGATCAAAATTTTCTTTTGCCATTTTATTTTTATTGTTGAATTGTTAAATTTTATTTTTCTTTAATATACAAAACCGCTTAACAAGCACATAGCTTGGCTAAGCGGGAAATGTTATTGAGCCAACGATGGGAATTGAACCCACGACCCCTTCCTTACCAAGGAAGTACTCTACCCCTGAGCTACGTCGGCAGCACGCAAGAACACAGCCTCTAAATGCCCTGTTCTTGCGTGTTGGTGTTAGAGCGGGAGACGAGGTTCGAACCCGCGACCTACAGCTTGGAAGGCTGTCGCTCTACCAACTGAGCTACTCCCGCTTGTAATGATTAAGAATAAAGATTTTTTTTAAAATTCTAAATCTTATTTGGTGTGGGGAGAGAAGGATTCGAACCTTCGAAGTATCACTACAACGGAGTTACAGTCCGTCCCATTTGGCCGCTCTGGAATCTCCCCGGCATACATTAATTTAAAGAACTTTTCTTTCTTAACAGCAAGGCTATTTCGTAAGGAGTTGCAAAATTAGATGGTTTTTTTTCTTTGTCAAACTTTTCTTTAAAAATGTTTACAGATTTTAACTGCTTTGAAACGTGTATATTTTTAAATTTTTTAATTATTACTAGTATCCTCTCTGTACCAGCTAGTTGCTAAATTATTTAATTTTAATAATTTATTATGGTATGTTACTGTAAATACGGATTAGTTTAGGATCTTTCTCTTTCGATTTAATATCTGCTAATAATTTTCTTTGCTCTTCAGAATCTGAAGCAATGCTTAATGCTTGGAATGCAGCTAGCCGGATGAAATAAGTTTCATGATTTCTTGCCATGTCTTCGAGCTTTGTTAAACCTTTCTTAATATCTAACTGCGAACCAAAGTTCATCAGAAAGCCTCCAAAATTTTGCGTAAAGAAGTATAAGTTCTCCCCCTTTACAACATCAATATTTCTCATGAACCAATCTAACTGGGTGGGATTACCAAAGCGCGCATAATAACCAGATAAAGCTTTTAACAATTCGCCACTGGTAACATTATCAAACTGTTTTAATTTAGCTGCTGCTGCTTCGTTTTTAGTTGTTATTAATCCTTCAATACCAGCTGCTACTACCGCATACGATGAATCGGAAAGCGATTGTTCTAATACGGAAGCAACAGCAGGGTTGGGCAGAGCAGTAATAGCTGTAATAGCATCGGCACGCACAACACTCTTTTTATCGTTCTTAGCTATGGTTTGCAATTCCTGAAACAGGGCATTAAGCTCTGGTCCGGTATATTTAGCTAGTGCTGCTAAAGCTGCTGAACGGATTTGATGCGTTTCATCTTGTAAAGCGGCTCGCATCATTGCTAAGACTTTTGGCTCATTTACTTTATCCGTCAGCTTAGTAATAGCTTCGTACTTTGGCAAATACTGATTAACATTATAAAACTGATACATTAATTCGGCATCGGTTTTTGGCTGGTTTATTTTGCCCAGTAACTGTTGCTGTGCATCGAACACTACTAAATCCGGTTTAGCCTCTGCAGGAAAATGGAAGGATTGCTGAGCTTTAGTAATAGTAATAGCGTGCTCTTTTTTCTGCTTACCATTCCAGACAGCTATTGTTAAAGGCAAGCGATAAATAGGCGTATAAAGGGAATCTTGCTGCTGCGTAACAGTTATCTGCACCTGGCCGTTTTGGTAAGCATGCACTACTTTTAAGTCCGGGTGACCCGGTTTTAGAAACCATTGATCAAAAAACCAGTTGAGATCTTCGCCGGTTACATCTTCAAAGGCCATACGCAGTTCCGCTAACTCCACCGAGGTAAACTGATTTGCCTTTAGATAATTCTGTAAAGCAGTAAAAAAGGCATCATCGCCCACATAATTTCGGAGCATGTGCAGCACCCGGCCACCTTTCGCGTACGAATGGCTATCGAACATATCTTCTTTATCCTGGTAATGATACCGGATTAAAGGTTCTTGTTTGGTTTCGGCTTCGGCTAAGTATTCGTTCAGTTCTTTTAAATTCAGTGCATCTGCTGAGGGTTTGCCATATTTATGTTCTTCCCACAAGTATTCGCTGTAATTAGCAAAAGATTCATTTAAAGGCAGGTTGGCCCAACTTTCCAGGGTAACTAAATCACCAAACCATTGATGAAATAATTCGTGCGCAATAATAAAATCCCAGTTAGTATCCAATAATTCCCGCCTAGATAATTGTAAACTTTCCATGAAAACCGAAGCGGTGGTATTTTCCATAGCTCCCGAAACATAATCGCGTACTACCACCGAAGCATACTTCTGCCACGGAAAATCAACCCCTAATTTTTTTGAAAAAAACTCCATCATTTCGGGAGTATTTCCAAAGACAGCCTTCGCCGTATTTTTAAATTTTGGCTCTACGTAGTAGTCTACATTTAAATTTCGCCACTTATCGTGCACCACCGCAAACTCCCCAACGGCCACCATGGCCAGGTACGGAGCGTGCGGCTTATCCATCTTCCAGTAATCAGTACGGGTACCATTTAAATTTTTCACGGAACTCACCAGCAAACCATTCGAGAGAGTCGTGTATTGCGGGTCTACGGTCAGGTAAATTTCCTGGGTCATCCGCTCGTTAGGGGAATCAATGGTGGGCATCCAGGCCGAGTTAGCTTCGGTTTCGCCTTGGGTCCAGATTTGTTTCGGTTTGTTAGCTTCGTTGCCCCGCGGATTGATAAAATATAAACCTTTATCGGAAGTGATCGCGGCACTGCCTTTTACTTGTAGGTTATTGGGGTTAGCTACATAATTAATCTGAATTTTATATTCCTGGTTACGGGTATATTGTTTATCGAGCTTTACGGTGAGTTTCAGCTTATCGTATGTGTATTGCAAGTCTTTATTTGTAGTACCGCTTACCAATTTTACGTTTTGAATAGTAAAACCTTTGGCATCCAGTACAGCCGTATTTTGCGGATAAAAGAAAGGCTTTAAAGTTAAAATGGCTTCTCCGATAGCTTGTTGCTTGCTCCAGTCGAAACGAATTTTAAGCTGGGTATGAATTAAGTCGGATAAACGGGTAGTAGTGGGATGATAAGATCCCGGCTTAGATACCCATTCCGGAATACTATCCGACTGCTGTCGAGCAACGGTATCCATTAAGGGGGTTGGTGCAGCAGTAATGGTGTTAGCAGTTGTACTGTTATTTGGTGCTTGAAAAGTTGCCTGATTGGTTTTACATCCTACTCCCCAAAAGATGATCATTATTAAACGAAGCACGCCCCAAAACTTCTCATGCATATTCTTAAATGTTTTAAATTTGCCGGCAATTTCTACATTTACTTCCGGATTTCAATTATATTTGAGCCCCAAAAGAATATCATTACTATGCTACAAGTAAAAACTGCTAACGGAAAAGTATGGCAGGTTGATATTAAAAAAGACGTAATACTTGTAGATAATTCCTCTTTTTCTTGGGATCTGGTGCCCCTTGGTTTAAACCGTTTTCATATTATTTATAACCATCAATCTTTTAACGCTGAGTTAATTAAAGCTGATTACGCTGCTAAAACATTCACAATTAAAGTGAATGGTTTTTTGCACGAATTAGCTTTGCAAGATCGCTTTGATCTGCTTCTGGAAAAAATGGGCATGAGCCAGGTTAATTCCAAGAAAATTAACGAAGTAAAAGCGCCTATGCCGGGTTTAATCCTGGATATAAAAGTATCGGTTGGTCAGGAAGTAAAAAAAGGCGATCCACTGGTAATTTTAGAAGCCATGAAAATGGAAAATATTTTAAAATCGCCGGACGATGGTACAGTAAAGGCTATCAAAGTGGCGGTACGCCAGAACGTAGAAAAGAATCAGGTAATTCTGGAATTTTAAATCATAATTTAGTTTGAAGGGCAAAAGGTTTAAGAGTTAAAACTTACACAATTTTTAAATTTTATCCTTCCGGCACAATCAGATACATAATTATTACCCGACTAATAACTATTACATCGAAAAGTATAACAACATTATTTATATAATCTGTGGTCAGTTGACTATGGACTGTGGACAAAATTCAATAATCAATTATAAACCTATAGCCTACCGGCCATAGACTGTGGACTAAATGAAATACAAACGAATTCTTTTAAAACTAAGTGGTGAAGCGCTCATGGGCGAGCAACAATATGGCATCGACACCAAACGATTGATCCAATATGCGCACGAAATTAAAAGTGCTGCTGAACTAGGTGCCGAGATAGCTGTAGTAATTGGGGGTGGTAACATTTACCGGGGCTCCCAAGCCGAATCCATGGGATTAGATCGGGTACAAGGCGATTATATGGGTATGTTGGCCACCGTAATTAACAGCATGGCGCTGCAAAGTGCGCTCGAAAAAGAAGGCATTACCACCCGTTTACTTTCCGGCATTAACATTCAACAAGTTTGTGAGCCGTACATCCGGCGGCGGGCCATGCGCCACCTTGAAAAAGGCCGGGTTGTAATCTTTGGCGCGGGTATTGGTAGCCCGTACTTTACCACCGACTCAGCGGCAAGTTTGCGGGCCGTAGAAATTGAAGCCGATGTAGTTTTAAAAGGAACCCGGGTAGACGGAATTTACACCGCCGATCCGGAAAAAAACCCGGATGCCGTTCGTTTTACACACCTTACTTTTCAGGATGTTTTTGAAAAAAATCTGAACGTCATGGACATGACAGCTTTTACCCTTTGCAAAGAAAACGACTTACCTATTATTGTCTTCGATATGAATCGGGCTGGTAATTTACGACGTATTTTAGAAGGCGACGATTCGGTGGGAACTCTAGTATCTTCCTGAAAATTTATTATTTGTTGTACTCCCTACATTTTGTAGTTAACCAAAATATTGCTTTTTTACGTACGTTCTGCGTTTAGTTTTTAACGACGCTCATTTTATTCATAACTTAAAAGTATGGAAGAAGAAATTCAGTTTTATCTCAGCGAAGCAGAAGAATCGATGGCAAAAGCTTTGCAGCACACCAGCATTGAATTAAGTAAAATCCGGGCGGGTAAAGCTTCGCCAGCCATGATTGAAGATTTAAAAGTAGATTATTACGGCACGGCCACTCCCATTTCGCAAGTAGCCAATATTAGCACGCCCGATACCCGTACCTTATTAATTAAACCTTGGGAAAAAAATATGCTGGGCGAAATTAACAAAGCGATTAAAAATAGCGATTTGGGACTAAACCCCTTACAAGAAGCCGATGCTGTACGTTTAAATATTCCGGCCTTAACCGAACAACGTCGCCGGGATTTAGTAAAACAAGCGAAAGGTGAAGGCGAAAGCGGCAAAGTACGGGTGCGTAATATTCGCAAAGATGTTAATGAATCACTTCGCAAGCTTTTAAAAGAAGGAGCTGCCGAAGACGCGATTAAAGATGCGGAGGTTAAAGTACAAAAACTGACCGATTCCTACATTGTAAAGGTAGATGATTTACTAAGCAAGAAAGAAACCGAAATAATGACTATTTGATAATTGCTCCAAGCACATACAGCAGAGCCCTTTTGCCAACAGCAAAAGGGCTCTTTGCTTTATGGTTATAAACAAAAATTTAAAAAAATAGATCGCTTACACTATTCAATCCATAACTCTTCTATTAACCCGTCCAAAAACAGCAGATTTTAAAAAATTATATCTTGATTCTTTATTTTTTAAATTTTAGATGATCCCGGAAGGGTTCAAATCCGCTGCAAACAAAAAAAAGAATTAAAACTGGTAAAAACCTTATCTTACCGCAGCAAAGCTTCGTTTATCGTGACATATGATTTACGCAAGAATATAGCCTGTATGGAAGAAATAGAAAACACGCCCCAATTAGTAAAAGATGATGGTTGGCTTAGTCCTTTTGCCCCAGATATAATAGAGCGTCAAAATCAGTTTAATCTAACTTTAGAGCAAATACAGCAGCAATACGGTTCCCTCCGCCATTTTGCAAATCAGCACCAGTATCTCGGTATTAACTACGATGCTAAAAACGAAGGTTGGTGGTACCGCGAATGGGCGCCGGCGGCTAGGCAACTCTTCCTGATTGGTGATTTTAACGATTGGAACCGCCAATCGCACTCTTTGCAGAAGAACGCCCAAGGTATTTGGGAAATTTTTTTACCCGATCAGGAATATGCCAGCCGGTTTGGCCACCAAACAAAAGTAAAAGTACACGTTGATGCTGCCAACGGAAGACTCGATCGAATTCCACCTTATATCCGGCGCGCGGTTCAGGACCCGGTGAGTTATGATTTTGCCGGTCAGGTTTGGTTACCCGAAGAACCGTTTATCTGGACCGACGAAGCTTTTGCTGTCTCCACTATTACCGAACCCGTCATTTATGAATGCCATGTGGGTATGGCGCAGGAAAAAGAAGGCGTAGGTACCTACCGCGAGTTTGCCGACGAAATTTTACCCCGCATTGCCCGGGGTGGTTATAATTGCCTCCAACTTATGGCCGTCATGGAACATCCGTACTACGGTTCGTTTGGCTACCATGTCTCTAACTTTTTTTCACCGACTTCCCGTTTTGGCTCGCCCGAAGATTTAAAATATTTAGTTAACGAAGCACATCAGCTCGGCATGGCCGTTATTATGGATGTAGTCCATTCGCACGCGGTAAAAAATGTGGCCGAAGGTTTAGCTAACTTCGATGGGTCCGATGACCAATATTTTCATTCGGGGCCGCAAGGTTTCCACCCAGGTTGGGATTCCCGGTTATTTAATTATGGCAAACCCGAAGTTCGGCAATTTTTATTATCAAATTTAAAATACTGGCTCGAAGAATTTCACTTCGATGGCTTCCGTTTCGATGGCGTTACTTCTATGCTCTATCTGCATCACGGCGAAGGCGTAGCTTTTGATAATTATAGTAAATATTTCCAGGAAGGCGTAGATAACGATGCTATTTTGTACCTGCAGTTAGCCACCAGTCTGGTACAGGAAGTAAAACCCGGAGCTATTTGTATTGCCGAAGACATGAGCGGGATGCCGGGCCTTTGCCGACCCATCGACCACGGAGGCGTTGGTTTTGATTACCGGTTGGGTATGGGAATACCGGATTATTGGATTAAATTATTAAAACACACTCGCGACGAAGATTGGAATATTTATGAAATGTGGGGCGTATTGACCAATCGGCGTTACCTCGAAAAAACCATTGCCTACGCCGAATCGCACGACCAAGCTTTAGTGGGTGATAAAACGCTGGCCTTTTGGCTCATGGATAAAGAAATGTACTTTCACATGAGTGTAGATGATCCTAATTTAGTTATCGACCGGGGCATTGCCTTGCATAAACTAATCCGGTTAATTACTATTTCCTTAGGCGGCGAAGGTTATTTAAACTTTATCGGTAATGAATTCGGGCATCCCGAGTGGGTGGATTTTCCACGGGAAGGTAATAACTGGAGCCATAAACACGCCCGCCGGCAATGGTCGCTGATTGATAACCCTAATTTAAAATACAAGTTTATGGGTAATTTTGATCGGGCAATGATTAAAACTATTCTGCAAAACCATGTTTTAGCTGCACCACAGGCGCAACAACTTAACATGGACACCGCAAATAATATTATTGCTTTTGAGCGGGCCAACTTAATCTTTGTTTTTAACTTTAGTATTCAAAATTCCCTATTCGGCTATACTTTTACAGTACCGCAACCCGGAACTTACCAACTTATCCTTACTTCTGATGAGGCTGATTTTGGGGGATTTAACCGCATCGATACCAGCATAGAATATTTCACTTACGAAGAAGAAGGCGTTTCTAAATTACGCATTTACAGTACCAATCGCACCGCACTGGTATTTAAAAAGAAGTAAAAAGCTTAAACCATTATATTTTTTAAATTTTAATTATTCCATTATCAGAAGCAGGAGCTACTCCTGCTTTTTTTATGGATATATCTTTATAGATTTTTAAATAGAAAAACACAAAATTTTAAAAAAATGCAACTAAGATAATAATCCGTTATTCTAAATATATAATTAGCAAGTAGCTTTTCTAATAATGCCGTTTTTGAAATAAAATATTGTAAATTGTTTACAATTAATTGTAAATATAACCTCCTTTTAAATTTAAATAATGGACAGAAGAGAAGCTATGCTGCGAGTGGCTGCTTTAATGGGTAGTGCCATTTCCGCTCCGCTCCTATCCGGCCTGTTGTACAGTTGCGAAACTAAAACCAGCAACAACCAAGACACTAAAACCACTACCCTTGTCTCGGATAAGCATAAGGCCATGATTCAGGAAATCACCGAAATTATTATTCCGGCTACCAGTACTCCTGGTGCTAAAGAAGCCAAAGTACCGGAATATGTGTTAATTATGTTGGCTGATTGCTATCCGGAAAAAGACCAGCAACGGTTTTTTAAAGGTTTAGATACCCTGGACGAACGCGCCAAACAAGCGCACGGCACCGAATTCCTGGACTGCAAACCTGAACAGCAATTGGCTTTACTAAACAAAGAAGATGCTTTAGCCAAAGCCGAACGTGACGAGCAAAACAGAATAAAAGCCCAGGCTAAAACGCGGGAAGAAAAAGAGAAAGAAGTGGAGCCCTCCTTCTTTTCAATGATGAAGGAAATGACTTTAGTAGGTTATTTTACTTCGGAACCAGGCGCCACCAAAGCTTTGGCCTACGTGCACGTACCGGGCCGGTTTGAAGGTTGTACCCCCCTGACACCGGGCCAAAAAGGTTGGGCTACTTAATCAAGGCTATTTATTTTCTGAATAGCTCCTTTCATTTATTAAATTTTTAAATTTTTAGCATTTTCTTTTCCATGAATATAAACGGTAAAGCAAAAGAACAAAATACCTATGACGCCATCGTTATTGGTTCCGGCATCAGTGGTGGCTGGGCTGCCAAAGAACTCACCGAAAAGGGTTTAAAAGTGTTATTACTCGAACGGGGCCGTAATGTGGAGCACGTAAAAGATTATACCACCGCCATGAAACACCCCTGGGAATTTGCCCACCGGGGTAAAATTACTTTAGCCCAAAAAGAAACCCATCCTTATTTAAGCCGGGATTATCCTTATAACGAAACCAACGAAAGTTTCTGGATAAACGATAATGATGCGCCTTACAGCGAAAAAAAACGGTTTGATTGGTACCGCGGTAATATTGTGGGTGGCAAATCGATTATGTGGGGCCGGCAATCTTACCGGCTTGCTGACCTGGATTTTGAAGCCAACGCCAAACAAAGTATCGGAGTAGATTGGCCCATCCGGTATAAAGATATAGCGCCTTGGTACGATTACGTTGAAAAATTTGCGGGTATTAGCGGCGCCAAAGAAAATATCCCGCATTTGCCGGATGGCGAGTTTTTACCCCCCATGGAACTCAACTGCGTAGAGAAAGATGTAAAAAAACACATCGAATCTAAGTTCAAAGGCCGGCATTTGACTATCGGGCGGGTAGCTAACTTAACGCAGCCGCACAATGGACGGGCCTCGTGCCAATACCGGAACTTATGTAGCCGCGGTTGCCCCTACGGCGCTTATTTCAGTACGCAGGCTTCTACCCTGCCCGCTGCCATGAAAACGGGTAACCTTACCCTACAGCCACACTCGCTGGTGAGTAACATTATCTTCGATGAAAAATTAAATAAAGCTACCGGCGTAACGGTAATTAATACCCAAACCAGTGCCACCACTGATTACTTTGCCAAAATTATTTTTGTAAACGGTTCAACTTTAGGTACTACTTTCGTTCTGCTCAATTCTATTTCAAATCGTTTCCCCAATGGTTTAGGTAGTTCCAGCGGTCAGTTAGGCCATAATTTAATGGATCATCATTTCCGGATTGGGGCCACCGGCGAAGCCGAAGGTTTTGATGATCAATATTACTACGGTCGTCGTGCAAACGGCATCTATATTCCGCGTTTTAGAAACTTAGGTGATGAAAAACGCGATTACGTTCGGGGCTTTGGTTACCAGGGCGGGGCCAGCCGGGATAGTTGGATGCGTGGAGTAGCCGAAATGGGTATTGGCGCTAACTTTAAAGATGAGCTTTCGAAGCCTGGCCAGTGGAAGATGAACTTAACCGGCTTTGGTGAATGCCTGCCGTATTACGAAAATCAGGTACTCTTAAATAAAGAGACAAAAGATAAGTGGGGCTTACCAACATTGGATATTGATGCCGAGTTTAAAGACAACGAGATGAAAATGCGGAAAGACATGATGAACGATGCCGCCGAAATGCTGGAAGCTGCCGGTCTCAAAAATGTGACCACCTACGATAACGGTTCTTATCCCGGCATGGCTATCCACGAAATGGGTACCGCTCGCATGGGTCGCGATCCAAAAACTTCGGTACTAAATGCTTTTAATCAATTGCACGAAGTAAAAAATGTATTTGTAACCGATGGCGCCTGCATGACTTCAGCTGCCTGTCAAAATCCATCGCTTACCTACATGGCCTTAACGGCCCGGGCTGCTGATTTTGCCGTTAAAGAACTGAAGAAAGGTAATATCGCCTGATAAATTCACAAACCAATAACAGAAAAGGCCGACTAAATGTCGGCCTTTTCTGTTATTCAAGTAATAATCAACAATAAAATTTAAAAAATCAGGCTTGCTCTACTACTTTTTCCAGAACATCCAGAATTTCTTCGGAGGTTTTTTCCCAGGTAAGAGATTCAATATCCTGGTACGAATCAGCAATTACTTTTTCGCGTAAAGCTTCATCTTCCAGTAAAGCAAGAATGTGCGCAGCCATAGTTTCAATATCATTGTAATCTGCTTTTAAAGCACTGTGCAGTACTTCCGCGGCCCCTGATTGGTTAGAGATAACCGCCGGCACCCCAAACTGTGCTGCTTCTATGGCGGATAAGCCAAAAGGCTCCGATACCGAAGGCATACAATACACATCCGCAATAGCCAATAAGTTTTCTACTTTCTCGCGATCCAGGAAGCCGGTAAATTCAAATTTGTTATCCAGTTGTAAATATTGGTCTGAGGTTAACAGTTCTTGCAACTGATTACCCGTGCCCGCCATTACAAATTGCACATCTTTGTTTTTCTCCAATACTTTGGCGGCAATGTCTAGGAAATAGGCGGCACCTTTTTGTTCGGTTATCCGGCCCAAAAACAAAACAATTTTATCTGCGTCCGGTGCTTTATCTTTCCGAACCGGTTGCTTCGAGTCTATGCCATTGTAAACTGGTTGTATCCGCTCCGGCAAAATACCATACTGGGTTTGTATGATTTTAGCCGTATACTCACTTACCGGAATAATAAAATCGGCTTTATCCAAAGCTTGTTTTTCCAATTCGTAAATCCAGCCTTGGCTGTCTTTACCGGCCCGGTCGTAGCTTAAAGAGTGCACGTGCACGACTAATGGTTTGCCGCTCACCAATTTTAACTCTACCCCCGCTAAAAAGGTCATCCAATCGTGGGCATAAATAATATCAAAATCTTTATGCGAAGCCAGCCGGGTAGCATAGCGGGCATATTGAATAACCGCGGAGTTGGCATCCATTTTTTCCAGGCTGGTGTGGCCAAATACATTTAATTCTTCCACCGGCTCGGTAATGGTTACTGGATGATAAGCAACTTTAACCGGTGGAGTTGTGGTAGCTGTATTTTCTATTAGTTCGCTCTTTGTTTCCGGTACAATAGTCAATGCTTCTTCAGCATTTTCGTAAGGCAGAATATTAGCGGGTACATACATCACATCACCAAAAGCAGAATACTCCGGCTTAGTAAACGCTGCTTTAATGTTTTGAATATCGATGTTGTTAAGGCCCGTTAAATCAACATTTTGCAAAATAAAATCCGGATCCGATTTAGGTAGGATCAGCGTAAGATCGACCTTTCCGGCCAGAGATTTAGAGATACCATAACAGGCAGCACCCAATCCGCCGGCAACAATTGGGGGAAATTCCCAACCTAACATCAATACTTTTAGCTTTCTCATGTAAGTAACTTCTTTAACAACGTCTGAAATAGAACCAATAAATTATTTATTTATGAATTATTCTTATTTACTAAGTAAATAATCAAAAAATGCTATATATATTTGTTATATTTCTTTATTAAACTAAACATTCCAAAGAAGTATACGAGAATTCAACTTCTCTACTTACCTTTAACAACAACGAATTTTTAGTTAGATTTTAAACATTAACCACAATAAAGTTAATGCATTTAATAATATCGTAATTTTTTTACGAATTTAGTAAAGAATTATGAAAACGAATAAATATTTTTAAAATTATTATTTTTTTTCTTATTCAATTCTATTCTGCTGCTCATCAACTAAATAAAGTTTAATGCCATTATATGGAAAATATAATCCACGAAGGTAATTACATGATAAATGACCTGACAAACAGAAAAGGAGAACTGTTTCCGGGTACTATACTGGATTGCAAACACGAAAATAATAACTTTTACTTTTACTGCGATAACAATGTTATTCTGCATATAAAAGCTTTAACCGATAAAATAATCCGGTTTCGGTACGCAGTGGATGGTGATTTTCCGAAAGATTTTTCTTATGCTTTATCTGATGCTTACCAGCCGGAAAAACCAACGTTGGAATTTAAAGAAAAAACCGATCATTTTCGCATTACTACCAACCGAATTATAATAACCATCTGGAAAGAAAATCTGTCGGTTAGAATACTAGATAAATCGGGTACCATTCTTATTGAAGACGAAAGAGGCTTTCATTGGGAGTATGATCAAACAACCGGAAACGATGTTGTTAAAATAAGTAAAAAAGTACAAAGTGGCGAGCATTATTACGGGCTCGGCGACAAAGCCTTTAACATGAACCTGCGAGGCCGGCGGGTGCAAAATTGGGGAAGCGATACCTACGGCTACGGCAAAAACTCGGATCCGCTTTACAAGAACATTCCTTTTTACATTGGCTTACACCAGAAAATAGCTTACGGCATGTTCTTCGATAACAGCTTCCGGAGTTATTTTGACTTTGCTGCGGAACGCAGCAACGTAACCAGCTATTGGGCACAAGGCGGCGAAATGAATTATTATTTTATTTACGGCCCCGAACTAATAGAAGTAACGGCCCAATACACCAACCTAACCGGTAAACCCGAATTACCGCCGCTTTGGGCCTTAGGTTACCACCAGTGCAAGTGGAGTTATTACCCGGAACAAAAAGTAAAAGAAATCGCCGCCAATTTCCGGGAGCGCCAGATTCCCTGCGACGCCATTTACCTGGATATTGATTACATGGAAGGTTTCCGGTGTTTTACCTGGAGCAAAGACCGTTTTCCAGATCCAAAACGCATGGTGCAGGAACTAGCCCAAGATGGCTTTAAAACTATTGTCATTATCGATCCGGGCATAAAAATAGATAAAGACTACTGGGTGTATCAGGAAGGGCTCGCCAATGATTATTTTTGCCGCCGCGCCGATGGACCACTGATGAAAGGCTCGGTATGGCCTGGTCTGTGCAACTTTCCGGATTATACCCGCCCCAACGTGCGGGAATGGTGGGCAGGTTTATTTAAAGAACTAATAGCAACCGGGATAAAGGGGGTTTGGAACGACATGAACGAACCCGCCGTTTTTGAGCAAGGTACTTTTCCGGATGATGTGCGTTTTGATCACGATGGCCACCCGTGTAGTCATAAAAAAGCGCATAATATTTACGGCATGCAGATGGCCCGCGCTACTTACCAGGGCGTAAAAAAATATGCTTACCCCAACCGGCCGTTTACCATAACCCGCTCGGGTTATTCCGGAGTGCAGCGTTTTGCCGCTACCTGGACCGGTGATAACATCGCCAGTTGGGAACACATGTGGCTGGCCAATATTCAATGCCAGCGTTTAAGTATTTCGGGTTATTCTTTTGCCGGCTCCGATATTGGCGGATTTATTGAAACACCTTCCGGGGAGTTATACATTCGTTGGTTAGCGTTAGGTGTATTTCATCCTTTTTGCCGGACTCATTCTTCCGGCGACCATGGCGAGCAAGAGCCTTGGTCGTTTGGCGACGAAAATACCGATTTAGCCCGCAAGTTTATTCAGCTCCGTTACCAGCTAATGCCTTACATGTATACTACCTTCTGGCAGTATACAACCTTCGGCACTCCCATGCTCAAACCTTTAGTTTACCTGGACCAGTACGATTCCGAAACTTACTTACGCATGGCCGAATTTGGATTAGGTGACAATTTGCTGGTTTGCCCGATTACACAACCTGAAGCCGATGGCCGCTGGCTGTATTTACCGCGTGGTAACTGGTATTATTACTGGACCGACGAATTAGTGGTGGGCGGAAAAGAAGTGTGGGCCGAAGCCAAATTGGATCGCATTCCCTTGTATGTGCAAGCGGGCGCCGTTATTCCCATGTACCCGATAAGGCAATACGTAGGCGAAAAGGCTATTGAAGAATTAACTTTACACGTGTATCATAAAAACGGGGCACACCAAAGCACTTTGTTCGAAGATGCCGGCGATGGCTATGGCTATCAAAATGGGGAATGCCTGGTAAAGAAATTTGCTACCGTGGGCACTACGCAAAGTCTGAATGTGCAGCAAACTGTTTCGGGTAATTTTATTCCTACTTATCATACCTGTAAGATCGTGTTACACGGTTTACCTTTCGAGGTAACCCTTACGATAATAGATGACCAAGCTTTACCGCTCAGCGAGATAATAAGAGACGAAACGCAAAATACTTACACCCTTATCGTAAATGCCAACTTTTTGAGTTTAACTTTCCGGTAAGTGTTGCCTCTAAAACTAAAAAGCCACGGGTTTACACCTGTGGCTTTTTAGTTTTTTTTTAAATTTTAGTTACGATTTAAAGCATTTAAATCTTCAAACGCTTCTTTTAAACGGGCAATAAAGTTCTTTTCCCCTTCGCGTAACCAAACCCGGGGATCATAGTATTTTTTATTCGGGCTATCTTCGCCATCGGGGTTACCAATCTGCGCCTGCAGGTAGCCTTTCTTGCTTTCGTAATAATTCCGGATACCATCCCAGAAAGCCCATTGCATATCGGTATCAATATTCATTTTAACGGCACCGTACTCAATCGCTTCTTTAATTTTGTGTTTCTCAGAGCCGGAGCCACCGTGGAACACAAAATTCACCGGATTAGAGCCGGTTCCAAATTTCTGTTGAATGTATTCCTGCGAATTTTTTAAAATTTCGGGACGAAGCTCTACGTTACCGGGTTTATAAACGCCGTGTACGTTACCAAAAGCCGCCGCAATGGTAAAATGTTCGCTAATAGCTTTTAAGGTTTCGTAAGCATAAGCTACGTGCTCCGGTTGGGTATAT
Source organism: Adhaeribacter pallidiroseus (assembly GCF_003340495.1). Classification (NCBI taxonomy): domain Bacteria; kingdom Pseudomonadati; phylum Bacteroidota; class Cytophagia; order Cytophagales; family Hymenobacteraceae; genus Adhaeribacter; species Adhaeribacter pallidiroseus. The sequence continues at coordinate 4,111,222 of NZ_QASA01000001.1, forward strand.
AAATGCGAGGCATCTACATCCGAGTTGTCTACGCCGTCTTCTTCGCCGCCGGTTACGCCCAACTCAATTTCTACGGTCATCCCCATTTTACTCATCCGCTCTAAATAACGGGCACACGTTTCAATGTTTTCCTGAATATCTTCTTCCGATAAATCGAGCATGTGGGAGCTGTACAACGGTTTGCCGTGTTGCGCGTAAAATTTCTCGCCGGCATCTAGTAAACCATCAATCCAAGGCAGTAATTTTTTTGCAGCGTGGTCGGTGTGTAATACCACCGGTACGCCATACGCTTCGGCCATTAAATGCACGTGCTGGGCTCCCGAAATGCCACCGGCAATAGCGGCTTTCTGGCCATCGTTGTTTAAGCCTTTACCGGCAAAATATTGCGCACCGCCGTTCGAAAACTGAATGATGACCGGGGAATTTACCGCTTTAGCGGTTTCCAGCACCGCATTAACGGTTTCGGTACTAATTACGTTTACTGCCGGCAGGGCAAAATTATTTTCGTTGGCATAATTAAATAAGGCTTGCACATCGTCGCCGAATAATACGCCCGGTTTAAATTTGGTCATCACGTCACTCATTGCTTATAATATAATTAAATAGGTTTACTGAATTTTTAGAAAGAAAGTAATTGGTCTGAATTAATATTTTCTAATTAAACCAGCGCAATACTACTTTTTTTTATCGTAATTAAAAATTTATGCTTTTACTTTTCAACAAAATTACTCCTTTGCTAAAAAATTGATCTACCAGCATAAACTAAACTGATTCTATTTTCTGAATATATTGTTGGTGGGCAAACTCTAACTCGGCTAATAAGGATTCTCGTTGCTGCATTAACCCACTAATTAATTTACGGTCGCGGAAGAATAAGGTCTGTAACTTTAAAGTGGTGCGCACTTTTTTAAATTTTTGATAATAATAAAGCACAAAAAAACCAGCAACTGGTAACATAATTAAAAAAAGCAGCACTACAAACCAGGCGTGTGTAAAGTACCAGACCAAGTAGCACTCCAGGGCATAGAACAAAGGAAAAGTAAAAATACCCGTACTCAACAGAATAGGAGCCGTAAACTCTTCTTCTTCGGTTAAAGCTGCCGCTACTTTGGCCGGCAAGATATAAGGCAAATAGTTGGTAATTAATCCAAAAAGGTACAACGGCAAGCCTATCAAGAAAAACAAACCCGAAGTAAACAACCATTTGCCTAAGTGCCGGTTACCCGCCGCATCGTAAAACACCTGATCGTTTAACCTTAACTGATTTAATTGCGCTAGGTAAGCGGCTAGTTTTTGCTGAATATGTTTTACTCTTTCGGGATGGATATTTTTAAAAAATTCCAGGCTGGCTACAAGGTGCCGGGTTAGTTCAAATTCTTCGACACTGTTATTTACCTGATGGTCGGTTACCAGTTTACTTTTATAAACTGCTTCCACTTGTTTCACTAGTTCGTCATCTTCTTCGGAGTAGGTATGTATAATCTGAGATTCTAATGCCGCCCGAATCTGCTCGGTTAGTAAGCGTACCGCCCGAGTAGAATCTTGCTGGTAAATAGCCGCCAAATCATTCACAACAATAGGGGATGCTATATTTACGAGTACTTTGCTTCGAAATCGGGTAGGCTCCGAATAATTTAAACCCACGGGCAAAATAGTTACTGTTTGCGCAAAATTACTTTGAGCAGCAGCACCCAAAGCAATACGGGCCGCCCCTGTTTTCAAGGGCCGGAGCCGGCGTTCATTAAAACTATTCCCTTCCGGAAAAATCAACAAGGTGCCGTTGGCCTGCAAAAATTCGTAACATTTCTCGAAGATAGCACTGTTGGCTCCAGCCGTAGCCACGCCATCTTCTTTGCGGTACACCGGAATCAGGTTCATTTTGCCGAGTAGCCACTTCCGGAAAGGTGTATTGAAAACAGTACTCTTCGCAATGAAATAAACTTCTTGCCGCAACAACGAAGCAATTACAATCGGGTCCATAAAAGTATTCGGGTGATTGGCTACCAAAAGCAAAGGCCCTTTAGCTGGTAAACTGCCAGATTGCTTTACTTCTATTTTCTGGTAAAAAATTTTTAATGCTAGCCTGAAAATTAATTTAAGAATAAAATAACCCATACTCTCCGCAAAATAACTACTTCTTAACGCTCCCTTGGTAAATATTAAATATACTAAGCTTTCCTTAACAACGGAAACGTAGAAGCTACTTCCGTTCTTAACACTAAAGCATCCCGAATAAAGCATTCTCTTGATCTTCTATACTACTTGGGTCTAAAAAGCTATTAATTTTATATTCCGCTGTTATAATAACCTATATTTTTAAAAATTTATCTTTTTCAAAAGCTATTAGGCCATTTTTAACAGGTAATTATGTCTTAGAACATTATTTTGATAGCATTAATAATGAGGCAGTTTATATTTTAACTCTTTTTATTATAATTTAGTTATTTTTGATCATTAAACCTTATTTATACAGGTGTTTTTCATTAATTATATAATATTTTTAAAAATTTACCTTAAAAAATTAGGCATAATATTAAAATTTTTATTATGTTTGAATCGTACATCAACTAATCTATCACCTCTAATTATTAACCCATGAAAGAAAAATTATCTATCGTTCCCTTTTCATTGCTGGTAATCTTCAGCGTGTTGGGTGTTGCCTTGTCAGGAGTACCCGGAAGCATGCCTACCGAAGGTTTAAATTCGGGCGACGTGGCCTGGATGTTGGCGGCAACCGGTTTAGTTTTATTAATGACTCCGGGCTTAGCCTTGTTTTACGGAGGCATGGTAAATGCTAAAAATGTTATTTCAACGATGCTGCAGAGTTTTATCTGCATGGGGGTTATTAGCATTTTGTGGATTGTAGTGGGCTTTAGCCTGGCCTTTGGCGACTCAATCGGTGGTTTTATCGGCGACCCGCGTACTTATTTTATGTTTAACGGCGTACTCGAAAGCAAGCCTTGGCCTTTAGCCGCCACCATTCCGTTGGTATTATTTGCTTTCTTCCAGCTAAAATTTGCGGTTATTACCCCCGCGCTTATCACGGGCTCTTTTTCCGAAAGAATTCGGTTTACTTCTTATATCTTATTAGCGTGCTTATTCAGCATGTTTATTTACGCGCCTATCGCGCATTGGACCTGGCACCCCGATGGTTTCTTGTTTAAAATGGGCGTGTTAGACTTTGCCGGTGGTACTGTAGTACACATTTCGGCGGGTTGCGCGGCTTTGGCTTCTGCCATGTATTTAGGAAAACGCAAAACCGAGCAAATGCATTCTACTCCGGCTAACATCCCGTTTGTACTGATTGGTACTGGTTTGTTATGGTTCGGATGGTTTGGTTTTAACGCCGGTTCGGCGGTTAGCGCCAGTGGTTTAGCGGCTTCGGCTTTTGCTACTACTAACACGGCGGCCGCTGCGGCTGGTTTAGCCTGGATTTTATTTGATGCATTCCGGGGTAAAAAACCTTCGGCCATGGGCTTTTGTATTGGCGTAGTGGTAGGTTTAGTAGCTATCACTCCGGCTGCGGGCTATGTCGGAATTTCGGTAAGTATTTTTATTGGTACGGTAGCCGCTATCATTAGCAATTTAGCAGTTTCCTGGAGAGGCAAATCCAGCCTGGACGATACGCTGGATGTATTTCCTTGCCACGGCGTGGGTGGCATAGTGGGTATGTTAATGACCGGTATTTTTGCGCACCAAGGCATTAACGCCGCCAACACCACTGGTAATGGTTTGTTCTACGGCGAAACCAAATTATTCCTGATTCACTTAACCGCTTTAGGTATTGTAGTAGCTTTCTCCTTCCTGGGTACTTTTGTACTACTAAAAATAACGGACCTGATTTCTCCGCTGCGCGTATCGCCGGAAGATGAAAACGTTGGTTTAGATGTATCGCAACACGAAGAAAAACTACTGGTTGCCTAATTGAATAAACCTTATTCTAATAAAAAACAAAAGCGGCTTCATTTCTGAAGCCGCTTTTGTTTTTTATTAGAATTTAGTAAATAAATGCAAAATTTTTAAAAAATTATCGTTTTGTTCCCGCTCACAAATACCTTGTCGGCAAAAACCAGCTTTAAGGCTTGGGCCAATACAATTTTCTCTACATCCCTCCCCGACTGCGCCATATCGCGGGCGCTGTGCGCATGGTTTACCTGAATAACGTTCTGGGCGATAATGGGACCTTCGTCCAGTTCATTGCTCACGAAATGGGCCGTGGCCCCAATAATTTTAACGCCTCGCTCAAAAGCTTGTTTGTAAGGATTGGCCCCTATAAAAGCCGGCAAAAAAGAATGATGAATGTTGATGATCTGTCGCGGAAATTTGGTAACAAAAGCCGGATTTAACACCCGCATGTACTTGGCCAACACAATATAATCCGGCTGGTAGCTTTGCACAATTTGCATCATTTCTGCATCGTGCGCTTCGCGGGTTTTCTCTTCGTGGGTTACGTAATGAAACGGAATGCCGAACCTTGTTACTAAAGGTTCTAAAACAGCGTAGTTGCCGATTACCGCCAAAATATTTGCTTGCAGATCGTTGAACTCGTAACGAAGCAATAAATCGCCGAGGCAATGGTGTTCTTTGGTAACCAGGATTACAATGTTTTTCTTTTGCGGCGGCACCAATTGAATAACTACTCCGGCGGGTAAAACCGTGTACAACTCCGCTACTACTTGTTCTACTTGTATCTCCCCTTCTACTTCGGCCCGCATGTAAAAATGATTTAAAGTATTATCCACAAACTCGTCGTTGCTGATAATATTTAAATTATGATTAAAAACTACTTTGGTAATATCGTAGATTAAGCCTTTCCGGTCGGGGCAGTCAATGCGTAAAGTATGAATCATTCTGGGTTGGTTTCCTCTTAGGTTCAGATGTTTATACAAGTTTTTATTGCCATACGCATAAAAAAGCCTTCTGCTACTATCAGAAGGCTTTAAATTTTAAAAAAATTACACGGTTTCCGAGTCATAAATCTGCACCCGGTCCCAGTACTGCTTGCAGGTTTCTACAAAGTTCAAATGAATAGGATCTACCTGGTAGGCATCGTGATCAACTAAGTTTTCGAATACCAGCAACAAGGAATACGAATACGAACGATCAATTACCGGCCGGTCCGTAGACGCGGGCTTTCCTACATCGCCTAACTTTACGTGTTGGATAGGCAATAAGGCCTTTACACCCGCTTCAAAAGCAGCTTGTTGTTCCTGATCTAAATCCGGTTTTAAAAAGAAAAAAACGTGATGTACAAACATAAATGGCAAATTAAAGATGGATATGGCCGGCAATTTATAGGTTTCTTAAAATAATACCTAGTTTTTGGTTGCTGGTCATTAGTTATTAGTTATTGGTTGTTCGTTGTTGGTTGTTAGAATAGGAATATGTTCAACTCCTATTAGCATTACCTCGCGAATTAATTCACATCGCGATAAGCTATCGCCCATCTCTTTTACCACAAGCTCGACCAGCAATAAACTAGTAAAAAATCCAAACAAGGAACAAACAATAACTAACAACTAACAACCATTAACTACTAACTAACATTCGCTTGTAACGCTTGTTGGGTTTTAGCTACTTTACCCGCGCTGGTAAAAGCTAGTTCGTATTCGGGTACGCGCAGTTCGCCGCCCATAAAAGCATTGTTGTTGCGGTAAATCATAGAGCTGGGTACTTTTTCGCGGGCGGTTAAGTGAAATTCTTGAGCGTTGGTTTCGCGCTTTAACCGGGCAATGTTGCGGTCGGTGATGCCGCCGCCGGGCATTGTAATTATTCTTCCCGCCGCTTTCTGAATGAGTTGCGCAATAAGTTCCGACCCTTCCAAAGCGGATTTTTCCTGGCCCGAAGTTAAAATCCGTTCCACGCCCAGTTCTATCAACTGCTCCAGGGCCCGGAAAGGATCCGCTACCATATCAAAAGCGCGGTGAAAGGTAATCTGCAGGGGGCGAGCCTGCTCAATTAAAGTGGCAGTTCGTTCCAGATCAATGTTGCCATCGGGTTGTAACACGCCCAACACTACCCCATCAGCCCCCAAACTCTTGATCACATCCAGGTCGTGTTGCATTACGGCAAATTCCTCGGCGGAATAGCAAAAATCGCCGCCGCGGGGCCGTAAAAGTACGTGAATAGGAATACTTACTTGCTGGCGGGCTATTTTTAAACAACCGGCGGTGGGCGTCGTGCCGCCTTCAAACAAATTAGCGCATAGCTCCACCCGGGCCGCGCCACCTTTTTCCGCTTCCTGACAGGAAGCTACCGAATCGGTGCAAATCTCTAACAACAATGGATTCATTATAAAATTTTTAAAAATTTAGGCAGCAGACGCTCTTTACTCCTCCTGAATGAGATAAAATAAAACCCTTATTAATTTTTAGGGATTACCTGCCATAAAAGTAAAACATTCGGGTATATTGTCGCGGAAATAAAGCAATTCTATTACTGCCGCGCAGGATGTTGTGCGCGTTAAAACCGGAAATTAGATGTAACCAAATGGATTTAGGCTTACCCATTCCTTACTTGTTCGAGAAAATCTTACACGCGGCCGGACTAATTATTGGTAGCCTGGTAGTAGGGCTACTCCTCAAATTTTTAATTTTTAAGGCGCTTATTCTGTATAGCCGCCGCCGGACCAGCGCTACCACAGCGCCTAGTATTATCCGGTTTGTGAAGCGGCCACTGGGTTATTTTTTACCGGTGCTGGTTTTTTCGTTTGTGGCACCACTCATGCCTTTTACCGGCGGCAGCTTAGAAGTAATGCGGCGCATTATCGAAACCAGTTTAATTATCACCTTTGCCTGGGTACTGATTGGTGTTGTTTACGTTTTCGAAGATGTTGTCCGGCAGAGTTACCAGATTTCGAAAGCCGATAACTTTCGCGAACGGAAAGTAATTACGCAGCTGCAATTTATTAAGCGTTTAGTAGTAATAGCCATTGCTTTTGTGGCTTTAGCATTGGTGCTGATGAGCTTTGCCACCGTCCGAAAAATTGGTACAGGCTTACTTACTTCGGCGGGAATCGTGGGGATTATTGTGGGCTTTGCCGCGCAACGTTCTCTGGCCAATTTACTGGCCGGTTTTCAGATTGCTTTTACGCAGCCCATCCGGATTGATGATGTGGTTTTACTGGAAGGCGAATACGGTAACATTGAAGAAATCACGCTGACCTACGTGGTAGTAAAGATCTGGGACCAACGCCGATTGGTGTTACCGATTAATTACTTTATCGAAAAACCTTTCCAGAACTGGACGCGCTCCAATGCCGAACTTTTGGGTACCATCTTTATTTATACCGATTATACCATTCCCGTGGATGCTGTGCGAACCGAACTGGAACGCTTGGCTGCGGCTTCGTTGCTTTGGGATAAGCGCGTTTGCAAATTACACGTAACCGAATCTAAAGAAAAAACTTTGGAATTGCGGGCCCTCGTGAGTGCCCGCGACTCCAGTACTGCCTTTGAATTGCGGTGCGAAATCCGCGAAAAATTAGTTTTATATATCCAGCAAAACTTTCCGGATAGCTTGCCTAAAACGCGCAACGAGGTGCCAGCCGGAGCCGGAACCTCGTTCAATAGCAGCCTCGGCGAAGCTTAGGTATATTCTTTTTCCAGGGCCAGTACGTAAGCCCGGTTATAATGCTTTCTTAAGTTCTTCCAGTCAAATTCTACCGACGAATTCTCAACGCTGTTTCTTAGCGATATCCGCTCCCGCTGGGTCAGGCGCACGTAATCGAATAAGTAATTGGTAAGCTGCGTTACGGCATCGTCGAAACTTTTATTCCGCCGTTTAATCACATAAGTACCGCGGGCGGTTTCTTCGTCTACCTGGCGGTTGGCCAGGTAATCTCCGAAGCCAGCCAAATCGCTGGTAACGGCTGGTACCCCGCGGGCAATACATTCCAGCGGCGTGTAGCCCCACGGCTCGTAATAGCTCGGGAATATACCTAAATGGCAACCCCGCACAAACTGCCCGTAGTCTAAGCCAAACAAGGGATTAGTCGCCGAAATAAAATCCGGATGGTAAACAATCTTTACCCGGTCGTGGGCATTATTAATTAAGTGCGACGAGCGTAAAAAATTTAAAATTTCGTCGGAGTGATCGTGTACCAGGTTGTGCGTTACCACGCTCGGCAGGATGTGCGTTTTCCACGATTGTAAATTGCGGCGGTACCGCAATTGCCAGTAATCGTCTACAAATTCGCCCATGTTGGGCAATTTGAAGTCGGAGTTAGAAGCCGCGTAATAAAATAAGCGGTCGCCAATCTGCCGTTCAATGGTTTCGCACGTTTCCCGGATTTCCTGCATCATGGCCCGCGATTGCAGTACGTGCGCGTTAATGGAGGTATATGGTTGCTTGGTTACGAAAAACATAACCACGGTTTTCTTAATGCCCGCTTCCTGCATCCGGTAATTCAAACGCGCCAAGGCTTCCAGGGTAACATCGAAACCTTTGTTGCGGTACTCGTACCGGCCCGAAGTAAAGAAATACAGCGTATGGTCCAGGTCGAAGGGATAGCTTTGAAAAAAATGCCCCATCACAAACTGGTGAATTTTTTCTTTATACTTCGCGTGCAGGTTCTGGAACTCGTGAATGGCCGTAAACCGCTCAATGCTTAAACCGTTCGGCAGCAAAACATCCGGAATGCGGTCGAGAAGAAAAATACATTCCCGGGCCGTTACCTGGCTTACCGTACTAAAAATATGCGCTCCGTGCGCCGCCGCCCGTTCAATGCGCACAGCCGTTTCTATGTTAAAATGCTGGGCTTCTTTCAGCCAGTTTACCGACGTCAGATTATCGTAAAACGACGGATCGTTCATAGCCAGGTAGCGGCCCAGCAAGGTGGCGTGCGTGGTAAATACAATTTTTATTTTGGCCTGCTCCCGCCGCAAAGCCGGAATAGCGGCACCCACCATCCATTCGTGAAAGTGCGCAATAACCGGCCGGTCGGTAATTCCCGGCGAAATCAACACCGATAAAAACACTTTCACCAAATGGCCAAAGGCAATCGTCTGGTTTAGCAGATCGTCGTTGTCCGGCGAAGGAATGTCGTGGTCGGCCCACAAGGCATACTTTATTTCGCCCAGCCGGTCGTATACACTATATGGATTTAACAATACTACCAACGGATTACCCGCCACCAGCCAATGCCCAAAATGCACTTCGTAGCCCATGTTACGCATCTTTAGTACCGCCTGGCCAAAGGGGCTGCTGTAATCATCGGTCGGTTCAAACTCAGCGGCAGCCGTTTTCGGAAAATAAGGGCCAATCAGGAAAAAACAACTACCCCACTGTTCCATCATCGACTGTACCTTGGTTTGAATAACGGTATAAATACCGCCTACCTGGTTACATACTTCCCAGGCAATTTCGGTTAACAACGCTTGTTTCAGCGATTCTTCGTTTATCTTGGCAGGATGATTTAAATCTATCACGGGCAGATGGTTTAAAGGTGGAAGTATACTTTTAAAGGTAAAAAATTACTGCAGTTTATTACGATAGTTTGGCAAAATTAGAAACTACTTTACCGTATTAACCGCAAAAAATTTTAATAAACGGTGCGCCAAAGCTTTCGGATGTAAATTTTTAAAAATTTAAAATTTTTGAGTTTACCGGAAAAGACCGAATAATTCCAGATTTATTTTATTAATGATTAAACCTAAATCTTCCGGGTTGGCGACAAAATCCAGCTTGTTTACATCAATAATAAGCAATTTTCCCAAATCATAATGGCTGATCCAGTTTTCGTACTGTTCGTTTAAGCTGCGCAAATACTGAATACTGATGTTGCTTTCGTACGCGCGGTTCCGTTTTTCAATTTGCTCAATTAATTTCGGTAAATCGGCTTTTAAGTAAATTAATAAATCGGGTGGGGTAACTAAACTTACCAGCGACCGGTACAGTTCGAAATAATTTTCAAAATCGCGCTCGCTCATCATGCCCGATTGATACAGGTTGCGGGCAAAAATGTAGGCATCTTCGTAAACCGTACGGTCCTGCACCACACTCTTTTCGCTGTGCTTAATTTGCTGTACTTGCCGGAAACGGCTGTTCAGGAAAAAGACCTGCAGGTGAAAGGCCCAGCGGGGCATGTCGTCGTAAAAATCTTTTAAATAGGGATTATTATCTACAGCTTCTTCGAACAGCGCCCATTTGTAATGCTGCGCTAATTTTTGCGCCAGCGTAGTTTTACCGGCTCCAATATTTCCGACTATAGCAATATGCATGGGAGAGTTATAGGTTGCAGGTTACAAGTTGCCCGTTATACGGTAAAGCAGCGGAACTGGCTTGGGTTTTAGATAGCAGGTTGGTGAATTATTTTAAAAAATTCACCAAATGGAGGTAACCCGTTAATTTTTAAAGCTGTTTGTTATCAGCTATTTCAATCCGACCAAAGTAGTTGGATTGACGCATAAAACATGCGTATATTTAGGAGTTAACAGTAACCCACTAGTTACCTCCGATAATTTAAATTGTTTGATTGGAAAGAATGGATAAAGACACTTTTTTACTTCGTGACACAATTAAGCAAATAGAATCTTCATTCACAAAAGACGGTTGGGCAATTATTTATGACAGCTATGATTCAAGAAAAGACGACCAAACACTTATCTACTGTTGCTTAGTTGATTCTGCAAGAATAAAAAAGTATAAGCTTGACAGTAATTGGGGAATTCAGAGTGGAAGCGAAGGCAAACCTTCAATATTTGAATCTTATAAAAATGGCAAGGTCATAACGACATATCAAACTTTTTCTGATAAAGGAATAGAACCCTTTCTTTTCTCTAAGTACTTCAGTTTTAATGATGGTTACGATTCCTATGTAGATATATCTGAGGAGTTTATTCTTTATTTCAAGCTATATGAAAAATTGCAAAATAAACAAAGTAGGCAATACTACTTTATAGATGAACTCGGCGAGCTTGACGAAGTAATTATCGTAGAACCAAAAAAAATAAGAGTTAAGCTGAAGTATTTAATAGAGTATATTTCTATAAGGAAAATGTATTTGTCGATTTGTTTTGATTTCATGAGGTTAGATCAAAGCAACCTTAAAGACATGGATATAGAACCAATGGACAAAAACTTTCAATCCGATTACTATTGTTACAATCATCTGATACGTCCACTCGATTTTGAAGCTGGTAAAAATCAAAGTTGGATTCATGGGAAAGTAATAATCAGCCCTAAGAAAGGCAAAAGTAAAGGCTATCACTTTGATTATGAAAACTCGCAGTACGCAACATTCATTACTGGTTACGACAATAACGGGAATGAAATCTTACAGAGTTGCAAAAGAGAAGATGAGAAATACTTTATTCTGACATACTTCAAGAAAGAAGTTTTGAATAAATACTACAATGACCCAACAAAATATGAGGTTGATGGCTTTCATGTAAAATCAAATTTTTTTATTTTAAAAATTGATAATAATGTAGCAGACTACGTACCCGTGTTTTTAGTTGAACTGGGAATGTTACCTTATAAAGAGCAATTACATTGGAAGCAATACAATATTCCACCTCAAAAAGGCATTAGTAGTACTTACTATCGAACTATGATTGAGGGAAACTGGGCTCAGCACCCAGAAACACCAGACTTATACTTTAAATACAAATACAAAAAATTTAATGAGAAGTGGGAAAAGAAGTTTGGTTGGAAATTTTATAAACCATTAGCCAAAGAAGACGAGCACCTTTTTACCGCTTTGCATATTCCAACATCAAACAATGTAAAAGCATTCTGTGAACAAATTCTAACAATTGTAAAAATTACTATTGACCGTCTCAACGAAGCTGAATTTTCAAAAGTAATCATTCTTGACCCTAAAGACAGAGGTATCACTAAGCTCGAAAAATTTTTAAAAGTTAAAGAAGTTGAAATACCCGAAATGATTACTTTTTTAAGAAAATTGTGGGATTTGCGTTCAGGATTGCTTTCTCATAGTTTTAGTAACTCTAATAAAGATTGTAAAAAAGCTATAGAATATTTCAATCTTAAAGGAAATAATTACGCTGAGGTAGCAAAGGACATTTTTATAAAATCAGTTTTTACACTCAACACATTAGAGAATTTTTTAATTAACGATTACAAATAAGGGTATACTGCCAACATGGTATCGCCAAAAGCGAGATTGATCTACTGATTGACTTTGAACCGGACCAAGAAAACTTCGACAATTACATGGCGGTATATGATTTGTTTGAAAACCTGTTCCAAAACGAAAAAGTTAAAATTGTTACTAAAAATGGTCTGAGCAGGCACATTGGTCCGAAAATTTTCAAAGATCTGATGTATGTATAAAGAGTTGGTAGAATAAACAATGAACTTTAATTTATAAATTGAGCAGCGGTTATGAGCAGACCAAATGCTAATTCTCTACTTGCTCAAAGCCTTGCTCGTTAGTGGTAAGCCATTCGCAGCCAAGCATCAGGTTCAATCAAACAACAAACCTATTTTTTTAAATTAAACATGTTAACAATAAACACTATATTAAAAGAACTTAAAAATGTTCCGGTTAACCGACTGGAAGATTTGTATTCTATTATTCATGCTTTACGGGCCAATAGCAAGAAGTCGGATAAGAGAAGCAAGAAAGTTCTCTCTTTCGCAGGTTCACTTGCTGACATGACAGATGAAGATTACCACGACTTCCTGAAGCAGACAAAAGACTCCAGAAACAACCTTTTTGACCGTGACCTCACGATATGAAGCCTGTTCTTGTTGACACAGATATCCTTTCTGAATTTCTTCGTGGCACTCCTAAAGTGGTAGAAAATGCAGAAAAATATCTCTTGACCTATGATGCTATCAATTTCAGCATTATCACCTATTACGAGATATTAAACGGGTTACTATACAAAGACGCCAGAAAACAACTTGAAAAGTTTACTGACTTTGCCGACCTTAATAAGGTACTCCCGCTAACAATCAGCGCGACCAGACAGGCGGCAGAAATTTACGCTGATCTTAGAAAAACAGGTCAGCCTATAGGACACACAGATTGCTTAATTGCTGGTATCGCATTGACCAACGGTTTGCAACTCGTTACAAACAACACAGACCACTTTAGAAGAGTAAAAGGCCTAGAAATGATTAACTGGTTGCCGTAATATTTGGCTATTGCACTTATAAGTTAGAGTCTTTATTGCAAAGGCTCAACTACAAGTATTTAGTTTACAACAGTTAAATTATTGTTATTATCAGAAAATAGAAAGGTAAGATAGCATCACGAGCCAAATTAAATACTTACTACCCAAATTCTGATCTATTATATCCTTCTACGTCATATTTAATTCCGGGGACCACCACCTGATCTGCCTGGGCCAAAATCGCGGTTCCCGGGATTAAAATCGCCTGGTCGCCGTTCCCGATCGCCCCGATTACCTGGATTATTAAGGTTATTGCCTGTAGCATTACCGTTATACTGCCGGATAGTATAGGTAAATGAAAGCATAAAATACCGTTGCAGCGTGCGGGTTTCTACGTCTTCGATGTACGTAGGCTGAATGTTGCGTTGGATGCTGTTGTTTTGTTTTAGCAAATCGTACACAATCAAACGCAGGTCGCCATTACGCTTGGGGAAAAACTTTTTACCCACGCTCACATTCCATAAACTGTAGTTTTGGTTATAGTTGGCACTTAAGCCCGAGTAAATGCGCTGCGTAAAATCAGATTGTAACACAAAATTTTTCCAGAAAATCCAGTTTAGTCGGGCGCGATTGTTAATGGTGTAATAATTATTGTTTTGGCCCACCGAAGCCGAGTTCCGGGTTAAATTCATGTTTCCGTTACTGGCTAAAGTAAAATCTAAATTCTCACTGATGTTGCTGCTTAAAGTTAAGCCTACGCCATAGGTTTGCGTGTAAGAATAATTAAGCACCCCGTTTAAATACCCCGGATTTTTGTTGTAACCTGCATTAGCATCTACGTTTACGTTGGTTTTAATCGCTTTTATGGGAATACCATAATTGACGAAGCCGTTAAAATTATACTGCCCGTTTACGTTTGTGGGGCGGGTTATCTGCTGGTTCCGAATCAGCGGCACGCCAAAAATTACTTCGGTAGAGTCGGCAATAATGGTTGCGTTTACAATCGGATTTTGATTAACCGAAGCGTTGAGGCCAATAAAAAAAGTACTGGCTTTTTCCAGGTTAGTAGCGGAGTAGCGAATGTTGGCAAAATGCCGGTAATATTGGTTCAGGTTGGGGTTACCAATGGTAAAACGTAAGGAATCGTTGCTGAGCGTAACTACATCCTGTAATTGGTCTACCGACGGCGGATTGGTTGCGCCCCGGTAAAAGAGCCGGAAGTTTTTCTGTTTGGTAATGTTGTACTGCAACCGGGCATTGGGCACCACATTATGAAAGCCGCGGGAAAAAGAGTTTTTGGTTGGAAATTCCCGCTCGTTGTTTAACTCGGAGTATTGGTAGGAGGTATTAAAATTAAAATTAATCTTATTATCCTGCGTCCGGAAACGGTAACCTACGCCTACCCGGTGTTGTGGGTTAAAATTAACGAAGGTATTGGAAAAGCGCGGATCAAACGCGTTGTAGCCTTCTTCTTCGTCAGTAAAGTTATAAGCCCGCCGATCCGACTCGTTGCGCTGGATGGTACCCGAATAATTTAGTTGCAATTGACTAAGCTTACTCAGCGGTTCCGAAAACGAAACAGACGGCGTTAAACTCCAGCCTTTTACTTCCTGATCGTTGCGCTGATTGATGGAGATCAACTCGTCCGGGTTAAATTGTTCCGTTTCGGACTGGTTATACGAATCAACGTTGCGGTTGTTAATACTGGTACCTAAACCAATGGAAAGCGACCGGCCGCGTTTGGCAAACCGGTGCTGCAAAGTGAATTCGTTGGTAAAGTTAATACCCAGTGATTTGGAATTACTCTGGCCGGCCGTTTCGGTTACCAAAGCAGTATCCAGGCTCCGGCTCCGGTTGATGCCCGATAACGCATCCCGGCCCTGCAAACTTAAGCGGGGCCGCAAAAAAATAGTATTGGCCGAGTCGATCTTGTATTCTAACCGAAAATTTAAACGGTGATTATGGTTTTGGGTGGCCGAATTGTTTATTTCGCTCTCCGCGTTATAAGGTAGCCGCTGATTAACTACGTATTGCAAAAAAGATTTTTCGTAGGCATCGTTATCGGTGTAATTTCCGAAGTAGCTGCCGCTGATTTCTAATTTTTTACCAAACTGGCCCGAATAGTTTAAGCCCCCCGAATGCGTTTTGGTGATGCCGTTTAACTGCGGAACGGCAAAGTCGTTACCGCCGCCAAAACCACCGCCACCTGGGCCACCGCCACCCCCTCTTCCACCGCGACCGCCGCCTCCCCCACCACCCGATACGCCGATTAAATCTTCGCCGGAAAAATTTTGCTGGTTTATGGAGTTTGATTGCCCCAGAATGGTTAAACGCTGCCCCGGCTTAAACATATTTAAACTGCCGCCTACCTGGTAGCGAGCATCGGTGCCGGCACCGGCGTAAACCCGCCCAAACTGCCCCGTTCTCCGATCCGCCCGCGTTACAATATTTAAAGTTTTAACGCGGGTTCCATCATCAAAACCCGACACCTTGGCCTGTTCGCTTTGTTCTTCCAGAATTTGAATTTTATCAATTACCTCCGCCGGCAAGTTATTGAGTGTGGCATTTACATCATCGCCAAAAAACTCTTTACCATCTACCAGTACGCGCTGTACGTTTTCGCCCTGGGCTTTTACCTGGCCATCCTGCACGTTAATGCCGGGCATTTTCTGAATAAGATCGGTAGCATTCGCGTCGGGGTTGGTTTTAAAAGCGCGGGCATTGAGCTCGGTAGTATCGCCTTTTTGTACGGCCGTGGGGGTTTTGCCAATAATCTGCACTTCTTTTAACTGGCGGGTGTCGGAAGATAGAGCAATAGCGCCTACGTTTAAAGGGGCATTAGTAAGACTGATGGGCCGCTCCACGGTTTGATAGCTTAAAAACGAGATTCGTAGCAAGTACCTACCCGGCGTTTGCTGAAAAGCAAATCTGCCGGTAGCATCCGTTATTACCGCCGACTGTGTGGAATCGGGTAAGCGCAGGAGCAACACCGTGGCGCCGGGCAAAGGCGAATTGTCTTTACGATCGGTTACGGTACCTTCCAGCAAAAAAGATTGGCCCCAAGCTGCTTCGGATAAAAGAAAAATAGCAAGCGTAAAAAATATTTTCATAGCATCAGAAACGGATCGTGCGTTCCTTGGATGCTTGTAAACCCGTAAAGTTTAACTGGTTATTAGAAAAATTGGAGAAATTTTAAAAATTTTAAATTTTGAAGAAGATTCTACTTTTAAGAATTGGCTTACAAAATCAACAAAGCTTTAATTTGATTGCTACAAGGCATAAAAAAAACAGGTTTAATGCCTGCTCTTAACCCAATAGAAGATAAAGTTATTACAACCAGAATTTCTTCAATTTAATGTAATTTTCTACCTCCTCGGGTACCATGTAGGTAATGGATTTACCTTGGTGCACGCAGTCGCGGATAAAGGTAGCCGAAATGTCCAGCATGGGGGCGGGTACCATTTTTACTTTGGGGTGATCTTTTAGGGCAGAAGGCGGTGTGCCGGAACGGGGATATACGTAAACCTGGAAAAAATTTAAAATTTGCTCGTAGTTTTTCCACTTCGGGAAAGAAGGCAGATTATCCTCGCCGATAATCAACACAAACTCGTACGAGGGGTATTTATCTTGCAGGTAGGTAAGCGAATCAATGGTGTAGCTGGGCTTCGGCATTTTAAACTCAATGTCCGATACGCCTAAGCGGGTATTTTTATCAATGGCCAAGTTTACCATGTGCAATCGGTCGAACTCGTGTAAAAGCGAAGCACTGGCCTTAAAAGGATTTTGTGGGGAAACTACCAGCCACACGGCGCTTAAGTCGGTATTGTTGGCCATGTAATTGGCTAAAATTAAATGCCCGGTATGAATAGGATTAAAAGAGCCGAAAAGCAGGCCAACTTTCATATCACATTATCTTCTACCCCGATAAACTCGTTTACTAATTTTTCCGATTTTTGGAAGGCGTCTTCCAGGTTGTCGTTTACAATTACTTTATCGAATTTATCTTCGAAGCTTAATTCAAACTTAGCTTTAAATACCCGACTGGAAATACTGGAGGCCGAGTCGGTAGCCCGGGCTTCGAGCCGCTGCGCCAAGGCCTCGATGGAAGGTGGTTTTACAAATACCGCCAAGGCCCGGTTGCGGTAAAATTCTTTGATGTGCAGACCGCCTTTTACGTCTACATCCAGAATGGCGTGTTTGCCATTACTCCAGATGCGTTCAATTTCGGATTTTAGCGTACCGTAAAAAGCGCCTTCGTATACTTCTTCCCACTCCACGAACTCATTATTTTCAATTTTTTGCCGGAAATCTTCGGGAGTGATAAAGTAATAATCTTTACCGTGGGTTTCGTTGCGCCCGCGTTTGTCGCGGGTACAGGCCGAAATGGAGAAACCTAAATGCGGATTTACGTTTAATAGATGCTTTACAATGGTGGTTTTACCCGCCCCGGAAGGCGCCGAAAAAATAATAAGCTTGCCTTGCATTCCGGGTTAAATGGTTTCATGGATAACCGTTTTAATAGAACCCATTAAATTGATGGGCACTAATTTGCGCTTAATATTATCTTTTAAGAAAGATTTAAGCTGCTGGTGCTTATCATGCGCTTGAAAACAATCCTGACAAGTTTCGAGATGTTTAAAAAAATAATGACGGTCTTCGGTGGTGGCTTCACCATCAATAATAACATCCAGTAACTCTACTACTTTTTGGCAGTCGGTTTTAGGTCCTTCGTCGGTTAGGGCGTGTTGCATTGTAAAGGTTGTATCCATGAGCGTTGTTGGTTAGTTTTTAGTTGGTTTTTGTTTAACCGATTTAGCGGCCTGTTTCCTGTGTAACAAAAAATCCAAATAAAAATTTACAACTTTATATATTTTTTTAATTTTTTTTTAAATTATTCTTCATCGTCGCCGTTATACCCCATCGAACGGGCGTATTTTTCTAATTTTTCTTTCAGGAAATTCCGGGCCCGGTGTAAACGGGAGCGAACCGTACCAATGGGAATATCCAATATTTTGGCCATTTCTTCGTACGTAAATCCTTCGAGGTCGCACAAAATAATCACGGTTCTAAAATCTACGGGCAAAGAATTTAGCGCGCTGGCCACCTCGTCGCCGATTAACTCCTGCACACTCTGGGAGCGCATATCCGAGGTGGTGGCAATTTCGCCCTCGCCATCTAAGCCTTCCGAATTATAATAGCCTTCTACTTCGCTGTAATCAACCTTAGCCGGTTGCTTACTCTTCTTGCGGAAGTCGTTAATAAAAGAATTTTTAAGTATCCGGAACAGCCAGGCTTTGGCGTTAGTTCCGGGTTCAAAATAATCGAAGAACCGGTACGCCTTCAGATAGGTCTCTTGAACCAGGTCATTGGCATCGTCTTCGTCTAAGGTAAGTCTAAAAGCAAAATTATACAGCGGGTCGATGATGGGCAGTAACTCTGCCTCGAACCGGGTATCTTTTTCTTGTTTACTTAGTTGATTGCCTCTTTGCTCGCTCATTTAACTTAATTTGAATGTTAATAAACATGGTAACAGCTACCATATACGCAAAGTTACGATAATAGGCAACGTAGCGTTTTACTTGTATATAATAAATAGGACTCCGGTTACCTAGAATTTTAAAATTAAACGCTACGTAACCGGCGGTGATCAGCATTCCGGTAAAAAACGCTTAATGCCGGATTGTACGTAAAAGCAATCAGAATGGCTATTTTTTATTTTATCAGTACTGGGTTACTATAGCCTAAGCAAGAGTCCTTACTTTATTTATCTGGTTGGCAAAGAAAAAGCAGTAGAAAAAAACAAAAGTATTGAGGCCAATCTGCCTTTGAAAAAAAGATTCTACGAGCATGGCCGTGGCGATAATAATTAAAAAAGCAGTACTTTCTAAGTTCTGTTGCCAATTACATTTTATAAACGGATACAAGAAGGTATACAGTAGTAAAATCAGTCCGCCCACGCCCATACTCACCAGAAAGTTCAGGTATTGATTATGCAGGCCTATCTGATTCTCTTTTTTTAAGCCAAAATCTTTTACCGCGTATTGGCGGTCCAATTCTACTTTTACATCAGCCGGGGCTACCCCCAACAACCAGTTTCGTTCAATTAAGGTTAAAGCCGTTTCCCAGGCCGCTAAGCGTTGCGAGATGGAATAATAATTAATATCCTCGTGATGCAGGTAACGCGCTATATCGTACTGAGTATTGGCTACCCGCAACCGCACCGATTCCAGCGTGAAATAAGCCCCAATAGGTATTAACACCATAAGCGCGAGTAAAGCACTGCCCAGCACATATTGCTTGTAGTTACGAATGATCACAAAAAGATACACCAGCATTGCCACATACAGAGCCATTAATCCGGTGCGAAAGGCCATTATATGTAAGCAAAGAAAAGTAAGCCCAACACATACTAACAAAATAGTTTTCTCGGCTTTGTGCTGAATTACAATGGAGGACTGGTAAATATGGATTCCAAAAAAAATGGCCAGCGCCATTAGCACGCCAAAGTAAATATGCGATATGCCATTAATACTAGTTGGATTTTGACTATGAGAAATCATGGCGTTAATTTCTGCGCGATGCAGAAAATAATGAATAACCGTGCCCACCGAAAGCAATGCAACCAGCAGTACAAAAAGCAACAATAACGCATATTTTTGTTTGGGGCGCAAACCGGGCAACAGGCCCCAAGCTACCGGTATTGTTAGAAATGGCAAGTACTGCGTAACATAATAACGCCATTGCCCCCAATTTTGGGTGTATAACGTACTCAGCAGAAAAAGCCCGTAAAAACCCAGTAGCAGTAGTGCCGGTGTATTTTGCTTTAATTGGTTTAAACCTTTTGATAAAGGCATTTGCCACCCCGCCCACAGCAGCATAGCAACAGGAGTTATGCTCAGCAACCCGCGCGACAGTAACAAACCAACCACCAATAAACTGCTTAAAAGAAACAGGCCATTTTGGGCTTTTACTTCCGAAAAACGATTATTTTTTAAGTTTGCCAGAAGATTTTGCATAAGGCCTAATTAAAATAATTCTTTTAAAGAGTTGTTAATACCAAGCATTAATGCTTACCATTTTTTTAAATTCTTGCATTTGTTAAGAGGCCAACAAGTAAATTCACGGAGAAAAACAGTAGATCAGCGCCATTGCTGCACCCGGCTAACTACCTCGGCTACCCTAATCTGCTGAATGCACACGCAAGCCCCGGGATTCTTCCGGCAATCGCTGCAATCTTTCGGCAAAACCAGGTATTCTGCCTGCGGGCCCAGTGGCGCCCAACGCCCCGGGTGCATGGGCTTGATGGGCGGAAATAAACCTAAAGCATGAATTCCCAAGCCGGCCGCTACGTGTAATGGCCCCGTGCCCGAGGCTATTAAACCCGTACAGGCTTTCATAAAAGAAATAAACTCCGGCAACGATAATTTACCCGTAATATCGGTTACCCAAGGCGCTACTTGCTGCAGCCAGGAGCGTAGCAAATCGTGTTCGTGGGAAGAACCGGAAATAAATACCTGCCAGCCTTGCTGGTGTAATTCCCGGGCCAACGCGCCAAAGTGTTCCAGACCCCATTCCCGCCCGTGTCCGCGCGATTTAGGATGCAGAATAATACGCGGCTTATTGTTTTTTAAAATTTTTTGCCATTTTTCCGGTAGATTTTCTACTTCGGAAAAATCCAGGCATGCCGTTACTTCTGGCAAAGTGGGTATAACTTTTAAACCTAAAGGCCGGAGCAAAGCAAAATTTAACTGGCTTTCGTGGTAAGGCGAGTGGCGCCGACTTAATGTCACTAAATAATTTACCGTAAACCAGTGAAACCATCGGTTGCGCGTGCCAATACGTTGTTTTACGCCTGCTTTACGAGCTAGTTGCGCAATCTGCTTGTTCGGAAAAACGTGAATGATGCTGCTAATTCGCTGATTTTTAAAAAATTGGATTTGTTCGACAACTGGCAATTCTTTTACGTCATCCCAATTTAAAAATTGATCTACGTGCTGGCAGCAAGCTACTACGGGAGCCGTGTAGCTGCGCCCCAGAAACAGCACGCGGGCACCGGGTACGTGTTGCTTCAACCAACCAGCCATCGGTAACGTTAACACCACATCCCCGATCGCGTCAATCCGGCTGATCAGGATAGTTTTAACCGGAACGTTCAAGTCCTTCATCGGTGGGCCCAGTATAATTTAGCGTACTTCACAAAAACCGCGTAGCCCGACAGTACTGCCACGCAAAACCCGGCAAAGCCATCGCGCCAGCCCATTTTTAAAAAATACATCTGAAAAAACTTAAACGGTGGCTTTACCAGCATAGGCCATAAACCCGGCTTTTTGCCTTTCAGCTTTAACTCCTGGCAGGCAATGGTGGTAAAATGATCTATTTGTTTCAGATGATCGTCCAGGGTATAAAAAGAATAATGCAGTAAATCGCCTTTTAGTAAACCGGTAGCCTGGTTGGGTTGTACCTGATAGACTTCGTGTAACAATAAACCTGCCCATTGGCCTTGCTCGCGGTTGTACAAGCGCAGCTTTTTATCGGGGTACCAGCCGCCGTGCCTTATCCAGGAACCGCAATAATTGGTTAACCGCACCAAGTAATAGCCAGCCAGTTGCCAGTTTGCTTTGATAGTTAAGATTGATTTTTCGAGTTCCGGACTAACTACTTCATCGGCGTCTAGAGAAAGAATATGCGGATAAGCAGCCTGGCTATTGGCAAAGTTTTTTTGATCGACGTAGCCGGTAAAAGCCCGTGAAACAAACCGTACGCCATGTTGCGCGCATATTTCGGCGGTATTATCCGTCGAGTACGAATCTACTACTACAATATCGTCGGCTAATTTTTCTACGCTTTCCAGGCAGCGCCCAATGTTGCGGGCCTCGTTAAACGTAATGATTACCACCGACAACTTTACGGGCATCTATCTAAAACTTATGGCTGGTTTAAATTCTGCACGAATATCGGATTTTCCCCGATAGCATGCTGAATTTTTAAATTTTTACGCAGGTAGTATTTAGCAAAATGCTTATTCTAAAGTACATTCTTCTAAATAAACACCAAATAAAAAGAGCCGGACAAAAATCCGGCTCTTCAAAAATATACGCCAAAGATAATCCGCGAAGCTGAAATAATCCGCAGAAATCCGTAATGCTAGTAACGGTAATACTCGGGTTTAAACGGTCCTTGCTGATCTACGCCGATGTAGGCCGCTTGGTGCTCCGATAATTCTTCCAGTTCCACGCCAATTTTCGCTAAGTGCAAACGGGCTACTTTTTCGTCGAGGTGCTTAGGTAAAGTATACACCTGGTTTTCGTAATTAGCCGCATTCTGCCATAATTCTAACTGGGCCAGAACTTGGTTGGTAAAAGAGTTAGACATTACAAAAGAAGGGTGACCGGTGGCGCAACCTAAGTTTACTAAACGACCTTCGGCCAACACGATAACGTCTTTGCCTTCAATGTTGTATAAATCAACCTGCGGTTTAATGGTGTCTTTGGTATGTCCGTAATTTTGGTTTAACCAAGCCATATCAATCTCATTATCGAAGTGGCCAATATTACAAACAATGGCTTTGTCTTTTAAAGCCCGGAAATGTTCTTCCCGGATAATATCGCAGTTACCGGTAGCGGTTACTACAATATCCGCTTGCGGCACGGCATCGGCCATTTTCTTCACGGCAAAACCATCCATAGCGGCTTGTAAAGCACAGATTGGGTCGATTTCGGTAACAATTACGCGGGCTCCAGCGCCCCGTAACGAAGCCGCCGAACCCTTTCCTACGTCGCCGTAACCAGCCACTACGGCTACTTTACCGGCCATCATCACGTCGGTAGCCCGACGAATGGCGTCTACTAAAGATTCTTTACAGCCGTATTTGTTATCAAATTTCGATTTGGTTACCGAGTCGTTAATGTTAATAGCCGGTAAGGGCAAGGTACCGTTTTTCACGCGCTCGTATAAGCGGTGTACGCCGGTAGTAGTTTCTTCCGAAATTCCCCGGATACCTGCGGCTAATTCGGGGTATTGATCCAGTACCATGTTGGTTAAATCGCCACCATCGTCCAGAATCATGTTTAACGGTTTACGCTCTTCGCCAAAGAACAAGGTTTGTTCAATGCACCAGTTAAATTCTTCTTCGTTCATACCTTTCCAGGCAAACACCGGAATACCCGCGGCGGCCACGGCAGCGGCGGCATGATCCTGGGTAGAGAAAATGTTGCAGGAAGACCAGGTTACGTCAGCACCTAACTCCACCAGGGTTTCAATTAAAACCGCAGTTTGAATAGTCATGTGCAAGCAACCGGCAATGCGCGCTCCTTTTAAAGGTTTAGAAGCACCAAATTCTTCGCGGATGGCCATTAAGCCCGGCATTTCTGCTTCCGCTAATCTAATTTCTTTCCGACCCCACTCGGCGAGTGAGATATCTTTAACTTTGTAGTTAAGGGCGGTTTCGATCATTTTTATATAGTTTTGAATGGCAAAGTTACAGAATAGGTTTATGAACTGCAAAACTCCTTCTGGGTAATGTTTTCGTACAGAAGTAGCTCATTGTCTGTAATTAAGAAAACAATAAGTTTAGCTTACAACAAATTAAAGAACAAAGTGTTCGGTTGAGCCGCATTTATTCTGGTTTAACCGAAATCAAAGAAAATAGTTTAAGCCGTATTAAAAATCAGCAACCAGCCGGATATTAAACCTAAACGCACCAGTGCCAATTACCACCAGATTAAAAGCTTGCAGGTGAACAATGGCTAAATTTTTAAATTTTTACTTACTACGGGATACATGCCGGACTTACAACCACTAACGAGTGCCGAACAAGAATTTGTACAGGAACACGCCCAAGCCGATCCGGCCAAATTGTTACTGCAACAACACCGGTTTAAAGGCCTGGAGGTTCCTCGCCTGGTCCATTACATTCAGGCCCGGCAAAAAGTTAAAAACAAGCTACCGCTCTGGCACCAGAACTTGCAGATTATTTACCCACCTGTTTTATCTTTAGAACAAAGCTCTTCGGAAATAACGGCCCGCTACAAGGCTAACCTGGGGCGTGGGCGCGTTTTAATTGATTTAACCGGCGGCTTGGGTATTGACAGCTTTTACTTTGCCCAGCAATTTGCGCAGGTACATTACGTGGAGCAAAACCCCGAACTTACCGCTATCGCCAGGCACAATGCTACGGTTCTGGGCGCAACCAATATGCAATTTCACGCTGGTTTGGCCACTGATTTTTTAAAAAATTTTACTGGCAAAGCCGATTGCATTTATTTAGATCCTGCCCGACGGGGATCGGCGAATCAGAAACTCCATTTTCTCTCGGATTGCGAACCAGATGTACTGCAGTTACTGCCCCTACTTTTTCAGAAAGCCGATCACGTTTTGCTTAAAACTTCGCCCATGCTGGATATTGAACAAGCCCGGCAGCAGTTAGGCCAGGTAAGTAGCATTATAGTGGTAGCGGTAGATAATGAATGCAAAGAAGTACTTTACCTGCTAGATAAAAATGCGCCGCCGGAACCCGATTATAAAGCCGTAAACTTACACGCCAGCAAAGAAGAAGCAACCTTAAAATTTAAAAAAACCGAGGAGGAAACCGCCACGATTACTTACTCCGAACCCCAAGCCTTTATTTACGAACCCAACACGGCCATTCTAAAAGCCGGCGGTTTTAAAAGCGTAGCGCACCAATACCATGTAAACAAACTGCACCGCAACAGCCATTTATACACCAGCGAAACATTACTACCTGAATTCCCGGGCCGGGTTTTTAGCTGCCAAGCTGTTTGTAAATACCAGAAAAAGGCTATTCTGCCCTATTTAGCCGCCAAAAAAGCTAACATTACGGTACGTAACTTTCCGGATTCCGTGGCCGCAATCCGCAAAAAACTAGGTTTGCCGGAAGGGGGTGATCAGTATTTATTCGCTACTACTGATGTACATCAAAAACCCATTATTCTGGTTTGTGAAAAAGTTATCCCGGCAACTTAAACGTATTATTTATAAAAATTTTAAAATTTGTTTTAAAGAATAAGAAAAATTTATTGCTGAACCGATCCTAATAAACCTCCTCTCTCCTTCTGCACAAATATTACGTTGTCCTTCCCACAAACTACCGCGACTTTTCTAAGTTGTTGAAGCTTCTTATTTTTACTTGAAAGAGTTTATTATTTCGACTTCACACTCAAAATATTAAATCTGCGCTGGCTGGAAGCGTAAGAAAGAAAAGTTAATTGGAAGACGAGAGTTTCATCAGTACCAGACCCACAATTATTAATACCGCTGCTAACACCCGGGTAAAATTAACGGCTTCGCCCAGGATAAAAATACCCACAATAAAACTCCCGATTGCTCCGATTCCGGTCCAGATGGTGTAGGCGGAACCCAGTGGTAAAGTTCGCATAGCGATAGAAAGCAGGCCAAAACTGGCGAACATGGAACCGATAGTAATAACGGAAGGAACAAGGCGGGTGAATCCGGCGGACTGCTTCATGAAATAAGCCCAAACCACCTCTAATAAACCGGCAATAAATAAGTAAATCCAAGCCATAAAGCCTCCTTTTGGTTAAGCTGGGCCGTCCCAGACATGATTCCCAAAGTGGGGGAGGCCGTTCCTCCTATCGGGTACAAAAATACTTTTTTACCTAATAAGACAAAAGTTAATTTTTTTTCTTCTCCCGAAAATTATCACGCGGATTATCTCCGGTAGTTGTAAAAACCGCTCAAATCCACAATCAATAAATTTACTTAAAGGCTCTATTTTTTTAAATTATTACTTCTTCCCTTACAAGTGCCGCTAAGATTCTCTGAATTTTAAAAATCCGGGAATCCTGAAAAAGTAAATTATATTTGCCGCTCACCAAACTGACTAGCCCGTACCTCGTACAGCTATCCGACAATAAAACAGACCTATTAATAAAAAATGATTGAAGCAGTAAAATTCTGGAACGAACCTAATAATAAATCACACTGGGACCCGCAAATAGATCCGGAATGGCGGATCTACGGCCAAATGGTAAAATTAGCCGCTCAAGCCGTTAAGGCCGAAAATCCGGGCATCCTGCGCGTGCTGGGCGGTATTTCGCCCATTGATCCTAGTTTTATCAATCGCATGCAAAGCTACGGTGCCCTTGATGACCTGAATGCCGTAGCGGTACATGGCTTTCCGTTGGATTGGAATTTGTGGTCGATCCACGAGTGGCCCAACAAAATAGCCGAAATTGAAGCCGTAACCAATTTGCCCGTGTGGGCAACCGAAGTAGGTATTTCCAGTTTTGGCGCCGAAGAGGTGCAGGAGTTTGGTTTGCAACGGACAGCCGAGTTATTAATGGGCCGGGTACCGCGGGCGCATTGGTATAGTTTATACGATTTACCGCAAGCCTGGGAGGCTACCACCCGCCACCGCGAAGCCGAAGGTTCGTCGTATTACCGTCATTTTCACATGGGTTTATTGCGCGAAGACGGCACGCCTAAATTAGCGCTCAAACATTTCTCGGATTATACCCCGGAGTTCGGCATTTGCCAGTGGTTCCATTTCGAAGATCACCGCCTGGACCAGGCCATTGACTGGCTCCGGAAACTAGGGGTAAAGCATTTACGCACCGGTTTAAGCTGGGCCGATTGGCTGCGCCCGAACGCCGACGTGTGGTTTGACCACGTGATGAAAAAACTGGAAGAATTTGATTTAACCGTTACGTTCTGCTTTACGCCCGAATCCAAAGGCATCCAGCCGCACCATACCAGTCCGCCCCAAAACATTGAAGAGTTCGCCGATTTCTGCGTAACCATGATGCGCCGCTACGCTTAAAATTTAAAAAAAGTAGTTATTAGTTGTTCGTCGTTAGTTATTCGATCCATAAGATTTCAACAATTGATAATTTAAGCTCAAGTACTTCGACCAAATTAGTTTAATGCATTATTTATATTAATCTATTGATCTATAAAAGCTTACACATCTAAAAACGAATAACTAACAACGAATAACGAAAACCAACCACTACCTCATGAGCGAGCAAATTCAGGAAGACGCGCCCGACGTGTGGATGCAGCACATGCGCCAGGGAGCCTTTGCCGAAGCCTGGAAAAAAAGTGATGCGGACTTGAAAGCCCGGGCCGGTCAGCCTTGCTGGCACTGGCCCCGGCATTTTCAATACATCTGGGATGGTGGCTCTTTAGCCGGCCAGCGGGTTCTGGTACGTTGTTATCACGGGCTGGGCGATACCATCCAATTTATCCGGTACATGCCTTTGTTAAAAGCAATTGCCGCTGAAGTTATAGTGTGGGCCCAGGAACCGCTTATCCCGCTTTTAGAAACTGTATCTGGTATTGATCAGCTTTTGCCGCTGCACGATGGCACGCCCGAGGTAGCATACGATGCGGATATCGAAATCATGGAATTGCCGCATTACTTCCGGACTACTCTCTCCACCCTCCCGGCGCAGGTGCCTTATTTGCACGTTAAACCGTTACTCTTACCTTCCGAAACAGATAAGTTAAAAGTGGGATTGGTTTGGAAGGCGGGTGATTGGGATGAAAGCCGTTCTATTCCGTTTTCTGCTTTAGCGCCTTTGGCGAGTTTATCGCATATTCAATTTTACATGCTGCAAGCTAATGCGCCAGAAGCCGGTTATACCGGCGCCTTTGGGGAGTATCCGGGTAACTTTGGTTTGTATGATTACGCGCGAGTACTAAAAGGCTTGGATTTATTAATTACCGTTGATTCCATGCCGGCGCATTTGGCCGGTGCCCTCGGCGTACCCGTCTGGACTTTATTGCGGGTGAATGCCGACTGGCGGTGGATGGAGGATCGGGAAGATAGTCCGTGGTATCCGACCATGCGGCTTTTCCGGCAAACGCAATTAGGTAATTGGGAGGAGGTTATTAATCGGGTTTCGGAGGAGTTAAGTAAGGTTAGTAGAGATAAAAATTAAGTTTATTGTTAATCTTTGGTGCCTTTTCAAGTCTCCATGCTCGGGTGCTATCTAGCTTGCTGGCTTCAAGTTTTGCCTCGTGGCCGGCGGGCCTCGTTTAACCCCTCCGCCTACGGCACCTCCCCTAAAAACAGGGGAGGAGATGAAGTTGTTACTTCTTTCTTCCTTTCCTCGCTCCACCACGCAATGCTGTGCACCGGAACCAAAGGTTCGCAGAACCCAGAAGGCCCTCCTGAGCCAAACTGTTGTTGTTTTTGCTCAGCTACTGTCTTTCTCAAGCGACCTTTTCTAGTTAGTCTTATAGAATTATTATGGTAGAATTACCCTGGCAAATAACCTAGCGCAAGTCTTAGCAAAGCGACACTTGTGCTTAACGACAAATTCCAGTCTCCCGACTGGCAAAGTATCAGCTAATTAGAATACAAAAGTTAGGAAATTACCTATTGTCTCTCAATCACCACTTTATAATTATACCAATTGAAGGTACGAGTTACAAGCTCGCACCAGCGCAGTAAATTGGGATAAGTAAATCCAAATTCAAGGGTTAATTCATGTTCGTTTGCGTAAGGAACATTGACGTAGTTCGAGGATAAAGCGGAACAAAAATTTAAAGATTGGTTGCTCTACCAATAAGAAAATACAGCAACTAATGCTGTACCCAACAAAAAAGCGGAGATTTTCGGTCTCCGCTTTTTTTATCCTTTTAATTCGCTGTGGCGTTTAAACATTTCTTTAAACTTTCCCTGGTGGTAGGCCAGACCATGGTAAATGGCAGCGGCTACGCGCGCCCAACGGTAGTAAATCTGGGGTTTTTGGAGTTGGCGGGCGAATTTAAAAACCCGATTGCTCCACGCCGAAATGTAATACCGGGTCCGATAAATAAGTTTGCGCTGCCGGGTGGGCGTTTTCGCATCTGGAGCTACGCGTTTGCGGGGCTTCACGCCTTTTTTCTGCCAGGTAAGCCGGTAAGCTAAACCTTCGCGTCGTTGCCGGAAACCAGCCGCCTGCGTTTGGTGTACAAATTCGGCGTCTACGGCTTTTAATTCTAATCTATTTTCCTGAATAGCGTTAGCAACTAGTTGTTCTATTACGGGCGAGCGTACCACTACCACGTTCGTACCTTTGCCATCCGAAGAATACGGTTCTACCCAGGCATCCCCGAAGGAAATATCGGCGGTTTCGGCTACTACGTCGTCGCAGTAGTTACAGGCGGAATTCATGTAAAAACCCGCCCCCCAGTCGCCGTCGGCTAAATGCCACCACAAACGATTTACTTTCTGGCCATTGCGCAGGGTCAATTGGGCGTTGTACCAGTTGGCCGGGTGGTTATGGTCTTTCAGGCGGTATTCTACTTGCTCTACCTGGTTTACGGGCACGTTCATTTGCCAGGCAAAGCTTTCCACGAACCGGGCACTTTTCATGTGGCCGCAAAATAGCCCCAAAGTAAATTTTATGCGCTCCCGGATAACAGGATCTTCGCGGCGCAGCAATTGTACGGCCTTAATAAAGCACGGAATGCCCACCACGGCGTACCGGCCCGGTACTTCGCGGATAATTTTTAAAATTTCGGATAACTCAATGGGGTAATACCGCGACTTGGCGCCCGCCCGGACTTCTGCCTCGGTGCGGGCAATGCGGTACTTGAAATAACGGCCGTTGGTTTGCGGATCTTCGGTGGCGATAACGTGCGCCACACCATCAATCAAACCTTGCCGCATTAACTCGGTAGCCACCCAGGTAACCATCCCACCCGAGCTGCCTTGCAACCGGAAATCGGCCTCGCCCACGTGCCCCACGTACGCCTTCTCGAAACGGCCAATACTGGGGTGTTGCTGTTCAGCGGTCGGGTATAAATGATCGGCTAAGTCATCTTCGTTTTTGGCTTCCGGCGAAAACGGGCAGGTTTGCGTGAAACTAACCGAACGCTGGTTAAACCAGGCGCTATCACCGGTAGGTTTTAACTGGCCGTAATCATCAAAATTCATTTGCACGTCGGGCACCTTGGCCTGCGCCACGCAACTGCCGCAACCAATACACAAACCAGAACGCACAATTTCCTGCGGACTTACTAAGGCGCTCATGCGGGTTGTAATTGTTTAGTACTCAACGCCCGGTCCAGGTACGCTTGGGATGATTGCCGCAGCAAATTTATTCTTTCGGTAATTTCGGGGTTTAAAGGCTTGCTTAAACGGGCTTCAAAAACCTCAGAAGTTGTTCCTTCTAAAATTAGATGTTTTTCACCACCGATTTTGGCCATTAAACCTTGCAGTTTATAGCGGCGGTAAGGCGTAGTTTCGCAGACAAAAGGACGGGCGTTGCGCAAAGCAAAAACACAACCGTGGAAAAAGTTAGTGGCTACCGCTTCGGCTTTTGCCATAAAATGCGCGAAATCGTGCGGGTCGGCAGTGAGCCATTGTTCGTCAGCAAAATCGTTGCGGTACCCAATGCTGATGAGCGGTAAGTTTTTGGTTCGGGCATAGTTCTGAATTTCGCGGGCGAAAGACTCGGAAAAATTATGCCCGTAAACGGCCAGGTACGACTTTGGCAGATTACTTAAACTGCGATCATCGGGCGTTACTGGGAATTGCAGGCAAGGGTCCAGCACCATTTCGGGCTCAAAGCCTAAGGCATTATTTACTATTTCCTGCGAGTTGGCATCGCGCACCGAAATTTGATCGAAGTTGCGCAACTTTTCGGCCCAGGTGGGGTCCATGCCCCAGGTAGCGTCGTAATTACCAAAACTAGCGGCGTAGGAAATCAACCGCTTAGCTCGTACGTTATCGCCGTAAAAAATAGAACAGCCGCCAAACCACGGGTGCGATAAATTCCAAACCTCGTCGCTGCCCACCACTACTACATCGTAGTTATCCATTTCGGCCGGGTTATCCAGCTGAAAGCGCCGCGACAAGGGCATGGTTTTAAAAATCTGAAAAAATTTTAAAATTTTCTCGCGGTACTGGGGGTAATCTGATTTAGGTACGTGCGTCGGCAATACCGGCTGAAAAGCGCAGGTCCACTCGGCCTGGTTTACTCTATCGGAATCGTGGTCCAGAATTTCTACCTGGTGGCCGCGGGCCTGTAAACCTTCGGTTAAACAACGCGCTTGCCAGTAGCTTCCGTAATTAATGCAGCGGTGAAAAGTAAGCACGCCGATTTTTAAAATATCTTTTTTTGTATGCTCCAATGTATCTTTCGGAAAAGTGTCAATAATTAATCAGTATAGTATACCCCATCAGCTTGCTAAATTTTTAAAAATTAAAATTCAGCATAAACCGGTTACGGGTTTCGGTTCAACCGAACGGGATAAAGGCCGTTTAGGTTCTAAACAACCTTAAAATAAAATCAGCAGGGTAGCTCATGAAATAGAGTTATAAAGCTGGTTCACTTTTATAATTGCCCCAGCAATTTAACAACTACTTGGCAAATTACCGGATTTCGTTGGGATGATAAACTGCCCCGGCGAAAAAGAATTTAAAACGGAGTTGAGGATAGTTCCGTTATAAGGCACTATTTAAAATAAGTAATCTATAAGCCGGAGCCGTTACTTGTGGTTACAATTTGATTAGTATAAGCTCAAAAACGAATAGATACTCAAGCCGCAATTAAACTTCATGATTAACCTTCTCCTTATTCGTCACGCCCTTACCGACTCGGTAGGCAAGCGCCTTTCGGGCCGTTTGCCCGGTGTTCCTTTAAACGCGACCGGCCGCCAACAAGCCCAGGAATTAGCTTTGCGGCTCACCCACGTACCACTTGCGGCTATTTACAGCAGCCCCCTGGAACGCGCCGTGGAAACGGCCGAACCAGTAGCGCAATCGCACCAATTAGAAACCCTAATTTCGGAAGATTTTTTAGAAATAAATTTTGGCGATTGGACCAACGCTAGCTTCGAGGAGTTACAAACCAATCCGACATTTAAAAACTTTAATACTTTCCGGAGTAATACGCGCATACCCGGCGGCGAAATGATGCTGGAAGCCCAAACCCGCGTAATTACCGGCATTGAGAAATTATATCAGAAACACCATCAACAAACCATTGCCATTGTGAGCCATTCCGATTTAATAAAAGCGGCGCTGGCTTATTACGCCGGCATTCACCTGGATCTGTTTCAGCGCGTGGAGATTAGTCCGGCTTCGGTAAGCGTAGTTCAAATTTTTCCGGAAACGGCTAAGATTTTAGTTATAAACGATACCGGCGAAATCCAGCTTTAATTTACTCGATTAAATCTTGATAGTTTTTAATTTGTAGGGTATTGGTATCTAATACACCACTTTAAATACTTTAGAATAAAAAGCCCTATCCGGGTACTTCTTTGGAACTTTTTAAGTCTTTAGGCATTGGTGCTATCGAATTTGTTAGCTTCCAGTTTGCCGGCACCGGCGGGCCTTAACCCCTCCCCCTGACGGGACCTCCCCTAAAAACAGGGGAGGAGATGCCACTGTTGCTTCATTCTTTCCTTCCTCGTTGCACTGCGGAATGCCTCGTACCTCGGCACCGGAACCAAAGGTTCGCAGAACCCAGAAGGCTCTCCTGAGCCAAACTAGTGTCAACTGCTCTTAGCTACCGTTTTTACCTCTTTTAAAGTAGTACTGCCTCATTTAACGAGATAACTTCTATCAGGCTATGTTAAAATCAGAAACTGAAATTAAGAAGTTAAATGTTGATGATTCTCGTGATTGGGTGTATCATTAAATATTGTCTTCCTACTCTTATTTTATACCAAGTGCGCTCGAAAAGCAGTAGCTAAGCATAACTGACACTAGTTTGGCTCAGGAGAGCCTTCTGGGTTCTGCGAACCTTTGGTTCCGGTGTGGCGAAGAGCCACATTCCGCAGCGGAGCGAGGAAGGAAAGAATGAAGCAACAACTTCATCTCCTCCCCTGTTTTTAGGGGAGGTCCCGTCAGGGGGAGGGGTTAAGGCCCGCCGGCCACGAGGCATACTGGCTGCTTGTCAACCTAGATAGCACCAATGTCTGGAGACTGGAAAAGGCTCCAAAGGCTTCAGCCAAGTTAAACAAACCATCCTGCTGCACTGCTACTGAATAGTAATTTTTACGGCTACCTGGTTGGTAAGGCCATCCCGATTCGTAACGGTAAAAATAAACTGATCGACCTGGCCCGGAGTCGTTTCGAGGGTGGCGGTATAATCAGTAGAATACTGATCGCCTTCACTGCCCGATAAATCTTTGCTAAACACCGATGCCGGCGCTCCACCGTTAATGGCTTTCGAAACGTTAAACTTTTTCAGCACGTCTTTGTCTTCGGTTTTGGCGGCATTTATACCAATAATTATGGCGCTACCCGCCGGCAACGTAACATCTGACGATATATAGTTACCCCCGGTTTTAAAGCTGATATCGGGCAGTTTGCCTTCGTCTTTTTCGCAGGAAGTTACAGTAAATAAAGTAAGGCCGATTAATAAAAGGAACAACAACGGTTTAGCAAATTTCATAGCTTATTTAATTTATTGGTTAAAGTGTATTTCAGCTGAAAAGTAATGTTACGGCCCATATTTAGCAAACCAAAATACTTAAACCGCGACAAATGATCGTAGTAAGCCCGGTTTAGTAAATTATTACCGGTAAGCGTGAATTGCCAGGTGCCTTGTTGCTGTGAAATTACCGTACTAAAACCGGCATTCCATAAATTATAGGCCGGAGTAGCAATTTCGTAAGGCGCCACTTTGCTTTGCTTAAAGTTATAATCTACGGTGGTAAATACCTGCAAAGCGCGGTTTTGCGGCAGCTCAAAGGTATAATGCAGATTAGGCGTTATTTTAGTGGCCGGAATAAAGGGCGTGTAATCCCCTGCCTTGGTTTTACTGATCATACCGGAAACCGTGGAACCCACCGAGAGTTTAGGAGAAGCTTTTATTTGCAACGCTGCTTCCCCGCCGTATTGATTTACATTTTGCTGTTGGTAGCGGTACACCGGAAACCCAAACCATTCTTCGGTAGTTGGGTTTAAGGAAATAAAATTAAAAAAATGGTTGTAAAACGGGCTCACCCAAAAAGTAACCGCTTGCGTATTTAACTCGGCGTGGCCGTTAAAGGCTAAATTTTGCTCATTTTTTAAATCCGGATTGCCAATCTCGTAAGTAAAAACGCCTTCGTGTAAACCATCCGACGAAAGCTCGGCCAGGTTAGGAATACGTACCCCGGTACTGGCGTTTAATTTAAAATGCAGATTAGTGGTGGGCAGCAAACTTAAACCGGTAAAAGCATTGTAATACGGCGAAAATTTAGAAAAAGGGTGGATTTCTTTGTCGGGGCCATTCACCGATGCCGTGAAATACGTTTTGATGTATTTCTGCCCAACGCCCAGGCCGTTTTCCCAAATTACTTTTTGGTGCCAGTTGGTTTCCAGGTACCCCGATACATTACTTTCCTGCATCCGGGCATCCGGCACAATCTTCCGGGCCCCGTAATTGGTATTATCTTCCAGGGAACCTAAGTTAGAAAGAATCAGCTTAGTTTTAGCAGATAATTCTTTTTCCCATTTAAGAAGGTATTGCACCGTAAGCAAATGCATGTTTAAGCTAATGGCGCCGCCCCCTTCGTTCTCCAGCCGTTTATTGGATTGCACCCCCACATTTACGTTTAGTTTGGAATTATTTAAAAAAATATCGTTGTCCGAGGAAATGGTATTGAGTAAAACTAAATGCGCCGGATTTTCATTCAGATGCCGGCTCCAGCGTTTGTCCGGCTGAATAAAGGTGTATACATCGTTAAAAATAAAGCCAAAACGGTTAAAAGAGCTCATCAGATTATTCGTCGAAACCCAGTTTTTCTTCCGGAAACCGTACGTAGATTTCAGGTAATAGCCGTCGAACCGGCTGTTTAACACGCGCTGGTGATGGCCGTCCTGGTAATCGGCGTTGTTCTCGACACCTACCCGCACCCGGAACCAGTTGTCTCCATTGTTAACCTTGTAGCCGCCTTGCAGCAACCCACCGCCCGTATTGCTGTTTACCCGTAAGGCTACTTCGCTTTCGCGGATACCGTTGGCCGGTGCATTTTCTTCGATTAAATTAATCACGCCGCCCATGGCTTCCGTGCCATACAACACCGATAAGGGCCCTTTCACGAGTTCCACTTTTTGTAATCCCATATCCGACAGCCCTAATCCGTGTTCTTCCTGCCATTGCTGGTTATCAAACTTTAACCCGGAAAGCAACACCACCACGCGGTTCCCGTACAATCCCCGGATAACCGGCTTGGCAATGGCTACGCCCGTGCTCAACATCGTTACGCCCGGGGTACGGGCTATTAAGTCGGTGAGGTTGTAGTTGCCGAATTTACTTAAACTATCCAGGGCCAAAGTAGTAATAAGCAAAGCCGTTTGTTGGGCTGGTTTTTCTTGGTAAGTCGTTATGGTTACACCCGCTAAGGCGTGCGTGCGCATACTATCGGTTGTTTGCCCGTAAACGCTACCTACCAACAATAAAAATAAAATTTGAAACAGGCTTTTTTTAATCACGTTTGTTAAACTTAGGCACCCGGCACAGTTTTTTAAATTTTACTACAGCTGCGGGCAGGCTACATACGAATAAGCTGGCCCTTTTTCGTAATAAGGCAATTTAGATAAAAACACTAGGTTTAATTACTAAAAAGATTTGTTTAAGTTCCGGCTATTTGTAAAGGCAAATAAATACTTAAATGAAAGAAATAAATTAGAAGCTTTTATTTTTAATAAAATACTTTTTAGTAAGAGTAAGTTTTACGCGCAAACGCTATTAATTAATACCGGTAATTGCTCCATTGTCATATTTAAATAAGGTAAACAGGTTTGATACTGTAACATTTTAGCTATATTCCTGTTTTCAAAGCTTTTTTAATAGTCTACTATTTACATCATTAAAGACAATTTACATGCATAATACCATAGAAAAAGCAACAGGAAAGCTTGGTATATTAACACCAGGGTTAGGTGCCGTAGCCACTACCCTTATTGCCGGGGTAGAAGCCGTGAAAAAAAATCTGGCGCAACCAGTTGGCTCTTTAACCCAAATGGGTAACATTCGCTTAGGAAAAAAATCAGAAAACCGGAATCCTAAAATCAAAGATTTTGTACCGCTTGCCGACCTGCACGATATTGTTTTTGGTGGTTGGGATGTGTACCAAGATAATGTGTTTGAAGCCGCTATGAACGCTAAAGTGCTGGAGCCGATGTTGCTGCACGCCGTACGCGCCGAACTGGAAGCTATTAAGCCCATGAAAGCGGTGTTTGATCAATCGTATATTGCGAACCTGCACGGCGATAATATTAAGCAAGCCGCCACCAAAGCCGATTTAGCCAAGGCCGTGATGGACGACATTGAAAATTTTAAAGAAGCCAATGATTGCTCCCGCGTGGTAATTGTGTGGTGTGGCTCCACCGAAATTTATTTAGAGCCATCGGCAGTACACCAAACCCTCGAGAGCTTTGAAGCCGGTTTGCGCAACAATGATCCGGCCATTGCCCCTTCTATGATTTATGCGTATGCGGCTTTAAAGCTGGGAGTACCTTTTATGAACGGTGCGCCCAACTTAACCTGCGATATACCCGCTTTAATGCAACTGGCCAAACAAACCGACACGCCCATTGGCGGAAAAGATTTTAAAACCGGCCAAACCTTAATGAAAACCATTCTGGCGCCGGGCTTGCAGGCGCGGGCTTTAGGCGTAAAAGGCTGGTTTTCGTCTAATATTCTGGGTAACCGCGATGGTTACGTGCTGGATCATCCGGATAATTTTAAAACCAAGGAAGTTTCGAAGCTGAGCGTACTCGAAGATATTTTGCAGCCCGAATCTAACCCGGAACTGTACGGCGAAATTTACCACAAAGTACGCATTAACTATTACCCGCCGGCCGGCGACAACAAAGAAAGCTGGGATAACATTGATATTTTTGGTTGGCTGGGTTACTCCATGCAAATTAAAATTAACTTTTTGTGCCGCGATTCTATTTTGGCCGCGCCCTTGGTTTTGGATTTAGCTTTATTCAGCGATTTAGCGAAGCGCTCGGGCATGTCGGGGGTGCAGGAATGGTTGTCTTTTTACTTTAAATCGCCGCAAACCGAAACCGGCTTGCACCCGGAACACGATATTTTTAAGCAGTTAATAGTACTGCAAAACACCTTGCGCCAGCTAATGGGCGAAGAAATAATCACCCATATGGGTCAGGATTTTGATCAGGATTTAGTAGAAGCGTCGTTGTAGCCTAGTGTTATTTCTGTGTATATCATAAATGAAAGTGCCGGTTGTAAAGCCGGCACTTTTTGTTTCAGTTTGTTTGCTGACGAAATAGATACAGGGTTAAAGCTTTTGCAAAAAACACTAAATGGCATTTGGGCGGGCACGCAAATCGTTGGTGAAGACACCAACAATGGCGCTAACCAGATTGATGCCGTTAGACTGATGCCGTTGTTGGTGTCTTCACCAACAACAACGCCTAAGGGCATTGTCTTCGCTGCTAATCAATGGGAAAGCCTTCAAGAAATAATCCAGAATAATTATTACCGATTGTCTTTATTTTTAAATTCAAGCCAAGAATCCCGGCTTAATCAAACATTTTTTTAAATTTTTGGTTGTCGCCAGCTTATATTATTTGCTTAATTGCTACTTCTTGCAAAACATACAACCGGTAATTTAAAACATACTCCCTATTTAGTAGCGGCACAAAATGGAAAAACTAAAAGTAGCCACGGCGCAGTTCGAGAATAAAAGCGGCGATAAAGCCTACAATTTAAGCATTATTGAAGATCTAAGCCGGCAAGCCGCGGCGCAAGGCGCCCAGGTAGTTAGTTTTCATGAATGTTCCATTACGGGTTACACCCACGCCCGGAACTTATCCCGGGAGCAAATGCTCGACTTAGCGGAATTTGTTCCGGATGGCCCGAGTATTCAGAAACTAACCGAAATAGCTACTCAATACCGGATAGCCGTAATGGCTGGCTTATTCGAAAAAGACCAGGAAGGCAAAATTTACAAAGCCTACGTTTGCGTGGATGCGAACGGTTTAGTAGCTAAATACCACAAACTGCATCCTTTTATTAATCCGCACATCACGCCTGGCAACCGTTACTGCGTTTTTGATTTGCTGGGCTGGAAATGCGGTATCTTAATTTGCTACGACAATAACGTTATCGAAAATGTACGGGCTACCAAACTGCTGGGGGCCGATATTATTTTTATGCCCCATGTTACCATGTGTACGCCTTCTACGCGACCCGGTGCCGGCTTCGTAGACCCGGCCTTGTGGGAAAACCGCGAAAACGACCCAACCTCGCTGCGCCTGGAATTTGATGGCCTGAAAGGGCGCGGCTGGCTCATGAAGTGGTTACCCGCCCGGGCGTACGACAATGCTATTTACGCCGTTTTCTCGAATCCCATTGGTATGGATGCCGATCAGCTAAAAAACGGCTGCTCCATGATTCTGGATCCGTTTGGCGATGTAATTGCGGAATGCCGCCAGTTAGGCAACGAAATACAAATAGCTACGCTTACCCCCGAAAAACTAGAACAAGCCGGCGGCGCCCGGTACCTGAAAGCCCGCCGTCCGGATTTGTACCGTACTATTATTGGCCAGGAACACCAACCGGAGCAAAAAGTAGTGTGGTTACAAGCGGATAGCAAATAATTTTTCTGTCTGGTTGGTATGGATTTTTACCAAAAACGAACTCTATATAAATCTAGTAAGTACTTGCAAACCATTCATGCGAAAACATACGGAGCAAAGC
Source organism: Adhaeribacter pallidiroseus (assembly GCF_003340495.1). Classification (NCBI taxonomy): domain Bacteria; kingdom Pseudomonadati; phylum Bacteroidota; class Cytophagia; order Cytophagales; family Hymenobacteraceae; genus Adhaeribacter; species Adhaeribacter pallidiroseus. The sequence continues at coordinate 4,149,950 of NZ_QASA01000001.1, forward strand.
AATTGAATTTGGATAAGGTGTTTATCGAACAACGACTTACTAAAAACGAACCACTACGTCGTATAACCAGTATATTCTAAATTCTTGTTTTTTTAAATTTTTAATCGTTAACTCCTCCTCGATTCTGTTAAACCATCGATAACCGTGAACGAAGCGATTAAATCAAACTCCTTCGGCCCCAAAAATAAGGTACTGCGGATAAACAATAAAGTGATTCAGTTTAATCGCCAAACGATTGCCCGAAAAGACATTGTGGGCATTAAGCAGTACGCGCGCGCCATGCAGTTTTACCGGTTCCGGGTGGGTGAGCAACATTATTTAGGCCTGAAAACCGCTACCGCGCAAATAGATATTCTTTTTACCTGTTATTTCAGCATCGACCAGGATTATTTTATTGATTTAGAAAACCGGATTATCGCCGAAATCTGGGAACAAACCACCGACCAAATCTGGCTGGCCGGTAAAACCACTTTGCTAAACCACGGTACTCTAACGGTGGGCCCTTGCCAGATCAGCCGCCAAGGAATTCTTGTAACCAAAGGCAATGCTCTCCCGATAAAACAACAGCAAATAGCTTGGGCCGATTTACAGTACCAGGTACTTCATGACCGGCTGGTATTAAACAACCAGAACGATTACGCGGTATATACCAACCTGTACTTTAAAAATACCTGGAATATTGATGTTTTAATTGCCTTACTGGATTGGATTACCCAGGAAAATGGACTAGGAAACCTGCCCGCTACCTGAGCCTTTGGAAATAAAGAAACTGCTTCTGCCGGGTCTGCATATTTGCGGCGTTTTCTGTATCTTCCTACCCGAGAGTTATTCCTATGAGATACTTATACTTGCTGTTAGTTTACTTATTGGCTATAAGTTGCCAGGTTGCCGGCCGGCAAAAGGCCTTTACGTTAGGTAACAAATTTAACGATTCTACTATTCGCATTATTTACACCGCCCAAGACGAGCGGCAAACCGATAAGCTTTTACCTTTTTTAACAGACACCAATGCGCGTTACCGTCAGGAAGCGGCTATGGCCTTGGCATCGGTGCAGGATTCGCTGGCTTTTAAGCCGTTGGTATCTTTACTCTCCGATCCCGAATTTGTGGTACGGCAGGCCGCCGCTTACGCCTTGGGGCAAACGGGTAAAGCAACCTCCCAAGAAACTATACTGCAAGCCATTGAAAAAGAAGAAAACAACACTGTTAGCGCCGAACTTTTAGAAGCCTTAGGCAAATGCGCCACCCAACAAGGTCTTGATGCTTTAATTAAATTTGATTTTTCCGAACCCGAAGTGCAAGCGGGCCAGGCCTGGGGTATTTACCGGACGCATGCCCGGCAGTTAAATTACGACTCAGCCATTCTTAAAATGGTTACTTTCTTAACGGCTCCCAACCCGGAAATTCGACTGGCGGCCGCTCACTTTCTGGCCCGTACGCCCCAACTCGATCTTTCGGCGTATACTGCTGCTTTGGCCAACACGGCCCAGATTGATCCCAGTGTAGAGGTGCGCATGGCCGCTGCCCAGGCGCTTACCAAAGCAAAATCACCCGGCTTAGCCAATGAACTGACCGGCATTCTGGAAACAGAACCGGATTACCGCGTACGTTTAAGTGCCCTACGCGCCACCGCTAACCTGGAATACACCGTAGCTAAACCTATTTTGTGGCGGGGACTGGCCGATAAAAATAGCAACACGGCCCTAACGGCCGCCGAAATAATTGCTACTAAAGTTACTCCCGACCAAGCCGACGAGCTATTACAAAAAGCCGGGCAAACGTTGCGATGGCGCATCCGGGCGACGTTGCTGGGAGCGGCCCTTAAACAACACCCGAATAAAAAAGAAGTATTAACCACCATTCAGGAAAGATACGCCCAAAGTAATAACGACTACGAAAAAGCCGCTTTACTCACAGCCGCCGCCCAAGATATAGCCGGAGCTGAATTTATAGAGAAAGAATTCTTTGCTACGCAAACACCAGTTATCCGGACATACGGCATTGAAGCTTTAACGCAAATCCGCAACGATAAAAATCTGCCGACTAGCCAGAAAAAGCACTTTGCCGATTTGTTTAAAAAAGCTATTGCTTCCGGCGACTTAGCCGTAGTGGGCATTACCGCGGGGCTGCTTCGCCAGCCGGAACTTAACTTTAAAACCGAATACACAGACCTAACTTTTTTAAAAAACGCCTTAGCCAAACTGGTTTTACCCCGCGACAACGAAGCTTACCAGGAAGTAGTGAAAACCATTGCTTTTCTGGAAGGCCACCCCGAGCCACCTCCCCCGAAGAACCCGTTTTCGCACCCGATAGATTGGATTTTAATTCAGAGTTTACGGGCAAAGCAAGAAGTAAGCATCCAAACCAATCGGGGAGAAATTATCTTGCAATTGTTCGTGGAAGAAGCGCCCGGTACGGTGGCCAACTTTGTGCAATTAGCCCGTAGTGGCTTTTTTAACGGCAAAAACTTTCACCGGGTGGTACCCAATTTTGTAGTACAAGGCGGCGACCCCCGCGGCGATGGCTGGGGCGGCACCGATTACTCTATCCGCTCCGAACTCCCCGATTTGCATTACCGCGAAGGCTATCTGGGCATGGCTTCGGCGGGCAAAGATACCGAAAGCTGCCAATGGTTTATCACCCACTCCCCCACTCCTCACTTAGACGGTCGCTATTCTATTTTCGCGCGGGCTACGACAGGCCTGGAAGTTTTGCCTTTACTGGAAATAGGTGATAAAATCCAGGAAGTGCGTTTGCGGTAATTTTTTTAAATTTTTATTTCGGGCCGGCTTTTATGTAAGTCTACTTCCAATCTTCTTTTTCAGCCAGGCACAAATTTGCGAATTAATAAAAGATGAAGTGGCTAATTGCAATAAGGCAATTTTCGTATATTAGCCAATAGCTGTAACGTTACCTGTACCTTTACTTACTTGTTATAAGTTGTTAAACTTCCAGTTATAGTGCAGATAACCGGAACAACTCCGTTTATCCAGTAGTTATGCCATATTGTAAAATAATCAAAAGAGAATCGTAGTGAACGTCTTATTTCATTTAACAGTGGGAATCGGTATTGCTACTATATTGACGGACACTAAAAAAACTAGCCCAGAGGCAAAGCTGACAGACACGTTAAAGATTGAAATTAGCGCTTTTATTGTCGGCATTATTTCCCACGGCGCATTAGATTATATACCTCATTGTTATCCAATAAATTCAAGGGTCGATGTAATACTCGGATTAGCTTTTATTATTGTTCTTACTTTGTTAGCAAACAATAAATATAAAGGAATAATTGGCCTTACCTTAATTGGTTGTATTTTCCCTGACTTAGTTGACCTTTCACCAGCTATTATTAATAAAAATTTAGGATTTAATTTACCAATTCTTGACAAAGTATTCCCTTGGCATTGGCATGTATACTCTGGTTCAATTTATAATTATAGTTGTGGTGTGTCAACAATTAATCACCTATTAGTAATAGTAGCAGTTGGTATCGTATGTTGGTATAGGCGAGCAGACTTTAGTAATTTATTTTTAAATTGAGAAGAAACAACCAGGCATAATCGAGTAGACGGCCCCACCAGTGTTGGCTGATGGGGAGCGCCTCTCACACCACTGTACGTACGGGTCTCGTATACAGCGGTTCGTTAAGTTGGGGGGCTACTTGTTTGTAGTAATCGAACAACGATTCATAACCTTTCTTGACCAACCGTTTCAGCGTGATAGTGGTCACCAGGATGGGGCTTTGCGCTACTGCCCAGCCCCCTTTCCGGGTCTGGCTCCAGGCATAGGCTTCCCCTTTTGAGACGCCTAATCGGATCAGGTTCTTTCTTTTCCGCTCGGGTTTCTTCCAGTCATGCCAGATGCAATGGCGCAGCCGGTTTCTGAGCCAACTATCCACTTGCTTTAACTTCCCCTGAATGCTGGCTAGACGAAAGTAGTTTACCCAGCCTCGCTGCACTTCCTTGAGTTGCTGAACGCGCTGCTCAAAGGCACTGGGCGTGGTCTTGCGGGTAATCCCTTTCAGGTTCTGCTTCAGCCTGGCCCAAGCCTTTTCTGCTACCACCAACTGGTATTTACCTTTCTCCCCTTTCCGGTAAGTGGGTACAAACCGGTAGCCTAGTATCTGAAAATCTACGGGTCGTCTAATGCCGCTCTTTTCCCGGTTGATGGGTAGCCTTAGCTTATTCTTCAGGAACAGGAAAAGGTTGTTGCCCACCTGCCGGGCCTCCGACTCACTTTTGGTATAAACACTAAAGTCATCGGCATAGCGCACGTACCGCAAGCCTTGCTTTTCCAACTCTTTATCCAGCTCGTGAAGCAGAATATTGGAGAGCAGCGGACTCAACGGACTGCCCTGTGGTACCCCTTTCCGGCGTTTGGTTAACTTTCCCCCAATAAGGATAGGGGCCCGAAGCCATTTGCGGATCAGGCGCAGCGTGAGCGGGCATTTTACTTTCTGGTATACCAGTTGCAGGAGCAGGCAGTGCTCTACTTCATCAAAGAAGCTTTTCAGGTCCATATCGACAATATGCTGATAGCCTTCATTAATGTTCTTCTGGGCTTGCCACACCGCCTGATGGGCGTTGCGGTTGGGCCGGAAGCCGTAGCTGTACTCTTTGAACTCCAGCTCGAAAAGCGGGGCTATGGCTTGGTTGACTGCTTGTTGTAGCAGCCGGTCGGTTACGGTAGGAATGCCTAACCGGCGCTTCTGGCCGTTGCTCTTAGGTATTTCTACCCCTAAGATGGGTAGAGGAAAGTACTGGCTGCTCCGGATAGCCGTAACTAAGGCCTCCTGATTTACTTGCAGATGCCCAGCTAGTTCAAGTACGGACATACCGTCTACGCCGGCTGCCCCTTGGTTAGCCTGCACTTGCCGGTAGGCTAGCAGCAGGTTGCCCCGGTGCAATACTTTCTCAATCATCCTACTTTCTACTTTATCTGTAATCCCTGTTCCGCTTACGCTAAGGCTGGCCAGGCCTCCTTACCACATTTGGAACAACTTCACGTTCGGCCCTTCGTCATCTTGTGAGACCTCCGCAGCGCTTACGGCTCGTTTCCTGATGGCTACTATGGCTTCTGCTGACTTCTCTCTTACCAACCCGTGGCCGAGAGACCTCCCCAGGTAAGAGCATATTCCTTCCTCCGATTCCTGGAACATCTACCCACTAGTACTTGTTGGTCAGGGGCTTTGCAAAGAGGTGCTTGCTTACCCGCACTAATGGGCCTCTTATGTACTTTCTGTTCGTCAGTACCGGATTTTGTAGTCCCGCTTTCTTCCCTGCTTATCTCACGATAAACCAGCTTGCGGCTTACTAACAGGCTGCACCAACTCGCCTGTAAGGGTCTTGCACCCTCTGGAATAATTTGGTACCTTTCAGTACCAGATGCCCATACTGGGCGCACACCACACCTATACGGCAGCTGTGCCGCCGCATAGCAAAGAACGTTGGGCGGAATATTTAAGAATGAAAGAAGTTTACACTAAAAGAATGTGAAGAGAAAACTCGTGAAGCAAGCAGTAATATTTGTGCTAGCGTTTGCTATAATCTCATGCACAGACCCAAAATCACACAAAGTAAGGGAAACAGCTCCTGCTGTTCCAACAACAGTTCAAAAGCAAGTTGAAAAAGAACCAGTAATTATAACCGAAGAAAGAGAACCTGCCGAAACTCCCAATGTTTCAAAATTGGAATTAGAAACATTCACTTCATATCCGGATGAATTTAGCGGATGCGGTTGCTCCCTCTTCCTTACCGAGCAAGACAAACAAGAGCAGAAATACATTTATCTTGATGCGGGTGACATTGCCATGATAAAGCTGAATGAGGAGGTCCACACATTCGAGTATAAAGGAAAGGTTAAAGGAAACACTCTTTATACTAGTAACTCGATGCAAATTGAGGTGAATATAACAAAGACCGTAGAAAATACTGAAATGGAAGAGACATCAGATGTTGAGGGGACTTTTACTGTTACTAAAGGAAATGAAAAGTTAGTGCAAAAATTTATTGGATACTGCGGTTGCTAAATTAGAAATTAATAAAAAAGACACTTCGCCCAACAAAGTGCATAAGCCATGCTTTGGCTGATAGCCTCGCACACCTCATGCACAAGCCGGTAGGCAAAATGCAAAGAAGAAAAAAACAGGTTACCAATAAAAATCGTAATTTAAAATTGTTATGAAAGTAATTAGCGACCATATAGGGCAAATTCGAAACCTCTGTGACCTGCACAGTGTAAGAAGCCTCTTTGCATTTGGATCGGTTACGAACGATAGATTTAAAGCCGATAGTGATATTGACTTAGTTGTTGATATTGACACGTCCGATCCAATCGAATATACAGACCATTATTTTGAATTAAAGTTTCAATTAGAGCAAATTCTACAAAGAGAAATTGACCTATTAGAACAAAAAGCAATCAGGAACCCATTCCTCAAACAAGAAATAGACCGAACCAAAGTTCTTGTTTATGGAAAATGACCTAAAATTATGGTTAGCTGACATAAAAAAGTCTATAGTTGAAGTTTACGATTTCCTACCAGAAGAAAAGAGTTTTCCTGTCTTCCAAAAAGACCTAAAGACCAGGAAAGCAGTGGAGCGAAATCTTGAAATTATTGGAGAAGCATTAAACAGAATATTACGCATACATCCAGACATAAATATTACAAACGCCCGTCGGATTGTAAATACAAGAAACAGAATTATTCACGGATACGACACGGTGTCAGAAGACATAATTTGGGCTATTGTTATGAAAGAGCTTCCAAAACTTGAAGAAGAAATAGACCGGCTGCTTTTGTAAAAATGTACCCTGCCCAACAATAGCGATAAAGCATTTAGACACTTTTTAGCTCAACCTTTACTTACCAACTAATACTAATTACTCCATGGTACGCGTTATTCTGATACTGTTATTATGTAGTCTAATTACCTCCTGTGAAAAGGAATGTGGTGGTAATTGTGCCGAAATAACCATTGTGGGGCAAGTTGTGAGTGCTTCTACTAATCAAGGAATAGAGAAAGTGCCCATTGCCGTTTATTGGCAATCCAGTGGCTTTGGCTTTTTCAACGCAACCCTTAAAGTAGCTAAAACAAAAACGAATAAACGCGGCGAATTCAAAATTTCCAAAACAATTGATAAAGCCCGTTTCCAAAATTATTATTTAAAAGTAGAAACCAGTATGCCGGGAGGGTTTATTGATAACTATGGGCAAAAAGAAAAACTCACTGAATACATTAATCAATACCAACCCGTTGCTGATTTAAGAATGATGGTATACCCGGAAGCGAAGCTCTTGATAAAACTGGTAAAAAATCAAACTGATAATTTTAATTCTTTCGACGTTAGTTATTCGTATCACCGACCATACAGTGGGAGTGGATTTGCATCAAACAGCCGTTTAAGAGATACCATTTTAATTGTAAAAACAGCGGCCGATGTGTACACCCGGATAACCTGGAGCAAAAACTATGGTCCGGGGCAAAATACATCTTTTACCGATTCTATTCGCTGCTTTTCTTCCAAGGATAATGTTTTCGTGATCAACTATTGAGTAAAAAGGTTTCCGTGCAAGTTATAAACGTTTGTATTTTTAAAATTTTAAATTTCGTAGAGCATAAGAGGTTATTCAAAAAATTTTGCTCACGATTTACGTATGAGTCACTACTGTAAAAACAAAAAAGCTGGCCTGGGCCAGCTTCTTTGTTTTTACAGGTAATTTAATTTCGGCTGGGTAATACCCCAGCGCAGTACGGAATGGGTGAGAATTGTAAAAATTACTGCTTGGCTACTAAATTAAATTTAACGGTAAAGTCGTCGTAAATCGCTTTGTCGGCAATATTCGGGAAAAAGCTTTTGGAATTGTATTTAATATCCCACTGCGTACGATCTAAAGTGGCGGTACCATTAGCCGAAGCTACGCCGTCTTTTACGCTAACCGTAGCCGGGAAAGAAATAGGTTTGGTAATGCCTTTTAAAGTTAAATCGCCTTTTACGGTGTAATTAGCAGCACCGGCTTGGGCACCTTTAATCGGGCTTAGGCTCGTAATTTTAAAAGTACCGGTCGGGTGTTTTTCCGCCGAGAAGAAATCGTCGGATTTTAAGTGACCCAGTAATTTTTGCTTGTAGCTATCGTCGGTAAGGTCTTTGTTGGTGATCGAGTTCATATCAATTAATACATTACCACCCACAATTTTATTTCCGTTTACTAAAATATCACCTTTCGAGATCGCAATGTTGCCGGTATGTTCGCCGGTAACTTTTTTACCGTTCCACTCCAGGTTACTTTGCGACGTTTCTACTTTATAGGCCGTAGCCGCGGTGGCTACTTTTTTAATTTTAGTGGCCGATGCCAATGTTTGTGCAGAGCTGGTATTAGCCACTAATAAGCTGGCTACAACGGCAGCCGATAAAAAAAACTTTTTCATAAAAATGGAATTGATTGAGATTTTATATTTTAAAATTTTGGTAATACTGAATTTGATTTATTCCCGCATTTTATCGAGTAAGCGGCTAAGTTCTTCTGCCTCCAAAGCGCTTATATTTTGTAAGCCCTTAATCTGGGTGCCTTCGGCCTCGTCAATCTGCTGGAGCAAGGCCAATCCTTTGTCGGTAATTAAAATATCTACCGTGCGGCGGTCCTTGGGGCATTGGTGCCGGGTTACTAACTCTTTCGCTTCTAACTTATCAACAATGCGCGAGGCGTTCGACGTTTTATCGAGCATGCGCTCAATGAGTAAATTTACCGTAGCGGGTTTAGGATGCTGCCCCCGTAAGATGCGTAAAATATTAAACTGAGGTAAGGTAAGGCCATATTTTTTAAAAATAACCGCTTGTTGTTCCTGCAACCACCCCGAAGTAAATATCAGGTTGATGTATACTTTATGGTACACATCTTTAAATGTTCGTTGTTTAATTTCTTCCTCTATTTTCATAACCTTAACTACGATACAAATATATGTACCTACATTTAATGTTGCAACATATTTCTACTTTATTTTTGCTTTCTCATTTGTATATGGCTCCTTGAAACCATCGAGCTATGTACCCGTACTTTCTATTGTTCTATTTTGCGAGGCCTAATAATTTGTTTATCAGTTGATCTTTCTTTATGAAACATAAAAAAATCAAAAACGGGTTATTTATTACATTCTAAATTATGACCTATTACCTTTTCTACCTTTAAAAATACAGACCGTCTATTACCTCGTATTCTACGCTATTAAACTGGGGATAGTCGCCTAATACACGACCCAAAACGGATGGATGATGCTCCCAAAACCGGTTCTACCCAAAACGAGGACCGCCACGCTACCTGGTTAGAACTTTTTTACGATTTAATATTTGTAATTGCCATTTCGCAACTTACTACGTTTTTTTCCAAAGACTTAACTTTGGTAAGTTTATGGCAGTTTGTGTTGCTGTTTTTTCCAATTTGGTGGGCCTGGACTGGTCACACGATGTACGCCAACCGCTTCGAAATAGAGGACTCAGGTCACCGGGTGCTTACTTTAACGCAAGTGTTAGGCTCGCTTTTTATAGCTGTTTTTATTCAGGAAGCATTGCTCGAAGAATCTTATTTATTTGCCTGCGCTTACCTGTTTATTCGGCTGATACTATTGGTAATGTACCTTCGCATTTACTTTAAACATACTGATTCCCGCGGCATTATTGTGCACTTTATTGTTGGGTTTTCCATAGGAGCAGCTATCTGGCTTGTTTCTATTTTTACTCCTCGCCCTATCCGTTTTTATCTCTGGGGACTGAGCTGGCTCATAGAGGTAATCACTCCCTGGACAAACCATAAAAGATTAAAAGTTGTGCCTATTCATAGCACGCATTTACCGGAACGTTTTGGCTTATTCGTGATTATCGTGCTGGGCGAGAGTATTCTCCGGATAACGAAAGCGGTATCTAACCTGGAACTATGGCAGTTTTTTAGTGGGGCCAACGCTATTTGCAGCTTTATCCTAATTGTGCTCATCTGGTGGATTTACTTTGATTACATTGAGGAGTATGTAACCGGTAAAATAACCGGCACGGGTTTAGTCTATACGTACCTGCACTTTTTTATTTATTTAGGGATTGTTATTACAGGCGTAGGTTTAGAATATAGCATTTTAAGTCATATTAGTACGTTGGCCAACGTCGCGAATTTTTTAATAATTATTGGCATTGCACTTTTTATTTTACCGCTTGGCATTATTCAGGGAGTTAGCTTAAAACAAGTACCTACCCGCCGGTTTATCATGAGCAGTGTAGTTCTAATAATCGCGATGGTTATTATTTATATTCTAGAATATAATTTAAAAACCTTTTACTTTCTGCCGGTTTTAACGCTGGTAGTTCTGGCCTATATGCTTTACCAGCGGCGCGAGTATGCCCGAATTTCTGAGGCACCACCCGTTTAATTTTAAAAATTCAATTATAGCGCCTTGCTTTTTGCTCATTACAGTTTAATTAACACAGAAATTTTAAATTGGCTCGTTCCAAAATGGAGCCTATTCGTGTTTGTAATTTTATATAAGCTTGAATAACCGGTATAAACCACAAAGGTGCTCTGTAACGTACCGACAGAAAAATTTAAAATTTTTAATTACCAAACCCGCCGGTATTAAGAATGAACCCGAAAAATTAACCTAAAAGCCAAGGAATGCGTTAAATAAATCTAAAAGACTTACTAAAAAACTTATTATGAAAAGTATAAAAATTAATTTGATCACGGCAACTGTTGCTTTAAGCAGTTGGTCGGCCTTGGCGCAAACCACCAACCCCGCTTCTAGTAAACCTAACCAAAATACTGCACCAACTACCAGCACAAATTCTAATACCGACAAAAGTATTTCTACTAATACAAATAACGCAACTCCTACACGCACTGATTCGGTAGTTACTATTCCGAAAGAAGGTACTAGTATTACCACTGCACCTGGTACTAAAAAGGAAAAAACAACTCCTAAATCTAGCTCGGCCAAAAACAAGAAAACTAATCCCCGGTAAATTAGCTCGGTAATAAACCTTTTAAATGGAGGTAGCAGGTACTATAATGTACAAGAAATTTAGCTGGGCATGCCGCACTATAATTTAATTATTTACTAAAAAAGTACAAAATTTAAAAGTATTCTTTATTAATTTCCATCCAGTGCTTTCCCAGAAGCAACTTAGCCCATCTCTCCCAAAATTGTATTTTATCTTTTATAAATGCTATCCAGCAGTAATTTTACGTATTTATCAGACTAAAATTAAGTATTTAATTTTTAGTTGCTATCGGTAAACCAGCGTAAAAGGAATGTGTACTTTAAATCAATAATAAATTTAAAATAAAAAAGTACAACAATTAAAAATTACTTAGAGTATGAGGGTATAAGTAAAACTGTTGGTACATGGTTGTTTATTTTTTACGACAATCAGCCAATAGCCCTTAACACATTTTAAGTTTAAATTAAATAACAAAGTTATGACGAACAAATTAAAGTTATTACCAGCAGTGGCCTTAGTTTTTGCCAGCTATCTAGCTAACGCACAAACTACCAGTGGTGGAACTACTTCCGGAACTGGTTCAACTACCGGATCAACCAGTGGAACAACAGCAGGCTCAACTACTTCCGGCAGTACAGCCGGTACAACTTCTGGTACCATGAGAAGTGGTACTACCGGTACTACCTCTGGTTCCATCAGCACTACTTCTGGTACAACCAGTGGATCTACTTCGGGCACGCTTGGAACTACTTCGGGCACAACAACTGGTGCAAGTACTACTTCAGGAACTACCAGTGGTACAACCGCGGGTGGAACTACAGTAGGTACTACCAGTGGGACTACCTCCGGAACCACTGTAGGTACTACTAGCGGCACTACTACTGGCAGATCCGGCAGAACCACCAGAGGTACCACGTCTGGTACAGGTACTACTTCTGGAACTACCAGAGGAATGGGAACTACTTCCGGAACTACAACTGGCAGTGGCAATACAACAGGCAGTGGCACAACTTCCGGCGGTACCACTTCCGGGTTAGGTACTACTAGCGGCACTACTACAGGTAGCACAACTTCTGGCGGAACCACTGCTGGTGGTACTACCTCAGGAGGCGGTACAACATCTGGTGGTGGCACCACTGCGGGTGGCTCTACTTCCGGATCAACTGGCGGTTCCGGCACTACTACCGGAGGCCAATAATAGTAGTTAAAAAATTTTTAAGAATAAGATTTTATAGTTTTTTCATAATAGGCGCTAAAAAGCTAACTGACTTTGTCAGTTAGCTTTTTTTATGTCGCAGTTATAGCAGCCGTTAGCTAGAGTAATTTGATTTAGCGTAGATGAAAGATAAAAATTAAAAAAAACAAAGCTTCTGGTATTAGCAGGCATTGCTAAGCACAGGAAAACCTAAATAGCAAAAAGCAATTGTTTGTTGTTTTACTTATACATCTCAGCAAACTGGTCAATTATAATTAACGGTAGCTTAAACTAGTGTGGCCGAAATGATTCTTAGCTAAATAGCGCGTTCTTATTAATAGGCAAAAAGTAAATTATGTTAAAGATGCTTAACCATAAAATAATCGGAAGCAATTAGATCACCATCTTGTTCTCTGACTAAACCCATCGGCTCTTCTTTTAAAATCAGAAATCCGTCTAAATCGGCGTACCGGATTCCGGCGCATAACTGCATGGCCGACCAAATACCCAGCGAAGTTTCTACCATACAGCCAATCATGGGCAACAGTCCTTGTGCTTGGGTTTCTTGCAAAATGCGTAACCCGTTTAAGTAACCTCCGGCTTTCATTAATTTCATGTTTACACCGTGAAACTGGTCGCGGAGCATTGAAAAGTCAGGTTGATCGGTTACGGATTCATCGGCAAATACGGGATAAGGGCTGTGTTTTTTTAGATACCGGTATTCGTCGGTTTTATAGGCGGGTAAAGGTTGTTCTATAAAAACTACCGGCAAACCTTTTAATTGGTGCAGAAACACCAGCACTTCCTCCGGATTGTTCCAAGCTTCGTTGCCATCAATTATTAACGGCCGAGTGCTAACCGCCGCGGTAGCCTGCACCAGAGCCAAAGCATCGGTTTGATTTACTTTTACTTTTAAAGTTTGAAACCGATTTAAGTTATTTTCCCGGATAAAGTTCGTAATTAACGTGGGTGCCATAATAGGCAAAGTAAAAATAGTAGGCACCCGTGCTGTAAACCTTATCCCCAGAAATTGACTAACCGATATATTTTGCTGCGCACAAAGCAAATGCACGTACGCCGACTCTACCGCAAACCGCAGCGAATTAGCCACTGGGTAAAATTTTAAAAAATCCTGTAATTCCGCCAAAGACTGCACGTGGGTTAAACCCTGGCGGAGTAAATCCTGAAATTGTTTTTGCAACACCTCCGGGGTTTCTTGGTAACGAATGTTGGGCGCCGCTTCGCCCATCCCCCAAAGCAGTTCCTCCGACACGCGTACAAACAAATTTATTTTACTATCCGACGCATTCCGCGCAATTTTCCAAGTGTAGCGTAAATGCAGTTCTCTGGATTCGAGGTGCCAGCTGAGCATATAAAAGAGCGTTAAAATAAACCGAGGTAAGATATAAATTACCCGCAACTATTACGTTAATTAAAAGTAGAAGCCTTATCCCGTTTTGCTTACCAGATACGGCCTACCGGCCGGGAGAAAGTCCGGTATCCGCTGAAATCAAAAATAAATAATATATTTGTTACTAACGGAACCCAACATTACTACTGGTTGGCCCATGCTCGAACCAGAATTTTAAAAATTTAAAAATTCGTGGGCTTACTGGTTAATTCTTCTTTTTATGCGCAACTCCCGCTTTGTCATTCTCCTGCTTCTTTCGCTTGCTATTGCCTTGGGTCTTTCTTTATTTGCTGAATACAATTATTTGTCAATTTCGCCCAGGGTACTTATGAGTATCCGGTGGGCGGTTATTGCTTTGCTGGTTTTTTACGCTTACCGTAAACGCTCCCTTACCACCTGGATTTTGGTGAGCATGGCCATCGGGGCCGAAATTGGTTATGATTTTCCGGCTTTTGCGCAAAATTTAAATGTACTCAGCAAGATTTTTCTAAAGTTGGTAAAAACCATTATTGCGCCTTTGCTTTTTGGTACCTTGGTAGTGGGCATTGCCGGCCATTCGAACTTAAAACAAGTGGGCAGCATGGGCATAAAAGCTTTAATTTACTTTGAAGTAGTTACCACCCTGGCTTTATTCATTGGCTTAGCGGCCATCAACCTGAGTAAAGCCGGCGAAGGCATTCAACTAAAAGCACCGGTATCCAACGAAATTAAAAAACCAGCACCGCAAACGGTTTCGGATATTATTCTGCACATTTTTCCGGAAAACATTGCCAAATCAGTAGCGGAAGGCGACGTGTTGCAGATTGTGGTATTTAGTATTTTGTTTGGGATTGCCTTGGCGATGCTCAGCGAAAGCAAACGGCGTCCCATGCTGGATTTTGCCGAAAGCCTTTCGGAAACCATGTTTAAGTTTACCAACATCATCATGTTGTTTGCGCCTATTGCGGTGGGAGCCGCCATTGCTTACACCGTGGGGCACATGGGCTTTGGTATTTTGGTAAACTTATTTAAGCTTTTAGCAACGCTTTACGTATCGCTGGTGGCCTTTATATTGCTGGTATTGCTGCCGGTGGCGTATTTTTTCCGGATACCTATTAAAAAGTTTGCGGCCGCGGTAGCCGAACCGGTTTCCATTGCTTTTGCCACCACCAGTTCCGAAGCCGCTTTACCCCGGGCCATGGAAGCCATGGAAAGTATTGGCGTACCCCGCAAAATTATTGCTTTTGTCATGCCCATGGGGTATTCCTTTAACCTCGACGGTACTACTTTGTACTTGTCATTAGCTTCTATTTTTGTGGCGCAGGCAGCGGGTATTGATATGCCGTGGGGCCAGCAATTACTTATGGTATTTACTTTAATGCTTACCAGCAAAGGCGTAGCCGGGGTTCCGCGGGCATCTTTGGTAATTTTACTGGGTACCGCCGCCTCGTTTAATCTCCCCATTGAGCCGATTTTTATTATTCTGGGGATTGATGAACTCATGGACATGGCCCGCACCGCCGTAAACGTTACGGGCAATTGTTTGGCTTCGGCGGTAATTGCCCGCTGGGAAGGCGAGTTTATTGATAATCCTACCCCGGAACAAGTGCTGGTAGAAGAAGTTTAGCTACTCTTTAAACAACCCCTTACCCCTCCGGTTACCGCCTTTTATTTAACCTGCTATTTTCTAAAATTTAAAAAATGGATGCTGTACTTGCCCGTTTAGCCATGGCCGGACCTACCTATCCTGAACAGGCAAAGCTATTGGTGCAGGAAACCGGCAACGACCCGGAAAAATTTAAAATTTTCATCCGGGCCATGCTGCACCCTAATACGGAAGCTCACGTAGCCCGACACGCCGCCAGCATTACCGAGAAAGTGGCCCGGCGGTATCCTTATTTAGTACTGCCTTACCAACCCGACCTACTGGCGGCTCTTCCCAACAGGCAAACCTCTCCTATGCGCTGGCACGTAGGTTTGCTCTTATCTTATTTACGGCTTGCGGATGATTCTTTAGCCCTAGTATTAGATTACCTTTATGACTGGCTTCAAAACGATCCGAACAAATTTATGAAGGTGCACTGTTTGCAGGCTTTAGCAAACTTTTCCACCCGACATGATTGGTTAAGAGCAGAAACCATTCAGTTAGTAAAAGTGGAAATGGCTAAAGGGGGCGCCGCGGCGAATGCCAAAGGCCGCAAATTACTCCAGCAACTTCAAGCCTAAGGTAAAACCAGCGGGCGCTTTCCATCTTTTAAAGCCACAATTCCTTTACTATTCAGGTAACATCTGCCATTTTCAATCTACTTATCTGTAGCTAGCAGCAAATAAAGCAACAAAGCCTTTTTGGTACTTTCCCCGGAACAGAAACATTTGACCAATGGTAGTATTAAATTATTAAAAACCAGCCTTTTAAACACAACTTTTGAGCAACAAACCTAAACTAAGTATTTCGTCCAATGTCTTTTTTTAAAATTTAAGGAGTTTTGCTATTGCGGAGCAAACCCATATAGTAAAACAACATTTATAATTTTCCCGGCTACAGCTACTTTGTATTTAAAAGCTTCTATTCTATCGTTATATTAGAATAGTTAAAATTTACGTATTTCATTTTAGCTCATTATAATCTAGTTTTGCCTATCAAAAAATGGTTTAACTACTTAAAAATGCTTATCGGATTAACACTTTTACCTCATCTTTTCCATTCCTACTCTTCTAGTATAACAAAAGGACATGAATTTACCAATTGGGGCACTTATTTAAATAATACTATAGCTTTTGCTTCTTCTTGTAAATGAAAGCAGGAAGATTATTGGTTTTGGCAATTGCATTATTTTTAGCGAGTTGCCAAAAAGAAGACGGCGACTTGGTAGCACCAAGCCCGAGTTTGTCGCAAAATTATTTAACCGCGTTTAAGTTTTTAAAAGTTGTAAATCCGCAGTTGCCGCAGGATTTAGTAGGCCAGGTATCCAGTAAAAACATAAGCCTGCAAGTACCCGCCGGAGTAGCTTTTAACAAGCTTATTGCTTCTTTCACGAACACCCAGGAAACCAAAGTTTACGTGAACAACACGGAACAGGTAAGTGGCGAAACGGAAAACGATTTTTCTAATCCGATAGTTTACAAAGTTATTGCCCCGAATGGCTCTGCCCATTATATTAACGTGGCGTTAAATTCCAGGTTCCCGGAAATGGATCAGGCCATGGAGGAACTGCGTCAGAAATACCAAATTCCCGGCTTAACCCTGGCAATCGTAAAAAATGAGAAACTGGTGTTTGCCAAAGGCTACGGCTACGCGAATGTAAAAACTAATTTACCCGTTGATAATCAAAGCTTATTCCGGATTGCCAGTATTTCCAAGCCCATTACGGTGGTGGCTATTTTAAAACTGGTACAAGCCGGCCAATTAAAATTAACCGACAAAGTTTTTGGTACAAATGCTATTTTGGGCCAGGAATATGGGGCTGTGCCGGTTCACTCCAATGTTGCCGCTATTACGGTACAAAACTTAATAGAACATAAATCCGGCTGGACCAACCAACCGAACGATCCCATAGTG
Organism: Adhaeribacter pallidiroseus; assembly: GCF_003340495.1. Classification (NCBI taxonomy): domain Bacteria; kingdom Pseudomonadati; phylum Bacteroidota; class Cytophagia; order Cytophagales; family Hymenobacteraceae; genus Adhaeribacter; species Adhaeribacter pallidiroseus. The sequence goes on from NZ_QASA01000001.1 coordinate 4,167,077, forward strand.
GCTCATCCGGATTACACCCATAAGCAATTAATTACCGAAGTAGTACAGAACCGGCCGTTAACTTACGCTCCCGGCACCGAATTTTATTATTCTAACTTTGGCTATTGCGTGCTGGGCCGTATTATTGAAAAAATAAGTGGTAAATCGTACGCTGCCTTTGTGCAAACCGAGGTTCTGCAACCTATGGGCATTATTGATATGCAAATTGCCGGCAACTCTCCGCAGCAAAGTGCCTTAAACGAAGTAACGTATTACCAAGCCGATGATAATCCTTACGCGTATAATATCAGCCGCATGGATGCTAACGGCGGCTGGTTGGCCACCGCTGCTGATTTAATGCGTTTTATGGTGCACATTGATCGGAACAGTAAAAAAGGGGATTTGATTACAAGCGATTTACTAAACCAAACGTACATGGGGTACTACAATTGGAGCCATACGGGTTCTTTACCAGGCACTTCCACGCTGCTTACCCGTTTAGATGATGAGTATAGCTTTGCTGTATTAGCCAATACCCGCAACAATTCCCAACCGTTTCAAATAACCGAAGCGTTTAGTGACACAATAAAAAATCAAATTTTGTTAAAAACGGATTGGCCAGAACTGGATTTGTTTACCAGCAACCTGGCTGGTACGCAGTAAGGCCTCTTTGCAGGCGAACTGCTTCCGGCTTTTTAAATATGGAAAATGTTTGCAGCCGGTTTTAAGGTGAAATTTTAAATACAAGAGTTTGCATGCAGCTAACCGATTCCAATCAAAAAAGAACATAAAAAAGCCGGCTAATTAGCCGGCTTTTGCATTGGTGCGCACGGGGAGACTCGAACTCCCACGGGACAACTCCCACAGGCTTCTGAGACCTGCACGTCTACCAGTTCCGCCACGTGCGCTCATTTTTGAGAGGGCAAATGTAAAATAAATATTCTATTATCTGCTTATAGCCGTTAATATTTTTAAATTTTTGATTTGTTTACTCCTAACCTTCATTACCAGGTTTGTTTACCCAATCTAGCGAACCCCAGTAAAGCGTTCGGTAAACCTTAATTGTTTTAATAGAAAGCAAATCTACTGAAAACTCTTTGGGATGAACACCAGTATCTTTCCGGAACAGGCCCCTGCATTTATGATATTAACCCAACGTTTATTTATAGCGGTACCTGTACCGGACAACCTGAAATTATTCTTTCAGGAGCAACTACTCCACTATACCAGCCATGCCATCCGGTTGGTACCATGGGATAATCTGCACCTGACCGTTCATTTTTTAGGAGAAACGCCCGCTGATAATTTAGAAAGCATCGTTACCATTTTGCAAACAGTGGCTGCCCGTACGGAGGCTTTTACCTTGCATTTAGAATGCCTGGAACCAGGACCGAAACCTAATTCACCACGGCTCATCTGGGCCCGTTTTGCTGCTCATCCGGCTTTTACGGCCTTGTGCACCGCGATTACCACGCAACTTGGGGTAAAACCTGGCAGTCAGGATTACATACCCCACATTACCCTGGCCCGCTTCCGGAAAGATGTGGCCAAACCCACGGCATTACCTATTAAAAATTTAAAAAATCAGCAGATAAGTTTGCCGGTAAATTCCCTGGCTTTGTGGCAATCGGAGTTAAAAAGTCCGCACCCCGAATACCGCATCTTGGTTAGGCACCCTTTAGCGCCGTAAAAGAGTAAACCTAATCTGTTTAAAAGCAGTATAGGGGTGGCTACCTTACTGCTTTTTTTATGAATGCAACAGACTTAACCCGAATTGTTACGAAGCTCCGCGACAAAAAATTAACCATTGCATTTGCCGAAAGTGTAACCGGCGGCATGTTGATCTCAGAATTTGTAAAAGCCAAAGGCGCCAGCGACGTGTTGCTGGGCAGTATTGTAACGTACGCCGAAGAAGTAAAGCAAAAAGTGTTGGGGGTAAAAAAACAAACCTTAAAGCTCTACACCGCCGAATCGCAGCAAGTAACCAACGAAATGGTACTGGGCTTATATAAACTGCTAAATGCCGAAATGTGCGTAGCCGTAACGGGCTTAAGTGGCCAGGGCGCTTCTGAAACCAGCGAAAAACCCGTAGGTACCGTTTTCTTCTCGATTTACTGCAAGAGCCGGGTAGAAGAGTTCCGGCAAGAGTTTGCCCAAGAAAACGGGGATATCCGGAAACAAGCCGCCGAATTTATCTTTGAAAAAATTGAAACGACCATCGACCGCCACTTTGAGCGGGAATAGATTTAATCCTGAATCCATCTGCCTTGTTGCTTGTACTGCAGCAAGGCACATCGAAACCGGGAATACCGGTGGATAATGATGCCGGTAAAAAGCCTCGGCCACTTCATTTAAAAATTTAAAAACTGATTGTACAGTGGAAGCAATAAAAAAGCCCGTCATTTTTAAAAATGGCAGGCTTTTGCACGGTTAGCGGATATTCTATTATTACATTTCTTACCCTTCGGCCGGCAAGTTTTTTAAAAATAAGTAAACCGATTTTATTTCGGTATCGCTGAATTCTTTGGTCATGGTCCAGGGCATGTTTCGGGGGTCCATTTGCTTTCCTTCGGGAGTTTTACCGGTGCGTAAGGTATTAATAAATTCGGCTTCGGTCCATTTACCAATATTGCCTGTTTTGGTGATATTAGGCACCACCGGCGATCCGGGCACTAAGGGTTCTCCCCCCTTGTAATTCTCGCGATGGCAGCCAACGCAACCTACGGCGATGTACTGACCATAATTAGCCGATATCTCGGAATTAACCGTTTGCAGGCTTTGCTTCCGATGGTCTATTTTTTCGGCGGGTAATAATGGAAACTTATCAAAGGCGGTTAAAACGCGTAATAAAGGTTTAATTTCATGTTTAGGTAATTCCCGGTCTATGGGTCGCAAACTTTTAATATAAGACATTAATGCTCCTAAATCCTCCACCGTAAGCGAGTTGTATTCGTAGGATGGCATAAGCAAAGCTGATTTACCATCTTTTCGTACGCCGTGCTTTAAAGCCCGGGTTAAGTCGGCTTTAGTGTACTCGCGCATAATACCACCTTTGCCTTGCGTTAGATTAGCGGCCACAATCCGGCCTAACTGCGGATCATCAAGAAAAACTTTGCCGCCTAAATCAGCGCCGTGGCAATCGCGGCAACCTTTAATTTGCACCAGGTGGGCCCCTTGCACTAAAGCGGCAGAATCCTGGGTGACGGCAATTTTCTGCACCGCTACCGTATACCGTTTATTTATCCGGCTTTCGGTTTTAAAATAAATAAACGCGTAAGCTACTAACAATAATAAAACGAAGGAACCAATGCTAATTCCCAGCCATTTAAGTACTTTCTTTGCCATGTAATTTTTGGAAGATTAATTGTAAGATCAGGAGTATATAAAAACAAATATTAAAAACAAACGCCTACTTGTCAATTAATTACAACTAAATTTTAAATTTTTAAAACAAATTACGTGGAACTACGTAACCCCGCCGCTTTCAACCGATCGGTATGGTTTTATGATAAGCTGGCTCACTTTATTTTCCGGGGCGCCATCCGGCAATCCCAGGTTGGGCTGCTTTCTTTTATACCGGCCCAAGCCTCGGTTTTACTGATAGGGGGAGGTACCGGCTGGATTCTGCAGGACCTGGCGCAGCTTCAGTTGCCTTTAGAAATTACCTACCTGGAAGCCTCGCCGGGTATGCTGGCCCAGGCCCGCCGGGTAGCCGAACAGCTGCCAACCCATTTTTTAAAAATTTACTTTCGGCCAGGCACCGAAGCTACCTTAAAACCCGATGAAAGCTTTGAAGTAATTTTTACCCCCTTCGTGCTGGATCTTTACCCCGAGGAGCAGGTCTGGCGAATGATCCAACAATTATACGCTTATTTAAAGCCGGGTGGTTTATGGTTATTGGCTGATTTTATGATAGCGCCCGAGCAAAAAGGTTGGTCTAGGTGGTGGCAGTTAAAACTCGCGCACCTGATGTACACTTTCTTTGGTTGGGTAGAAGGCCTTACTACCACCCGTTTACCCGACCTCCGGCGTTTATTCCGGCACTTACCCGTAACATGGCAACACCGCCAGACTTATTATAAAAATTTTATTCAAAGCCACGTTTTTCAAAAACCCCGGACTTAATCAAAGATAGTTGCATGGGATATTTGTTTTGGATTAACAAAAATATCCGTTCTTTTAAGTTAAAATCTAAATGTTCGGGCAAACCCGTATCAGGATGCGGGTAGTCTGGCATGCGATTGAACGCCAAGAGAGGAATAGCATGGGTAATAAGTAACTGCTCTGGCAGCCTGTATCGGCCTAATAACGAACCACGAATTACTACTTTTATATGCGCACGCTTTGTATTTGGATTTTTTTAAATTTTTGGTTTGCCGGGAGCCTCTGGGCGCAATCGGAAGTTAATTATACCCTGGCTTTTCCGAACGCGGTGCACCACGAAGCCGAAGTAACGGCAGCGTTCCGCAACGTAAAAACGCCTGTTCTGGAAGTACGCATGAGTCGTTCCTCGCCGGGCCGCTATGCCCTCCACGAATTTGCCAAAAACGTGTACAACGTAAAAGCGGTAAACGGACAAGGTAAGCCCCTTAGCATAACCCGTCCTAATCCGCACCAATGGAACGTAAGCAACCACGATGGTACCGTAAAAATTACCTACACCTTATTCGGCGACCGGGCCGACGGCACCTACAACGGCATCGACGAACAGCACGCGCATTTAAATATGCCCGCTACCGTAATGTACGCCTCTGGCTTTGAAACCAGTCCGGTCACGGTAAATTTTAGTATCCCGGCCGGTAAAAACTGGACCATCGCCACGCAGTTAAAATCGGTAAACGAAACTACATTTACAGCTCCTGATCTACAGTATTTAATGGATAGCCCGACAGAGCTCAGTAATTTTGTCTGGCACCAGTGGCCAGTAAACAGTAAAGGCAAAACTAAAACTATCCGCATAGCGCTGCACCACGCCGGTACCGAAGCCGAAGCCAACCATTACACCGAAGCCACCCAGCGCATCGTCGCGCAGGCCCAAGCCGTTTACGGCGAGTTACCCGATTACGATTACGGCACCTACACGTTTATTGCCTGCTACATGCCCCAAGCCGTGGGCGACGGCATGGAACACCGCAACTCCACCATTGTTACCAGCACGCATCCGTTAGCTACCCATTCTCGGGATCACCTGGCCACGGTTTCGCATGAATATTTTCATTCCTGGAACGTGGAGCGCATCCGGCCCAAAAGTCTGGAACCTTTTAATTATGCCGAAGCCAACATGAGCGGCGAACTCTGGCTGGCCGAAGGATTTACCAGTTACTACGGCGACTTACTTTTGCACCGCAGCAAAAACAGCACCCTGGACGAAGTTTTAGCCAGCTTTGGCAACGAACTAAACTTTGTATTAAACGCTCCGGGTAAAAATTATTTTTCGCCGGTAGAAATGAGCATGCAAGCGCCCTTTGTAGATGCTGCCCAGTCCATTGATCCGGTAAACCGCCCGAATACCTACATTTCGTACTATACCTACGGCAGCGTTATTGCTTTGGCTTTAGACCTGGAACTACGGCAAAAATTTAAAAATTTAACTCTGGACAGCTACCTGCAAGCCTTGTGGCAAGCGTACGGTATACCCGAAAAGCCTTATGTGCTAACGGATTTACAAACCACCCTGGCGAGCTTAACGAAGAACGAAACTTTTGCCCGCAACTTCTTTCAGGAACATGTTTATGGCAAAACCCTGGCCGATTACAAAAACCCGTTAACCGCAGCGGGCTTGGTATTACGTAAAAGCCAGCCCAACAAAGCCAGTTTGGGTTTGGTGCCTTTAACTTTTCAGGACAGCCAGGCCGTCATTACGAACTATACCTTTGTGGGTAGCCCTTTGTACCAGATCGGACTGGATAAGCAGGATGTTATTTTGAGCCTGGATAATCAGCCGATAAAATCCTGGGAAGATTTAGCCGCCGTATTAGTTAAACACCAACCCGCCGACCAAATTACAATTGCGTATAAGCACCTCGGCGAATCCAGAAAAAGCATTGTAACCTTGATCGAAAATCCGTATTGGGAAATAGTAACGGTCGAAAAAGCCGCCGGTAAACCCACCAAAGCTCAGCAAACCTTCCGGGATAGCTGGCTGGGCAGTAAGTTGTAAACAGTGTGTTGCTACCCCTTTCCTAAAGTTGCTTGCCATTTTAAATATGCGAATACTGTTGGTGCTTCTCTTATTATTAATGACAATTAGCGTATCGTACAGCCAGGAAAAAACCATTCCCACAACCGACAACTTTAACAAGAACTATTATCCGGATATCACCTTTTTATCGGAAGGAGAAAGCCATAGGGCAACGACTAAAAACAGGGCAGAAATAGAAACTGCCTTCCGGGTGATTATTACTACTTCGGAAATATACGATAACCTGGTGGTGGGAAAAGCTACGTATGGAGCCGAGGGAGGCCATAAGACCTTAACGCATATAAAGAAAATCGAACTGGAAGCTGTTTGGGAGGCTTACAAATTAACCGGGGAAACCGCAGGACTGGAATTTATTTGAACTAAAGATACAGAACAAAAAATACGTAATAAAGAATATAGACGCCGCGACAGTTAAAATTATACCGAGATAACTGTTGCCCATTACCACCTTTATAAAGCAGCATTATTATCGTATAGCTCGTAAATTCAGGCAAAGACCTAAACGCTTATTTTTTTAAATTTTTAGCTAGATCACACTGAATAACTTTTTAACCTTACAACTTTACAACTTTCAACCTGTAACCTGCAACTTTTAACCTAGCAAACCTTGACAACCATCCGCTACCAGCGCAACGAGCACCTGAAAACCGTTAAACCAGATTACCCGGGCAATAAAGTAATAGACGGCCAGTTTGCGAACGGCGACGACTTGTACACGCCTTCTTTTAAAACCGTACTCAAATGGCAGCTTTCCCGGAATCCACAAAAAGCAGAAAAAGAAAAAGACAAGTATATACCAACGGTTATCCCGGATGCGCAGGCCTTTAACGCCAATAACGATTTACTCATGTGGCTGGGGCACGCTTCGTTTTTACTGCAACTAAACGGCGTATCGTTTCTGCTGGACCCGGTTTTAATCGACTCGCCATTTCTCCACCGGCGGCATCCCTTGCCTTGTTCCATTAACGACATTCGCCACATCGATTACTTGGCCTTGTCGCACGGCCACCGCGACCACTTCGACGAAAAATCCGTTAAGGCGGTTGTTAAAAATAATCCGCAAATCAAAGCCCTTATTCCGCTGGCCATGGGGCCGTTGCTGCACCAGATGGTACCGGGCATTACTTACCAGGAAGCCGGCTGGTACCAGCAATATAACTTGCCCGAAAACGCCGGCATCGGCGTGTATTACTTACCGGCCGCCCATTGGCATCGCCGGGGCTTAAACGATATGAACAAAGTGTTATGGGGCAGTTTACTTTTTCAAACGGCTACCCAGCTTATTTACTTTGGCGGCGACAGCGCGTACGAGCAACACTTTGCCGAGATTAAAGAATTATTCGGCGCGCCGGATGTCGCCATTTTACCCATTGGGGCCTACAAACCGCCTTACATGATGCAACTCAGCCACATGAATCCGCCGGAAGCCGTTAAAGCCAGCAACGATCTGGACGCTAAAACCTTTATTCCCATGCATTACGGCACCTTCGATCTTTCCGACGAACCCGCCGGCGAACCCGTCCGCTGGATGCAGGAACTAGCCGCCGCCGGCCAGCTCCACGCCCGCCTGCAAATTCCCGCCGTTGGCGAAAGGGTGCTTTTGTAGTTGCAGGTTACAGGTTGCAGGTTGCAGGTTGATTTAGTTGGAAGGTTAGAAAGTTGGAAGGTTAGAAAGTTGGAAGGTTAGAAAGTTTAAATATTTAAGAATTACAGCTGGAAGCTATTGTTTCTGGAAAACGGCTGGGTCTTGCAATGGTAAGGCTAATGATACTGGAACTGCCATAATTACATTTTTTTAAAAAATAGTTGGTAAGAAAGCCCCGGAAGTAACTTCCGCACCAGCAAAAAAATAGCGAGGCTTTAAACTCTTCAACATTGCAACCTTTTAACCTTTCAACCTTCCAACCTTAAAACTTTCCAACCTTTCAACTAAATCAACCTGCAACCTGCAACTCCCAAAATAACTTGCAACCTGTAACTTGTAACCTGCAACCTTTTAGAATAACTTGCAACCTGCAACTTCCAACTAACTTATGTCGCCTATAACCATTATCAGCATTATTGCGGCTTACTTTTGCATATTAATTCTGATCTCGTTTCTTACCAGCAGCAAAACGGATAACACCGATTCTTTTTTTCTGGCTAACCGCAAGTCGCCGTGGTTTGTGGTGGCTTTTGGCATGATTGGCACTTCCTTGTCGGGCGTTACTTTTATTTCCATACCGGGCATGGTAAATAAGGCCGAGTTTTCGTACCTGCAGTTTGTGTTTGGTTACTTGCTGGGCTACTTGGTTATAGCTACTATTCTCATGCCCTTGTACTACCGTTTAAATTTAATTTCTATTTACGCCTACCTGGAGCAACGCTTTGGGTATTGGTCGTACAAAACCGGGGCTTTTTTCTTTTTACTGGCCCGTACTATTGGGGCGGCTTTACGTTTGTACGTGGTAGCCGGCGTGCTGCAATTAGCGGTTTTCGAAGCCTTGGGCGTACCGTTTTACGTGTCGGTTTTTATTACCATTGCCCTGATTTGGGTATATACGTTCCGGGGCGGCATGAAAACCATTATCTGGACCGATACTTTTCAGACCCTGGCCATGCTCATCTGCGTGGGTACCAGCATTGTTTTAATTTCCGATGAGTTGAATTTATCGTTTCAAGGGTTAGTAAAAACCGTGGAAGAAAGCAGCTTTTCGAAAGTATTTTTCTGGGATGTAAAAGACAGCCGCTATTTTATGAAGCAATTCTTCTCGGGCGCTTTTATTACCATTGTCATGACCGGCCTGGATCAGGACATGATGCAGAAAAATTTGAGCTGCAAAAACCTCGGCGAAGCCCAAAAAAATATGTTCACCTTCAGCATTATTCTGGTGCTGGTAAACATCTTGTTTTTGTCTTTAGGCGCGTTGCTGTACATTTTCGCCCAAGCCAAAGGCATTACTTTACCTACCAAAGGCGACGATGTATTTCCGTTTTTAGCGCTGAACTACTTCCCGGCTTTCGCGGCCATTGCTTTTATTCTGGGCATTGTGGCCATTACCTACGCCAGCGCCGACTCGGCCCTTACCGCGTTAACCACGTCGTTCTGCGTCGATTTTCTCGATTTTAAAAACCGGCCCGAAACGGAACGCCAAAACCTCAAATTTTACGTGCACATTGGTTTCTCGCTCTTGCTGATGCTGGTGATCATTATTTTTAAATTAATTAACGACGAAAGCGTGGTAACCGCGGTTTTTAAAATTGCCGGTTATACTTATGGCCCTTTGCTGGGTTTGTACGCGTTTGGTTTATTTATCCGCCGGGATTTACAAGACAAGCTGGTGCCCGCGGTGTGCTTTGTCGCCCCGATTCTTACCTACATCATCAACCTGAATTCCAAGGCGTGGTTCTGGGGCTACGAGTTTGGCTTCGAAATTTTAATGCTGAACGGTTTTATCACCATTTTGGGTTTGCTGGCGATCTCCCGGCCCTCGGCCAATGCCCTGCCGGCCACGGCTTAAATACCAGTATTCCTTTTAAATCAAAAGCGCGCAACCGCTAATCAGCATCTATTTATCTGCCTAAATTCCGGCCACCGATATTCACGACTAAACCCAAACTAAACACCGAGTATCCGGCGGTTAAAGCTTTCCGGTTTTTCAGGCCAATGTTACCGCCGCTGGTGTATTGCAACTGTACCGCTGGCGTAATCGCCAACCGGGTGTAAAAGATAGGTTCTAAAAAGATATTATCTTCGGTAGTTTGTATTTCGCCGTTACGCACGTGCCGGAACATATCTACGTAGCTCATGCGCAGGGCCGTACCATAATTTAAAGGAAAATAACTGCCAAACAGGCGTAAGTCTTTTTTGCGTTTGGAGGTAAAATTAACCTGCAAGAAATACTTATCGAAATTACCCGAAACCCGGTCGCTGATAACGGTAGATTCGGCAGTAACGTCTTTTTCGGTACGGTTGCTGCTACCCCGCCCGATGCCAGCATAAGCTTCTAAAATACGGTTTTTATTAGCGCCGAAAGTAGTAAAATACCCCCCACCTACTTCGAACAAGCTGTGCCGGAAATTTTCTTTTTCGCGTTGGTTATTTAAATGCGAGGCGTTCATCATCACCCCAAAATGATCCGAAACAGCGTATGCCCCGTTAAAACTAAAATTTCCTTTTAAGGTAACGTGGCCGCCCGCGCTAATTTCGCCTTGCTGGGTAAACATAGGCGTATTGGGCACATTGGGCATGTACACCGAAGAACAACCGGCCAGCAGCCCGGTAGAACAAGCTACTAATAAGCCTAAAAAGTATTGAATATGTCGCATAGCTAAAACAAATTTAACGGTTCTATCACCATGCGAACTTGCAATTTAAATAGCAACTAAGCCTTATGCCGCAGCTCCTATTTATACAATTTTTATACAACTTTTATCCACCGGTTTACAAACATTCCGGGCGGTTAATATTGTTATAGCAATCTATAGCCATCCTCCATCATAAGTGAAGCAAGCAGCACTAATTTTGTGGCTGATTACAACAAATAGCTCCAAGGTTATTCGGGAAAGGTGTTAAAAAACAAGGAGGCCTATTTAATTTTAAAAAAATCACTGGCCTACGCAAAAGCAATCCAGTTAATTTGGTTATTAAGCAGGTGTGCCCCGTACCAGTTTTCCTGCTTTCTGGTTACCTCGTTGTTCGCTAGTGGTTGGGTACCACCCTAACCTCTTAGTCTAGGTAATTGTACAAATTACATTTAACTATTGCATTCTCCGGTAATTTTCAGTAACATTAATGTTTCTTTTTTAACAATAATAGCTAATTCAAAAGCTTAAATCTTACCTGTATCTTCATTCATCTTATTAACAACTAACCCTGTGAATACAAATAATTCGCGCCGGAAAGCGCTTCAAAAATGGCTGGGTCGGTGGCGGCTGTTACGCTGGGTACTTCGCTCACCAACCGCCTGGTTGCCGCGGATGCTGGCCTGGACGAGAAATTAAAAGGAAAAATAAACCACTCGGTTTGCCGCTGGTGCTACGATAAAATCTCTTTAGATGATTTGTGCAAAGCCGCCACCAAAATAGGTTTAACTTCTATAGAATTAGTAGGTCCTGAGGAATGGCCCACGCTTAAAAAATACGGCTTAACGTCGGCTTTGCCCTGGGGAGCGGGCATGGGTATAGAAAAAGGTTTTAACGATCCGCAATACCACGATGCCTTAATAAAAAGCTACGAAGAAGTTATCCCGAAGGTAGCCGCCGCCGGGTTTAAGCAGATTATTTGTTTTTCGGGCAACCGTAAGGGTATGGCGGATGAGCAAGGACTTAAAAATTGTGCCGTGGGTTTAAAACGCCTGATGCCGACCGCCGAAAAGTACAAAGTAACGATGGTGATGGAGTTGCTCAACAGCAAGGTAAACCATAAAGATTATATGTGCGACCGGACACCTTGGGGAGCAGCGCTAGCTGACCAGGTTGGTTCCGACCGTTTTAAACTGCTCTACGATATTTACCACATGCAGATTATGGAAGGCGACGTAATTGCCACCATTAATAAGTACCAGCAATATATTTCGCATTACCACACGGGCGGCGTACCCGGCCGCAACGAAATTGACGAGACTCAGGAACTAAACTACCCGGCCATTATGAAAGCGATTGTGGCTACCGGCTATAAAGGCTTTGTTGCCCAGGAGTTTATTCCGAAACGCGAAGACAAGCTGGCCTCTTTAAAACAAGGCGTTCAGATTTGTGATATCGCTTAAAAATTTAAAAAATTACCTAAAAACAAAAACAGGCACCCTGATGATCATGAAAAACTTACCGCGTTCGCTCCAATCCGTAAGGCAGCACCGGTTATTTCGGCCCGGCGCCGGCTTGGTTCTGGCTTCTTTGCTCAGCGCCAGCCTGGCTTTTAACCTGAATAAGGCTAAACTTTTTCTGGCCGATTCGGAAACCGATGGCTTAGAAACTGCCGCTGGTCTGGAAACCAAAACTTTTGCTACGGCCCCCATGACCCTGAACTTAACCAACATGGACATTGATGTCAAAGGCCGGGTGTGGGTTACCGAAGCCATCAACTACCGCCTGCAACACAACCCAGAAAACAAAGCCCGTCCCGAAGGCGATCGCATTCTGATACTGGAAGACCAGGACGGCGATGGCAAAGCCGATAAGCAAAAAGTATTTTACCAAGGCAAAGACGTGGATGCAGCTTTAGGCATAGCCGTAATGGGCAACCGGGTAATTGTATCGGCTTCGCCCAACGTGTTTGTGTTTACCGATACCGACGGCGACGATAAAGCCGATAAGAAAGATTTGCTGTTTACCGGTATTGGCGGCGTGCAGCACGACCACGGCATGCACACGTTTACCTTTGGCCCCGATGGTAAATTGTATTTTAATTTCGGCAACGAAGGCAAACAAATTAAAGATAAAAACGGTCAACCGATCGTGGATCAGGCGGGCAACGTGGTAGCTGATAACGGCAAACCGTATCGCCAGGGCATGGTGTTCCGGTGCAACCCCGACGGCAGCGAATTTGAGGTACTGGCGCATAATTTCCGGAACAACTACGAAGTAGCTGTGGATTCTTACGGTACCTTATGGCAATCCGATAACGACGACGATGGCAACCGGGGCGTACGCATTAATTACGTGCTGCCTTACGGCAACTACGGCTACCAGGATGAGAAAACCGGCGCTGGCTGGAGCGCTTACCGCACTGGTCTGGAAACCGAAATTCCGTTGCGCCATTGGCATTTAAACGACCCGGGCACGGTACCTAACTTGTTACAAACCGGGGCCGGCTCCCCTACCGGTATGTTAATCTACGAAGGCAAATTATTACCTAGCCAATTTCAAGGCCAAATGATTCATTCCGATGCCGGGCCAAATGTGGTACGATCTTACCCGGTTACGCCCGATGGGGCGGGTTATAAAGCCGAAATCGTAAACATTGTAAAAGGCGTGAAAGACCAGTGGTTCCGGCCATCGGATGTAACGGTAGCGCCGGATGGTTCTTTGTTTATCTCGGATTGGTACGACCCGGGCGTAGGTGGCCACCAGCAAGGCGAAACCCAGAAAGGGCGCGTGTTCCGGGTAGCGCCGGCTAATACACCGTACACGGTCCCTAAAATGGATCTGAGCTCGGCCAATGGTGCCGTAAAAGCTTTGCAAAGTCCGAACCTCGATACCCGGTACCAAGCTTATACCGCCTTGCAGCAAATGGGCCGAAAAGGTGAAAAAGCCTTAGCGAAACTCTGGAAAACCGGCGAATCGCGGCAGCGGGCCCGGGCTTTGTGGTTGTTAAGTAAAATAAACGGCCGCGGCGAAAAATATTTAAAACAAGCTTATCAAGATAAAGACGACAACATCCGGATAACCGGCTTACGCGCCGCGCAGGAATTAAAACTTGATATCATTCCTATTTTAAAAGCCTGGGCGAATGACCCGAACGCGCAAGTTCGCCGGGAAGTAGCCATTGCTTTACGCTACAGCAAATCGCCGGAAGCCCCGGCTATCTGGGCCGATCTGGCCCGGCAGTACGACGGCAAAGACCGCTGGTACCTGGAAGCTTTAGGCATTAGTTCCGATTTGCAAGCCGATGCATTCTTTACCGCCTGGACCAGTAAAGGAGGTGGCGATATCACCAAAGCTACCGATCAGGATATTATTTGGCGGTCTCGCTCCGCCCAAGCTTTACCCAAACTGGCCCAGATAATTCAAAAAACGAGCAACGCCGCGGAACTGCCGCATTATTTCCGGGCTTTCGATTTTCACGCTAATTCGCCGGAAAAACAACAAGCTTTAGCCAGCTTGCTCGACGGCAACAGCCCGGCGCAAAATCAAATTACTACTTTAGCCTTACAAGCCAGCGATCAGTCGGCGCAAAAAGATGCCAAGTTTCAGGCGGCTCTGCGCCGGACCATTGAGGCGTCACGCGGTACCAAGCAATTTGTGATGTTGCTGGAACAATATGGTTTGCCCGAATTTAACCAGGATTTACAAGCCCTGGCCCTTACCAACCCCGAAAGCGAAATGGCCCGTGATGCGGCCCGTGCTTTAGTAAAAGCACCCGGCGGAATAGATGCGGTAGCAAAAGCATTCAACAGCAAAGATCCGCAAGTTACGCAGGGCATGTTAACTGCCGTGGGCAATTACGAAAGCAACCAGGTAAAAGACTTGCTGCAAGCCGTAATGCTGGACACGAAACGTCCGCTGGAAATCCGGCAATTAGCTTTACGCAAACTAGGCTCCGGTGGCAGCGGCGAAGACCGACTGGTAGAGTTAGTGAAAAACAAGAAAATCCCAACGGAACTGGAAGAAACAGCGGGTACCATCTTGTTACGGGCCTGGCGACCGGATATTAAAGAGGTAGCTGCTATTTATTTTAAAAAACCTAGTCGCGAAGGCAAACCTTTGCCTCCAATAGCGCAGTTAGCCACCATGTCCGGCGACCCCGTGAATGGCAAAGCCGTATTTGCGCAATCGTGCTCCGTTTGTCACAAAGTTAATAACGAAGGTGCCTGGTTTGGTCCGGAGTTATCGGAGATTGGCGGTAAACTACCCAAACAAGCCTTGTATACCGCTATTTTGCACCCCGATGCCGGGATTAGTTTCGGCTACGAAGGCTATACCATTAAGCTGAAAGACGGCAACCAGGTGGTAGGCATTGTATCCAGCCAAACCGAAGATAAAATGGATGTGCGCTTACCCGGCGGGCAAGTCATGAGCTATGCCATCAAAGACGTGGTATCTAAAAAACAAATGGATAAATCGCTGATGCCGGCCAATTTACAGCAAGGCATTTCGGAAAAAGAACTGGTGAACCTGGTAGAATATTTAAGTTCTTTAAAGAAAGCCACCGCTAAAAATTAATTTTTTAAAAATTAGGTCTGCCGCCCAGATCAGCAACGCTAAAATCCCGGTTACAACAACGTAACCGGGATTTTTTATGGTCTATGAAAACTTAATGGGGTTAAAGCAGGTATTCATTTTCAAAAAAGAATGTACGCAACCTTATAATGCTGAATTTAACAGAAAGACAGTAGCTACAAGTAAACTACATCAGTTTGGCTCAGGACGACCTTCTGGGTTCTGCGAACCTTTGGTTCTGGTGCGGAGGCACGAGGCATTGTGAGATAATGTAGGAACGTGCCGCGGCACGTTCCTACCAGCCCGGAAGAGCCAAACGGGGCCTGCCGGCCAGGAGGCAAACTCAGCCTTGTCAAGTTAGATAGCACCAACGCCTGGAGGCGGGAACCGGCTCCAACGATAAAAAGGCGAATACATCTTTCTAAAAATGCGGTTTAAACATTATAAAAAATTTAAAAAATGACCTTGATCCAAAAAATAGATTTTGTGTTAACCCCGCCACACGGCCGTGCTTTCCGCGTTGATGCCCGTTTTATTCCTGATCAGCAAGCCAAGCCAGTAGTCATTTTTGTGCACGGGTTTAAAGGATTCAAAGATTGGGGTCATTTTAATCTAATTGCGGACTACTTTGCGCAACAAGGCTTTGTATTTATAAAACTTAACTTATCGCACAACGGCACTACCCTCGACAGCGAAGATTTAACGGACATGGAGGCTTTCGGGCAGAATAATTTTTCCATTGAACTCGATGACCTGGACACTTTACTCAATTACTTGTTCAGTCTTCCGGAGAACCTGCCAAAGGCCGAACTAAACCTGGATAAAGTATCTTTAATTGGTCATAGTCGCGGTGGTGGCTTAGTAATTCTAAAAGCAGCCGAAGAAGAGCGGGTAAAAGCAGTAGTGGGTTGGGCACCCATTAGCGACCTGCTCATGCGCTGGCCCGAAGAAGTACTCACCAACTGGCAGAAAACGGGCGTGCATTACATCTATAATTCCCGCATTAATCAGGATATGCCCTTGTATTACCAGCTCGTCGAGGATTTTAAAGCGAACCAGGAACGCCTGGATATCCCAGCGGTAGTTAAAAATTTAAAAAAACCATTTCTCATTATTCACGCCGAAGACGACGAAACTTTACCCGTAAGCATGGCCGACGAACTAAAAGCAAATCAACCCCAGGCCGAAGTAATAATTTTACCGGCAGGCGGACACACTTTTGGCGGCAAGCACCCTTTCCCGGATACTAATTTGCCACCTTCCGCGCAAACAGTAGCGGAGCGCACCGTAGAATTTTTAAAAAAATTATAAAAAAGAAAAATTACAGAAGACCAAAGCAGAAGTATTTGATTTCCGGATTAACGCAAAAAGTTTTTAAAGCTGGTTGTGCAGACACAACCAACGGCGTATGCCCATTAACACTGTCTTTGCTGAATATTAAGAACATTGCACGGTTATGGGGAGAGTTCGCGTCAGCGGTCTCTATCCATTTAACGACAGCCAATCTCTGATTGGCGTTTACTTAAATTCCCCGCTACGCCAATCAGAGATTGGCTGTCCAAAAGTACTTAGAGCGCTTTGCTAACTCTAAGCACAATTATGAGATCTAATTACTGCTGCTTTTTTCAAAAAGATCGTTTAAGTACTTGGACAGAATTAACCGAAAGAAAAGAGTAAATTAAGCACTTGATTTTAAAAAATTAATAGGCTAGCAACGAATAACTAATCACGATTAACTACTACTATGGTCTATCGACCATGGACTATCGACTAAAACATGCCTACCACTTATTTATTATTAGGCAGTAACTTGGGTAACCGCCTGGATTTACTGAAACAAGCCCGCGATCTGATTGCGGGTCGCTTGGGAGCTATTTCGCAACTTTCCGGTATTTACGAAACCGCCGCCTGGGGCCTGGAAAATCAACAAGCTTTTTTAAACCAGGTACTGGCCGTTGAAACTACTTTAATGCCCGAAGAACTTTTGCGCCAAATAAACAACCTGGAAGCGGAGTTAGGCCGGGTGCGGCTGGAACGTTGGGGTGCCCGGGTGATTGATATTGATATTTTATACTATGATCAATTAGTTCTGCAAACGCAACGGCTTACTGTTCCGCATCCCGAACTGCAAAATCGCCGCTTTACTTTGGTACCCCTCGTGCAAATTGTCCCTGATTTTGTTCATCCTGCATTACAACAAAGCAATTTACAACTTCTGGAACAATGTCCTGATCAACTACCCGTTACGCTACTTAAATTGTAAAATCGTCTTTTTATTAAGTATATAAACTTCGTGGAAGGTTATTCTGGAGGAACCAATAAAACTACGCAGCAGAATAGGTTCCTCCGGAATAACTAGAGATTAGATATTCAAAGGTTAAGCAAAAATTTAAAAAATTTACTTTTTGAACCAGGCTTATAACGCCGAACTTACCTCAGCTTCTTTATTGATTTTTTTAACTAAACCCTGCAATACTTTACCCGGACCACACTCTACAAATAAAGTTGCGCCATCGGCAATCATATTTTGTACGGTTTGGGTCCAGCGGACGGGTGCCGTTAATTGCTTAATTAAATTTTGTTTTATTTGTTCCGGGTCGGTGTAGGGCTTAGCATCTACGTTTTGGTAAACCGGGCAAATAGCCGCATTAAATCTGGTATTTTGAATAGCTTCGGCCAACTCGGCTTCGGCGGGCTGCATCAACGGCGAATGAAAAGCCCCTCCTACCGGCAAAGGTAAAGCGCGTTTGGCCCCAGCCGCTTTTAGTTGCTCACAAGCCAAAGCTACTCCCTGGTTACTCCCCGAAATTACCAACTGGCCGGGGCAATTATAATTTGCAGCTACTACCACTTCTTCGATTTGCGCACATATTTCTTCTACTACGCTGTCTTCCAAACCCAGAATAGCCGCCATGGCCGAGGGGTTTGCTTCGCAGGCTTTCTGCATGGCCTGTGCTCTTTTAGAAACCAGCAATAAAGCATCTTCAAAAGCCAGTACTTTGTTCGCTACCAAGGCCGAAAATTCGCCTAAGGAATGCCCCGCCACCATTTCGGGTTTAAAATCCGGCGCTACTGCCGCCATGGCTACCGAATGTAAAAAAATAGCCGGTTGCGTTACACTGGTTTGTTTTAATTCTTCGTCGGAGCC
Organism: Adhaeribacter pallidiroseus; assembly: GCF_003340495.1. Classification (NCBI taxonomy): domain Bacteria; kingdom Pseudomonadati; phylum Bacteroidota; class Cytophagia; order Cytophagales; family Hymenobacteraceae; genus Adhaeribacter; species Adhaeribacter pallidiroseus. Next base: position 4,185,265 of record NZ_QASA01000001.1, read on the forward strand.
CGCGAACATAATCTGGGAAAGGTTGAACCCCAGTAAGGCATCTGCCTGATGAAACAGGGCTTTTGCCCCCGGATATTGTTCATACAAATCGCGCCCCATACCGGAAAACTGCGAACCCTGTCCCGGAAAAATATATGCTTTCATGTGGTAGTTTTTTTGTTGAAAAGTTGGAAGGTTGAAAAGTTAGAAAGTTGAAAGGTTAGTAGGTTTTAAAGTTAAAAATTTAAAAAAATTCTTGTGTATCCTGCATATTTCAGAAATACGTGTTACGTATTTAACGAAGCAAAATAACGCATAATCCGGTAAAACAGAAAGGGCCGGCAAATTTGCCGGCCCTTTCTGTTTGCTTACCAAGGAAAAAAATCAACTTTCCAACCTACTAACCTTTCAACTTTCCAACTTTCCCACCTTCCCACCAACTATCTAACAATCTCCACCCAGCCTTTGTAGGTTTTGCGAGCATTCTGCGGATCCAGGGTAAAGAATTCTACTTCGGCCTGGTAGTAGTAAATGCCATCCGGTACCCGGCTGCCGCCTTTATCTACTCCGCTCCAATTAATCTGCGGATCAGCACTGCTTTCGTAGAGTTTGGCTCCCCAGCGATTAAATACCGTAAACCGGGTGGCTTTAATAAAGCTCGGCCGCTTGTCGTCGGGTTTAAACACGTCGTTCTTGCCATCGCCGTTCGGGGTAAAGATGTTAGGCAAGCTAAAGTAAAAACAATTGTCTTTAAACACTTCATTGCTTACCGGGCTCTCATTTCCAGCCGCATCGGTAGCTGTTACCACGTAATAACCCGCAAACGACTGCAGGTTTTGGTGGGTATAAGTGGTAACATTGCCAGCTGTAAAAGCAATGGAATCATACTCCACGGTTGGTGAGGATTTGTAGTAAATGGTATAATAAGCGATATCGGGGCTGCACGGTGGGGTTACGTTCGGTACCCAGCTTAATACGTTTTGGATAGGCGTTTGCGCCGTGAGTAGTTCGCAGTTAATTTCGTTAAGGCTCAGAACCGGCGGACACGGCGCGGTTACGTCTTCAAACATCGCACACGAAATCTGGCTGTCGTTGAGCAACAAGTACGGAATTCGGGGATTGGAGTAACGGCCTTTGGTAACTACATAGTAACAGTATTCCTGATTTTCTACCAGTGGTTGGTTGTTAAAAGTACCCCGGTCCACGTATGTCCCCCGTTAATGGTCGCGTCTACGCTGTCGATCAAAACAAAGGCATTACCGATTTGCCGGTAGATCAAATGCTTGCGGGCGGTGTTGTTCCAAGGCACTCGGTACGTCCAGTTTAAAGTAATGGCTCTATTTTCCGAAGCCGTTGTTAAACGCACGCTCGAACCCGGCGAAGCCGTGTCTACCAAAGCCGCCGTGCCATTCGGCGAATGAAACAATTCTATTTTGTACGTATAAGCCAGTTCCTCAGTGTTCAGACTGTTGTCGGTAAAGGTAGTGTCGTTTAAGTTGTTCGACTGGAAAACCGGGGCAAAAGCCGCTACCGGACCTACCTGGCCTTCGGAGCGGTATAAACGATACTGCAAGGGCGGAGTTAAACCATCCACACCTTCGCGCGGTTGGGTCCATTTTACCAGAATCTTACCGGTAGTGGTTGCTGTTTCGGTAACGCTTACATTGGTAAGCATAGGTACATTATCCGGCAGAATTACGCAAGATGGCAGAGCCGCCAAGCTTTCGCCGTTGCCCGGAGCAGGCCAGGCCGCGTAAATAGTATAGCAATACGTTTGGCCGCGCTTTAAACCACCGGCAATGCCGTTATCGTAAAAAGTAACCTGGTCTTTATTCACTTCCCCGATGCGTACAAAGCCCGTGGAAGCGGGTACTCCTGTCACGCACACTTCCGGCACAAAATTCGACTCGCCTTCTTTGCGGTAGATGTACAACTTCTCGGCGCCCTGGCACTGGTAACTTTCCCAGTTCAACCGAATCCCACCGCCTTCAATCTTGGCAGTAAAGCCCGTCGGAGAAGGACCAATTACCCGGATATTCCAGGGTTTAATATCTGAAAGTGGAACAGCGGCATTGTCAAAGGCTCGAAAAATTACTTGGTAAGGCCTTTCCCGGACATCTGTACAATTGGTTTGCCAGCTAAATTGGCCATTGTTATTATTAATTTGGCTAAAGGTAGCCTGGTTTTTGGAGGTAGGAGGCAAAATACCACTGTAGGCTTCTAAAGTAATAATATTGCCCGGATCGGGATCAGTTACGGTTACAATTTCTTGAATGGCCGTGCCCGCAATCACGCATAATTCTTTTTCAGCCAACCGGGGTGGTTGATTATCGGAAGGTAAAACACGGATTTGCATATCCCGGAGTACTTCTCCAATCTTGCGGCCATCGCGCCATTCTTCTACAAAAAAGGCTACGTTATAATCGCCTAAGCGTCCGGGTGTGTTCCAGGTTAATTGGCCCGTTCTGGCATCAATGGTAAACGTAGGTGGCCCCCCGGCGGATTAGGCAAAGCTGTACCGCCAAAGTTGTTTGGGTATTGAAAACCAAATACATCGGCTATCTGAGGTTTATCCCGGTCATCGGTTAAGTTTTGTTGGGAGGGAAATAAGCGAAAAGCTAAGCTATCACCATCCGCATCAAAGGCACCTGGGTTATGTACAAAAAGTTGCCCGGAAGTGGCTACATCAATGGGAGGAACCAACAACTGCGGCGTATGATTAATCGGCTCAAAAACATCAATCGTGATAAAAGTAGTTAACACAAAATCCTGCTGATCCGACTGGGTCATGTTTACTACGTTTTTGCTGCGGTTTACCTCGTAATAAACAAGCCTATACGTGTCGCCTCCGGTATAAATATGTTCAAAATAGTACACATTTCGCCAGGTATCCGGGGTAATTTTCTTATGATCAGCCCGCTCCACTTCTTGTGATGTACCATCACCAAAACTTAATATAGCCGTTGGGTTATCCGCCGCAGAGTTTACGTCGGCGTATTGCACCATTTTAAAAAAATAACGAAGCGGGTTGCGATTAGCGACAGGTAAGGTGGTATCGCTTTGCGCTGTAATTTCGCCGGCCCGGATGTGCGTGGCCTGCACCGTGGTAGAAAAGCCCAAACACCAAACCAGCACCCACACGCAGAAAAACGATATTGCTGTTTTAGAGGGTAAGTTTATTCGCATAGAAAAAGCATTTTAACAATAGAACGTAGGTGCGCGTGAATTTGATATTATTTCGCGAAATAATTTACTTTAATAAACCTATCATTATTCAACAATAAAACAAAAATAAATTGATTAGTTGAATAGTTAGAAGGTTAGAAAGTTGAAAGGTTGAGAAGTTGAAAAGCTAGAAGGTTGAAAGGTTAAAAATTTAAAAATATTGCCATTCACAGCCTATAAGTTAACCTTACGTCTTACGCACTTGCCCTGGTAAAATAACGCATATTCCGGCAAACAGAAAAGGCCGGCAACTTTGCCGGCCTTCTAATTTTAAAAACGAAATATTAACTTCAACCTTCTAACTTTCCAACTACCGAATAATCTCCACCCAGCCTTTGTAAGTTTTGCGGGCATTCTGTGGATCTAAGGCGTAGAATTCTACTTCGGCCTGGTAGTAATATACCCCATCCGGTACCCGGCTGCCGTCCTTGTCTACTCCTGCCCAATTTATGCGCGGATCGGCGTTGCTCTCGTAGAGCTTGGCCCCCCAGCGGTTAAACACCGCAAACTTCGTTGCTTTTATAAAACTCGGCCGTTTTTCGTCGGGTTTAAACACGTCGTTTTTGTTATCACCGTTCGGGGTAAAAATATTGGGTAAACTAAAGTAAAAACAGCTGTTTTCTTTACAAACTTCGTTACTTACCACACTCTCGTTGCCCGAAGCATCCGTAGCCGTAACTACGTAGCACCCCGCAAACGAAAGCAAGTTTTGGTGCGTAAAGGTGGTAATTTCCGGGGTCGTGAAACCGATAGAATCGTACTCGCTTAGGAGCGAAGCTTTGTAATAAATAGTGTAATAAGCTATATCGGGACTGCAAGGCGGGGTTACGTTCGGTACCCAGGTTAACAAATTCTGAATAGGCGCTTCGTCTGTTAACTGGTCGCAATTTAATTCATTTAAACTAAGTACCGGTGGACACGGTGCGGTTACATCCTCGAATAGCACGCAAGAAATTTGGCTGTTGTTAGGCAATAAATTTGGGAGCCTTGGGTTGGAGTAGCGACCTTTGGTAATAACATAGTAACAATACTCTTGATTTTCTACCAGCGGCTGGTTATTATAGGTACCCCGGTCCACGTAGGTTCCGCTGTTAACAGTCGCATCCACGCTGTCAATCAGGATAAAAGCGTTACCAACCTGACGGTAGATTAAATGCTTGCGGGCGGTATTATCCCAAGGTACCCGATAGGTCCAGTTTAATGTTATGGCCTTACTTTCCGAAGAAGTGCTTAGCCGTACACTCGACCCCGGCGAAGCGGTATCCACCAAAGCAGCCGTACCACCCGGCGAATGAAACAACTCTATTTTGTAGGTATAAGCCAGTTCTTCGGTATTCAAATTAGTATCGGTAAATGTAAGTTCATCCAGATTATTGGTCTGAAATACGGGTGTATAAGCAGCAATGGTCCCTACCTGTCCTTCGGCGCGGGAAAGCCGATATTGCAAGGGAGAAGTTAACCCTGTAACTTCGCTTGGTTTAGTCCATTCTACTAAAATTTTACCGGTAGTAGTGGAGGTTTCGGTTACACTAACTTTGGTTAATAAAGGCACATCGTCCGGCAGTATTACACAGGCCGGTACAGCGGCCAAGCTTTCGCCTTTACCCGGAGCAGGCCAGGCCGCGTAAACCGTGTAGCAATAAGTCTGGCCCCGCTTTAATCCGCCGGCAATGCCGTTGTCGTAAAAAGTAACCTGGTCTTTATTCACTTCCCCGATGCGTACAAATCCCGTGGAAGCCGGCACCCCCGTCACGCATACTTCCGGTACAAAGTTCGACTCGCCTTCTTTGCGGTAGATGTACAACTTCTCGGCCCCTTGGCACTGGTATCTGTCCCAATTCAGCCGGATGCCGCCGCCTTCAATCTGGGCCGTAAAGCCGGTCGGCGAAGGACCAATTACCCGGATGTTCCAAGGCTTTAAATCTGCCAAGGGAACAGCCGCGTTATCCACTGCTCTGAAAACAACCTGGTAAGGCTTGGCCCGTACGTCCGTGCAAGTGGTCTGCCAGCTAAACAGGCCGTTGTTGTTATTGATTTGACTAAACAGAGCGGGCGGTAAAAAGCCACCAAAGGCTTCAATTTTTAAAATATTTCCCGGATCGGGGTCAGTTGCCGTAATGGTTTCGCTAATCGTGGTGCCGGCAATAACGCACAGATCTTTTTGGTTAAGTACCGGTGGCCGATTATCTGTAGGTAAAACCCGGATCTGCATATCGCGGAGTACCTCCCCCAGCTTACGGCCATCGCGCCATTCTTCTACGTAAAATGCCACATTATAATCACCGGCTCGCCCAGGCGAATTCCAGGTTAACTGCCCCGTTTGGGCATCAATGGTAAAGGTGGGCGGACCTCCTGGCGGATTAGGCAAGGCCGTACCGCCATAGTTATTCGGGTATTGAAAACCAAATACATCTCTTATAACGGGGTTTTCTAACTCATCATTTAGGTTTTGCTGAGAAGGAGATAACCGAAAAGCCAAGCTATCGCCATCAGCATCAAAAGCCCCCGGATTATGCACAAAAATTTGCCCAATGGTGGCAAAGTCTAAGGGAGGAACCGGGAGTTGTGGGGTATGATTAATCGGCTCGAATAAATCAATAGTAATAGTGGTTTTTAAAACAAAATCCTGCTCCTGAGAATTAGTCATATTTATCACGTTGGTACTCCGGTTTACTTCAAAATAAACGAGGGTATAAGGACCAGGGCCGGAATAAATATGTTCAAAATAATACACATTGCGGTAAGTATCGGGTCTGATTAAATCTTTATGCACCCGTTTAGCCCCTGGCTCTGCTGTAAAGGTGCCATCGCCAAAGCTCACCATTGCGAATTCATTATCGGCGGGAGATCTAGAATCTGCGTATTGTACTAATTTAAAAAAATACCGCAGTGGATTCCGGTTTGCAACCGGCAAAGTAGTGTCGCTTTTAGCGGTAATTTCCCCGGCCCGGATGTGAGTAGCCTGTACATGGATAGGAAAGGATAAGCAACAAACGAGTAACAAAAAGCAAAAAACTGCTATTACCGTTTTGGAGGGTAAGTTTGTTTGCATAGATGAAGCTTTATAGCAACAAAACGAAAGTGCAAGTAGAAATAATATTAATTTGTAAAAATATTTAATCCACTAAAGCAATCATTATCACGCAACAAAACCCAAGAACTAATTGTTATAATTACAGTTTGAAATGCGGAAAAGGCAGGGGTGAGGAACCGCAAAAAAGGCTGGTATAAGCTTTAATTTAGATTTATTCAAAATAGGTTTTTGTTTTGGTTTATAAACCACCCGCCATTACCTTTGAAAACGTAATAAACTAATTTTTTAACTTATCACTTAAACATTACCCACATAAATGAGTTGGCTCACGAAAACATTCTCCAGTACCATTGGCCGGAAAGTGATTATGTCCCTAACCGGGCTGTTTCTCTGTTCTTTCCTGGTGGTACACTTAATCGGCAACTTACAATTATTTAAAAATGACGGCGGCGAGGCGTTCAACGTTTATTCCGAGTTTATGGGGCATAACCCCGTTATCCGGACCTTGGAAATTGTGCTTTTGCTGGGTTTCGCTTTTCACATCTACGACGCTTTGGTGCTCACCCGGCGTAATCAAAGCGCTCGTTCGGTAAAATACGCCGTGAATCATTTAGATCAGAACAGTAACTGGTCGTCGCGGAACATGGGCCTTTTAGGCACGGTTATCCTGGTTTTTCTGCTGGTACATTTGTATAACTTTTTCTGGCGCGCCCGCTTCGGCGATATACCCGCTGACCCGCGGGGCAACGAAGATTTATATGGCGTAGTAGTCGAGTCGTTTCAGATCTGGTGGTACGTGTTATTATACGTTATTGCGCAGGCGGCTTTATGTTTCCACTTAATTCACGGCTTTGCGAGTGCTTTCCAGACCTTAGGTTTAAACCACCGCAAGTATACCCCGGCCATTAAAGCGGTGAGCTACGGCTTTTCTATTTTGGTTTGCCTAGGCTTTGCCGCCATGCCGCTTTACTTTTTCTTTCAGAGTTAATTTAATTCATCTGCTTATATGACATTAGATGCTAGAATCCCCGAAGGCCCTTTAGCCGCCAAGTGGGAACAACATAAATTTAACGTGAAGCTGGTAAACCCGGCTAACAAACGAAAATACGATATAATTGTAGTGGGTACCGGTTTGGCGGGTGCTTCGGCCGCGGCCACCCTGGCCGAGTTAGGTTACAACGTAAAAGCTTTTTGCTACCAGGATAGCGCCCGTCGGGCGCACAGTATTGCGGCGCAGGGTGGTATTAACGCGGCCAAAAATTACCAAAACGACGGTGACAGCGTGTACCGTTTGTTTTACGATACCATTAAAGGCGGTGACTACCGCGCCCGCGAAGCCAACGTGTACCGGCTGGCGCAGGTTTCGGTAAATATTATTGACCAGTGCGTGGCGCAAGGTGTACCGTTTGCCCGCGAGTACGGTGGCTTACTGGCTAACCGCTCGTTTGGGGGGGCGCAGGTTTCGCGTACGTTCTACGCCCGGGGCCAAACCGGTCAGCAGTTGTTATTAGGGGCGTATAGCGCGCTTAACCGGCAAATTGCCTACGGTAAAGTAAAAATGTACCCGCGTACCGAAATGTTGGATTTAGTAATGGTGGACGGCAAGGCCCGCGGCATTATTACCCGTCATTTAATTACCGGTAAAATAGAAAGACATAGCGCCCACGCGGTTATTCTGGCTACGGGTGGTTACGGCAACGTATTCTACTTGTCAACCAACGCCATGGGTTCCAATACCACGGCTATCTGGCGGGCCCATAAAAAAGGCGCTTACTTTGCCAATCCGTGCTTTACCCAAATTCACCCCACCTGTATTCCGGTTTCCGGCGAGTATCAGTCTAAATTAACTTTAATGTCGGAATCGTTGCGGAACGATGGCCGGGTGTGGGTACCGAAAGCCGTAGGTGACAAGCGGGCGCCGCAGGACATTTCGGAAGAAGAACGCGATTACTTCCTGGAACGCAAATACCCTTCGTTTGGTAACCTGGTGCCGCGCGACGTGGCATCCCGGAACGCCAAACAAGCCTGCGACGAAGGCCGGGGCGTAGGTTCTACGGGCTTAGCCGTTTACCTTGATTTCGCCGATGCGATTCAGCGCGACGGTCTGGATAAGGTAAGCCAGAAATATGGTAACCTGTTTGATATGTACGCCAAGATCACCGGCGAAAATCCGTACGAATCGCCGATGCGTATCTATCCGGCAGTGCATTATACCATGGGTGGCTTGTGGGTGGATTATAACTTAATGACTTCCATTCCGGGCTTATACGCTACGGGTGAGTGTAACTTCTCCGACCACGGCGCTAACCGCTTAGGAGCTTCGGCTCTGATGCAAGGTTTGGCGGATGGCTATTTTGTAATTCCGTACACCATCGGTGATTACTTGGCCCAGATGAAAACCGAGAAAGTACCAACAGATCATCCGGCCTTTAACCAAGCGGAACAAGAAGTAGTAAGCCGGGTAAACCGGTTTCTGAACACTAAGGGTACCAAAACCGTGGATCAATACCACAAAGAATTAGGTTTACTCATGTGGGATTACTGCGGCATGGCCCGGAATGCGGAAGGTTTACGATTTGCCAAGCAAAAAATTAGCGAGTTAAAAGCTGATTTTTGGCAGAACGTGCGGGTGTTAGGTGCTAACGAAGAGTTAAACATGACCCTGGAAAAAGCGGGTCGCGTAGCTGACTTTATTGAACTGGGCGAGTTGATGGTGGACGATGCTTTGCACCGGAACGAATCCTGCGGTGGTCACTTCCGGGAAGAATACCAAACGCCGGAAAACGAGGCTTTGCGCGACGATGAGAATTTTGCCTACGTTGCGGCATGGGAATATACCGGCGATAACCAACCGGAAAACCTGCACAAAGAGGCCTTAAATTTCGAAAATGTGAAGCTGACGCAGCGGAGCTATAAGTAAGTTGCAGGTTACAAGTTGCAGGTTATTTAAATTTTGAAATAACTGATACTTACCCTACTTGCAAAAATTTAAAAATTGAAAGTAAATTTATAAAATCTGTTATATAAAGTTCTGAATTAGATTTCTATGAATTGTTTCTTTTATGAGCAATTTCTAATTCATAATTTTTAATTCATAATTTGAAATAGAAAATGGCTGGTAACAATCCTAATGCAAAGCCCATGAACCTGACGCTTCGGGTGTGGCGCCAAAAAAATGCAAATTCGCCAGGTCAACTGGTTACTTATAATGCCAATAACATTTCTCCCGATATGTCTTTCCTGGAAATGATCGACGTGGTAAACGAAGATCTAACTATTAAAGGCGAAGACCCGATTGCTTTTGACCACGACTGTCGTGAAGGTATTTGCGGCATGTGCAGCATGTACATCAATGGCAGGGCCCATGGCCCCGAAAAGGGGACTACTACCTGCCAGTTGCACATGCGTAAATTTAACGATGGCGAAACCATTACCATTGAGCCGTGGCGCGCTAATGCTTTCACCATTAACAAAGATTTAAGTACCGACAGATCGGCGTTAGATCGAATCCAGCAGGCGGGCGGTTACATCTCAGTTAACACCGGTGGGGTACCCGATGCGAACGAAATTCCGATTCCGAAAAATATTGCCGATAAAGCTTTTGATGCGGCTACTTGTATCCAGTGCGGTGCTTGCGTGGCAGCTTGTAAAAACGCTTCGGCTATGTTATTCGTGAGCGCCAAAGTATCGCAGTTAGCTTTATTACCGCAAGGTAAAGTAGAGCGCAAAACCCGCGTCGAAAATATGCTGGCCCAGCACGATGCCGAAGGTTTTGGTGCCTGCTCCAACATTGGTTCCTGCGCCGCCGAGTGTCCAGTAGGTATTTCCCTGGAAAATATTGCTATCCTGAACCGGGAATACCTGGGAGCTAAATTAACTTCCGAAAACGTAGGTTAATACTTGTTTGAATTTTTAAAAAAGCGAGCCCTTCAGCTCGCTTTTTTTATGGACTGTTAAAAGTGGATTCTGGTTTATCACTGGTATAAAATTTAGTTTTAAAACAAAAAGGTACTTTTAATGGTAGCAGATACAAAACATTCTATTTTTTAAATTTCTGTTCATGATCACCATTATATCCGGCACCAATCGTCCTCGTTCCAACGCCCGCGTAATTTCAGATATTTATGCCCGCTTGCTGGATCAACGCCAAATGCCCAACCAGATTCTGGATCTAATGGATTTACCGGCTGATTTTGTATTTACGGCCTTATACCACAATGCCGGCAAAAACGACCAGTATAATGAGTTAAATAAATTAATTGAAAGTACCGATAAGTTTGTTTTTGTAGTACCGGAGTACAATGCGTCTTTTCCGGGCGTGTTAAAAGCCTTTATTGATGGGTTAAGTTACCCGGACAGTTTCAAAAACAAAAAAGCCGCTTTAGTAGGAATATCCACCGGTTCGCAGGGAGGTGCTTTGGCACTCAGTCATCTCACGGATATTCTGCATTACATGGGCATGCACGTACTGGCCGCCAAGCCCCGGTTAAATTACATTTCCAAAAGCCTAGCCAACGGCGAACTCACCAACCCTTTATACGAAAGCTTATTACTCGAGCAAATCGATTCTTTTATCAATTTTTAGACAGAAGTAAGCACGCAAACCAATGTGAGACAGACTACTTTGTCATTTTCCAACTATAATGCGTAAGTTACTTCTGCGCCATAATTGGAAAAGACCATCTAGTTTGAAGAAACTGTCAAGCCGTCGGTACAAATTAAAAAAACAATGAGGAATTTACTTATATCTTTCCTGCTGTGGGCCTTGATTTCTTGTAAGCCTGATGATAAAAAAATTAAAAAGGATAAAATACAAGTTATTGATTCTCATTCAATAAAAATTGATTCAAGCTCAATTGTTTTTAAACAAATTTTAGGGAAATGGGGAATTTACGAAAGAATCAATAAAGGCTTAATAGTTAATTGTTATGCTTGTCCTAAAATGATTTTTAAAAGTGACTCAACTGGAGAAATAATCAACCCTTCAAAAGAAAGAGAAGTTATAAAATGGGCTACGGACGGAAGCACCTTGACAATAAAGAACTTAAAAGCTATACCAAATAGAACATTTCCAGATGGTAAATATGCAATAACCTTTACGCCTAAAAAGAAATATGCTGACTTAAAACTAACTTACCTATTGACAGGCGAAACTTACATCTTGAGTAAATAAAATACCTTGCAACAACAAAGTATATACTAAACCCTTGGTTCACTTTAGGATTCGCATATATTCAAAATGATATATGGAAGCAAAAGCCGATGAAACTTGTATGCAATTAAGTTCGGCAAGTCACGGAAGTAACTTCCGCGACATATTGGGACATAGTGGATATTACAACTATGACGTCTAAAACAAAAAGGCCGGAACTGCTCCGACCTTTTTGTTTTCATAGAAAATTTAAAAAATTAGTCCTTCTCGATCAACTCCACGCTGCGTTTCACGAAAGCCGTTAAAGCCGGACCAGTCAGCATGTTTTGCGATAAAAGAGCCAGGTCAAAGGCTTGTTTGGCAATTTTTTCTTTGCTGTCGTCCTGGGCACTTAAAATCCGGTTGTTGATGGCATGATTCGCGTTAACACTTACGTTGTAAGTATCCGGCATATTGCCCATAAATAGCATCCCGCCCCCACCGGTTTTGCTCATATCTTTCATGCGGCGCATAAACTCCGGTAAAGTAATTACCACCGGTTGGTCTTGCGGCGAAAGCGGCTCAATGGAAACGTGCATGTTGGTGTTGTTGATGGCCTTTTCGTAGATTTCTTTCAGCTGGGTTTTCTCGTCTTCGCTCAACACCGATTCTTTGGTTTCATCTTTTTCAATGAGCTTATCAATCGTATCGGAATCCACGCGTTTCAAGGTTACTTTTTCCAGCTTCTGCTCCAGCATGCCGATGAAGTGGCTATCGATCATGGAGTCCAGCTTTAAAACGTCGTAGCTGCGGTCCTTCGCTGATTCCACGAAAGCGTGCTGCTTTTCTTCGTCGGAAGTATACAAAATCACCAGGTTGTCGCTTTTATCTTTCTGGTTGGCCTGGATGTATTCTTTATACTCCTCAATGGTGAAGTACTTGCTATCGGTATTTTGCAATAAGGCAAAATCTTTAGCTTTTTCGTAGAACTTATCGTCGCTCAACATGCCGTATTTCACGAACACGTTGATGTCGTTCCATTTTTCCTGGAAGTTTTCGCGCTCTTTTTTGAAAATATCAGCCAGCTTATCGGCTACCTTTTTGGTGATGTAAGTATTAATCTTCTTCACGTTCGAGTCGGCCTGTAAGAAGCTCCGGGAAACGTTCAACGGAATATCCGGAGAGTCGATAACGCCGTGGAGCAACATCAAGAACTCCGGCACTACGTCTTTTACTTCGTCGGTAATAAATACCTGCCGGCTGTAAAGTTGTATTTTGTTTTTCTGGAACTCAAACTCGTTTTTCAGTTTCGGGAAATACAGAATACCGGTTAAGTTAAACGGATAATCTACGTTTAAATGAATCCAGAACAGCGGGTCTTCGGAGAACGGATACAGTTCTTTGTAGAAGGTTTTGTAATCTTCGTCGGTTAAATCCGACGGTGATTTGGTCCAGATGGGGTTGGGATTGTTGATAACCTCACCTTTAAACTCTACCGGTACCGGTAAGAATTTGCAGTATTTATTCAGAATCGTCTGGATGCGGGCTTCTTCTAAAAACTCATCCGAATCGGCCGCAATGTTCAACACAACGTCGGTACCACGCTCGGCCCGTTCGGTATCGGTAATGGTAAATTCCGTAGAACCGTCGCAAACCCAATGGGCAGCGGTAGTCCCTTCCTGATACGATTGCGTGATAATTTCCACGGTATCGGCTACCATAAAGGACGAGTAAAATCCTAAACCAAAATGACCGATAATCTGGTTGGCGTCGGGTTTGTCTTTGTATTTTTCAACGAACTCGGTAGCGCCGGAAAACGCAATCTGGTTAATGTATTTTTTAATTTCTTCGGCCGTCATCCCAATGCCGTTATCACTTACGGTAATAGTGCGGGCTTCTTTATCCACGGCTACTTTTACTTTTAAATCGCCGAGTTCGCCTTTGTACTCGCCAATCGCCGATAAACGTTTCAGTTTTTGCGAAGCATCTACGGCGTTAGAAACCAGCTCGCGCAAAAAGATTTCGTGATCGGAGTACAGGAATTTTTTAATGATCGGAAAAATATTTTCGGTGTGAATCGAAATATTACCTTTTTCTGCCATAATGATTGGTATAAGTTATATGTGGTCTGTTTTGCCTAACGTTGTACTGCAACAGGCAAACTTCAAAAGTTATTCCAGCTGCCTTAAATAAGTTAAAACGTGACAGCTTGACAGTTTTACAGGGTACCAAAATTGCAAAAATTTAAAAATTCCACTTTTCTGCTGGTTTAATTTGTGGATAAAGCCTGTGGAAAAAATGTAGAGAAGTAATCGCCTTAAAAATTTACAATTTGGTTGGAAATCGGGTACTTTGTCCCGATAGTATATTACGCACATTTAATATACGCTGTTCTAATCCACCGGCCTCAGGGGCGGCTCGTGTAATTTGTAATTTAATAAGTAAACCTACATTAATAGTACTTTTCGCTGAATACCATGAGGAATAATCTCTTACTGCTTCTGTTAAGTTTGTTTAGCCTGACCGCCCAGGCTCAAACGGTAATGGTGCCGGATAATATTTATTTCGCGGATCAACGATTAGTAATAAGCGACGATGCCCGCAAAGCTATTCAGAAACAGGTAGATGCTTTATTAAAGTACCCTTTGTATTTTCAGGCCAAAGTAGGTCGGGCCGATACGTACTTCCCGATTGTGTCGCGCCTTTTTGCCGAAGAAGGTTTACCCGACGATTTTAAATATTTAGCCTTACAGGAAAGCGGTTTGGTATCCGATGCCGTTTCAACTTCTAACGCTGTGGGATTCTGGCAATTTAAAAAAGAAGCCGCCGCTGATCATGGATTATTGATAACGCCCGACGTGGATGAACGCAAACACATTGTAAATTCCAGCCGCGGGGCCGCCAAATACTTTGTTAAAAACAACAAGGTTTATTATAAAAACTGGTACAACACCTTACTTTCGTACTATTTAGGTTTTACCGGCGCCAAAGCTTACGCCAAACCCGAGCATGTAGATAGCAAAGAAATGGAGGTAAACGGAAAAACCAACTGGTACATTATCACCTTTCTGGCCCACAAAATCGCTTTTGAAAACTTTATCGGTAAAAATCCGGCTCCTGAGGTAGTACTGCAGGAAGTTCCGGTGAGTGTGGGCCAAAGTTTAAGCGATGTGGCATTATCAACCCAAACCGATTACGCCGAAATTCAAAAATACAATAAATGGTTAAGCGGTAGCGTCGTGCCGGGCAACAAACCATACACGGTGCTGGTACCCATAACGAACCCGAACCAACAGCAAGCGATTTTAGCAGCTAACAGAGCGCAGGCTCCGGTAGCTGTTCCCGGCAGAAATCCTGCTGCTTCGGCGAGTCCGGCGGTAGTTACCACCAGTAATGGTTTAAAAGCGGTTATTGCCCGCACCGGCGACTCAGCGGATAAGCTGGCTAAAGCCGGTAAATTCAGCACGAAACGTTTCCGGCAATATAATGATATGGCCAGCCATGAAGGTGTGAAACCTGGCGGAACCTATTACTTAGAACGCAAAAATAGCAAGGCCAACACGGCTCATTACGCCGCTGCTCCGGGCGAGCAAACCTGGGACGTTGCCCAAAAATTTGGGGTAAAAGTAAAAAGCTTGTTGTGGTATAACCGTTTGCGGAAAAATGAAAATCTACTCGCGGGCCGGGTAATGTGGTTGCAGCAACGCCGCCCGAGCAATACGCCAATAGAGTATCAGGAGGCTCAACCAGAAACGCCGCAACCGCAAGAGGAGGAACAGCCGCTTATTATTGCTAATAATACCCCGGCCGTTCCGAAAACGCAACCCACTGCTACAAATACCACAAAGGCACCAGTTCCTAAAAAAACCGTAGAAGACAAGTTAGCCAATATATTCGGTGTAAAACCAAATCCGGAACTACCTGTGGCGGTTAAAACAGCTCCCGTGGAAGTAGACGAAAACCTGGCTGACGTAAACGAAACGGTTATTATTACCGAACCAGTTGCCACGGCCTCGGTAATTCCCAATGCACCATCCAAGGCCGAAACCGAAACGGACCCTACCATGCCTGCTGACGAGACAGAAACCACGCCGCCCGTAGTAGCCGAAGCCACCCCGGATAACGATTTAGAGGTAGAAACCATTAATGATACCACGCTAGCCAGTACCGAAGAACCAGTACTTGTTGTGGCCGAATCTGCTCCGGCAGCTAAACCCGGAAACTTGTACCCGATTAAAAAGAACCCAGTTCCTGCGCCAGTAGCGGATGCCAGCATTTTTAAACCGGAGCCAACAACTACAGCACCGCAAAAGCAACCGGTAGGATCATCCGATTCCATTAAAGCTCCAGCACCGGCTGGAAATGCCTACCCGGTTTCGGTTACCATTACCGAACACGTGGTTTCGAAAGGAGAAACTTTTTATAGCATTTCCCGGCTTTACGACATTCCGGTAAACCAACTGCAAACCTGGAACAACTTAACCAACCTGGGTTTAGCCATTGGGCAAACCCTGCGGCTTACGGCACCCGATGGCACTACGGTACAAAAACCAATTGTAGCAGCACCGGCTCCGGTTATTACCGCCGCGGCCATGTCGGCGGCGCCGGTTACAGAGCGCGCCCTGGTAGCGAATGCGGTAACCACCCAACACGTGGTATCTTCCGGCGAATCGATGTACCAGATTTCGCGCAAGTACGGCGTTACCATTAAGGAAATTATGGAATGGAACAAGAAAGCCGATTTCAGCGTATCGCCGGGCGAAAAGCTCACCATCAAACCCAAATCCAGCAGCCGGCGGTAGTTGCAAGTTACAGGTTACAGGTTGGAAGGTTTTAAAGTTGGAAGGTTGAGAGTTGCTGGTACAATTTAGAGTAATCAGGTAAGAACTTGCTCCATTTTAGTACTTAAATCCAGACAATTTAATTTTATCAGGGTCCTTCAGGAGGAATCTATTTGGCTACGTAGCGTAATAGGTTCCTCCTGAAGGACTCAATATTAATTAGAAGTAGTAACTTCTTTGATTTTTTAAATTTTTGCTCGCCTGCCATGCAACAAACAGCCTCAGCTAGGTGCAAGAGATGACGCTAAACTGTCTGAGCGTTCAGCGAGTTTTTAGCGTCTTGCGTTTTTTTGGTTCTTTTTGTATCAAGACAAAAAGAACAGAACCTGAGCAATGAAACAACTTCAATTAGAAACCAAAGCAACTCCGCTAGCTATGCGAACAAAAATCAATTAATAACTAAAGCAATAGTAGCCACTATGTGAACAAAAATTTTAAAACCCAAAGAATTTACTTACAACAAACCTCATTACCGCTGCTCCGGCGGCATCGTTAAATTAGTAGCGGTTTGTACACCCGTCGCCACCTGCGGTAAAATTCCTAACTGCTGATAGATTGGCCGCACCAACAACCGTAGTTTTGGCAATTGTAAGGCAAACGGAACTACTGCCAGTAAACTCAAGCAACCGGAAATTAACAAAGTATAGGGTACGCCAATACGATTGGCGACCGTACCGGCCAGCAAGGACCCAAACGGTGCCATCCCCAGAAAAGCCATGGAGTAAAAACTCATCACTCGGCCCCGTTTATCATCGTCCACGATGGTTTGCAAAATGGTATTGTTGGCGGCCATTTGCACAATCATCCCAAAACCGATTACCAATATACACAACAGCGACATCCACAAGACCCGCGTAAACGAAAAACAAATCAGGCCAATTCCTAACAAGATGGTAGCCACCACAATTACCCGACCCAACCCGAGCACCGTTGGGCGTCGGGCTAAAAACAAGGCCCCGGTTAATGCCCCAATGCCCGAAGCTCCCATTAAATAACCGAGCGTATTGGCGCCACCGTGCAAAATATCGCGGGCAAAAACCGGCATTAACACGCTAAAAGGCATCCCCACTAGGCTAATTAATCCAATCTGAATAATAATGGCCCGAATGGGTGGAAACCCAACAACGTAGTTAAAACCTTCGCGCAACGATTCCCAAACCTTGGTATCTTTATTAGCGGCAGTTGTTTTAACGAGTACTTTAATAGAGAATAGCGAAAACAATACGGCTACGTAGCTCAATGCATTAATGGCAAAACACATCCCCTCCCCTACTGCCGCAATTATCAACCCGGCTACCGAGGGACCCACTAAACGGGCCACGTTAAACATCGAAGAGTTTAGCGCAATGGCGTTACTTACATCTTCCCGCTTATCAATCAGGTTAATGACAAAGGATTGCCTGGTGGGCGTATCGAAGGCGTTTACCATGCCTAAAAAAATACTCAGACCCACAATCCAGTAAATCGTTACGGCTCCGGTAATTACCAGTATGGCCAAAACGGTAGCCTGCACCATCGCCAGCGATTGCGTTAGAATTAAAATGCGGTGTTTATTAAACCTATCCGATAGCACTCCGGCAAAAGGGCCTAATAAAAAAGCGGGAACCTGACCCGCAAAACCTAAAATACCCAATAAAAACACCGAATCGGTGAGCCGGTAAACGAGCCAGCTCATGGCCACTTGTTGCATCCAGGTACCAATTAACGATACGCCTTGCCCCATAAAAAAATAACGGTAGTTGGGGTACTGCAAAGCCCGAAACATTTCGGATAAGGTAACTTTGTTCTTAGGTTCTGCTGCCGCGGCCATGTACTTTTTTAAAAAATTTAAAATTTATCTGTCTGCTTTACGGAAAACCCAGGCCAAGCGCTTATTTATTTTCGGCGATAGCCGTTGGTAAAAATTTAAAGCTGCTCCAAACGACTCTACATTTTTTAAATTTTTATTCAGACAAAGCCTTCAGCACAGACTAATAATCGCTAAACGCCAATATTCCAGGAGTGGCCCATCAAACCAATTTAAGATAATAACACCCAAACAATTAAGAAATAAGACACCTCAGGAAGCAAACATTTACTTTCGGAACTGCTACTTTTTGCGTAATTTCAATGTTAAACTCAGAAGGCTATTATAGTTTTGGGTAGACATGCTAATCCCTCTTAGTTTTCTAATACAAACTCATAACTCTAAACTTTAAACTCTTAACTAAATACAGTGCCTGAATTCTCGCATTTACACTGCCATACGCAATATTCTTTACTCGACGGAGCGGCCAGCATTGGCGGCCTGATGAAAAAAGCCCAAGCCGACGGCATGAAAGCCGTAGCCATGACCGACCACGGCAACATGTTCGGGGCTTTTAACTTTGTGGCCGAAGCGAATAAGTACAACGTAAAACCCATTGTGGGCTGCGAATTTTATTTGGTACAAGACCGCCACCAAAAAGTTTTCACCAAAGAACAGCGCGATAACCGGTATCATCAATTACTGTTAGCCAAAGACCAGGACGGCTACAAAAACCTCTCGAAACTTTGCTCGATGAGCTACATCGAGGGTTTGTACAGCAAATGGCCCCGCATTGATAAAGATATTTTAAAAAATACGCCAAAGGCTTAATTGCTACCAGCTGCTGCATTGGCGCCGAAGTACCGCAGGCCATTCTATGGAAAAGCGAAGAAGAAGCGGAAAAAACTTTACTGTGGTGGCTCGATTTATTCGGCGAAGATTACTACATCGAGATTCAACGCCACGGCCTGCAAAACATTGATAATACGGGCAAAAGCCAGGAAGACGTAAACCAGGTGCTGCTCAAGTGGGCCAAAAAATACAACATAAAAGTAATCTGCACCAACGACTCGCACTACATCGAGCAAAACGACTGGAACGCCCACGACATTTTATTGTGCGTAAATACCGGCGAAGACGAAAGCATTCCGGTCGGTGATTTTCAGACGAAATACTTCCGCTTGCTCACCAACAAAGGGGATGTCGCTTACGACCATATCGATAACCTGCGGAAAAACCTGGGCAACGACGACGTAGCGCGCCGCATGCTGTACCGCATCGAAGAAGAAATGCAGAAGCCCCGGCCACAAAGCCGTTTTGGTTTTCCCAACGACGAATTCTACTTCAAGACGCAGGCGCAGATGAACCAGCTGTTCCGCGACGTGCCGGAATCAGTTGACAATACCAACGAAATCGTTGATAAAATTACGCCGCCCAAACTTCAGCGCGATATTCTTTTGCCCAACTTCCCCATTCCGCCGGAACACGCCGGACCGGATGCTTTTTTGCGCCATTTAACCTTTGAAGGGGCCAAAAAACGGTACAAAGAATTTACGCCCGAGGTAGAAGAACGCCTGAACTACGAACTGCAAATCATCGAAACCATGGGGTTTGCCGGTTACTTTTTAATTGTGCAGGACTTTATCAACCAAGGCCGTTCCATGGGCGTGGTGGTGGGCCCGGGCCGGGGTTCGGCCGCGGGTTCGGCGGTAGCCTACTGCGTAGGGATTACCAACATCGACCCGATTAAATACTCGCTGCTGTTTGAGCGTTTTTTAAATCCGGAACGGGTATCCATGCCCGATATTGATATTGACTTCGACGACGAAAACCGCCAGCGGGTAATCGACTACGTGGTCGAGAAATACGGCAAAACCCAGGTAGCCCAGATTATTACGTTTGGTACCATGGCGGCCAAATCGAGCATAAAAGACGTGGCCCGCGCTACCGAATTGCCTTTATCCGAAGCGAACGAACTGGCCAAAATGGTACCCGATACCCCCGGCACCACGCTCGCCCGTGCCTTTATTGAATCGCCGGAACTAGCCAGCATTCGCGCGGGCAACGACCACCGCGGTAAAGTCATGCAACTCGCCGAAAAGCTGGAAGGTTCGGTGCGCAATACCGGTATTCACGCGGCCGGGGTAATTATTGCCCCCGATGATATTACTAATTACATTCCGGTTTCTACTTCCAAAGACTCCGACCTGCTCGTAACGCAGTTCGACGGGAAAGTAATCGAAAGCGCCGGCATGCTCAAAATGGACTTTCTGGGTTTAAAAACCCTCACCATTATTCGGGATGCTTTAGAACTGATTAAAACCAACCACGGCGTAGCTATTGATATTGACGAGATTCCGCTGGAAGACGAAAAAACCTTTGCGCTCTACCAACGCGGCGATACCATTGGTACGTTCCAGTTTGAATCCGAAGGCATGCGGATGTATTTGAAAGATTTGCAGCCCACCAATATCGAAGATTTAATTGCCATGAACGCCTTGTACCGCCCTGGTCCGATGCAGTTCATCCCGAACTTTATTAACCGGAAACACGGTCGTGAACCGGTAGAATACCCGCACGAGTTGCTCGAACCCATCCTGAATTACTCTTACGGGATTATGGTATACCAGGAGCAGATTATGCAAACGGCCCAGATTCTAGCGGGCTACTCCTTGGGCGGTGCCGACTTGCTGCGCCGCGCCATGGGTAAAAAAGACATGGCCAAAATGGCCAAAGAGCGCGAAAAATTTATAAAAGGTGCCAAAGAACTCCACAAAATACCCGAGAAAAAAGCGTCGGAAGTGTTTGACGTAATGGAGAAATTTGCGCAGTACGGTTTTAACCGGTCGCACTCGGCGGCCTACTCGGTGGTTGCTTACCAAACCGGATACCTCAAAGCACATTACCCGGCGGAGTACATGGCGGCGGTGCTCACGCACAACATGAATGATATTAAAAAGGTAACGTTCTTTATCGAGGAAGCGCGTCGGCAACAAGTACCGGTTTTGGGTCCGGACGTGAACGAATCGATTTATAAGTTTAACGTAAACAAAGAAGGCGCGATTCGTTTTGGTTTGGGAGCGGTAAAAGGCACCGGCGAATCAGCGGTAGAGGCTATTCTGGAAGAACGCGAAAAGAAAGGGACGTACTCCGACATATTTGACTTTGCCAAAAGAGCCAATTTGCGGGCCGTTAACAAAAAAACCTTTGAAAGTTTAGCCCAAGCCGGCGCTTTTGATTCGTTTGAACGCTACCACCGGGCGCAGTACATTGAAATACCGGAAGGCGATAGCCAGAACCTACTCGAAAAAGCCATGCGCTTTGGCAACCAGCACCAGGCAGAACAAAGCTCCGCGCAGCAATCGTTATTTGGGGGTGGCAGCGCCGTACAAATTCCTTTACCCAAAGTACCGGATATTGCTCCCTGGAGCCAAACCGAAATGCTGCGTCGCGAAAAAGAAGTAGTCGGTTTCTACATTTCGGGCCACCCGCTCGACCAGTTTAAACTGGAGATAGATTCGTACTGCACCTGCCCGCTGGATCGTATTGCGGAGTACAAAAACCGCGATATTTCGGTAGCGGGCATTGTGAGTAATATTGTGATCCGCACCGGTAAAAACGGCAACCCATTTGCCTTGTTCACCCTGGAAGATTACGACTCTACGCTGGGTTTGGCCTTGTTCGGGGAAGATTACGTGAAGTTCTCGCCTTATTTAAAAGACGGCATGTTCTTGTTCGTAAAAGGCAAAGTAACCCTGCGTTACAAATCCGAAGATCAATGGGAACTGAAACCGACCAACATGCAATTACTCGGCGACGTAGCCGATAAACTGGCCCAAGGCGTGCGCCTGGACATTGATATCCGGACCTTAAACGCCTTGCAAATTGATAACATTGAACTGGCCGCCCAGGAATCGCCGGGCCAGAAAAAGCTGGAACTCCTGCTCTGCGAACCTAACGAACGCCTTACCGTGGAAATGTTCTCCCGCAAATACCGCATCGACCCCAAAACGTTTATTCAGAAGGTAAAAGAGAAAGAGTTGGGGCAGTATAAGTTGATATAGTTGTTTGATTAACAAATGACGATTAAAAGTTAATTGTAGTTTCAAACTAATAATCAAAATTCAAATAAGCATTTGTTTATACATGGATTTAAATTTATTAAAAAGAAATCAAGGCATTTCATTTGAACTGAAGAAAAAAGCAATTGAAAAGAGCCGTAAATGTTCTCTTTTTAACTGCACTACTCCTTCTATTTTATCACATACTATACAAAAGAGTAAATTGAAGGAAATCCTTGCTCCAGATGGACATGTTTATACTATTGATTCAACAGGCTTCATTGAAGTAGGTACGTTATCTAAATTTAAAAAAGTAGGCGTAGGTAATGCTCTTACATTTAAGGGGTTCTGTTCGGTACATGATAATCAAATTTTTCAACCAGTAGAGAGAATTAATGCTGATTTTACTACTTATGAAAGTTTCCTTTTATTTTCATTTAGAGCTGTAATGAATGAAATTCGAAAAAAAGAAATAATTATTGATTGGTTTGAATCATTATTAAATCATCCAAAACTTCATGTTAGTATCAATAAGGAGAATGTTAAAGCAGGGCTTAGAGGACAACTTTTAGGTATCCAAGATTTAAAGTACGTTGAAGATGAGATATTGAATGAAATTGCCAGATTACCGAATCATAATAGATCATTTGTTTATAAAGTCTTAATTTTACCATCTATTCCTGTTTGTGGTTCAGCAATTTATAATGAAGAATCTTTTGAAGATATGGCCTCGCATACGTACGGACCAAATGGCGAATCCCCTTTAAATAGTAGATTAATTCACATCATTCCAGATTTAAATTCGACATATTTAATTATAGGCTATCACTCAAGTTTTAACAACAAGAATAGCCAATTCTTCAGCGAACTAGAGCAAAGAGATAATTCTTCTCTATTAAGTTTAGCTAATGACTTGCTTGTTAAAAGAATCGAATCTTGGGCTTGCTCTACTCAATTTTACTTAGAAAAGGTGAGACCAGTAGAGGAAGAATTTTTAAGATTATTTTCACACCCAAATACTAAAAGATTTATGGAAAGTCAACTTGCAATTAATATTTTATCTTAAAAGATCATGCAGGAATACTTACTAGATAAATGGAAAGAAATAAAACTTTTCTGTTTAAGTAATTACGTTTTAATCTAAAAAAAATAACTATCTTTACATAACGATTACGGCCCATTCGTCTAGTGGTTAGGACAAAAGACATTTTGGGTAGAGAGTTAAAGACTTTTAATCTTTGAACGTGGGTTCGATTCCCACATGGGCTACAATTATAATATTGACTCTCTACTCCTTAAATGCCAGCATATGCTGGCATTTTTGTTTATAATAACTTATTATGTTAATTTTTTGAAAAGAATCGCCTAGTGCAAGTATTTAGCGCAGCGCTACTTGTACTTTACAGACTAGAGGAAGTCTCCTGACTTCCGTAGGAAAATAATGTGTTACCCACCAGTCCGGAAACTGGCATTTGTCTTCTAGGTCCAAGAGACGCTGCGCTTAACTCTTGAATCAACAGGTTGCAACTTAACTTATACCTGATAAACTGTTTTTATAAAATTCGTATATTTAACAAAAAAGCCATGATCATCGAGCGGACAGAAAATGAGGTAATTTTTAAATTTTCGGGCAATATCAACGTGGATGATCTGCAAGATATAGCGGATTTTTTGGAGTTCGCGGAATTAGCAAACAAATCAAAGGCGACTCAAAACGAGGTAGATGCATTAGTAAAAACTGTAAAAAAAGGCCGTTGGGATAAAACTAAGTCCAGATTGGGTTTATGAGAATTGTTGTGGATACCAACATTGCATTTAGTGCTATTCTTAATACCAATAGTAAAATTGCCTGAATATTTCTTCAGCCAAAATCACGTTTAAACTTCTACTCAACGGAACAGCTTTTAACAGAGATCGAGGAGCATAAAGGTAAACTTCAAAAAATTTCAAAATATTCTGATTCGGAACTAAATAGAGCTATTTTGTTGATTACTAACCGAATAAGATTTATAAACGTAAAGCTTATACCTAAAGAAATTTACCAAAAAGCGGTAAATTTAACTATAGATGTAGATATTGACGACACCGAATTTGTAGCCTTAACGGAACATATTAAAGCAAAACTATGGAGTGGTGACAAAGAATTGTTTCAAGGTTTGAGAAAGAAAAAGTGGAATAAAATAATCACCACGGATGAACTCTACAACCTTGCTTTCGGCAAACTTTAAAGAATCTTTTAACCTAGTTAACACCCCATGCAAGCAGGAGAAATTGTAACGAAAAAGAAAGTGGTTTACCCCATTTCCAAACGGCTTCGGAAGTACCTGCGTACCTACGACCGGGAAGCCAAGCTGCCCGTCCGGTACGAAGATCTACTGCATAACAGCGAGTCGTTTCCGTATTACGATAAGTCCGGGAAAGACACGCTTTGGGAAACCGTGTTGTACGAGCAAACCCGCCAGCAGGAACTAAGCGAAGGCCTCACCATGAACTATGCCTTACTCAAAACCGCCGGCGATATTTCGGTGATGGAACATTTGCGGGTATCGCGGATTGATTATTGTACTTTTGGCAACACCAACCCGTTCCGGGTGCAGATTAAAAACCAGCTCAACGATAACTACGATTATTTCTACGTGAAACGGGCCGATGCGTCGCGGGTATACGGCCTGGAACTGGAGCATATTTTATCGCCGAGCCGCATTAATTATCGGGTCGATGGCGAAACCTTGATTGAAGAACACATTGCCGGCATCCCCGGCGACGTATTTATCAAAGAATACCTGGACCGGCCCAACACCAACAAAGTGCGCATTGCCAAAGAATTTGTAAAATTTAACGAGCGTTGCTTTATCCGGCTGCTCGGCGACATGCGCTCTTATAATTACGTAATTGATGTAACCCCCGATTTTGAAGACGAACAATACCGCGTGCGCTCCATTGACTTTGACCAGCAATCGTACGAAGGGCGCCGCTCGAAGTACCTGCCCCAGTTTTTTAAAGACAACAACAAGGTAGTAGAACTGGTACTGCAATTGCTCAACCCCCAAACACTACAACAATACCAAAGCGAAGAACGCACTTTGCTGTACCAGCGGTTAAAGTTAGCCCGCTACCGTTTAAAAGATTTAATTGATGCCATGCGCGTTGATACACTTTCTACTCCCGATAAAATAGAACAATTAAAACAAGAGCTGGCGCAGTTTCATCAATCCGATGATTTTTTAAAATGCAACAACATGGGCGATTTGGTACGGCTTAATATCAAAACTATTCTTACCCGCGAGCCCCGCATTGTAGTTAACAAAACCAGACGTAAAACCAGTTAAGCGCACAATTGCCTTTTACCGCTAGTAGCTTTCCGTACGTAATGGTATATTCAGGCAAGAAGTTATTCGTTATTAGTGGTTTGTTAATCGCTCCACTGCTATAACTTTTAATACCAATTAACCTTAACCAACCTCGGTTAAAAGCCTGGTATTTTTACTCTTTTGCTCGTTTTTAAGAATAAAAATAACTCCGGTCGTTTGCTGCTGATAGAGGCCGCCGATTTTTACAAGTGCTGGTGGCTTTTTGTTCTACTGGAATAAAACCCACCTATTTAACCCCACGTGGCCCCTTACGCCAAATTTCACGACAGCATAACCATTGGGCTGGGCTCTAATCTGGTCGGAGCCAGCCTTTATTTGATGCAAAAGAAAACCGGTGCCCAAACCTGGCAGTTGCAATGGGGTTCCTTGTTGCCAACTTTTTTCTGGGTAGCCCAGGCCGCTTCTTTTGCTAGGCGCCAGAGGCTTACAGCAGATTTTCCGGATAAAAGTACCTCGATTAGGTTCCAGTTGGTTGAATGAAGCACCTACTTTGTTTATTAATGCACTCGGTATTAGGACTAGGTTACGTGTTAAGCAAAAAAATTCTTTTATTCCAACCAATACTCATCACCTATTCTGCCGCATAAAGTTGATGGTGAGTTACTTGTTACTAGTTAACTCACCATCAGCTAAATTTTAAAAAATTAATTATTCGAACCGCAAAAAAGCACCAAGTAACTTCGTAAAGGTCAAATGCCTCGTTGTAAGATTCAGTTAGATTTATAAATAACTAGTTGCGTTCATCCATTTAATAATTTGGTATTTACTCCGTACACACTATTACCTCCCGCTAAGTAGGGCCAAAACTATCTGGGTTTATTTCCGTTATTTTATAAGCTACATTCCTTTTACAAGAACTTTTATAACTATATCCTGTATTTCTGTTTTCTGTTTTCACTATGACTTAGGTTTACTACTTTCCGACTAAGGCTGCGGTATCTATTCCGTTTATCGGCTATTTGACCAAGCACCTTTATTTTTAACTCTTTTCTGCCCTGAATACGCCAAAATCTACTGGGTAAGGGTTATTAGGGTAGCAAATGCTATTGCTTTTGCTGTTTTTTTAAATTTTCTGCGGGCAGGTAGTATTTAATTCTGTGGTTTTGGTTTACTTCAATTCAAGAATTTACTTTTAAAAGCCTATTCTTTATGATTAAATTTTTATTTGTTGTGCGTAACGCTTTTTATTTCTTTCTGCCAAAGTGTTACCGGCTCCTTTTTACTTCAATCTTTTTTTGCCTGTTTACCGGTATAGTAGGCGCTCAAAATAGTATTATTAAAAAATGGGATAAAACCTTAGGGGGCAACGCCGATGACTTTATGAGTACCATGGTAGCTACTCCGGACGGCGGGTACTTACTGGGAGGAACTTCTTTTTCCACTAAAAGCGGCGATAAAACCGACGACAATCAAGGCGAATCGGATTGTAGCCACGGCTCTTGTTTCTTTACTTCCGAAGATTTTTGGTTGGTAAAAATAAACGCGCAAGGGCAGAAAGTATGGGACAAAACTCTGGGCGGCCGGGGCAGCGATCAACTAAAAGCCCTGGTGGCTTTACCCGAAGGCGGCTACTTAGTAGCGGGTATTTCTTACTCCAACGCCAGCGGCGATAAAAGTACCGATAGTAAAGGCTTCAGTGATTACTGGGTAGTAAAAATTGATTTGTACGGCAATAAAATATGGGACCACACGTACGGGGGCAGCAGTGCCGACGATTTAGCTAGTCTTGTAAGCACAACCGATGGCGGCTTTCTTTTAGGAGGTACTTCCTTTTCGGGTCAGGGAAACGATAAAACAGATCGGAACCGGGGCGAAAACAACTCGGATTACTGGTTAATTAAAATAAATAGCGAAGGCCATAAAGAATGGGATAAAACCTTTGGCGGCATTAACACCGATTACTTAACTTTCCTCACGGTTACGCCCGATAACCATTATTTAGTAGGCGGTTCTTCTAATTCCCGGGTAAGCGGCGACAAAACCGCCGCCAACAAGCAATCCGCTACGGCCCGAGCAGAAAACACGTACAACGGCTGGGTAGTAAAAATAGATAGCCGGGGCAATAAAAAATGGGACAAAACCTACGGCTATTCCGACCGCGACAATCACTTGACGGCCGTTTATTATGATGCCACTACCCACGGGTTCTTACTTGGCGGCTCCACCGCCGGCTTATCGCTGAACGACTACGATTATGATTATTTATTGGCGCGGATAGATGTAAATGGCAACCAGGCTTGGCTCAGCACTTACGGCGGCGAAAGCAATGATTTTCTGAGTGCGATTACGGTAGCTCCGGATGATAATATTTTATTGGGAGGCACTTCTACGTCGCAGGCCGGTAAAAACAAAAGCGAAAAAAACAAAGGATTCGAAGATTTCTGGTTATTACGCCTCGCTAACCGCCGGATCGTGTGGGATAAAACCATTGGGAGCGGCAACTCCGATCAACTCCGCACCATGCTTTTTACCCAGGATCAAAGTTATTTATTAGGAGGTACTTCAAACTCTGGCCGTAATCCGGATAAAAGTGAAAATAGCCGGAGTAGCCGCGACTATTGGGTGATGAAATGGCGGGAAGCGGTTCCCGCAACTGCCTCTACGGCTGATTTCCGCTTTGGTGGCGCCCAACACGATAACTTTACGCAATTGCTGAAAACCGGCGATAATGGATACCTGCTCGGCGGTTATTCCGAATCCGACAATACCGGCGACAAATCAGAAGTTGGGCGGGGAGGCTTTGACTATTGGGTAATAAAAACCGATGCCACGGGTAAAGAACTATGGAATAAACGATTTGGTGGGGTTAAAAACGATTTCCTGAACAGCATGCTGCAAACCCCAGACGGCGGTTACTTACTAGGTGGCAGTTCCGAATCGGGCGTTGGTGGCGATAAATCGGGCGTTAGCCGCGGCGACCGGGATTTTTGGGTAGTAAAAATTAGCAGCACCGGCGCTAAAGAATGGGACCGCACCTTTGGCGGCAGAGGTTTCGAAGATTTGCGCCAGCTCCGGCAGCTGGCTTCCGGTAATTATATTTTAGGCGGCTATAGCATTTCGCCGGCCGGCGACGATAAAAGTGAGGGCAGCCGGGGTGGCTACGACTACTGGGTGGTTACGCTCAATCCGCGGGGCAATAAAATCTCCGATCATCGGTTTGGCGGCAATGCCCACGATTACCTGCAAGATGTAATAGTAAATCCGGATGGCAGCTTATTGCTAGGCGGAACGTCGGTATCGGGGTTGAGCGGCGACAAAAGCCAGATAAGCCAGGGCAGCGCCGATTATTGGGTAATTAAAGTAGCGCCCGATGGCCGGGCGCTCTGGGATAAAAGTTTTGGCAGTACCGAGCAGGATTATTTACAGGCTTTAGCGGCCGTCGGCGACAACTACATTCTGGCTGGTTACAGCAACTCCCCCGGTAACGGCCACAAGAGCCAGAATAGCCAGGGAGGTCATGATTTTTGGTTTTTAAAAATAAATGCCAATGGGCAGAAAGTATGGGACAAAACTTACGGGGGAGCTGGCTACGAAGAATTACATTCTATATCGATAACTACTAATGGCAACTTACTACTGGGCGGCACTTCTTTTTCGGAAGCAAGTGGTGATAAAACGCAAAACAGCCGGGGCAGTAGCGATTACTGGATGGTTCAAACCAACAGTGCTGGCACCAAACAATGGGATAAGCGGTACGGTGGCCAAGGGAAAGACGAGTTACGCACCTTATTGCAAGACAGCGACGACAGCTACCTGCTCGCGGGCCGCTCTAACTCCGACATTAGCGGCGACCAGACCAATGCCAGCCAGGGAAACAATGATTACTGGCTCGTTAAAGTTAGCTTACCCGCTACCTCTACCTTTATCCGAAAAGCTACGCAGCCGGAAGCACCTGTTCATCCAACCGAAAGTACGCTGGTAAAAGCTTACCCTAACCCGTTTCAGGAGCAAGTTACCATTCGTTTTACGCTGCCCGAAACCCAACTTGCTACGGTAAAAATACTCGATAACCAGGGCAGAGAAGTTACTACTTTATTTCAGCAGGAAGCAAAAGCTCACTACACGTACCAACTGGAATGGCTAGGAAGTAAGCAATCCAATGGATTATATCTACTGCAGCTCCAAACCCCTACTGGGCAAAACACTCAAAAAATACTCCTCCACAAGTAAGTTTTTTAAATTTTTTTATTTTTCAAAGCCAATGGAAGTTACTCTTTAACCAACTTTTCTTATTTGTATTAAAAAATACAAGCAACTTTATATATAATATTACATATTTACCATAAATTTTTAAAGACTAGTAATAAATACCTAAGTTTAGGTATTGTGCCCAGAGGCAAGACCCTGTACCTTTAACTGATTTATGTAGCGGTGCTGCAAATTCTATAACTCCATCGGGTAGTTTTTGCCAGTAAACGCTTTTGCGTATTTACCTATTCAACCAATTTAATTAATGAAAAATTTTTCTACTCCTGTGTTCCGGCTTTTAACAACCCTGCCGGAGACGAACCCTTGGTGGTGCCGTTTAAGCACTACCTTCTGTTTTTGCCTTGGCCTCTCGGCCGCTACTTCGGCGCAGAACCAACTCTGGGATAAATACCTGAATAGCGGTTATAACGGCAAAACCATCGTACTCCCTACCACCGATGGCGGTTATATTGTGGGCGGCTCTTCTTCCAGTGGCATCAGTAAAGATAAAAGCCAGGCCAGCCGGGGTGGCAGCGACTACTGGATCATTAAACTGGATGCTGATCGCAATAAAGTTTGGGATAAAACTTTGGGGGGTACTGGCACGGAACAATTAACTGCCTTGCAACTTACCCAAGATGGTGGCTACATTCTGGGCGGTTTCTCCGATTCAAATAAAGGCGGCGATAAAACGCAAGTCAGTAAAGGAAAATCGGATTACTGGGTTGTAAAAATTACCGGCACAGGCGCGAAAGTATGGGACCAAACCCTGGGGGGCATAGAAGAAGACAGATTAGGGGCTCTGCAACAAACCCAAGATGGCGGTTTTATTCTGGGCGGCTCTTCTATTTCAGATAAAAGCGGGGATAAAACGCAGGAAAATTGGGGCGGCTTAAACCCGGATGGTGTGCCTTACAATGATTACTGGGTCGTAAAGCTCAACGCCAGCGGTGCTACAGTGTGGGATAAAACTTTGGGCGGCACTAGTACCGATAACTTCTCAGACTTGCAGCAAACGCAAGATGGGGGTTATATCCTAGGAGGAACTTCGTACTCCGGCATTAGCGGCGATAAAACAGAAGTTAGCCGGGATCTCCGGGGCGCAGATATTAAAGGGGATTACTGGGTTATAAAACTCGAAAGTGATGGCACTAAAGCCTGGGACAAAACAATTGGTGGTACCTATGGAGACCGGTTATTTGTTGTGCGGCAAACAAAAGATGGTGGCTACATTCTGGGCGGCACTTCTAATTCCTACACATCTGGTGATAAAACAGAATCTTTCCTAGGAGAGTATGATGGCTGGGATAATGGTGATTACTGGGTAGTAAAACTAGACGCCACGGGTAAAAAGATCTGGGATAAAACCCACGGGGGATCCGAGAACGAGGATCTAAACTCCCTGGAGCAAACCCAGGATGGCGGCTATATTCTGGCGGGTGAAACGAATGCATCGGGGGAAATCTTAAAATTAACGCCGAACGGCGATAAAGTATGGAATACGGGCCCCGATCTAAACGGAAATGATTACGAAAAACGATTAACCTCCATTGTGCAAACCAGCGATGGCGGTTATCTGGCCGGAGGAGAAGATACTTTCGAAGGAGGCGTTTATATCCTCAAGCTAGCCCAGAACAAAGCTCAAACGATCACCTTCACGCCTATTCCTACTAAATTATACGGCGTAACTCCTTTCACGGTATCGGCTAAGGCCAGCTCCGGTTTGCCCGTAACCTATGAAGTGCTATCCGGCTCGGTGGAACTCAAGGGTACTACCCTTACCCCCACCGGAGTGGGCACCGTAACCATAATAGCCTACCAGGCCGGTAACGAAACGTATGCACCTACCCAAGCGAAATACACTTTTAACCTTGTTTATCCATCTCAGGTAACTACTAATAAAGTAATTGGAGGTAGTGCCGAAGACAAGTTAGCGGTAATGCAAAAAACCAAGGATGGGGGCTATATTCTGGGCGGCTCTTCTAAATCCGGCGTTAGCGGCGATAAAACGCAAGCTAGTAAAGGAGAATTGGATTTTTGGATAGTTAAACTGAAGGCGGATGGCCGTATCGAGTGGAACAAGACGCTGGGTGGTAGTAAAAGCGATCAGTTAAAGGCGCTCCAACAAACCCAGGATGGCGGTTACATTCTCGGCGGCACTTCTTCTTCCAGTATCAGCGGCGATAAAAGCCAGGCTGGCAAAGGACAGGCGGATTACTGGGTTATTAAGTTAAACGCTGATGGCAGCAAAGCCTGGGATAAAACCTGGGGTGGTACCAGCCAAGATAGTTTATCGGCGCTGCAACAAACAAAGGATGGCGGTTATATCCTAGGTGGGTACTCCTACTCCAATAAAAGTGCCGATAAAGCGGTAGATAGTAAAGGAGCTGCTGACTTCTGGGTAGTAAAACTAAGCGCTACTGGCGCCAAGGAATGGGATAAAACTTTTGGCGGCAGCGGCCTTGATATCTTAACCTCGCTCCAGCAAACCAAGGACAACGGGTATATTTTGGGTGGTGCTTCCGCTTCCAACATCAGTGGCGATAAAACCCAGGTCAGTCGAGGGGGTTTGGATTATTGGATAGTAAAGCTCCAGGCCGATGGTAGTAAAGAATGGGACAGAACTGCGGGTGGCGATCAAAAGGATTATTTAACCGTGGTGCGTCAAACTGCCGATAATAATTATATTCTAGCCGGTAGCTCTAATTCTTCGGACATAGGCGGCGATAAGTCACAACCATCCAAGGGGAAAACAGATTATTGGATCGTAAAGGTAGATTCTTACGGAATAGACTGGAACAGCACCTACGGGGGTAACGAAGATGATTATTTAACTTCCATTCAGGAGCTAGACAATCAAAAATTTTTACTTGGCGGCTATTCCGCTTCCGGTGTTTCGGGTGATAAAACGGAACCCAATAGAGGCAATGCCGCTGAATCCGGAACATTAACCGCTGATTACTGGGTAGTAAAAGTGGAAAAAAGAGAAGGAATTTCCGGCACTTATAAAGTATGGGATAAAACCATCGGCGGGAACGGTCAGGAGGAGTTAATAGCGGCGCTACCCACCAGCAACGGAAACTATGTTTTAGGCGGCAGTTCCAACTCTGGTGTTAGCGGGGATAAAACGCAAGCCTCCAAAGGGTTTAGAGACTACTGGATAGTAGACTTAAATTTAAACGAAATGCCTACCGTCCCTTATTGGAACATGCGCTACGGCGGATATTTACCGGATAACTTTACTACCTTAATTAAAACAGCCGATGGCGGGTACTTATCCGGAGGGTACACTACTTCCCGAAACAGTGGCGATGTAGAATACGCGGAAGGAGTAGCAAAACAGAACTATTGGATAATTAAGACGGACCGGAATGGCAAGAAAGAATGGGATAAACTTTACGGCGGGCTGAACGATGATTATCTGAATCAGGTCATCCAGACCCAAGATGGCGGTTACTTGTTAGCCGGTTCTTCTTTTTCGGGCAACAGCATTAACAAAGGCCAGGCCAGCCGCGGTGGCCGGGACTACTGGATCGTGAAGATAGGCGCGCAGGGTACCCGGCAATGGGACAAACGTTTTGGGGGCACGGGCAACGATGAGCTCAAGAAAGTGATTCAATTAACCACTGGCGAATACGTGCTGGCCGGTTACAGCAACTCCCCGGCCAGTGGCGACAAGAGCCAGGGTAGCCAGGGCGGCAACGATTACTGGTTGATCAAACTTACCAAAACCGGGATAAAGCTGTGGGATAAACGCTACGGCGGCAACCAGAATGATGAACTGGAAAGCATTACCCTCACCGCTACCAATGGATTTATTCTGGGCGGCACCTCTGCTTCCGGGATCGGCGGCGACAAAACGCAGGCCAGCCAAGGCAGCCAGGACTTTTGGTTAGTACGGGTAGATGCGGATGGCAACAAGATCTGGGATAAACGCTACGGTGGCACCGGGAACGAGGTGTTAACCACCGTAGGCTGGAACCGGGAATATAGCCCGCAAACCAATGTAGACGGCGATTATTACCTGGCTGGTTACAGTACTTCTGGCATTAGTGGCGATAAAAAGCAGGCTAGCCAAGGGGGAAAGGATTTCTGGTTTTTGCAAATCAAGAGCAACGGCATTTTGTACCGGGAAAAAAGTTACGGCGGTAGCGGCGACGAGGAACTGCGGTCCGTGCTTCAGACAGAGGAAGGTGATTATTTGCTGGCGGGTTCTTCTAACTCCGGCGTAAGCGGCGATAAAAGCCAGGTCAGCAAAGGCAACAGCGATTACTGGTTAGTGCGAATCAATGCCACCGGGGCTAAGCAGTACGACCAAGCATATGGGGGCAGCGACAAAGAAGAACTACGGGCCATGGTGCTGGCCGAAGATGGAGGCATTGTGCTGGGCGGTAGATCTGATTCCCCAATAAGCGGAGATCGCAGTCAGCCTAGCCAGGGCCGTACCGATTACTGGTTAATCAAGATAGTCTCGGAAAAAAGCGGAATGGTAGTTAGCCGGGTAGCCAACGAACCCGAGCTAGCGATCGAACAATCAAGCAACGTACAGTTACTTGTTTACCCGAATCCGTTTCAAGAGAAAGTAACTATTAGCTTTACGCTGCCCGAAACTCAGCCCGCAACGGTTAGAGTACTTGATAGTCAGGGTTGCGAAATTACTACCTTATTCCAAAAGGAAGCACAAGCCAAACAGGCCTACCAAGTAGAATGGCAGGCGGGTAAACAAGCAGCCGGTATGTACTTGCTGCAATTACAAACGCCTACGGGACAAATCACCAAAAAAATACTTCGGAGCAGGTAATTTTTTTAAATTTTTTCTTTTCTCAAGCCAGCCAGAACACTTCTGGCTGGCTTTTTTATTCGATCTTTTTCAAATTCTCCGCATATTTTGTTTGCTTAGCGCTTTAATTTCTACTGGCCAGCATTGCGGCGTCTTATTGTTACAAAACCAAACTATAGCCAACGCAGCAGAATAATTAATGCTTTGCCCATGCTGCGAATAGTTTTAGTCTGCCGGCGTTTTAAGAAAAATGTAACTAAGATTCTATCCTGGCTTTAATAAAAGAGGTTCAGGTTAATTGCTTTGTTAAAATTTCAAATTTTTGAGTAATAATACTTAGCTAAATCGTTGGAAAATACTTACATTAAGGGGAAATAAGCAGCGTATTTATTTCTTTTATTAACCCGGCATCTCTTTTGGGCACCAAAGTTCAGCGCTTTCGGTTAGCAGTTCCTTTCACAATAGTTGTTATTTCTTGTTTAATTTTAATGTCTTCGTCTATGCAAACAAGAGTATTCCACTTGCACCAAAAATTTTAAATTTTAGCTTCGACTACCCTTTTACCAGTGTTTCAGAATAAACTTTAGGAGCCGCCGCTGCGCAAATTATAGCGGGTGTAAGATCTTAGCTGATTTTGGCAATAATTTACCATTCATGCTAGCGCATCGAAAGGAAGAGCTTCTGTTTTAAACTTAATCAGGATAAAACAGAAGCCCCTGGAGACCTAAAGAAGAAAGTTCAAGATTTTTCACCTCCATAGCAAATAGCAAAGCTAAAGAGTATCAATGCCAAAAAAAGGATACTAGCTGTTTTTCAAAAATAGCTACCATTTATTAATTTATCATTTACTGGTTGCCAAATTGCTGCTTGCTTTATTCGCGTCATCACTTGTTTTCAGTACATCAATTAACTCCGCAACCGACCTAAATTTTAAAAAAAATAAGGCCAGAAGCGTCTCCACCCTCGCGGCAACCCGGTTATAGAACTGACTGGGTTCTGGTTCTCCTGCTTCGTTTATTGCTCTTTTCCTTAAAACTTTATTTTATGAAAACCGCTTTTATTAGTACCAGTAGGTGTTTTAAATTTCCCTATTTTACCTATTGGGTCCGGGCAATTTGGTTGGTATGCCTGCCCATCTCTTTTAATTCTTTTGCGCAAAATAAAATTTGGGATCAAACGTACGGGGGCCCACTAACGGACAAACTCTCCGCGATGGTAGCTACGCCGGATGGCGGCTTTCTATTGGGGGGATCTTCCCTGTCCAATAAAGGAGCCGATAAAACCGAAGATTGCCGGGATGGGAATAAAGCTTACATCAGCGAACCGGTGGGTGATTATTGGATTATTAAATTAGATGCCAACGGCCAAAAAGTATGGGATAAAACCTACGGCGGAGATAACACCGATAACCTGAAAACTGTAATAGCTACCTCGGACGGCGGCTATTTACTGGGTGGTTTTTCCTTGTCGGGTATCAGTGGCGACAAGAGTGAAAAAAACAGGGCCACTTTTGATCAAAATAAGCAAATTACGCCGGATTATTGGGTGGTAAAAATTGATGCTAACGGAGAAAAAATTTGGGATAAAACTTTCGGGGGCAAAAATAGTGATATTTTAACCTCCCAGGTAACAACTGCCGATGGGGGCTTTTTACTCGGTGGTTATTCTGATTCCGGAAAAGAAGGTGATAAAACGCAAGCAAATAAATGCAACCAAGATTACTGCGGCAGTGATTACTGGATAGTAAAGCTAAAAGCCGACGGCAGTAAAGAATGGGATAAAACTTTCGGCGGCGATTATAACGAAAGCCTGGCCACCGTACTAGTAACCAATGATGGGGGCTACCTGCTGGGGGGGTCTTCTGAATCCGGCAAAAGCGGGGATAAAAGTGTGGCACCAACCGGAAACTGGTTATTAAAGCTGGATGTTACCGGCAAAAAAATCTGGGATAAAGTGTACGGTACCGGTGGTCTGCGGGCAATGGCAACTACAACCCAGGGAGGATATTTGCTGGGCAATGCCGACTATAGAATTACCAAACTAAACGCCGCTGGCAGCAAAGAATGGGAAAAGAATTACCGCAGTAGCACCCAAGATATACTCGGAACGGTGCTTGTTAGCCCCGATGGCAGCTACTTATTAGGCGGCATATCCCTCCGGGGTAAAGGCGGACATAAAAGTGAAGAAAAAAAAGGCTACTGGGTAGTAAAGGTAAACAAAAACGGCGATAAGATATGGGAAAGAACTTTTGGCAGCGACGACTTTTCCTTTAACTGGCCCGCTACTTTCGATCTGGATGTAATAATCACCCCCGATAAAAATTTCCTGCTGGGTGGTACGGCCGCCTCGGGTATCCGCGGCGATAAAAGTGAAGCCAGCCGTGGTTCTAACGACTATTGGGTCGTAAAAGTAGGTAATACCGATAAGCAAGTTCAAAACATCACCTTCCCTACGCCACTCCTTACCAGAACACTGGGCGATGCGCCTGTTATTCTTAAAGCCCAAGCTAGTTCGGGGTTACCCGTTACTTTTTCGGTGATTTCGGGCCCGGCTACCCTTACTCAAAATTTACTCACTTTTACGGGAATAGGGAGAATTATCATACAAGCTTCCCAAACCGGTAATGCTATCTTTGCCCCGGCATCTGCGATAAACCAGGTTATCATCGTGGACCCACCTGGCCCGGTTACTAAACTTTGGGATAAGCGTATTGGCGGCAAACGCAACGATCAGCTAATAACCATGGTTGCCGCTCCCGATGGCGGCTATCTGCTGGCCGGCAACTCTAATTCAGATAAAGGGGGCGATAAAAGTAGTTCTAAAAATGGTTATTGGCTCGTGAAGATAGATCCGGATGGAAAAAAACTCTGGGACATTACTATAGCTGCCTTTGGCGATTTGGGCGACCGGTTCACAAGTCTGATAAGCACCACCGATGGCGGCTATTTATTAGGCAGCACTTCTTCTTTTGATTTTAGTGATCTGTACCGGGTAGTTAAAATCAGTAGTAGTGGTACAAAGCAATGGGAAAAAGCTATAGGAGGATTTAACGAAGCCGGGAACTCCCTGGATGCGTTATTGGCTACCCCGGATGGAGGCTATTTATTGGGTGGGTCCTCTAACGCCGACATTGGCGGGGATAAAAGTGAACCCAGCCGGGGAGAACAAGATTACTGGCTGGTAAAGCTGGATGCAAACGGCAATAAGCTGTGGGATAAAACTTTAGGCGGTACGCAAAGCGAAGAGCTCACCTCACTGGTGGCAACCCCCGATGGCGGCTATCTGGCAGGTGGTTATTCTGGCTCCGGTAAAAATGGCGATAAGAGTGAAAATAACAAAGGAATTCCGGATGTATATGGCTATTTATCGGTGGATTATTGGATAGTAAAAATAGATGCAACCGGTAAGAAACTGTGGGATAAAACCTGGGGGGGAGATAAGAATGATTTTTTAAAAAGTATGGTAGCCACCCCGGATGGAGGGTATTTAGTAGGTGGTTCTTCCTTTTCGGATAAGAGCGGCGACAAAAGCGAAATCAACCAGGGCCTACCGGATGCTAATGGCAGCTTAACCTCGGATTACTGGCTGGTAAAGATTGATGCCCAAGGCACCAAAATATGGGATGAAACCATAGGCGGATCTAACTACGATCATCTGGCAACAATCGCGGCTACACCGGACGGAGATTATCTGCTGGGAGGAACTTCTACTTCCGGGATCGAGAAAGATAAAAGTGGCGAGGTTCGGGGAATAGATCAGGTTTATGGAGACTATTGGATCGTGAAGATAGATAAAGATGGCAAGAAGGTTTGGGATAAGATCTTAGGAGGAGAAAAAGGCGATGAGCTCACAACCATGGTGGCTTCCCCAAATGGTACCGGTTACATACTAGGAGGAAGTTCCGCTTCGGATGCTAATGGTGACAAGACTGAACCTAACTGGGGTGTATACGATTTTTGGTTAGTAAAGCTAAAAGAAGACCAACCGCTTGCAGCATCCTGGAACAGGCGCTACGGTGGCAGTGGCAGCGATAACCTGACTTCTACCATTAAGACCCAAGATGGGGGTTACTTAAGTGGCGGTTACACCAACTCCGGGGTAAGTGGCGATAAAAGCCTAAACAGTCAGGGCCAGAACGACTACTGGATTGTCAAGAGTGATAAAAACGGCAAAAAACTCTGGGACAAACGTTATGGTGGTTCAGGTGACGATTATCTCCACCGCGTGATCCAGACTGCTGACGGTGGTTACTTACTAGCGGGCTCTTCTTTCTCGAACAAGAGCGGCGACAAGTCCCAGGCCAGTAAAGGTAACCGTGACTACTGGCTGGTGAAAACCGATCAGCTGGGCAATAAGGAATGGGATAAAACCTACGGCGGCTCCGGCAAAGAGGAACTCGTTAAAGTCATTCAACTGCGTACTGGCGAGTACGTGTTGGGCGGACATAGCAACTCTCCCGTAAGTGGCGATAAAAGCCAAGCTAGTCAAGGTAGTTCAGATTACTGGATTTTAAAAATAAGCAGCACGGGCACTATTATTTGGGATAAACGCTATGGTGGCAGCTTAGCAGAAACACTCGGCAGCTTTGTTCAAACCCCGGATGGCGGCTACTTACTCGGAGGATCTTCCTTGTCCGGGAAAACCGGGGATAAAACGCAAAGTAGCCAAGGAGCGAGTGATTACTGGGTCGTGAAAACGGATCAACAAGGTAAGATCGTCTGGGAGAAAACCTATGGCGGCAGTAAAGCGGATCAAGTTTACTCGGTAGCTATGAACTCCGCTAAGAACTACTTTATTTCCGGAACGAGCAGTTCGGGTAAGAGTGGCGACAAGACACAAGCCAGTCAAGGAGGCCAAGATTACTGGTTAGTTACTTTAGATGAGAATGGCAATAAGCTGTGGGATCGTACATTCGGCGGCAGTAAAGATGATGAACTGCGGGCCAGCACGATTACCAGTAAAGGACATTACATACTGGCGGGTCACTCCTCCTCCGATGCAAGCGGCGATAAAACCCAGGACAGCCAGGGCGACAGTGATTACTGGGTCGTAGCCGTAGACGAGCAAGGCAATAAAGTACAAGATTTACGCTACGGAGGCAGCGAAGCGGAAGTACTCCGCACCGTGACCCCGACCAAAGACGGCGGCTTGCTGCTAGCCGGCAGATCTGCTTCGGGCGTGAGTGGGGATCGTACCCAGCCCAGTCAGGGCAGTACCGATTACTGGCTCGTGAAAGTAGCTCCCACCACTAATTCCCTGTTAGCTACTAGACAAGTAACTCTAGCCGAAGAACCAGTTAGTAAAACCGAAGGCTTTCAATTTCAAGCTTACCCCAATCCTTTCCGGGAGAAAGTTACTATAAGCTTTATGCTATCCCAGACTCAGTTTGCTCAGGTAAAAGTATCTGACAGCCAGGGTAGAGAAATAACTACTTTGTTTAAGGGAAGGGCCCAAGCCAACCAAACCTATCAGGTAGAGTGGCAAGGACACAACAAAGTTGCCGGCATGTACCTAGTGCACCTAAATACTTCGGCCAGGAATGTTACAGCTAAAATCTTACTTAGCCCTTGAATGAATTATTGCGGGTTTCCGTAACAAGAAAGATTAAATACGAGAAGAATTTCTTTGTTATCCTGCCTTTTGCCTTGTGGGCTTAGCGAGATTTGAATAGATATATCTAAACTTTCTTACGGGAAATTTTAGTTGTTTCGTTGCCCGAGTCTTTAAAATATAGTAAAATTTCTATCCTTTTCAGTAGACAGGCTTAGCCGCTCATTGCTTTCTAATTTTCTGATGCTTCATTAGTGTCTCCTCTCTTTAAAACCCGATCGATATGAAAACAACTTTTTCAATTGGAAATGCGCATTTTCTTTTCTTCTATCCTACCTGCTGGGAGCAAGGCTTTCTTTTGCTGGCTGGCCTGCTGGTTTCCTTCTCCTCCCTAGCTCAAACAAAGCTCTGGGATAAAACCTTAATCGGTGGAAATTCATTTGTAGTAGTACACCAAACGAGTGACAATGGCTACATTCTGGGCGGTAACTCTTCCGAAGGCATTGGTCACGATAAAACCGAAGCCAATAGAGGCGAAGTAGATTATTGGGTAGTAAAGTTAAACGCCGATGGTACCAAAGCCTGGGACAAAACTTTTGGCGGAAACTCCTCTGACAACTTAACTAATCTGCTACAGACACCTGATGGAG
This sequence comes from Adhaeribacter pallidiroseus, assembly GCF_003340495.1. Lineage (NCBI taxonomy): Bacteria > Pseudomonadati > Bacteroidota > Cytophagia > Cytophagales > Hymenobacteraceae > Adhaeribacter > Adhaeribacter pallidiroseus. Next base: position 4,225,861 of record NZ_QASA01000001.1, read on the forward strand.
GCTATATCTTAGGAGGATATTCCAACTCCGGAAAAAGCGGGGATAAAACGGAAGCAAATAAAGGCGGAGCAAACGTGTACGGTGAAATTACCAATGATTACTGGCTCCTTAAAATTAATGCAAATGGTACGAAACAATGGGATAAAACTTTTGGAGGCAATAACCACGATTATCTGAAAGCCCTGCAACTAACAAGCGATGGCGGTTACATACTAGGTGGGGTTTCCCGTTCCGGTAAGAGCGGTGATAAGAGTGAAGTTAATGTAGGGCCTAAAGATGAATACGGTGACTATTCTTTTGACTGTTGGATCATAAAGATTGATGCGACCGGTAAGAAGGTTTGGGATAAAACTTTGGGCGAAAAACGTGATGATGGGCTTGTTAATTTGGAGGTTGCGCCCGATGGCGGCTTTCTGCTGAGCGGTTTTATAGGTAATAATTTTAAAATATTTAAAATAGCAGAAGATGGCACTAAAACTTCAGAAAACAAGATCAGCGTTAATAACATCAGGTCTTTTCAAACTACCACCGATGGTGGCTTTATTGTGAGTTATAGTCCAGTCTCTACTTGGAATTTTGGTCTAGTAAAGTTTAAAGCCGATGGCACGAAAGAATGGAATAAAATATTTGGCGGAAAGGATGTGGACCGGCTGGAAACGCTCCAGCAAACGCACGATGGAGGTTTTATTCTGGGTAGCACTTCAAATTCCGGCTTGGGCAACGATAAGACGGAAGCCAGTAAAGGATTTGATGATTATTGGGTAGTAAAGCTGAGCGCTAATGGAACAAAAGTTTGGGATAGAACCTTTGGCGGTAATGGCGGCGAATGGTTACAATCACTCCAACAAACCCGGGATGAGGGTTATATTTTGGGCGGCACCTCTGGTTCCGACAAAAGCGGTGATAAATCAGAAGAAGGACGTGGCTTTTGGATTGTAAAGCTAGATAATAAAATTCGTCAAAATCAAAACATCACCTTTGAACCTATATTGCTCAACAAAGCAGTAGGCGATGCTCCCTTCGCGCTTGTGGCTCAAGCTAGTTCCGGATTGCCGGTTAATTTTAAAATACTATCTGGGCCGGCTACAGTCAGCGGCAATATGGTTACGCTTACCGGGGTTGGTACGGTAAAAATTCAGGCTTATCAAGCAGGTAACGCTACTTATAATTTCGCAGAAGTTACCCATAGCTTTGTGGTAGAAGAAAAAAAAATTGTTAAAACAGAATGGGATAAAACGCTCGGTGGCTTTAACCTGGACCATCTTACCGCCATGGTGGCTACTCCGGATGGTGGTTACTTAGTAGGCGGCTATTCGGTTTCGGGAAAAACCGGAGATAAAAGTGAAAATAATAAAGGAACACCGAACCAACCAGGATACTATTTGGCTGATTATTGGGTGGTGAAACTTAACCACCAGGGAGCGAAATTGTGGGATAAAGCTTATGGCGGCACGGAAGCAGATAAACTTACAACTATTATTGTTACTCCGGATGGTGGTTATCTGCTAGGTGGTACTTCTGCCTCAAGTCAGTCCGGCGATAAGAGTCAGGAAGGTAAAGGAAAAACCGACTTTTGGCTCGTAAAATTAGACGCCACTGGCCAGAAGATCTGGGATCAAACCTACGGGGGCAGCGAAGCAGATAATCTGAGTACTTTATTGGCTACGCCCGATGGGGGGTACTTGCTAGGAGGAAGCTCCGAATCGGGTAAAAGCGGGGATAAAAGTCAAGTTAGTAAAGGCAACAGTGATTATTGGCTTATCAAAATAGATGCCCAAGGCACAAAAATTTGGGACAAGACTTACGGAGGAAGCGAAGCTGATAAGCTGAACGCCATAGTAGTTTCGGCGAATGGAGGCTACCTGATTGGCGGTTCTTCAGCCTCGGGTAAAAGCGGGGATAAAAGTCAGGAAAGCCGAGGTATTGAAGATTACTGGATTCTTTGCCTGCAAGAAGATGGTACCAAGCTGTGGGATAAAACATACGGCGGCTTAAAAGAAACCTATTATCCGGAAGATTGTACTGCCGATCCTCCGGACCAATGCTTACACGATGCAGGTAGTTCCATCTTAACTACTTTACTTACTACTCCAGATGGGGGTTATTTGTTAGGTGGTTATTCGAGTGCTGAAAAAGGAGCAGAAAAGAGTGATAACAACCTGAATGTAATTTATGATGCAGGATTAAGCGACTATTGGGTAGTAAAAATAGATAGTATGGGCACTAAAGTTTGGGATAAAACGTATGGCGGCATTAACACAGAGATAAATTTTTTTGTTTTTACAGGTAACTCTGAACTTAAAAATATCATCCCTACTCCGGATGGCAATTATCTGCTGGCGGGTACTTCTAATTCAAAAAAAGGAGGCGAGAAAAGTGAAGACAACCGGGGTGGGGCAATTATTGAATATCCATTGGGGGAAGGGTCATATAGGATATATACTTTAGGAGCAGAAGATTATTGGCTGGTTAAGATTGATGGAGAAGGCACCCAAAAGTGGGATAAAACCATTGGTAGCTTAGATTATGATGGGCTTGCCGCAGTAGTGCCTGTTACGAACGGTGATTATGTAATAGCCGGTACTTCGGCGGCATACGGGATTGGGGGAGATAAAACAGCAGCGTCCCAGGATACTAACTTTATTTACCATTATAAGGAAGATTACTGGGTAGTAAAAGTGAAAGAAGACACTCCCGTTCAATCAGCCTGGAACAGGCGCTACGGTGGCAGTGGTACGGATAACCTTACCTCCACCATTAAGACCCAAGATGGCGGCTACTTAAGCGGCGGCTACACCAACTCCGGCATAAGCGGCGATAAGTCGCAGAACTCGCAAGGTAAGAACGATTACTGGCTTGTGAAATCCGACAAAAATGGCAAGAAACTCTGGGATAAACGTTATGGCGGCTCGGGCGACGATTACCTGAACCGGGTGATCCAAACAGCTGACGGTGGTTACTTACTAGCGGGCTCTTCTTTTTCGGGTAAAAGCGGCGACAAGTCTCAGGCCAGTAAAGGTAACCTGGATTACTGGCTGGTGAAAACCGATCAGCTGGGCAACAAAGAATGGGATAAAACCTACGGCGGCTCCGGCGAAGAGGAACTCGTCAAAGTCATTCAACTGCGTACTGGCGAGTACGTGTTGGGCGGCTTCAGCAACTCTCCCGTAAGTGGGGATAAAACCCAAGCTGCTCAAGGTGGAAGGGATTACTGGCTCGTCAAAATTTCCAAAAACGGTACTATCCTCTGGGATCAACGCTATGGTGGTTCTATGGAGGAAATGCTAGGGAGCTTTATCGAGACTCCCGATGGCGGCTACTTACTCGGAGGATCTTCCTTGTCCGGGAAAAACGGGGATAAAACGCAAAGCAGCCAAGGAGTTAGTGATTACTGGGTCGTGAAAACGGATAAACAAGGCACCTTAGTCTGGGAGAAAACCTTGGGTGGTAATCAGCAGGATGAAGGCTACTCGGTGGGTATGAACTCCGCTAAGAACTACTTTATTTCCGGCACGAGTTCTTCGGGTAAGAGCGGCGATAAGAGCCAAGAGAGCAAAGGAGGCAAAGATTACTGGCTGGTTACCTTGGATCAGAATGGCAATAAGCTGTGGGAGCGTACATTCGGCGGCAGTAAAGATGATGAACTCCGGGCCAGTACTTTCACCAGCCAAGGCCACTATGTTTTAGCGGGTCATTCCTCCTCCGAGGTCAGCGGCGATAAAACCCAGGCTAGTCAGGGCGAGAGCGACTACTGGATCGTAGAAGTTGACCAGCAAGGCAACCAAGTACAAGACTTACGTTATGGTGGCAGCGGTACGGAAGAGTTAAGAACGGTAACGCAAACCAAAGACGGCGGCTTACTTTTAGGTGGCAGATCTAACTCGGGGGTAAGTGGCGACCGTACCCAGCCGAGTCAAGGTAGTACCGATTACTGGCTCGTGAAAGTAGCCCCGCAAACCAGTCCCATGGTCGCTGAAAGAACAGCTACTCTAGCCCAAGAACCAGCAACTCCAACGGAATTCCCTGCTATAAAGGCTTATCCTAATCCTTTCCAAAACCAAGTATCTATAAGCTTTACCTTACCCGAAACGCAACCTACTACTATAAAAATTTATGATCTTCAAGGTCGGGAAGTAGCCACTTTATTTAAACAAGAAGCAAAAGCCCACTACTTCTATTCCCTGAAGTGGCAAGCCAGCAATAAAACTGCAGGAATGTATTTCCTACAATTACAAACCCCTGACAAACATTATCAAGTAAAATTACTCCTGACTAAGTAACACATGTAAGTAATATTTATAATCAGTCGGAGTAAGCACTTTCCGGCCACATTACACATTAAATTTTAATACAGTTGGCTTATCAATCCAGTACCGGCCTGCATAAAAGTTTTTTTAAATTATTTTTAAAAAAACGCAAATCTCTCCTTCTGTTTTAGGAGTTCTGGGCTCGTATTTTTTATTTCGGGATGAGTACGGGCCTGTTTAGTTACATAAAACCTTATTCCTAACTTTTGCTTTTAACGCCTTACAATAGCTTATTTTTCAAGATATCGATCACCTGTACTTTATCATTTATTTAAGCAAAATCTACTGGAGTCATTTTAGAAAAATGCTTAACTTATAAGGCCGTTTTATAAGCTTCTCGCATTTACCGCCCCTACTTTCTGGTTGTAATTTTTTTTGATCAGTGATTGCGCGTAGTCAAGTTTCCTTTTATACTATTTTAAAAAGCCCAAACCTATGAAAACACCCTTACTTGCTTTTTATAAAAATGCCCCAATTTTTAAGCTTTGGGGGCACCGCCTGGTATGGCTGCTAGTTTTTTTAAATATTTACATTCTCCGGTTACACGCCCAAGGCATCCAATGGGATAAAACTTTGGGCGGAGACAAATCTGATCAATTTTCAGCTTTAGTAATCACCACTGACGGGGGATCCCTGATCGGCGGTACTTCTTCTTCCAATAAAAGCGCCGATAAATCGGAAGATTCAAAAGGAGGTGATGATTATTGGATAGTAAAACTCCGGTCTGATGGCACCCAGGAATGGGATAAAACCATTGGGGGTAGTTATACGGATAACCTAACTACGATGCAGAAGACTCAGGATGGGGGCTATATTTTGGGTGGTTGGTCCTACTCTGATGCAAGCGGTGATAAAAGCGAAAACAATAAACAAACTCTCTATTCTTCTCCCGATTACTGGGTGGTAAAACTAAATGCCAATGGTAGCAAAGAATGGGATAAAACTATTGGGGGTAATGGCGGTGATGAACTACGTTTTTTGCAGCAAACCCGTGATGGCGGGTATATTTTGGGAGGTACTTCTAATTCCGACAAGGGTGATGATAAATCAGAAGATTCGAAAGCTGTTGATGAATCTCCGGATTATTGGGTAGTGAAGCTAAATGCCGACGGCAGTAAGGCCTGGGATAAAACGCTGGGCGGTAATGATAACGACGACTTGCAAACCTTGCTGCAAACCCCGGACGGCGGTTATCTTTTAGGCGGTTTTTCTTCTTCCCATAAAAGTGGCGACAAATCGGATAATGCTAAAGGAGCGGATGATTACTGGATCGTGAAACTACTACCCGATGGCACCAAAGCCTGGGATAAAACCATTGGTTCGGGTGGTGTTGACCAGTTAACCTCTCTTCAACAAACCCCCGATGGTGGTTATATGTTGGGGGGCTACTCTAATTCCGGTAAGGGCGAAGATAAAACCGTAGATAGTAGAGATTATGATTTCTGGTTAGTGAAGTTGCAGGCCAATGGCACCCAGGAATGGGATAAAACCATTGGCGGCACCCAAGGCGACTACTTACGCATTATGCAATCCACCAGCGATGGCGGTTTTCTACTGGCTGGTTTCTCGGAATCTGGGAAAGACGGGGATAAAACCGGGGACAATAAAGGTTCTTATGGCTATGACTACTGGATAGTGAAGGTAGCGGCCAATGGCACCCAGGAATGGGACAAAACCATTGGGGGTTATACAAACGATATATTGCAATCTTTTCAGTTTGCGCCGGATGGCGGCTATATGCTGGGAGGCTACTCTAATTCCCAAATCGGCGGGGATAAAACCGAAGAATACCTTGGGGGAGAATGGGATTATTGGGTAGTAAAAGTAAAAGAAAAGGGTACCAAAGAGCAAATCATCACTTTCGATCCGATTCCAAATAAAACGCTAGTCGATAGGCCCTTCGCCCTTTCGGCCCGGGCCAGTTCGGGCCTTCCGGTTACCCTTAAGGTTATTTCGGGTCCGGCTACTATACAAGATAGTATCGTTACCATAACCGGCATGGGCGAAGTTATTATTAAAGCAACCCAGGCGGGAGATGCTATCTATCTTTCGGCACAGGATGTTACCCGGACTTTTCAGGTGGAAGGAGAGAATCCGGTTCCGAAACAATGGGACAAAATCCTGGGTGGTAACGGACGTGATGTACTTACAACAATGGCTACTTCCTCTGACGGCGGCTACTTATTAGGCGGCTACTCTGCCTCGGGAATAACGGGCGATAAAAGCCAGACCAACCGGGGAGGCACCGATTATTGGATTGTTAAAATAAACAGCAACGGTTCTAAAACATGGGATAAAACCTTCGGGGGCAGCCAGGATGATAATCTCTCTGCCATTATTCCTACTCCGGATGGGGGCTATTTGCTGGGCGGCACTTCCGCTTCCAATGCCAACAACGATAAGAGTGAAGCCAATAAAGGCCGGAGCGACTACTGGGTAGTAAAGATAGATGCACAGGGGGTGAAACAATGGGATAAAACCTTTGGGGGCTCGGACTTAGATTTCCTTCAAAGTATTGTTCCTACTTCCGATGGCGGCTACTTACTGGGAGGTTACTCTTATTCAGATGTTGGCGGCGATAAAAGTAATGCCAATAAGGGCGATTGGGGAGCCGATTACTGGGTAGTAAAAATAGATCAACAAGGTCAAAAAACGTGGGATAAAACCTTCGGCGGTTCAACCGATGACATACTTAGCGATGTGGTTGCTAGATCAGATAACGGGTACTTATTAGGAGGATATTCTTCATCGGGCAAATCCGGGGATAAAAGCCAGAATTTTAAAGGAGGTTATGATTACTGGGTAATAAAAATAGATAGTAATGGCAAAAAACTTTGGGATAAAACAGTTGGCGGCGATTCAGATGACCGCCTGGGTTCCTTAACTATTGGATCCGATGGAAGTTATTTGCTGGGCGGTTATTCCGAATCTCATAAAAGCTCCGATAAAAGTGAAGATGGTCGCGGCAGTAATGATTATTGGCTGGTAAAATTAGATGCCACTGGCAAAAAAATTTGGGATAAAACTCTGGGCGGTGAATCGGATGATCGCTTAAGTTCCCTACTACCGCGCGCAGATGGGAGTTGCCTGCTGGGCGGTTCTTCGGCATCAGATAAAACAGGTGATAAAAGCCAGGTTAGCCGGGGAAGCTACGATTATTGGTTAGTTAAAGTAGATACGAACGGTAAAAAACTTTGGGATCGGGCGTACGGCGGCAACAGTAGCGATTTTTTAAATTTTCTTGTGCCAACGGCCGATGGTTATGTCGCGGGAGGTTGGTCCCAGTCCGATAAAAATGGCGACCAGAGCGAAGCCAATAACGGAGACCTGGATTACTGGATTTTAAATGTAAAGGATAATGGTAAAAAAGAGCAAACAATTGCGTTCGACGTAGTCTTAAATAAAACAGTAAAGGATAAACCTTTTTTGCTTTCGGCGCAATCTACTTCTGGGTTGCCGGTACAATATGGGATTGTTTCGGGGCCAGCTAAAATAAAAGATTATACGGTTACTCTTACGGGTACCGGACAGGTTACCGTTAAAGCAACGCAGGCCGGAAACGCAAACTACCTGGCCCAGGAGGTTATGCAAGATTTCCTGGTAGAACCAGCCAATCCTGTTACCAAGATTTGGGAAAAAGCCTTTGGTGGCAGCGCCGGAGAAATTTTTACCAACATCATTCCCACACCAGATGGTGGTTACTTGCTAGGTGGCACTTCTAGTTCAGGTAAGAACGGCGATAAATCTACGCCTGGTAAAGGGAGTGAAGACTACTGGATAGTAAAAATTGATAATAATGGTACCAAAATCTGGGATAAAACTTTTGGGGGTACAAGCATTGATGAACTTCAAGACTTAATTGCTACTCCGGATGGCGGTTACTTGTTAGGCGGTACTTCTAGTTCAGGCATTAGCGGCGACAAAACCGAGGCAAGTCGTGGTAGTGCCGACTACTGGTTAGTAAAAATAGATGCCCAGGGCAAAAAACAATGGGATAAAACCTTTGGCGGTAATCAATACGAATACTTCCGAACTTTAGTAAATGCCCCAGGGGGCGGCTACCTTCTGGGTGGTGTTTCCGAATCCGGTAAAAGCGGGGATAAAAGCCAGGCCCTAACGGGTACGTGGTTAGTTAAAATGGATGCCAATGGAAATAGAATATGGGATAAAAGCCCGGGGCATAATATTGATCTTCGGGATATGGTAGCCACTCTGGATAGCGGTTACCTTCTGGCTGGTATAGGATACTCTATCGTCAAAATAGATGGCACCGGAAAAGAAGAATGGCATAGAAATTTTAGAGGCGGCGAACAGCTACGTTCCTTAATTGCTACTATGGATGGAGGTTATCTGTTGGGTGGGATTTCTCAATTAGACAAAGGAGGCGATAAGACGGAAAATAATCGGGGTATTAATGATTACTGGGTAGTAAAGGTAAATGCTACTGGTAATAAAGAATGGGATAAAACCATTGGTGGCGCGGGCCGCGATGAACTTTTTTCGCTACTAGCTACTTCCGATGGCGGTTATTTACTGGGTGGTTATTCTGCTTCCAACATCAGCGGAGAAAAGAGCCAGGTACACCGCGGTTCCTGCGGCAATGATATTGTTAACTGCGGGCCAGATTACTGGGTGGTAAAAATTACGAACACCGGACAAAAAGTTTGGGATAAAACCATTGGGGGTAAGGACGCCAGTATACTGGATGAAACAATAACTGCCATGGTAACTACACCTGATGGCGGCTATCTTCTGGCTGGTTACTCTAACTCAGATAGAGGGGGTGATAAGAGTGAATCGACTAGAGGTTTTCTAGATTATTGGGTAGTGAAGATAAAAGAAGAACAACCTAATATAACTGCCTGGAATATGCGCTATGGGGGTACAGGTCAAGATAATCTTACTTCGGTTATCAAAACCTACGATGGGGGCTACTTATCGGGAGGCTACACCAACTCGGGTGCAAGCGGTGATAAAACCCAGCCTAGCCAAGGCCAGAACGACTACTGGATCGTGAAATCGGATAAGAACGGCCAGCAGATTTGGGATAAACGCTATGGGGGCAGCGAAGATGATTACCTGAACCGCGTCATTCAAACGCAAGATGGCGGCTACTTACTGGCGGGTTCTTCCTTGTCGGGTAAAAGCGGCGACAAGTCTCAGGCCAGTAAAGGTAACCTGGATTACTGGCTCGTAAAAACGGACGCTCAGGGCAACAAAGAATGGGATAAAACCTACGGCGGCTCCGGCGAAGAGGAACTCGTCAAAGTTATTCAACTGCGTACTGGTGAGTACGTGCTGGGCGGACACAGCAATTCCCCAATCAGCGGGGATAAAACCCAAGCTGCTCAAGGTGGAAGGGATTACTGGCTCATCAAAATTTCAAAAAATGGCACGCTGATCTGGGATCAACGCTATGGTGGTTCTATGGAAGAAAAGCTAGGGAGCTTTATCGAGACTCCAGATGGCGGCTACTTACTCGGAGGATCTTCCTTGTCCGGGAAAACCGGGGATAAAAGCCAAGTAAGTCAAGGAGCGAGTGATTACTGGGTCGTGAAAACCGATAAAAACGGAAAATTAGTCTGGGAGAAAACCTTTGGTGGTAATCAACAGGATCAAGTTTACTCGGTGGGTATGAACTCCGCTAAGAATTACTTTATTTCCGGAACGAGCAGTTCGGGTAAGAGTGGTAATAAAACCCAGGCAAGTCAAGGTGGTAAAGATTACTGGTTAGTTACTTTAGATGAGAAAGGTACAAAGTTATGGGATAGAACCTTCGGCGGCAGTAAAGATGACGAACTGCGGGCCAGTACTTTCACCAGCCAAGGGCATTATGTTTTAGCGGGTCACTCCTCCTCCGAGGTCAGCGGCGATAAAACCCAGGCTAGTCAGGGCGAGAGCGACTACTGGATCGTAGAAGTTGACCAGCAAGGCAACCAAGTACAAGACCTACGCTACGGCGGCAGCGGTACGGAAGAACTCCGCACCGTGACCCCGACCAAAGACGGCGGCTTACTGCTGGCCGGCAGATCCAACTCGGGCGTGAGTGGCGACCGGACGCAAACCAGTCAAGGCAGCACCGATTACTGGCTCGTGAAAGTAGCCCCGCAAACCAGTCCCATGGTCGCTGAAAGAACAGCTACTCTAGCCGAAGAACTACAGGTAAAATCCAAAGCTTTCATCCTGCAAGCTTACCCCAATCCTTTCCAAGGCCAAATAACCATCCGCTTTTCGGTAGAAACTACTCAACCCGTTAACTTAACAGCATACGACAGTGAAGGCAGAAAAGTAGTAACCTTGTTTCAGGGAGAAGCACAAGCTAAGCACGTGCAGCAGGTAGAATGGCAAGCTAAAAATCAGGTTGGCGGCTTGTACTTCCTGCGCTTACAGACTGATGGTAAAGTACAATACCACAAAGTACTCCTGACCAGGTAAGTTTTTTAAATTTTTTACATTCTTAAAGCCGGCTAAGCTAATACCAGCCGGCTTTTTTAATTTTATAAGGTCCTGTTCGTAGAATTATTCACATCATCCCAACATCTTAATTTTATGCAATTAAAACTTAGCGCAGCAATAAATAATTCAACATCAATCATCTTAAAATACCTAAACTTAGGTATTGCAGCTACTCAGCCGTAAGCTTACATTTATACCACATACCAATACGCTGGAGCAAACCAACAGCTGCCAACTTATTCCGGTAAGTGCTACTAATTTTAAAATTTCTACTAATTTATGAAAACAAAATTTACTTCCCCTGTTCGCTGTTTGGCCAAACGGACGTGGCGGGCAAGTTGGCCCCAACTAGCCAGCTGCTTAATACTATTACTCGGCTTCCGCTACTCTACCCTGCAAGCCCAAACCAAACAATGGGATAAAACCTTGGGCGGTAGCAAAAATGATCAACTAAGTATTTCCCAACCTACTCTGGACGGCGGCTATATTTTGGGCGGCACTTCGGAATCTAACCAAAGCGGGGACAAGTCGCAAAATAGTAAGGGCAGTCAGGATTACTGGATCGTAAAACTCGATGCTACCGGCAACAAACAATGGAATAAAACCTTCGGTGGTACAGATTATGATCAGCTAGGAGCCTTGCAGCAAACTGCTGATGGGGGCTATATCTTGGGCGGTTCTTCTCGATCAAATAAGAGCGGGGATAAATCCGCTAACCGGAAAGGCGGTACAGACTACTGGATAATAAAACTAGATGCATCCGGTACTAAACTCTGGGATAAAACTTTGGGGGGCAGCAGCGGAGAAGGATTAACAGCCCTACAACAAACCGCGGATGGCGGCTATATTCTGGGCGGCTATTCCTTATCATCAGCTGGTCAGGATAAATCTGAGAATAATAGAGGTGGTATTGACTCCGATTTCATTGATTACTGGATTATAAAACTAGATGGTTCCGGCACTAAACAATGGGACAAAACCTTTGGCGGTACTTACGACGATGGCTTAACGTCCCTACAGCAAACCCCGGATGGCGGTTATCTGCTGGGTGGGCAATCTGCTTCAAATAAAAGTATTGATAAAAGTGAAGACAGCCGGAATCCAAACAATATTTTCAGTTACGATGGTTGGGTAATTAAGATTAACGGCCAGGGACAAAAAGAATGGGATAAAACACTGGGGGGTACGAGCGACGAGGCTATAACCACCCTGGAAACTACTTCCGATGGCGGCTATATGTTAGGTGGTTGGTCGGCTTCCGGAATTAATTTCGATAAATCTGGAGCCAATAAAGGACAATCCGATTATTGGCTGATTAAGTTAACTGCCACGGGCCAGAAAGTTTGGGATAAAACCCTGGGTGGTAACGATACCGACACGATGACTTCCCTGGAACAGGTAAGCGATGGAAGTTATATATTGGGCGGCTCTTCTTACTCGAACACGGGCGGTGACAAATCCGAAGACAGCAAAGGTGAAGGGGATTACTGGGTAGTAAAAGTAGATGCGAAGGGCAGTAAAATATGGGACAAAACCATTGGCAGTGCCGGAAAAGATGAATTAAGATCGATTCGCCAAACGAAAGACGGCAACTATATTTTAGGGGGCACTTCTGGCGCTAATAAAAGTGGCGATAAATCTGAAATCAGCAAAGGCCTTGACGATTATTGGGTTGTAAAGTTAACGGCTGCTAATATTCAATCCCAAACCATTACTTTCGAGGCTATCCCCAATAAAACTATTTTTGATAAAACTTTTGCCCTGAAAGCTACGTCTAGTTCGGGTTTACCGGTTAGTTTTCGGGTAGTATCGGGGCCAGCTACCGTTCAGGGCAATCTGGTTACGATTACCAGTACAGGCACGGTTACCATCGAAGCTTCGCAGCCGGGAAATGCAACTTATAAACCAGCTTCCAAAGTAACGCAAACCTTTGTGGTGGAAGCACCCATCACCAAGCAATGGGATAAAACATTAGGTGGCAGCGAGGCTGATTTTCTTTACGCTATGGTGCCAACTGCGGATGGCGGTTATTTGTTGGGGGGTTCTTCTTCCTCGCCGCAAAGCGGAGACAAAAGCCAACCCAGTCAGGGCGGTTCCGACTACTGGATTGTAAAAGTAGATAACACCGGCAAAAAACGCTGGGATAAAACCTTTGGCGGAAATGGCAACGACCAAATGCAAGCCATAGTTGCTACTCCCGATGGCGGCTACTTACTGGGGGGTACCTCTGCCTCGGGTAAGAGCGAAGACAAAAGCCAGGAGAGCAAAGGAAAAGAAGATTTCTGGCTAGTAAAAATAGATGGCAACGGCCAAAAACTTTGGGACAAAACCTACGGCAGCGATTCGACGGATGCTTTAATTTCCTTGATTACTACCACCGATGGTGGTTTTTTGCTCGGAGGTTACACGATTGGCGGTAAGAGCGAAGATAAGAGCCAGCCGAGCCGCGACACTTCTACAGACCCGAATGACTCCTACTACCGGGGTGATTACTGGGTAATTAAAATTAACAGCCAAGGTCAGAAAATATGGGACAAAACTTTGGGTGGCAGCAAAGGCGACCGCATAGGCAGTATTGCTGTTACTACCGGCGGTTATATAGTATCGGGTGGCTCTAATTCAACTATTAGCGGCGACCGCACCGTCTCCAATAGTTACGATGGTGAGCCTAACGCTGGCTTTCTGGCAAACGATATTTGGCTGGTGAAGCTGGGCGAAAACGGGCAAGTTATCTGGGACAAAAGTTTAGATGCCGGTTCTCGTTACGACCATTTCAGTGCGGAAATTTTAGCTACCTCCGACGGCAATTTCGTGGTGAGTGGCGAAACCTATTACGACCACGACACAGTTTTATATACCGTATTTAAGGTAAATAAAGAAGGGCAGCCCATTTGGTTTAAATTCTTTACAAGTGGAACAGGCAGTTACCGGGGAGCAATTATTCAAACGCCTGATGGCGGTTACTTGCTGGGCGGAGAGTTAACCAAAATAGATGCTAACGGCGAAATAGTATATACCTACCCGCTCTTTGCTGAAACTTTATTCAACACGCCGGATGGGGGCTACTTACTAGGTAACAGTTCGGCAGCAAATAAAACTGTTGTTAAGAGCGAAGATAGCCGCGGCAGTTATGATTACTGGGTGGTTAAAATTAAAGAAGATAGCCCTAATGCCTTAGCCTGGAACCTGCGTTACGGGGGTACCGGCAACGAAGGCTTACTGGCCGTACAAAAAACAGCCGACGGCGGCTACTTAGCCGCCGGGTACACCAACTCCGGGGTGAGCGGCGATAAAACCCAGCCCAGCCGCGGTAAGAACGACTACTGGCTGGTAAAAACCAACGCCGCCGGTCAGAAACAATGGGACAAGCGCTTCGGCGGCTCCGACCACGACTACTTGAACCGGGTCATCCAAACCCCGGATGGCAGTTTTCTCTTAGCCGGTTCTTCTTTCTCGGGCCAGGGCGGGGACAAAAGCCAGCCTTCCCGCGGTGGTCGTGACTATTGGATCATTAAAATTTCCAGCGCTGGCGTAAAGCTTTGGGATATGCGCTTTGGCGGCAGCGGCGACGATGAACTCAAGAAAGTGGTGCAGCTGGCCACGGGCGAATACATCCTGGCCGGCTACAGCAACTCCCCCGCCGATGGCGATAAGAGCCAAGGCAGCCGGGGCGGTACCGACTACTGGCTGGTAAAAGTAAGCAGCACGGGCACCAAAATATGGGACAAACGCTATGGCGGCAGCTTAAACGACGAACTCAGCGGTTTGGTAGAAACAGCCAACGGCGGCTTCTTGCTGGCGGGTAGTTCTTTGTCGGGCAAAGGCGGCGAGAAAAGCCAGGTCAGCCGGGGCGGCCAAGACTTCTGGCTGGTGCAAACCGATAGAAACGGCAATAAGCTATGGGATCAGACGTACGGCGGCAGCGGCGAAGACGAAGCCTACGCCTTAAGCCGGGCCGGGAACATGTACTGGGTAGCCGGTCAGAGCAACTCGCCGCAAAGTGGCGAGCAAACGCAAGCTAGCTTTGGCGGGACAGACTTCTGGCTCCTGCAAGTAAGCAGCACGGGCGCAAAAATGTGGGATAAACGTTATGGCGGCAACCAGGACGAAGAACTACGGGCCGGTATTGTCACCCAAGACGGCGGCTACTTATTAGCGGGTCGCTCCTACTCAGGACGGAGTGGCACTAAAACCCAGGCCAGCCAAGGCGTAAGTGATTACTGGATCGTGAAAGTAGATCCGCAAGGTACTTACCAGTGGGATCAGGCGTTTGGCGGTAGCGACGTGGAAGAACTCCGGGCCGTAACCCAGGCTACGGATGGCAACTACGTACTGGCGGGCCGTTCGTACTCGGGCGTAAGTGGCGACAGAACCCAGCCCAGCCAGGGCGGTAGTGATTACTGGCTGGTAAAAGTAAATGCTCCCCAAACTTCCTCCCTGGTAGCTACTCGGGTTAGTAACCTCGTACCAGAAGAAGTAGCGGTAAAAACCGAAGCTTTAAACTTACAAGCTTACCCCAACCCGTTCCAGGAGAAAGTAACCGTAAGCTTCGCGGTAGAAACTACCCAGCCCGTGAGTTTGCAGGCGTACGATAGCCAGGGCCGCAAAGTAGCGACCCTCTTCCAAGGTCAGGCGCAAGCTAAGCAGCCGTACGAAGTAGAATGGCAAGCTAAAAACCAGGCTACCGGCTTGTACTTTTTACGCCTGCAAACTGCCGGTAAAGTACAACACCAGAAAGTACTGCTGACCAGGTAATTTTTTAAATTTTTACTTTTCCCGAAAGCCGGCCGGAGCATCTCTAGCCGGCTTTTGTATTTTCTTAAGAAAACCTGCTAAAAGTGGCTTCAGTAATAGCTATAAGCAATGACTAGAACGTAAAAACGCAATAACAGAAAGTACTGTGCTCCTTCGGTAAACTTAAAATTTAAAAAATTACTTTAACCAGCTACTCAGTAGCTGGCTGAGGCGCTTTATAGACTTGGCAAGCGGTAAAAATACCTAACCTTAGGTATTGCTTACTGTATCATATAACCATAATATTGTCAGAGAGGTATCCTAAGCAACCGGTACATAACTACTGTTATCCTCCAAAGCAAGCGGCTTCCGTTGTTGCGTACTTTCTACTAAAAACATTCTTCTACATATCCTGCTATGAAAACATTTTTTACCCGTGCTATTTCCTTCTTACAACAACATGGGCTTCGCCAAAGCTGGCAAAAAGCCATGGGGCTATATCTACTTCTCCAGTGTCTGATGCCGGCGGCACAAGCCCAGAAAATACAATGGGATAAAACCCTGGGCGGCAAAGCCGAAGAAACGTTAAGATCCGTTCAGCAAACCCGCGATGGCGGCTACATTGTTGGCGGC
Organism: Adhaeribacter pallidiroseus; assembly: GCF_003340495.1. NCBI lineage: Bacteria > Pseudomonadati > Bacteroidota > Cytophagia > Cytophagales > Hymenobacteraceae > Adhaeribacter > Adhaeribacter pallidiroseus. Next base: position 4,241,991 of record NZ_QASA01000001.1, read on the forward strand.
TATTCGGAGTCGGGCAAAGGAGGCGATAAATCTGAAAAAAACCGGGGAAATCATTTTGCTCCGCAAGACTATTGGGTCGTTAAGTTAAAGGTCGACGGCACCAAAGCCTGGGATAAAACCTTTGGTGGCAAAGACAGTGATCGGTTAACGGCCATTCAGCAAACAAGTGATAACGGCTATATTCTGGGTGGTTATTCCGATTCCGGCAAAAACAATGATAAATCCGAAGATCGGATAGGGGTTAACGATTACTGGCTCGTAAAACTAGATGCCGCGGGTAATAAGGAATGGGATAAGACTTTGGGTGGTGATCAGGCCGACTATTTAACGGCTATAGTTCAAACTCCCGACGGGGGTTATGTAGCGGGTGGTTATTCCGATTCCGGTAAAAGCGCCGATAAAAGTCAAAGCAGCAAAGGCAGCACCGATTATTGGCTTATAAAAATAAATGCCCAAGGTCAAAAAGTGTGGGATGTAACTGTTGGCGGCAATGGTCAGGATAATTTAATATCGTTGCAATTAACCCAGGATGGTGGTTTTATTCTGGGAGGTAGCTCGCAATCCGGCATTAGTGGTGATAAAACAGAGACGAACAAAGGCGGAGAAGATTATTGGGTAGTAAAACTAAACGCTACCGGGCAAAAAGAATGGGATAAAACCCTGGGTGGTGCCCGAAATGATTATTTTGCGGTTGTTCAGCCAACGCCAGACCAGGGCTATATGGTGGGGGGATCCTCTGAATCGGATAGCAGTAGTGATAAAAGTGAAAATAACCGCGGCGTAATGGACGAAGATGGGTATATCTCGGCAGATTATTGGGTTGTAAAATTAAATGCGGCAGGCGCAAAAGTTTGGGACAAAACCATTGGCGGAAATTCTGACGACGCTTTAAGTGCCATTCAACAGGTAAGCGATGGCAGTTATGTGCTGGGAGGCTCTTCTTTTTCAGGGGTACGGGGGATAAATCAGAAGAAAATATAAGTGATTATGACTACTGGTTTTTAAAAATTGATAGTTCGGGCAAGAAAATCTGGGATAAAACCATCGGCGGCGATAGGAATGATTATTTACAATCTTTGAAACAAACCCAGGATGGCGGCTATATTCTGGGCGGTAGTTCTAGTTCCGGTAAAGGCGGCTATAAGAGCGAAAGCAACCGCGGTACCAACGGCTATAGCCTGGATTATTGGGTTGTAAAAACGGATAGCACCTACAAAAAAGCCCAAACCATTACCTTCGATCCCATACCGGACCAGATTATTAGTGAAACCCCTTTAACCCTTACGGCCAAAGCCAGTTCCGGATTACCCATTACCTACACCTTGGGCGGTTTTCCGGAAACAGGCGCTACTTTAATAAATAATAGACTTATTTTTAAAAATCCGGGTGGCATTTGGGTTACTGCTTCCCAAGCCGGCAATGCTGAATATGGCCCGGCGGTGCGTGTTTTCCAGTTTTTTAAAGTAATTGCTCCGGTAACCAAAAACTGGGACCGTACCTTGGGAGGTAACAAAGAAGATAGATTAAGTACTTCCTTAGCCACTCCGGATGGGGGTTACCTGCTGGGTGGTTCTTCTATCTCGGATCAGAGCAACGACAAAAGTCAAACCAATACGGGCGGTCAGGATTTTTGGGTGGTAAAAACCGATAGCCTTGGTCAGAAAGTGTGGGATAAAACCTACGGTGGGCTCGCTAACGAAGAGCTGAAAGCCCTGGTGGCTACTCCGGACGGCGGCTACCTGCTGGCCGGCACTACTTTTGCCGGCACCCTCGACGATCTAAACCTTACCCGCCGACCGACTGCCGATTACTGGGTAGTAAAAATTACAACCGATGGCACCCAACTCTGGGAGAAAACCTTTGGAGGCAGTCTCGGCGATGCCCTGGCGGCCGTAACCGCTACCCCGGACGGCGGTTTCTTGTTGGGTGGCACCTCCGTATCGGGTACCAGCCGCGACAAAACCGAAGCCAGCCGCGATCTAAGTCCGGCTAAAGATTACACGTACCAAGGCGATTACTGGCTCGTCAAAATAAACAGCCAGGGCCAAAAGCTCTGGGATATAACCTTAGGCGGCCCGGCCGCCGATAACTTATCCGAGATACTCGCTACCCCGGATGGCAACTACCTGTTAGCCGGCTATTCTAACTCCAGTACCGGCGGCGATAAAACAGCACCCAATGCAAGTACAGCCAGTAGCGGTAACCAGGATTTCTGGATTTTAAAAATAAATGCCCAAGGCCAAAAAATCTGGGACAAAGGCTTTGGCGATACCGCTCTGGATTATTACGTGCCTACAATTATAGCCACTACCGATGGCAACTACCTGCTGGGCGGTCGAGCAACCACTGGTAAAAAATCCTATCAAAGTGTATTTAAATTAGATCCCCAAGGAAATAAAATCTGGCAGCAACAGTACGATTTTGGCGGCGGAGTCTGGAATAACCTGCGGTCCCGGTTAGCCATGATTAACACCCCCGATGGCCGCTACCTGCTCGCCGGCTCCAGCAATCCCTACGCTACCTTTACCCAATACCGCCTCCAGAAAATAGATGCCAACGGTATTGAACTGTGGGGGAAGCAATTCGGCAGCGACAATAGTTACCTCGACAGCTACGTGGCCGATTTAAAAATTACCCCGGATGGCGGCTATTTACTAAGCGGCTGGTCTAACTCCGACTCTACCGAAGATAAAAGCGCGGCCAGTAAAGGCGGGTTTGATTACTGGGTTATAAAATTAAAAGACCTGGAACCACCGGTATTAGCCGCCTGGGATTACCGCTACGGCAGCGCCGCAGCCGATAACTTTACCACGGTAATTAAAACCAACGATGGTGGCTATTTGGCCGGTGGGTATTCGGCGGGGAGTGTGGGCGGCGATAAAACCCAGTTTGGCCAGGGAAGCACGGATTTCTGGATTGTGAAGACCAACGCGGCCGGCAAAAAGCTGTGGGATAAACGCTACGGCGGCACCGGCCACGATTACCTGAACCGCCTGATTGCCACTAAGGACGGCGGTTATTTACTCGGCGGCAGTTCGTTTTCGGGTAATAGCGGTGATAAAACACAAGGCAGTCGCGGCGATCGCGATTACTGGGTTGTGAAAATAGATGCGGCGGGCAACAAACAATGGGACAAACGTTTCGGTGGGTCGGGCTCCGACGAATTAAAAAAAGTAATGCAACTTACTACGGGCGAATACGTGCTGGGTGGCTACAGTAACTCTCCGGTAAGCGGCGACAAAACCCAAACCAGCCAGGGCGGCACGGATTACTGGCTCGTCAAAATTAGCAGTACCGGGGATAAAATATGGGATAAACGCTACGGCGGCGCTTTAAACGAAACCCTGAGTGGTTTTGTGCAAACCTGGGATGGCGGCTTTTTACTAGGCGGTAGTTCTTTATCGGGTGTGGGCGGCGACAAAACCCAGGCGAGCCAGGGCGAAAGCGACTTCTGGCTCGTGCAAATAGATAAAAACGGCACCAAACGTTGGGATAAACGATTTGGGGGCAGCGGCCAGGACCAGGTATTTGCCGTAGGCCAGGTAGAAAACGATTTCTTTATCTCGGGGCAAAGTAACTCGCCGGCCAATGGCGACAAAACCCAAACCAGCCAGGGCGGTCAGGATTTCTGGCTGGTAAAAGTAAGCGCCACCGGCGGCAAACTCTGGGATAAACGTTACGGCGGCGATAAAGACGATGAGTTACGGGCCGCCATTCAGCAACCCCAAGGAGGGTTTGTATTAGCGGGTACTTCTTACTCCGGCGTAAGCGGCGATAAAACCCAAGCCAGCCAGGGCAACAGCGATTATTGGCTGGTACAGGTAGATGCCAACGGCCACTTGCAAAAAGATTTTCGCTACGGTGGCACTGGCGCCGAAGATTTGCGCACCGTGTTGCCAACCACCGACGGCGGTTACTTGTTAGGGGGTCGTTCCGATTCCGGCATCAGCGGCGATAGAAACCAGTCCAATCAAGGCCTTACGGATTACTGGCTCGTGAAAGTAGCCCCGGATTCCAGTTCTACCGGTATAATCGCCAGTCGGGCGGCAACTGTTTTCGATCCGGTAGTTGCCCCGGAGCAAACCAGTATACTTGCTCACCCCAACCCTTTCGGGGAACAAGTAGTTATCCGCTTTATCCTGGCCCAAACCCAACTGGTAAGTTTGCAAGCCTACGACAGCCAGGGCCGGCCAGTAGCTACCATTTACCAGGGACAAATTACCGCCAATAAAACAACCGAACAAACCTGGCAACCCGCTCCCACGCTGGCCAACGGCGTGTATCTCTTGCGCCTGCAAACCCAAAGTAAAGTTATGTACCACAAAGTCCTGCTTTCCCGCTAAATTTTTCCTTTGGTCTGCTTGCGGGCAAGCAGACCAAAGGAAAATTTAAAAAAAATGCACTTGATCCAAATTGGAAAGAAGCATACCAAGGTTCTTTCTCCTTTATTTAAAAATTAAGTGATCTTAAATATAAGTAACAGGACAAAATTAATTTGATAAAAACCTAAGTTTAAGTACTTGATTATTAATTTATTAACGAACGAACAACTAAAAACGAACAACTACTTACACCGTCTGTTTTTTTAAATTTTTACTTTTTTCTCCAGCGGTTTTTAAACTTTATCCCGCATTTTCTTCCACTACCAGATATGAAAACATCTTTTACATTCCGCTCCTTTCCGTTTCGTTTACCAGTAACCTGGCTCCCAATAGCGAGCTTTTTCCTGCTGGGCCTAAGCTTCGCTAATCCAGCCCTGGCCCAAACCATCCAGTGGGATAAAACGCTCGGTGGCTTCCATGACGACATACTAACGGCGATGCAGCCCACGAGCGATGGCGGTTATATTGTGGGGGGCTCCTCCTCCTCGGGAATAGGTGGCGATAAAAGTGAACCTAACCGAGAAAACTCGTTTAATTCTAACGACTACTCTGATTATTGGATAGTAAAAACGGATGCGAAAGGTCAAAAAGTATGGGATAGAACTTTTGGCGGTGATTATTATGAATTTTTAAGTACTGTGCAGCAGACTAAAGATGGAGGTTATATTTTGGCTGGCACTTCGCATTCTAATATAAGTGGGGATAAAACCGAAAACAGTAAAGGCCAAGCAGATTTTTGGGTAGTGAAGGTAGACGCGACTGGTAATAAACAATGGGATAAAACCATCGGGGGAAAGTTAGATGATCAGTTAAGTTCTGTTCTGCAAACAAGCGATGGTGGTTATATTTTGTACGGAGGATCTGAATCCAATACAAGTGGGGATAAATAAGAAGAAAGCAAAGGAAGCCATGACTATTGGCTAGTAAAGATAGATGCCACTGGTAAAAAAGAATGGGATAAAACCTGGGGAGGCAATAATTACGATTTTTTAAGTGAATTGCGACAAACTGCGGACGGGGGTTATATTCTGGGAGGTAGTTCCAGTTCTGATAAAAGCGGGGATAAATCGGAACCCAACCGAGAAAATAAAGCCCTGTATCGGGGAACTAGCGATTATTGGATCATAAAATTAAACGCCACCGGCCAAAAACAATGGGATAGAACATTTGGCGGGGCAGTAAGTGATTACTTAGCTTCTCTGCAACAAACCAGCGATGGGGGCTATATCCTGGGTGGGTCATCTAACTCGGGCAAAAGTGGCGATAAAAGCGAAGCGCTCCGCAGTAGTTGCGCCGATACTTATTGCAATGATGACTACTGGGTAGTAAAGCTCAATGCCACGGGCCAGAAAGAATGGGACAAAACAATCGGTGGGAATAATAGTGATGCGCTAACCAACCTGCTACTAACCCAGGAGGACGGGTATATGCTGGGCGGGTATTCCAATTCCGATATAGGCGGCGATAAATCGGATGGTAGAAAAGCGAAGAGTACAGATTATTGGGTAGTAAGGCTGGATGCGCTGGGCAATAAACTGGCGGATAAAACCATTGGCGGCAACAAACAAGATCAACTTACGGCTTTAGTTAATACGCCCGATAATGGTTTTCTCCTGGGCGGGTACTCTTATTCTGGCCGTAACGGCGATAAAACGGAACCGAACCGAGACCCAAATATTGAACTCTACAGCGAAACGTATGATTATTGGCTCGTTAAAATAGACAACAGCCTCAAGAAAGATCAAACTATTGCTATGGATTCCATTCACTATAAATCGCGTCTGGATTCGCCTTTCGCTCTTTCCGCCAAAGCCAGTACCGGCCTGCCCATTACCTATAGTATTGTATCAGGACCGGCCACCGTGAAAGGCAATGTAGTTACATTAACCGGTAAAAATGGTTTAGTTACCGTAAAAGCTACCCAGGCCGGCAATGCCACCTACAATCCGGTTACTATCACGAAATCTTTCCAGGTGTATTTACCCGCCCCTATTACCAAACAATGGGATCGGTTCCTGGGTGGCCAGGGCGGAGATAACCTGGAAGTCATGGTAGCCACCCCGGATGGGGGCTACTTACTGGGGGGTAGTAGTTCCGGTTCCGGCATCTCGGGGAACAAAAGCGAGTCCAACCGGGGAAAATACGATTACTGGGTTATCAAAGTAGATGTAAATGGATATAAAGTTTGGGACAAAACCTTTGGTGGCTCCCAATACGATTTCCTGAAAGCTTTGGTGGCTACCCCCGACGGCGGTTACCTGCTGGGCGGCACTTCGCAATCGGGTATAAGCAAGGATAAAACCGAAGCCAACAAAGGCGAACCCGATAAATACGGGAGCCCGGATACGGATTACTGGGTTGTAAAAATTGATGCTAACGGTAACAAACTTTGGGATAAAACCATCGGCGGCGACTTCCAGGAGAGCTTAACTTCTTTAGCCGCGGCTCCCGACGGGAGCTACTTGCTAAGTGGCCTTTCGTTGTCTGGTATTAGCGATGACAAAACCGAAGACCGGAAAGGCTGCGACGAGGAATATCCGGATTATTGCTTTACCGATGTCTGGGTAGTAAAGTTAGACCATGACGGGAACAAACTCTGGGACCGTACTTTAGGTTATCAAGGATCTAGCGACTATCCAACCTCGCTGGTAGCTACACCCGATAATCAGTTTCTGTTGGGTGGTACTTACAATGGTTATTGGTTACTTAAGCTCGACACCAACGGCCAGCAGGTTTGGGAAAAGTCTTTTGAGTATGGTACTTTACAAAAGCTCATTGCTACTTCTGATAGTGGGTATTTACTGGGTGGTACGTCTAATTCAGGCATTACCAAAGATAAAAGCGAACCCCCTATTAAAACCCCCGACCTGTATACCACTACCGATTACTGGCTAATAAAAGTAGATGCTAATGGTAACAAAGTGTGGGATAAAACGCTAGGTAGTACTAGCGAAGACGAATTAGCATCCCTGGCCGAAACCCCTGATGGTGGCTTTTTGGTGGGCGGCACGTCGGGCGGGAACTTAGGCGCCGATAAAAGCGAAGATTCTCAGTCTTCCGATATGTGGTTGGTTAAAATCAACGGCACCACGGGACAGAAGGAGTGGGATAAAACCTTTAGCTTTGAAGGTCCGAATAATTTAAAAGATGTAATTGTTTCCCGCACGGGGGATTATTTGGTGGGCGGTAGCTTCGACCCGAAATATGTAAAATCTGAAGACTGGAAAGGTAGTTCTGACTATTGGGTAATTAAATTAAGAGAGTTTCAAACTTCTTCACTAGCCTCTTCCTGGGAAATGCGCTACGGCGGCAACGGTACCGATAACCTTACCTCTACCATTAAAACTACCGATGGCGGCTACTTAAGCGGCGGTTACACCAACTCGGGCGTAAGCGGCGACAAGAGCCAAACCGCTCACGGTAAAAACGACTACTGGATTGTAAAATCCGACAAGAACGGCAAGAAAATCTGGGATAAACGCTATGGTGGTAGTGGTGAAGATTACCTGAACCGCGTGATACAAACGGCTGACGGTGGTTTCTTACTAGCGGGTTCTTCGTTCTCAGGCAAGAGCGGCGACAAGTCCGAAGCTAGTAAAGGCAACCGCGACTACTGGCTGGTAAAAACCGATGTGCAGGGCAATAAACAGTGGGATAAGACTTACGGCGGTTCCGGGGAAGAGGAACTCGTGAAAGTTATTCAACTGAGTACGGGCGAGTACGTACTGGGCGGGTATAGCAACTCGCCAACCAGCGGCGATAAAACCCAAGTAACACAAGGAGGAACGGATTACTGGCTCGTCAAAATTTCAAAAAATGGCACTTTACTCTGGGATCAACGCTACGGGGGCAACTTAGCCGAAACGCTCGGCAGCTTTGTTCAAACTCCCGATGGCGGCTACTTACTCGGAGGCAGTTCCTTGTCGGGTAAGTCCGGGGATAAAAGCCTGGTCAGCCAGGGAGCGAGTGATTACTGGGTGGTGAAAACGGATAAACAAGGCAAGATCGTCTGGGAGAAAACCTTGGGTGGCAATCAGCAGGATGAAGTCTACTCGGTGGGTATGAACTCCGCTAAAAACTACTTTATCGCCGGCACAAGTTCTTCCGGCAAAAGCGGCGACAAAAGCCAAGCAAATCAAGGAGGCAAAGATTACTGGTTAATCACCCTGGATCAGAATGGCAATAAACTGTGGGATCGTACTTTTGACGGCAGTAAAGATGATGAACTTCGGGCTAGCACGTTTACCAGTAAAGGCCACTACGTACTGGCCGGTCATTCCTCCTCCGAGGTAAGCGGCGATAAAACCCAGGACAGCCAAGGCGACAATGATTACTGGGTAGTAACCGTAGACCAGCAAGGAAATAAAGTACAAGACTTGCGTTATGGCGGCAGCGGTACGGAAGAACTCCGCACCGTGACCCAAACCAAAGATGGCGGTCTGCTCTTAGCCGGTAGATCTGCTTCGGGCGTAAGTGGAGATAGAACGCAACCTAGTCAAGGCGGCACGGATTACTGGCTCGTGAAAGTAGCTCCCCAAACTAGTCCAGCAGTAGCCGCCAGACAAGCTAACTTGGTAGCAGAACCCGTAACGCAACCGGTATTCATCAACCTGCAAGCTTATCCCAACCCGTTCCAAGAGAAAGTTACCATCCGCTTTTCGGTAGAAACTACCCAGACCGTGAGTTTGCAAGCCTACGATAGTCAGGGCAGAAAAGTAGCTACTCTTTACCAGAACCAAGCTCAAGCGCAACAAGTATATCAGGTAGAATGGCAAGCTACTTCACAACCCACTGGTCTGTACTTTTTACGTCTGCAAACGCAAGACAAAGTACAAACCCTGAAAGTACTCTTAACTAAGTAAGTTACTTCTAGTAGTAGCCAACAACCAGCACACGATTATGCTGGTTATTGGCTATTAATTACCGATTGAGTTACCCCAAAATACCTGAATCAGGTGTTTTCCCATGCGGCATTTAAAACTAACTTGTGTTCCAACGCTGATTGCTGATTCAGGGATAAGAAATTAAAAATACTTATTACGAAACACTTACTTGGGTCAATCCCAATCGGTTAGCCAATACCAAAACCTATAAAAATCTCATTAATTCTACTCTTATGAAAACAAGCTTTACTCCCTCCGTTTTCTGGCTTCCAGCATTTTATTTTTTTAGAAATTTAGCCCAAATCCTAATTCTTCTGCTTTTCTGCTTATGCCTCTCTCCTTTTGCACAAGCCCAAACCATTGAATGGGATAAAACCTTCGGTGGTTCAGGGAATGATAAATTATCCACGGTGCAACCAACGAGCGATGGTGGCTATATTCTGGGCGGAAGTTCTTCGTCGGGTATCAGTGGTGAAAAATCCGAACCTAATAGAGGAGGGAATGATTATTGGATGGTGAAAACAGATGCCCAAGGTCAAAAAATATGGGATAAAACATTCGGTAGCGCAGGAGATGATTTCCTGAACGTTGTGCAGCAAACCCAAGATGGTGGCTATATCTTGGGTGGTTATTCCAGTTCGGATAAAAGTGGGGATAAGTCTCAGGATGGTAATGGCGGGGCTGATGAGTGGGGGCTGATTGCCAATGATTTTTGGATTATTAAGGTAAATAGCCAAGGCAGTAAAGAATGGGATAAAACCATTGGCGGCATTGGCGAAGATCAGTTACAAACCATCTACCAAACCAAGGATGGCGGTTACCTGTTAGGAGGAACTTCCTTTGCTGGTATTAGCGGCGACAAGAGCCAAAGTAGCAAAGGTAACAGCGATTATTGGATTGTAAAGATAAACGCATCTGGCCAAAAAGAATGGGATCAAGCCTTTGGGGGTGATCGTTTTGAATACCTAGCCGAATTACAGCCAACTGCCGATGGCGGTTATATCTTAGGCGGTAACTCTAGTTCCGATAAAGGAGGAGATAAATCGGAACCCAATAGAATAAACCGGGAAAAATACAAAGAAACCCACGATTACTGGATAGTTAAATTGTCTGCTACCGGCCAAAAAGAATGGGACAGAACTTACGGCGGCGAAGTAAGCGAATTCTTAACCGCCCTCCAACCAACCCGGGATGGCGGCTACATATTAGGTGGAACCTCTAACTCTGGTAAAACCGGCGATAAAAGCGAAGGCGTTAAAAGTACTTGCCGCTATAGTTATTGTAAGCTCAATTATTGGGTAGTAAAGCTCAACTCCACAGGCAATAAGGAATGGGACAAGACTTTAGGGGGCAATTATTCTGAATATTTAACCGCCTTACAGCAAACAAGCTCTGGTGGTTATTTAATAGGTGGTTACTCCGAATCCGATCAGGGAGGCGACAAATCGGATTCAAATAAAATCGGGAATAAGGGATATAATTACAACGATTACTGGGTAGTGACCTTAGATGCCCAAGGTAACAAACTAGCGGATAAAACCATTGGCGGTACCAACTACGACGAACTAGCTGCTATTATTAATACTCCAGATGGCGGTTTTTTATTGGGCGGATATTCGCATTCGGGTATTAGCGGCGATAAAACCGAACCCAATCGGGATCCGGATTTTACTACTAATACTAATGCCTATGATTATTGGATTGTTAAAATCGATAATGGTATTAAGAAAGACCAAAACCTGGTTTTTGATACTATATCCTACAAAACGCACCTGGATTCGCCTTTTACGCTTTCAGCCAAAGCCAGTACCGGCCTGCCCGTTACCTTTAGCATTGTGTCGGGGCCGGCCACGGTAAAAAACAATGTAGTTACTTTAACCGGTAAAAACGGCCTGGTTACCGTTAAAGCTACCCAAACGGGAAATACCACCTACAACTCCGTTTCTATTACCCAAACTTTTTATGTGTATTTGCCCGCCCCTATTACGAAACAATGGGACCAATTTCTGGGTGGCAGTGCCGATGATGGCTTGGCAACTTTAATAGCTACCCCGGATGGCGGTTATTTGTTAGGCGGCAATTCCAGTTCCGGCATTTCGGGCACCAAAAGCGAACCTAACCGGGGCCGCAGCGATTACTGGATTATAAAAGTAGATGTAAATGGCCAGAAAGTTTGGGATAAAACCTTTGGCGGAGCGGATAGCGAATACCTGAAAGCTTTAGTCGCCACTCCGGATGGTGGTTATTTGCTGGGCGGCACGTCGGAATCCGGTATTAGCGGCGATAAAACCGAAGACCGCAAAGGCGAACCCGATGAGTTTGGATACCCTGATTCGGATTACTGGGTAATAAAAATAGATGCCAAGGGTAACAAAATCTGGGATAAAACCCTTGGGGGTGATTTTGGAGAGAGTTTAACTTCTGTTGCCGCCGCGCCGGATGGGAGTTTGCTGCTAAGCGGGCTTTCTTATTCGGGCATCAGCGATGATAAAACCGAAGACCGGCAAGGCTGCAACCCGGAATATCCGGATTATATTTGTTATAATGATGTGTGGGTAGTAAAGTTAGACCGCGACGGCAATAAACTCTGGGACCGTACTTTGGGTTATAAAGAAGGTGATGACAATCCAACTTTTCTGTTAGCCACGCCCGATAACCAGTTTCTGTTGGGCGGTACTTACAATGGTTATTGGTTACTCAAGCTCGATACCAACGGCCAGCAAGTTTGGGAGAAAAGGTATTTCGCAGGGATTTTACAAAAAGTAATTACCACATTTGATGGAGGCTTTTTGCTGGGTGGGTGGTCAGGCCATAGCATCACCCAAGACAAAAGTGAACCGGTTATCGGCGATCCTTTTTGGGAATATCCAGACTACTGGGTAGTAAAAATAGATGTTAATGGTAATAAAATTTGGGATAAAACCTTGGGTGGTACCAGCGAAGACGTCTTAATTTCCATGGCCGAAACGCCCGACCACGGCTTTTTATTGGGTGGTACATCAAGCTCGAAACGCGGTGCGGATAAGAGTGAAGATTCAAACTATGAAGACATGTGGCTGATTAAAATTAACGGCACCAATGGGCAGAAAGAATGGGATAAGACTTTTGTTAACGGAGGTAAGTATGCATTTAGAGATGTAATCGTTACCCGCGAAGGCGATTATCTCATAGGAGGCGCCTTCATTCCCCAACAGCCAACGAATGAGATTGAAAAAGGCTCTAATTACTGGATTATTAAATTAAAAGAATTCCAGACATCTTCATTAGCTTCCTTCTGGAACCTGCGCTATGGCGGCAATGGCACCGATAATCTTACCTCTACGATCAAAACCCAAGATGGTGGTTATCTTTCCGGTGGCTACACCAACTCCGGCATAAGCGGTGATAAAACGCAAATTAGCCAAGGTAAAAACGATTACTGGATTGTAAAATGCGATAAAAATGGCAAAAAGCTTTGGGACAAACGCTATGGTGGTTCCAATGATGATTACCTGAACCGCGTCCTCCAAACGCAAGACGGCGGCTACTTACTAGCGGGTTCCTCGCTATCGGGTAAAAGTGGTGATAAAACAGAAGTGAGTAAAGGTGACCGCGACTACTGGATCATTAAAACCGATGCACAAGGTAACAAGCAGTGGGACAAAACTTTTGGCGGTTCCGGCGAAGAAGAACTTGTGAAAGTAATTCAGCTAAGTACCGGAGAATACGTGCTGGGTGGTTACAGCAACTCGCCGGTAAGCGGCGACAAAACGCAAGCCTCTCAAGGCAGCTCGGATTACTGGATTTTAAAAATAAGTAGTACCGGTACCCTGATCTGGGATCAACGCTACGGCGGGGGCGCAGCAGAAACGCTGGGCAGTTTCATCCAAACAACTGATGGGGGTTTCTTACTTGGGGGTAGTTCCTTATCCGGAAAGTCAGGTGATAAAAGTCAAGTAAGCCAAGGTGGCAGTGATTACTGGGTGGTAAAAACCGATAAACAAGGCACCTTAGTTTGGGAGAAAACCTTCGGTGGCAACAGTGCTGATGAGGCTTACTCCGTGGGCATGAACTCCGATAACAACTACTTCATCTCCGGCACCAGTAGTTCGGGCAAAAGCGGCAATAAAACGCAAGCGAGTCAAGGCGGTAAAGATTTCTGGTTAGTTACTTTAGATGAGAAAGGTACAAAGTTATGGGATAGAACCTTCGGGGGTAGTAAAGATGATGAACTGCGGGCTAGCACTTACACCCACCAAGGCCACTACGTACTGGCGGGTCACTCCTACTCGGATATCAGTGGCGATAAAACCCAGGACAGTCAGGGCGAAAGCGACTACTGGGCAGTAGTAGTAGACGAAAACGGTAATAAAGTACAAGACCTACGCTTTGGTGGCAGCGGTAAAGAAGAACTCAGAACCGTTACCCAGACCAAAGATGGCGGCATACTCTTAGCAGGAAGATCCAGCTCGGGCGTAAGTGGGGATCGTACCCAGCCGAGTCAAGGTAGCACCGATTATTGGCTGGTGAAAGTAGCTCCTCAAACCAGCCCGATCCTCGCTGCCCGGCAAGCTACTGTAACGGCAGAACCCGTAAGTAAAACGGCATTTTTAAACCTGCAAGCTTATCCCAATCCTTTCCAGGAGAAAGTAACCATCAGCTTTACCCTACCCGACACGCAAATGGTTACAGTTAAAGTACTCGATAGCCAGGGTAAGGCAATTGCTACGCTGTTCCAAGAAGATGCTAACGCCAACCAAACCTACCAGGTAGAGTGGCAAGCGGGTAAACAAGAAAGTGGCTTGTACTTTTTACGCCTGCAAACTGCCGGAAAAGTACAACATCAAAAAGTACTCCTCACCAAGTAGTTTTTTAAATTTTTACTTTTCCCGAAAGCCAGCCCGAGCATCTCTGGCCGGCTTTCGTATTTTCTTAAGTGAAAGTACCAAGCAGAACCTGGGTTACCTATCCCCTATCAATCGCTAGCTTTAAAGTTATAAAATCAGCCCGGCTATCTGTATTAAAATACCTAAACTTAGGTATTGCCTGCTGCCTAATACAACCATAATATTGTAAGCGCGGTATATTTCTAAGCTACAACTAATTACCGTTGAATCTCATTTTCCGGCTGCCCTTAGTTGTGGATTACCTGCTATTAAAAATATTTTACTCTTTTGTATGAAAACACGCGCTACTTATTTCACCTTTTCCCTCCCGGAATTACTTTTTTTTAAAAAATGGCGAAACTTAATGCCCTTCCTGGTGCTTTGGCTAAGCCTTTCTTCCATTGTTCAGGCGCAAACCATTGAATGGGATAAAACCTTCGGTGGAGACCGAGATGAGTATCTTAATATTGTTCAGCAAACCCAAGATGGCGGCTATATTCTGGGTGGCGGTTCTTCCTCCGGCAACAATGGCGACAAGAGCCAAACTAATAAAGGAGAATGTTATCCGTGGTACTGTTCATATGATTACTGGATCGTAAAGTTAGATACTAAAGGCAATAAGCAATGGGATAAAACTATTGGTGGTAGTTCCAGCGATTTTCTTACTTCCATGCAGCAAACCAAAGACGGAGGTTATATTCTGGGTGGCAATTCAAATTCCAACAGAAGCGGCGATAAATCAGAAAACAATAGAAATAGTAATGATTATTGGGTCGTAAAATTAGATGGCAATGGCAATAAACAATGGGATAAAACTTTAGGAGGAAGTGAAACAGATTACTTAACTACGTTACAACAAACCCAGGACGGCGGCTATATTCTAGGAGGTGATTCCTGGTCCGATGACCTCGATAAAAGCGAGGTTTCTAAAGGCCGTAGAGATTTCTGGATAATAAAATTAAACGCCGATGGTACTAAAATATGGGATAAAACCATTGGCGGAAATAGTGAGGATAGAATAACCGCCTTACAACAGACCCAAGACGCAGGGTATATTCTGGGGGGCTACTCCAGCTCCAGTATAACCGGCGACAAATCGGAAGCCCGTAGAGGTGGAGAAGATTATTGGGTGGTTAAGTTGGATGGCAACGGTAACAAAGTGTGGGATAAAACCCTGGGGGGTAATAGTAAAGATTTACTATACTCCTTACAACAAACCAATGATGGCGGCTATATCCTGGGCGGCACTTCTTTCTCTTCTAAAAGCAGCGACAAATCCGAAAATAATACGGCCAATAATTCTTACGACACTGATTACTGGCTGGTAAAAATAGATGCCTCCGGGAAAAAAGAATGGGACCAAACCCTCGGGGGAAACGGCGGGGATGATTTGCGATCGGTACAGCAAATCAATGATGGCGGCTATATCTTGGGCGGCTTTTCGCGATCCGATAAAAAAGGCGATAAATCCGAAGAAAATAAAGGAGACCATCACGATTATTGGATTATAAAAGTAGATGCGGCTGGTAACAAACAATGGGATCAAACCATTGGCGGTAATAAAAACGATGAGCTTAGATCCCTGCAGCAAACCCATGATGGCGGCTTTATTGTGGGCGGCTTTTCGCAATCGGGTAAGAGCGGCGATAAGAGCGAAGCCAACAAAACTATTAATGGATCTTATGAATACGGTGATCCGACAAACGATTACTGGGTAGTTAAGTTAAAAGCCACTGGTAATAAAACGCAAAACATTGTTTTCAATCCCATTCCGGATAAAACTATTTTTGATAAATCGTTTACCCTGCAGGCTACCGCTACTTCCGGATTACCCGTGCTGTTTCGGGTGGTTGCCAGAGCCGCTACGGTTAAAGGCAATGTAGTAACGCTTACCAACAACAAAAAACAAGACCAAGTTACGATTGAAGCCTATCAGCCCGGAGACGACAACTTCCGGGCCGCTCCCAAAGTTACGCGTACTTTTAACGTAGAAATTGCTTTTACCGAACTTTGGGAGCGAACTATTAAAGGAGACGCCCAACTCAGTGCCATCGTACCTACTCCGGAAGGGGGTTACCTGCTGGGCGGCTCTACTTTTTCGGGCAAAGCCTGGTATAAGAGCCAACCCAGCCAAGGAGCATCGGATTATTGGATAGTAAAGGTAGATAGCAGCGGCCATAAACTCTGGGACAAACGCTTTGGGGGCAGCAGTTTCGATTACCTGAAAGCCCTGGTAGCGGCACCGGATGGCGGCTATTTACTGGGGGGCTCGTCGGCTTCGGGCATAAGCGGGGATAAAACCGAAGCCCGCCGCGACACCGTTACCAACGATGATTACTGGGACTACCACAGTGATTATTGGGTAGTAAAAATTGACCGCAACGGCAACAAGCTGTGGGATAAAACTTTTGGCAGTGATGCCAAAGATGAGTTTACGTGTTTAACTACTACGCCTACCGGCGGCTTTCTGCTGGGAGGTTATACTTCTGGCAGCAACACCGGCGACAAAACAGATCCCCGCCGCGATTCTGTCGCTTATTCTGCCGACTACTGGGTGGTAAAAATAGACGGTAAGGGAAACAAAATTTGGGATAAAACCTTCGGCGGAAACTATTACGAGAGACTAACCGGGATACTAACGGCCCCAGATGGCTATGTACTGGCTGGCTACTCCACATCGGTGCTGTACGACGACGGCACGGTTACCAAGCCAACCAAAAATGATTACTGGGTGATAAAGCTGCATGAAAATGGACAGCTTATCTGGGACAAAAGTTATGCGCAACCCGGCAGTGCCCACTCTATCGCCAGTATTCTGGCTACTACCGATGGTAATTACCTGGTGGGTGGCCCCTCACGAGATAATTCAAATTATCTAAATTACTTTGCCCTTATTAAAATTAACCAGGATGGTAAGGCTTTGTGGTCTAAAAAGTATACCGGGGGCGCTCAAACCAGCCCCTTATTGTTGATGAACACGCCAGAAGGAGGTTACCAGCTAGCCGGCAACGTAGATGGCCGGGACCGGAATTATCTAATTAAGTTAGATGCCGATGGTAATCAGATTTACTCCCATCGCCGGGGTACGTATCCGCTGCGGGTTATGCTCCCTACCGCTGATAAAGGCTTTTTACTGGGCGAAGATGGTTACCGCATCTACCGGCTCAAAGAAGCCGATGCGGCACCACCCGCGCTTGCCTGGAACTACCGCTATGGCGGTACTCTCAACGATAAACTCACGGTTACCATTCCAACTTTCGACCACGGCTTTTTGGTGGGAGGTTACTCCCGCTCCGCCAAAAACGGCGATAAATCGCAACAGCGCCACGGGCACGAAGATTATTGGCTGGTAAAAACCGATAAGCAAGGTAAAAAGCTCTGGGATAAACGATTTGGGGGTCCGCGCCACGACTTTCTTAACTCCGTGGTACAAACCATTGATGGCGGCTATTTACTGGGGGGCAGTTCCGACTCTGGCATTGGTGGCGACAAAACCCAAGCCAGCCAGGGTGGGCGCGATTACTGGATCGTCCGGTTGGATGAAAATGGCACTAAACTTTGGGATAAACGCTATGGCGGTTCGGGGTACGATGAATTGCGCCAGATGCAGGTACTTTCTAACGGCGACTTCCTGCTGGTTGGATACAGCGATTCGCCCCAAAGCGGCGACAAGAGCCAGGACAGTAGAGGCAGCTTGGATTACTGGATTATAAAAATTGATAGTAAAGGCAACAAACGCTGGGATAAACGTTACGGGGGCTCGGCTAATGACTACCTGCAAAACGTAGTAACTATCAATAGCTCTAGTATTACGGAACAAGGCTATTGGAATTTTTCAGAAAATGGATTTATGCTGGCCGGCAGTTCCGATTCCGGACAGGGCGGTGATAAAACCCAACCCAGCCGGGGAGGCCGGGATTACTGGATTGTAAAAATAGACAGCACTGGTAATAAGCTGGCCGACTTCCGCTTCGGTGGGTCGGGCCAGGACGAACTCTACGGGCTTACCGCCTACAACGAAAGCGATTTTGTATTAGCCGGCCACAGCGATTCTCCCAAAGGGGGTGATAAAAGTCAGGGTAGTTTAGGCCAGACCGATTTTTGGGCGTTGTACATCCGAATAGACGCTAATGCCGATAGAATTAGTGCTGGTAAAATCTGGGATAGGCGTTATGGCGGTAAAGGGCGGGAAGAATTACGCTCCCTCACCTACATCGCTGATCATGAATACCTAAGTAAAAATGAAGGTTTTTTATTGGGTGGCACTACTCACTTGGATAAGAGTGGCCATGTAAGTCAGAATAGCCGGGGCGGCACTGATTACTGGATAGTACGGATCAATGTATCAACAGGCCGACCGCTCAGCGACCAACGCCTGGGGGGCAACGGCTTAGACGAACTGCGGAGCGTGGTTCGCACGGGCGAGAATGAGTTTTTGCTGGCCGGCCGATCGGAGTCCGGGGTAAGCGGCAACCGGACCCAGCCCAGCCAGGGCCAAATGGATTACTGGCTTATTCAGACTACCCTCGGCATTGAACCACTCGCTACCGAAAAAGCTGCTGCTTTAATAGCTCTTTCAGAAACTACTATAGATTCTTCTGCTTCAGTAGTTTTAAAACTAGAACAAAATTTAACTGCTTATCCTAATCCGTTCCAGGAGAAAGTAACTATAAGCTTTACTTTACCCGAAACCCAAGCGGTTACCGTGCGGGTACTCGATAGCCAAGGCAGGGAAATTAAAACTTTATTCCAGCAGGAAGCCAAAGCCAACCAAACCTATCAGGTAGAGTGGCAAGCGGGTAAACAAGCAACTGGCATGTACTTGCTGCAATTACAAACCCCTACCCAGCAAAAAACCCAAAAAATACTCTTAACCAGGTAATTTTTTAAATTTTTGCCTTTCCCCAAAACCGGCAGGAGCTAATCCTGTCGGTTTTCGTTTTTTTTTAAGCCTAAACCCGTAAAACTACCCGAGTTTAAACATCAGCCAGATACGCATTCCTACCGGATAATTTCTATATATCATCTGCTGTAAAAACTTAACTCTAGTAATATTTTTTAAATTTTATCCGGAAATAATTTACTTTAGGATAGAATATTAATTTACAACGTTCTGTATCCTCGCCTGTTATCTTTTCAGCAGCGAGAAACCTACCTGATTACCTCAGTTTCTCTGATCAACAACTTGTATGAAGCATTCATACCGGAATCAAAACGAAATCTTACCTTGATGAAAATATCTTCATATTATTTCTGGCAAGTTCAAAATCTCCGGGTAACGGCTTCCGAGTGGCGCTTTATCGGCATCATTCTAGTTTTATATGCCGGATTAGCAACCAGAGTTTTTGCTCAAAATAAGCTATGGGATAAGACCTTAGGCGGAGCATCGACTGATCACTTAACGGTAGTGCAACAAACCACCGATGGCGGATCTATCGTGGGTGGTTTTTCATCTTCCGGCATGAGCGGCGACAAATCAGCGGCCAGCAAAGGTCAACATGATTATTGGATAATTAAATTAAAAGCCGATGGTACCAAAGAATGGGATAAAGCCTACGGCGGAAAAGAAAACGATGAATTAACCTCTCTCCAACAAACCAAAGATGGCGGCTACATTCTGGGCGGCTATTCTGGGTCGGGTAAAAGCGGGGATAAAACGCAGAACAGTAAAGGTAGCTACGATTATTGGCTCGTAAAAATAGATGCAAAAGGCAACAAGGACTGGGATAAAACCATTGGCGGCAAGGCTTATGATGTGCTGGTCTCGGTGCAGCAAACCAGCGATGGCGGCTATCTCTTGGGTGGTTATTCGGAGTCGGGTAAAAGCGGCGATAAATCAACGGCTAACCAAGGAAATTGCGATGAATTTTATTGTTCTGTCGATTATTGGGTAGTAAAGTTAAAAGCCGATGGCACGAAAGAATGGGATAAAACTTTTGGGGGCACGTGGGACGAACGCTTAGCTTCCTTGCAGCAAACCCCAGATGGCGGGTATATTGTAGGAGGCACTTCCGATTCCGGAATTAGCGGTAATAAAACCGAAGCTTGTAAGGGTGGCAACGATTATTGGATCGTCAAGTTAAAGGCCGATGGCAGCAAAATTTGGGATAAAACCATAGGAGGCATGCATGATGATGGTTTAGGCGCATTGCAGCAAACTCCCGATGGCGGCTATATTCTGGGCGGTTCTTCTGCTTCCGGCATTGGTGAGGACAAAACCGAAACCAGCAAAGACGGCAATGTTTATGCAGATTATTGGGTAGTAAAGTTAAAGGCCGATGGTAGCAAAGAATGGGATAAAACCCTGGGCAGCGCGAGTAGCGACCGGTTAAAATCACTCCGGCAAACCAAAGATGGCGGTTACATTCTGGGCGGCGACTCGGAATCGGAAACTGGTAGCGATAAAACCGAAGCCTCGAAGGGGGGGATTGATTTCTGGATTGTAAAGCTAAAGCCTGATGGAACAAAAGTATGGGATAAAACGATTGGCAGCAATGATAATGATGAGTTTATGTCGCTGCACCAAACTACTCAAGGCGACTTTATTTTGGGAGGAAGATCTTACGCCGGCATAAGCGGCGATAAATCGGAACCCAATAGAGGAGCATCGTTTAGTAATGATTACTGGGTCGTAAAATTAGATAATAGCAATACCAACGTTAGTCAATACGTTACTTTTGCTCCTATTTCTTTCCAGATTTTGGGAGCCGTGCCTTTTAAATTGCAGGCTACTGCCACATCGGGTTTGCCCATTACCTTTAGTGTAGTGTCAGGCCCGGCTACCGTAAAAGGCCATCTCATCACTCTTACTGGCCGGGGTACTGTTATCGTAAAAGCTCGCCAACCCGGTAATGCCACTTACCAATCCACCGAAGCTACGCAAACCTTTGTGGTGGGGTCAGCACCCGTGGTAAAAAAAGAATGGGATAAAACCTTGGGCGGAGAGTATTCTGATCAGTTAATTGTAGTACAGCAAACGAGTGATGGCGGCTATATCTTGGGGGGGGATTCTAATTCGGGTATTAGTGGCGATAAGACCGCATATAGTAACGGTTATGGTAGCTTTTGGGTAGTAAAACTAAAGGCTGATGGCAGCAAAGAATGGGATAAAACTTTTATTGATTCTAATGCTAACGGACCGGAATATTTTGCCACTGTACAACAGACGAAAGACGGAGGGTATATCATAGGCCGTAGCCAGGAAGACAAGAGTTATTCCTGTGCTTATGAAGACGGAGTTCCTTGTATTCTTGATTACTGGCTGATAAAATTAAATCCGGACGGCACCACTGCTTGGGATAAAGTTTATAAGGCCAATGGTAATAATCTATTAACTACTCTCCAACAAACCACAGATGGCGGCTACATCTTGGGCGGTAACTCTAATTCTAACCAAAGTGGAGATAAAAGCGAGGACCGTCGTAATGCTTGTTCTGATGCACCTTATTGCGACAAAGATTATTGGGTAATTAAAGTAGATGCCGATGGTAAGAAAGAATGGGATAAAACCTTTGGGGGAGATAAGAATGATGAGCTGGTAGCAATCAAGCAAACCCCTGATGGCGGGTATATTCTGGGCGGTAACTCTAATTCTAACCAAAGTGGAGATAAGAGCGAAGCATCAAAAGGTAAAAAATGCCAAAACTTATATGGTTGCCCAAGTGATTATTGGATAATAAAAATACGCGCCAATGGCACCAAAGAATGGGATAAAACCATTGGCGGGGAGAGTGATGAAGCGTTAACGGCCCTGCAACAAACTCCCGATGGCGGCTATATACTAGGCGGTAAAAACAATGGTTTCCAGGTTCTGAATGATTATAGAGTAGTGCGGTTGAATGCTCAGGGAAAAATGGAATGGGAGACGACTATTGGCGGTAGTGGGAATGATTATTTAAGTTCTATCCAGCTAACTCCCGATGGCGGCTACTTGCTGGGAGGATCTTCTGCCTCTGATGCCGGCGGGGATAAGTCAGAACCTAGCCGCGGCAGTTCTGACTTTTGGCTGGTAAAAATTAAAGCGAACGGCACAAAGGAATGGGACAAAATTTTCGGGGGAGATGATGCCGATCATTTGGCTGTTATCCAAAATACGCAGGATGGTGGCTACATCCTGGGGGGAACTTCTAACTCTAACCAGAGCAACGACAAATCGGAAGCTGGTAAAGGACAAGAAGATTACTGGATCGTAAAAATAAGCGAAGAACAATTGCTTACCGCACAGTGGAATAGGCGTTACGGTGGAAAAAGCACGGATAATTTTACCGCGATGATCCGGACGAAAGATGGCGGGTACTTAGCCGGGGGTTACACCAACTCCGGGCTAAGCGGCGATAAAACCCAACCTGGCCGAGAAAAAAACGACTACTGGATTGTGAAAACCGACAAAAACGGGCAAAAACTTTGGGATAAACGCTACGGCGGCAGCAACCACGATTACCTGAACCACGTCATTCAAACCCAGGATGGGGGCTACTTGCTGGCGGGTTCGTCCCTATCGGAGAAAAGTGGCGATAAGAGTGCCGGCAGCCGTGGCGACCGGGATTACTGGATCGTGAAAACCAATGCCCAGGGGAATATAGAATGGGATAAAACCTTTGGCGGTAGCGGTTACGATGAACTCAAGAAAGTAGCCCAACTTAGCACCGGGCAATACCTACTGGGCGGTTACAGCCGTTCCCCACAGAGTGGTGATAAAAGCGAAAGCAGCCAGGGTGGCACCGATTATTGGGTCGTAAAACTCAGTTACACGGGCACCAAGTTGTGGGATAAACGATACGGCGGGGCTCAGGATGAAATCCTGGGTAGCTTTAGCGTGCTACCCGACGGGGGCTTGCTGCTGGGCGGTTCTTCGCGCTCGGGCGTAAGCGGCGATAAAACCCAGCCCAGCCAAGGCGGTAGCGACTTTTGGCTGGTGCGACTCGATATTCGCGGAAATAAGATCTGGGATAAGCGCTTCGGCGGGGCCGGCGACGAAGAATTATACTCCATGGGACTTAATCAATTTGAGAGCGAGCAAGCTACCTACGCCGGCGACTATTTTGTGGGCGGTACGAGTACTTCGGGCATTGGCGGCAACAAAACGCAGGCCAGACAGGGCGGTAAAGATTTCTGGCTGGTGCAACTGCACCGCAATGGCAACCTGGTACGCGACTTAACTTACGGCGGGGATCAGGACGAGGAGTTGCGCTCCGTAATCCAAACCTCAAACGGCGATTACTTGCTAGCGGGTACTTCCTCTTCGGGCCAGAGCGGCGATATAAGCCAGGCCAGCAAAGGCCAGGGTGATTACTGGATAGTCCATAGCGATGCTTTTGGCAACAAGTACTACGACCAGCGTTACGGCGGCAGCGGTACAGAAGAGCTACGCTACTTGCAACGCACCCCCGACGGCGGCTTTGTGCTGGGCGGCCGATCCGACTCGGGGGTAAGTGGTGATCGTACGCAGCCCAGCCAGGGCGGTACCGATTACTGGCTCGTGAAAGTGGCTCCTCACACTAGCCCAGCAGTAGCCAGCCGCGAAGCTAACTTGGTAGAAGAACCCGTTGCAGAACTAACTACCGTAAAAGCTTACCCCAATCCTTTTCAGGATAAAGTAATCGTAATTTTTACTTTACCCGAAACGCAAGCGGCTACCGTGCGGGTACTCGACAGCCAGGGCCGGGAAATTAATACTTTGTTCCAGCAGGAAGCCAAAGCCAACCAAACCTATCAGGTAGAGTGGCAAGCCGGTAAACAAGCCAGTGGCATGTACTTGCTGCAACTGCAAACCCCTACGGAGCAAAATACCCAGAAACTACTCTTAACCAGGTAATTTTTTTAAAATCTTACTTTGTTTAAAGCCGGCCCGGACACCTCGGACCGGCTTTTCTATGCAGGGGTCCTATCTATTTTTAAATTAATCTCCTTTAAAATTTTTACCCGGCAGAGGCATAAATACCTAAACTTAGGTATTGTGCTGGGCTTAGCGAACCGCTATATTTATCTGATTTATAGGGAATTTTAACCCACCCGTTAACCTGCTACCGGCCCCAAACATTTTGGTCAGTCGTTTACCTGCCGTTTTTTTAAAAAATATACTATGAGAAAACTACTTCTTACCCACTTGCTTTTACCTTTCAGATCCAACCGCCCGGGTAGTTGGGTAATTTTCTTTTTTTTAAATTTTAACCTGGTTTACCTGGCTTCGGCGCAAAATATTCTGTGGGAGAAAACCCTGGGCGGACCAGGTTCCGAGTACCTGAGTACTATCCGGTTAACCCGCGATGGCGGGTATATTCTGGGCGGAACCTCTAACTCGCCCGTTTCGGGGGATAAAACAGACCCGCGGCGGGGCGAAACCGATTACTGGATAATAAAGTACCATGCCGATGGCACCAAAGCCTGGGATAAAACGTACGGGGGCCATGGCGGCGACGGTTTACGATCTATCCAGCAAACGCAGGATGGCGGTTACATTCTGGGCGGCACTTCCGGTTCCGGCAATACCGGCGATAAAAGCGAAAAATCACGCGGGCAATCGGATTATTGGATGATAAAAATAGATGCCCAAGGGAAAAAGCAATGGGACAAAACCTACGGCGGCAGCCAGACCGATCAATTAGTTGCTATCCAACAAACCCCCGATGGCGGTTACCTGGTAGGCGGCGATACCTATTCGAACGTTAGCGGCGATAAAACTTTACCCAGTTTCGGTTATACCGATTTCTGGGTGTTAAAGCTAGATGCCGCCGGTAACAAGGTTTGGGAGAAAACGTTCGGGGGAAAACTTTTCGAAAGGTTTCGAGCTATTACGGCTACCCCCGATGGTAATTTTATTTTGGCCGGCGATTCGGATTCGAAAGTTAATGGCAATAAAACAGCTCCCGGCAAAGGCCAGGAAGATTATTGGCTAATTAAAATAAAACCCGATGGCACTAAAATATGGGAAAAAGCTTACGGCGGCAGCGACGGCGACAATCTGGCTACTTTGCAGCCCACGCAGGATGGCGGTTACATTCTGGGCGGCTGGTCTACTTCGGGTATTTCGGGCGATAAATCAGAAGAAAATAAAAGCATTGATTCCTTTGTGCAGGATTATTGGGTGATAAAAGTAGATGCCGAGGGTACCAAACAATGGGATAAAACCCTGGGGGGAGATGAAGCGGACCAATTAACAACGCTGCGCCAAACC
The DNA here is from genome assembly GCF_003340495.1 of Adhaeribacter pallidiroseus. Classification (NCBI taxonomy): domain Bacteria; kingdom Pseudomonadati; phylum Bacteroidota; class Cytophagia; order Cytophagales; family Hymenobacteraceae; genus Adhaeribacter; species Adhaeribacter pallidiroseus. The sequence goes on from NZ_QASA01000001.1 coordinate 4,267,294, forward strand.
CAAGATGGCAGTTACCTGGTAGGCGGAATTTCGGAGTCGGCCAAAAGTGATGATAAATCGCAATCCCAAATTGGTGGAGAAGGCACGGCCGACTTCTGGGTTGTAAAATTAAGCGCTACGGGTAAATTTATTGCGGATAAAACAATTGGCGGCAGTAAACGCGATATATTATGGGATTTGCAACAAACGCCGGATGGTAACTTTTTATTAGGTGGTTCTTCGGATTCACAAAAAAGCGGCAATAAATCGCAGAATAGCAAAGGAAATACCGATATCTGGCTGGTGAAAATAGACGATAAATTTAAAAAAAATCAAGCTATTTCCTTTCCGCCGCTTTATAACCAGGTATTAGCAAAGGCTCCGATAACCCTTTCGGCGAAAGCTAACTCCGGGTTACCGGTCAGCTTTGAAGTACGGTCGGGAGCGGCCACTATCCAGGGCAACCAGCTTACCTTAACTGGTCCCGGTCCGGTAAGAATAGCCGCGCTCCAACCCGGCAACGCAACGTATAATCCCACCGAAACTATTCAGACTTTTACCGCCACCCTGAACGGCCGGCAAGCCGATTATACTTTCGGGGGCAGCCAGGCCGATACGCTGGCCAGTGTAATTGCTACCCCGGACGGCGGTTACCTGCTCGGCGGCACTTCTAATTCAGGAGCTAGCGGCAGCAAAAGCCAGAACGCCCAAGGCAGCACCGACTACTGGATCGTAAAAATAAACAAAGCCGGCCAGAAACTCTGGGATAAAACGTACGGCGGTAAAGACCAGGATAAACTCACGGCGCTGGTAGCTACCCCCGACGGAGGTTACTTACTCGGGGGCTCTTCGGTATCGGGCCAAACCGGTGATAAAAGCCAGGCTGGTAAAGGCAAATCTGATTACTGGATTTTAAAAATAAATGCCACCGGCGAGAAAGTGTGGGATAAAACTTATGGCGGCCGTGAAACGGATCAGCTCGCGGCCATTATCGTTACCCCAAAAGGTTACTTACTCGGCGGCAGTTCTGCTTCGGGCACCTCTCCGGATAAAAGCCAGGCCAGTAAAGGCCTAATGGATTACTGGGTTCTGGAAGTGGACCACGCGGGTAACAAGCTTTGGGATAAAACCTATGGGGGCAGTAAAACCGATAAACTAGCAGCCTTGCTGGCCAGCCCGGCCGGCGGATTTCTGGTGGGCGGCAGTTCGGCCTCGGAGGTTTCCGGCGATAAAAGCCAGCCTGCCCGATCTTTAACGGATTACTGGGTTATCCGGATTAACGAGCAGGGCACTATTGTTTGGGATAAAACGTACGGCGGTAGTAAGGTGGCCGACCGGTATGTAAAAGGAGATTTCATTGAATCGGCTAATTCTTACCTGAGCGCTCTGGTACCTACCCCTGACGGCGGCTATCTGGTGGGTGGTTCTTCCAGCGCCGTTAAAGGTTTTGAAAAATCAGAAGATAACATTGAACCCCGGTACGAGGCTCCGGATTACTGGGTACTAAAAATAAACAGCCAGGGCGAAAAAGTTTGGGATAATACCTACGGGGGCGAATCGTATGGTAGTTCTTGGTTAAGCGCCATCGTAGCCGCGCCCACTGGCGGCTATTTACTGGCGGGCACTTCCGACCTCGGCAAAGGCCGGGATAAAACCGAAACTTCCATTATCGAAGATTTCTGGATAATTAATATAAACGAGCAAGGCAAAAAATTAACCGACCGGACTATTACTGGCAGTTACTTAGATTATTTATCGGCAGCAGTTAAAACTCCGGACGGAAACTTTTTGCTCGCGGGTTATTCCGAGTCCGAACCAGGTGCTGATAAAAAAGGGGCTAGTCTGGGTGGTACCGATTACTGGTTGGTACAGGTAAGTTCCACCGAAGTACCCGATCCGGGAGTGCTGGCCTGGGATTATACCATTGGCTGGGAAAACGGGGAACAATTAATGGATGTAATCCGGACCCGGGACGGTGGTTACCTGGCGGCGGGCACAACATTCTCCATCGATGAGTATTTTGGGGGTAAAATTGATTATTATCTGGCCAAAGTTAATAAAGCTGGCGAATACCAGTATACCACCACCATTGGGGGCACCGCGAACGATTACCTGAACCGGGTGATTCAAACCCAGGACGGAGGTTACCTTCTGGCCGGTACTTCGCTTTCGGGTATCAGCAAAAACAAAACCCAGGCGAGCCAGGGCAAGCAAGATTACTGGCTGATAAAATTAGATACGTTGGGTAACAAGCAATGGGATAAACGTTTCGGCGGCAGTGGCTCCGATGATCTGCGGAAAGTAGTACAACTCCCCACCGGCGAGTACGTGCTCGGCGGCACCAGCAATTCCTCCACCAGCGGCGATAAAAGCCAGAGCACTCAGGGGGGCACCGATTACTGGTTACTAAAAATTTCAAAAAACGGGAATAAAATCTGGGACAAACGCTACGGCGGCAGTGCCAACGAAACCTTAGGCAGTTTTGTGGTTACCGAGCAAGGCGGCTTTTTACTGGCTGGCACTTCCCAGTCGGGTAAAAGCGGCGACAAAACCCAGGCCAACCAAGGCAGCACCGATTATTGGCTGGTAAACACCGATGCGGCCGGCAACGTGCTGTGGGATAAAGCCTACGGGGGCAGCGGCGCCGATCAGTTATTTTCGCTTAGCCGCCGGGGCAATAGCTATTTTCTGGCCGGTACCAGCCGTTCGGGCAAAAGCGGCGATAAAACGCAGGCCGGTAAAGGCGGTAATGATTACTGGATTTTAAAAATAAATGCCACCGGCACCAAACTTTGGGATAAAACCTTTGGCGGCAGCGACGACGATGACCTGCGGGCCAGCACTTTCACTAACCAAGGTTTGTACGTAATAGCCGGTACCTCTTATTCCGAAATGAGCGGCGACAAAACGCAAAGCAGCCGGGGTGGCAGCGACTATTGGGTAGTAGCCGTAGACGATGCCGGCAACCCAGTATACGACCAGCGGTTTGGCGGCACCGGCAACGAAGAACTGCGCGCCGTTTTGCAAACCCGCGACGGTGGCTTTTTGCTGGGTGGCTTTTCCGATTCTGGTCAGAGCGGCGACAAGAGCGAAGGCAATTACAGCTACTCCGAATTTTACCTCGGCGGCGAAAGCACCGATTTCTGGTTGGTAAAAGTAGCGCCGATAGCCCGCAATTTAGCAGCCAGCCGGCAAACCAGCAGGGTAGAAGAAACCATTGTTCTGGATAAACACCATCCGCTACAAGCTTACCCCAATCCTTTCCGGGAGAAAGTAACGATCAACTTTATCCTTCCGGAAACCCAACCGGCTACTGTTAAAATACTCGATGGCCATGGGAGAGCCGTTACTACTTTGTTCCAGGATAAAGCGCAAGCCAACCAAACGTACCAACTAGAATGGCAGGCGGGTAAGCAAGCTAGCGGTATGTACCTGCTGCAACTGCAAACTCCTACGGGGCAAAACACGCAGAAACTGCTCTTAACCCGGTAAGTTTTTTTAAATTTTTCTATTTCCCCAGGCCAGCCCCGGGCATCTCGGGCCGGCTTTAAACCTTCCCTGAGAAGAGAATGCAACTGGCAAAAAGTTGTATTTAAATCGGGGAAACTTAATCGAAGCCATGCTCCGAAAATAGTTAAAATTTAAAAAACAGCTCCCCTCAGCCGGAACAGCACCCTTTCATAACCCGTTTAACTACCTGAAAATACCTAAACCTAGGTATTGTTTGTTGTAGTATATAACCATATTATTGTAAAACTGGTATATATTCTTCCGTAAATAGCAACTAACGGTTGTTGTATTTCTATAAAAGACCAGCCCTGGTTGTTGCGTACACCATACCCTTAAAACTCCTTTTACCTCTCCCCTTTTATGAGAACACGTTTTACTTCCTTTACTCTTTTTCTTCCAGCATGGCTTTTTTTTAAAAAATGGGCCAGCCTAGCGCTCTTCCTTGCCCTCTGGTTAAGTCTTTCTTTCTTAGCCCAAGCGCAAACCATTGAATGGCAACAAACCATTGGCGGGAGCCAGGAGGATCAATTAACTATTACGCAGCAAACCAGCGACGGCGGCTATATCTTAGGGGGCACTTCTTATTCCGGTAAAGGCGGCGACAAATTCGAAAATAGCAGAGGCAATCTAGATTATTGGATTGTTAAGCTCGACTCTACAGGGAAAAAACAATGGGACCGAACCTTTGGTGGCAACGATTACGATCATCTCATGGCACTACAGCAAACGAGTGATGGGGGTTATATTTTGGGGGGATCTTCCAGATCCAACGTCAGCGGGGATAAATCGGAAAAAAGTCAGGGGGAAGCAGATTATTGGATAATCAAACTAAATCCGAATGGTCAAAAAATGTGGGATAAAACCTTAGGTGGGAACTTTACTGATTTACTGGTTTCTGTACAACAAACCCACGATGGGGGGTATATCCTGGGCGGTTCTTCTTATTCGGCTAAAAGCGGCGATAAATCCGAAGGTAGCAAAGGTAGCGATGATTACTGGATTGTTAAGTTAGATGCGGCGGGTAAAAAGCAATGGGACAAGATTATTGGTGGCAGCGATTACGACCGGTTAAGAGCATTACAACAAACCCCGGATGGGGGCTATATTCTGGGAGGCACTTCTGGATCCAATAGCAGCAGTGATAAATCCGAAGATAGCCGAGGAGGTAATGATTATTGGATAGTAAAGTTAACTGCGGCCGGTGTAAAACAATGGGACCAAACATTTGGCGGCAGCAGTGACGACTATTTAACGGCACTACAACAAACCCAGGATGAGGGCTACATTGTAGGCGGGGAATCAAGATCTGATAGTAGTGGGGATAAATCACATGGTCGTAAAGGAAATACTTCTAACTCGGACTACTGGATTTTAAAGCTAAAAGCTGATGGGACTAAAGATTGGGACAAAACCTTTGGGGGGAGTAATTCTGATGCATTAACCTCCATTCAACTCACCAATGATGGGGGGTATATTCTGGGGGGTAGTTCGGATTCTCGTATTGGTGGAGATAAATCCGAAGATAGAAGAGGAGGAGCTGATTATTGGATTGTAAAGTTAACTGGAGCCGGTAAAAAACAATGGGACCAAACCCTGGGCGGAACGGGTTATGATATATTAACCTCGGTAGAGCAAACCCAAGACGGCGGCTATATTCTGGGAGGCTATTCTGGTTCTGGTATAAGTGGTGATAAAACAGGAGCCTCCAGAGGCAATACAGATTACTGGGTAGTGAAACTGAAAGCCGGCAGTAATAAGCCCCAGAAAATCACCTTCGCTGCTATTCCTCCTAAAACTGTTTACGATAAACCTTTTGCGCTGCAAGCCACCGCCAGTTCCGGATTGCCCGTTATCTTTCGGGTAATTTCGGGGCCGGCTACCATTAAAGGCAACCTAATTACCCTTACGGGCGGTGGTACGGTTACCATCGAAGCTTCCCAGCCCGGCAATGCCGAATTTAGAGGCGCTCCGGAAGTTATTCGCTCGTTTCTGGTGGATGTAGATTATACCCGCCTCTGGGATCGTACCCTGGGTGGTAGCCATGCCGATAAACTAAGCGCCATGATTCCTACGCCTGATGGGGGTTACTTACTCGGCGGCACTTCCAACTCCAGCAGCACCTGGGACAAAAGCCAGTCCCGTCAGGGGGGCACCGACTTCTGGATCGTAAAACTCGACAGTAGCGGCTACAAACTCTGGGATAAAACGTACGGGGGCGCAGCTAACGATAACCTACAGGCTCTTGTAGCCACCCCAGATGGCGGCTTCTTACTGGGCGGCACTTCCGCCTCGGGCAACACTGGTGCTAAAAGCCAACCTAGCCGAGGGAAAGAAGATTACTGGGTCGTAAAAATAGACAGTAGCGGTACCCAGCTTTGGGATAAAACTTACGGCACCGACCAGAGTGATACCTTTACGGCCCTAATTATCACTCCGGATGGAGGTTACTTACTCGGCGGGTATACGGGTGGGGGCATTAACGGCGATAAAACTGAAGCCAGCCGCGATACTACCGGCACCCCTTACGTATACAACGACTTTTGGGTATTAAAGCTCGATAGCCAAGGGGCAAAACAATGGGATAAAACCATCGGGGGTAAATCCGTAGAATTGCTGGGCGGACTAATCAATACCCCCGGTGGCTACTTACTCGCTGGTAAGTCCAGTTCCAATAGCAGCGGCGATAGAACCGCGCCCAATTATTACACCATAGATGGCGGCCGTTCGGATGTGTGGGTAGTAAAGATAAATGAAGGCGGACAGATTCTGTGGGATCGGGCGTATGCGCACGGTATTTTATACGATAACTACCAAGCTAATATTTTTGCGACCACCGATGGCAACTACCTGGTGGGGGGTTACACCTACGACGATGATTTTGGCGTGTATTCGGTATTTAAAATAACCCCGGCCGGAGAACAACTTTGGTCAAATGCCTATGGGCAGGGAGATTACGCTACCAACCTTCCCATGTCCATGGTAAATACTCCGGATGGGGGGTATTTGCTGGCGAATACCAACGGCGACTATTCTTACAGCGGTTCCTATTGGCTACAAAAAGTGGATAAGGACGGCAATAAAATGTATACCAAATTTTTCGGGAATGGGAAGTACAATGCTAGTGAGAACTACTTAACTGCTTTACTCGCCACTGCGGATGGTAGTTACTTGCTAGGTGGGTATTCTAATTCAAACCAAAATGCCGTTAAAAGCGAAACCAGTAAGGGTGATTTTGATTATTGGATATTGAAAATTAAAGAAGCCGACATGCCGCCGGTAACAGATACTAGCTGGAACTATCGCTACGGGGGCAGCTGGCACGATAAACTAACTTCTACCATCCGCACTTTTGACGGCGGGTACGTAGCCGCCGGTTATTCCCGCTCGCCGAAGAACGGCGACAAAACGCAGTCGCGCATTGGCCTGGAAGATTACTGGCTGTTGAAAACCGACCAACAAGGTAAAAAGCTCTGGGACAAACGTTTCGGTGGACCGCGGCACGACTTTCTTAACCAAGTTATTCAAACCAGTGATGGCGGCTATTTACTTGCTGGGAGCTCAGACTCGGGTATCGGGGGCGATAAAACTCAGAACAGCCAGGGTAACCGGGATTACTGGGTAATCCGGCTGGATAAGAACGGCAATAAACTGTGGGATAAACGTTACGGCGGCTCGGGTTACGATGAACTCCGGCAAATCAAACAACTGCCTTCGGGTGGTTACCTGTTGGCCGGTTACAGCAATTCGCCCGCTAGCGGCGATAAGAGCCAGCTGAGCAAAGGCGGCATGGATTATTGGATCGTGCAGATTGACGCGAATGGAGAAAAACAATGGGATAAAACTTACGGCGGCTCCGCCGATGATTACCTGCAAGATGTAGCGTTCACCAGCAGTTTGGTGCCCGATACGGGCTATCAACCGGACGGAGGTTTATTTTTAGGGGGCAGTTCTAACTCCGGTCTAAATGGCGACAAAAGCCAGGCAAGCCGGGGGGGCCACGACTACTGGATTATCCGCGTGGACAGTACGGGTCAGAAAGTGTGGGATAAGCGTTATGGCGGTACAGGCCAGGATAAGTTCTTTGCTTTTGGTAGTAATAGTTTAACGAGTGCTGGCATTAGATTAGCCGGAAACAGCGATTCTCCGAAGAGTGGCGACAAAAGTCAACCCAGCAAAGGTGGCACCGATTACTGGTTAGTAGTAATAGATGCAGCAGGAGAGATAGAAGAGAGTTTAGGCAGCATAAGAGGGGATTACACCTACGGCGGCAGTGGTCGGGAGGAGTTGCGTTCTTTAAGCTATGTCTATGATCAGGATTACTTAGAAGATGGATTTATGCTGGGCGGTACCTCGTACTCCGGCAAGAGCGGCGACAAAAGTCAGGAGAGTCAAGGCGGTGCGGATTACTGGGTAGTGCGCGTTGATATTTACGGCAGAAAGCTGGCCGACCAGCGCCTGGGCGGCAGCGAATCTGATGAACTACGCGCTGTAGTGCAAACCGGTGAAAACCAATTCCTGTTAGCCGGTCGTTCCGAGTCCGGGGTAAGCGGCGATCGTACCCAGCCCAGCCAGGGCCAGAGTGATTACTGGCTCATTCATACTACGATTGGCACCGAACCACTCGCCACCGAAAAAGCCGCTGCTGTAGCGGCTCGTGCGGAAACTGCTATTCAGAGAACTGCTCTAGATACTTTAGCAACCAACTTCGTGGCTTACCCCAATCCGTTCCGGGAGAAAGCAACCGTCCGCTTCTCGGTAGAAACTACCCAACCCGTGAGTTTGCAAGTGCACGATAGCCAGGGCCGGCAAGTAGCTACTTTGTTTCAAGGTCAGGCGCAAGCGAAGCAGCCGTACACAGTAGTATGGCAGGCTAAAAACCAGGCTGCTGGCTTATACTTCCTCCGCCTGCAAACTGCCGGCAAAGTACAACACCAGAAAGTACTGCTGGCTAAGTAATTTTTTTAAATTTTTCTATTTCCCGAAAGCCGGCCGGAGCTACTCTGGCCGGCTTTTGTATTTTTTATAAAGAAATACTTAGCAGAAACTAGCCTTGCAAATCTGTAAAACTTAAGCGGAACCCATATCAACGAAATACAGCATTTCAGTAGTACTTCAAATTACCCCTCCTATCAGAGTCTAACTTTATAGTTATAAATCAACTTGAACACCCTTATTAAAATACCTAACCTTAGGTATTGCTTGCTGTATCATATAACCATACTATTGTAAGAGGGGTATACTCTTTAGCAACAGGTAACCCCATGCTGTTGCACGCCCATCCAAACTACTTTCTGGTTGTTGTTTATTTTAAGCCATTAAATACATTTTGCTCCTATGAAAACAAACACTACTTTCTCCCTTTACTGGCTTTCAGTGTTTTATTTTTTTAAAAATTGGCAGCGATTCACCTTCTTCCTACTTGTTTACTTGTGCTTTACTCCTTTGGTGCAAGCTCAAATTATGGAGTGGAACAAAACCTTTGGAGGAAATAAACCGGATAATCTTAGTTCGCTGCAATTAACCCAAGATGGCGGCTATATCTTGGGTGGCACTTCGTTTTCTAATAAAAGCGGGGAAAAAACCGGAGGCAACCGCGGACAAAACGATTACTGGGTAGTGAAGCTGGATGCAGCCGGTAACAAACAGTGGGATAAGACCTTGGGCGGTAGCAGCTACGATAACTTAACTACTCTGCAGCCAACCCAAGATGGGGGCTATATTTTGGGCGGTTCTTCTGATTCTAAGAACAGTGGTAATAAATCGGAAAACAGTAGAGGCTCTGAGGATTATTGGATCGTAAAGTTGGATGTTAATGGCAATAAACAATGGGATAAAACCTTTGGGGGCAATCAGCGTGACTATTTAAATGCCGTGCAACAAACTAGTGATGGTGGCTATATTTTGGGTGGCTACTCTTTTTCATCCAAGAGCGGTGACAAATTGGAGGATAACAAAGGTGATTCCGATTATTGGATAGTTAAAATAGATGCGCGCGGCACCAAGCAGTGGGATAAGACCTTGGGCGGTAGCAAGTATGACTATCTTACAGCGCTGCAGCAAACGCAGGATAATGGTTATTTGCTGGGGGGATATTCTGATTCAGGGAAAAGTTTCGATAAATCACAAGCTTCTAAAGGCTATGAGGATTTTTGGATAGTAAAGCTAGATGGTTCCGGTAATAAACAATGGGATAAAACTATTGGTGGCGATGGAGGAGAACAATTACAATCACTCCGGCAAATGCGCGACGGTGGGTATATTTTAGGTGGAACTTCTTCTTCGGGAAAAGGCCGTGACAAATCCGAAGAAAGCAAAGGTTATAATGATTACTGGTTGGTTAAACTTAATATAACCGGCAAGAGGCAATGGGATAAAACCTTTGGCGGTAGCAATACCGATGATTTAGTTTCCCTGGAGTTTACCAGTGATGGGGGATACTTGCTAAGCGGTTATTCTTATTCGCCTACAAGCGGTGACAAATCGGAAAATTCAAAAGGTTCCTGGACAATAGCGGTAGACGCCGCTGGCACAAAGGTCTGGGATAAAACCTTTGACTTTGATTTTCCCGTACGACTCGTTCCGGCTGGTGGTTATATTGCGGCCGGTAGCAGCAACGTGAGTAGAGTAGATTACCAAATAATAAAGCTAAACCTGTCGCAACAGGTTCAAACCATTGCTTTTACTCCTATTCCGGATCAGCCGTATAATGCGGATCCTTTTGCTCTGAAAGCTAAGGCAAGTTCCGGCTTGCCGGTTACTTTCAGTTTGGTTTCGGGTCCGGCCACCTTAAAAGACAGTATCCTTACCATTGCCGGCGAGGGTGCCATTACCGTAAAAGCTATTCAGGCGGGTGATTCTACCTATTTTGCTGCCCCGGACGTAGTGCAAACCTTTAAAGTAATCGATAGCCGGAAAACCCAGACGATTACTTTCCAGTCTATCCCCGGTAAAACAATTTACGATAAACCTTTCACCCTACTAGCTACAGCTAGTTCAGGCCTACCGGTTAGTTTCCGGGTAATATCGGGAGCCGCTACAATCAAAGGCAATACCGTTACTTTAACTAACCACCGGAGTGGCACGATTACTATTGAAGCCTTGCAACCAGGTAATGAAAACTATAAACCAGCACCGGCAGTTACGCAAACATTCGGTGTAGTAGCCCCTTTTACCAAAATCTGGGATCGCACCATCGGAGGAAACAAATCAGATGGGCTAAGTGCCATGGTTCCTACCGCCGATGGTGGGTACTTGCTGGGCGGCACTTCGGATTCAGACCAAAGCGGTGATAAGTCACAGGCTAATAAAGGGGAAGTCGACATAAATGGGAATCCTACAACCGATTACTGGATCGTAAAGGTGGATGCCGCGGGTAACAAAGAGTGGGATCAAACCTATGGTGGTAACAGCTATGATGGTTTAACTTCTTTGGTACAAACCAGTGATGGCGGTTACTTGTTAGGCGGAATATCTAGTTCTAACAAAAGTGACGATAAATCCGAAGATAATAAAAGCACAGGTTCGTATGACGGCGACTATTGGATTGTAAAGCTAGACGCTACCGGAAAGAAAATGTGGGATAAAACGATTGGTGGTAATAGCTATGATGAATTAAAAACCGTCCGGCAAACCAGCGATGGCGGCTATATCTTAGGCGGAACTTCTACTTCTGACATAAGCGGGGATAAGACAAAAGCAAATAAAGGGTGGAAGGATTACTGGATCGTAAAACTCGATGCAGCGGGCAACAAACAATGGGATCAAACCTATGGCGAATTTTATGTTTATGATGGTCAAGTATATGGAGGAACTAGTGAATTGACCACCGTGCAACAAACCCCGGATGGCGGCTATATTCTCGGGGGATCTTCTACGCCGGAAGATGAAGAATATACCAAATTTTGGCTAATAAAGGTAGATGCGAGCGGCAACACACAATGGGCAAAACGTATAGGAGGAGGTAGTGAAGGGGATTATCTTACTACCTTGCAACAAACCCAAGATGGTGGCTATATTCTGGGGGTGGTACACCTTCTTACGGAAATAGTGCCGGTGGAGACAAATCGGAAGATGGCAAGGGAGGCAACGATTACTGGGTGATTAAGCTGGATAGTAAAGGCAACAAAGAATGGGATCGAACAATTGGCGGAAGATACCAGGATCAATTATCCGATATACAACAAACCCCCGACGGCGGGTACATTTTAGGTGGTAGTTCTTTGTCGGGCATCAGTGCAGATAAATCGGAAAACAACTATGGCGATTATTTCGTCTTCCAGGGCGTTGTTCAATATTCCAACTCCGATCTCTGGATTGTGAAGCTAAACGCTACCGGTGAAAAGATATGGGATAAAACCATTGGCGGCACTGGAAATGAAGGTTTAGCTTTCCTGCAACAGACTGGCGATGGCAGCTATATTATAGGTGGTAGTTCTGCTTCCGATGTTAGTGGCGATAAATCCGAAGATAATAAAAGCACAGGTTCGTATGACGGCGACTATTGGATTATTAAAATTCAAGAAAACCAGCCTGTTACGACTGCCTGGAACAGGCGCTACGGTGGCAGTGGTACGGATAACCTTACCTCCACCATTAAGACCCAAGATGGCGGCTACTTAAGCGGCGGCTACACCAACTCCGGGGTAAGTGGCGATAAGTCGCAGAACTCGCAAGGTAAGAACGATTACTGGATTGTGAAATCCGACAAAAATGGCAAGAAACTCTGGGATAAACGTTATGGCGGCTCCGGTGAGGATTACCTGAACCGGGTGATACAAACAGCTGACGATGGTTACTTACTAGCGGGCTCTTCTTTTTCGGGCAAGAGCGGCGACAAGTCCCAGGCCAGTAAAGGTAACCGTGACTACTGGCTGGTGAAAACCGATCAGCTGGGCAACAAAGAATGGGATAAAACCTACGGCGGCTCCGGCGAAGAGGAACTCGTCAAAGTCATTCAATTAGCTTCCGGTGAGTACGTGTTAGGCGGCTTCAGCAACTCCCCTATCAGCGGGGATAAAACCCAAGCGCCTCAGGGTAGTTCAGACTACTGGCTCGTCAAAATTTCCAAAAACGGTACTATCATCTGGGATCAACGCTATGGTGGTTCTATGGAAGAAAAGCTAGGGAGCTTTATCGAGACTCCGGATGGCGGCTTCTTACTCGGAGGATCTTCCTTGTCCGGGAAAACCGGCGATAAAACGCAAAGTAGCCAAGGAGCGATTGATTACTGGGTGGTAAAAACGGATAAACAGGGGAGATTAGTCTGGGAGAAAACCTATGGTGGCAGTAAAGCGGATCAAGTTTACTCGGTAGGTATGAACTCCGCTAAGAACTACTTTATTTCCGGAACGAGCAGTTCGGGTAAGAGTGGCGACAAGACACAAGCCAGTCAAGGCGGGAAAGATTACTGGTTAGTTACTTTAGATGAGAATGGCAATAAGCTGTGGGATAGAACCTATGGCGGAGACAAGGATGACGAACTCCGGGCCAGTACTTTCACCAGTAAAGGACATTACATACTGGCGGGCCACTCCTCCTCCGAGGCAAGCGGCGATAAAACCCAGGACAGCCAGGGCGAAAGTGATTACTGGGTCGTAGCCGTAGACGAGCAAGGCAATAAAGTACAAGATTTACGCTACGGCGGCAGCGGTACGGAAGAACTCAGAACCGTAACCCAGACCAAGGATGGCGGCTTACTTTTAGGTGGCAGATCTAACTCGGGGGTAAGTGGCGATCGTACCCAACCTAGTCAAGGCAGCACCGATTACTGGCTCGTGAAAGTTGCGCCCACCCCTAACTCCTTGGTAGCTGCCAGAACCGCTTCTCTTTTAACAGAGGTAACCGGTGCCGCAGCGCCACTGGGCAACTTCCAAGCTTATCCCAATCCGTTCCAAGACAAAATAACCATCAGCTTCTCTCTGGAAACTACCCAATCCGTACATTTGGAAGTCCTCGACAGCCGGGGCAGAAAAGTAGCTACTTTGTTTCAAGGCCAGGCTCAGGCGAACCAAGTTTATCAGATAGAATGGCCCGCTAAAAACCAGACTAGTGGCTTATACTTGCTGCGTCTGCAAACACGAAATAAAATCCAGCATCAGAAAGTGCTCCTCACCCAGTAAGCATTTCCTTGATACACGCCTCGTTCAGCTACTTTGTGTTTGGCAGAGGCGTGTATTACTAGAAAATACAACTTATAAGGGAGAGCCCCCTAAGTTTTTTTAAAAAAGAGTCGAAATACTAGCCATAAAAGCCATTTTAACTTAGCTTTTAAGATCCACATCGGCGTATACTTTCTTTTCTACACAATTTAAGACACAACGGTATCCGGGTTAGGTGGTTATCCAGGTTTCCCAACTTCTCCGTAAGGCCTACCAACCCGAAAGAAAAATTTGTTAAAATTGAGGAAAGCTTATTATTGGCGGGTTGTTTTTTCCGTTTGGTTAGGAAGTATCTTTTTGCTTGTAGCCTGCCAGCCGGGCAGTGAGCGACCCGTAACGAATAAAAATACTTTAAACAATTGCTTACCTATGAAAGCTACCTTTATTCGTCAGAAAGTATTGGCCAACCTGCCTTCGGGCTCTGGTATGGAAGTAATCGATCATCAGCTATTTGTTATCGGCGACGATTCGCCGTTGCTGTACCAATTGCAAGCCGATACCTGGGAACAAAGGGCTACCTATCCCTTATTTCAAACCAATTATTTTGCTACTGGCCGCATTCCCAAACCGCTGAAACCTGATCTGGAATGCCTGGCAAGCTTAAATTTTAAAAATAATACTTATTTACTGGCTTTTGGTTCGGGATCTACGGCGATTCGCCATACGTGTTATCAAATACAATTATCTTCTGCCCCGGAAAAAAGCCCTGTTATTCAGGCTATATCGCTGCCATCTTTATACGAAGCCTTGCAAACCGATGTAGCCGTAACGGCGGGAGGTATTTTAAACCTGGAAGCCGCCGCCGCCTCTCCGGAACATTTGTACTTGCTGCAACGGTCGGTAAGTAACGGGCCCGATGCTTTGCTGATCTTTGCGCTGCCTGCGTTTATGGCTTACCTACAGCAGCCAACGGGGCCCGTGCCGGCGTATACCGTTATCCGGTTTCAATTACCGACGATTGATGGTTTTAAAGCCGGCTTTTCCGGCGCCAGCTATTTCGATGATAAAATATTTATAACGGCTTCCGTAGAAAATACAGACAACGCCTACCTGGACGGGGAGGTGCTGGGTAGTTTTATCGGGTATATTCCCGTGCTGCAAGCCTCCCATCCAAAAGTACATACTACCCGCCTGCAGGATAGAAGCGGCCAATTTTACCCGGGCAAAGTAGAATCTATTAGCATTATCCGGAAAAGTGGCAACCATCAATACCGGGCCTTTGCCATCACCGACAACGACAATGGCCAATCGGAGTTGCTGGAACTGGAACTCACCTTACCCTAATCGGCAAAATTTATCTTTGTCAGAAATTATAAGGCTACGTACGCTGTACCAAGCAGTAAAATTTAAAAATTTCAAGACTTTCGCCAAAACATTAATGCAAACCTTGCCCAAAGGCGGGGCTATTGCTTGTGTTTACATCCCTAACGTAAGGTATCTTTTGGCGGAAGGCCTAGTTTTACTTATGTCCGGTTCGGCTATAGGTACTACCCAAAAATAAACTGCTGATAGTAGTATAAGCCAAAACTACTCTCCGGAAAAAACAAAGGTTATTGGTTCTTTCCGGAGAGTAGCCCCACTACTTACTCGACTATTACTTTTGCTTGTTTGCTGCCCGAAGTACCCTGCGCTTTTACGATATAATACCCTTTCTGTAATCCATTTATTGGCATGGTAAGCGCGCCTTTGCCCTCATAATTGGTCTGTAAAGTAGAAGTGTGCACTACTTTACCTAAAGCATTATACATAACCAGGCTAACTTGTTCATTCTGAGTAAAATTTTCGAGCGTTACCTGTAGGTTTGTTCCGGACCCAGGATTCGGGTACACGTTTAACTTTATGCCGGCCGGTTTGCCCGGTTCCGGATTTTTCAGAGCTGCCGGCCCACTAGCCGTTCTGCCGGCGGAATTTACTACCTGAAAGGCAATAGATAAAGCACTACCCGCCGTACCACTCGCGCTGGTTCCGGAATAAGGCGTGGCTTTTAAAGTATAGTTTCCTAGTTTTGGGACCCAGGCGTTATAGTTAGAATTAGATTCGCCAAAAACCGCATAAGGCGCACTGCTTTCTATTTTAATTAAACTTTGCGCTCCGGTTAATTCTGCTTTTACACTGCCTACTGCGCTGGGGCTGGTATTAACCCGGATATTTAAATTTTTGGCAGGCAACTTCGCTATATCCAGGGTGGCGCCATCATTTAGCGTTTGAATATCTTTATCGCTGTCGGCGTTGATTAAGGTAAAGCTTACTACGCCCTGGCTGCCCGTGCTGGTACCCCCGACGGTTATATTTACGCAGAAGCTGGCGCTGCTGTAAGTAGTTCCGCTGCCGGTACTTTTGGCCGTAACGGTGGCCGAGTAACTACCAGCGGCCAAGCCCGAGGTGTTAACAGTAGCTTCTACATCTATCCCGGTTGGGAGGGCAGTACCGCTGCTATTTTTTGTAATAGTTAACCAGCCCGCATTAGAACTTAAGCTGTAGGTTTTTTGATTTTCAACGGTATACAATAGGTTTTTAACAATTATTGTGGCGCCGGAACTTACCGATTTACTAAAACACTTGGCCGTAAAACCAAATTTGTAAGGTGTATGGCGGGTAAAAGAAGCAGTATACGTTTCCCGGCGTTCATCGCTTACTAATTTTTGTGCACCATGCGAAATAATTAATTTAGTACCCACCACTTTTGCAGAAACGCCAAAGTAATACTTAGGCAAGGTATACTGCGTCGCATTAGACCAGGCACCGGAACCGCCGTTGGCATCGGGATTAAACACAAATACGGTTTTTTGCGCATCATCGCCCGAGCCTTGACCACCCACCTGGTAAATTTTTCCGTCAACCGGGAAAGTACCCATCTCGTTGTGCGAACGGGGGGCCGGTAAATTGCTCAGGCGGGCCCAGGAGTTATTTACCGGATCGTAGGCGTGCACGTAGTTTAGTTCGGTAGCGCCGCAATCATGCTTTACCTGCCCGCCAATGGCGTATATTTTCCCATTTAGCACTACCGTACTAAAATGATTCCGGGCCAGGGGCATAGGCGCGCTTTTATTTTCCCATCTGGTGCCGCTAGGGTTTGCCCGCCATTTATCTACATCCAGAGTTAAGTGATATTTCGTCTGGTCGAGGCAGATAGTAGGGGAAAAACCGCCAAAAACGTGCAAGGTACGGCCTACTAAGGCCGCCCCACCACCACCCAATGGCAAAGCTCTGCCGGTGGCCGGATCGATTAACTGCGGACCATTTAGCCAACGGTTGTTGGTTATATCGTAAATAATTACCTGGCTGGTAACTGGCCCATTGGTATCTACGGCCCGGCCACCAATGTGCCAGATTTTATCGTCAACCAACACCACGCCCTGGTGACTTACTTTTTTTCCGGAGGGAAAAGAGGCTCGTAAAGTCCATTTGTTAGTAGCCGGGTCGTACACTTCGCTGGTTTGTTCCAGGTTAGGAAACTCCCCGAAGCCGCCAAAAATGTAAATTTTATTTTTATACAAAACACTGGGGCACTCCGACCGCTTTTTAAGCGCATCGGCCCGGCGAGTCCATTGGGCAAAAGAAGAATTTGCTTGTAAAATCAACCAACAGGTAAGTAAAAAAATAACGCGAAATGGAGGGAGCCGCTTGCTAAGGGATCCTGTCAGGTAAACTTGTTTCATAATAAAAAATTAGTGATTGGTAATAAGTTGGTAGTAAAAATTAAAACTCAGACGATATAGAACTCTACTGCCATTAAGGATTAACACAGTACAACAACTGCAAACACCGCTAACAAGAATTGTTGCTGGATACAGATCAGGAGCGCAACACTAATAATACAATCAAAGTTATATATTTAATTTCAGTAATTCGACAGAATTATTATTTAATTTATAATAATTATATTTAATTTAATAAAAGTAGCTATTAATTATAATAATTCTGTGTTTCGTTGTGTATATTCCAACAAAACCTTTGTTCAGGTCGTAGCGGATTAGGATTACCTGGGTCCATTGATTTATATTGAATATCAAACTCAAACTTCATTTTATTTTCTTGTACTACATTCCGCAGGTTTACCTTAACCTTTTCAACTGTTTAAAGCCTAGTTTTTTAAAAAAACCTTCCTAAAGAATATTTGCCATTGTTTTTTTAAAAATTAAGCTCTTTTGTATTACATTTCCGATTCCAGTTCATTAAACTGCTACACCCGCACTATGATTATCGAAGCCCGTGCTTATGCCAGAGCTGCCATTGTAGGTAACCCTTCGGATGGCTATAATGGTAAAACAATCTCCTTGATTGTAAAGAATTTTGGCGCCCATATTTTACTGTACCAAACCCCGGAACTGGTCATCGAACCGCAACCGCAGGACATTAATCAGTTTAAAAATATTTACCAGCTGCAGGACCAAATAAATTTAACGGGCTACCACGGCGGCGCGCCTTTGCTCAAAGCAGCCATTAAAAAGTTTGTAGAATATTGCCAGCACGAAAAAATAAAGCTGGAAAATAAAAACTTTACCATTCGCTACAACTCCTCTATTCCGCGCCAGATTGGGCTGGCCGGCAGCAGTGCCATTGTTATTGCTACTTTGCGGGGTTTAATGCAGTTCTACCGGGTACAAATTCCGCAAGAAATATTACCGAACCTGGCCCTGGCTGTAGAAACCGAAGAACTAGGCATTAACGCTGGCTTGCAAGACCGCGTGATTCAAACTTACGAGGGCTGTGTGTACATGAATTTCGATAAACAGATTATAGCCGAGAAAAAACATGGTTTGTACGAACCGCTTGACCCGGATTTACTGCCAAACTTATACATTGCTTATAAAACAGAATTAGGCAAAGTATCGGGCAAAGTTTTAAACGACATTAAAACCCGTTACGATAAAGGCGATCCGCACGTAATAGATACGCTAAACCGCATTGCCAGCTTAGCCGATGCGGGTAAAAAAGCCTTATTGGAGCGCGACTACACGACCTTGCACCAACTCATGAACGAGAACTTCGACCAGCGTTGCCAGATTATGAAAATCAGCGACAGTAACATGGAGTTGGTAAACACGGCCCGTCAATGCGGTGCTTCGGCTACTTTCACTGGCTCGGGAGGTTCGGTTATCGGTATTTACCAAAACGACGACATGTTGAACAAATTAGTAGCCGAAATGCGTAAAGTAAACGCCCGCGTGATTAAACCAACGATTGTTTAGGGGTTGCAGGTTGGAAGGTTTAAAGGTTGGAAAGTTAAAAGGTTGAAAGGTTACAAGTTGCAGGTTGAAAATAAATATTAGGTAAAAAGTTCTTCTTTGGAGGGGGTTGGGGGAGGATAAACAAACGAACCTATCTCATAAAACTCAAAAAATTAAAATTTTTAAATTTTTCACTTCCATGGACCATCGACTGTGGACCGTGGACTAAGAACTATCGACTAAATTAAAAACTTATGGTAAAAAAAGCAGTAATACCGGCCGCTGGTTTCGGCACCCGTTTTTTGCCGGCCACCAAGGCCCAGCCGAAAGAAATGCTACCGATTATTGATACGCCGACCATCCAGTACGTGGTGCAGGAAGCCGTTGATTCGGGCATTGAAGATATCTTGATTATCACGGGAAAAGGCAAAGGCGCCATTGCCGACCATTTCGACCGCAGCTTTGAACTGGAGCAACGCTTGCAGGAGAAAAACGAAGAAACCCAGTACAAAGAAATGCGCCGTTTATCCGAAATGGCCAACATTTACTTTATCCGGCAAAAAGAAATTAATGGCTTGGGCGATGCCATTAACCACGCCCGCAACCATACCGGCGACGAACCTTTTGCGGTGCTGCTCGGCGATACGGTTATCGATTCCATTATTCCGGTTACCCAACAGCTGATTGATATATACCAGCAATACCAGGCTACCGTAATTGCCGTGGAAACGGTGCCGCACGATAAAGTAAACCGCTACGGCATTGTGGGCGGCCAATCTATCAGCGATTCGATTATGGAATTAAACACCTTAATCGAAAAGCCCGCCGTAGAAACGGCGCCTTCTAACCTGGCCATTGCCGGTCGGTATATTTTAACCCCCGAGATTTACCGCTCCCTGGATGCCACACCGAAAGGTAAAAACAACGAAATTCAGCTAACCGATGCCATGTTGCATTTACTTTCTACCGAAAAGGTTTACTCCTGTTCCATCGAAGGCAAACGCTACGACATTGGCAACAAGCTCGATTTTTTAAAAACCAACGTGGAATTCGCCTTAAAACGCAAAGAATTCGCCGCGCCATTTTTAAAATACCTCCAGGAAATTGTGCGCAGCCACGAGTCGCTGCATAAGTAAGTTTTTTTGTTTAGGCGCGTGGCGCAGCTTGGCAATTGGTAGCTTGTTTTGATAGAGTTATAAGAATAAGCTAGAACGCGTACGCGCCAACAATTTCTCTTTTTTTCCATCATTTAAGCGCAGCAGGTTACCAAACTTGTTGCGCTTTTTTATTAATCTCCCACCCGATATAAACAAATTTTAAAATTTAGAATTGCTTAACCTGGCAACAATAATCCGGGGACCACGCCAGCCACTAAAAAATTTAAAAAAATGCCATAAAATCCGCTAAATAACTGATTACTTGTATCTTTATATTAAACTCTAACAAGTAACCCACCATGATTAATCCAACTATCGACTTCAGTTATCCTTCCATCCGCCGTCGGCTGTTGAGCTACTCCGTGGACTTGTTTATTGTAATTTGTGTGTTTATGCTGGTGGGAGTAATAATTGATTTGGCAGGCACAGCCCCGGATTGGCTGCGCGGGTTTATTTTACTTTTTATGCTGTTTTTATACGAACCCGTTTTTGTCTCGATCTTTGGCGGCACCCTGGGCTATCAGCTATTCCGGATGCGGGTGGTAAATGAAAAAACGTATGAAAACCTGCCCTTTCTACTGGCAGTCTGGCGCTTTGTAGTGAAACTCTTTTTTGGTTGGCTGTCTTTTTTAACGGCTACCTTTAATCCGCGCCGCAGAGCCATTCACGATTTATTCGCTGGCGCTTTAATGGTTCAAGTTGGTTAAGCCCTTTTAACAGACTATCTTTACTTAGCCAAATTCTGATTTTTGTAGTTTAGTTACTATAACAATCCAGGCCGCCTACTTAATTCTGGTTAAGTGAAAAGTGTACTTGGGATAACCTTCCTGACCGCCTTCCGGATGATTAGTGGTAACAAACACCATTTTTTGGGGCGTTAGTAAAGTAATTTTCCGGTGCACCTCGCGAGTACCGCTATAGTTTTTCAGCTGAAGATCAGGAACCCGGATTAGAATAGAATCTTCTAATTTCCAGGTACCCGATCCCCGGAAAACGGCCATTTTATCGCTGCTCTTCCAGCGGCCATTTTTTTCTATGGTAAGAACCGAGGTAGCCTTGTTCCCCGATGGAGATCCGTTTTCGCCTACCGTTGTTTCTACTAATTGCCATTTACCAATTAGCAAACTTTTATCAATCCCTGGACTTTGGGCCTGCGCGTAAGCAAAAGCCAGAAATAAGAAAATAGCAAGAATTACTGACCGGGTATTCATAAGTTTTAAACTTTTAAATTAAGATGTATAAACAGCAATGATCCTCTCCGGGAATGACTTTAAGCTATTGC
The DNA here is from genome assembly GCF_003340495.1 of Adhaeribacter pallidiroseus. Classification (NCBI taxonomy): domain Bacteria; kingdom Pseudomonadati; phylum Bacteroidota; class Cytophagia; order Cytophagales; family Hymenobacteraceae; genus Adhaeribacter; species Adhaeribacter pallidiroseus. Next base: position 4,288,550 of record NZ_QASA01000001.1, read on the forward strand.
CGACCCACCTTAGCTGGCAGGTGCAAACTGTAATTCGGCCGCAGCGGCGCGGTCCAGGTACACGAGGGCATCCGGTAAAGTTTGCAAAATGCTGGCGGGAACCTGGTTGGTCACTTCCCCTTCCAGCGATTGCGCAATGATGGAAGCTTTTTTACCACCCGCCGCAATTAAGATCGGAATGCGCGCTTCCTGAAAATGTTTCAGGCCCAAGGTTATGCCATTGGTTAAAGGCGTTGGTTGTTTAAAGTATTTCTGACCGACCGTGATAGTCATTTCGGCCAGAGGCGCGTGGTGGGCGTACAAATCAAACGAAGTACCGGGTTCGTTCAGGCCAATGTGCCCGTTTAAGCCAATGCCTACCAGCATGATATCCAGCGGGCCGTTTTGTTGAATAAAGGTATTTACGCGTTGGCATTCCTGATCCAGATCGGCGGCTTTGCCGTTGAACACCATGACTTTTTCGGGTGCTAAGTCTAATGGATCAAATAAATTTTGTTGCAAAAAATACCGGCAACTGCCTTCGTTACTTTCATCCAGTCCAACCCACTCGTCTAAACCAATTAATGTACACTGGCTTACATCCACTTGGCCCGCCCGCACCGCTTGCACCAGGTACCGCAAAACGCCGGTCGGCGACTCGCCCGAAGGAAAACACAACAAGGCATTTGGTTTTTCCTTTACGTACTGGATGATGTACTCGGCGACAGCTTTCGACAAATCATCGAAATCATGCTGGATCATTATAATCATAGCGGGCTTTTATTTTACCGGTTAAACCTGATTAAATTATCAATTTACGTTTAATCCATTATTAAGTACAGATTACAACCAAGTTATAAATTTTGCCCGAATAATGTAGATCCGGAACTTTAAAGTACGGCGAAAAGGAAAATTTTTAAATTTTTTAAAAATTGAGTTAATTTTCAGGTGTCAGGTTACCCCAGTTTTTGCCGCAACTCGTAAGTAGCCCGTAATTTTTTCACCAGCCTTGCTGATTCGGTAAAGTTTAAGGTTTGCGCCCCATCCGAAGCGGCTTCTTCGGGCTTTTCGTGGGTTTCGTAAATAATGCCGTCGGCACCGGCCATTACGGCGGCTAAGGCCATGGGCTCAATATAATCCCGGATACCAATGCCGTGCGACGGATCCACGATAACGGGTAAATGCGTTTTGTCTTTTAAAATCGGCACAGCGTTTAAATCCAAAGTATTGCGGCTGGCCGTTTCGTAAGTCCGGATGCCGCGCTCGCAGAGCATGAGTTTTTCGTTACCCCCTGAAAACACGTACTCCGCCGAATACAGTAATTCATCGATGGTGCCGGAAATGCCGCGTTTAATCATCACGGGTTTATCCACTTTGCCCAGTTCGTCGAGTAAATTAAAATTTTGCGTATTGCGGGCACCTACCTGGTAAATATCGGTATAGTCGTACATGGGCGCAATTTGCGATACCTGCATCACTTCGGTGACAATTTTAATGCCGTGTTCCTGGCATTTGGCGTAGAACATTTGTAAACCGTCAATGCCCAAACCCCGGAAGGAATACGGCGAACTACGCGGTTTAAACACGCCGCCCCGCATCACCCGCACGTTGTTGGCTACCAAATGCGCAATGGTTTTTTCTACCTGTTCTTCGGTTTCGATGGAGCACGGACCGGCCATTAAAGTAAAGTTACCTTGCTTTATTTCCACGCTATCACCCAGGTCTACCACCGAAGGGTTTACTTTCCACTTCCGCGAAACCAGTTTATAATCATCCGACACAATGTGCAGGTCTTTAATACCGGGCATGTGGCCCAAGCTACGGATATCAAACTCCGCTTTGCCAATGCCAATTAGGTAATCGCCCCGCTGGGTTTTTACCGGGGTAACTTTGTAACGAAAGCTTTTAATCTTTTCGATAATGGCTTTTCTATCCGCTTCAGCAACTTGGTTTTGTAATTGAATGATCATGTGTTTAGTCAATAGTCCCTGGTTCACGGTCGATAGCCGATAGACTAGGTGGGTTAGTTAGATGAAATTTGTAATCTGATTTTTTAAATTTTTCTCATTTTAGAGAAAGCTGAAGAGCTAATATTAGTGACATAATAAGTTAAATCTTCAGGAAAGACTTAGAGCGGTCATTCAGGAAGAACCTATTTGGCTACGCAGCTAATCCGTTACTACCAGAAAAGCCCAGTCCGGATTAGCTTCCCGGATGAGTGCTTCTTTTGCTTCACGGCTTAAATCCTTGATTTCTTTTTCTCTTTCAATGGCCATAGTAGCATTTGAATATCGTTCGTAATACACCAATTTATAGCAGTAATATTTGCCGGCAAAAGTTTCCGGGTTTCCCCGATTTTGGTAATGCTGTTGTAAGCGCACTGTTAAGTTGTTAGTTACGCCGGTATAAAGCACCGTTTTCCGGGGATTAGTCGTAATATACCCAAAGTAATTCCCTTGCATCTGCCTGGACCCTTATTGCTGCGTAGCTAAATAGTTTCCTCCTGAATGACCCGCTGAGGTATTATGTTTATTACACTGCTATTAAGCCATCGACCATGGACTATGGACCATGGACTATTGTCTAACTAAATATCTCCTCGCCAGATTTAATCAGGTAGATAAAATCGCGGATGTTTTCCTGCAAGCCGGTGGGTTGCTGAATAACTTTGATAAAAGCGCTACCGATGATGGCGCCTTCGGCGTAGCGGCAAGCCAAATCGAACGATTTCTTATCGGAAATCCCAAAGCCGATCAGCTTCGGATTTTTTAAATTCATCTGTTTGATCCGCTCAAAATAAGCCAACTGGTTATCAGTGCCGGCTACGGTATTACCCGTGGTGCTGGCCGTGGAAACCATGTAAATAAAAGAATTAGTAAGCGCATCAATTTTGCGGATGCGATCCTCGGAGGTTTGCGGCGTAATCAGGAAAATGGCGCTCAGGTTATACCGTTCGAAAATAGCCTGGTATTCTTCTTCGTATTCGATCAAAGGCATATCCGGAATAATCAGACCATCTACCCCTACCCGGGCGGCTTCGCGGCAAAAGTTTTCGAAACCATACTGCAAAACCGGGTTTAAATAGCCCATCAGAATAATGGGCAAAGTAACGGTATCGCGTACGTTGTTCAGTTGCGCAAACAGTTTTTTAATGGACATGCCATTGCGCAGAGCTACCGCGTTACTCTGCTGAATAGTCGGGCCATCGGCCAGGGGATCGGAATACGGCATACCAATTTCTACTAAATCGGCGCCAGCTTCCTGCAGAGTTTGCAAAATTGTGGTGGTGGATTCTAACTCCGGAAAACCCGCCGTGAAGTAAACGTTTAAGTTTGGACCCGATTGATTTTTAAAAAGTTGGGCTATTTTATTTTCCATCTTGCTCGTCGAGGTAATTAATAATGGTTTGCAAATCTTTATCGCCTCGGCCGGATAGGTTTAATACCACAATATCGTCGGGCTTTAATTGCATGTAATGCAAAGCGGCAATGGCGTGTGCCGATTCAATGGCCGGAATAATGCCTTCCATGCGGCTGCATAATACAACGCCCTGCATGGCTTCTTCGTCGGTGATGGCGTAAAATTTAGCGCGGCCGCTGTCGTATAAGTGCGCGTGCATCGGCCCAATACCCGGATAATCCAGACCCGCCGAAATAGAATGGGGTTCTACAATCTGGCCGTCTTCGGTTTGCATGAGTAAGGTTTTACTTCCGTGAATAATACCCAGAGAACCCAACACCGAGGTGGCCGCGGATAAACCCGAGTTTACCCCGTGCCCGGCGGCTTCTACGGCTACCAGATTTACGGCCGGTTCGTTTAAGTAATGATAAAAAGCACCCGCCGCGTTGCTGCCACCACCTACGCAAGCCACCACGTACGTCGGGAATTCGGTACCTTCTTTGTAAAGCAATTGCTGCCGTACTTCGGCGCTGATGACCGCCTGAAAACGGGCGACCATATCGGGGTACGGGTGCGGACCTACCACCGAACCAATAATGTAATGCGTGTCTTCGGGGTTACTGATCCAGTCGCGGATGGCTTCGTTGGTAGCATCTTTTAAGGTTTGGCTGCCGGAAGTTACCGGTATCACTTTAGCACCCAGCAACTTCATGCGGGCCACATTGGGCTTCTGGCGTTCGGTATCAATCTGGCCCATGTACACAATGCATTCCAAACCGGCTAGGGCGCAAACCGTAGCGGTTGCTACGCCATGCTGACCGGCACCCGTTTCGGCAATAATGCGGGTTTTACCCAGGCGTTTGGCCAGTAAAATTTGCCCGACGGTATTGTTTATCTTGTGCGCGCCGGTATGCGCCAAGTCTTCGCGTTTGAGGTAAATTTTGGTGTTAAATTTTTCGGAAAGACGCTTGGCGTAATACAAAGGCGTCGGCCGCCCCACGTAATCGCGCAGCAGCTCATCTAATTCTTCCTGAAAGCTGGGTTCGTAGATGATATCCAGGTATTTCTGACGCAGTTCTTCTACGTTCGGGTATAACATTTCCGGGATATAAGCGCCACCGAACTTACCATAATACCCACGTTCATCAACAGAAAAATCCATATTTTTTTGGTTACAGGTTACAAGTTGCAGGTTACAAGTTGATTTTACTTAGTTTAAAGGTTGGAAGGTTTTAAAGTTGAAAAGTTGATCTTGTTCTTTGACTTAAAATTCCAGGAGTCCCCACTTCTTTTGTCATTCAGGAGGAACCTATTTGGCTACGCAGCAAGAAAGCTCCTCTTGAAAATCACTTAACTTACTTTATTTATTCTCCCATTACGCCTCTCTTACAAACCCACATTCTTTTTAAAATTTATTATTATCGAAACGCTTTTAGCATTTTTTTCACTTTGGAAATATTTTTTAAGCCGGGTTCCAGTTCAAACCGGCTGTTGATGTCGATGCCCCGGAGTTGGGGCCATCGGCCGGCCTTAATCGCGGGAGCATGTTCCAGATCCAGGCCTCCACTCAGGAAAAAAGGCGTATTTAAGTGATACTGCTCCAATATATCCCAATTAAAAGTAATCCCGTTGCCGCCGTGTTGCTGGCCTTTGGTATCAAACAAATAATAATCGCAGGTTCCCTCGTAAGGTTCTAAAATTTTAAAATCAAAAGCATCGTCCAGCGCAAAAGCTTTTAAAACTAAAAACCCAGCTTGCTTTAATTGACTACAAAATTCCGGGGTTTCGTGACCGTGGAGTTGCACCGCTTGTAAGCAAAACTTTTTCGTCAAAGTTCGGATGTTTTCCAGCGATTCATCCACAAACACGCCTACTTTTTGCACGGTTGCCGGCAGGTGTTTGATGTATTCGGGATTTAGTTTTTCGCCGGCGTACCGCGCCGATTTCCGGTAAAATATAAAACCAATGTAATCGGGTTGCAAGGCTACTAACGCCCCAATGTTTTCGGGCTCCCGCATGCCGCATACTTTTACTTGCAAAGTAGTAGGTTCCGTTTTTAAGAAAGTCGACACGGGAATAGCAGTCATTTTTTAAAATTTTAAAAATTTTTAAGCGAAGGCCGGCTTGGCGGTTTTTAAAGATTCAATGAGCGCGGCTAAAGTTTTTTCGGGTCGGCTGGTTTTCATAAAAGCTTCGCCCATTAAAAAACCGCGGTAACCGTAAGACCGCAAATCCAGAATGGTTTCGGCCTGGCCAATGCCGCTTTCCGAAACTTTCACGAAGGTATCGGGAATGAGCGCGGCCAGTTCTTTGGAAGTGTTGATGCTGACCGTAAAATCTTTTAAGTTCCGGTTGTTCACGCCAATGGCATCTACCTGGTCGGTTAAGGTGCGTTCCAGTTCTTCGCGGTCGTGTACTTCCAGTAAAATTTCTAAACCCAAAGATTTCGCGAAAGTGGCTAAGCGCGTTACTTCGTCGGCTTCCAGAATACCGGCAATTAACAAGATAACATCCGCCCCAATGGATTTAGCTTCAATAATCTGGTACTCGTCGATAATAAAATCTTTGCGTAAAATCGGGCAGAAATTATACTTCCGCGCAGTAGTTAAATCTTCGTTTTTCCCGCCGAAAGAAGGCGTATCGGTGAGCACCGATAAAGCCGAAGCGCCGGCCTGCATGTAACCAATGGTGGTACGCTCCACGGAAGCGTGCCCGTTAATTACCCCCAGCGAAGGCGATTTGCGCTTAAACTCCGCGATAATGCCGTGCAAGTCTTCGCGCAGCAGATACTTGCGGAAAGACACGGGCTGCGTTTCGAAATAAATGCTTTGCTCCAGTAATTTCACCGGAAACAAAGCTTTGCGTTCGGCCACTTCCTGTCGTTTATAAGCGGCAATTTGTTCGAGTATGTTCATGTTGGTTGCAGGTTGTTGGTTACAAGTTGCAGGTTACAGGTTGCGCTTTTATCTAATTTTCTAGTTTCTTAGCTCCCCGCCTAAGCTTAGGAGGGGTAAGAGGTGGTTGATTTTTTAAAAATTTTAAATTTTCGTAATTCCTGATCCTCCCCCTACCCTTTCCAAACGGGGACTTTTTACTGGATTTACGTTAGCCATTTTAGTTATGAATCTAGCATCTAACGTCTATTTTCTAGTGTCTTACATTTCAAATCCAACTAAGCTATCAACTTTTTAAACGACTCCAGGGCTTTGCCGGATTCTAATGATTCGCGGGCGGCAGCTACGGCTTCGTCAATCGAGAAATCTTCTTTCATTAAGTACAAACCCATAGCGGCATTGGCAATTACAGCATTGGCCTGCGCCGTGGTTCCGCGATTTTCCAGTACGTCGGTGAAAATTTTGGCCGATTCTTCTACGGTTTTGCCCCCGGCTAATGCCTCTTGTTTTACTTCTTTAAAGCCGATTTTTTGCGGAGTTAAAATTTGTTCGCCGTTTTCGGTTACCACTTTAAACGAGCCGGTTAACGAAATTTCGTCGTAGCCATCCAGGGCATGCACTACCATAAAGTGCTTGTCGGTTTGCTGGTATAAATAGGCGTACAAGCGCAGCAGTTCCAGGTTAAAAACCCCTACCACCTGGTAGTCGGGCTTAGCCGGGTTTACCATCGGGCCCAGCATGTTAAAAAACGTTTTTAAACCTAATTGCTTCCGGATAGGTCCTACGTGGCTCATGGCCGGGTGAAACGCGGGGGCGTGCAAAAAGCAAATATTCGAAGCATCGAGTTTGCGGCGCAAGTAATCGCTATCGGGGGTAAACTGGTAACCGAAATGCGCCATGATATTAGACGACCCGCAAACCGAGGATACCCCGAAATTGCCGTGTTTGGCTACTTTATAACCCGCTCCAGCTACCACAAACGACGCCAGCGTTGAAATATTAAAAGTGTCTTTGCCGTCGCCGCCGGTACCGCACATATCAATCACTTCATGCGTGCCCAGGTTGGGTTTAATGCAGAGTTCCAGCAAAGCATCCCGGAAACCTTCCAGCTCATGCACGGTAATGTTGCGCATCAGGAAAACCGTTAAAAAAGCGGCCATCTCGGACTGGTTGAACCGGCCCTGCCCTAAATCCACTAAAACGTTGTAAGCCGCTTCTTTGGTGAGCGCTTTCTGCTCGAATAACTGCTGTAGTATTTCTTTCATATCCAGCTTTTTTTAGGCGTGATAGAACCTTTTAACCAGCTGCGCATCAGGCTTTCGCCGTGTTCGGTTAAAATAGATTCCGGGTGAAATTGTACGCCTTTCACGTTGTATTGCTTGTGCCGCAAAGCCATAATTTGGCCGTCGGCATCGAGTGCGGTTACTTCCAGTTCTTTCGGCATGGTGGCAGGCACTACTACCCAGGAATGGTAGCGGCACACTTTAAATTCAGTGGGCAAACCCCGGAAAATGGTTTCGTTTTTAGAGGTAATTTTAATATTAGTAGCCACGCCGTGCATGGGCTCGGGCAAATTATATAATTCAGCGCCAAACACTTCGCCAATCGCCTGGTGGCCCAAACAAACGCCCATTATTTTTTTCGTCGGCGCATATTCCTTAATTAAGTCCATCATTATCCCGGCTTCGGAAGGCACGCCCGGCCCCGGTGACAGCAGAATGCTGTCGTATTCTTCTACGTCGGCCAAGCTGATTTTATCGTTCCGGTACACCTCCATGTTCATGCCGTAGCCCAGCTTTTTTACCAGCTGCACCAGGTTATAAGTGAACGAATCGTAATTATCTAAAACTAGTATTTTCATGGTAAAGGTTGCAAGTTGCAGGTTACAGGTTGCAAGTTGTGAATTACAAATTGCAGGTTGTAAGTTATTTAGTTGTTATTAGGTTGTCGGTTTTTTAAATATTTGCTAAAAGCTGCTAATTGCCGGGATAACTGAATCAATTCATCGTATTTATTTTGGTAATAAGCATCGTCTATCATTTTAAGTTCTTTTAAAACATACAGCTGGTTTCTTAGTTCCCCCGCCGATCCTTTCGCATATTTTAAAAATCGGATAAAATCGGCATTGTTGTCGTATTCAAATCCTTCCGCTATATTATTGGAAATAGACATAGCAGCTCGTTGCATTTGGTCCCGGGTACCGTAATCTATTTTTACATTTCCTTCAGCAAACATCTTATAGATATCAATCGCAATTGAAATTGCCTGTTGATATATTTTCAAATCTTCAAACCTTTCTACTTTTGCCATCTCCTAAAATCAACTTGTAACCTGCAACTATATCGAAGCTGCCTTTTCCATGGCGGAGCGGAGGGCGGCTAGTTTGTGGTGTACTTCGTTGAGTTCGGATTCAGGGTTAGATTTGGCTACCACGCCGGCGCCGGCCTGATAATGCAATTGGTTGCGGGTACTCAAAAAAGACCTAATCATGATGGCGTGGTTAAAGTCGCCGTTAAAGCCGATGTAGCCGATGCAACCGCCGTAATAACCGCGGCCGGTGGGTTCCAGTTCGTCGATAATGGTCATGGCGCGGTACTTGGGGGCGCCGGATAAAGTACCGGCCGGAAACGTATCGGCTACCATGAGCATGGGCGCTACTTCTTTAGACCGCTGACTGGTAACTTTCGAAACCAAATGGATGACGTGCGAGTAATATTGTACTTCTTTAAAAACCTCTACCGCTACTTGGTCGCCGTGACGGCCTAAATCGTTGCGGGCCAAATCTACCAGCATCACGTGTTCGGAGTTTTCTTTTGGGTCGTCGTAGAGTTTGCGGGCGAGTTCGGCGTCGGCGTTGTCGTTGCCGGTTCTTCTAAAGGTGCCGGCAATCGGGTAAATGCTGGCTTTGTTGCCTTTTAAGGTAATCTGGGCTTCTGGCGAAGACCCGAAAATTTTAAAATTTCCGTAGTCGAAGTAAAACAAATACGGCGATGGATTGATAGAACGCAAGGCCCGGTACACGTTAAACTCATCGCCTTTAAAGCCTTTCGAGAACTTGCGCGACAATACAATCTGGAATACGTTGCCCAGTTTGCAATGGCGCTGTCCTTCGTTTAAAACTTTTAAAAAATGGTCGTCGGTGAAGTTTGAAGTTTCGTCGGCATCGGGCGTAAAGGTAAAAGCCGGGATGTTTTTGTTTTTGATCAGCGCTTCTATTTGCTCCAGGCCTGGACCGGTGGTGTTTTCGTCAATGCTGTGTTCAAAAATATACAGCTCGTTTTTAAACGGATCTACCACCACAATAAACCGGTACAAGCGGTACAAGATTTCGGGCAACTCCGGGTAAGCCGTTTCTTTCGGCCGGAAAGCAATGTCTTCGTAATACGTAACGGCATCGTAGGTCATGTAGCCAAACAAGCCGTTGTTTATAAAATTATAGTGATTATTCCGGACGTAAAACGAATTAATAAACTGCTGCAAATGCTTCACGGCATCGCGCCGGTCTTCCAGCGGAATTTGCTCTTCGGTTCCATCCGGAAAGTACTGGCTGATGACCTGGTCTTTTAACTCAAAACCCCCGATCGGGTCGCAGCAAATGTAGGAAAAACTGTTTTCGTTGCCGTGGTAATCCGAGCTTTCGAGCAAAATGCAGTTGGGGTATTTGTCGCGCAACTGTAAATAAATGCCAACGGGCGTAACGGTATCGGCGAGGAGCTGTTTATGCGTATGGTACAGCTTGTATTTATTCATTTTTTAAATTTCTGGTTTTTCTCTGCTAATTATATAAAGGAATTTGGCCGGAGTACACCGGGTAAAAAGCAAATTAGCCTTGCCAATAATAATTAGTCCGGAAGAAAGAATAATGCATCCTAGATACTCTTTATAAAATGGTTTAAAATAAAAAAAGCCCAAGTGAACTTGGGCTTTTCTGCTATTTATAGCTGTATACAAACGTGCCGGTTCACTCTTTTAGCATTCTAAAAGGTGCCACCAGCCAGCAGTATATAGTTGTTTCATGGTCATGATGCTGCAAATATAGCACTCGTATTTAACCGTACAACTATTTTTTTAATTTTTTGCGTAGAGCCATTGAAAAGCTTCCGGAAATTCGCGGCGCCAGAACCATTCGCTGTGGTCGCCATCGGCCCGGGTCTGGTACCAAATATGTTCTTCCGGAAAGCCCTGGGCCATTAATTGTTCGTAAAGCTGGCGCATATTAGTTATCATTTCCTCGCCTTCCTGCTCGCCAGCCAGTAAAACTAGACGAGTATTTTTAAAATCTTTTTTAGCCACCTTAAAGATTTTATTTGAAAACCACAACGACGGCGAGAGCACCATGGCTTTGCCAAAAACCTGCGGGTAATGCGCTGCGGCGTACAAAGAAATCAAGCCGCCCAAAGAAGAACCGCCAATGCCGGTATGTTCGGCTTCTGGTTTAGTCCGGAAATGCGCATCAATGTACGGTTTTAAGTCCTGCACAATAAATTGCAGGTATTTTTTGCCGTCTCCGCCGCCGTATTCCGGGTTTTTGTACGGGGTTAGTTCGTTAATCCGTTCTTCGCCGCCGTGTTCAATACCCACTACTATTACTTGAGGCCCACCGGTCTGCGCCATTTGGTCCAGCGTTTCGTCTACGCCCCATTCGCCGCTAAAGCTGTAGTAAGCGTCGAATAAATTTTGGCCATCGTGTAAGTAAATTACCGGATAACGTTCTTTACTGGTAGCGTAGTGCAAAGGTAAATACAACCAGATGCGCCGGGTACGGCCCAGTTCGGGCATTTCAAAAGCCGCATCTAGCACTTGTACCTGGGGGCTGGCCGTGTGTTTGCGCGGTGGCCGGACTACCAGATCGGTCCAGGCGGCCACTTGCACCGCAACCGTTTCCGGCGAAGGCAATTTTATAATCCGGTTGGGCATGTCGCTGCCATCGGCAGCAGCTTCCACCGACTCCCAGGTACCGCGGGTTACTTTAAATTCTATCGGGCGGTTCATGAGCGGTACTTTTACTGCATAGGTACCGTCAGGTTGCGGTTTTAACTGGTAAGCCGGGGCGCCCGGTTGCCATCGGTTAAAGTTGCCCACCAGATACAAATGCGCATCAGCCGGTGTATTATCCGGTATTGTATCTATAATTATTTTCATGGGCACATTACCGGCAAAAGTAATACAGGGTAAGAATTAAGACCAAATTACTACTAGTAAGCAAATTACTTTCTTAAAACGTGTACTCCTTGCTAGCTAAATAGTTTGCCCCTGGTTTTTTAAAAATCTGTTATCCAACAGGGGCATATATCCGGTTTTTTTAAAATTTCAGGTAAAATGGAGGGTAAACCAGTTCTTATAAACCAAAAATTTAGAATAACAACCGATGTAAAGAAAATGGAAAACCTATGATTTATTATATAAAACTGATTCAGCTCTACTGATAAAATTGCCAAGGTAAAAACCATTTACTAGTACTTTGATTTCTAGATAGCTAAGTTTCCAGTATAGCCTTAAAAATTTAAAAATTAAAGCCATCTTTTACTTTCATCTAAAAAGAGAAAGGATTATTCCGGTAATTTTAACGCAATAGGGCCAGTTCTTTGCATAAAATGAAATATTTCTGGCTGCTTAGTTATTAAATTATTAATTATTTATCTTAAGTTTACAAACCTTTTACTTCCAGCAGGAGCAATTAAATATTTTCCAAAACCGAGCACTACGTATTTCATTAATAAACAGCTTAAACCCATATAACATATTTTTTTCACATGGTAATTATTGCAGATGGTGGTTCAACCAAAACAAGTTGGTGTTTGATAACAGACTCCAATACCAAGGTTTATTTCAACACAGAAGGTTATAACCCGTATTTTTCGGATACCCCTACTATTATTGCTTCGCTCCAAAAAAACTTACCGGAAAATCTTCGTAAAGAAGCCGTTAATGAAGTAAATTACTACGGTGCCGGCTGTTCTGTTCCTGAAAAAATTGAAGTTGTGGCAGCAGCCATGCGAGCTGTTTTTACCAATGCCAATGTGTACGTAGGCCATGATTTACTGGCTGCCGCCCGGGCCTTACTGGGAGTAGATCCCGGATTTGCCGCTATTTTGGGTACGGGTGCCAATACTTGCCTGTACGATGGCAAAAACGTTACCTTAAACATTGACTCGTTAGGTTATTTTCTGGGCGACGAAGGCAGCGGTTCGCACATTGGCAAGCGTTTGGTACGCGATTACATGCGCGGTTACCTGCCCGAAGGTATGCAGAAAATTTTCCGGGACACCTACGAACTAACCAACGAAGATATTTTTGATAATTTATACAACAAACCTTTACCCAACCGCTTTCTGGCCAGCTTTAGCAAGTTTTTGTACGAAAACAACAACTTCTCGTACTCCCGCGAAGTAGTAAAGGAATCTTTTGAAGCTTTTTTTAAAAATCTGGTTTGCCATTACCCAAACTACGAGCAGTATTCTTTAAACTGCGTAGGCTCCGTGGGTTATAACTTCCGCGATGTATTAGAAGAAGTAAGTGCCGAGCACAACATGGCCTTCGGTAAAATTATCCGCTCGCCCATAGATGATTTGGTATATTACCATTCCGTATTATCGCCCCAAACGCAGATATAAGTAGTTGGCTATTAGATGCTAGACTTATAATTATTAAAAAATTTAATTGTTACTATTATTGCGCTGATAATTTATAATTAAAATAAATAGCCAGTTATCTCTAGTCTTTTTAAAAGCTTCTGTTATCCGCAGAAGCTTTTTTGTTTTTCAGTCGGCCCGAATAAATCCGGTATATTTGCCCCGTGAAAATGCATCAGTACACTTTGTGGGTAAAAATGAGGTTTGTAAAAGCGTGGTTACTCGTTAGTCCGCTTTTTTTAATTTTCGGGCCAACCCTGGCGCAAACTGATTCTACCGTTATCTTTTACTCGCAAAACAAACAACCCTCCCGCACCAAATTAAAAATAGTGGGGATTAGCAGTGGGGTAGTTTACGGTAGTTTATTGGCCGCCGCCAGCCAGGCCTGGTACAAAGATATGCCGCGTACCCGTTTCCATTTTTTTAATGATAACCAGGAGTGGCGGCAAGTAGATAAAGTCGGGCATTTCTGGGGAGCCTTTCACCAGAGCCGGTTGGCGGTTGGTGCTTTGCATTGGGCCGAGGTACCCGCTAAAAAAGCCATTATCTGGGGCAGTTTAGCCGGTGTAATTTTACAAACGCCGATTGAGATACTGGATGGCTACGCCGTTAATTACGGCGCTTCTACTGGCGATTTAGTAGCTAATGCATTGGGGTCGGCGGCTGTTTTAGCGCAGTACCTGGCTTGGTCGGAGCTGCGCATGCAACCCAAGTACTCGTTTCATACCACGCGGTTTGCCCGCGAACGCCCAACGGTTTTAGGCAGTAATTTACCCGAACAAATGCTGAAAGATTATAATGGTCAAACGTACTGGCTGGCGGTGGAAGCCGCCGCCTTTTTACCTACCACTACCCGCTTTCCCACGTGGCTGAACGTAGCCGTGGGCTACGGTACCGAAGAAATGGTTTACAACGACCCAGCCACCAACCAGCAGGCAGGTTTCCGGGCCTACCGGCAATTGTACCTGGCCCCGGATTTAAATTTATCGGCTTTAAAAACCCGAAGCAAATTTTTAAAAACCGCGTTTTTTATTCTGGATATGGTGCATCTGCCGTTACCAGCCCTGGAGTACAGCTCTCGTCAGAAATTTAAATTTCATGCCTTGTATTTTTAAAAATCAAACTAGTCCGTAGCGTTGTTTATCAGTACAGGATGCAGTTGATTTAATTAATCAGTCTTGATTATTGTTTGTCCGTAAAAGATAAAACTGGGCTTATTACAAGTAAATTATAGAAAATTAGAAACTAGTAACATGAACATAGGTGATCGCGTGCGTTTGTTGCACGGCAAAGAACAAGGCATTATTACCCAATTTATTGGCCCCGACCAGGTTGAAATCGCCATTGACAATGATTTTACCATTCCGGTTTTGCGCCGCGAAGTGGTGGTGATTGCCGAGGAAGAAGATACATATTTAAAAAATAATGGTGTAGAGCAACCCACCAAAGAAATTCGCAAAAACGAACCGGCTCCTTTACCAGTAACGGCTACCGCCGGCATTTACGTGGCTCTGGTTCCGCAAACCGAAGAATTACAGGCCGTAACCATTCTTAACTTTTCGGATTTTGATTTGCTTTTTACGTACGGCGAAGAAACCAACGACCGGTACAGAGGCATCCAAAGCGATAAATTAACGCCGAAGGGTAGTAAGGTAGTAAGCCATTTGCATTTAAAAGATTTTGATAAGTGGCCGGATTTGGTTATCCAATACTTACAACACCGGGCCAGTGGCACTGCTTTGCTGGAACCCGTGGTAAAACGCATTAAATTTAAAGCTTCCTCGTTTTACAAAAGCAAAAAAACGGCCCCAATTATTAAGAAAGAAGCGTACTTGTTTTCCCTGGATCAAAAACCCGTAGAAGTAAATCCAGCCAAAATTCTGGAAAACTTAACGGAATCCGAAACCAAGAACCCGGAAGCCTATCAATTAAAAACGCCGTCGCACGAAGTAGATTTGCACATCGAAAAACTAACCGATCTGGACCCGGCATTGATGAGCAACAGCGAAATGCTGCGCACCCAATTAGCCGCTTTTCAGGATAACCTGGACCGGGCGTTAGCCACCAACATGCACGAGATTATTTTCATCCATGGCACAGGCAACGGCGTGCTACGCAAAGAAATTCATAAGATATTAAGCCAACGGCGCACCCAGATTAAGTTTTACGAAGATGCCCGCAAAGAAAAGTTTGGCTACGGTGCTACGCTGGTGCGTTTAAAGTAAAGTTGTATCTACTGGTAATAAAACGGACGAAATACTGCTAATTTTAAAAATAAGGCTTAAGAGAAAAATTAAAATAAGTCCTTAACCCTTATTTTTAATTTTTCTCCTAGTAATAAAAAGAGCTGATGCTGCGCGTTTAGTTTTGTATTTACTTGCTGTTTACAAATCCGAATAAAAACGAATACTTTTAAAAATAAGCGCAAATCTGCGTCAGTTATAGAATTGGGTGTTAGTGAAAGCACCCCACTACTAACAACCAGACAACAATGGCCAATAACTTCTATTACAAATTCATCAAACCCGATTCGGCGCTTTCTGATTTTGTAGAAAGTATCGGTATGTTTCACAATCAATCAGCGGAAGAAAAAGCAGTGGTGGTCATGCCTGATGGAAGAGTTGATTTGTTTTTTTCGCAATCTGCCTCAGAGCCTTTTCATGTTACACTGATTGGCTTAGAAACTTTACCGGAACAAAGAAGCATTCTGCCGCACACACTCGCATTTGTTATTAGTTTTAAACCGTTGGCCGTTGAGTATATTTTATCTACTTCTATCGCTGATTTATTAAATACTGCCAAAGATGTTGCACCTGATTTTTGGGGTTTTAATACAGATGATTTAAAAGATTTTGATGTATTTTATCAAAAAGCAGCCAGGAAAATTACAGAACTTTTACCTGATGAAATAGATGAAAGAAAACGCACACTTTTCGAGTTAATTTATTCTTCCAACGGCCAAATGAGCGTAACAGAGCTTTCTCAAAAAGTGTGTTGGAGCAGCCGGCAAATTAATCGGTATTTTAATCAACAACTCGGGCTTTCCTTAAAAGCTTATTGCACTATTTTGCGTTTCCGGGCATCATTAGAACATATTGCCCAAGGCCAACTTTTTCCGGAGTTAAAATTCACGGACCAAACCCATTTTATTAAAGAAATAAAAAAGTTCTCAGGCGCCGCACCAAAGGAATTATCAAAAAATAAAAACGACCGATTTGTACTATTATCCGTCTTAAAGCAGCAATAGTTTTGCGTTTGTAAAACTAAATTTTAAAAAATGCTGCTAGAACAGAAATCAATCGCCATAGTTGGCGGCGGCCCCGGCGGACTTACTTTAGCGCGATTGCTGCAAATGCAAGGCGCCCATGTAAAAGTGTACGAAAGAGATTTTCATGAAAATGCCCGGGTGCAAGGCTCTCCGCTGGATATGCATCAAGAATCCGGGTTAGCGGCTTTAATTAAAGCAGGTTTGTTAGACGAGTTCAAAAAGCATTTCCGACCGGGTGCAGACAAAATGGTTATCGTGAATGAATGCGCCGAGCTGTTTTTCAGTGACCCCGAAGCGAAACCCCAAGAAGATTTCGGGAGTGCGTATTTCCGCCCCGAAATAGATCGTGGGCCCTTACGGAATATGCTGCTGGCAGCATTAAAACCAGCAACCGTGGTATGGGACAGCCATTTTCTCTCTCTGGAGAAACAAAATACGGGTTGGTTGTTGCATTTTAAAAATGGCTTATCAGCTTATGCTGATCTGGTAATTGCTGCCGATGGGGCAAATTCTAAAATCCGCCCGTACATTACCCCTGTCAAATCTTTTTACACCGGCATTACCATGTTGGAAGGTAATGTTTATAATTCTAATAAAACAACGCCTCGTATTGCTGCGCTGCTAAACGGCGGGAAAATAATGGCTTTCGGGAACGCAAAAAATTTACTGATTGGCCAAAAAGGCAACGGCGATTTAGGTTTTTACGCCAGTTTTAAAGCAGATGAAAATTGGCACCTAAATAATAGCGTAGATTATGCGGATAAAAACCAACTGTTAGCGTGGTTTAAAACAGAATATGCTGAATGGAGTGTTGTTTGGTACGAACTGTTTGAAAATGCGGAAACGCCCTTCGTGCCGCGGCCCCTTTATTGTATGCCCTTAGATCAAACCTGGGAAACCTTGCCCAACTTAACCATGTTGGGCGATGCTGCCCATGTAATGCCGCCTTTTGCCGGCGAAGGGGCCAACATGGCTATGCTGGACGCGTTGGAATTAAGTGCCTGTTTAACTTCTGGTAAATACGCTACTTTACCAGAAGCTATTTCGTTTTTTGAAGTAAATATGCGTAAAAGAGCCGCCCTGGCTGCCCAGGAATCGCTGGAAAATGGGGAGCGAATGCACTCGGAGAATGCATTGCATACGATGGTGCATATGTTCCAGGGCCATTAAAAACAGAATACATAACCAGAAAACAGGATTCGGTTTTCTGGTTAAATGCTCCACTGAGCGCTTTTATTAAACTTTTTGAGCTAAACCGGGATCTTGCAATACTATTTTCGCCACACGGCAGACACTTAACTGGTTCGTAATTCTATTTAATGAAGTAAGTTAACATCAATAGTAGGTGTACTTGTCCGTATTTACGTTTTCCAGAACAAGAATTTATTTTTAATTCAATTTTTTGCAATTATCTCTACAGGAAGATGTATAGACGAAGCAAATACTGTAAATAATAGTTAAATTTGTAAAAATATAGCAAGCCGTCTTATCGCTGCGCCGCAGGGCGGAGAGGAAAGTCCGGGCAACGTAGAGCAGCCTACTTCCTAACGGGAAGGGTTCCGGAGCAATCCGGGATACAGCCAGTGCCACAGAAAATAACCGCCGCTACATTTACCAGGTATCATTTACCATTTACCGAACTTTGAACTGGTAAATGGTAATTTGGAAAATGGTAAATGCAAAGGTAAGGGTGAAAAGGTGCGGTAAGAGCGCACCAGTACGCGGGCGACCGTTGTAGCTGGGTAAACCTTAGGCGTTGAAAGACCAAATAGGCTGGCAGCTTTTTTACTTTATTAATCGGCTAATTACTTCGGTAATTGGTAAACGATAATTGGTAAATGATAAGGGCGGCTCGTCCGATGCCAGTGGGTAGGTTGATGGAGCCCCGCTGCGAGGTGGGGCCTAGATAAATGATAAGACGTGCCGGAGTTTACTTTGGCGCGACAGAACCCGGCTTACAGGCTTGCTATATTTTTAATTTTTTAAATTTTCGGCTGGCTGCCAACGCCAGGAGAACTTTTTCTTGCCTCCAGTAATCTTTTTATGGCTGTTAACCTTGTTTTTTAAATAAGGAAACGAGATCAGCATGCATCTTTCCGGGAATAATCTACCAGCAGAAATTACCAATAATGTTATCCGAAAAAGAATTGGTGCGGCTTAGTAAATTGCTAAGTTTGGTGCCGCGGCATCAACCCGAAAAGATTGGCATTGCGCTGGATGAAAACGGCTGGATCGAAATAACTACATTAATTGAACAAGCCAATAAAAACAACGTGAAACTCTCCCGGGAGATTTTAGAGGAGGTAGTAGCAACCAATACTAAAAAACGATTTGCTTTTAATGCGGATAAAACAAAGATCCGGGCCAGTCAGGGGCATTCTATTGCGGTATACCTGAATTACACACCACAGACTCCACCCGCTATTCTCTACCACGGTACCAGCGAGCGCGCCTTAAAATCTATTCTGGAGAATGGGCTGCAAAAACAAAACCGCCACCACGTGCATCTATCTACGGATGTAGTTACGGCCCGAAACGTAGGCCAACGGCACGGCCGCCCCATAATTTTGCGCATCGACGCCGCGGCAATGACTCAGAATGGCTATTTATTTTATTTATCCGAGAACCAGGTTTGGCTCACGGATCAAGTACCAACCAGATACCTGCACGTTCAAGCTTCCTAAACGCATTCTGTCTTTCTCTTTTCTGCTCTTGCTGCCGGTAAAAAGCTGGTAAAAATTTAAAATTTTTAAAATTTCTCAATCAGTTAACAAAATAAAATACAATTCCGGCGTTATAGCCACATTAAGAACCACAATACTTTAAAGTTGGCCCTTATAACCTGGCTAAAGTGGTTCTTTAACTCCTTCCTCTACTACTTTTAAAATTTTTCATTGCTATCAGGCCTTTAGCTGCTGGCTATGGCTTTAGCTTAGTAAGATTTGTAACCGTTTATCGGCTTTAAATTTTTATAAATAAATCTTTATCCAAACTAAGTTTATGAGAAAAGTAGTTTCCATGGTATGCTTGTTTTTGTTGGTTTCCACGATTAGTTACAGTCAGAAATCTTATGGCGTGAAAGCCGGACTCAATGTAACCAGGATGAATGTAAATGAAGCTTACACCTTAAAAGTTAAAAATCGGTTAGGGTATCACCTCGGTTTATGGAAGGAATCTACCTTTTCGCCTAAAGTCTTTTTACGGATAGAATTATTTTATACCCAAAAAGGAAGTAGGTATTCCGATACTTTAACCTTGCCTTTTACTAAGGAAACGATCCGGAGTAAGGGAACGCTCATTTATAACTATCTTACTCTTCCCTGGCTACTCGGCTATAACCTTAATAGCAAAACAGCCATTTTCCTAGGTCCGGAACTTAGTCTTTTAATCGCTCCTCTTGCCAGAAGCAATGGGGGAAAGGCCCATAACATGCGGCATATTTTAAGGTATAATGCTCCGGATTTAGGACTCACGGCTGGCTTCCGGTACAATCTAAACAATAAGTTAAGCGCAGATCTCCGGTACACTTATGGTTTTAGCACTATGCTGCAATACGAGGCTACCGATGCGCAGGGAAATACTTACCTATCCAAACAAAGCCATAATCAAGCAGCTCAGTTAGGTTTAAGCTATCGGTTAAAAACAAAGCCAGGAAAAATCTAAATTCGCTATTTTTTCTTTCGAAATCTAACTGGGATGAAGCCTTTGCTTTAAATAAAGACACGTACTTATTTTATTGTTGCCTATTGAAACAATATAATAAATACGTGTCTGAAACTCACACCTAAAACTAACTACTTCTTTTTGGGCGCACGCTGTTCTAAATCTTTAATGGGTAAAGTTATTAAACGACCTACTGGCTTGTTACCTCGGTAGGTAATTAATTTTAACATAGCCGCATCTTTGGGCGGTACCAGCGGTTCCAGGTACTTCGGGTAAAAACGGTCCGGGAAAGAATTGTCGAAGGTGTAGTAAATATCCAGGCCTTCTACTTCAGTGCTTAACTCCAGACGCAAATAATCGTCGGGGGTGCGGGTTACGTTTACAATGGGTTCGTACACGCTGGGCGCGTAATTTTTTTCGGCAAATTCGTAGCGGGTAAAATGGTTTTCGACGCGGTTAACGAAGTCGGGCCAGCTTTTTGTTTCTTTCGGCGACCACAACGATTCAGCAATGGCAAAGCCGCGGGGCCAGGTCATGTACTGCGCGTGGCGCATGTTGTACACTTGCTCGGTCCAGAGATTGGCCTGACCGCCTTTAATGTACTTCGGATCTACGCTGTCGGGCAGGGGCTCAAACTGATACGCTTTGTTTAACCGGAGCGAGGCGTAAACCTTGGGTTCAATGGCGGGGTCGCCTTGCATGTAATCAATGTACGCAAAGTCGGTGGGGCTCATAACGACATCGTGTTTCTGGCGAGCCGCTTGAATGCCCCCTTTCATGCCGCGCCAGCTCATAACGGCCGCACTCGGTGCCAAACCGCCTTCCAGAATTTCGTCCCAGCCCATAAACTTTTTACCTTTTGCCAGCACTATTTTCTCCAGCCTTCTTTCGAAGTACCCCTGCACTTCGTGCATATTTTTTAAATTTTCTTTCTTCATCAGGCCTTTAATGGCGTCATTTTTCTCCCAGAAGTTCTGGGGTGTTTCGTCGCCGCCCACGTGGATATACTCGAACGGGAACAGCTGGGCAAGTTCGGTAATTACCTTATCTAGGAACTCGTATACCTTTTCGTTGGCGGGGCACAGCGTATTATCTACCAAAGCAATGGGCGGGGCGCCGCGCGACCAATCCATAATTTGTTCGCCGGAGCGTACCCGGTAATTCTCCACGCCGGGCGTGCAGGACAACTCCGGATACGAAACCACCGCGGCCAAGCTATGCCCCGGCACATCTATTTCGGGCAAAATATTTACGAAACGATCTTTGGCGTACTGCACTAATTCTTTAATGTCGGCTTGGGTATAGAAACCACCGTAGGTGCGCGGTTCTTCGGGCGTAGGCGGCGCGAACGAACCAAAGTAACCTACTTTTTTTACACTCCAGGCACCAACCTGGGTCAGTTTGGGTAAACTCTTTATTTCGATGCGCCAGCCTTCGTCGTCGGTTAAATGCAGGTGCAGCAAATTATACTTATAGCGCACCATATCGTCGATGTATTGTTTTACTTCGTTTTTAGTGAAGAAATGCCGCGACACATCGAACATTAAACCGCGCCAGCCAAACCGCGGATGATCCATTACGGTAACGCAGGGAATCTGCCAGTTTACATTTTTCACTAGCGTAGCACTTTCGATTTCGGCCGGAAACAGCTGCACCAACGATTGTGCTCCGTAAAACAAACCCGCCGGCTGGTTGGCCCGGATTAAGATACTTTTGGGAGTAACCGTTAACCGGTAGCCTTCTTTGCCAATAGCATTATCGGTGGTTTGGTTTAGAATTAACCGGATAGTAGCGGAAGCCGAAGGTTGACTAACAGTTACGTTCCGGCCAGTGGGGGTAGCTAAACGATTTTTTAAAAAAGCGACCGTTTGCTTTAGCTCCGGGTGCGTACTGGCGGCAATGACTACGTTTTTAGGCAACAAAAACTGACCATTATCCACGGTCATCGAAACAGGTTGGGGAATAATGGCTGGGGTAGTTTTACTCGCGGAAGTTTGGCCGAAAGAAGTTAAAGCTACTAAGCAAAAAGCCAGCTGCAGGTACATTTTTTTCATGAATGCGTTGGGTTATTCGGGTATTTGTTTTTTCTAAAGTTAATAATAGGGAATAAATCTGTAGGATGGAAAATAAAGAACTCGGATATGATAATAGTTTGCTCGGCTGAAGCTATAGTTTCCTAATTTAGGTATTTACCCTTCCGCCCTAAAGGGCACCTTCCCTAAAAACAGGGAAGGAAATGCTGCTTTCCTTTAAGATAGTAGAAATCAAGCCGTTTAATAAGGGCTGAATAACAGAGCCGTTTAGAGCTATTACTCAAACCAAGCTTATCCTATTAAGTGTATGGCTACTAAAATCATAAAAATTTTAAAAATATGGTTTTTCAGGAGGAATTTATTTGGTTACGTAGCTAAATAGATGCCTCCTGAAGGACGCCTAAAAAGAAGGGTTTAGTTAAATCAATAAGTGTAGGATGTACCTATGAATGCTAAACTTCGTTCTCACTAAGAGAGTCAAAAAAGCAGTAACCGCATCTCCTCCCCTGTTTTTAGCTTGCCTTTAGGCGGAGGGATCAACCAAAGCTCAGAGATTTGAAAAGGCTCCAAGTAGATCAAATTAAAAATTACATCAAAAACACGATACAAATTTCATTTAAGAAAATCTATTCCGCTTGGTTTCTCCGTACGTACCACCTTATAAACTAAACCCAACTAACTATGAATTTTATCTTGAATAAAAACGTCAGTACTGGCGAAGAAATAAAAATAGCTTATGCCGACTACGGCAGCGGTAGACCCGTAGTGTTGATTCACGGCTGGCCTTTAAGTAAAGACATGTGGGAATACCAGGTAGGTCCGCTGGTAGAATCGGGGCACCGGGTAATACAATACGACCGCCGCGGTTTTGGTCATTCCGAAAAACCGTGGAGTGGTTACGATTACGATTCCCTGACCAGCGATTTACACGCGCTCATCGAAGAATTAGATTTAAACGATGCGGTGCTGGTAGGCTTTTCCATGGGCGGCGGCGAAGTAGTGCGGTATTTGAGCCGCTATGGCAGCAGCCGGGTTTCCAAAATAGTATTGGTTTCAGCGGTTACGCCTTACCTGGGTAAAACAGAAGATAATCCGGATGGCGTAGATCAAAGCGTTTTTGCGGAAATGCTTACCCAAATAAAAGAAGACCGCATTGGGTTTCTGGATAGTTTTGGCAAAAAGTTTTTCGGTGTAAATTTAATTAATCACCCGGTGAGTGCGCCTTTACTGGATTATTACCGCATGCTGGCTTCCGTGGCTTCGCCGCGAGCTACCGAGCAATGCGCCATTGCTTTTGCGCAAACGGACTTCCGGCAAGATGTGCAAGCCATTTCGGTACCTACCTTAATTATTCACGGCGACGCCGACCAAACCGTGCCCATTGAGGCCAGTGGTAACCGCACTGCCAGCATGATTCCGGCGGCTCAGTACCTGGTATACGAAGGGGCGCCGCACGGACTTTTTTACACCCACAAAGAACGCTTAAATCAGGATATCCTGCAGTTTATCGCTTCTTAAGTTTTTTAACTTTCCGTTTTGCCAAAAAAGGTTCTGTAATACAACAGAGCCTTTTTTTGTTTTACAACAGGTACTAGAGCCATTTTTTAAATTTTAACATTTTCCGGCTGCTATCGGGCTTACAAATTTTAAAAAATTTAAAAATCTGCTTTTAAAATCACATAAGATAAAATACTATCTTAAAGAGTTTTACCGAAAGCCACTGCCTATGCCAACTCTACCGGAGCCCTCTGTTCCCGAGAATCAACTAATATTCCAGGACCCCTACGTTATAACTAACAGCAAAATTCAGGAACCGCCCACTACCCTGCGCGGCATTGCCCGCCACTTAGGGCCAGGCTTTGTGTTGTCGGCGGCGATAGTGGGTTCCGGCGAGCTAATTGCCACTACCGCTTTGGGGGCGCAAGCGGGGTTTGTTACGTTTTGGGTAATAATTTTAAGTTGTTTGGTAAAAGTAGCCTTACAGCTGGAATGGGGCAAACACGTTATTCATTCCGGCGAAACGTCCATGGCCTCGCTGAACCAACTGCCGGGTTTTAAAATGGGCAAAGCCAATTGGAGCATCTGGTTGTGGTTGTTCATTCAACTATTTAAACTATTGCAGGTGGGCGGCATTGTGGGCGGCGTGGCCATTACGCTGAACATGATGGCACCGGCTATAAGTATACCGGTGTGGGCCGTGGCTATTACCTTAATCACGGCTTTACTGGTTTACAAAGGCTACTACAAAGTGGTCGAGCAGTTTTCGCTTATCATGATGGTGTTTTTTACGGTTTTTACGTTGGCTTCGGTGTTTTTTCTGCAATACACGCCTTTTGCGATTTCGTGGGCCAATATACAGGAAGGTTTGCAACTAAAGCTGCCGCCCAGTACGGTAGCGATTGCTATTGCGGCTTTTGGCATTACCGGCGTGGGCGGCGACGAAATTATGTATTACAACTACTGGTGCATCGAGAAAGGCTACGCCGGATTTACCGGCGTGCGGCAAGACACCCCGGAATGGCAGAAAAGAGCCAAAGGCTGGATTAAAATTATGTACTACGATGCTTTACTGGCCATGGTGGTTTACACGTTGGTAACCGCGGCTTTTTACATTCTGGGCGCGGCCGTGCTGCACAACCAGGGCCAGGTGCCCGAAGGCTACAACATGGTAAAAGTATTATCGGGCATGTACACCAAAACGTTAGGGCCTTGGGCCGAAACAATTTTTATGATCAGCGCTTTTATGGTGTTGTACTCTACCATGTTTACGGCTACCGCCAGTTTCACGCGCATCTTCGCCGATGCTTTTGGGCAATTGGGCTGGCTGTCGTTTACAAATTATACTACCCGCAAAAAAACCATTGCCGTGTTGGCCTGGGCCTTTCCGATTAGCTGGTGCTTGCTGTTTCTTTTTATAAAGCTACCCATGAGCATGATTTTACTGGGTGGGTTTATGACTTCCATTTTACTATTACTGGTGGTATACGCGGCTATTTATTTCCGGTATTGGCGTTTACCGGCTGCCCTAAAACCTACCCGCTGGTACGATGCGGCTTTTTGGCTGAGTTGTACTACAATTTTGGCTATTGCGGTGTACGGCATTGTGCAGGCTGTAAAATTGTAAACCATAAAATCATTTGATTTCAGCCCCTCCTTCTGCGGCTTAAACCTGGATTATGCTTATAAAAGTAAGGTTAATCTCTTACAGAAAGATTTTGGAGTGTGTAACTTATTGCAAACTTTTGTTTAATTTTCAACCCGATAAAAATTTTAAATTTTTTAAATTTTCTATGAACGTGTATAGCTCTTTTTCTAAGAAGTTTATTCTGGCTAGTATGGCCCTGGGGATTTTTGCCATTAACCAAACCCAGGCCCAAGCGCAACAAACCGTACCTACGCCGCCTAAAATGGTACCCGAAATGACCGAATTCTGGGAACCGGAAGTAAAGGTAGTAACCCCAGGCACCGGCGCCGGTATTGCCGCTCCTTCCGATGCTATTATTTTGTTCGACGGCAAAGATTTATCGCAGTGGGTTTCGGTAAAAGATCCGGCAGCTCCTGCTGGCTGGACCGTGAATAAAGGAGCCTTTACCGTTAAAAAAGGTACCGGTAACATTCAAACCAAGCAATCTTTCCAGGATTACCAATTACACATCGAGTGGCAGATTCCGGCTAATATTACCGGCAAAAGCCAGGGCCGGGGTAACAGCGGTATTTTCTTAGCTTCTATTGGCAACGGCGACGCTGGTTACGAATTGCAGGTACTCGATAGCTATAACAACCGGACTTACGCCAACGGCCAGGCCGGTAGTATTTACAAGCAATTCCGTCCGTTGGTAAACGCCATGCGCAAACCCGGCGAATGGAACGTGTACGACGTAGTATTTACCGCGCCGCGTTTTAAAGAAGATGGTACTTTGTTCAGCCCGGCCCGGGTAACGGTTATTCATAACGGCGTGTTAATTCAAAACAATACCCAGATTAAAGGCCCCACCCAGTACATCGGTATTCCGGATTACAACCAGCCGCACGGCAAAGCGCCCATTAAATTACAAGACCACGGCGATCCCAGTGAGCCCATCAGCTACCGCAACATTTGGATTCGCGAATTATAATTTTCTACGGTCAGTAATCGGTAAAAATTAAAAAATTTAAAAAAGCAAGGTTCCTGTTAACAGGAGCCTTGCTTTTTTAAATTTTAGCCCACTGGCAAGGTCTACCGCGGCGCCTCAGCCATCAACAGCAATTTCTTCTCGCAATTTTAGTTCAGATGTAAGCAAAAGGAAAAAATTATTTTTCAGTAGATGATGCCGCTGTTTTCGTTATAAAACATTAATATATAATACTTTACTAAAACAAAAGTCTAGCAGCTAATATCTTGATACTGGTGTCTTTTTACTTATCTATTTAAAAAATTGCTTTTCCAGAATTATCTTCTTTTACTTGTTGGTTTAAATTTTTTTAAAATACCGGGCGGTACAAACTTTAACTCTTACTTAAAATTTAATTAATTCCAGTATGGCTTTATTTGATTTATCTGGTAAAACAGCCGTGGTTACGGGCGGCGGCAGTGGCATTGGTAAAAGTATTGCGCAGTTATTTGCGCAGCAGGGAGCGCACGTTTTTATTCTGGAACTAAACGCCGAGGCTGGCGAAGAAACTATCCGGGAAATTACCACAACGGGCGCTAAAGCTACTTTACGCACCTGCAACGTAGCCAAACAAGCCGAAGTACTGGATGTTTTTGCTGGCATAGAACAAGAAGTGGGCACCATTGATATTTTAATTAACAATGCGGGTATTGCCCACGTGGGAAATTTAGAAAACACCGCTGAAGAAGATATTGACCGCATTTACGCCGTTAATATCAAAGGCATGTATAATTGCATGCTGGCCGCGGTAAAAAGTATGAAAAAAGCCAACAAAGGCGTTATCACCAACATGGCTTCGGTGGCGGGTTCGTTAGGTATACCCGACCGCTTTGCCTACTCCATGAGCAAAGGTGCCGTTATCGCTATGACTTATTCCGTAGCCCGCGATTATTTAACGTCCAACATCCGGTGCAACTGCATTTCGCCGGGCCGGGTGCATACGCCTTTCGTAGATGGGTTTATCGCCAAAAACTACCCGGGGCAAGAGCAGGAAATGTTCGAGAAACTATCCAAAACGCAACCCATTGGCCGCATGGGCACTCCTAACGAAATTGCACATTTGGCCCTTTATCTCAGTTCCGAAGAAGCCAGCTTTATTACTGGTACCGACTACCCGATCGACGGTGGTTTTATTACTTTAAACAGTTAACCCCTCCGGCCTAAAGGCCACCTCCCCTAAAAACAGGGGAGGAGATGCCGGTAATGCTGCGTAGCTTATTTAGTTCTGTTTTGCTACACCGCATCAAACAATTTTTTAATTATAAATATCTTAAAAGAGTATTGTTTTGCATACTAAAACAAACAAAATTATTCTCTTACCAGAAGCAGTAACAAAATTAAACGCAACAAACCGCCTCTCCTCCCCTGTTCTTAGGGGAGGTGCCCTTTAGGGCGGAGGGGTAAAATAAACTTTTATAACTCACTGTATAAACTAAATGAAATTAATTCGTTTTGGAGAGCCCGGCCAGGAAAAGCCCGGTTTGCAATTGCCCGATAACCGCCGTATTGATGTTAGCGCTTTCGGCGAAGATTATACCGAACAATTTTTCGCCACCGATGGCTTAACCCGCCTGCAGGCCTGGGCCGATGCTAATGGTGCTACGGCTCCCGAAATTGGCAACAGAGTTCGCTTAGGTCCGCCGATTGCCCGGCCCAGTAAAATTATATGCATTGGTTTAAATTACTCCGACCACGCCAAAGAAACAGGCGCGGCCACGCCAGCCGAACCTATTGTTTTCTTTAAAGCCACTTCTTCTTTGGTTGGCTCCCATGATGATTTAATTATTCCGAAAAACAGCGAAAAAACCGATTGGGAAGTAGAACTGGCGGTAATAATCGGCAAAAAAGCTTCTTACGTAGACGAAGCCGATGCCTTGGATTACGTAGCCGGTTACGCCTTACATAATGATTACAGCGAACGGGCTTTTCAGCTGGAGCGCGGCGGCCAGTGGGTAAAAGGCAAAAGCTGCGATACATTTGCCCCTTTAGGACCTTTTCTGGCTACCAAAGACGAAATAGCGGATGTGCATAACCTGCGGTTGTGGCTCACTTTAAACGGCGAGAAAAAGCAAGATGGCAACACCAGCAACCTTATTTTTAACGTGCCTTTTGTAGTGAGTTATTTAAGCCAGTTTATGTCGTTACTGCCCGGCGATATTATATCTACGGGTACTCCGGCCGGCGTTGGTTTAGGCTTTAAACCACCGCAGTACCTAAAACCCGGCGATGTAGTAGAGTTGGGCATAGATGGTTTAGGCTCTTCCAAGCAAGTAGCTAAAGCCTATAGCTAAAACAATTTAATAGTAAGTAACGCACGCCGGTTATATAATCTTCTAAGATTATATAACCGGCGTGCGTATTTAATTACCTGAGCCGGGAGTTACACCCCTAACTTTTAAATTCAACTTAATAACAGGTAAGTAGTTGTTGGTTATTAGTTGTTCGTTGTTCGGTTTGTATATATTTGATGATCAGTACGATATCACCAATGATAGTCTAAATTAATTTCGGCAAAGCACTTATTTTGAATTATTTTTATAATATTTAAATTTCAGTGAAAAAATATTAAATTTAATTTATCTACTGTCAATTTACATCCATCTTGCATTTTTAAAATATACACGCTCAAATACCACAATAATAAAGGTTTATTCCTAATCTAAACTCGCTGCGCAACTACCTTTATTTTAAATACTCTGAATTATTTTCTAATTTTGTCTGTAATATAAATTATAACTCTTCTAATAAAGCACAGTTATTGCTAAGGAACCAAACATCCAACTCTAAACCTGAATGCCTGAAAACAATTTTCCTTTTCTTTCTGAGCAAGAAGAAGCAGAACGATTAAATGCGTTGTACCAGTACGACGTACTAGACACCGAAGCAGAATCTGACTTTGATGCTATAACTCAATTAGCCGCTTACATTTGCGATACCCCCATTGCCCATATTTCGCTAATTGATCGAGACCGGCAATGGTATAAATCTAAAATCGGACTGAATCATACCGAATTTCCACGGGAAGTATCTTTTTGCCAGCATAGCATTTTAAATGACAGCATTCTGGAGATAAATGACATGCTGCAACATGATTTATTTTGCACTTACCCAAATGTAACCCAAGATCCTCATATCCGGTTTTATGCCGGCGCTCCCCTTATTAGTCCGGGTGGCTACCGGATAGGAGCGCTCTGCGTGATTGATACGAATCCTAAAACCTTAAACGAAGCGCAACGCCAGGCCCTGCAAACACTAGCCCGGGAAGTAGTATCGCACTTAGAACTGCGGCGCCACCGTAAAATCCTGGAAAAAGAAAACCAAAAGCTGCATCTCTACCAAATGCTGTTTAACCACAGTAACGAGATGATGTGCATTATAGAGCCCAAATCCGGGTTATTTTTAGAAGTAAATGCCGCTTTTAAGCTGTTTATGGGTTACGAAACGCATGAACTGGTAGGCAAATCGTTTGCAGAATTTATTTATCCCGAAGATTTACTTCACTGCCGAAATTTACTGGGAACCCTGCCCATTAATCAGGTGGTAGAATCCGAATCAAGGTATTACGCGAAAGACGGCACCCTCCGGTGGATTGGTTGGCGCGCCCAAAGTATTCACGGAATGTTGTTTTTTACCGCTCGCGATATTACCCAATTGCGCAAAACAGGCAGCGAAAACCTGAATCTGGAAAATTTACTTATTAATGTACTGGACAATTCACCTTCCGGCGTTTGTGCTTTCCATAGCATCCGGAACGAGGCCGGAGAAATTGTAGATTTTAAATGGCTGATGCTTAATCAGGCAGTGGAGAAAATTGTTGGTAAAACAGCCGGCGAATTAATTGGCCACTCCCTTTCCGGTTCAACGCATCCCGAAAATTTAAAAAATCTACTGCCTTTAGCCAATCGGGTTATTGATCAAAATCAGCCGCTGCAACAAGAACTGCATTTTTACGGGGAAAACAACCAGCGAAAATGGTACTATCTCATCGCCAATAAAATGGCCGACGGTTTGGTATTGGTGTTAAATGATATTTCTGAACGGAAATCCAGTGAAGAAGAACTGCAGCACCAACGCACTTTTTACGAAAGTATCCTCAACAACATTCCGTCGGATGTAGCCGTGTTCGACCAAGAAGGACGTTATTTGTTCGTTAATCCCCAGGCCATTAAAAATCCGGAAATACGGCAATGGATTATTGGGAAAAACGATCAGCAATACGTTACCTACCGCAAACGCGATCCCAAGATTGCGGAACAACGCAGGCAACGCCTGGTAAAAGCCGCTGCTACCAAACAGATTATACACTGGGAGGAAATGATGACCACCCCGGAAGGAGAAATCAAGCATTTTTTACGACGTTTAAATCCAATTTTTAATGAGGCCGATAAGCTGCAGTATGTAGTGGGTTACGGTTTTGATATCACGGATCGTAAGGCCGTAGAAATTGAGTTGCAATACCAAAGAGGGTTAGTGCAACAAGTAATTGATACAAGTCCTAACTTATTATACCTGAAAGATGAAGCAGGCAAATTTACTTTAGTGAATAAAGCTTTTGCCAACTTTATCGGACTTTCTGCCGAACAGTTGATTGGCCAGGATTCGCAAAATTTTGAAATTTCCACGGAGGCAGCGGCATTAAGTCGGCAACAAGACTGTCAGGTACTGGCATCTCACCAGCCTCTGGAGATAAAAGAAATGCACCTGACGCATCCGGGCAACGGGGAACCCGTATGTTTTAATTTAGTTAAAATACCTTTTATTCAGCAGGACAAACAGCCCCAGATACTCTGCATTGCTACTAATATTACCGAAGCCAAACGCGCCGAACACAAGCTGCTGGAAAGTCAGAAAATATTAACCGAGTCGCAGCAAATTGCGCATTTAGGTTCCTGGTCCTGGGACATAAAATCAGACAAAGCGATCTGGTCCGACGAAACGTATCACATTTTTGGTTTAGAGCCTCAGGAAGAAGCTCCTCCTTTTGAAGAGTACCTTCAACTACTGCATCCGGATGACGCCGTGGCGCTATCGGCAAAGGTGCAGGATGCCATAACGCAACAGACCTCTTTTGCTTTAGAATTACGGGTACTGCTCCCCGATGGCCCGATACGTTATATTTACGAGATGGGCCGCTTGGAGTATAATGCAGCCGGGGAACCTTGTCGCTTAATAGGTACTATCCAGGATATTACGGACCGAAAGAAAATTGAGCAAGAGTTAATTCTGGCCAAAGAACAGGCCGAAGAAGTAGTACGGGCCAAGGAAATGTTTTTATCTATGATGAGTCACGAAATCCGGACTCCGCTGAACGCCGTGATTGGCATGTCGCACCTACTCTTACAAAACAGTCCTAAGCCCGAACAAATCGAAAATTTAAAAGTTTTGCATTTTGCCGGCGAAAACCTGCTTATTTTAATTAACGATATCCTGGATTTTAGCAAGATAGAGGCCGGCAAAATTAATTTTGAAGCTGTAGATTTTAGTCTGTCCGATTTAATTACGAGCGTACGGCAGTCGTTCCGGTACCAGGCCGATGAAAAGAATTTAAAAATAAAGGCCCGCTTTGATGCCGCTTTACCCCAAATTCTGGTGGGTGATCCGGTTCGCTTAAATCAAATTATAACTAATTTACTTTCCAATGCGTTTAAGTTTACCGCCCAAGGCGGTATTACCATCGACATTCTGCTGGAAGAAGAAACCACTGAGCAAGCTACCTTATCAATTGTAGTAACAGATACCGGCATTGGCATTCCGGAAGATAAGTTATCCCTTATTTTCGAAAGTTTTACCCAGGCGCAATCCGATACTACCCGTAAATATGGCGGCACCGGCTTAGGCTTAACTATTACGAAACGTCTGGTAGAATTACAAAATGGCACCATTGCGGTAACTAGTACTGTAGGAAAAGGCAGTGTATTTACAGCAACCATTCCGTTTAAAAAAAGTCAGCAGCAAGTAGCGCCACCGGATCAGCATTACTTTACCAATACCTTCCAGAATTTAGAGCACGTGCGTTTGTTGCTGGTAGAAGACAATGAAATAAATCAGTTTATTGCCCTCCAGTTTTTAGAAAAATGGGGCATTCGCACGGATTGTGCTTTAAACGGCCAGGAAGCCGTAGAAATGGTGCAACAGCAAACGTATGATGTTATTTTGATGGACTTACAAATGCCCGTAATGGATGGCTTTGAGGCCACCCAGCGCATCCGGGCTTTAGATGGTAAAAACGCCACTGTTCCCATCATTGCTTTAACGGCTTCGGCCATGCTGGATGTTCAAAATAAAGCACTGCAATTGGGTATGAACGAATATGTGAGCAAACCTTTTAATCCGAACGAGCTTTACCTGAAAATTGCCAAGTATACGGTGTCTGAAACTTTACCTACCGTTACGGGCAATTATAATTTTTAACGCTGCCAACTCTGTAAATAAGTTGCTGGTTGTTCGTTATTCGGCAAAATAATGCTGTGTTCATTCATACGGCTTTATTAAGTTAGTTTATGTATAGCTTAAATTGCTGGCTTATTAATAATTTAATAAATCTAACAACCAGAAACCAGCAACTAACCACTAAATTCAAGAGCCTTTCGCCCAAAAGATTAAGCTATTAAATTACCCCGCTAACCAACAGGCCGACAACCCGTTTACGTAGTTTACGCTAAGTAAAAAGGTTTAAACGCGTACTATATGCCATTAAAACGGGGCTTAATCGGACTATTTATTAAATTTTTTCTTTTATTTCTGTTTATAACGGTTCGTATTGCCTGGTCGCAAGAGAAAGGCGCACTGGTAGCTTCACCGGTCAATGCTGTTCCTTCGCCTCGCCCGGATCGTATTGTTTTAAGTTGGGTAGCCGATCCCACCACTTCATTTACCGTAACCTGGCGCACGAATAATGCGGTAAAAACGCCCAAAGCCGAAGTAGCCGTAGCCGATGCTTCTCCTTTGTTTACCCAGCAAGCGCAGGAAGTACTGGCCGAAACAGAATCAATTAAAACGGAAAGCGGCGCGGCTCTTTACCACCAGGTTACTTTCCAAAATTTAAAACCCAACACTCAGTATGCTTACCGGGTAGGCGATGGCACTTACTGGAGCGAGTGGTACCAGGTAAAAACTGCCAATAATCAACCAGAACCGTTTTCTTTTATTTATTTGGGCGATGCGCAAAACGAGCTTTTTTCTTTGTGGTCGCGTACTATCCGGGCAGCTTATGCGGCAGCTCCGCAAGCTAAATTTATAGTTCATACCGGCGATTTAATTAACCACGCCGAAGCCGATGCCGAATGGCAGGAATGGTTTAGCGCCGGCAGCTTTATTCATGCTACTATCCCTAGTTTACCTACGCCGGGCAACCACGAATACACCCGCACGGTGGGTATCCCGACGCTTACCCGTTTGTGGCAACCGCAATTTACTTTGCCCAGCAACGGCATAAAAGATTTAAAAGACACCAATTATTACGTGGATTATCAGAATGTCCGGATAATATCGCTTAATTCTATGATGCACGTACCCGCTCAGGCCGATTGGCTCGAAAAAATTTTAAAAAATAATCCGCAGCAATGGACCTTTGTTTTTTTTCATTACCCGGTTTTCTCTACGTCCGGCCGCAACGAAATTGGCCATTTAGAAAAACACTGGAAACCTATTTTTGACAAATACCAAGTAGATTTAGTAATGCAAGGCCACGAACATAATTACGCCCGGGGCACCAATTTGCCTTTTGGCGTGAACTACCGGGATAACCAAACCGGTACAGTGTACGTGGTTTCGGTAAGCGGCCCTAAAATGTACGAACTTACCCCCGAGCCCTGGATGAACCGCACCGCCGAGAACACCCAATTGTACCAGGTTATTACGGTAAATAACGACCAAGTACTATTTAAAGCCATAACCGTTACCGGCGAGATTTACGATCAGTTTGAACTGCGTAAAAAACCGGGTCAGCCAAATACCTTAATCAATATAAAAAACAGTTGGAACCCAGAAAGGCATTTTAATAACACCTTATCTAAACCCCAAAATTAACCCATGAAAATAGACGCGCACCAACATTTCTGGCAATACTCCCCCACTACTCACTCCTGGATTACTCCCGCCATGGCCGTATTGCAGCGCCATTATTTACCCCAAGATCTGGAAGAAAATTTAAAAAAATGCGGCTTTTCCGGCTGCGTAGCTGTGCAAGCGGCTCAAACCGAAGCCGAAACCGAATTTTTATTAAACTTAGCGGCGGCGTATTCTTTTATAAAAGGCGTAGTAGGCTGGGTAGATTTGCGTGCCAAAAACGCACCGGAAAGAATCGCTTCCTTTGCGCAAAATCCATTGTTAAAAGGTTTGCGCCACGTAGTGCAGGACGAGCCCGATGATTTGTTTTTAGTACAACCCGCTTTTTTGCGGGGTATTTCTTTATTGCAACCCCTGGGTTTAACTTACGATATTTTAATTTTTCCGCGCCATTTACCGGTAGCAGCGCAATTTGTGGAGCAGTTCCCGGAGCAACAGTTTGTGCTGGATCACTTGGCCAAACCATTCATTAAAAAAGCCACGTTACAACCCTGGGCCGAAAATTTAAAAAAACTAGCCGCTTACCCAAACGTCAGCGCCAAACTATCCGGACTGGTTACGGAGGCCGATTGGGATAACTGGCAACCCCAGGATTTAAAACCTTACCTGGATATTGCTCTGGAAGCTTTTGGTTCGGAGCGCCTCCTGATTGGCTCCGACTGGCCCGTTTGCCGGCTCGCGGGTGCGTACGACCAAGTAATGCAGGTTGTAATCGATTTTATCGCTAAACTTTCGCCGACCGAACAAGCCGCTATAATGGGTAACAATGCCGTACGTTTTTATAATTTAAAAATGTAGTTTAGCGTTTCAAACACGTACGTACCCTTTTTTTAAATTTTAACCGCGTTGCTCGCCGGGTGGCAGCTTTTAATTAATTCTTTATTCTCTCTTTGTGAAATACTTCATCTATCTTTCGATAAAAATAAGAAATAAATTTCTCTGCTATTTTGCTATTGTACTAAGTGCCGGAATAGTAACTGCTTGTAACAACGACAACAAGGAAACTACCCAATCCGACACAACAGCGCAAGCCCCGCCACCGGTAGTAAGTCCGGTTAATTTAAATTACGAGGTGGTAAACACCTTTCCGCACGATACCAGCGCGTTTACCGAAGGCTTTTTACTGCACCAGGGCCAGCTGTATGAGAGTACCGGCTCTCCCACCGAAATGTCCCAAACCCGCTCGCTGATTGGCACCGTTGATCTAAAAACTGGCAAAATCGACAAAAAAATAGAACTGGACAGAAGCAAATACTTCGGGGAAGGCATGGTTATATTAAACGATAAAATATACCAACTAACCTATACTACCAAGGTAGGTTTTGTGTACGATGCCAAAACTTTTAAAAAACTACAGGAATTCACTTTCCCGAACCAGGAAGGCTGGGGCCTAACCACCGATGGCACCCATTTAATTATGAGCGACGGTACCAGCCAGCTCACGTACCTCGATCCGACCACTTTCAAAACCATTAAAACCTTACAGGTAAAATTCAACTACGACCCCTTAGTAAACTTAAACGAACTGGAATACATTAAAGGGGTAATTTACGCCAACATCTACACCACCAACAGTATTGTTCGCATCGACGAAGCTACCGGCCAGGCTACCGGCATTTTAGATCTTACCGCCTTAACCAATCAGGTAAAAAGTAAATATCCCCCTGCCTTGGAACTAAACGGCATTGCTTTTAACCCAACGGCCGGCACTATTTACGTTACCGGTAAACTCTGGCCCAGCATTTTTGAACTGAAAATCAAAGCTTAGTAAAAGCCCCAATGCGAATAGCCTAAGAGCCATTTTCGATAAAAATTTTTAGAAATTACTTACCGGAAAACGATTTATCAGTAAACTAAACCGTTGTTTTTTTAAAGCATATAAAAGACAAGGAATAAAATCAATGATTTGCTGCCAACTCTCCCCCGAAATACCTCACCAGAAATTATTGCAAATCCTTTGTAGCTTGCTTACCTTAGCTATTCTTACGTATTTAATAAATAGTAAATAATTCAACAGAATCAATCCAGGGTATATTTATTAATAAACCCTGGATTATTAGCCCCTTATTATTCGTATAGCGAATAACGAACAACTAATTACTATTTTTTATTAAGCTATTTCACTTTTAAAGAAAAAAGCACTTTGACGAAGATAAAACAGTTTTTGCAGGATTCAGAAACCAAGTCGTTTGACCTGAACCACCGGCAGATTATAAAATACAACATTGGCAAGTATAACCTGGCCGTAAAGCAAGGTTTACAGCAATACCACAACCACGAGCTGGCGCGCGACCGGGCTTCTTTTATTAAAACCAATGTTATCAATAACCTGGATAAATACCTGATTGAGTTCGAGAACAACTTTACGCAACGCGGCGGCAAAGTTATCTGGGCACAAAATAAAGAAGAAGCCTTGCGCGAAATTGGGCAGATTATGAAACGCAAACGGGCTAAATCGGTGGTAAAATCCAAGTCGATGACCACGGAAGAAATTCACTTAAATGAGTTTTTGGAGAAAAATGGCATTGAAACCGTAGAAACCGATTTGGGCGAATACATTGTGCAACTCGCCGACCAGCGGCCTTACCACATTGTAACGCCAGCCATGCACATGTCGAAAAAAGATATATCGGACCTTTTCGTAAAAAAATTAAAAACCCAACCTACCGACGATGCGCAGGAATTAGTACTAACGGCTCGCCGGTTAATGCGCGATAAATACACTGCCGCCGAGGTAGGCATTACCGGGGGCAACTACATTATTGCCGATATTGGCGGCATTGCCGTTACCGAAAACGAAGGCAACGGCCGCTTATCTACGGCTTTCCCCAAAACGCATATTGCGGTAGTAGGTATTGAAAAAATAATTCCGAGCATTATGGATCTGGATTTGTTCTGGCCGTTGCTGGCTACGAGTGGCACCGGCCAAAATGTAACCGTTTATAATACGATCTTTACCGGTCCCCGGCAGCCCCAGGAGAAAGACGGTCCGGAAGAAATGTACGTAGTTTTGCTCGATAACGGCCGCACCGATTTGCTGGCTTTACCGGACAAACGCGAAGCCTTAAATTGTATTCGGTGCGGCGCTTGTTTAAACGTGTGCCCGGTGTACCGCAACATTGGCGGGCATACCTACGAAACCACCTACAGCGGTCCGATTGGCTCGGTAATTTCGCCCCACTACGATGGCATGGCCGAGCACAAACACTTAAGTTACGCCAGTTCGCTGTGCGGAGCCTGTACCTCGGTGTGCCCGGTAAAAATTAATATTCACGAGTTGTTATTGCTTAACCGCCAGCAAAGCGTAGCAGAAGGTTTAGCCGACAACCAGGAAAAGCTAACCTTTAAGATGTGGGCCCGGGCCATGAAAAACCGGCGCATGATGGACTTAGTGCCTACCCGGATGAAGAATATGGCCTTACGCTTTATTTTAAAAGACACCTGGAGCCGCAAACGCGAACCCTTGCAGGTTGCGCCTAAGTCGTTTGGTAAGCTGTACAAAGAATACCAGAAAAAGAAAAAGTAAGCCTGTTGCTAAACTAATAAACAACGCAAAAGCCTCCTGGAACGGAGGCTTTTTGTGCCCAAAATAAACAGTTTTTTCTGCCGATTAAGCCCAATACTACTGGAACAGAAGCTAAAATTTTTTACCTTAACCACAGAAATTTAAAAAACAAGCAATTCCTACATGCCTCTTCTCTGTTTCCGGTCATTGCTTAAAAAGGCTTTTACATTTAACGAAACAGGCCCAAAACATTTTTTTTTAAATTTTAATTATCCTGCTCGCCGCAAAGCTAACTTTTTCTATTGGGAACATCTTTTTTTTAAAAATTTGGCTTTACTGGGATTACTCTTGGCAGTAAACGTGCTTTTAACCGGTTGTTCTCCCGACACTCCGGAAAAAATCCGGTTGGTGCACCAGAAACGGAAAGTAATGCTCACCGCCCATCGCGGAGCTTCCGGCGTAGCGCCCGAAAATACCTTAGCCGCTATTCAAAAAGCGCTGGACTCCCCGGCCGATTTCATCGAAATTGATATTCACCAAACCCAAGACTCGCAGTTAGTTGTCATGCATGATGCTACCCTGGATCGTACTACCACCGGCCAAGGCGCCATTGCCGCACATACCTTAGCCGACATTAAAAAACTGGATGCGGGCAGTTGGTTTAAACCGGAATTTAAAAACGAACAGGTGCCTACCCTCGAAGAAGTACTGCGATTGGTAAAAGGCCGTAAGAAACTGCTCATTGAGTTAAAGAAAGGTCGTGATTTTTACCCCGGTATGGCGAACCAGGTAATTGCCCTACTCCGGCAATACCGCGCCCGGGAATGGTGCGTGCTCCAATCTTTTCACGACGAAATCTTACAGCAAATCTGGCAGAATGAGTACCACGTACCTACGCATAAATTAATGGTAGGGAAACTGCCCCTCTTACCCGTTTACTTTGATACATCTTTGCGTTTTGGCTCGTTCGATAAATACTACCGGGCTTCGGCTATTAATGTACACTATTATTTTGCCAGCCGCCGCTTCGTAAAAATGGTGCATAACGCCGGCTTTAAAACTTTCGTCTGGACGGTAGATGATCCCGCAGAAATTAATAAATTAGTAAACCGGGGCGTAGATGGTATTATGAGCAATGCCGCTGCTACTTTAGCCGTAGAGTAAATTTACTTTCTCCGATTAATAGCAAACTTTAAATATTACCGAAGAATCCATCTTTTAATTTGATAGATGAGATTAACTAATCCGGAATCAATGCGTTTAATTCTATGCTCCACATCTTAAACGGCGATGCTACGGCGGCCATTTTCCGGCAAACTGGTATACCCGGAAAGTTACTGGTCTGGCGGGAAATTCTTTCGGAGGGCCCCATTGGTGGCCATGCGTTACCCGCGGATTTCTGGCAGGCTCGTCAGCATTATCTCACTCAAACGTATCAGGAAGACGCTGTTAGCTGCTTCATAAAAGTTACCGCCGAAGTAAAGTTGCTGGCAACGTATCCGCAGCATGATGCGGTAGTCTTGTGGTTCGAACACGATTTACTTTGCCAAGTTAATTTATCGTATATTTTACATTGGTTTGCGCAACACGATTCAGAATCCACACCGCTTAGTTTAGTGTGCATTGGGGAGCATCCGGATAAACCCAACTTTAAGGGTTTGGGAGAACTGGTGCCCTTCAACTTGCGACCTTGTTTCCAGCTCGCCAAGTACTTTCGTTAGAAGATATAGCTTTAGCAAACAGGGGCTGGAATGCTTATGCCACCGAAACACCCGAAGCACTTGTATACTTTTTACAAACCGAGGATTTTAGCCGGCTTCCCCTCCTACCTAAAGCGCTGCAAGCGCATCTCACGCGTTTTCCGTCGGTGCAAAATGGCTTAAACGCAATGGAGCAATTGTTACTGGCACCAGCAGCAGATCATAATCTTTTGCTCATTGAACTAATGGAAGAATATTGGCAACGTACCAGTTTGTTCGGGATCGGCGATGCCCAGATTATTAATTACCTGCAAGAACTCGAACAGGCCGGATTAATTCAGTTGCAAGAAAAAATAACGGTAACTGCTTTAGGTTTTAAAATTTTGCGCGCCGAAGCCGATTACGGGCAATGAAAGCCTTATGACCGCTGGTTGGGCGGCGTACACCTACAACCTGGTTTATCGCGGTGGCGCTGAGATACGGTTCTGGAAAAAATAGTAAAAATTTAAAAAATCAATCTTCAAACGGTTACCAGCCAAGGGTGCGGGCTCTATTTTGTTCCTCCGGAAAAGGCAACTATTAATTAGTTTAGACTTTGTTGCAACGTTGAGAATGGGATAGGTAAAAAAGGGATTGCAGTCTATCTTTGTAGTGACGAAACCATAAAGAAGAGATGTTACCATCGCCTACAATCCCGGCTAAAGATAGGTATAAAGTTAAAAATTGGAAAGCCTATACTAGCAGTTTAGTTCAAAGAGGTAGTTTGACTTTATGGCTGGAAGATTCCGTGTTAAGAGCGTGGCGCGAGATTGATCCGAGCCAGAAAGTAGTAGGGGAATGCTTATATGCTGATTGTGTAATCCAATGCTGTTTGTTGTTAGGCCAGGTGTATCATCAGCCGCTGCGGCAGACGACCGGCTTTGTTTCTAGTTTGCTGGCGATGTTAGGCTATAAAGATTATGCCGTACCAGATTATACTACTCTTTGCCGCCGACAAAGCTGCCTGCCAGTAGAAGTAAGTAAAGCATTAGCCCGCAACCGAAAGCTAGCTATTGCGCTCGATTCTACCGGTTTAAAAGTATACGGGGAAGGCGAGTGGAAAGTAAGAAAACACGGGGCTTCCAAGCATAGAACTTGGCGCAAATTGCACATCGGTATTGCTGTTGATACCCAAGAGATCGTTTTTGTGGCGTTGACTACGAATGGGGAAGATGATGCGGTGGTCGCGGGCAAGTTGCTGCAAGGCAAGACTGCTCAGCTGAGTAGTTTTATAGGGGATGGCGCTTATGATGACTTTAAGTTGCGAGAGCTCCTAGCAGGGGGCATTAAGCAAATTATACCCCCGTCCAAAGATGCAGTGGTACATAAAGGTACCCAGAAGAAGCCGGTACCAGAATACCTACGGCAGCGCAATGAGGCAGTCGAATATAGGCAAGAGCACGATCGAAAAGCCTGGAAAATCCAAGCTGGCTATCATCGCCGAAGTTTAAATGAGGTAGCTATGTTTCGCTACAAAACTACTTTCTCCGCCCAGATGAGGACCCGGAAAATAGAAAATCAGAAAACAGAAGTAGAACTAAAATGTAAAATCTTAAACATCTATCGCCACCAGGGAATGCCTCTGGCCTACCTAGTAGCTTAGCTACTGCTCGCTATAAGCGAGCTAGTAGAAAAGAGTCCCGTTGCAACAAAGTCATTCTCATACCATATTTTAAACTACCGGCAGATTACTGCTATTTTATAAAATTCTCGCTTTGTTACAACAATGCATACAGTTTATTTACAACAACTTACAACTTCTATCCGCGTCGTATTTATAATTTAAAATTTTCTACCCGCTTAAAATTACGAATATATACGTATTAATATTTACATAAATTTTAGTAATTTGCATAGTTCTTAAATAGTGCCTCACGCCATTAACAATTAATCACGCTTATGAAAATTCTTTACGTATCCGTCCTTTTTACCGGCTTGTGCTTGTTGCAGCACCAGGCCTCCGGTCAGTTACTCAACAAAATGCGGCAAAAACTTGAAAATGCGGCCGAGCAATCCGTGAATAAAGCTTTAGGAACCGACAAAAATACCATCAATACTTCTACGGGCACTTCTACCTCGTCGGGGAGCCGGGCCCGGAACAAAGGCGGTGCCGGTTTGGTAACTACGCCCCCGGACGTAAAAGAAAACTTAACCGATGCCGAAAGCAAATACAAAGCGGGCCAATACGCCCAAAGCCGTTCGGCCTTACAGCAAGCCATGTTGGGGGTTGAAATGGAAATCGGGCAGAAAATTTTAAAATCTTTACCAGAATCCATTGCGGGCTTAAAGAAAAATGCCGAAGCCGATCAGGTTACCAGCACCGGCTGGGGTTGGGTAGGTCTTACCATTCAACGCCAGTACACCGATGGCAACGAGAAAGAATTAACCACCACTATCGCCAACAATGCGGTTTTGCTTTCGGCGGTAAACCTGTATTTAACCAACGGCGGTTACAGCCAAACTACGGGCGGCAAGCAAGATTGGAAACAAACGAAAGTAAAAGGCAACAAAGCCGTGATTGAGTACGACGAAAGCACCGGCTACAAACTTACCGTGCCCTTAGGGCAATCGTCGATGCTGGTGTACGAAGGTGTGAATTTTAAAAACGAAGCCGAACTAATGGCAGCCGCTAACGCGGTGGACATTGCGGGCATCAAAAAAATGTTAGGCGAAAAATAAGCAGTTGGTTCTAAGTAGTTGTTCGTTTTTAGTTGTTCGTTGTTCGATCGTTAAGAAGTTGATTATTAGATGCTTAAACTTAGGTTTTTATCAACTTAATTTTGTCCAAGTACTTATTATTCCTTTTTAATTCTATTTATTCATCATGAAAAAGATATTTAGTTTATTTGTTATATGCGCTTGTGCCCACGTGTCGCTGGCGCAGGATTTTAATAAAAATTTAACCGAAGCCCGTTCTTCTTACGCGGCCGGTAACTTAAGCAATTCGCGGTTTGCCATGGAACAAATGCTGCATACCTTGGATGCCGCCATCGGGAAAGATATTTTAAAATTACTGCCCACCAAAATGGATGCCTTAACCGCCAATGTAAAAGCCGACAACACTACTGGTACCGGCACCAACGGCGGTTTGGGTCTTTATGTGCAACGCACTTACGGTAGCGGTGCCAAAACCGCCACTGTAGATATTATTAATAACTCGCCCTTAATTACGTCTTTAAATGCGCTGTTGTCGCTACCCT
Source organism: Adhaeribacter pallidiroseus (assembly GCF_003340495.1). Taxonomy (NCBI): domain Bacteria; kingdom Pseudomonadati; phylum Bacteroidota; class Cytophagia; order Cytophagales; family Hymenobacteraceae; genus Adhaeribacter; species Adhaeribacter pallidiroseus. Next base: position 4,331,080 of record NZ_QASA01000001.1, read on the forward strand.
TTATCGGTCGGGGCGGCGATGGTAACCAGAAAGTAATAAAAGTGCAGGGTTACAAAGCGGTACTAACTAAAACTGAAAATACGGATACGAAAAAGTTAGATTACGACTTGCAAGTTCCTTTGCAAAATACTTTAGTTACTTTTAAAGTAACCGAAACCCAGGAAGCCGAGGTGCTGCGGATGGCCAATACTATTCCGTTGGAGAAGATTGCGCAAATGGCGCAGTAGGGTTGTTTTTTAAAATTTTGTTGGATTTACGGCTCAGTAACTGGAAAAATTGCCTGTTGTGTTTGGAGCTGGTTTTGGGCTTAATTCAACTGGCGTCAACGTTTAGCATAGCGGCATTGGTAACTTTTGGACAAGAGCCAGTCTTCTGATTGGCGAATCTGCTTTGTTTATCTTTGGAGCCTTTTCAATACTCCATGCATGGGTGCAATCTAACTTGCTGAGTTCAAGGTTTGCCTCGTGGCCGGCGGGCCTCGTTTGGCTCTTTCGGGCGGTCTAAGCTCTCTTTCCTCGACTCCGTCTGCGGAATGCTGCTGCGCAGAACCAGAACCTTAGAAGGCCCTCCTGAGCCAAACTGGTGTCTTTGCGCTTAGCTACTGCTTTCCTGATTCACTTTGTAAAGAATGGGCATAGTTATGGGTAGAGTTCGCGGTAGCGGTCTCTACCCATTTTCGGATGGCCAATCTCTGATTGGCTTAGGAAGGAATTTAACTAAAAGCCAATCTAAATTTAGTCATACCCAAAGTGCTGCGAGTAATTCGCTAACTTTAAACATCCATCACCTAGATTCTATATTTTTTAAATTCTCTGTCATCCAGGAGGGACCTATTTAGCTACGTAGCCAAATAGGTCCCTCCTGGATGACAGTATATTGGTAAATTTGTGGATCAGATAATCATTAGTAGTTTCAGCTCATCATCAACCTTTAACTGCTACTTTCAGTAGTTTGCAGCAATAACTCATAGCATTGCTTCGCGATTTCCAATTCCTCGTTGGTCGGGATTACGAGTACTTTTACCCGAGAGTCTGGTTGATTGATTTCGCGTGGTTCTTTGCTGCGGATTTTATTTTTTTCTTCGTCCAGGTGTATGCTCAGGTAATCTAGGTTGCGGCACACGCGGGCGCGTACTTCGGGGTCGTTCTCTCCTACGCCGGCGGTAAATACTACGGCATCTAAACCGTTTAACACGGCCGCATAAGCGCCTAGGTATTTTTTAATGCGGTACGCGTACAAATCATACGCCAAATCAGCGGCAGCATTGCCTTCCTGAATAGCTTTGGTAATATCGCGCATGTCGCTGTAGCCGGTTAAACCCAACATGCCGCTACGTTTGTTGAGTAAAGTATTTACCTGTTCCGGGTCGTAGCCCAACTGATTTATCAAATGAAAAACGACCGATGGATCAATATCACCGGATCGGGTACCCATTACTAAACCGCTTAAAGGCCCAAAACCCATGCTGGTATCCAGTGATCGATTAGCTTTCACCGCGGCCATGCTGCAACCATTGCCCAGGTGAATGGTAACCAACCTGGCTTCCGGATTTTTTAAAAATTGGGTGGCCTGCTCGGCTACGTACTTATGACTGGTGCCATGAAACCCGTAAGTCCGGATGCCTAAATCGGTGTAAAAAGCTTCGGGCAGGGCGTAGCGAAAAGCGTATTCGGGCAAAGTTTGGTGAAAAGCAGTATCGAAAACGGCTACCTGCCAGGATCTTCTAAACGTTTTCTCGGCTACTTCAATGCCCAGGTAGTTCGAGGGGTTGTGCAAAGGGGCTAGCGGAAACAATTTTTTAATTTCGGCTTTTACCTCTGGGGTAATAATAACGGTCGCCGCAAAGCTTTCGCCGCCGTGTACCACCCGGTGCCCTACCACATCAATTTCAGCCGGATCCTGAATAACCCCGGATTCTGGATCGGCCAGCAACTGACCTACTTCCTGTAAACCAGCGGCATGATCGGGCAAGTCTAAGTTGCGGCGAATCGTTTTTTCCTCGGCACCGGTAAATATTTGGTGCGTAATAACGGCATCTTCTAAACCAATTCTTTCTACCAACCCGCTACAAATCGGCTTCTCGGAAGGCATCCGGAACAGCTGGTATTTAATAGAACTACTGCCAGCATTTACAACAAATATATTCATGTAGTTTTAAGTAATAAGTATTCCGTATGATGTGATACGTTTTTATAAGCGAGCTTATTTATAGGCGAACTCCTTTGGCTTACTAGGTTTATTATCAAATCTTTAATTAATAGAATTATAATTTTACTTCCTCGTAGCTCAGGTTCTTCGGTTCGCCCGGCCAGAGGCCTACCAAATAGTAAACACGAGCGAAGACGCTCGCGCCAGCAATCTGCCAACAAAAATTTAAAAACTTTAAATTCTTCAACCTTTCAACTGGTCATCCTTCAAATTTCCAACTTCAAAACCTTCTAACCTTCTAACTTTTCAATCTTCCAACTTGTAACTTGCAACCTGCAACCAAATTACCCCATGCTTTGGATAGCGGTAATAACCACGGTATTGAATATATCATCGACGGTGCAGCCGCGGCTTAAATCGTTTACGGGTTTGTTCAGGCCTTGCAGCATAGGGCCAATGGCTAGTGCACCGGTTTCGCGTTGCACGGCTTTGTAAGTGTTGTTACCGGTATTTAAATCCGGGAAGATCAACACACTCGCCTGGCCGGCTACTTCGGAGTTTGGTAATTTTTGTTTCCCTACTTCCGGGTCTACCGCCGCGTCGTATTGGATCGGTCCTTCTACTTTTAAATCGGGCCGCTTTTGTTTGACGATTTCGGTGGCTAAGCGCACTTTTTCTACCTCGGTGCCTTCGCCGGAAGTACCCGACGAATACGACAATAGGGCAATGCGGGGCTCAATACCAAAACGCTGGCTGCTCTCGGCCGAAGAAATCGCAATCTCGGCCAGTTGCTCGGCGGTGGGGTTGGGATTGACGGCGCAATCGCCAAAAACCGAAACCCGGTCGGGCAAACACATAAAAAAGACTGATGACACGATAGAAACACCCGGCTTGGTTTTCACGAACTGCAAAGCCGGCCGGATGGTGTGCAAGGTGGTGTGCACCGCGCCCGACACCATGCCGTCGGCGTGGCCTTTGTACACCATCATCGTCCCGAAATACGACACATCCGTCATCAGATCGTAAGCCATTTCGAGCTCTACGTTTTTGTTTTTCCGGAGCTCGTACAAGGTTTGCACGTATTCTTCGTAGTATTCGGATTCCGCTGGGTTAATAATGCGTACGCGGCTCATATCTAAAGGTAAGCCCATGCGTTTTACCGCGGCGGTAATATCGACCGTGTTCCCCAAAATGGTTAAATCTACCACTTCCTGGTTAATTAAACGGGCGGCGGCTCGCAAAATCCGGTCGTCGTTACCCTCGGGCAACACAATGTGCTTTTTCTGACTTTTAGCCCACTTTACCAATTGGTACTGGAACATGTGCGGCGTAATACCTTCGGCGGTAAACGTAACTATTTTCTCGTCCAAGGCGGCTACGTCCACGTATTTTTCAAAAGTATCAATGGCCAGCTCAATTTTTTTTAAATTATCCGGGCTTATCTGCGATTTAATGGCCCCAATTTCGGTAGTGGTCTGGAAAGTACCGGTTTTTACCGCGATAATCGGCACTACTGTTTGTAAACCTTCTATCAGCCGCAGAATTGGTTCTTCGGGTTCGGAGCCGGCGGTCAGTACAATACCGGCTATGCGCGGGTAATTCACGGATAAGTTGGCCTGCAAGGCGCAAATGATAATATCGCCCCGGTCGCCGGGCGTTACAATCAGTACATTATCTTTAATGTGTTTCAGAAAGTTAGGCACCTGCATGGCTCCGGTTACGAAATTATCGACCTGGTTGCTGAGTTGCTGCTCCCCGAACAAGAGTTTACCTCCTAAAATCTGGTAAATTTCCTGCATCGTCGGGTTTTTTAAACTTTTATCTTCCGGAATTACCGCCGAAATTAATTCTCGGGGTAGTTGGCCGTGCAATAGTTCCCGCACGTCATCAGTTTGGGCCGGGTTCACCTTATTAGCGATAATTGCAATAATCTGTACTTCGCGGGCTTCGAAATTCCGCAACGTGGTAAATACCGAATTTATAACCTGGGCGGTCGTTTTATTTTCGCCGGATACCACCAGCACCACCGGAATACCCAGGTTTTTAGCTACTGTTACGTTAATATCAAATTCAAAAGCCGTACCCTCGCCGGTAAAATCGGTCCCTTCTACCAGGGTAAAATCGTAATTTTCTTCGAACTGCTTGTATTTACTAATAATGGTGTCAATAATTTCCCCTTGGTTATTGGCTTCAATCAAGCGCATCACTTCGCTGCCGGTAAAGGCAAACGTATCGGCGTACTGCACCGGTAAATTAAAATAATGCACGATGGTTTCGATGTGCACGTCTTTTTTATTCGTCGGACTGCTATTGATGATGGGTTTAAAGTAACCAATCTTTTTGGCCTTGCCCAGTAACATGTTTACCAAACCCAACGCCACCATGGATTTGCCGCTGTAGGGCTCTGCTGACGCAATAAAAATCGTTTTTGTCATAGTTGTAGAGGATAGGTTAGCTGCTAAACCGGCTTGGCCCGCAATATAACCGGATACAAGACATACTAGCGAACCTTAGTTTTAGTTTTTTAAAGAAACACTTCCGCCAAGGGCCAACTGCTGGTAGGGGTACTTTTGGGATTGCCGAAATTTTAAAATTTATAGGATGAGGAAAGGAAAAAATTTAAAAATTTACGCTGCTATTCCAATGCAGGCCGGTTCCCGAAGCGAACCGAATTACCAGCGTAAATGTTTTGAAGGTTGCTGGTTATAGTCATACGTTTTTAGCAGGGTCTTAAACAGACTAGGCGCTCACAAATTAAAAAATGGTATATCCAATCTCTTTCACTATCTTTTTACACTTGCTGCCACATCTTTTTAGAGTAAACCGGCTGCCTTACAAAAGCGTTGGTTTTTGCTTTTTTTTAAATTTTTGCCTTGCGGGCAGCCTTATGGCCCAACCCACGGTAAAAGTTACGCCCATTACGCTGCGCACCGAACCGTTAAAATTTACGCCTAAAGAGTTTTATATTGCCGAAGTGGTTGACGACCGGACCGATAAAAAAGCCGTAACGTATTTAATTCCCCCACCTACTTCGTCCACCGCTCCTTTAACCGCCACCGCCCAACCCGCTGATTTGCAAGGCGGCGGTTTACAAGCCATTCAGGATTTTATAAAACAAAGCTGGCCCCAGAACTCCAAGCTGCGGCCACTCATTATTCGTTTAAAAGAATGCCAGGTACTGGAAACAACGAATGGCAAAGGGCGCGTAGAGGGGCGGGTGCGAATAGCCATGGCTTTTGAATACCGCCGCGCCGGTAAACCGGTGCATTTGGTAGAATACCGCGGGGGAGCGCGTTACGGCCGGCCCACTGGTTCGCTTACCGTGGTGGAACCTACGCTGCGGCAAGCTTTAATAGCGGGGCTCAGTTATATAAATACCTGGATGAATCAGGAAGCTGGTAAAAACGAGAAACTGGCGACGGGTATTCAAGTAAACTTCACCGATTACGTCCGGAATGCTGAGGACGATACGGTTTTTTACGCGCCTAACCGCCCGCTGAACTGGAACGATTTTACCGCTACTCCCCGGGGTACCCGCTATGCCGCGCTGGTTTTTCCGGGCTTTGCCTACCAAGGCGGCAGTGAGGTAGTAAACGGCGTAATTCAACTGAATTTAACGGTAAAAGTGTACGTTATCCGGAGTTCGTCGTGGGTAAAACCCATTGCCCGCGATCCGTACAGCTTAAATCACGAACAACGCCATTTTGATATTGTAAAAATAGTAGCCGAGCGTTTTAAGCGCAAAATTCAACCGGATAGTTTAACGCTGGAAGATTATAACAGCATAGTGCAGTACAAGTTTATCGAATCGTACCGCGAAATGAACCGGCTGCAGGAAAAATACGACAGTGAAACAGGCCACGGCACTAATCACGGCGCGCAGGAAGCTTGGAATAGCCGCTTAGCAGCTGATCTACGAAAATATGGTATTAAAGAGTAATTGCTATCATACCAACTTACCGGAATGGTAAAAAATTTAGAAATTGGTATTAAAATAAAAAGTTAATAAAGTTTAAGTTTAATAAAATCAACCGGTTAAGTAAAAATTTAAGGGCAATTTTGGAAAAACAGGTACTTTTAAAGTAATTAGCTATCTTATAATAACCAATGCTTTAATAATTTGTGCGTACATGTCCGCTTCTTTGATGATTAATTCTCCAATTAAATGCCTAATTATAGACGACGATATTTTTTCGGCTAGAATTATTCAAAAATTTACGGCGGATACAGATATTCTGGAGTTAGTAGGTACGGCCAACGGGGGAATTGAAGCAGCTAGTATTTTACGGGATACGTCCGTGGATGTCTTATTCTTAGATATAGAAATGCCGGACATGTCGGGCTTGGATTTGCTTACTACCATCCAGAATAAAGATTTACTGGTAATTGTTACCAGTGCCAGCCGCGAATACGCCGTAGAAGCTTTTGAGCAAAATGTTATTGATTATCTGGTAAAACCTATTACGTACTCCCGTTTTTTAATTGCCGTTCAAAAAGCGCACGAGCGGTTAAACCAACGGCAGCAAACCAGTGCGCCCGCCGATTTCACTTTTGTAAAAGTAGAACAGAAACTCATTAAAATTTACTTTGCCGATATCCAGTACATCGAAGCGCTGGGCGATTACGTGCACATTGTATCGAACGGCAAAAAAACAATTGTATACGCTACTTTAAAAGCCACCGTGAGCCGGTTTCCGGCCAGTAAGTTTATCCGGGTACACCGCTCCTTTATCGTGAATATAGATGCCATTACGGCCGTAGAAGGCAATAATGTAGCTATCAGCAATAAATTTATTCCGATTGGGGCTACTTACGCCAAAAGCGTATTGCAACTGCTGAGCAAATACTAAATACTCTGGTTTTGCTCGTATAAATTATTTAAATCGGCGTGAGCTAGTTCTACTAAATAACGGGCAATGTTAGCGGCCGTTGCTGCCAAAAATCTTTCACCTTTCTCGGGAGTAGAGCGAGCTGGGTTTCCCACACCGGTGTCGTTGGTTGCTTTGGTCCAGGCCCGGGGAGTCCAAGCCCAACCTTCCTGATGCGCTTTTAATTTTATCTTGTTGCTTTTTCCCAAGCCGGCTTCCGATAAAGGTAAAACCAAATCGGGAGCAATATGCATCACGGCACTGGTTTCAAGTTCGCCGGCATGGTCGCCGGGTTCCTCGAAAAAGTCGGTGTCTTTAGCCGTTCGCCACCAATTTACCGTCGACACAAACATATCCGGGCAAGTGCCCTGTAACTCCCGGATCATCTGCCGGAAATCATTACCTCCGTGGGCATTTAAAATCACCAGTTTTTTAATATTTTGCCCCGAAAGCGAATCTACAATGTCGCGTAGTACTAAAGCTTGGGTGGCTGGGTTCAGGTTAATAGTAAAAGCAATATCTAATTGGCCGGTATTTACGCCAAAAGCCATGGCAGGTAGTACCATTACTTTCGCCTCTTGTTCCCAGGCTAACCGGGCAGCTTCGGCGGCCACGTGTTCCGCCAGAATAGTATCGGTGGCATAAGGCAGGTGGTAATTGTGGGCTTCGGTAGCTCCCCAAGGTAAAACCGCTATTTTATACCGGTTTTCTTTTACCGTTTTCCAATTTGTTTCGCTTAAGATGTAAGGTCTGGGCGGCATCATTTTTAATTTTTTAAATTTTAACGGGCTCTCCGGGCCAAATTACGGATTTTGCTTTAGCTATTACTACAACGGCGGGTAAATTACAACTCTATATCACCTAAATTTAAGCCTCTTCAAGAGCAGATTTCTCTTAGAACAACATTGGAAACAAGTGTTTTTTTGACAATAAATATTTGTATTATTTTGTACTACATTTTCTTTAAAACTGGTTCAACCACCAGTCTGCTGGCGAATATTTGTACCCGGGCGCATTTAACAGAAAGTAGCTATGGGTTTACTGGTTTAAAATACCTAAAAAAAAAGGCTAACTTTATCAGTTATACAAAAACAAGCTTCGTTTAAACAAAACTCATTTTGGAAATTAATTTTTATTTAAAAAATTATAAGTTAAGTAATAAATTTTCACTTTATCAGGCTTCTTCTTAACAGCTTTTTACTGAATTCTTACTTGTACTCAAATTTTTGTATCTCAACTTTTTCGCCCGATATACAAAGGTTGCTTTTTTTAAAATTAGCGGTTAAATAGCAGTGTGAACGGCAACATTAAAATAAGGAAATAAAAGTTGCTTAGGTGCCTTAAATTCTAATAGTGGTACTGTAGCGTATTCCGGTAAGTGAAAGCTTGGTTTTAAAATTAACTTATTAGACATATTACTATTATCAGAGCTTATTTTTTAATCTCTTTTAAGAACAGCTGATTGAGGGTACTTTTTACCAGTAATATTTATTTAAAAACCAGTAGATGCATCATCAATTAGCTTTAATACAAGAGGGGTTAAAGCTAGTATTTTAAAAAATCTGATGGTGTTTATACGAATACAATAAAATTTTAAATTTATAATTATTCTAATAAATTAAATAATGATTTTTAACCTAACTAAGCCATATATGTAAGACACAGCGACTAACTACTTTACGATGGCTGAATACTCTTGACACGCTTACCCATTCTGTCCATCTTTCACATCTTTTAAAAACAGGGTACTTTTATTTATTACTCCTTCTCTCGTCTCGTTCGGGTTATAGTTTGCAACCTGCCTTTTCTATGTGGTTAGATAAAGAATAAAACCACAGCTATACATAACATGCATTACTACATCAGAAAACAAACAATAACATGAAGATTAGTTTACCCTTTCAAAATAGGAGCCGCGCAGATGTACACGAATTACATTTACCGCTGAGGACTATGTTAAGATTTACTTGTTTCGTTTTAATTTTTTTCTGGACCACCGCGTTTACATTTGCCCAAACCGCAATTTCGGGTAAAATATCCGACGAAAAAGGCGAAGGAATCCCGGGAGCCACTGTTTTAGTGAAGGGTACCACCGCCGGGGCAACCACCGACCCTAACGGCAGTTTTACCCTGAATGCCCCGAATGGCACCGGCGTTTTAGTAGTATCTTTTATCGGGTATCAAACCAAAGAAGTGCCTATTAATAACCAGTCTACCATTAACGTAACCTTAGCTCCCGATACCAAAGCACTGGACGAAGTAGTGGTAATTGGTTACGGTACGCAACGTAAATCTGATTTAACCGGAGCAGTAGCTACTGTAAAAGCCGAGCAATTGCAGGAACGGCCATCTCCTTCGTTAAACCAAGCTTTAGCCGGTCGTATGGCAGGAGTACAAGTTAACAACAACTCGGGGCGCCCGGGTGGCCGTACTACCGTGCGGGTGCGGGGCTTTAGCTCTATTAACTCCTCTAACAACCCATTATATGTGGTAGACGGCGTAATGCTGCCCCAAGGGAACCAGGCGCAGTTTAGTAATGCCATCGACTACATTAACCCGAACGATATCGTATCGGTGGAAGTTTTGAAAGATGCTTCTTCTACGGCTATTTACGGTGCCAGAGGTGCCAATGGGGTTATTCTGGTAACTACGAAACGCGGCAAAGCCGGCGAAGGCCAAGTAACCTATAATGCGGATTTTAGCGTGAACACCATTGGTCCGAACCGCCCAGAAGTACTAAATGCCCGGGAATACCTGGCTACTGAGGATTTAGCCTATGCCAACATAGCTAAGTACGATCCTAAAGGTTGGGCTGAAGGTAAATATGCTAATTTGGATCCCATAAAGAGAAGAACAGATTTCAGTAAACTTTATCCAGGTGTTTTCGACGCAAACCTACAACCTTTGTACGACACCGACTGGATGAAAGAAATTACCCAAAACAAAATTTCTCAGAACCATCAGTTAGGCTTTAGTGGCGGTAACGAACGCACCACTTATTCCTTCTCTTTAGGTTACCGCGACGACGAAGGCTTAGTAAAAACGTCGTACATGAAGCGCTACTCCGGCCGGTTTAGCATTGATGACCAGGTAAAAAAATGGTTAAAAGTAGGCGGTACCCTGAGCTATAATACGCAAACCGAAAACTTAGTGGATATTAACGATGCCGTAGCTCGCCAAATGGTAGAAGATTTCCCTTTCTTACCGGTAAGATACGCGGATGGCACTTACGCCAATAACCGGGATTATCCGCAGGCGGAAGGTACCATGAGTTCGTATCACCGTTTAATGGGTCGCCGGTATATTTTAAATACCCAAACCACCAACGGTAACGTGTACTCCAATATTACCTTCTTCCCGGGTTTAGAAATGCGTACGGTATTGGGTGCTAATATCCTGACCCAGGAAAACAATGAATCCAGCACCCGGACTTTATCTATCGCGGATCAAGGCTTTGCCGCGGCCCGTAACCGGAAAGAAACTTTCTGGTCTCTGGAAAATTATTTAACCTACAATAAAAAGTTTGCCGAAATCCACTCTATTACCGCATTAGCGGGTATTTCGTGGCAGGAAACCAACTTTTTTAATGTGGAAGCATTGATAAGAGGGTTTGCCACAGACTATTTTGGCTTTAACAATTTAGATGCTGGTTCCCTCCGGCCAGAAGTTTACTCAGATGCCAACCGGTTTGCCTTTAGCTCTTACTTTGGCCGGATTAACTATAGCTTAATGGACAAATACCTCCTTACGGTAACTGGTCGGGCCGATGGTTCTTCTAAATTTGGAGCTAATAATAAATTTTCTTTCTTCCCTTCGGCGGCTTTAGCCTGGCGGGTATCCGAAGAAGAGTTCCTGAAAAGCAATCCCGTTATTTCTAATTTAAAAGTACGGACCAGCTTTGGTTTAACTGGTAACTCTGAAATCCCACCTTATCAATCCTTAGGTACGTTAAGTTCTTCTTACAACACAGTGTTTGGTGATGTACGGGTAGGGGGTACTGGCCTTGGTCGCTTGGCTAACCCCGATTTGCGTTGGGAAAAAACGGCACAATATGATGCCGGGGTAGAATTAGGATTATTACAGAACCGGATTAGCCTGGAGGCCGATGTGTATTACCGCAAAACTACCGATATGTTATTGGATGCTCCGGCACCCCGTACCAGCGGATTCCCTTCTCTTCGGAAGAACGTAGGTTCCATGGAAAATAAAGGAATTGAATTAACCTTGAATACCGTTAACGTGAATTCCGGCGATTTCTCCTGGAATACTACTTTCAACATTTCTTTAAACCGGAATAAGGTACTTACCCTGGCAACTCCGGCTGATATATTTGGCGTAGGTGGACCTAACTTCACCAATCAAACCAGCATTATCCGGATTGGCGAACCCGTAGGTTCTTTCTGGGGACTGAATCGTTTGGGAGTTTGGAGCGAAGCCGAAAAAGACGAAGCTGCTAAATTCCGTAGCTACCGCAATGGTTTAACTATTTTACCGGGCGATATTAAATACCAGGATGTAAATGGTGACTATGCGATCACGGATGCGGACCGGATGATTATTGGTAATGGTACGCCAAAAGCCTGGGGAGCTTTTATTAACACTTTCCGGTACAAAAACTTTGATTTAACCGCTGAATTGCAATACAATTACGGTAATGATATTTTGGATTTAACCTTGCACCCCAGCGAAGACCGACAGGCTTTAGCCAATAGCTACAAGACTGTATTGGATGCCTGGACTCCGCAAAACCAGAACACTGACATTGCCGAAATCCGGGATACCCGGGCCGGTTACGTTACCAACGTAGACTCCCGCTGGGTAAAAGACGGTTCCTTTATCCGGGGACGTAATATTTTACTAGGCTATACTGTACCTGCAACTGTGGCTAGTAAAATTCGCTTAAACCGCTTGCGCGTGTATGGTTCCGTGCAGAACGCTTTCCTGATTACGGGTAAAGACATTATCGGCGACCCGGAAGCTACGCCCACTAATCAGGCTAACGAAAGCAGCGCTTTCTCACAAGGCATCATCTGGCACGGCTATCCCAAGCCCCGCACCTTTATGCTTGGTTTACAGGTTACATTGTAGTTCATTGATTTAAAAAGAGATTCACCATGAAGTTGAAAATATTTAAAAAAGTAAGCACCGCCTTGTTATTAGGTGCTATTTTACTCGGGCCTACCTCCTGTAAAGATTTTCTGGAAGAAGAACCACCTGCCAACTTAACCCCCGAAAACTTTTATGATATCCCGGACCATGCCGAAGCCGCTTTAGCCGCTGTTTATGCCGATTTACGTCTACCTTACGACGGAGCGGGTATTTTTTCGTCGAGTTGGCAAATGCTGGAAGCACCAACCGGTACTTCTACTACCGAGACCGCTCAGAACTCGGATTTAAACAACCTGTATTCCCTGGTATACGATGGCAATACCCAGCACATTATAAACTGGTGGAACGGTATGTACCGGATAATTGCCAATGCTAATTTGCTTTTGGCGAATGTACCAGCTATCACCCCCATGGACGAAGGTCAAAAAACCAGAGTATTAGGACAGGCTCGGTTCCTGCGTGCCTGGGCATATTTTAATGCCGTGCGCTTATGGGGTGATGTACCTTTAATTACTGAACCACAAACCATTGAGTCCAAAGATTTCTTTCCGACCCGTGCTCCTCAGCAGGAAGTTTACAATTTAATTATTGAGGATTTGAAAGCGGCGGAAGCAGCTGGCTTGCCCTGGATGGATGCGAGTGGCCGGGTTTCTACGGCGGCTGTAAAATCGCAATTAGCCCGGGTATACCTAACTATGGCCGGCTTTCCTTTAAATAAAGGGGCGGAATATTATAAATTAGCGGCGGATAAGGCATTTGAGGTAATTACTTACGCCAATGCTAATCCCACCATGATCAACCTGTTTCCTACCTACATGGATGTGCATAAAGAAAGTACCGAAAACAGGTTGGAGCACATTTTTATGATCCAGTATAATACTTTGATTACAGGAACACCTGGGGGCGGTAACCCTATGGAAAACATGTATCCAAACTTTAAACCGGTAACCTTTTCAGGTCCTGGCGGTACGGGGAGCACTATTCCTACCCGAGAATTTTATAATTCGTATGAGCCCAATGATTTACGGGCTAAGAACCAGGAAGGCTATTTTTACACCAGCTATTACACCAATGGTAACGGTGCTCCTTTCGATTTAGGTGCTCCTTACATCTTCAAGCACTTTAACACTACCTCCAGTGGTTTTAACGGTGTAGCTGGTACCCGTAATAACAACCTGAATGTGCCATTAATCCGTTACGCCGAAGTGCTTTTAATGTACGCCGAAGCACAGAACGAAGTAACTGGCAATCCTACTCCAGAAGCCTACGCCGCATTTAAAAAAATCCGGGACCGGGCGCAATTAACCACGCCGGATATAGGTACCTACACCCAAGCTAGTTTCCGGGAAGCAGTTTGGAAAGAACGCTGGCACGAATTAGCGTACGAACAAATTACCTGGTTTGATATGGTTCGACTGCGTAAGGTTTATAATGAGAGCACTGATAAATTCGATGAATTTGTTGGCCACTTGAATCAAGGCCGTTTTCCATTGCAGGAAAAACATCTCTTATTCCCCATTCCAATACCAGAAATTCAAAATAGCCCGAATCTGGTTCAGAACCTTGGGTATTAATTAAAACCAACACGACAACCTCGTAAATTGGGCAACAAAGAAGCTATTACTTTTAAAAAAGTAATAGCTTCTTCTTTTTTTAAATCTAGAACTTACCAACGCAAACTAATCTCCTCTTAATAAACACTTCTAGTATACCGGTTGCGTAAAAATTGTATTTGTTAATTTTAGTAATTAACTTGTTACAATTTTATAATAGAATTATAATAATTAGCTATTAATAAATTTCGTTCCCTTGGTTGCCTCTACCGCAAAACAAACCAGTAACCCTTTATCTTTAAAAGATTTAACTGATTTCGACCAAATTTATCGCCACTACTGGTCTGAGTTGTTTGATAGGGCATACAAACGAATTCAGTCTGTGGAAAAAGCCGAAGAAATCATCCAGGATCTTTTCGTGGAACTTTGGGAAAAAAGGGAGCAAATCGAAATTCGGGAATCCTTAGAAGCTTATCTGTTTGGCGCTTTAAAATTCCGAATCTTAAATTATCTGCGACACGAAAAAACCCTGGAATCGCACTTACGGATTATCCGGGAGCACGCCGTTAAAACTACTAATAACCTGGAAGAAGAAATTTATATAAATGATTTAGAAGCTGCTTACAAAAATCAAGTAGATAATTTGCCTGAAAAATGCCGGGCCGTTTTTGAATTAAGCCGGCAAGAACAACTTTCTTTTAAAGAAATTGCCCTTCGGTTAAATGTCTCGGTTAATACAGTAGAAAAACACGTTGGTAAAGCTTTACGAGTTTTGCGGCTCCATTTAAAAGACTTTACTTTTTCCCTGCTGCTATTTTGGTTAAGCTAAAATTCAAACGCCAGATAACAGCGCCACTACTGCCCGCTTCTGATTACAAATAAACTTCTTATCTACCACAAAAGCCTTATTGCGTCTAAACAACGTAGTAAGGTTTTTTTAAAAAAATTAAAATTTTTATTCATTGCAATGGCGGTAAGTAGTTGCCAAGCGTGTCCTGTAAATAGAACGCTAACTACGGGCAATGAAACCGGCCATTCAAGATCTCATTCAAAAATACCTGCAAGGACAAGCTACTGCTGAAGAACAAGTTTTAGTAGAACAATATTACAATTCGTTTTCGAACCAGAGGAATTATACGGAAACCTTATCCCCACGCGACAAAAAGCTTTTAGAAGAAAAAATTTTAACCCGAATTCTAACAAAAGTTCAATCTGCTCCGGAAACGCAGCCAGCAACTCTCGTTAAACCCATTAAGGTATCTTTAAATAATTACTTAAAAGTAGCGGCCATATTTGTAGGTTTAGTAGCACTGGCTATTTCTTATAAATACTTTCTTGCTTCCGATAAAGTGGTACTCACGACTCATTTCGGGGAAGTAGCCACCTTTACCCTGCCCGATAGTTCTAGAGTTACTTTAAATGGCAATTCTGTGTTGGAATACACTACCTGGAACAAAATTCAAGACCGCGAAGTAACGCTGCAAGGAGAAGCTTTCTTTTCGGTGAAGCACACCCAAAATCACCAGAAGTTTTTGGTGCATGTAC
This sequence comes from Adhaeribacter pallidiroseus, assembly GCF_003340495.1. Taxonomy (NCBI): domain Bacteria; kingdom Pseudomonadati; phylum Bacteroidota; class Cytophagia; order Cytophagales; family Hymenobacteraceae; genus Adhaeribacter; species Adhaeribacter pallidiroseus. Next base: position 4,346,303 of record NZ_QASA01000001.1, read on the forward strand.
CAGGCAAAATGGAGGTGGAAGTACTGGGCACCGAATTTAATGTACTGGGACGGCAGCATAACTCCCGGGTAGTATTAAGCTCCGGTAAAGTACAATTACACCTCCCTGCCTCCAACACCTCCGCTCAAACCGTTGTTATGCAGCCCGGCGAAATGGTTGAGTTAAAGCCACAAACCGCTCACGTTATTAAAACAAAAGTAAATCCCGAAAAATATACTTCGTGGAGCGGCCGGATGCTGGTTTTAGAACAAACTTCATTGCGCGATCTGATTCAGGATTTAGAAGATACTTATGGCTTACAAGTAACCGTGAACGATACTAGTTTGCTCAGTCATACTTTCTCGGGCCGCTTACCTTCCCAGGATGTAGAGGTGCTGCTACTAGGTTTAAGCAAGGCTTTTGATTTAAAAATAACCAAAACAAACAACCAAGTAACCATTATCAAATAAAATTTTAAAAAACACGAGGGCCGCAAGGCCCGAAAGGCTTTACTTACTCATATAACCGTTGTAAATCTTTAATCTAAATTTTAATTATGAAAGTTAAAATTCCCTACAAAAGCATGGTTTGCCTCACGGCACTCCTCAGCTTTCAGGTAAATGGGCAACACTTACTATCTTCCCAGCTTACCGCTCAAAACAAACAAACAAAAAATGCTGTACCGCTGGAAAAAAAGAGCAGTCTGATAGAAGCACTGCGTTTTCTGGAGAAGAAATACGATGTTGCCTTCTTCTACAAAGATGAGTTTGTGCAGGACAAATCGGTTTCATTTACCGAAGCGGCACAAACCGATGTAGAGGTTACTTTATTCTGCATGTTACTTAATAACCAAGAATCAGGTGGAAACACTTAATTTCTACACATGCCAGCCTTGTTAAAAAAGTATTATTTTCTGATAAATTTAGATTAGGTTACAATCTTTCGCGATTAAGTAATAAATTTAAGTCTTGTTTATTTTCAGTCATTTTTAATTTCTAATTCACCTTTTATGACCATGACTATTTCAGTGAAGGGCATCCGGCAAAAAGCAGCATTATTATGTGCGGGCTTACTGGCGCCACTTTACATGCAGGCGCAAACAGCTGCTACCAGCCAGCCCGCTACCATTCCGCTTACCGACTTATCTGCTTTTAAAAATCCGGGTAAAACCTGGCAGTTAGCAGGCGATGTTTCGGCGGATTTAGGTAAAGACAATAGCCTGTCTCTTTCTAAAGGAACAGGCGTATTAGTAAATCTTCCCGACAAAAAGAACCATGGCGAAGATTTGTACACTACCGCCGAGCACGGCGACGCCCAAGTGGAATTTGATTACATGATCGCCAAAGGCTCCAATTCTGGCGTTTACTTACAAGGCCGTTACGAGTTACAATTGCTCGATAGCTGGAATGTAAAAACCCCTAAAGCGAGCGATAATGGCGGCATCTACGAACGCTGGGACGACAGCAAGCCCGAAGGCCAGAAAGGTTACGAAGGTTACCCGCCCCGCCAGAATGCCAGCCGGGCACCCGGTTTATGGCAGCACCTGAAAGTAATGTTTCAGGCTCCCAAATTTGACGGCAGCGGCAAAAAAATGGCGAACGCCCGCATGCTGCGCGTAGAATTAAACGGCGTAGTAATCCACGAAGAATTAGAACTGCTGGGGCCCACCCGGGGCGCCATGGCCAACGACGAAAAGGCTACCGGCCCCTTGCGCTTCCAGGGCGATCACGGAGCGATTGCTTTCCGGAACATTTCTATTTCCAACCTTCCGGCCACGCCAATGCAGGCAAATTCCAGAAGAAACGATAACCCCGTAGATCCCATTCTGGTGGAAGCCCCTACCAATACCATTTTACGCAGCTTTATGGATATTCCGGGCCAGCCGCGCACCCGGGTGGTACACGCCGTTTCGGTGGGTAGCCCGCAAAAAGTACATTATACCTACGATTTAGATAAAGGAGCCGTTATACAAGTATGGCGCGGTAACTTTTTAGATGCTACTCCCATGTGGCACGACCGCGGCGACGGTTCTTCGCGCCCGGCTGGCGCGGTGCAACGGTTTGGCTTACCTAAGTTTGCCCTGGCCAAGTTAGGCTCCGCCCAAGCTGCCTGGATTGCCGACAGTGCCGGTACCAGCTTCCGCCCGAAAGGCTATACGCTCGACGAAAATGACCAACCCACCTTCACCTACCGCATATACGGAGCCACTGTTTCTGATGCCATTCGGGTAATGGATAATGGGCAGGGTATTCACCGCGAAATTACCGTACAAAATCCGGCCGGTGGCGAATTATACGCCCGTTTAGCCGAAGGTACTACCATTGAAGAAGACAAATCGAATGGTGCCTATTTAGTAGATGGCAAAGCGTATTACCTGCGTTTAGATGATGCGAAAGGAACCAAGCCGGTAGTACGCGACGCAGATGGCCGCAAAGAACTAGTGGTACCGGTAAAAGGGAAAGTTGGCTATTCTATCTTATTCTAGATTTTTAAATTTTTGCATGCATGAAGTATTCTAGTAAATATATCCGAAACAAATTTTTGCGCCGCACGGCTCTGCCGCTGTTGCTGGGCGCTTTTTCTTTAGCCAGTGTTTCGCCGGCCCAGGCGCAGAACGCGCCCAAAGAAGAAGATTTTTATAAAATAGTAAAAGTATCTGCTCCCGAAGGCACTATTCTGGAAGTAGGTGGTTTAGCCATGTTACCGAACGGTGACCTGGGTATTTCTACCCGTCGGGGCGATGTTTTTATCGTGGAAAATCCTACTGGTCCCCGTCCTTATTTCCGGAAGTTTGCCTCCGGGTTGCACGAAGTACTAGGTTTGGCTTACAAAGACGGAGCGCTGTATTGCGCGCAACGCGGCGAGCTTACTAAACTGGTAGATACCAACAAAGATGGCAAAGCCGATGTATTCGAAACGGTATACGCCTGGCCCCTTTCGGGTCATTACCATGAGTATTCCTTCGGACCGAAAATTGCGCCGGATGGTTCGTTTTTCGTAACGGGTAACGTGGCCTTCGGCGATGAGCAATGGTGGCGCGGCGAAAGCCGGGTGCCGTGGCGCGGCTGGACTTTAAAAATCAGCCCCGATGGTAAAGTAGAGCCTTGGGCTACCGGTATGCGTTCACCGGCGGGTTTGGGTATGATCGACGGAGAATTGTTTTATTCGGATAACCAAGGTGAATACGTAGGTTCAGGTGGTATCTGGCACGTAAAAAAAGGTATTTTCGCGGGGCACCCGGCCGGATTAAAATGGACCGGTTTACCCGGTTCACCGGTTAAATATACTACCGAGCAGTTTAATGCCAAGTTAGATCCGCGCGATAAACGCGATGCGAACGACCGGGCCATTAAACCCGAAAACGTAGTCGACGAAAAGTTTGTCACCAAAGCCGATATAAAAAAGGACTTCCCCCAGTTGCAATTACAATCAGTAATATTACCGCACACCATTTTGGGTATTTCTAACTCCGAAATGGTAAAAATTCCGGAAGGCGCTTTTGGTCCGTTTGCGGGTCAAATCTTAATCGGCGACCAGGGACAAAGCAAAATCTCCCGGGTTATGATGGAAAAAGTAAAAGGCGAATTCCAGGGTGCGGCTATTGAGTTCCGGAACGATTTTCAATCGGGCGTTATGCGCTTAGCCTGGGGACCGGATAATTCTTTGTTCGTAGGCGAAACCAACCGGGGTTGGGGATCGGCCGGCGAAGAAAACCAAGGCTTGCAGCGCTTGGTGTATAACAACCAGGTTCCTTTCGAAATGCTGAATGTACGCGCCATGCCCGATGGTTTTGAGATTGAATTTACCAAACCCGTGGATCGCAGCTCCGCCGAAGATTTAGCTTCTTACGCCGTAGAAAGCTTTACCTATAAATACCACCCGGTTTACGGTAGCCCCCCGGTAAACATCGAAAACCCGAAAGTAAAAGGTGTTAAAGTATCGGAAGATGGCATGAAAGCCCGCATTATTGTGGATGGTTTACGCGAAGCTTACGTGCACAACATTTCCTTAGAAGGTGTACGGGATAAAGAAAAATCGATGCCGCTGTTGCACACCAACGCGTTTTACACTTTGAACAACATTCCGGATGGTGCGAAGTTACCGTTGGCGCAGGCCAGCACGAAAAACTCCGGTAAATCGGTCGCCATGAAAACGGTGCCCACCGAAATTATGGAAGACCGCTTTAATTTTAAATTACAATCGGCGGTAGTAGAAAGCGGTTTGAAAAACAATAACAAAACCGCGGCGAAAGGTGGCGCTAAAGGCAGCGCCAAAGGTACCGGCATTGTGGCCAAAGGCAGCGTACCATCTCAGCAACCGGTACTTTCTTTTGACCAGATTAAACCTATTCTGGCGAAAAACAACTGTTTAGCTTGCCACAACGCCGAAAAACGCCAGGTTGGTCCGGCTTACAAAGATGTAGCGAAACGTAAATACACCAACGAGCAAATAGTGCAATTGATTTACAACCCGCAGCCTAAAAACTGGCCCGAGTACGCGACCGAAATGCCGCCCATGCCGCAGGTCCCCCGGGCTGATGCTTTAAAAATTGCCGCCTGGATTAATTCCCTCGACGGTAGCAATAATCAATCAGCTTCTAAGGCTACGATTAAAAATTCCGATAATCCTAATAATTAATGTTTAGTCCATAGTCGATAGATTACAGTCCACAGCTATCCTGGTAGTGTAGGTCTGTTTGTTCTAAGCTCTATGAAATATTAGTAAGTATAATTTCAGAAAGCATGAAGAGAAGCAAAATCTTTTCATGCTTTCTTTTTTAAAATTTAAAATTCTTTTGGTTTAGCAGCAAATTAAAACTGGCGCAAGTCTTAGCGAAGCGTGACTTGTGCCCAAATTACAAAAGAAAGTCTCCAGACTTCCGGATGTGAAAGAATGCAAGTCTGATAACTGTTTTTTTATATTAGGCACTAGTAGATCTATTTTAAATTGACACCCAACTTTTAGAAAAAACGTAATAACCCCAACTATTTCTTCCCAAGATCACCTCACCATGAAAAAGCTATTTGCCGTTCTATTTTTTTTAAATTTTTTCTCTTTTGCGCAAGCGCAGGAAGGCACTAAAACGCACCCTAATACCAAACAGGCGGGCTGGCGCAACTTATTTCAGCCGGATTTAACCAATGCCATTAAACCCGATAATGTCTGGACTTTTGAAAACGGCGTTTTAACGGCTTCCGAAGACAACAGCATTTGGTCAAACAAAGAATACAATGATTTTATTCTGGACCTGGAATTTAAAACCGCCAATGGTACCAACAGCGGCGTAGTAGTACACGCCAGCGACATTAAAGATTGGATTCCGAACAGTGTGGAAATTCAGATTGCCGATGATTACAGCGAAGAATGGTCGAAGGCGCCGAAAACCTGGCAGTGCGGCGCTATCTTTGGCCGTTTAGCTCCCAAGAAAAGTAACGTTAAAAAGCCCGGCGAATGGAATCACTACACGGTTACCTGCAAAGGCAAAAAAATCTATGTAATTCTGAATGGCGAACTGGTAAACGAAATAGACATGAATCAATGGACCGATCCGAAAAAGAATCCCGATGGTTCCGACATTCCGGCCTGGCTGAACAAGCCATTGGCTACTTTACCGCTGAAAGGCTACGTGGGTTTACAAGGCAAACATGCCGGGGCGCCTATTTACTTCCGGAACGTAAAAATCAAAGAGCTATAATCCGCCAACAAGCTATAATCCGCCAACATTGTTAATAATTTTAAATAAAAATGCCTAAGACCACCTTAGGCATTTTTATTTTTGCGCATCTTTAAAAAAATTGTTTGTTCTTTATGGTTCAAGTATCCTGCCTTCAGCTGATTTGTAAAAAGTTTTGGCTATTCCTGATTTTTTCGATTATTTTTTTAAAAATCGAGGCGGTTGCTCAAACCCAGGACACCGTGGTGGTTCAGAAAGTATTTGTTCCTACTACTTCCATCGGGTTTAAAGCCGGCTACAATCTTGCGCAAACCGGCTTTAAACCTACTATCAAGCAAGAATTTACCAGATCAATCACCGCGGGTTTCATTTTAAATCATTTTGCGCAACCTTACGCCGGCATTCAGGTGGAATTAAACTACATCCAAGCCGGCTGGACATTTTCTGACGTGGACCATTCCCAAGATATCAGCTACTTGGAAGTACCCGTATTTACGCATATTCAAATCGGCAAAAAAAACGGGGCTTTTTTGCTAAATCTGGGTCCGTACATTGCTTTTCTACTTACTAAACGCGACTCTCTTTCTATTCCCGAAACTCCGAACACGGACCTAATTACTACGGCACCTAACCGGTTGCACTACGGGCTTGCTTTTGGCTTGGGATATTTACAAAAAACCGCTATTGGCAACTTTCAGTTAGAGGCTCGTTATAACTTCGGGCTCGGCAATTTATTAAGCGCTACTACTTCGCCTAGTCAGGCCATAACGGCTACTGTAGGCTACCTGCTGGAACGCAGAAAAAAATAACTTCTTATGGGTATATTGTTGATTCCCAGAAATCTTACAGATTTTAAAAAATCATTATTCCAGTAGCTACGAATCGGCCCGGAAGATTGGTGAAGTAAGCAAAAAAACCTTATTTTTGATAATTGTAAATTCTACAATAATCAACTAATATTAGTTTGCCACTAATCGTCTTACATGTTTACGAAAAAAACTACTTTTAAAATTTGGTTAAGCTTTTGCTGCTTATTAAGTGCCGGCAGCGTGTTTTATTCCTGTAAAACTACGAATGGGGTAGAGCCTAATAATGCTGCTAAGCCGCAAACTCCCCGCATCTTGGTTTTTTCAAAAACCAAAGGCTTTTACCACAACTCCATTCCGGAGGGCACCGCCGCTATCCAAAAAATGGGGCGTGATAACAACATTCGGGTAGATACGACTAAAAACGCCGCTTATTTTACGGAAGATAGTTTAAAAAACTACCGGGCTGTTATTTTCATGAGCACTACCCAGGATGTTCTCAACAACGAGCAACAGGTTGCTTTTGAACGCTACATTCAGGCGGGCGGTGGTTATGCGGGCGTACACGCCGCGGCTGATACGGAATATGAATGGCCCTGGTACGGCAAATTAGTAGGCGGTTGGTTTTTAAGTCATCCGGGTAATCCCAATGTTCGGGCCGGAGCCATTGACGTGGTAGATGCCACTAGTCCCATGATGGCGGGCATACCGGCGCGCTGGGAACGAACCGACGAATGGTACGATTACAAATCAGTAAGCTCCAACATCAAAGTTTTAGCAAAACTCGACGAAAGCACTTACGGCAACGTGGGCAAAATGGGCCGTAATCACCTGATTGCCTGGTACCAGGAGTTCGATGGCGGTCGCTCGTTTTACACCGGTGGGGGCCACACCAAAGAATCGTTCAGTGAGCCTTTATTTGTAAATCATTTGTGGGCCGGCATTCAATACGCCATAGGCGACGGCAAACCGCTGGATTACAGCAAATCGTACAGCATTGTAACACCCGAAGAAAACCGCTTTACCCGCAGCATCTTGGCCAACGACCTGAACGAACCCATGGAGCTAACCGTAACCCCCGATGGTCGCGTGTATTACGTGGAACGGACCGGTAAATTCTCGGTGTACGATCCCAAAACGAAAAAAAACACGGTGGTCCGCGAGTTCCCGGTGTTTACCGATGAAGGGAATGGTTTACTGGGCATTACCTTTGATCCGGATTTCGCCCAAAACCATTGGTTGTATTTCTTCCATACGCCCGTTCCGAAAGATAAAACCAAGTTAAAACAACACGTATCGCGGTTTACCTTAACCGATCAAGGATTAGATTTAGCCTCTGAGAAAGTATTACTGGAAATTCCGATTGACTTAGAATCGAGTGCGCATACCGGGGGTTCTTTAACTTTCGACCGCAAAAAAGATTTATTTATTTCGGTAGGCGATAACACCGTACCGTTTAAATCGGATGGCTTTGCTCCTATCGACGAAATCCTGGGCCGGCATACTTTTGATGCCCAGCGTTCGGCAGGTAACCCGAACGATTTACGCGGAAAGATTTTACGCATTCACCCCTTAGCCGACGGTACGTACACCATTCCGGAAGGAAACTTATTCCCGAAAGGCACGCCGGGCACTCGCCCCGAAATTTACACCATGGGCTGCCGCAACCCGTACCGCATTTCCGTAGACCCCGCTACGTCTATCGTGTATTGGGGCGAAATTGGTCCGGATTCCGGCAAAGATAGCTTGGCGGTATTTGGTCCGCGGGGTTACGATGAATTTAACCAGGCTAAAAAAGCGGGTAACTATGGCTGGCCGTATTTTGTAGGCGACAGTAAACCTTACCGCGATTATGATTTTGCCACTAAAAAATCTGGTGATTTTTTTAACGTAAACGCCCCTGTAAACAATTCGCCCAATAATACCGGTGCCAAAACTTTACCGCCAGCTACCAAAGCCATGGTGTGGTATCCGTATAATGCCTCCAAAGAATTCCCGATTTTAGGTACCGGTGGTCGTAGTGCCATGGCCGGACCGGTGTACCATTTTGATCCGAACTTAAACTCGGCGGGTAAATTGCCGCAGTTTTACGACAAAGGCTTGTTCGTGTACGATTGGATGCGGAACTGGGTAATGGTTATTCGCCTGGATAAAGACAACAACTTCGAACGGATGGAGCCCTTCTTACCTGGCACCGGCGATTTTAAACGCCCCGTAGATATGGAACTGGGTCCGGATGGAGCTTTGTACGTGCTGGAATACGGCTCGGTATACGGCATTGATAACGACGATGCCCGGGTAGTAAAAATTGAATTTAACGGCGGTAACCGTGCCCCATTAGCCGTAGCCGGTACCCGCGATAGTGTAGGCGTGGCCCCACTAAAAGTAGCCTTCTACAGCCGTGGCACCAAAGACCTGGACGAAGACGATAAAATTACTTACGAATGGTTGTTTGATGGTAAAACGGTAGGTTCTACCGAGCGTAATCCAACCTATACCTACACCCAAAATGGCGTGTACCAGGCTATTATGCGCGTAAAAGATAAGGCGGGTCTAACTAACGCCGATACCGTTCAAATTAAAGTAGGTAACACTTTACCCGAAGTAGCCATTAACTTACCCGGTAATCAATCGTTTTATTGGGATAACAACCCGGTGAAATACGCGGTAAAAATCAGCGACAAAGAAGACCAGAAAGTAGATCCCAAAAATATAAAAGTGTTCTTCGATTACATGGCGCAACCACCCAAGAATCAGCCGCAAATGGGTCACCAGATCTTAACCACTGTCGAGACGAATACTTTAGGTAAATCCTTAATTGCCGGTTCCGACTGCAAAGCCTGCCACCAGATCGAGAAAAAATCGGTAGGTCCGGCTTTTGTATTAGTAGCCCGCCGTTATAAAGGCCAATCCGGAGCAGTGGACAAACTGGCTACTAAAATTATTAACGGTGGCGGTGGTAACTGGGGCGAACACGCCATGAGCGCGCACCCGCAGTTATCTAAGTCCGATGCTTCCGAAATGGTGAAGTACATCTTATCCTTAGGCGATGTAAAGAAAGAAAAAGCGAACCTGCCATTGCAAGGAGCCTTAGCGTTTAAAGAACACAATCCGAAAGAGGCGAAGGGCATGTACACGCTACTGGCCGCTTACACCGACAAAGGTGGTAATGCGGTAGGACCATTAACCAATAGCGCCGTTATAACTTTCCGGAGCCCGAAACTTTCCGCCGTAGATGCTGACGAAATTTTCCAGATTGACCGTTGGGGAAATTCTCTGGGTGATGCCAGCAACGGTTCGTATTTGCTGTTTAAAGGGATTGATTTAACCAACATTAAAGAACTCTCTTACCGCCTAGCACCCAAAGGCCAGGGAGCCCGCTTGGAGGTGCACCTCGATTCGCCGGGTGGTCCTGTTGTTAGTTCGGCCGAGTGCCAATCTACCGAAAGTGGCGACAAGAAAATAAACATCACGGCCCCGGTAAAACCAACCACTGGCCGCCACGATTTGTACTTTGTTGTGGCGAAAGATACTCAGCCCGATAAGAACCTGCTGGCTCTGGAATCGATAGAATTTAAAAAATAACTTATTTTTAGTATTAAGCTGAATAAAGAGCCGCTATTTTAAAAATAGCGGCTCTTTCGCGTTTAGGTGCGCTTTAGGGCAAAGGGGTTTACTATTTTAAAAAAGTATAGGCCGAATTTTCCTTAAAAAATAGTACATTTAAAAACTGTAAATCTGTATCTATCGCATTAGTCTTTACACATGAACCTTCTTAAACTTACCTCTAAGCTTTGGCTGTATTTCTTTGGCTTATTAGGAGCCAGCATTGGTTTATACTCTTGTTTAAATACCAAGCAGCAAACGGCAGGTCAGGCAAAAAAGCCCGCCCGCGTGTTAGTTTTTTCAAAAACCATGGGCTGGAAACATACTTCTATTCCGTTCGCCAATAAAGCCATCCAGAAAATGGGCCAGGATAATAACTTCCGGGTAGATACCACCAAGAATGCCGCTTATTTCACCGATGATAGTTTACGAAATTACGAGGCCGTAGTATTTAACAGTACTACCGGCAATGTCTTAAATCCGGAGCAGCAAGCCGCCTTTGAACGATACATTCAGGCGGGCGGCGGTTACTTGGGCATTCACTCGGCCGCTGATACGGAGTACGAGTGGCCCTGGTATAACAAGTTAATGGGGGCTCATTTCTCAAGCCACCCCTTGCAACCCGGCGAACGTAAAGCCACCGTGGAAGTACTCGATAAAAGCCATATAGCCAGCGCCGGTTTACCCGACAAATGGGAACGCACCGACGAGTGGTACAGCTACCGATCTTTTTACCCTGGCTTAAAAGTATTGGCTAACCTCGACGAAAACACCTACGATGCCGGAACCAACGGGGCTAACCACCCCATTATGTGGTATCACGAATTTGATGGGGGCCGGGCCTTTTATACTGGGGGCGGCCATACACCGGAGAGCTACGATGAGCCTTTATTTTACAATCATTTACTGGGCGGTTTAAAATACGCCATGGGCACCGGCAAGCCGCTGGATTACAGAAAATCGTACGCCGTGGTAGTGCCCGAAGAAAACCGTTTTGTAAAAACCATTCTGGTAAATGACTTAGCCGTACCTATGGAACTGGCTGTGGCGCCGGATGGTCGGGTATTCTTCACCGAATTTGCAGGTAAATTGTCCGTTTACGACCCCCAAAATAAGCAACTAACACAGGTACATAAATTTGATGTAGTACAGAAAGGCGGCACAGGTTTAATTGGCTTAACCCTGGACCCTAATTTTGCTACCAATAACCAGTTGTATGTGTATTACAGTCCGCCTAAAGCCGAAGAACCCTATTTATTTAACTTATCCCGATTTACTATAAAACCCGATAATACGTTGGATGTAGCTTCGGAGAAAGTGTTGTTGCAAGTACCGGTGCAGGAGAAAAGCGGCGCACACCACGGTGGCTCTTTAGCCTGGGACAAAGAAGGAAACCTATACTTGTCCACCGGCGATGGAACCACTCCTTTCCCGTCTTTGGGTTATGCACCTATTGATGAACGGCCCGAGCCGGAACATTATAGCGAAGATGCCCAGCGCTCCGCTTCTAATACCAATGATTTTAAAGGTAAAATATTACGCATCCATCCGGAGGCGGATGGTTCCTATACCATTCCGGCAGGAAACTTATTCCCGAAAGGCACACCTAAAACCAAGCCGGAGATATTTGTAATGGGCTGCCGCAACCCCTATCGAATCGCGTTAAATCCAAAAACTTCCGTATTATACTGGGGTGAAATCGGTCCGGATGCCGGCGTCGATAGCTTACGCGGTCCGAAAGGTTATGATGAATTTAACCAAGCCAGAAAAGCAGGTAATTACGGTTGGCCTTATTTCGTTGGGAACAATATTGCTTATCCCGAATGGGATTTTGCTACTAAAAAAGCAGGCGCCCTTTATGAGGCCAAAGCTCCCGTAAACAATTCACCCAATAATACTGGTTTAAATAAATTACCGCCAGCCGTTCCAGCTATGATTTGGTACCCTTATGATGCATCCAAGGAGTTTCCGGAACTTGGCATTGGCGGCCGCAGCGCCATGGCAGGCGAGTTTTATACGTTCAATAAGAGTTCAACCTCTAAATTCAAATTTCCAGAATTTTACGATGGCACTTTGTTCGTGATGGATTGGATGCGGAACTGGGTAATGGCGCTCCGGTTTGATGCGAACGAAAACTTTGTCCGGGCCGAACCTTTTATGGCTCTGAACGGCGATTTTCGTCGCCCGATAGATTTGGCTTTCGGTAAGAATGGGGTAATGTATATGTTGGAATACGGTTCGGTTTACGGAGCTGATAACGAAGATGCGCGCCTGGTTAAAATTGAATATAATACGGATAATCGAGCTCCTATTGCCAAAGCCTATGCTACCGATTCTGTTGCTATGGCCCAAGCTAGTGCCCGTTCGTATCTTACTTCAGACCCGCGCATGGGGCCGGAATTAACCGAAGTAACCGGGCCGGCACCACTCCGGGTTAAATTTGCCAGCCGTGGCACCCGCGATTTGGATGATAACGACAAGTTAACTTACCAATGGTTATTCGATGGCAAGACGGTAGGCGCTACTTCGCCTAATCCAACTTATACTTACACCCAACCCGGTATTTACCAAACTGTTTTAAAAGTAACTGACAAATCCGGTTTGTCCGCGACCGATACTGTTGCGGTTAAAGTAGGCAATGCCTCGCCGGAAGTAACCATTGCTACTACGGGTAATAAATCTTTTTACTGGGAGAATAAGCCTTTTGCCTATAACGTTCAAATAAAAGATAAAGAAGACAAAACCATTGATCCGAAAAATTTAAAAGTGTATTTCGATTACAATCCGCAGCCCAGCACCAGCACTAAAGAACCGGTAGCGGGCCACCAGGTAGTTACTACCATCGAAATTAATTCTTTAGGTAAAACGCTGGTAGCAAACAGTGATTGTAAGGCCTGCCACACCATTGATAAAGTTTCGGTAGGACCAGCTTTTGTTGCCGTAGCTACCCGTTATAAGAAGCAAAGCGGCGCCGTAGAAATGTTAGCGAAGAAAATTATTGCGGGCGGTGGCGGTAATTGGGGTACCGAGCACGTAATGAGTGCGCACCCGCAAATTGCCGAGAAAGATGCGCAGGAAATGGTAAAATACATCTTCTCGCTTACGGACGCCAAAAAGCAAAAAACCAACTTGCCAGCTAAAGGTACGGTTGCTTTAAAAGAGCATAAAGAAGACGAACCACGGGGCATGTACACCTTGCTCGCTACCTACACCGATAAAGGAGGTAAAGCCGTAGGCCCCCTAACCGGCACCGAAGTAGTAACACTGCGCAACGCTAAAGTTAGAAGCATTGATGCCGATGCCTATACTGGGTTCCGACGTTTTGGCAATAACCTGAGTACCGGCGACCACAAAGCTTTTATCTTGCTAAAAAATACCGATTTAACCAACATCAAAGGATTTACCTACGATTATTCAGCCCCGGACAAAGACGGCGAAATAGAACTACGCATTGGCTCTTTTGCCGGTCCCGTAATTAGCCGAACAGCCTTTAAAGCAAATGGTGGTGGCAAAGGACCCAAGCAAGTAACCGGCACCTTAGATAAGCCAATCACCGGCAAACACGACTTGTATTTCATTATTGTGAAACGCGAAAAACCCAACGATAAACTAGCGGCACTATCGGCTATTACATTTAATGAGTAAATAAATCAGACGCTAGTATCCAGACACTCGATGCTAGCGTCTAGATGCTGTGTTATTAGATAATTGATGGTACTGGTATCAATAGTAATAAGACAACAAGAAGCCATTTCAAATGCAAGAAAAGGGCTAAACCGTTTTGTTATTTAGTATTCTTTGGTAACTGGTAAATGGCACTTGGTAAATGTAAAAAGCGTCCTCTCCTTCCCTGTTTTTAGGGAAGGTGCCCTTTAGGGCGGAAGGGTAAAACAGCTAGCTATGCCAACTAAAATTTAAAAAAATCACCTACTATAATTCCAAAATCACCAAGCTTATTGTTATAAAAACAATAACTATATTTGTAAAATTAACTAATTTATTCTCTTTACTTTATCGCATGAAATTCAAAATGAAATTAAAATTCCTGCTTACTGTTTTATGTTCTTTCTTATGGCAGTATTCAGGAATGGCTCAAACCGGTTTGCCAACCGCTACTTTAACGCCCATTCCGCTAACGGATTTAAGCGCCTTTAAACCGGTGACCAATAACTGGAAGTTGGCAAAAGATGTGTTTTTTGACCCGATAAAAGGGGGAGACGGCAAAATAACGGATGGTACTGGCATTTTGGTAAACACTCCGGGTAAAGGCACCAACGGCCATTTATTTACCACCATGGAGCACGGCGATGTAGAACTGGAACTAGATTTTATGATGGCCAAAGGTTCTAATGCGGGCGTTTACCTGCAAGGCCGTTACGAAGTGCAAATGTTTGATTCCTGGGGCGAAAAAGACCCTAAATATTCGGATGCCGGCGCTATTTACCAGCGTTGGGATGAGAAACGCGGTGCTGGCCGGGAAGGATACGAAGGGCACCCCCCGTTAGTAAACGTAAGCAAAGCTCCCGGACTATGGCAACATTATAAAATTATATTTCGGGCCCCGCGGTTTAACGCACAAGGCCAGAAAATTCAAAATGCCCGTTTTGTAGAAGTATACCAAAACGGTGTGTTGGTGCAAAAGAACATTGAAGTAACCGGCCCTACCCGCGCCGCCGCTTTTGAAGATGAAAAACCACTGGGCCCACTCATGATTCAAGGTGATCACGGGGCAGTAGCCATTCGGAATATTAGATATCAAGCGTATGGCACCGAAGAAGTAAAATTGATCGACCTGAAATTAACGTCTTATGACAATATTAAAGCTTTAACCGATTTCACGACGAGTGCTCCTAAATCCGAAATGGATATTGACGTATTGGCGCACCTGGCTCCGGCTACCCGCGACCAGTTTGCCGGTAAAATCACCGGTACCATTCAGGTGCCAGCTTCTGGCGATTATAATTTTAATTTAAACTTGGCCTGGATTCCGATGGATACTAACCCCAATTACATTAACGGGGCGGGCGAATTAACCATTGGCGATAAAAAAGTTTTAACAGTAACGGGTAAAACCGGCATAGCTACTGGTACTGTAAATTTAGCAGCCGGTACGTACCCCCTTACTTTAGCTTATTTTAAAAGTTCTTCGTACTGGTACGCCCGCCGCAACGATATTATCCTGACGGTAAGCGGTCCGGGTGTGGCCCTAACTACTTTAAAAGCACCATTAAAAGTAGTGGAACCAGTAGGAGCCATAACCTTAGCCGTAGAAGATGAACCGCGCATGCAGCGCGGCTTTTTAGAACACCTGGGTAAAAAGAAAACCCACGTTATTTCGGTAGGAGAACCGGGCGGCGCTAATTACGCTGTGGATGTGAGCCGGGGCCAGTTTTTACAAGTATGGCGGGGCGATTTCCTGGAAACCACTCCTATGTGGTACGGTCGCGGCGAAACGCAACTAGAAGTACCCATGGGCAGTGTTACCTCCTTCCCAGCCAAACCTTCCCTCACCTTTTTAGCCGACCAAAATGCCGTCTGGCCCGATTCTAACGCCGCCTACAACAATTTAGGGTACGATGTAAGCAAAGCAGGCCGCCCGGTATTTAAATATACTTTAGGCAGCGCAAACATTCGGGAAACCTTGGAACCAGAAGATAATGGCCGCAAGTTAACGCATACTTTCACCGTAACGCCAGGCCAGGAGAAACAAGCCATCTGGTGCCGGGTAGCCGAAGGCAGCACCATTACCAAGCTGCCGAATGGCCTATATGCAGTTGGTGATAAAGAGTATTTTGTGGAACTAGTTGGCAAAGAAAAACCCGTAATTCGTAAAACGGCCCAGAACACCGAAGAAATGCTGCTACCAGTTAAAGCCAAAGATGCTACGGGTGTAGTAAAATACGCCATTGTGTGGTAAGTCCGGAAACTTGGGAAAGATTTAAAAATATCATGAAAAGAATACACAGAATTAACCATATAGCCAAAGCTACTCTGGTAGCCGCGGGACTTTTATTTTTACAACATACCGGCGAAGCCCAGACCAAGATAAATCCGGCTACGGGCAGTAAACAACCCGCACCGGCTCCTAAAGGCTTAACTAAAGTAGAAGCGGCTCCGGCCAAAGAAGAGGACTATTATACCTTAATTTCGTTGCCGGTACCGGAAGACGTTATTCTGGAAGTAGGCGGTATGGCTACTTTACCCGATGGCAGTATTGCTATTTGTACCCGCCGCGGCGAAGTATGGATCGTAGCGAATCCGACTGTATCCGGCGAGGACCGGCCTACCTATAAACGCTTTGCGCAAGGTTTGCACGAGCCGCTGGGTTTAGCCTATAAAGATGGTGATATTTATGTAACGCAACGTAGCGAAATTACGCGTTTACGCGATGCTGACGGTGATGGCAAAGCCGATTCGTACGACAAAATATATTCTTGGCCTTTATCGGGTAATTACCACGAATATTCTTACGGACCTACTTTTTTACCGAACGGCAATATGTTAGTGACGCTTAATGTGGGTTGGAGTAACAGTTTAGGTCACGGCGTAAGCTTGGTGCCTTGGCGTGGCTGGACTTTAGAAATCACCCCGGATGGTAAAATGACCCCGTTTGCAGCGGGCATGCGGTCGCCGGCGGGTTACGGTTTTAACGCCGCTGGCGATTTCTTCTACACCGAAAATCAAGGCGACTGGGTTGGTTCCGGCCGGCTTTCACACGTGGAAAAAGGCGATTTCCTGGGCAATGCCGAAAGCTTAAACTGGTCGGGCTTGCCTGGTTCGCCGTTGAAATTAAAACCAAAGGATGTACCAAATACCGGCGAGCCTTTGTACGATGTGGCTAAGCGGGTACCGGAATTAAAAGCGCCGGCTATCTGGATGCCCCACGGCATTTTTGGAATTTCTACTTCGGCGTTCTTAAGCGACAATACCAACGGTAAATTCGGACCTTTCCAGAACCAGATTTTCGTGGGTGACCAGGGACAAAGCAAAATCATGCGCGTTGACCTGGAAAAAGTAAAAGGCGAATACCAAGGCGTAGCTTTTGGGTTCCGCGAAGGTTTTTCGTCGGGAATTCTGCGGCAGATTTGGGGCAACGATGGCTCTATGTTTGTAGGCATGACTAGTCGCGGCTGGTCTTCTACGGGTAAAGAACTATTTAGCTTGCAACGTTTGGTTTGGACGGGAAGAACCCCTTTCGAGATGAAAACCATTCATGCCATGCCCGACGGTTTCGAAATTGAATTTACCCAACCCGTTGACAAAGCAACGGCCGCGGCTTTAGCTTCTTATAAAGTAACTGGCTTTAACTATAAATACCACGCTACTTATGGCAGCCCGGTAATCAACAACAAAGAATGTTCGATAAGGGGCGTAGTGGTTTCGCCGGACGGTATGAAGGCTCGCCTGGTAGTAGACGATTTACGCTTAGGTTACATCCACGAAATTAATACGGACGGGGTTCGCTCCGCCACTGGTCAGCCTTTGTTGCACAACGTGGGTTATTATACCCTAAATAACCTACCAGACGGTGAAAAATTAAGTATTGCCCGAACTGCTGCTCCAGCTCACGACCATGCGGCTATGATGGCTTCGGCGGGTAAAGCTGCTGGTAGTACCAAAACGGCTACTAAATCCAGCACTGCCGCAACCGCTTCGGCCAGTACAACCGCAACTGGCACAAAAATGGCCAAACGTATAACCGAAATGCCCGCTGAGTGGAACGGTACCGCCGATTATACCATTAACCTGGGTACAAAGCCCGGCCTTAAATTTGAGCCGGCACAGTTTCAAGTAAAAGCTGGCAGCAAGATTCGGGTTGTGTTTCAGAACGACGACGACATGCTGCATAACTTCGTAGTGGTAATGCCCGGTACCGCCATTGAGGTAGGTAACTTAGCCATGAAGTTAGGCTTAGAAGGCCAGCAACGAAACTACATTCCGTCTACCAACAAGGTGTTGTATCATACCAACTTGCTGCAGCCCCAATCTACCGAAACTATTTATTTTATTGCGCCTGACAAGCCCGGTAATTACAACTATGAGTGCTCCGTACCCGGCCACTTCTACTCCATGCAAGGCACCATGAAAGTGTTGCCAAAATAAAAATTTAAAAAAGTAACGCATAAATTATTTTGGAAACCCGTTAAGACTTCACTCTGACGGGTTTCATTCTTTATAATACTATAATTACTTTAAACAGAAAAGTTAAGTTTGTACCATGTACCTATTCTTCTAAAGGAAACTATATAGTCTTGTACTAAAAAATTCCGGCGGAAGAACCTTATGGTAGATTACCATTTTTTTATTAACTCATTAAATGTACTTAAATCAGTATGGCGTTAAAATTTACCATTCGTATGTCCGCGGTTAGATATTTATTTCTGTTCTTTATTTTTTTAAATTTTCATGCCGTTCAGGCCGCGCATGTAGATACTTTAGAAATAAATAGTAGCGCTATGAACACCAGGCTGCACGCGGGTATTGTGGTGCCGGATAGTTATAAAAAACAAAAAAAGACTACTTACCCGGTGCTTTATTTACTACATGGTTACAGCGGCAACTTCCGGGATTGGTTAACCAAAGTACCGGATAAAACAGTATTAACCAGCCTCGCGGACCAGTACCAAATGATTATTGTTACACCGGATGGCGGATTTGGTAGCTGGTACCTGGATAGTCCACTGGATAAAGCAAGCCAGTACGAAACTTTTATTACCAAGGAACTGGTGCAGGAGGTTCAAACAAAGTATCGCACCATTACAACGCGCGAGGGCCGATTTATCTCTGGTTTAAGTATGGGTGGCCACGGCGCACTGTACTTATCGGCCCGCCACCCCGATTTATATCTGGCGGCAGCCAGCATGAGCGGTGCCCTGGACATAGCCTCTATTCAGGGAGATTTAGTAAAAAGCATGGAAACATTGCTGGGTCAGAAAGCGCAGAACTACGAAAAATTTGCGCAGAACTCCGTTGTAAATATGGTGCCGCAATTAAAAGCCAGTCCGGTAAAAATCTTATTTGATTGCGGCGTAGATGATTTTTTGATTGAAAGCAATCGTGAACTACACCGGCGTTTAGTAGTGGAAAAAGTGCCGCACGAATACATAGAACGGCCGGGGGCTCATACCTGGCCATACTGGGGCAATGCCTTACCTTATCACTTGTTGTTTTTCCAGAAAGCGCGGCAAGAAGCTGCGAGTAAGTAAGGTGCTAATCTCTTCCCTTGCTATTCGAGATTCCAATTAATCGTAACTTATTTGTGGTTAGCATCTTGGTTTAAGCTCTTTTTTTAAATTTTTGCCCCGAAGCACCTGAAACATGTACCGGATTTTACTTTTTCTAACTTTCTTTTCCGTACTGCAATGGAAGCCGGCACCAATTCCTAAAAAGGTCTTGCTCGTTTATGACCAAACTTTTTCTAACCAGATTCCGCACATCGATCGCATCCAGGCCATACAAAAGTTAGCGAAAGAAAATAACTTTATTCTTGATACCATCCGGATAAATGCTAAGTTCTCCGAAAAATATTTAAAAAAATACGCTGCCCTGATTTTTATTAATCCAATAAATGAACACCTAAACTACCAGCAACGCAACCAACTGGAACGCTATTTACAGGCCGGTGGCGGCCTACTCCAAATAAGTTTGCCTCCTGCCTCAGATTCAGACTGGCCCTGGTACACCCGCTTACAGGAAGCCGGCTTAAAAGCGCAATACGTAAAAAGTTTCCAGGTGGCGGATAAAGATCAATTAAAGTACTGGCGCACAGCCTTCGACGGGGGACTTTATTCTCAAATTACTTTAACCAACAACAGCCAATCTTTCCCAGACAGTAACTGGTTTGAGTTTCTGCCGGATGAGTTAGATTTTGTAACCAATCACCCGCCACTAAACTACCAAAAAGCAACTCTCCAAGAAATCCCGTAAAATACTGTTTTAGCTAAAATTCTTTAAAACTTCGCAAATGAAATAAACTGGCAAGTAACAACTTATGGAAATAATAAAATTAAGCCCGATAGATATTGATAAATTTGTTCAATTGATTTTAGTTTTTGCGGACGTTTTTGAAATGCAAAACTTTACGATACCAAAGCAAGAGCATCTGGTGCATAATTTAGGAAAATCCGACTTTATCGTTTTTGTTGCGCAGAAAGATGATTGTATTATTGGTGGCTTAACCGCATATACGCTTCACTCCTATTATTCCGAGAAACCGCTCGCCTACATCTACGATCTGGCTATCCAGACGCATTATCAACGACAAGGAATAGGCAAAAAATTAATAGCTGCTATAAAAATGTATTGCCAGGAAAATAATTACGAAGAAGTTTTTGTTCAAGCAGATAAAGTAGATGGCTATGCCCTAGATTTTTATCGTGCAACCAAGCCAACCGATGAGGAACAAGTGGTTCACTTTTATTACACGCTAGGTTAAATAAGTAAGAATTTTCACGAACCAATATCAACTGCAAAAAACATTAAAACAAAGTTCAGCTGCAGCCGGCCTGGTTAACGCTGCAATCTCCAGGTTCTGGAAGGATCTACACACTAGTTGCATGGGAATGGTACTGCCAACTACCGAAATTTTAAATTTTGATATGGCTACAGCTAAAATAATTCACCTTGCTACAAGAGCCTTCGGTGAATGAATTACGCCAAAAGAGCTAAAGTGATTTTTTCAAAAATAACAGGTAACTATTACCTTAAGACGAGCAGTTGATTTGGTACAGAATAAGAATAATTAAAAAAACCATTCTATACGTATATAGAATGGTTTTTTTAAATTTTGAGCCGGTTTTTCTTTTTAGTGATGGCTCATCAACTGGCTATTATCTTATTAATTCCAGCCACCACCTAAGGCCCGGTAAATATTAACTACAGCATTCATTTGCTGCATTTTAGTTTCTACCAAATCAAATCTAGATTCTAAGGCATCTCGTTGCGTCATTAGCACTTCCATGTAATCGGCCCGGGCTGAGGTAAACAAGGTGTTTGAAATAGCAACCGACTGCGTGAGTGCCTCCACTTCTTGCGATTTTAAGCTATAACTTTTTTCCAGGTTGCCAATTTTTGCCAGTTGGTTGGCTACCTCCATGTTGGCGTTTAAAATGGCCCGCTCGTAGTTGTATACTGCTTGTATTTGTTGCGCATTGGCCGTAATGTAAACCGATTTTATCGCATTTCTGTTAACCAGTGGAGCAGCCAAATCACCGGCCAGCGTATAAAGCAACGATTCGGGTTTTAGCAGATAAGTGGGATTAAAAGCTTGATAACCAATACCCGCCGAAATGCCTAAAGATGGATAGAACCGGGCTTTAGCCACTTTCACATCTAGCTTGGCCGCCGCTAGGTTCAACTCAGCCTGTTTAATATCCGGGCGGTTAAATAATAACTGCGCTGGAATACCCGCTTGGATGGTAGACGGCACTAAATTTTCAAAATTTTGAGTACTTCTTATTACCGGTTGCGGATACCGGCCTACCAGAAAGTTGATCCGATTCTCGGTTTCGGTAATTCTTTGCTGAATGTCGTACTGCAAGCTTTGGGTGTTCAGTACCTGAGCCTGAAAACGGCGGACGGCCAGCTCCGTTACCCGGGTAGATTCTTTTTGCAGTTTTACAATTTGCAAGGCATTGCTTTGAATCTCAATGTTCTGTTTTACAATTGCTAATTGGTTATCCAGTGCCAATAATTCGAAATAAGAATTAGCTATTTCGGAAATAAGGTTGGTAATCATAAAGTTTCTGCCTTCTACACTGGCTAAATACCGGCTTATGGCCGATCTTTTGGCATTGTGCAGCTTATTCCAGATATCTACTTCCCAAGTAGCATAGGCTCCGATCAGAAAATCCGGCAGTGGTTCGGGCATTTCTTTTTCCGGTTTTATTTCGGTATTCGCCTCCATGGCGCCTATGTTGGTAAACCGGGCCACTTTGTCGAGGCCAGCGCCTGCCTTTATACCCACAAAAGGCATGTACTCGCCTTTTCTGGCTCGTATTTCGTTTCGGGCAATCTGAATTTCCTGTAAAGTAATATTTAGTTCCTGGTTATGCTGCAGGGCGGTATCAATCAGGGCTGTTAAGTTGGGGTCAGTAAAAAAATCTTTCCACCGGAGCTTGGCCGTATTTACAGTATCCTGCGAGTTATTATAACTCGCAGGTACTATTGTATTTGCATTTCTTTGCACTAAAGCCGGCACACTACAAGCCGTATAGGTTAGGGAGATAAAAGCTAGTCCTACCCATTTTAATATATCTTTCTTAAACATGATTTACTTTTTCTTCAACTTGGGGAAAACTATCCATAACATAATTATAATCTTCCGTTAACGGAGTTTCATGCTCATCTTTAATCAGATGACGGCCATCTGCCAAATGAGCAAATATATAGTACAATCCAGGAATGATGACCACTCCGAAAATTGTTCCGAATAGCATGCCACCTAAGGCAGAAGCACCAATGGTGCGGTTACCAATGGCTCCGGCACCAGTAGCACCAATCAACGGTATCAAACCAGCCACAAAAGCGAAAGAGGTCATTAGGATAGGACGGAAACGCACCTTGGCGCCTTCAATAGCGGCGTCGAGGATAGTGGCACCCTGTTGGCGCTTCTGAACGGCAAACTCTACAATCAGTACGGCATTTTTACCCAGTAAACCAATCAGCATGATTAAACCTACCTGGGCATAAATGTTGTTCTCTAAACTCATCAGCTTAAGCAACAGAAACGAACCAAATACCCCTACTGGTAGCGAGAATACCACCGCCAACGGAATAATGAAACTCTCGTATTGGGCCGCTAACACAAAGTAAACAAATACCAGTACGATAATGAACACGTAAAGCGATTCGTTTCCGCGGATGGATTCATCGTAAGAAAGGCCTTCCCAAGCAATATCGTACCCTTTTGGCAAAGTCTTAGCGGCAACTTCCTGGATGGCTTGGATAGCATCGGCGGTGGTATACCCTTTAGCCGGCAGCCCTTGGATGGAAGCGGAATTGTACAAATTGAAACGGGTAACTTCATTAGGCCCCTGGGTTTTTTTGAGCTTCATAAAGGCCGAGTAGGGCACCATTTCTCCTGCCTCATTTTTAACAAAAAGGTTTAAAACATCGGATGGAAGCCTTCTGAATTTAGGATCGGATTGCACGTAAACTTTAAAAAACTGATTAAATTTTATAAATCCTTGTTCGTAGGTACTGCCAATTAGAATATTGAGGTTTTCCATCGCTTTTCCGATCGATACCCCTTTTTGCATAGCCAGGTTATTGTCTATTTGTAATTCATACTGCGGATAATTAGCCGCGAAAAAGGTAAATAAGCCCGTAAGCTCTTTACGCTTGCTTAAATTATCCATGAACTCCTTGTTTATTTTATCAAACTCATGATAATCGGTATCAGAATTTTTATCCAATAAACGCATAGAGAAACCACCGGAAGAACCGAATCCCGGGATGGCCGGTGGTTCGAAGAATTCTATAACGGCTCCCAGGCCTCTCGACTTTTCTTCTAATTCTTCCATGATTTCTTTCACGGTATGTTTCCGGTCCGACCAACCTTTCAGGTTGATCAAACAAGTACCCGCATTAGATCCCCGACCTTCCGTCATAATCTCGTAGCCGGCCAAAGAAGATACGGACTCTACCCCCTGCACTTCTTCACAGACTTTCTGAAGGCGTTGCGAAACCTGGTTGGTTGTTTCCAGAGTAGAACCCGGTGGGGTTTGAATAATGGCATAAATGGTACCTTGGTCTTCATTAGGAATAAAGCCGGCCGGAAGAACTTTATTTTCGTAGAATATTCCCGCCCCAAAGGCCAGCAATATTCCAAAAGTAAGCACTCTTCGACTCACGATGGCTCTTAACAAGCCTACGTATTTTCCGGTAAGTTTTTCAAACCCACTATTAAAACTATCGAGCGCTTTGGAAAGCAGGTTTTTCTTTTTTGGTTTACCATGATTATTTTTTAATAACATGGCACATAATACCGGGGTGAGCGTAAGCGCTATCACGGCCGAAATAATAATGGAACTGGCCATGGTAATGGAAAACTGCTTATAGAAAATACCTACCGGGCCTGACATAAACATTAAAGGGATAAATACCGCAGTCATTACCAATGTAATAGCAATAATAGCCCCTCCTATTTCCCGCAGTACCTCTATGGTAGCTTTATATGGAGAAAGATTTTTTTCTTCCATTTTGGCGTGTACCGCCTCCACCACCACAATGGCATTATCTACCACAATACCAATGGCCAGTACCAGTGCAAATAAGGTAATCAGGTTGATAGAAAGTCCAAATAATTGAATTACAAAAAACGCTCCTATCAAAGATACCGGAACCGCCAGGATCGGGATTAAGGTAGAGCGCCAATCACCCAGAAATATAAAAACAACGATGGCAACCAGTATAAAGGCATCCCGCAACGTATGAAGTACCTGCTCGATAGAAGCATCCAGGAACTGTGACACATCATAACTGATCTTATAATCCACTCCCGGAGGAAAGGATTCTTTCATCACATCTAGCTTGGCTTTTACTTCCGCAATTACATCACTGGCATTACTGCCATAGTTCTGCTTTAACACGATGGCGGCCGAAGGATGACCATCCAGGTTAGAATAAATATCAAAAAACTCACTTCCCAGTTCTACTGTGCCTATATCTTTCAGGTGGATGCTCTCGCCTTCCGCATTAGCCCGGATGATGATATTTTCATATTCTTCCGGTTTATTGTACCTTCCTTTATACGTGAGTACATATTCCAGCGATTGAGCGGCTATACCGGAGCTTTGCCCTAACCGACCCGGACGGCCAATAATACTTTGCTCGCCTAAAGCCTCCATTACTTCCTCTACGGATATTTTATAGGCCCGCATGCGGTCCGGATTGAGCCAAACGCGCATTGCGTATCTCCGGCTACCCAAGATCTGGGCCCGAGCTACCCCTTTGATCCGCTGTATTTCCGGAATCATTTTAACGGTGGCGTAGTTAAACAAAAACTTTTCGTCTATACTTTTTTCCTTAGAATAAAGATTGACGTACATCAACATACTGGGCTGAATGGGAGTAATTACTACCCCTTCCCGCTGCACCAATTCGGGCAAGAGCGGCATTACCTGATCCACCCGCGTTTTCACCCGGATAACGGCATCATTAGGATTGGTTCCCGGTTCAAAAATTATCCGGAGGGTAGCCTCGCCAGCACTGGTTGCATCTGATGCTATATACCGCATTCCTTCCACGCCATTAATAGCCTGTTCTAAGGTAATCAGGGTGGACTGCACCAATACATCCGCACTGGATCCGGGGTAAGCAATAAAAATATTTACGGTGGTGGGGGCAATATCCGGGAATTGAGAAATAGGCAACTTCTTGATAGCCAATCCCCCTATAAAAACAATCATGACCGATATTACAATAGCGAATACGGGCCTATGCATAAATTTACTAAACATGTCTTCTGCTTTTTAGAATGTTTTATTATTCAGCGTATAATTCCAACTGCGACATAGCAGAACTAGGATCCACAAACTTGTAGTGGATTTTTTCATTTTCTCTTACCAGACGTAAGCCTTCCAAAAGGATTTTATCATCTTTAGCTAAACCTTTTTGAACTACATAGATGTGCGGCAACTCCGCCGCGATGGACACCTCCTTAGAGCGGATTACATTGTTTTTATCCACCACATACACATACTTCTTTTCCAGTACCTCATAAGTGGCTTTTTGCGGAATTAACAAGGCATTCTGCATGGGCACTTCCATTAAAATATTACCGGTTTCGCCGTGGCGCAACAGGCCTTTATTGTTAGGAAAGGTTGCCCGGAAAGCAATGTTACCGGTTTCATTGTCGAAGTTAGCTTCAATGGTTTCTACCACTCCTGGGTACTCGAACAATTTATTATTAGCCATTAACAGATTTACTTTAGTTTTGCTTTCTTTTTTAAATTGCGATTGAAAATCCAGGTACTCTGCTTCCGGTACATTGTAGTAAACCCACATTTTGCTATTGTCGGAGAGTTCGGTTAACAATTCGCCTTCTTCTACCAAACTGCCTGGGCGTACATGAAAGCGGTCGATGATGCCACTAAACGGAGCCCGGATTTCGGTGAACTGTAAATGCACCTTGGTTAAAGCTAGTTCGGCTTTTGCTTTATCCAGTTTAGCTTTCGCCATGGCTAATTCATTGGGAGCCACTACCTTACTATCGGCCAGCTTTTTAGTGTTTTGGTATTCAATATCCGCGAAACTAGCTTCAGCCTGCGCTCTTTGCTGCTCGGCTTCGTACAGGTTGGGCATAATTTGAAATAACAATTGCCCTTCTTTTACAAACTGGCCTTCGTCCACGTAAATTTTTTGTAAGTAGCCTTTTTCCTGGGCTCTTAACTCAATGTGGCGGATAGACCGGATTTGGCTAACGTACTCTTTAGTAAGTAAGGTGTCTTTTTTTAAGGGGCTGGTAACTAAAAAATTAGTCTCTTTTTCCCCTTCTGCTTTTGCATTTTCTGATTGACAACTTGTTTGAAAAAAGACGGCAACCAAGCCCATAAGCAGCAGCATGGGCATGAATATTCTTTTCATGATAATTTAAGTTTAAAACAATATGAGTTTTTGGAAATTCTTGTGGGAGTATGTGTAACACCATACCATGGTGCATTCCTGGAAAGGTATTTAACACAATACAATGGCGTAGTCTTTTTAGCTTAATGTGCTATTAGGACGAGGAATAATTGAAAAAATGAAAGGAGAAATGAATAGGCAATGTTGATGCGCCTATTTGCAGCATGAAATCATATTCGGATAACCCGAAATAGAAGATACCACTTATAAGAAGAGAAATACAGAGCGTGCTTACCAGAAGGTAAGCGTTTTTTTAAAAAAAGACCGAAACAGCTTAATGTTAAGCCATAAAGAAGCGTAGTAAAGTAATTACTAGTGGCTAAATATTTTTTAAAAGAAACCCATCCGTGTTTTTCTTCTTCAATTTCCGCCGCAATTAGTTTACAATTTTCGTTTTCCGTACCGGATAAGGTAGCTTTGATGATCTTGGAAGAGCCACCATTAGCAATACCATCGCTGACATGAGCATACCTCGCCAGAGTTCTTTTCGAAGAATGACAGATACACTCCTGACTCGTAGAGGCATACAGCTGGCTATATACACTCAACAGGAGTATACATAAGCTAAGGAGATATTGGAGTACTGCCCTTGACATTCTAGTTGCAAAACTATAACAGGTTAATGATAAAGGCAAGTAATTTAACATTAAAAATTGTAGATATAATTAAAATTTTATTTATTCCGGCGTAAATTGTTACAACATTACCAATCAGGGCACTAATTAAATTAAAAAATTTAAATATTATTGTTTAACATACTGGTAATAAAAGTAAAAAATAAAGTTGCTACTTGTTTAATAAGAAAAATAAACAGTGCTAATGCTAATACTTGCTTTAACAAAATTAGCCAGCCTTATTATCTCTCCGTTGGAAACCAATACACGGGTTGGTTTACAAAAGAGCAAAAGCCCGTAAAGAATAATATTTGCCTGTTGCTTAATTTTTTAGGCTTTCCGGCAGCAGCTTTAAAGCCTTATGAAAAAAGACATTTGGTAAGTAAATTACAGACAAGTGTTTTGCAAGATACGAGAAAACAAAGTAAACTGATCTTTGCTGGTACATAAATAGGATTGGCAAAACGATGGCTGGTTGCTTGATTGCCGCCGCTAGGCAACCAACACGCGAAATTGTTATTATCTGGAAAAAAAAGCTTTGACAAACAGAAAGATCAATCTGAAAAAGGTTTTCCGGACATTTTTAATAAATTTTATTGCCTTAAATAGTGTGGCTTTTTTTCATGCTTACAGATTCACCCACTTCGTGGATAAAGCAGCCGAAAAAACAGAACAATCCAGTAATCTCTCGGCATTTGAGAAAGGTAAAACTTTACTATTGGGGGTAAATAACCCGAGGCCAGAGAATAACGAACTTCCTTTACAAGCTTTCCAGAATATAACTTTAAAAAGTAATCGAAGCATTGCCTGTTGGCATATTAAAACAAACCACTCTAAAGGCACTGTTATTCTTTTTCACGGTTACGGTGGTCAAAAATCTACCATGCTCGATAAATCTAACAAATTTATTAAACTCGGCTATAGTACTCTACTTGTTGATTTTATGGGTTCCGGTGGTTCTGAAGGAAACCAAACAACCATCGGGTTTTTAGAAGCAGCGCAAGTAAAAACTTGTTTTAACTATTTAAAAGACCAAGGAGAAAGCCCAATTTATTTATTCGGGACTTCTATGGGGGCAGTGGCCATTTTAAAAGCTATTAAAGATTATTCTATTTCGCCTAAAGCCATTATCCTAGAATGTCCGTTTGGTTCTATGTACGAAACAGTAGGTGCGCGATTTAAAATGATGAATGTCCCAATTTTTCCTATAGCGGGTTTTCTGGTTTTTTGGGGTGGCGTACAAAATGGTTACTGGGCTTTTAGCCATAATCCGAAAGAATATGCAAAAAGTATTAGTTGCCCAACCTTACTATTATACGGCGCGCAAGATCTTAAAGTAAGCAGAAGAGAAATCAAGGAGATATACGCTAACTTAAACGGCAAGAAAAAATTAAAAATATATCTAGAAGCAGGACATGAAAACTATTTAATAAAATACCAAAAACAGTGGCTTGCAGATGTACAAAATTTTCTGCTCCAAAACTCCTAAAAGTCAACTAAAACAGTTTACGAAAAACATAGTACTTGTAAGCAAAGCTCTTACATTAAGTTCCTGCGGGATCAGGAGTAAAGTGAACTACTTACTCTACAATCGCAAAAACAAGTTTTAAAATAGCAAAATAAAGCATACGTTATTTTAGCAAGAACAATAACCAAACGAACTTTTCTTCTTTATTTTGCCAGTGGCTACGCACTCAACTTTTCTAGATACCGCAGGCATTATACTTTATTTACGCTTACCGCCACAGAAAAATTTAAAAAAGCAGTTAATACGGACAAGATTCTGCAAAAAATAATACCTTTCACAAAAGGGTACTGGGGTATTTTAAATCCTCACTCCAAGATAAGTACTGGCAGTACTAGCCCAGAACAGCTAACAGCAAGAAATATAAAATAAACCTGAAAGCAGCAATACATGAAAATACATAGCACCAACTACCAAAACACTTTTATACAAGTCGCCGACGATTGCCCGGCTACCAAGGGAGAAATTCCGCTGGGGAAAAAAGACACTAAAACGGTAGCCCAGCTGCAATTTGAATTAATAAGCCAAAACCCTTATAGATTCACCTCCGACGACGTGCTTTTTCAAGTTTTTGCCCAACGTAACAACTTAACCGCCACCGAACAACCAACAGCCCGGGAACAATTCTTTGCAAAAGGGCAACCATGCTTTCGGGCATCTCCTTTAACGAAGCAATATGGCTGGGGTATTCACCACAACCAAGAAAGTAAAATTGCCCTGTACGGGCGGGAAACCACCGCGTACGAAGCGTTTACAACCGATAAGGCGCTTAAAGTGGTAAAGGCCATGAAGATCAGCAAGTAATTTGGCGGCAATATTGCCGATGATTATACAATATAATTTTTTAAAATTTTCACAAAAAATACTGAAAGCCGTTTATAAAGACACAAACAACGGCACCAGCTAGGAGCAAGACCTACTTAACTTGCTTGTGCGAAAGGCATTTTTTAATAGATCATCTCCGGAACCTAAACGCCCTCACAAACCTGACCGAAGCACCCGAAATGGGCCTTATTCTACTTTTTTTACTCACTTAATAATTGTTTTCCGTCGTTACTGGCGCAAAGCAGAACAATACGTTACTACTACTAATAGTAACGCTTACCATTACCGGCACTTCTTGTTTTGCTTGCGGCGTAAAACAGTAGTTTAAAAAGAAATAAGGCTAAGCCGATTAAATAAAAGCTAGCGGAAACTGCCCCCATTCTAAGTTTTTTTTAAATTTAAGGGGAATACTAAAGCAACCCACCATGGACGAAATAAAAAAAGAAGCTATTAAACAAGAAGTTTTTGACCTATATGACGATTACGCGCACAACCGGGTAGACCGGCGCGAGTTTATGCAGCAGTTATCCGCGTATGCCGTGGGTGGTTTAACTGTGGCCTCCCTCATGAGTTTTCTGATGCCTGATTACCAGGGTGCCGTTCAAATTAAACCTAATGATCCGCGTTTAAAATCGGAGTACGTAAACTACTCTTCGCCGCAAGGGGGTGGCACGATAAAGGCTTTATTATCGCAACCCGCCGATGTTAAAAAGAAACTAGGCGGCATAGTGGTAGTACACGAAAACCGGGGCTTAAATCCGCACATTAAAGATGTAGCCCGGCGGGCTGCGTTGGCCGGGTTTGTTTCCATAGCGCCCGATGCCTTAACGCCCCTGGGCGGTTATCCGGGTAATGACGACCAAGGCCGGGAACTGCAAAGTAAACGCGACCGCAACGAAATGCTAACTGATTTTATTGCGGCCGCTGATTTTTTAAAAAATCATAAAGATTGTAATGGCAAAGTAGGGGTAGTTGGCTTTTGTTTTGGTGGCTGGATCGCCAACATGATGGCCGTGCGCCTACCCGATTTAGGAGCAGCCGTGCCGTTTTACGGTGGCCAACCAGCTGCCGAAGATGTACCTAAAATTAAAGCGCCGCTCTTGCTGCACTACGCCGCCTTAGACACCCGGGTAAACGAGGGTTGGCCGGCTTACGAAACCGCACTTAAAAACAATAAAAAAGCTTATACCGCTTACATGTACGAAAACGCGAACCACGGCTTCCATAACGATACCACGCCCCGTTACGACAAAGCCGCTGCCGAACTAGCCTGGAAACGAACTATTGACTTTTTCCACGATAAGTTGAAGTAATATTAGAGAACGTAGGCGTTACAAAATGAACAGCCATTTTTCCGGGAGGAAAAATGGCTGCTTTTTAAAAATAAGCTAAGCAGGGTTAATATTCGGTAGAATTTAATAGAACTACGTTTACAAGTTCTGTTAACGCTTGGTAAGTAATTGTTCGCTAGTAGTTACTCGTTTTCGGCTCATTAAGTTTAGTACTAGACCGGGGTTATTACACTTAATTCGCTAATTCTTTATAAGTAAGGCATTAAATTTTTCCCAGGAAATCTCACCGCAGGCCAATCTGTTTTCCAGCATTATTCTGTTTTCTGTTCCGGACAAAGGTCTCGCATAGATTGATTTAATCAAACTTTCTTCCTTTTCTAAGGGCTCTAATACATGCCTTTGATTATTGAAAGCTTCAAAATATCTTATACCAAATATGCGCTGTGACACCGCATTAAAATGAATCCCGACCGGGTTGAAGGTGAGACCTGAAGCTGTTACAAAAAAGCAGTTAGGCTGTGCGGTGGCAAACGCCTGAAGGGCCTGGTTAACGTTTGAATATGCGGTAAAATATTACCCTAACCTTCCACTGGTTAAAAAATCACCTAACCCACCTACAATAAGCGGAATGTCCGGCACCCGGAGTTCCTGGCGAAAGGCATTGACAATAACACTAAATTTTTTACCGTATTGGCTGGCAAGCTCTACCGAGCAATCGTTTTCGCCCTGATGCCATAAAATGCCGGCCAACTTGCTTTCCCGTTGAGCCAACTTTGCCTGAAACAGCGCATTTTCAAAAAGCGCTTCTTCAACCGCCCATCATCCAGACTCGTACCACCGTCGGCACAGGGAATCAGCCCGATTTTTTCTTTCCCGTTTTTTAAACGCCAGGCGGCCGCGAAAGAAGCAGCCAAGCCAACACCGGAAGATGGGCGATCATAGCTGATGGGCTCAAACATTGTTTGCCAGCGTCCGTTTCGCAGTATTTTTATATGTTCATCACAAATAGAGCGTAATATCCTTGAGAGAACCACGTCCAGCCATATTTAATTGCCCGATCATCAAGCAAGAATAAATCATGTTTTGTGTCTCTTGATTATATAGATAAATACGTACACGTAGAAACAGTCCAACTCCGCTACGACCAGATCTATGCGGCCATGATTGCTCCTGTTTTTTAAATTTTACTGATGATCGTGTTTTCTTTTGGGATCGCTGTTGCTGGTGTTGCCCATGAGCCTGAATAATATAACCCGGAAGTAAGCATATGATTCAGGTTAAATTTGGCCGTTTTATACGGCAGCCCGCAAAAATAATAAATACCCGAACAATGCATTTACTCCGCGGTTATTATGTTTCCTGGAAAACAATAGTTATTTACCCTATCCTATGTCCATAACCAAAGAAGCCGAACTAACCGGCCTGAAAATAATCAGTGAAGCTGTGGCAACTACTTTAAAAGAAATGCGCGAGTACGCCCGCCCCGGCCTGACCACCAAACAAATAGATGCTTTTGGCGGTAAAATTTTACAAAAATTTGGGGCGAAATCGGCCCCGGCGCTTACATATAATTTCCCCGGTTGGACCTGCATCAGCGTGAATCACGAAATTGCACACGGTATTCCCTCCGCTAGTCGGGTACTACAGGAAGGTGATTTAATAAACATTGATGTATCGGCGGAGCTAAACGGTTTTTGGGCCGATAATGGCGGTTCCTTTGTTTTGGGTCAGGATATAAACCAACACCAGCCCTTGGTAGAAGCTTCTAAACAAATACTGGCAAAAGCTATTAACTCCATTAAAGGCGGCATGCGGGTAGCCGAATTAGGCCGTTTAATTGAGACGGAATCTAAAAAAGCCGGCTATAAAGTAATTAAAAATTTAACGGGCCATGGTATCGGTCGTAAACTGCACGAAGAACCACACGAAATTGCGAACTACTACGACCGGTTTAACTTAACCCGTTTCCGGAAAAACGCCGTAGTGGCCATCGAAACTTTTATCTCCACCAGCTCTACCTACGCCGAAACGCAAAACGATGGCTGGACATTAATGGGCAACAAAGGTGGTTTTGTGGCGCAGCACGAACATACCATTGTTATAACCGACGATAAACCCTTGGTGCTTACCCACATGAACGGGATTTAAAATAACTAATGCCCTTAGTAGTTGTTAGTTGTTTGTGGTTAGAATTTTACATACTGTACTGTACTGTACTTAGGTTTAAGTAATTATTGACCTTTTGAGGCCGTCTTTCACAGATTTCCCCGTGATACAGCTCAAAAACAGAAGATAAAAAAGTAATTTAGCGTATGGCTCCTACCGAAACTTTAATTGAATTTTATCAACACAAAATACACGATTTACCCGCCAACTTACCGAAAGAAACCGGGCATTTTAATGTATTCCGGATGGAGGATTGTCCGGTAAATACCCCGGTAACGTACAACCGACGCGATTTTTTTAAAATTACGCTCTTGCGCGGACATTTTATTTATCATTATGCCGATAAAAGTATTGAGCTTTCGGGCGCCAATCTGCTTTTTTTTAACCCAAAAGTGCCTTACACCTGGGAAATGGTAGCGGGTACGGCAACGGGTTATTTTTGCATTTTTACGGAAGCTTTTTTCACCGAAAAAATACGCGGCAGCCTGCACGACTTACCCATGTTTGCTTTAGGCGGCAAAACGGCTTATTCTTTAACCGAAAGCCAGGACCAGGAAGTAAGCCA
This sequence comes from Adhaeribacter pallidiroseus, assembly GCF_003340495.1. Lineage (NCBI taxonomy): Bacteria > Pseudomonadati > Bacteroidota > Cytophagia > Cytophagales > Hymenobacteraceae > Adhaeribacter > Adhaeribacter pallidiroseus. The sequence goes on from NZ_QASA01000001.1 coordinate 4,379,981, forward strand.
ATTTTTCGAGAAGATGCTCGCGGAAATCAACTCCGATTATTTATTTAAATATGATTTATTACGCAACTACGTAACCGAACTTACCCACTTTGCGCTTAAAACGCAGCCTTCCGAAACGCTGTACGAACAGACTGATGCCAATGCCCGGCTCACGGCGGTGTTCCACGAGTTGCTGGAAAGGCAGTTCCCCATTGAAACCCCGGCGCAACGTTTTCGCATGCGATCGGCCAAAAACTTTGCCGACCAGTTAGCCGTGCATGTTAATCATTTAAACCGAGCCATCCGGAAAGCAACCGGTAAAACCACAACCGAGCTTATCTCCGACCGGCTGGTGAGCGAGGCCAAAGCCCTGCTCAAACACACCGACTGGAATGTTTCGGAAATCAGTTACAGCTTAGGTTTTGAAGAACCGGCGCATTTCAGCCATTTTTTTAAAAAACATACTTCCTTCCCGCCTTCTTATTTTCGGCGTGTTTGAATTTTGTAAGCTTTGGTTTGAAAGGCGCAAACACTAGCGCCAAAGAGGCCCGTATCTTTGTTCTGTACAAAAATTAAACGCCTTATGAATAAGCAAGAGAACAAAGTATGGTTTATTACGGGAGCTTCGCAAGGGATAGGATTATCGTTAACCCGCCAACTCCTGCAGCAAGGGCAAATGGTAGCGGCCACGTCCCGGAATGTGACCCAGTTGCAACAAGCCGTTGGTACCTACCCGCAATTTCTACCTTTAGCCCTAGATATAACCGACGAAACCAGCGTGGCGCAGGCCATTACTCAAATCCTGGAGAAATTTGGCCGGATAGACTGCGTGGTAAATAATGCCGGTTACGGCTTAATCGGTAGCCTGGAAGAACTTACCGACCAGGAAGCACGGCAAAATTTCGACGTAAATGTGTTTGGTTCTTTAAACATTATCCGGGCTGCCTTGCCGCACTTACGCCAGCAAGCCTCGGGGCATATTTTTAATATTTCGTCGATTGGCGGTATGTCCGGCGATTTTCCGGGGTTTGGCGTTTACTGCGCTACCAAGTTTGCCGTGGTTGGTTTCACCGAATCGCTGGCCATGGAGGTAAAAGATTTTAACATAAAAGTTACCGCCGTAATGCCGGGTTATATCCGGACTAACTTTTTAACGGCCGGTTCGGTAGTAACCGCCAAAAACCAATTAGCCGAATACCAGAGTACCCGCGAGTCGCAAGCTTTGCACCAGGAACAAATTAACGGCAACCAGCCCGGCGACCCCGAGAAAGCTGTTGCGGCTATTATCCAAGCCGCGCAGGAAGAAAATCCGCCGTTGCATTTGCTGCTGGGCAGCGACGCCCTGCAACTAGCCACCGATAAGTTAAACGCTTTGCAAACCGAATTCGCGCAATGGGCCACCGTGAGCCAATCCGTAGATTTCGCCGTAGAAGCTTAATTTAACGATTACCTATCCGATTTTAAGTTTTGCTGCGGTTGTAGTTAATGGCAAATTCTTTTATATCCCCGATGGAGGCTCGAAGCAAAAGATTGGAGCCTTCATTTTTCTACGTCATTCTAGGAGGAACCTATTTAACTACGTAGCGAAATAGGTTCCTCCTGAATGACGCTCACAACTTATTCTCTTGCTGAGAATCACTACTTCCATTCTGGCCAACAAAATTTCATATAGCTTGCAACCAGAACACACCATTCTGGGTCAATTATTTACAAGGCGAGCAGGCCTAAAATATTGGTCTTGCAATCTTCATTGAAACCGGAAGTAGAAATTTTAAAAATTTAAAAAATGAATCTGCCAAAAGCTTTACTCAGCGCAATTTTATTAGGCATTACCGTGCACACCACTACGAGTTGCACCGACAAAAACGAACTACCCGGACCCAAAACGGAAAAAGAAAAAACTAGTAAAACTCCCGAAAAAAACGATCCCGGCAATTGCCCGGGTTGCGGTATGGGTTAAGGATTAATTTTATCTAAATTAAAGAACCCATAACGGTGCCGGAAAAAGTTTTAGCCGCGGTAGCTTGTAACTTAGATGTAGACATTCTGGCGGCGGCCTTGCCCTTGTTTGCGGCCGGCCAGGTCGAAGCCATTGAATGGTCGTTTGATACGCTTTTCCGCACGCCCCAGATGCCCGACTGGTTTGCGGAGTTATTACAAACATATAGTCAGCAAAACCGGCTAATTGGCCACGGCGTGTATTTTTCGCTTTTTTCGGGGCAATGGAGTGTGAACCAGCAAAACTGGCTGCAACACCTGCGCGAGCTTTCCAAACTATATACTTTCGACCATATTACCGAACATTTTGGCTTTATGACCGGCCAGAATTTTCACCATGGCGCTCCCCTGCCCATTCCGTATTCCGAAACTACTTTGGCTATTGGCCAGGACCGGTTGGCCCGCATTCAGGATGCCTGCCAATGCCCGGTGGGTCTGGAGAACCTGGCTTTTTCTTATTCCCTCGACGAAGTAAAACAACACGGTCAGTTTCTGGAACAGCTCATTACGCCGGTTAACGGCTTTCTTATCCTGGATCTACACAATCTGTATTGCCAGCTGCACAACTTTCAGGCTTCTTACAACGAGATTATTAATCTGTATCCGCTGGATAGAGTTCGGGAAATTCATGTTTCGGGCGGCAGTTGGGAAAGCTCAGCCGTAGAACCCGACCGCAAAATCAGAAGAGACACCCACGACGAAGCTGTACCCGAAGAAGTTTTGGAGTTGCTGGCCCAAATTATAGAAAAATGCCCGAACTTAAAATACGTGGTGCTGGAACAATTAGGCAACGCCCTGAAAAGCGAAAAAAGCAAGCAGTTGTTTTATGCCGACTTTTTAAAAATGGAAGCTATTCTCCGGCAAAAAAACCAAAAATCCCGAACAAACGCGGGTAAAACTTTTCTCCCGGCTCCTTTTAAATTACCCGAGCAGCCCATAGAAGATCAAACTTTAGCCGCGCAACAAATCTATTTATCCGAGATATTAGAAAATGCCGCATCGGCTGAAGAAGCCATTCATCTGCTGCAAACCTCTCCTCTGGCCCACTCCGACTGGCAGATTGAGACCTGGGAACCTTATATGATCGAAACGGCGCACAACATTGCCCGCAAATGGAAGAAGTAATCTTTTTTTAAATTTCTTTATTCCAATCTTCTTCCGGGATTGAAATTATCACCTAATAAGTGAATACCGATAGCGATTTCATTTCCAGCAGTAGAAATTTTAAAAAATTCAACGTCATTCAGGATTTTACTTGGCTTTACTGGTCCAGCGGCTGTTTTTCAGCCGGAAACGCCAGGGCAGCAAAGCATCTTCGCCGGCATAATCCACCCCTACCCGCGGACTGGAGATAATTTGGTTTTCCGGTATTAATTCGCCCAGGTCTTCCAGCCAGATCAAGTCGCCGGTTAAATCGGTGCCGTAGTGTTTTTTAGAAATTCCGAGCGCCAGGGTAACCAGGCCGGGACCGGCAGTGAGTTTGGGCGTAACCTGGGTGTGGTTGCGGCGCAATAGCATTTCCGGAATACCTTCCGTGGGTTCAATGGCTCGGATTAACACCGCATCGGCTTTTTCGGCCACGTTGGTAATAATGTTAAATAGGCAATAAATGCCGTAAATTAAATACACGTACGCCATCCCGCCTTCCTGAAACATAATTTCGGTACGCGTAGTCCGGCGACCGCTGTGCGAGTGGCAGGCTAAATCATTTTCGCCGCAATACGCCTCAGTTTCTACAATTCGGCCGCCGGTTAATACGCCATCCATCCGGGTAAAAATATACTTCCCGATTAACTCGCGGCTAATTTGCACCACATCCGGGCGCGTGTAAAACGGTTTTGCTAGTTTGGTCATGGGGTAATTGGGTGAGCTTTCAGCTTTTTTAAATTTTTCCGTTTTGGATTCTGTATTTATTCCGCAAACTCCTTTTCGCAATTTCGTATGAAAACCAGATACGAACAGTTTCTTATTCTGAATTATAAAACGATGAAAAATATATTTTTAATTTTCTTTAGCCTGATAGGTTTGTTTGGTTGCAGCGCGGCCCGGGTCACGAACGTGGATGCGGCCGACAACTTTGCTTTAACTAATTACAAAACGTTTAACTTCTACGAAATTACCAACAACGGCGAACCCGTAGATGCGCAGTACAACAACCGTATTGCAATTTTAAAAAACGCCATTCAGCAACAATTAACGGCTAAAGGCTTAACCTTAACTTCCACTAACCCGGATTTACTTGTGAACCTAGGCATTGTTACCACCGAGAAAGTCCAAACCCGCCAAACCGATTTCCGGACGGATGCGCCCAAGTACATCGGGCAGCGCCGTTATTCCTGGAAAAGTCAGCAAGTAGAAGTAGGCCGTTACCGCCAGGGCACCGCCTCCGTGCACCTCGTGGACCCCACCAAAGACGAACTGGTTTGGCAAGGGGCCATTGAAGGCGTTATTCCAAAAAAAGATGCGGCTTTGGAAAAAGAAGTAAATGCTGGGGTAAGCAAGTTATTTAGTAAATTGTAGTTGGTAGTAAGATGAAAGCTTAAACTTTCGTCTTACTATTTGCATAAAGGTTCTATAGGGTTAATCCGCAATGATGCTTTGTTCTTAAATTCTAATTCTTAATTTTTGTTCGCATAGCTTTTGCTTTATTTCCTTGTTGATTTTCGTTCGCATAGCTGGCTGAGTAGCTTTGGTTTCTGATTAAAGTTGTTTCATTGCTCGCTTCTTGTTCTTTTTGTCTTGATACAAAAAGAACCAAAAAAATCAAGACGCTAAAAACTCGCTGAACGCTCGAACAGTTTAGCGTCATCTCTTGCACATGGTTAAGGCTAATTGTTGCATAGTTAACTGGCAAAATTTTAGAAAAATTTAAAATCTCAATCTTGATTTTACCCTCTCAGGTTATGCGGCGAGTTCGCGTAAGCGGTCTCTCCGCATTTTTGGACAGCCAATCTCTGATTGGCGTAACGCTAAATGCTGGTAAATGCCAATCAGCGATTGGCTGTCCGGGAGTGCTTAGAGCGCTGCGCTAACTCTATGCACAACAATTGGAAATCTGAACAAGTTGTCATTCAGGAGGAACCTATTTGGCTACGCAGCAACAATGCAATAGAGTAGTAATCGCTTATTTCGGTTTTCAATTTCAAACACCAAATTCATTTTGCCCGTTAAGCCAGTTGAAGCATTACGCGCCGCAGTAGTTAATCTTAAACTTTTGCCTATCTTTGTGCCGGATTGGTGGCCTGCCTGCAACCGCAAGCAAGCCTTAAAAGGGAATCAGGTGTAATACCTGGGCTGTTCCCGCAACTGTAATCTTCTTTAAAAAGGTTGTTTACTCCTTTTGCCACTGTTCTGTAAGCAGAATGGGAAGGCCAAACAACTTGAAGAAAGCCAGGAGACCTGCCAATCGGAAATATTGTTACATGCTTTCGGGTAAAAAGCTAAGGACCAGACAAATGAATAATTATTCTACTTTATGGCTGCGCCTTTCTCCCCCGACGGATTTTATTCGGAGGGATTACAGATGCGCGTAGTACTTTTTTTAAATTTTTTCTTAGCCAGCTTGTTTATACCGGCGGTGCAGGCGCAGGTTGCTCCGGATACGTTAACCGGCGAAGATCTGGCCGAAGTGCAGATTATTGGACAGCACCATCCGCGCTATACTTTGGGCTCCCGCGAAACCCACCTGGATTCGGCGTATTTACAGATAAACAACGCCAACTCGCTGGCCGAGGTGTTGCAAAGCCGCACGCCGGTTTACTTAAAAACTTACGGCAACGGCATGCTGTCTACTATTTCGTTTCGGGGTACCTCGGCCAGCCAAACGGCGGTTTTGTGGAACGGCTTTAACATTAACTTACCCACCCTGGGGCAAACCGATTTCTCGCTGATTCCGCTAACGGCCGTGCAAGGCGTACAATTGCAGCACGGATCGGGCGGAGCTAATTTTGGCACCAGCGCCATTGGCGGCGCCGTTATTTTATCATCCCGTACTAATTGGCAACCTGGCTGGCAACTACAAGCCCAACAAGATGCAGGAAGCTTTGACTCGTACTTTAGCCAGTTGGCCGGCAAGTACAGCACTAAAAAAGTAAGCCTAGAAACCAGCTTTTTCCGCCGCGAGGCCCAGAATAACTTTAAATTTAAAAATACTACCCAATTTGGCGCGCCGGTTCAACGCCAGGAAAATGCCGCGCTGCACCAATCCGGTTTTACCACCAATCTGAGCTGGCGGATAAATGCCCGCAATACCTTGGCTATCCGGAACTGGTACACTGATAACGATAATCAATCGCAGTCCAACATGGTGGCCGCTAATACGCACGCCCAACTGGCCAACCGCAACTGGCGGCTTATGAGCGAATGGAACCACCACAGTAATGTAGGTTTAACGGCTATCCGGGCGGCTTACTTTGCCGATTACATGCTTTACCGCGACGATAATACCAACTCCGAAACCCAGGTAAATACCTACCAAATTCAAGGCGAGCAAAACTTTATTCTGGCGAAAAAAATAAACGTAGATGCGGGGGGCGAATTACAATATTTTACCGCCGACGTAGATGGCTACGGTAAAAAAGTAAACGAAACCCGTGCTTCCGGTTTTCTATTGTTTCGCTACGATCCTTTAAATTTTCTGCACCTGAATTTAAATCTGCGGCAGGCTTTTGTGACCGGATTTAATCCGCCGCTGGCGCCAACTACCGGTTTTACCCTAGATGTATTTTCCCGCAATCATTATACCTTGGGCTGGAAAGGATCGGTTTCGCGGGGCTACCGGGTGCCGACTTTAAACGACCGGTACTGGCCCACCGGCAATGCCGCTTTAAAACCCGAAAACAGCTACAACTACGAAACCGGCCTCACCTACAAATATACCCGAGGCATATTCACCGCCGAATCCGAAGTAACTGCTTACCGCATGCCAGTCGAAAACTGGATTCAGTGGTTACCTTCGGCCAGTACGGGAGTGTGGTCGCCGCAAAATTTAAAAAAAGTACTGGCTACCGGGGCCGAGGTATCGGGCAAAGCTTCGTGGCTGCTCTCCACGGGCAAAATAAGTACGGGCTTTAACTACAGTTACACGTCATCCAAGCAACAGGAATCGTACACGAGTTCAACGGAACCTACCGGCAAGCAGCTGATTTACGTGCCTTACCATACGGCCACCGCTTACGCCGATTTAACTTACAAATTGTGGTTGCTGACGGCTAATTACCAGCTTACCGGCCAGCGGTTTACTACCGCCGAAAACACCCGCACGTTGCCGGCTTACGGCTTATTTACGCTTTACGGCGGTAAAACCATCCGGTACCACAAAGCCCGGTTCCAAATTATGGGCCGCGTCAATAACCTGACAAATAAAGTGTATCAGAATTTAGAATACTACGCCATGCCGGGCCGCCATTATAACCTGAGCCTGCGGTTCTTTTTGCATTAAAGCTAACCCCCATTAAAATTTAAATTTTACGCTTACACCAATCAAATTACACCTTACTAATTTTATTTAACCCAATTAACTATGAACAAAAATTTAGTAAACCGGTCGTTTCTTCTGGGTATTTACCTAACGGGCAGTATTTTCTTGAGCAGTTGCCAGGACGATGACTCGGGCAGCACGGTTACGCCTCTTAAAGGTGCCTACGAATCGGGCGTTTTGGTAGTAAACGAAGGCAATTTTCAAAAAGGAAACGGCGAAATCAGCTTTATCAATAAGCAAAGTAAAACCGTAGTAGACGATGTGTTTCTGACTGAAAATAACCGGCCTTTGGGCGATGTGGTACAATCCATAACGGTAAACAACGACAAGGCTTACGTGGTGGTAAACAACAGCAACAAAATAGAAATTGCTGATGCCAATACGTTTAAATCGCTGGGCGTAATTAATAATCTGCAATTACCCCGCTACATGGTAGTGGCTAACAACAAAGGTTACGTAACCGAGTGGGTTAGCTTTAGCGGCAACGGCCGGGTTGCGGTGATTGATTTAGCTACCAATGCTGTTACCAAAACCATAGCGGTAGGCGTTTTACCGGAAAAGCTACTAGCCTTAAATAACAAAGTTTACGTGGTTAACTCCGGCGAAAACACCGTTTCGGTAATCAACCCTACTTCGGATGCCGTGGAAACCACCATAACCGTAGATGGATCGCCGAACAGCCTGGTGGCGGATGCGAACAAAAAGTTGTGGGTATTGTGCGGCGGCGAAAAAAATTACAACTCGGATTATACCATCGACGAAAACACCAGCACTCCCGGCAGTTTCGTGCGGCTTAACCCGGCTACCAACACCAAAGAAGCTACCTTAACTTTTACTTCCAAAACTTTATCGCCGGGCGATTTAGTAGCCAATGGCGCGGGAAACAAATTATATTACCAATACGGTGGCAAAGTTTACCAACAAGATATTACCGCTACTGCATTATTAACTACTCCTTTCATAAACCGCAACTTTTACGGCATTGGCGTAGACCCCACCGATAATTTAATCTACGGCGGCGATGCCGGCGGTTTTGCCGCGGCGGGCAAAGTAGTACGCTTTAACCCTACTGGAGCAGCGGTAGATTCTTTTACCGTAAGTATTGGCCCGAGCGAGTTCTTATTTAAGTAAAAATTTAAAAAAAGTAAAAAAGAAACCCGGCTGATTATGTACCAGCCGGGTTTCTTTTTTACTTTTTTGGTAAAATCAAGAATACTTTCCTACTGATCTACCTTACCGTCGTTATCCGCATCGCGCGCTCCACTGTCTGGGTCAACTTTCTGGTAGGTTTTATTTTTGTCCATATCCAGGCTATCTGGTCTGCCCGATACCTCTGTTTCCGTGTTATTCATATTTTCCGGATCTTTATCTTTGGCCCCGCTATCTTCTACATTGGTGTCTCCGTCTTTGGTGCCGGTGCTACAGGCCGAAAAACTAAGCGCAGTTCCTAGTATCAGTACCAAACCGAATTGTTTTAGGGTTTGCCGTATTTTTTTCATGGTCTTTTTTTAGTTAAGCTGAACGTTAAATCTGGTGCGAAGCCCGGTTTACAGGCACACCGGGTTTATTCGGTTATGTACGGCAGCCCGGTTGAATAGTTGAAGCGGTATTTTCCCAGGCAAGTTATAAACCCGGACAAGCGCAATCTGAGCGGAATCTGTTAATTTTGGGAACGGTCTTTTTGTGGCAACCGTAAAATTTAACTCGATGAAGAAGCAAAACGTACCCAAAGTTGCAGCCAAAAAACCAGCGCGTAAAAGCCGGCCGCTTATAGATAAAGCTAACTTGCGGCGGCAAGTGCTTATTATTTTCATCATTAGCTTCTTTATTGCCACCGCTTTAATTTTGTACGTTTTCGGTTTTCCGCCCGGATTTTTTAAACGTTTATTCAGCGCTACTTTTGTCTTTTTTCTGTTGATTAGCATTACCGTTCTGGGAATTATTCCGCTGGTAAACTATGTTTTTAATCGCTGGCTGCGCTAACCGGTATAAACAATTACTTGAATTTCGGGTTTTAATAGTTGTTAAGAATGGCATTTAACCTGGTTGCCTCTTAATATCGTATATTATTAGAGCATAGCTCTTAAACCTTGGAAACAACTACTCTATATATTAAAAACATGGTTTGTCCGCGCTGCATCAGCACGGTAACCCGTGTTTTACAGGAACAAGGCTTACAGGTAAATGAGGTACAATTAGGTTACGCTGAAGTGGCGGGTCACCCGGATTTAGCCCAAATTGATGCCGCCTTACAGCCCGAAGGTTTTACTTTATTACAAGACCGGGACCGGCAATTAGTCGAAAAAATTAAAAATACCTTAATCGATTATTTACAGCATTTCGAAACAGCCTACCAACCCGTTACTACCTCGGTGTATTTAGCCGAAAAACTCGATACTGATTATTCTTACTTGAGCAAAGTGTTCTCGCGCCTGGAACCTTTTACCATCGAGAAGTATTTTATTTTATTGAAAATTGAGCGGGTAAAAGAGTTGTTGTCTTATGGCCAATTAACTTTAAGCGAAATTGCGCACCAATTGCAATACAGCAGCGTGCAGCACTTATCCAATCAGTTTAAAAAATTACCGGCCACTCGGTAAGTGAGTATAAAAACGCCATTCAACCAATGCGTACCCCTTTGGATGCTATTGGTTAGATTAGCGATTCAGAAAAAAACCTTTTCTAGCTTTTGGTTAGTGTTATTTAGTAGCAAACGGGAAACTAGTAGCAAACGGGAAACAAGCTACCATCGTCTTACTGGTAATTAAATCTCCTCTGGCTGATTTTTGGAGCCTTTGCAAGTCTCCAAGCACTGGTGCTACCTAGGTTGATCAGTAACCCGTTTGCCTCGTAGCCGGCGGGCCCCGTTTGGCTCTTCCGCACTCGCTAGCCTCTCTTTCCTCGACTCCGTCTGCGGAATTTTGCTGCGCAAAACCGAAACCCTAGCAGGTGCTCCACAGCCAAACTGATGTCAGTTGCTCTTAGCTACCGTAATTACCTTTTTTAGAGTATTAAAACCTGAGTGTTCTAACCAATTTTTTAAAAATTTCTTAGGAAAAGGAACCAGGAGATTCAATTTTAACGCTTCTGCTATTAGATTACATAGTAAATATTATTTCTACATTCTCCTGTTTAAACTATTTAAGTCAGAATAGCCGGAGCTCAGAGAAGATGACATCAGTTTGGCTCAGGAGGGCCTTCTAAGGTTGTGGTGCGCAGCATTGTGAGGCACGAACAAAACAAGCTTAGACCCGCCCGGAAGAGCCAAACGGGGCCCGCCGGCCAGGAGGCAAACTCAGCCTGTGCCAACACGATGGAACCTGTGAATGGGGACGGGAACCGGCTCCAAAGAACTGCGCCTAATTAATGAAAGCTAACTAGCACCTGAGCCTGGAGACTTGAAAAGGCTTCAAAGAACAACCGTAAATGATAAAGCTCCATTCTATTCGCTCACATACTACATTCTTAAAAATGTAGTTGAACCCGGATTTTATACATTGTTGCCTGAATTGTGTTAAACTCTTAAGGCCTGGTAGCGTTAATTTTACAACAGAATTAATGCTTAATCTTATGCTTCAGAATACCCTAATAACTGCTCTTATTTTGTTGACTCTGAGTAGCTTTTCGGTGCAGGCCCAGCACGAACATCACCAGCACCAACCTGCCACGAACCAAACTAAACCAGCTGAAACCACGAAGCCCACGGCACCGGCCGAGAAGAAAACGGCTCCAGAAGCTACTCCGGCCAACCACGAGCATTACCAGGCCCAGCCAGCTGCTCCGGTCACGGATACCACGCACCAACACCATCAGGGTACGATGCCCAACCATCAGGCTGGCACCGATACCACCAAAGTAGACCATAGCCACCACAGCAGCATGATGCCGGGCGGCAAGCACGATATGCCCGCCATGACCCACGCGTTCTCGCGCAGCTTGCCCATGAACCGGAACGGCTCCGGTACTGCCTGGAACCCCGACGAAACGCCCATGTATATGTACATGAAACACGCCGGCAACTGGAACATGATGTTTCACGGAAGTTTGTATTTGCGCTACACCAGCCAGGACCTGTTTAACACGGGCAACCGGGGCAGTAGTAAACTGGATGCGCCTAACTGGTTTATGGCCATGATTCAGCGGCCGGTAGGCAAACGTGGGTTGTTTAATTTCAACGCCATGCTTTCCCTGGACCCCATTACCGAAGGCAAACAAGGCTACCCTCTGTTATTTCAGTCCGGCGAAACGTATAAAGGCCAGCGGCTCGTGGACCGGCAGCACCCCCACGATCTTTTCTCGGAATTATCCGTTGCTTACACCCACCAAATTAATCCGGATGTAGATGTTACCGCTTACTTTGGTTTACCCGGCGAACCGGCTTTGGGTCCGGTGGCGTTTATGCACCGTATTTCCAGCTTTAACAACCCCGACGCGGTATTGGGCCACCACTGGCAGGATGCCACCCACATTACTTTTGGCGTAGCTACCTTGGGGGTACGATACAAAAACTGGAAACTGGAAGGCTCCAGCTTTACCGGCCGCGAACCCAACGAAAACCGTTACGGCATTGATAAACCGTTGTTTGATTCGCATTCGTACCGTTTAAGTTACAACCCCACCCGCAGTTTAGCGTTGCAAGTATCTAGGGGTTTTATTCATTCGCCGGAAGCTTTGGAACCCGAAACCAACGTAGACCGTACCACGGCATCGGTGCTGCACAGCAAAATGCTGGGCGATAACAAGCACATCACGTCGGCGCTGGTTTGGGGCTTAAACGATGCCGGCCACGACCACCGGGAACATTCTGTTCTGGCTGAGAGCAACTTGCAACTGAACAAAACCGGCATTTACGGCCGCTACGAATGGATTCAGAAAACACCCGAAGAACTAAGTTTACCGCAGTTTGAACACGACGAAATTTTTAACGTGCACGCCTTCACCTTAGGCGTAAGCCGCATAGTAGCCCAGCAATGGAACACCGATCTAAGCCTGGGTTTGCAAGGCAGCGTGTACGCGCCGGGTGCTGAGTTAAAGCCTATTTACGGCAAGGTACCCGTATCCGGCGAAGTTTACCTGCGGATAAATCCTTCGCTGATGCGCATGCATTAGAAAACCAGCGGGCGGGTATACGCAGTTTTTTAGATCATAAGTTTACCTGCCCTACGCAGATTTTTTTTAAATTTTACCGTAATTTAACCCTTATTATCCGCCTTTTGCGTTATTAAATTAAAGCTTAAAAGGCTTCGCGAAAGTTAGTTTAACTTATCATTTACTTTAATTAGTAATTTACATAGCTAACAACGAACAACTAATAACCAACAACTACTTAACATGCACTCCCACGATCATTCTCACGGCGCCCATCACCACCACGAGGTGCCTACCAATTTAACGCGGGCTTTTGTTATTGGTATTGCTTTAAACGTAGTATTTGTTATGTTGGAAGCAGTTACCGGTTTCTGGTTGCACTCGTTGGCTTTGCTCACCGATGCCGGCCATAATTTAAGCGATGTGGCCAGTCTGGTTTTAGCTTTACTGGCTACCCGGTTAGCCACCAAAAAAGCCACCGACGATTATACCTACGGTTTTAAAAAATCAACTACACTAGTATCGCTGTTTAATGCGGTGTTGTTGCTGGTAGCCGTGGGCGCCATTGGCTGGGAAGCTTTTCAACGTTTGGGGCAACCGCAGGAAGTAGGCGGTCAGTACATTGCGTACGTGTCGGGAATTGGCATTTTGGTGAACGCCGGTACGGCTTTACTTTTCTTGCGCGATAAAGACAAAGATTTAAACGTCAAAGGCGCGTACCTGCACATGGCCGCCGACGCGCTGGTATCGTTGGGGGTAGTAATTGCGGGTATTGCCATTTACTTTACCAACTGGTTCTGGATAGATTCCGTGATTAGTCTGGTTATTATTGCGGTAATATTGTGGAGTACCTGGAGCTTACTCACCGAATCTTTAAAACTTTCCCTGGATGGTGTACCCAGTGGCGTAAACTTACCGGCGATCCGGCAATTGCTAATTAATTTTCCGGGCGTAAAAAATGTGCACGATTTACACATCTGGGCCATGAGTACTACCGAAAATGCGCTCACGGCTCACCTGGTAGTACAGGAAAACACCTCCGATACTTTACTGGCGCACATCCGCGAAGAGCTGGCCCATCATCACCAGATTAACCACGCCACCATCCAGATCGAAAAAGTAAACCAACCCGTTTGCGAACAAACCTGCGAACACGCTCATTAGAGTAATTTTTTAAATTTTTATGAATTAGCCGAAGCTTCCAGGCGCTTTAACGGGAATCTATATTCTTCAGAAACTATCGTACCCGCAAGTTTCACAATAATTAAAAAATGGAGATTCGAGATAGGCAATGCTTGATACAAACAGCCAATAAGAGTACTTGCTAGCAGGATGATTTTAAATGGTTTTTTATCATTTAATGTCGGCATTCAGAAGTAACCTATTTCGCTACGTAGCCAAATAGGTTACTTCTGAATGACGAAAAAGAGGCAGAATAGCACTGTTTTTAATTTTATTATCTCGAAAGCCCATTAAACATAAGGTAAAGTTCGACTCTCGGTTAATTTTATTTACTTAATACCTCCAAAAGCAGCGAAACAGTTGTTTTTATGAAGCACCTCGGTATGTCTAAAACCTACTTTTTTTAATAATTCAAGCTGATAGGTTAAAGAACGGGGTGAATCTTCTTTCTCGATATAGGCCAAAACTTTTTCCTTATAGGCCGCACCGCCTAATTGTTCCAGGTAATCGGCGTATTTATCCCACATCAGTTTGTTTATGGGCGTGGCATCGTGCGTAATCAAATCCGAAATCCAGAAGGTACCGCCCGGTTTTAAAGTACGGTATAATTTCGTAAAAACTGCTTCCCATTCTTCGTCGGTGCGTAGGTGGTGCAGCACGGCCCCGGCCAAAATGGTGCAGTAATAGTTTTCCGGTAAATCTAATTCGCGTACATCGGCTTGCTTTATTTCTACGGTACCGGTAGTAGCATCTGTAACTCTTTCCCGGGCTTTCTGGAGCATGGGTTGGCTTAAATCCACCAGGGTGCAGTGCATATCCGGTATTTTGGTTAACAACTTTAAGGTATAATTGCCGGCACCGCAGCCAATATCCAGTAACCGCGAGGCTTTAGGCGTGGCGTACTTTACGGCATCGGTAATTAATTCTAAACTAATTGGGGCATCCACGGTTGATTGCTGACCCGTGTCCAGGTTAGAAAACCGGTCTACGTCCTGATCAAACCGTTGTCTTATTTCCGCCACGCTCGATTTACCATTTGTATTTTGTTCCATTGTTCCTCAGGTTATTGGTTATTTATACGGCATCCACTATCCCTTTTTTGGCAAATCTAAAGCAACCAACGATATTTGTAAAGGATCAATTTTATCAATAATCCATACTTTATAAGTATCGAGCAGCATGGAGTTACGCCATTTACTTTATTTTAAAACGGTAGCCGAAGAATTACATTTCCGGAAAGCCGCCAACAAATTGTTTATCTCGCAGCCACCGCTGAGCCGCCAAATAAAAGAACTGGAAGATGAATTAGGGGCGATTTTATTTACGCGCAGCAACAAACAGGTTAGCTTAACTCCGGCCGGTAAGTTTTTTAAAAAAGAAATAGACACGCTCTTCTCGCACCTCGCAGAAAGCAAAAATGTGGTAAAGCAAATGCACGGGGCTATTCCTACACCGCTCCGGATCGGTTATATTAGCTCTACTTACCAACAACATCTGGTACCTATTTTAAAAGAGTTGCCGGCTTTTTTTCCTTTCGCCAAAACCCGCTTGTACGAAGTACCTACGGTAAAGCAAGTTCGGGCGCTGGAAGAAGGCAAGCTGGATGTAGGCATCATGCGGGCACCCGTACAATCTGAAAAATTAAAAATTATAACTTTGTTTCCGGATCCTTTTGTGGTAGTACTGCCGGCGCAGGAACAAAATTTTTCCGGGACGGAATCTTTAGCTGAATTTTTAAAAAATCAGCCGTTTATCTTCTTTAACCAGAATTACGCGCCCGATTACTACCGGAAGTTAGTAGAAATTTGCCAGCGGTTGGGTTTTGTGCCGGAGGTAGCACACGAACCTAATAACATCCATTCTATTCTGCGGTTGGTGGAAAGCGGGATGGGCGTTTCGATTGTGCCGGCATCGGTGCAGGAACAATACCCTTACTTAAAGCTTTCGTATTACGGGTTGCCGGGAATACCCATAACCACGGAAGTAGTTTTGGCTTACAAGCCTTCGGCTTCTAATGCGGTGGTAGACTGGTTTATTCAAAAATTTACGGCAAAGTTTAACACTGAGAATCCAGTTGGGCAGCCCAATTAATTTTTAGATAAGAACCCGCTCTTTTCCGTTATAAATTGCCCATGAAAGCAGTAATTTTGCCTCAGGTAAACTTCTGCGGGTTCGCGAATGTTCTTAACCTGCACTAAGCCCGAAACCTTGTTACCTGCACCTAAAATCTTACTTATTACGCCGCCGCTCACGCAATTAAATACGCCTTACCCGGCCACCGCGTACATAAAAGGTTTTTTGCAACAATACCACTACCCCGTAGCGCAAGCCGATTTTGGCATTGAACTGGTTTTAAAACTTTTTTCCCGGGCCGGACTTACGCGGGTGTTTCACGCCATTGAGCAGCAGAATCTGCCGCTTTCGGATAACTGCAAACGGATGCTGCGCTTAAAGCGGTTTTATCTGGCTACCATTGAGCCTACCATTCGCTTTCTACAGAATACCGATACCACGCTGGCCCAGCAAATCTGTTACAACGGCTTTTTACCCGAAGCGTCGCGGTTTGACCAAATCGGTGATTTAGAATTTGCTTTTGGCGCCATGGGCATTAACGATAAAGCCCGCCACCTGGCCACCCTGTACCTCGAAGATCTCGGCGATTTAATAAAAGAAACTATTTGCCCGTATTTTGGCTTCAGCCGCTACGCCGAAAAACTAGCTTTATCGGCTACTTCTTTTGATCCGTTGCAAACGGCCTTGGACGAAAAACCAAACCTGGTAGATGAGCTGTTACTGGAGATTTTAGCCGAACGTCTGGCGCAGGTAAAACCCGATATTGTTGGCTTTTCGGTGCCTTTTCCGGGTAATTTATACGGCGCGTTGCGTTGCGCCCAGTTCATCAAACAACACTTCCCGGCGGTAAAAACCATAATGGGTGGCGGTTACCCCAACACGGAGTTGCGCAGTTTAAAAGAACCTCGTTTTTTTAATTTTATTGATTTTGTAACCCTCGACGATGGCGAAGGTCCGTGGTTAAAGCTGCTGGAATACTTACAGAATAATCGGCCTAAAGAATTATTGCAACGCACTTTTCTACGGGAAGCGGGTGAGGTGAAATACCTAAACGGCTGTCAGGATGCCAACATCCCGCATACCGAAGTAGGCACCCCGGATTACGCGGGTTTGCCCCTGGATAAATACTTGTCGGTAATTGAGGTAATGAACCCCATGCACCGGCTGTGGAGCGATGGCCGTTGGAATAAATTAACGGTGGCGCACGGCTGCTACTGGAAGCGTTGCTCGTTCTGCGACGTTACCCTGGATTACATTGCCCGCTACGAAACCGCCCCGGCCACTTTGTTAGTGGATCGCATCGAAGCCATTGTGGCACAAACCGGCCAAACGGGTTTTCATTTTGTAGACGAAGCCGCTCCTCCTTTGGCCCTCCGGGATTTAGCCATTGAGCTAATCCGGCGCGGCGTAAAAATAACCTGGTGGGGAAACATCCGCTTCGAGAAAACTTTCACGCCTGATATTTGCCGTTTACTCGCCGCTTCGGGTTGCATTGCGGTTTCGGGTGGTTTGGAAGTAGCTTCAGATCGGTTGCTGGCGAAGATGGAGAAGGGCGTAACCATTGCGCAGGTAGCCCGGGTTACTGATGGCTTTACCCAGGCTGGCATTATGGTGCACGCTTACCTCATGTACGGCTTCCCGACGCAAACCGCTCAGGAAACCATTGACTCCTTAGAGGTAGTACGGCAATTATTTTTAAATAATGTGATTCAATCGGGTTTCTGGCACCGCTTTTCCATGACGGCGCACAGCCCGGTGGGTAAAAACCCCGAAAAGTACGGGGTACGTCAGATTGGTCCGCCGGCCGGTAACTTTGCCCACAACGATTTGTGGCACGACGACCCGCAAGGCTGCGACCACGAGTTATTTGGCACCGGCTTAGCCAAAGCCATTTACAATTACATGCACGGCATTGGCCTGGAGGAACCGCTTTCTTTCTGGTTCGATTTTAAAGTACCCCGGCCCACTATTAGCCCGGTTTTGATCGAACAAGCGATTGTGGCCCCTATTAAGCCCGACAGTGAAAAACAAAACTTGCGCGTGCTTTGGCTGGGTAATATGCCGGAGCTAGAAGTAATTACTTTCGTTAAAAAAGGAAAGAACACGGAAAAAGCAGTACTCACTTTTTACGAGAAAGCCGAAGATTTTCAGATCAAGACTACTCCAGTTATTGGGCAATGGTTAGTGGAAATGCTTACGCAGGTAAGTTGCGATGCGGCGCAAACTACCCGGTTAAAAGATTTGGCGCAACAGTTTCCTAGCCAAGCTGGTTTTACTTTTTCTGAATTCTTGATATCGCCTACGTGGTTGTTGCTTCGGGAGAAAGGCTTATTGCTGGTTTAAAGCACTAGCTAATAGGACGCAGAACATTCAAATACTTTCTCATTCATCTGGCGCCAGTGTTTAGCTTAGCGTCACTGGGGACTTTTGGACAAGAGCCAGTCTCCGGACTGGCGCATTTGCTTTTGTAATTCCTTCTTTGGAGCCGGTTCCCGTCGCCAGGCGTTGGTGCTATCAAGTTTGATACAGCTGAGTTTGCCTCGTGGCCGACGGGCCTCGTTTGGCTCTTTCGGGCGGTCTAAGCTCTCTTTCCTCGACTCCGTCTGCGGAATTTTGCTGCGCAAAACCGAAACCTTAGAAGGCCCTCAACAGCCAAACTGGTGTCAGTTGCGCTTAGCTACTGATGATCTAGCCTTACCCGTTATCAATTGAATCGGTTTGTTTCAATCTTCTTAGTAAAACTATGGCGCGGATTTACTTGCGTGACTTTCCTCATTTTGCTCAAGCCTAGAGCAATGGATTTTTTTAATTTTTGCTGATTTTACGATCAGATAATCAGAAAAAATTAATATTAGAAGATGCTGAACGGGATTTGCAATGCCGTTTGTCGGAGCGCTCGGATTGGTAATAGGACAAAATTAACATTTCATTTAAAGCCATACCAATTCTGAATTTAGAATTAGTACCTCAGACGATTTTCTCCTTAGTAGATTTCAACTACAATCAGCTAAGCTTTACAATACCTTTTCTTATAATGATTTTACCATTATATAATCCAGTTGTACATCATCGCCTACGGCAAAATCGTCGGTACCAGCCTGGTAAAAGCCCCATTTTTCGTAAAAAGAGATTGCTCTGGGGTTATGTTCCCAAACGGTGAGCCATATGGCATCGCAACCTAATAATTTCGCTTTTTCGACGCTGAAATGCATAAGTTGGTCGCCGAGCCCCAAACCTAAATACTGGCGCAACAAATAAAGCCGGTTAATTTTTAACGGATTTGCAAAAGGCAGTTGGGCATCCGGAGCGGGGAATTCTAATTTCAAATAACCCACTGGTTCGTCGGCCAGTTCGGCAATATAAAATTCAAAATCGGGCTCCACTAATTCAGCCGCAATTGCCTCCGGGGTAAAATGCTTGTTTAGAAAAGCCGCCATGTTTTCGGGAGTGTTGTCTGCCCCAAATGCTTCTTCAAAAGATTGCCAGCTTAGCCGGGCCAGTAATTCGGCGTCTTGGCTGGTAACGCGACGGAGGGTTACTGTTTTTTTCAAAAAAATACTATAGTTTAACCGGTGTTTATTGCGGCAAAGATAAGGAAGCCGGCCGATTTACAAAACGGTAGAAAAACCAGGCGCCTAATACATAAGCCAGAATATCCCAGAAATCGCGGGTATATTTTCCGGAAAAAGTGGGCAGAACGCCTTCAAACCACACGCTTACGTAAACCACCGCAAAAATTACCTGTATTTTAGAAAGTACGTACTGCGGATTGCGGTAAACCCATTGCCGCTGCACAGCTACCGCTAACGTTAAAATTACGGGCATCGCCAGCAAATCGTCGAGGTAATGATGCACGAAAGGCAGGGTGAAAATTTTAAAAAATTCCAGGATATAAGTTACCCAAAACAGGCTCGCCGAGAACAAAAAAAATGGATTACGTAAGATGCGCATCAGCCAGCGAGCATGGTTAAAAACCACAGAATAAACGACAAGATGGCAATAAAAGAAATTTGCACAGCTTGCACCCCGCGTTTACCCATTTTCACCAAAAAAGAATCGGTTGGATAAATCTTAATCAACTCCATGTTGATCTGGTAGGGCTTTTTCTCGTTGGCTTCGGCTTCGGATTTAGCCTGCGCCAGAAAAGCTTTTTCATCGAGCAAATGCCCGCAAAACTCACAGGTGTCATTAACTTGCTGATTCCAATGCGACCACTTTCCGCAATTTTTGCATTTTTTAGTCGACTGTAACGCCATTCTTGTGAGAGATATATTTTTTACTTGTTAAAATAAAGTTAATTATTAAAACAGAGCTAATTTTTAAAATTTAATTATTTCTACCGACTTTTAAAGGTAAAATCTACCTGAGTTGGTGGTTCATCAAACCTGGTATTTGGTAGGAACCTCGTCAGTTGCGCGCATGGTACGCAAGAATGATTCCATAAGGACTTCGATTTGACTGATGGTGGCTTGATCCTGAATAGTGCCAGTAGCGCTAACTTTTCCTTTCACGCCTTTTATCAAAAGCCTGGATTCTTCGGGTAGCCGGGCTTCGATTGTAGTCATGATTAATGCCAGCGATTCCAAGGCTTTTTCGCCGGAAGCTGCGGCCACAATAATAGCGGTTGGTTTGTTCGAGAAATTCGTGGTGGACACATTCCACTCCAAAGCGTTTTTTAAACTACCGGGCAAGCTAAACACGTACTCCGGCGTACAGATTAGTATCCCATCGGCTTTTTGAATTTTTTCTCTGAAATTTACTACAACCACGGGCGGCTCCTCCTGATCTAGCTCCGGATTGAAATGCGGCAAGGTATCAATGCCGTCGAATAGCTCTACATTAATCTCGTTTTTAAAATAATCGGCGATAAACCGGATAATGGCTTCGTTCGAAGATTTTTTTTTAGTACTACCGGAAATAGCCAGTATATGCTTTTTGCTCTCGGCCATAAGTTTAAATTATTTACGGATGGTTAATGTAAAGCGGCATCTCCGTCTAACATCCACGCCTGCGGACGGTGGGTAAAGCCAAGGTGCGGGTAATATTGTTCGGCCGCGGGAGCCGCCAGTAAAACAACTTTGGCGTGTGGTCCCCCGGCTAATTGCGTTTGCCGGATTAACTCTTTGCCAATGCCTTGCTTCTGAAAATCGCGGTGCACCGCTAAGTCCGATAAATACGTAACAAAAGCAAAATCAGAAAACGCCCGCGAAATACCAACTAGCTGCGTATGGGCCCAAGCTGTAATCACCAGATTAGCGTGCTGCAACATCGCCTGCATCCGGGTCTGGTCTTGAATAGGCCGGCGCTCCCCGAGCGTAGACGCTTCGTATAAAGCAGTTACTTCATTTAAATCAAGATCGTTTCCGGTTCTATAGACAATTAGCGGCCTGGGCATGACGCAAAAAATTAAAAAATTTAAAAAAACGATGAGACAACAGCTAAAAGAAGAAAGCAGCCTTCTGGTTTTCAGAAGGCTGTGTCCTTTAATCGCGTTTACTCTTTAGTAATTTGCGCAGCTCAGCCAGTTCGTCGCGGAATTTGGCGGCTTGCAAAAAGTCGAGTTCCTTGGCGGCGCCTTCCATTTGCTTTTCTGTTTTCTTGATCAGCTTTTCGAGTTCCTCGCGCTTCATGTACTGTATAACCGGTTCCGCCGCGATCGATACTTCCGTTGGTCCGGCGTACACTTTTGGCATAGCCCGCGAATCGGCAACCGTGGTTTGTTCAAATATTTCTTCTTTGGATTTCCGTACCGTAGTTGGGGTAATACCGTGCGCCTCGTTATAAGCCATCTGCACGGCTCGCCGACGGTTGGTTTCGTCGATGGTACGCTGCATGGAACCCGTCATCCGATCGGCGTACATTATTACTTTGCCTTTGCTGTTCCGGGCCGCCCGGCCGGTGGTTTGTATCAGGGAGCGTTGATCGCGCAGGAAACCTTCTTTATCGGCATCCAGCACCGCTACCAACGATACTTCCGGTAAATCCAAACCTTCGCGCAGCAGATTAACGCCAATTAACACGTCGATGTGGCCCAGGCGCAGTTCCCGTAAAATCTCCACCCGGTCCAGGGATTTAATTTCCGAGTGAATGTACTTTACTTTGATGTTGAGTTTCTCCATGTACTTGGAAAGCTCTTCGGCCATGCGTTTGGTAAGCGTAGTCACGAGTATCCGGTCGCCCATTTTAATGCGCTCGTCAATTTCGTCGAGTAAATCATCTACCTGGTTCAGGCTAGGCCGTATTTCAATTTCCGGATCTAATAAACCGGTTGGCCGGATAATTTGCTCCACCACTACCCCACCCGATTTTTGCAATTCGTAATCGCCGGGCGTGGCGCTCACAAATATGGTTTGGCGCATCATCGACTCAAACTCGTTAAAAGTCAGCGGCCGGTTATCCATGGCAGATGGCAACCGGAAACCCCATTCTACCAGGGCCGTTTTCCGGGAACGGTCGCCGCCCCACATGGCCCGTACCTGCGGCGTAGTGGCGTGGCTTTCGTCAATCACCATCAAATAATCTTCCGGAAAATAATCCAGCAAACAGAAAGGCCGGGCGCCGGGAGTGCGCCGGTCGAAATAACGCGAATAGTTCTCAATGCCGGAGCAATAGCCCAGTTCCCGAATCATTTCCAGGTCGAATTCGGTGCGTTCTTTTATGCGTTTGGCTTCTTCGTCGCGGCTGTCTTTTAAAAAATACTCGTGTTGCGCCACTAAATCAAACTGGATTTCGCGGATAGCTTGCTGCATCACATCCTGGCCAGTCACGAATAAGTTAGCCGGATACAAAGCGACTTGTTCTTCTTCGGCTATTTTTTTACCCGAAGCCGGGTCAATGCGCTGAATCGACTCAATCTCGTCGCCGAAAAAGTAGATGCGGTAAGCAAAGTCAGCATAGGCCGGGAAGATATCTACCGTATCGCCTTTCACCCGGAACGTGCCGCGGGTAAATTCTACCTCGGTACGGCTATACAAAATTTGCACAAACTGGTACAACAGCTGGTTGCGGCTAAATTTACGCCCCGGTTGCAGGTAAATCACGTTTTTCCCAAATTCTTCGGGGTTACCAATACCGTAAATACACGACACCGAAGCCACCACAATAATATCGCGCCGGCCGGATAATAACGAAGAGGTGCAATGCAAACGTAGCTTTTCAATTTCTTCGTTAATCGCTAAGTCTTTCTCTATAAAGGTGTTGGAAGAAGCAATGTACGCTTCGGGCTGGTAATAATCGTAGTACGAGATAAAATACTCGACAGCATTCTGCGGAAAAAACTGCTTGAACTCTCCGTAAAGCTGGGCCGCCAGCGTTTTGTTATGGCACAATACCAAAGCGGGCCGTTGCACCTGTTGGATAACGTTGGCTACGGTAAAGGTTTTACCGGTACCCGTAGCTCCCAAAAGCACTTGCGCGGGCTCGCCGTTTTGCACACCCTCTACTAACTGGGCAATGGCTTTGGGCTGGTCGCCGGTAGGTTTAAATTCTGAAGTTAATTTAAAATCCATGCAGATTTTTTAAAATTCGTTAATAGATTATAACAATTTACAACCTCGCAGAGTTGCCAAGCTTCCAGAATATTTTAGGAGAAAAGACGCATTTGGCCGTGCTAAAATAACTGTTTTAGATAACGAATTTATTCTTCTGTTCTGATCTTTTTGGTTTGCTCATAAACCAGATTATGTGGTTCTGTTCTCCTTATTTGGTACGTTATCATTAAAAGATGCCCGGGTAAAAGTAAACGAAGTAAAAAAGCCATTCGGGTAGAATGGCTTTATATTTTTAAATCCTTTAAAATTTAAGATTTGTTTACAGCCTTACCGAAAAGCCAACGTTTACGGTATAATCCGAGAAAGCCGCATCGCCTTGCACGAAGGTTTGCCGGATCACGGAATTTTCTTTGTCGGTTACGCTTTGCGTACGATTACGCACCAAAGCCACGGGTACTGTCGCAAATAAATTTACTTTTTTAAATTGATACGTTAAACCCGGTTCCGCGGACTAAATATAACCGGGTCGCCGGAAATCGCCACTGCCGCCAATCAGGTCGTACACTGGTATACCTTCTAAGCGCATTCCTGCCGATACAACCAGGCTGCGGCGCGAATAATTGATCCCGGCCCGGCCCATGTACTGGTCGGGCACACTCATAATTGCTTCGTTGGCTAAGGTAGCGCTTACTAACTCACGGTAGGTGCGCACGCCGTTTTGTTCCCGGGGGTTAGCCAGATAGTAAAAGTTACCATAAACCCCTAAACCGGGAGTAACCGAATAAAAGCATTTAACTCAGCCGAAATACCGGTGCCGCCATCGCCTAATTGAATAGACTGATCGACGGTGCGCAACTCTTTAGTACCATTGGGCCCTACGTTCTGCCAGTAATCTTTGTAATCGTAATCGCCGGTAGGCAGTTTTAAACCCAACCCTACCTGAATGTTACCTTTGTGGTGTTTGGCCGGGTTAAATAGCCAACGGTAAGCCGCCACCCGTACATCGCCAATACCCGACGAATGCATCATGCCGCGTTCGGCCCGGCCGTGTTCGTACAACGAAGACCGGGAATTATACAGCAACGGCACATCAACCATAAACGACCAGTACTGATTTAAGTGGCGGGTTAAGGAAATGTCCAGGGCGAATTGATGATTAATTACTTCGGTGCCTAACTGCAAACGTTCTTTTTGCTCTTCCCGGCCCCGAAAATGGCGGAAAGATTTAAAATAGCGGCTATTGGTAGCCAGTACCCAACTTCCCGGAACAGCCGCGCTATCGGGGTGGGCCGTCATGGTGCACAAGCCCCCGGTACTCCGGATAGCTACGCAGCCTTGGGCCTTTACTTGCAAATAGGAAAATACAACCAAACAGGTTAAGAGTAAAGTTTTTTTCATAAACAGGTTATTTCGTGAAGCTCAAATATAACAGGGTTCTGGCAATCAAATAACTGGTAATAAACTTATTAGCTCATATTTCGAAAAACAGAATCCATACACCTTATTTTTTATAAAATATTCAGGAAAGAAGGAGCTTTCTTAAAAATAAAAAACCCACTCCCGAATAAGAGTAGGCTTAGTAGATATATAGTATAGTGTAAGAGATATATAGTATAGTGTAAGATATTTTTATTTACCTGATTTTAGGCCGAAGCAGTTAAGGGTTAGTTGCCCAAAGAAGGCTGTACCAGGTAAATGTTATTTCGTGTTTTAACGGTAAATTTTAAAAATTACTGCTTTAGTAAGTAATTTCTATCTCGCGTATGGCTCTGGGGTACGATGATTGGCAACTCACTTCGGTATCTTTGTAATTTTTAAATGTGATGGTTTTACCTTCCTGTTGGTCGCTGGTTTTTAAATTATTTATTAAAAGCACATTGTTAAATTGTCCCCGGTTAACACCATCAGCGTCGAATACTGCTTGCGTGGTTCCTTTAGGTTCTTCGCTGTTAATAGCCACGTAGTAGGCATTCGGCCAACATCCGCCCCGGCAGATAACCTGACCACTAAATAGGGCGGGAGATTCCTTTTCGGTGCAATTGGTAAGCAGGCTAACCAACCCAATTACTAGCGTTATTTTTGTTAATGCTCTGCTCATTTTTCTAACTTACCTTGGTTTTGCAGCGCCGCGAGTAAGGTAGCGTTATTACGCGAATCAGTAGTAGGTTGGCTGGTATTGGCGTAATCGTACCGCACCCTAATTATATTGTTGTAAGCAAGCGGATCAATTACGATTATATCTAAACAAGCCAGGCTTAAATAACCAGGCATTAAAAAACCGGCATAAACTACTGCATTGTCCACTTTCAGGTAAAAAGGAGTTTGATTCTTTATATTTTTTAGCCGGTTAACCGCCGCGGCCGTTAAAACAAAGTAATGTTCGGCCGCGTGGTACGACAGAATTTCGTCGTTCGCAATAATTACTTCTTTCTCTTGGGCCGTAGCTACGTCCAGTTCACAACCGGTACCAAGAGTATTTTGATTTTTTAAGGTGTAAAAAGCAACGTGCGGAGTATCGGCTTTTTTACCTGTTTCGGTATCGCAGGAAAAGGCAACACCAAGCCCAATCATCAGCCAAAATAAATACACCTGCTTCATACCAAGCACCTAAAAATTTTAAAAATCTAACTACATAACACCGCAAAAATGAGTAGGAAACTAATAATCAGCCAACCCAAGGCAGGCAGGTAAAAATCAAACCATTCGGAATAAAACCTATTTTGTTTAGATGGCAGTTGCATAACATAATTATATATGAGGTCCGGATTGTTAGGCTTGATTTCAGCTAGTTACAATAAAAGTTATTACCGTTCAGAATCAGGAATATTAAATAAAGAACTGTTTCATTAATGCCTGGCACTCATTTTTTACCAATCACATAGCTCGAGCTAATGCCAAACCCTACATAATAAGGTTTCTGCTGGTTTAAGCCAGGAATCTGATCAGTACTTAAAGTTAATGTCGAGAAGCTCCGGGCCACATCCAGGCTGCCTTGTACTTGCCATACTTCCGATATTTTTAATCCGCGACCCACAGAGCCTAATGCCGTTCCATACCATTTCCGGAAAGGCGAAGACCGCCCAAGCGGATATTCCACCGCGGGTACTTTAGGCGAATCAGATAAAATACTGGTTTGCAAGAGCACATTTAAAGCACCGCCCGCCTGTACAAAATTAAACCACTTGCCCCGCCCCTGTTGGTAGCGCAACCGCACAGGCACTCCTATTTGCCGGTACCGATAGTACATATTAAATGGCGTTACCTGCTCTACAGTTACCTGGGCATTATTCAGGTCCGTATCGGTTAATTTGGCCAAAAAGATGGTAACCGGAATAGTTACGTTGGTAGTTATGCCGTTGGAGGTATTATCCAGAAAAGCATTTTCTGCTTTAATATTAGCAATGGCATTTAATGCCGCCGGCCGCTTGTAAATAATGTAAGAAGTAGTAGTCTGGGCCTTATTTTCGGCAAAAGTTAACCCGGCCTCAATACTCCATTTATCATTAATGCGGTAATTTGCGCCCACCGCAGCCCGGTACGAAAAAGACGATCGCGTATTTTCGTTAAACTCTTTGCTAGCGGCTTCTATACTATTACTGCCGGTGTTCTTACTAACCGCCGAAAGAGCATAATTGGTCGAAGGATTACCAAAGAAATTAGTACCAGCACTCGCAAATTTAATATTCTGATCAAAATACTGGGAACCCGTACCGCCACCTATAGCCCAACGTGAGCCCACTGTTTTCTTTTTAGTTTCTTCGGGAAACAGAGCTGCGGCAATAACGGCGGCACTGTCTTTTTTAAATTCCGGTTGATTCTTAGCCATCATTACCCCGGACGAATCGGTTGCTAAACTAGATTCAGGAATTAACTGGGCTGGCGCAAGTGCCATAGTATTACTTTTAATATCGGGCGCCTTTTCTTGGCCAATGGTAACACTTTCAGCTGGCTTATCCGCTATAGCCAGCTTTTCGTTCGCCGATTTTAAAGATTTATTGGATGTTTGCGGTTGCTTAAAAGCTAATTGCGTTGCGTTTGTTTTTACGGATGCCGCCGCCTTATTCTTACGACTTTTACTGAAGGAAAGTATTAATGGATCTGCCTCCTGTTTTGCAGCAATAAGAGGTTCGTTGGTTTGTTCTTTTTTAAATTTTCGGTTATCGGAGATTGCTCCCGGATATCTTTATCATCGGTTTTAACAATTGCCGGGGTGGTGGCGTTATTTTTACGCTGCACAAGCTCACCGGAAGATGCACCGCGCAGATTTAACCGGTGCCCCGTCTGCGTATCGTACCAAAAATAACCAAGGGCTACCAGCAATAAAGTAATACTGGCCGCTGCCACGCTCCGGTACCAAACCAAGCGTTTCTTGTAATAACCGGCTTGTTTTACTTCCAGTTCCTGTTCAATGTGGTGCCAGTTACTAGCCCGGGGGCGAACCTCGGCTGGCTCAAAACCATCCCGGAAAACCTCTTCCAGCTTACGGGGCCGGTTCGTGTTATCTGATGATTTTTTCATTATACTTTCTTTCTTTGGATTCAATCATTTCTTTTAAAATTGCCCGAGCGCGCGAATACTGCGATTTGGAAGTACCTTCCGAAATATCTAATTGCGCGGCAATTTCTTTGTGCGTATAGCCTTCAATGGCATACAGGTTAAATACTAACTGGTACCGGGGCGCCAGTTGCTGTATCATGGCCAAAAGTTCTTCAAAGCCATAGTTTGAAAAAATAAATTCTTCTTCCGGATGCTTCTCTACCTGTTCTACTTCTGCCACCGAGCTTACATGCATTTTTTGCCGGTGGTGTTTTAAAGCGGTATTCACCATTATTTTCCGGATCCAGAATTCTATGGGGCAGTCGCGCTTAAAATTCTGTATGTTATTAAATACTTTCACAAATCCTTCCTGCAACACATCTTCTGCCTCAAAGCTGGTTTTAGAATAGCGCAGGCATACGGCCATCATCCGAGCGGCATACTTATCGTATAACCGCCGCTGCATGTCTCGTTTGCCAGCAATACACCCGGCAATCAATTCATCGTCTTCGGATAATTGGCGCGTAAAAATTTTCAATCGAGAAGGATCCTTAAAGCTGCAACACCCACATGACCCGGCCCGGCGGCCTTTGGTTGCAAGCGTCGAAAATATTTTTAACTAATTGAGTTAAGTTAGACAAAAATTAACGGAAACAAATATATAAAAACCGGCATCAAAGATTTTAGCTTGATCCCGTGAACGAAAATTTTAAAATTCAGAAAAGTTTACTTGGGCTTGGCCAATAGCGCTAAGCTATTTTTTAATTTTTTGACGCTTATAATTAAAGCGATTAACTGTTCCAGATTTGCCAGGCTACTTCGGCCTGTAAAACCAGCATTTCGTAGCCATTTTTAATTTTGGCGCCCGCGGCTTTGCCGTTTTTTAAAAAAATAGTTTCTGCCGGATTATAAACTAAATCGTACAGGTAATGCTGGTCCGTTAATGCTTCGTAAAGAATGGGGGGAGCGGTATCGATCTGCGGATAGGTACCCAAAGGAGTGGTATTAATAATAAGCAAATATTGCTGCAACTCCTCTGCTGTGAGCTGCTCATAACTTAATTGCCCGACGGTCGGGTTTCTGGAAACTTGTTTGTAATTTATGTTTAAATGCTGTAGCGCAGCGGTCACTGCTTTGGCGGCTCCCCCGGTACCTAATACCAAGGCTTGCGATTGGGTTGTAGAAGGAAAGAAATTCTGCAAAGACTGCATAAAGCCTTGGTAATCGGAGTTAAAGCCTTTGAGTTTACCGTTAGCCAACTTAATAACGTTTACTGCTCCAATACCAGCTGCTACCGTTTCTAAATCGTCTAAAAAAGGAATTATTGCTTGTTTGTACGGAATGGTTACGTTAATGCCCTGCAATAATGGCCGACTACGAATAAGCTCCGGAAACAGATTAATGTTACTCAATTCAAACAGCTCGTACCGGCAATCAGTTATAGCATTTGCCCGAAACTTTTCGGTAAAATATTTCTGCGAAAAAGAATGGCTTAATGGGAAGCCGATAAGTCCGTATTCTTTCATTTACATGTTACCTGCTAATCTTTACCGCAGAATTGTTTTGATATAATAATTCGTGTTCCTGATAGCTTGGGGTTATTCCTACTTACAGGGTAAATCAATGTTAAAAAAAAGATTGCCCCTCCCACGTAGTCCCTGAAATTTAAAAAACTGGCACCTCTACCGTTAAGCGGCCTTTTTAGAAGTAAATCGTTGTTTTATAAATTCGTACAATGGCGGCAAAATAGAAACAGCAATTATAGCAAAAACTACCAACGTAAAATTCTTTTTAACGGCCGGTATGTTGCCAAATAAATAACCAGCCAGTAAAAAACCAGTAACCCACAGAAATCCGCCCACAATGTTATAGGCCATAAACCGGCTGTACTTCATGGTACCTACTCCGGCTATAAAAGGAGCAAACGTGCGAATTATGGGAATAAAACGGGCTATGATTATGGTTTTAGCCCCGTGCTTTTCGTAAAAATTCTGCGTTTTAAGCAAATGTTCGCGTTTTAATAATTTATAATCGCGCCGAAATACTTTCGGGCCAAAATAATCGCCGATATGGAAGTTTAACGTATCTCCGAGAAAGGCCGCAATAAACAGCAAAATGGTTAGGTAAAAAATATTAAATGGACCTTCTATTGTTTGACCGTTATTCAGCAACTGGGGAGCGGCAAAAGCGCCCGCCGCAAACAACAACGAATCGCCGGGCAAGAAAGGCATTACCACCAGGCCGGTTTCTACAAAAATAATCAGAAAGAGAATTAAGTATGCCCAAACTCCGTAGTCCCGGATAATCTCCGACAAATGAACATCCAGGTGCAAAAAGAAGTCGATAAAGTTGTGCAACAGCTCCATAAGTACAAAGTAAGGCTACTTTAATTTAAGAGAATCTATTTTTAGATAAACTGATATAAAAAAGAGTCGCCGGTGGGGCAACTCTCTGGTACGCAATTATTTTTTAATTTTTTCCAGATTTAAGAAATCCATAAAAGTATCGCCCCGGATTCCCAGGCGAATGGTTTCTAAAGGAATAACTTCGTTCGGAGCAATATTACCTAAATTTACGTTAGCGCCGAGCAATTTAATAAACCAAACCTGTTGCTCTTTTTGCGGAGCTTCCCAGATAATTTTTTCGAAAGGAATTTTTGTGAGAATTTCTTCTACTAAACCACTGCGTACCTCCCCCGTAGACCGGAACAGACCCACTGTACCTCCTTCACGGGCTTCCCCGATTACTTTCCAGGAACCAGCATCTAATTCGGCCTGCATCAAACTAATCCACTTATAAGGCGGGATAATCTTTTGGTCATCTTTTGAGCCTACCTCCGATAAAACGGTAACCTGGGTGGCTAATTGGCGGATATATTCACATTTCTGGTCGTGGTTCAGTTCAATTGAGCCATCCGAAACCTCCGCAATATTCATCCCAAAATCATCCAGTAAGCGGCGGTACTCATCAAATTGATTACGGATGATGAAAGCTTCAAAAAGCGTACCTCCAAAGTAAACCGGCAAACCAGCAGCCCGGTAAACCTCGAGCTTACGTTTTAAATTAGGAACTACGTAGGAAGTAGCCCAGCCTAATTTTACCAAATCAACGTATTCGCCGGCTACTTCAATAAAATCTTCTACTTCCCGGATGCTTAAGCCTTTATCCATGGCCATGGTACATCCTTTTTCGCGGGGTTTAGCATCCCTCTCGGGTAAATCACTAAGATGATAGTTCATTAAAATTGAATTGTTGGATGGTTGAATGGCTAAATTGCTGAATGGTTACATGGTTGAATTGTTTTCTGTCATAGCAGTTTTTAGTTAAACAAAGATGTATTTGCAAAACTGCTGTTTCCTCTTTCTTGTAAAAAACGCCTCTACCCATTCAACAATCTAGCAATTATTCACGTCAACAATCTAGCAATTTACTTGCGGTACTGATCAATTAACCTGGCCAGTGCCCGTTGGGACTCCAGCTCCGGAAAGTATTCAAACAACAAGTAATGCTTATCGAAGTCCAAAATTAATGCATTTTCTAAATAATTATACGCTTCTTTATATTTTCCTGCGGAAAGCAGGTAGGCACATAAGCGATAATGGAGTTCGGCCGCATCGGGTTGTAGTTCCAGAGCATTGTGGATCAAGTCAATAGCTCCTTCAAAGTTACCCTGGTCGTATAAAATAATCGACCAGTTTAACCAAATATCTTTGTTGGTAGGCGCCAAAATGCTGGCTTTCTCGTAACTCTCCAGGCTAGACACAATATTTCCTACATTAAATTCCGCTGCGGCTAAAGCTATCCAGTAGTCGGCGCTATCGGGATAAATAGTGGCGGCTTTCCTAAAAAAATGCAAGGCCTCAAACCACTTTTCCTGGGCATTTAAAATAATACCAATCCCAAACCAGGCTTCATCCATTTCGGGGTTTAAGTCAATAGCTTTCTGATAATACCGCCGGGATAAGTCCCACTGGCGCAACTTCTCGTAACACTCCCCGATGTTGCACACAATTTCCGAAGATTGCGGATCCAAAACTGCCGCTGCCGAAAAAGCTTCAATGGCTTTGGTAAATTCTCCTAAACTCACATAGGTATTACCCAAATGATTAAAAGCGTCGGTAAAATCTGGTTTAATAATGGTGGCGTATTCAAAAGCAGCTAAAGCTTTATCGTAATCGGCTAATTTGTATTGCAATAAGCCCATGTTAAACCAGGCCGTATGCGAATACGGGTCACGGTCGATAAACTCTTGCAGAAATGGCAGGCAACCTTCCAGACTACCGGTAATATCCAGGCAGTATAAAATTTCCTGAATAGCCATTTCGTTCTCCGGATTTACTTCCAAACATTTCTTGTAATACTTGGCAGCAGACTTAAATTTCCCCCAGGTCTGGTAAGTTAAACCAATATTAAAAAATACGTCATCCCGATCGGGATGCGCTTCCACTACTTGCTTAAAATAGTCAATAGCCGCCTGGTATTCTCCTTTTTGGGTATGAATAACGCCCCGGGTTACCAGCACATCGGCATTATCCGGGTCCAGCAGCGCCACCTGGTCGATCATATCAATAGCTTCGGCAAAATTACCCGCCATAGCCAGCAACTGGGATTTATCAATTAACAACTCCGTAGAAAACGGATATTGGTTTAAGGCTGCTTCGCAAGCTTGCAAAGCCTTTTTATAATTATAGCTTGAGGTATAATGATCAATAATAAATTCAAAATCAGATAAATCAAAAAACACAGTTTCGTTTCGGGAAACCATGGCTTCAAATTTCTTTATTATACCCAACTCTTCGTTTCTTTCTTCCGGATTTTCGTTCATTTAATAGTATAGGTTTACCTGCATTTAAATGCAGCTTATACGACAATTTGCAGCACTAAATAGTTTACGTTTAATTCACATATTATACGGGCAACTGATATTTTTGCCGTAGTTCCCGGCAGCACCAATTTAAGGTTTCTTCGAGGGTTTTAAAGGTAAAAGGCAGTTGTTTTTTTATTTTATCACTGGTATACAGGTAATTTCTTTTGGTTATGCGAGCCGTGTCTTTGGTAATTAGCGGACGCTTGCCCGTAAAAAAAGACCGGAAACTTTCTAGCCGCCAGATTATTTCGGTTAAAACCCCTGGCACCTGGATGCCCGGTGGCTTCCTATTCAAAAACTGAGCTACTTTTTTAAAAAAATCTTGATACAACACCTGGCCCGCGTTCAAAATAAAACGTTCGCCGCGTACCTCCGAAAAAGTTAAAGCCAGCATGCTGGCTACCACATCCCGTACATCTACAAAATTAATATATCCGTCGGTATAAAAGGCATTTTGGTTAAATACGTATTTAAATAATTGCGTGCTGCTACGCGTCCAATCAGCTGGTCCTAGAACCACGGAGGGGTTAACTATAACTGCCGCCAGGCCTTCGGCAATGCCGCGCCATACTTCTAATTCTGCAAAGTATTTAGAATTGGCATACACGGATACCGCGGTGCTGGCATCCCATTTAGCCGTTTCGTCTAAGATGCGGGCACCTTTCTGCTGGCCAATGGCAGCAATAGAACTTACATGACATAATTTTACGCCTTGCCGGGTTAAACAGGTATTTACCACGTTAGCCGTACCTTCTACGTTTATTTGCTTGAGTAAATCGGCATCTTGCGGAGCATACGACACTAAGCCAGCGCAATGAAATACATAATCGTTATCCTGAATAGCTTGTTGTAAAACGCTTACATCCAAAATATCCCCGATGATGTATTGCAGGTTTAAAGGCAGTAGCTGATCAGGAGGCGGCTGGGAACGTACCAAAGCTTTTACCTGGTAGCCTTGTTCTAGTAATTGTTGCAACAGGTAAGAACCAATTAAACCGCTGCTACCCGTAACAAACACCATAGAATAAAGCTAATTAAACCAGAAAAATCATAAAGAATAATTACGCAAAGGTAACTCCTGCAGCTTTTTGAACACCGAAGACAAAGGCAATTTTTGCAGAAATCGAAGCTGTTTTTCGCTGTGCGCATCTGTTCCTACAAAATCGATCAATTTATGGTCCAATAATTTTTTCGCGATTCGTTTGGCTTCTGGTCCATAATAGCCGGTTAAAGAATTTAAATTTATTTGAAATAAAACCTCTTTTTCGTGCCACTCTACCAAATGCTCCCAACGATTATACAAGTAAGAATAGCGTTCCGGATGTGCCAGCACGGGCTTATAGCCATTGCTTTTGATTTGAAAAATAATATCCTGAAACCGCATGGGCTCGTTGATGTACGAAGTTTCGATTAGCACATAATTGGCTCCAAAGCAAAGCAACGGTTGTTTTGCTTCCAACTTTTCCACAAACCACTCGTCCAGGTAATATTCAGCGGCACATTCGAGTGTTATGGCTATTTGTTCTTGCTGCACGGCAATTTGCAATTCTGCCAGTTTGGCTTTAATATCCGTATCGGTGTTTTTGTAAAAATCGCCCATTACGTGGGGCGTTAAAATAAGCTTGTGATAACCCAACTGCTGCATTTTCCGAATCATTGCCATCGCCTGTTCTAAAGACTCGGCTCCGTCGTCTAAACCCGGAAGTACGTGGGCATGCATGTCAGAACCGATAAATTTTAAAAAATTTACAGGTTCTGCGGCAGGAGTATTACCTGGAAATAACCTCTTAAAAAAAGAAGCCATCGTTTAGGTAAATCTTTTCTTGAAGCGGGTAACAAAGCTTTCCGGTTGGTCTTCTTCGTAGTACGAGTTAGAGTAGCCATAGCCATACCCGTAACTATACCCATACCCATATCCGTAAGCCACCATACTATCCGCGTCATTTAAGATGGTGCACATTTTATTAAAATTATTAATGCGCATAATCTTGTTCATGTTTTTCAAGAAGGTTTTTTTCGAAAATCCGGCCCGCACAATATAAATCGGAATATCGGCTTTCCGCATTACCAAAATCCCATCCGTTACTAAGCCCACTGGCGGCGTATCCACAATAATTACGTCGTAGGAATGATACAACTCTTCCACCATATCATCAAAACTGGAATTTAAAATCAGCTCAGCCGGATTAGGAGGAGTTGGTCCCGCGGATATAAAATCCAGATTGGGCATACTGGTGCGCCGGATACATTCGGCTACACTGTGCCGATCAATCAGAATAGTACTGATCCCTTTCGTATTTTCGGCATCAAAAGCCTGGTGAATCTTAGGCTTTCGTAAGTCTAAATCCAGGATAATTACCCGCTGATTCGATTGCGAAATAATGGCGCCCAAGTTAACCGCCACAAACGTTTTACCCTCGCCGCTCACGGTAGAAGTAATTGAAATCAAGCGTTTGTTTTTGGAAGAAGAAATAAATTCTAAATTGGTGCGCACCGACCGGATGGACTCGCTGATCGCCGATTTAGGGTTTTTGTCGACGATTAATTTAGAAATAGGCAGTTTTTCTTTTTTATACCGCGGAATAACGCCTAAAACTGCCGCGAAAGAACTTCGTTCCAGTTCTGGCAAACTGGTAATAGTATTATGCAACAAGTAACGGCCCGCTATTAAACCTAAACCTAAAAACAAACCACCGGCCAAGCCAATGCCGTATACTAATAATCTATTCGGATAAATAGGAGCAGCTGGCCGGGAAGCTGGTGCCAGAATTTGAAAATCGGGTACAGTGCCCGCTCGCGCAATACCAAATTCTACCTTCTTATCCATTAACATCAGGTAAAACTTTTCGTGCAAGTCAAAAAGCCGTTGTAACCGGGCGCGTTGCGTTTCCTTACCGGGCATTTGCAGCAATTCCTGCTGAATATTCCGGATGTTTGTATCAATTAAATTTACTTCCTTTTGCAAAAGCAGCTTGTTTTGCGCTAACAGCTTCCGCACGGCTTTTTCCGAAAAATCAATTTCTTCTTCGAGCAACTGGTAAGCTTTGGTAGTAGTTTTATAAGACTGCATCATTAAGCTACGGTCCAGTTGCAGGTTACTTAGCTGAGAAATCCGGTTAGAAAGCTGTTCGTCATCTAATTCTTTCAGCGAAGGAATCATCTGGTCCAAAGAAGTATTCCGGCCTATTAACTGGTCAATTTCGTTTAGCAAAGATAATTCCATGCGCAGATCAACGCGTTGCTTATTCAGATCTTCCAGCTTCGTCATCTGTTTGTTTACATCGGCCCGAACATCATAGGTTTTATTTTGCTTCACAAAATTCTCCATCTGAATCTCGGAGTTCCCCAGATTTTCGTTGGTTTCTTTTAACTGCTCATCCAAGAAAGAAAGGGTTTGGCGGGTGGCCATATCTTTTAAAGCAATTTTCTGCTCCAGGTACACCGAATCAATAGAATTTACAATTTCATGCGCTTTAAATGGATTATGGTCGGTGAAAGAAATATCAACAGTGCTGGCATCTAAATTAACGATATTAACCGCCACATTAGAGGTAAGGTATTGCCGGATAGCCCCGGTGCTGTTGATGGTGAAGTAATACTTTTGCGCCAGAATGTCGGAATTTAAAGGCGCCGTTAATTTTAAAGTAAAAGTAAAACCCGGCTTTTGTACGGGCTCACCAATAGTATGCTCTTCGGTTACTTCCTGATCACCTTGTACATATGATAGGTTATAACGAGTAGCGTCTAATATAGAAACTCCAAACTTAATATTATAGTAAGCCTCATTGGACATTTCGTAGCTGATATGAAACGGAGAAGATCGGTATAATTCTTCGTTCAAAATATTACCTATCGCGTAGTAGCTAATATCTAAAGGTAATTTTTGCTGGAGGCGCTCGTACGTTAAATTTGATTTGATAATTTCGATCTCACCAGACAGGTTCGACAGGTTTTGCTGATTTTCAATGGTACCATCTAAACCTAAACGACCAGCTTCGGATTGTTCATCAATTTTTAAAGTAGAGGAAGATTTGTATAAAGGTTTGGTATAACGGAGAAACAAAAAAGACCCGATTAAACCCAGAACAATTAACAGTGCTACCCAAATCAAGCTTTTCCGCACCAAGCTGAGCAGCATGATAAAATCAATATCACTGCCACGGCTTTCCTCTTCTACTTCAATGGTAGAAGCATAATTACTGTTATCCAGTTCCTCCAGCACAATGCTTTCTTTATTCGCCATTCAACTTTGTGTTATTATTAAGTTAAACACAACTTAATTTATAAGTTTTTAATTAACAAATAGGTAGAGACAACTCCTACAAACGTATTGATAACGGGAGTTACATCGCGTAATAATTCAAAGAAAAGCCGCTGATTAGGCTCAATGTAAACAACATCATTAGGCTCTACGTATAAGCTGGCCCTTTTCATCCCATCGATGGTACTTAAATCCACTAATTGCACAATTGGATCATGGTCCAGATAGTCCCGGATAATCCGAATATTGTGCGCTTTTCCTTCCCGAGTTACCCCACCGGACTGAGCCAGCACTTCAAATAAATTCATATTATCATTCGACATTTGAATAACGTTCCCCCCGTTTGCCCCCAAAACAAAAATCCGGTTATTCGTAACATGCGTAGATACAAATGGTTCTACGTAATAAGTAGCGTACAACGTTTGCAGCAAGGAGTCGGTTTGCAGTAAGGTAAGACCAGATACTTTTACATAATCTACCATGGGCAACTTTACCAGACCATTGTGTTGCACTAGAAACTCCGTATTATTATAATACCCTTGGCCACCTTGTGCCGAGCCTCCCCGCTGCGTACGCGAAGAACCCCGATTAGCCCCGCCACCTTGATTACCTATACCACCGGGAGCGCCAAAAGGTAATTCTCCATTCGGATCAAAAATACGCTCTCCTTTATTGGTGTACACCCGTACATCTATATAATCGTTCGGTTGAATGATATAGTTCCGTTCCACCGTAGCTAAAGATTGCTTCAGCTTGTCTACGTTTATGTCGCCGGTAGTTTTAAACATAATATTTTGGTTATAACTGCTGCGGCAGGAAAAAAAAGAGAAAGCAAGAATAAAACTGAAAAACAGATTTAAACGAAGCCGGGAGAGAATATGCATTTATTAATTTATTGATAATGAAAGCAATGCTTTTTCGTTATTTCTAACGGCTAAGCGGTTTTTTTATTTAAAGTAAAGCACAAAGAAAGTTAAATTCTACGTGCTTTCAAAAGATAAAGTACGTGGCTAGGTCTTACGATCATTTCCTGCTAAAAGCAACAGGATCACGTTTGATTTCCCAATTAGCTTTTTAACTAAATAAGTAATCCGCTATTATCGCTCCAGTGCGTTTAATACAAACCTAATTTTGAAGCAATAACAATACGATGCAAACAACATTAACAGAAAACCAACAATTTATTACCGAGATGATCCGGGAATTCGGCACCAAAAACATAAAGCCTTTTATGATGGAATGGGACGAAAAGCAGGAGTTTCCCATAGAAATATTTAAAAAATTAGGAGATCTAGGGTTGATGGGCGTGTTGGTTCCGGAACAATACGGGGGCGCTGGTTTTGGTTACAAAGAGTACGTAACCGCTATCGTGGAGCTTTCAAAAATAGACGGTTCAATCGGGTTATCTATGGCCGCACACAATTCTTTATGTACCGGCCATATCTTACAATTTGGGAGCGAAGAACAAAAACAAAAATGGTTACCTAAACTGGCTAGCGCTGAATATATTGGAGCCTGGGGCTTAACCGAACCAAACACCGGTTCGGACGCGGGCAATATGCGAACTGTTGCCGAACCGGACGGAGATTATTATGTACTCAACGGAGCTAAAAATTTTATTACTCATGGTAAATCCAGTAACATAGCCGTAGTTATTGCCCGCACGGGTGCAGTAGGTGATTCGCATGGCATGACCGCTTTTGTAATTGAAAAACCGCACCAAGGTTTTACCCATGGCCGCAAAGAAAACAAGCTAGGCATGCGGGCCTCCGAAACTACCGAGCTTATTTTAACGGATTGCCGCGTACACCGCGACAATATTCTGGGCGAAGTAGGCGATGGTTTTGTGCAATCGATGAAAATACTCGATGGTGGCCGTATTTCTATTGCCGCCCTTAGTTTAGGAATGGCGCAAGGAGCCTACGAGGTTGCATTTAATTATGCGCAGGAACGGCAGCAATTCAATCAATCCTTAATCAACTTCCAGGCTATCGCTTTTAAATTAGCCGATATAGCTACCGAAATTGCGGCGGCTTCTTTGCTCACTTACCGGGCCGCCGATTTAAAAGACCAGGGTGAAAACGTAACGAAAGAATCGGCCATGGCCAAGTATTACGCCTCAGAAGTATGCGTGCGGGCCGCCAACGAAGCGGTGCAAATATTAGGAGGCTACGGCTTTACCAAAGATTATCCGGCCGAAAAATATTACCGCGATGCTAAATTATGCACCATTGGCGAAGGCACTTCCGAGATTCAAAAGCTAGTTATTTCGCGGGAAGTTTTGCGGTAAGGATTCAGGAATTCAATTTCTAATTATATCGAAATTCGTCGGTTCCGGAATTTAGAAATGCTAAATCTGTCATCCTTACTTTTATAATAGTATTTCTAACTTTTTAGTTTTAACTGATTAATTAACTATAAAAAAAGTAACTATAAAAGAAGAAAACATATCTTAATCAATACTTTGAAGAAGAGGCATTTGCTTGTTTTGGTTGATTTTTTAAATTTTATTACGGTTTAGAGTAATCAAGTAAAACCTTTTACTTAAAAATAAAACCTTTTACTTGATTTTAAGTAATGTTGTATCTAAATTTGCAATCCCTAAAAATCAGTAAAACAGAACATGATCATTGTAAACGTAAAAGATAACGAATCAGTAGACAGAGCTCTTAAAAGATTTAAGAAAAAATTCGAAAAAACCGGTGTGTTAAAAGAATTACGCGCCCGGACTTATTTTGAAAAACCTTCGGTTAGCAAGAAGAAACAAAAAGAAAGAGCCGTATACAAGCAACAGCTTTTTGTAAACGAAAACTACTAATTATTCGTATCCGATATATTTATTCCATAAATTAGTACTACTCTTAGCCTGGCTAATCTAGTACTGATTTATGGAATTATTTTTTAAATATTTACAGTACGAGAAGCGGTATAGCCCCCATACCATGCTTTCGTATAAAACCGATTTAGGCCAGTTCGCCGAATACCTGCAAACCACCTACCAGATTACCGACGCCGCTGAGGCCGACTTTCATATTATCCGCTCCTGGCTGGTAAGCCTCGTCCAAAAAGATCTGGATTCCCGCACCATTAACCGCAAAATTGCTTGTCTGCGATCTTATTATAAATTTTTGCTCCGCGAAGAGCGCATTACTAAAAATCCCACTTTACGGATTAAGCCGCCTAAAGCATCCAAAAAGTTACCGGCTTTTGTCGCCGAAAATGCTTTTAATGCATTGCTGGATTCTTTTGAATTTGAGGATTCGTTTGCCGGCTACCGCGATAAATTAATTTTAGAATTTTTGTATGGCACTGGTATGCGCCTCTCCGAATTAATTGGCGTTTCCCACGCCGATGTAAATTTGCCCGGCGGTACGGTGAAGGTACTGGGCAAAGGCAATAAAGAACGTTTAATTCCTCTAAACGACTCCTTGGTTAGTTGCTTGAATACCTACCTGGAAAAGAAAAAAAGTGAGTTCCCGGATAACCCTACCAATCGGCTGCTCGTTACTAATAAACTGGTGCCGCTTTATCCAAAATTTGTGTATAGAACCGTAAAAAAGCATATTGGCATGATTACCACTTCCGGCCATACCAATCCGCACGTGCTGCGCCATTCGTTTGCCACCCATTTGTTAAACAAGGGAGCTGATTTGAATGCCATTAAAGATTTACTGGGTCATGCTAGTTTGGCGGCTACACAGGTGTATACACATAATTCGATCGAAAAACTAAAATCAATTTTCGATAAAGCGCATCCGAAAGCATAAGTTTCACTTTAACTATTATCGACTATGAAATTACAAATTAATGCTGTTAATTTTGATGCTAGAACCGAACTACAAGACTTTGTTCAACAGAAAATCAATAAATTGGACACGTTTTACGACCGCATCGTGGAAGGCGAGGTTTTTTTAAAATTAGATAATAATAACCAGATAACGAATAAGATTGTAGAGATAAAATTGTTTGTTCCGGGCAGTACTTTATTTACTAAAGAAGAAGCTGACTCTTTTGAAACAGCTACCGATAAAGCACTTGATTCGATGACTCGGCAATTGAAGAAGTATAAAGATAAGATTACAGCGCATTAATTAAAGTTTTATATAAAACAAAGCAGGCCGGTAGATTTACCGGCCTGCTTTGTTTATGGGTATTACTAGTTAAAAAATTAAAAATTTAAAAAAATCTTTTTACTAAGTATTTAATTTTCTACAAACCGAAAGCAGCTTTAATCTGGTCTACGTGGTCGAGTTTTTCCCAGGTAAAAGTTTCGAACTCCCGGATTTCTTTTTGGCCATTTACCTGCACTTCTACTGTTTTAGTGCCCGAAGGCCGGCCCATGTGTCCGTAAGCCGCGGTTTCAGCAAAGATCGGATTTTGTAAACCAAACCGTTTTACAATGCCATAAGGCCGCATATCAAATACCTGGCTTACTTTTTCCGAGATTTCCCCATCGCTCATTACGTTACCTTGGCCGTCTTTTACTTTGGTAGAACCATAGGTGGTAACGTACAAGCCAACCGGCTCAGCTACCCCAATCGCATAAGCTACCTGCACCAGCACCTGATCGGCCACGCCGGCAGCTACCAGGTTCTTAGCAATATGGCGGGTAGCGTAAGCCGCCGAGCGGTCTACTTTAGAAGAATCTTTACCTGAGAAAGCTCCCCCACCGTGCGCGCCTTTGCCGCCGTAGGTATCCACAATAATTTTACGACCCGTTAAGCCGGTATCGCCGTGCGGACCTCCAATCACAAATTTGCCGGTGGGGTTAATGTGGTAGGTAATGTCTTCCCCGAACAAATCGGCAGTGCGGGTCGGTAGTAACGTTTTTACGCGGGGTATTAAAATATTTAAAACATCGGCTTTAATCGTGTCCAGCATTTCCGCTTCCTCGGCAAAGTCATCGTGCTGCGTAGAAATTACAATGGTATCGATTTTTTCCGGTACGTGATTATCACTGTACTTAATGGTTACCTGCGATTTAGCATCGGGTCGCAAATACGTCATTTCGTTGCCTTCTTTCCGGATGGCCGCTAATTCTTTCAGGAGTAAATGCGATAACTCCAGCGCTAAGGGCATGTAAGTGTCGGTTTCGTTGGTAGCATAACCAAACATCATTCCCTGGTCACCGGCACCCTGGTCTTCGGGGTTGGCCCGCTCCACGCCTTGGTTGATATCGCCGGATTGCTCGTGAATGGCCGATATTACCCCGCAAGCCTCTGAATCAAATTTATATTCGGATTTGGTATAGCCAATTTTCTTAATAACATCGCGGGCCACTTTTTGTACATCTACGTACGCCTGGGTTTTTACCTCGCCGCTTAATACTACTAAGCCAGTTGTTACCAGCGTTTCGCAAGCTACCTTCGATTGCGGATCCTGTTTCAAGAATTCGTCGAGGAGCGCATCGGAGATCTGATCGGCTACCTTATCCGGATGTCCTTCCGATACTGATTCCGAAGTAAATAAATAAGCCATACTTATTACAGTTAATTTTCTTGGTTAAAACAAGTTTTACCGTTTGGCAAAACCGGTGCAAAGCTAAATAAATTTAGTGGAATGGAAAATATTATTGCTACTGTGAGTCCGGACTGTTTCTTCCATCGTAAATGTTTTTGTTTTTCGGGTATTGCACAATCAGGAAAAACAAGCAACAGCCGCCGAACTCCAGCAATTCGGCCCGTTTACCCAGTGGGCAAAGGGAGATTAACACGAAAACGAGTAAAAAAGCAATTACCTGGTAACTACGCGGTATGGGAACCCCGGCTTGGTTGATAAAAGTATAAACGAACGCAGAGCGCTGATAAACATAAGGTAAAACCAGTAAATAGAGTGCCGCAACCAAAATCAGTAGCCGGGAAAAAACCAGCAGGTTAA
Organism: Adhaeribacter pallidiroseus; assembly: GCF_003340495.1. Taxonomy (NCBI): domain Bacteria; kingdom Pseudomonadati; phylum Bacteroidota; class Cytophagia; order Cytophagales; family Hymenobacteraceae; genus Adhaeribacter; species Adhaeribacter pallidiroseus. The sequence continues at coordinate 4,422,811 of NZ_QASA01000001.1, forward strand.
TACTGTGGCCCCCAACTATTAAATTATGGAAATTGGTTTCGCGTTGCGCATTGTTTTTTTTAAAAAAATCAGAGCTTTCCAGCCCGAGGAGGCGTTGCCCCCAGCTTAACTCTTCGCCAGCGGCAAAAAAAGAAAAAGCCGCTATTCCCAACAAGGTTACCCCAAATAACCACTTGCGCTTATTATATAAATTAAAAAATCTTTTCACAGAAATAACCATAGCAGCTAATAAAGGCAATACGGTCATCCATTCAATAAAGCCATCTTCTACGGCGTAAGTAAATTCAAACCAATAAGGATCGGTACGGGAGAGCACAATGCCAAAAAGAATAAGGCCTAATACCAGGTACAAAACAAAAATTTCTACTTTGGTTAGTGCAGTATCGTTCATTTAAAAGGTTTTGTTGGCGCAAAGATACTTACCCGGCCTAGTTTTTCATGCTATCTTTTGAATTGTTTTAAAGCCAAATTCTTCTAGACTTAAAAATGGCAAATAGATAACTAAATAAATTTAGATTGCGTTAAGCGATTGAAAAGGCCTTTACAGCCTGTGACGGAAGGATATTTCAGCATGAAAAATCAGTTTTTACTAATAATAGCATTTTTTCAAATTTCATTTACCAGTTTTGGCCAAACCGAATCGCCTTATAAAACCAAGTTTAAAGTAGATGGCCCCATTACGTTGGGCGGGGTAGCGGCTAGCGGTCTGGGTTTATATTTAATCAGTAATAAAAGCGGCTTGAGCCCGGAAGAAGTAAGTGGCTTAGGTAAAAACAGTGTAAACAAATTCGACCGTTTTTCGGCGGGCAATTACGATGAAGACGCCAAAAAGCTAAGTAATATTCCTTTGTATAGTTCTTTTGTATTACCACTTGCCTTACTCCTGGATAAAAAAGTAGTTGGCTCTGCGCCTCAGGTATTTTTACTTTACGGCGAAACTATGGCGATTACAGGTACTTTATATGCTATGACCGCGGGAATAGTTTACCGGAAAAGGCCGCTGGTTTACGGCGATAAAGCCCCCTTTGCTAAAAGAACCACCAAAAACGCGAACAATTCCTTCTTTGCCGGTCATACGGCGGCTACAGCTAGTGCTACCTTTTTTGCCGCTAAGGTATTTAACGATTTTAATCCGGATTCGCCCTGGCGGCCAGTAGTTTGGGGAGCCGCTGCCGCTATTCCGGCTTCGGTAGGCTATTTACGTTTGAAAGCCGGCAAGCATTTTTTAAGCGACAACCTGATTGGTTATGCCGTTGGTTCTACCGTCGGAATACTGGTACCGCACTTGCATAAAAAAAGCAACACTTCCGGATTCTCGGTAGTACCGAACTATGACCAGATCGAAGGCAATGGCTTTGCCGTAACTTATTCGTTTAAATAATTTTAAAAAATCTTATTTATTACGGCGCCGCGTTGCCGTACGGATGGGTATTTTTAATTTCCATGGCCCGGGTAGGGTCGGCAATTTGGCTAAAACCGAAGGGAGCGTACAGCGTATGGGCATCTTTAGTATACAAAGCAAACCGGCGTAAACCTTGCAGTTCCGGATGCGCCACAATAACGCTAATCAGCCATCTCGATAAACCTTGACCCCGGTAAGCAGCCAATATAAATACATCGCAGAGCAAAGCAAAGGTAGCATAATCGGTTACTACTCGGGCAAAACCAACTTGTTCGTGCTGGTGATACAAGCCAAAATTAAAAGAATGCCGGATAGATTTTTCGACGAGTGCTCGCGAAATTTGTTGTGCCCAGTAGGATTCCTGAGTTAAATACCGGTGAATTACTTCTATATCCAGCTTTCCGGGATCAGTAGAAATAGTAAAGTTACTCAGCAGGTATTCGTCGTACATGTGTTGTTGAACGTAGATGGATTAATAAAGCAAGTAGATGCGGGGATTAACTGGTTGTTTTTTAAAATTTTTAATTTTTGGGCGGCCCAAAAGTAAAAGGAGAGCATCTTTATTTCAAGTTGGCTTCAAATAATTTAAAAATACGCTTGTATTCGTCGGTCCAGCTGCTGGGCTCGGTAAAGGCATGATTTTCTACGGGGTAAACGGCTAGTTCCCAGTTTTCTTTTTTGAGTTCGATGAGCCGTTGCGTTAACCGGATAATATCCTGAAAATGCACGTTAGTATCTACTAAACCGTGGCACATTAATAAGGCGCCTTTTAAACCGGCGGCATGGTAAATAGGCGAACTTTTAACATAAGCCGTGGAATCGGTAAAAGGTTCGTTTAAAATAGCCGATGTGTACTCGTGATTGTAATGGGCCCAATCAGTAACGGAGCGCAAAGCCGCTCCGGCCGCAAAAACATCGGGTTGCGTAAATAAAGCCATTAACGTAATAAAGCCCCCGTAGGAACCGCCGTAAATACCGATCTTTCTGGGGTTAACCTGGTAATGCTGCACTAAATAAGCGGCTCCATCTACCTGATCGGTAAGGTCTTTGCCGCCCATAAACTGATAAATGCCCGTGCGCACATCACGGCCATAACCGGCGCTGCCCCGGTAATCCAGGTCCATTACGGTATATCCCTGATCGACCAGAAAATTGTGAAACATGTATTCGCGGTAGTAGTAGCTCCACCATTTATGCGCATTTTGTAAATAGCCGGCCCCGTGCACAAAAACAACCGCCGGGCCGTTCGCGATAGCATTGGTAGGGCGATAAATCCGGGCAAATACCTCGGCGCCATCGCGGGCCTTAAAACTAATTACTTCCGGATCGCGCCATTGATACGCTTTAAATTCGTTGGTGAGCGAGTTCGTAACCTGCCGGGGCTTCGCACCAGTCCGGTTAGGCATCACAAATAATTCCCAAGGTTTATTGGTGTAAGAATAGCGAATAGCCAAGGTTTTTTCGTCCGGCGAAAGCGTTACTTCGTGGTTACCAGCACCAGTAGTAAGTTGTTCGGGTTCGCCGCTGCGCACCGCTAAGCGGTAAAAATGCATTTCCCCCGGATGAACTTTATTTGCCTGGAAATACCAATTTTTTTTGTCGCGGGTGAGCCGCACCGCTGAAACTTCGTACTTGCCCTTGGTTATTTGCTTTTTTTGGTTGGTGCGGGTATTTACCGTATACACATGCGAATATCCCGTTTCTTCTGACTGAAACCAAAGTGTTTCGTTATCTCCTAGCCATCCTAAATCGCCGGCTTCGTAGTCAATGCCCGGGCCGTTTAGCCAGGCTTCGTCGTGCTGGCGGTCTAATACTTTCAACGCGCGGGTACCGGGATTAAACTGCACCAGCCACCGGTCTTTGTTGTCAAAAGAACGTAGTACAAGCACAGCATTTTTCCCGTTATCCGACCAAAACGGTCCGAAAAAAGCAACTGGGCGCGGCGTAGTTATTTTCTTTTTGTCTTTTAAAAATGCGGGCTGGTCGGTAATGCCTTTAATATCTTTAAAAGAGATCTGGTAAGTAGTATCTTTTCCGATGTCGTACAAACCCATTTCGGAAGCGGCTAAAGGAGCACCTACCTTGGTGCGGGAAGAAATGTCTTCGGTAAAACCGGAAGCGGTAACGTAATCCGGTACAATGGTTTTTTTAACATTTGCCGGGCGCGTAACCAAGCTGTAGCTTACAAATTTTCCATCCGGGCTCAGAATTGCATTTTCTACGGTTTTTTCGCCGGTATAAATTGCTTTAGCCTGCTTTTTTTTAAATTTTTTATTTTCCGACTGCTCTATTTTCTCTTCTTCGGTGCGTTTTTTAATAATATCAAACAAAGCTAACTGTTGTTGCTGCAGCCACTTTTCCTGATCGTTTTTAGTTTCTGTTTTCTTAGCGCCCGGTAAAAAATTGGTTAGTTGCGTTAACTGGCCCGAACTCAAGTGCAGCGAAAACAAATTAGAATTTTGAGTAAAAACTACCTGCTGTTCATCGCCGCTAAAAACCGGATTTGCTTCGGGCTCCAAAGTTTTGGTTAACTGACGGCTGGTATTAGTTTTATTATCGTATAAATAAATATCGCCTTCTTTCTCGTACACTTTTAACGTGTAAGTCCGGTTGTAGCGGCCATTCGGTGTAGGTAAAAAATCGGCTTCCGGGCGATTTACTTTGGTTGTATTTTCACCAGTCGCCGTTACTTTGTAAAGCGAGTCAGCCCGCGCTTTTTCGGGATTCCACTTAAAATAAATAAAACGGCTATCTTCGGACCACGCAATTTCGCTGGGCGAGGTACCGGTAAACCCGGTGCCCTGCATTATTTTTTCGATGGTTAAACTAGACTTTACCTTTTGGGCCAAACTAGTCCCGGGCACCATTTCAATTACCAGAACGAATAAAAAAGCAGCCTTATTTTTAAAAAAATTTATGAAAGAAGAGGCAGAACAAAGCATAGATCAGAATTAAATAAACAGCAACCACCTAAAAGTTATTTTACCAGCCACTGCCAGGAAAAAGTAATTAAAATAACCGGCGGCAACAATATCCGGCCCAAGCCGAAAAGCCCCCTACTACTCCACCAATTAATGCTGTAATAAGTAGCAACAACGTTGGGTTTGGCAAACTAAATAGTTGCCCTACTTTGTTCGTTAAAATACCTGCGGTCCGGAAATGAATAAAAGCACTTAACAATAACCAACCTAAGCCAATCCCCAGGAATCCGGTTCCGAATGCCGCCCAACCGTTACGACCTCTCCAGGCAGCTAACCCAAAACTAACGGGTGCCACAATCCACCAGGGCAAAAAGAATTGTAAAGCAAAAGCAATGATTAGAGTGAGGAGTAATAACATTTTTTAAATTTTTTATTTGAGAACTGCTTTACTTGGAACTGGTTCCGGTCTCCGGGATAGAGTGCTTCCGGATTGGCTACTTTCAAGTTTACCTCGGGACCAACAAGTTCCGGTGGGCTTTAAGCTTACAAAAACTTTATTTTTTAACTAATTGCATTACCAGCATCTTTTCAGCCGCTGGCTCCGTAGCATTTTTCAGAAACTTTAATTTAAATAATTTTCCCTGCCGCCAGGTTTCAATCAGGTTGTCGTAGTAAAAACTACCCGGATTCCCTGATTGTCCTCCCGGATAAACACCATAACCTTGTACTTCGGGACCCAAAGCAACCACCATGCGCCACGAAGGCCCGTGATGAGCGCCTGTAGCGTTAACAATACCGGCACCGCCGCCAACCAGTATATCATTCCTGCCGAAACCGGGTAGCTTAGCTAAGTGCTGAATATCCGTGCTTTTTACCTGGGCCCACTGCCATTTATTTCCAACCGGACCATAGCGTTGTTGCAAAGAATCTACTGCGGCCTGAAAAGTAATTGTTGCCAGTTGATTTAGTGTTTCTTTCGCCGGTGTAGTACGATTATCAAACCAGTAGGCTTGTGGCTCCTTTAAAATCAGTTCCATGGTACGGTCGCGACTGGGATAACGTAATTGCACCGTCGGGCTGTTGCCAAAATCATCTTCCCAGATGGCCCGGTCCAGAGTTGGCCACCATTCCTGAAAAATACTGGGCGCTGTTTCGGTAGCGTTGTTAAAAAAATGCCAATCAGATAATATTTGAAAAGCCTGCTGCTGCGCTTTATTTAATTTTTCTGGTTGTACCGCCGCCAACAGCGCCGGCAAAATAGTTTGTGCGTGCAGGTTTAGGTTATCGTTTTGCAATAGGCGCATGCTGTCTACGGTTATTTTTTGCATGTGGGCGAGGCGCTGGTTAATCCGGATGCCCCGTTGCGCCGGAGCAAACTGCCAGTTAAGGTAATAAGGATACTCCTTAGGATCAGCGGAGAATTGGTTGGCCGAACTCACAAAACCCCGGGGTGGATTTACAACGTGGGGATTATGTGCCCGCGGAATCCAACCTTGCCAGTCATAGGCCGGATCAGTGCCATCCAGAATAAATTTACCTTGGTCAGGCCATTTCAGCGGGAATTTACCATTAGGCCATATCGCAATGGTATTGGTTATATCGGCGTAAATAAAATTTTGCGCGGGTGCCGTGTAATGGGTTAATGCTTGTTGGTAATCGGTGTAGTTTTTGGCGCGGTTTAGCAAATAAAACGTAAGAATTTCGTTCGATGGCTCATGGGCTACCCAGCGCATGGCATGTTTTACTGGGGTTTGTTTGTTAAAAACCTGTTCTGCTTGGTCGTATACAATCGGCCCGTGGTGGGTATACAATACGGTATCGAACACCGAAGCCGCCCCTTTTATTTTAATTTCTTCGCTTACTTTCCGGATGGGCTTCCATTGGTTCGCGTGCCAATATTGCTGCTGCAACTTATTTTTAAATTTTAGCTCGTACCAGTCCATTACGTCGGCATCAACGTTAGTTACGCCCCAGCTTACTTGTTCGTTAAAGCCAATTATTACATTGGGCGCTCCTGGCAGCGAAACTCCGTATACATTCATCTCGGGAGTTACCAATTGTATTTGGTACCAGATAGAAGGTAAACTTAAATTAAGATGGGGATCGTTGGCGAGCAGCGGATAACCCGTAGCTGATTTTGATGCGGCAACCGCCCAGTTATTACTACCTAGCTCCGGGTTAGGTTCCCGTTGTACCTGATTTTCTGCTTGGCTGGCCATAAAGAGCGTTGGTTTGGGTGGAATAGGCAGAGGTTTAAAATCCAACGGCGTTCCGGGAGGTACAATAGGATCTTCGCGGAAAGGGTAATCCGGAAATAAATTCTTAGTTACGCTTGGCCCATATTTACGCAAAATATTAGTCAGGCGCAGATCGTCGCTCCCACCCGCCAGATCGTACGCCATTATTTTCAGCAGCAACGCGCATTTTAAGGGAGTCCAAGGTTCGGGCGCATAATTGAGCAACTTATATTCTAACGGAAAATTTTTCGGTTTTAACTGCTGAATGTAAGCATTTATACCCGCGGTAAAAGCTTCCAGCATCTGGCGCGACCGCGGATCAGCGAGCATGGCTTTTAACGCTTGTTGCGCCCCGTACACCATTCCCATCCGCCGCTGAAACCGGTCCATTTCCAGAGTTCTGGCACCAATAATTTCAGACAGCCGTCCAGCCGCCGCGTGGGTCTGAAATTCCATTTGCCACAGCCGGTCTTTAGCCGTTACATATCCTTGGGCAAAGTACACATCGTAATTGTTCTGCGCAAAAATATGAGGCACGCGGTTATCGTCGTACAAAACTTTTACGTCGGCTTGCACCCTTGTAACCGGAACCTTTGTAATCAGAGGTCCTTCCTTAGCTTCGGCGTTTTGCCAAAATCCCGTAAACGGACTCAGAAATTTACCAATGGGTGGCACCATACCAAACGAGGTATTTAAGGCAATAACCAAAGCCAGGCTTACTCCTACACTTACAAGGGCCAAAAATATTTTCATGGCAAACAGTTGCATTTAAAATATAGCCGGAAGATAAGCGGATTCTGAAAAATTCAAAAAATTGTTTACAGAAGTAATCTAGAAACTAGTTTTTCAATTAAAATCAGCAACTTTTAGCAAAAGAATACTGCCTGCCTGGTAGGCGTTTGGCTATTGGCAAACAACATTTTTTTAAATTTTAAGCGTGCTTACCGCCTTAATTAATGCGGATTTTGGGCGTACATTTTTTCGCACAAATTTTTCAGGTTAAGGAGCGATTTACCTAAAAACAATATCATACGCCGGCGCATGTAAAAGTAAAAAAATCGGTTTTTTAGTACCCGGCTGTAATGAAATTTAATCGACAGATAGGTATGTTGCGCATCTACCACCGTTAAATAAAAAAACAACAACGCATTGGGAAACACCCGAAAGTTGTAGATCTTCTCGACGTACTCAATATAGTCTTCGCCAATAAAGCTTTGCACCGTCTGAATATCAATTTGTCCCCGGTTTAAGTTACATTTATAGGCCATGCCCATGCGGTTCGCTTTGGTGGTATCGTAATACACGTTCGTCATGCCCTCTACCCAACTAGGCTTTAACCGGAAATTACTGATAATCCGCAGGACAAAACGTGCCGGCGCTTTTATGGTAACGCTGTGCGCGTAAATATTCGGGTATTTTTTCCGGTCGTCTAAACTGCGGTGGTTTGTAACTAAAAGCCGCAAAGGAGTAAGATAAGCGTATTTGTACCGAATTTCGCCAAGGTGCTCGTACTGCGTAGATCCACTGCGTAACTGGGTCCAGTTACTAAAACTTTGTTTGATGGCTTCTTCGGTTTGCGTTTTTAAAAAACCTTCGGAAAGCAATACGTATTCATCACTTTCAATATTGTTTTTTAATAACCGATGCGCAATAATTACGTCTTTGCCCATGAGTTTTACATGTTCGCGAATTAAAGTAACGCTTAGCTGCCCGTAGTGCACCACTACTTTTAGCGTTAAGTTACTACTCGACAACGATGCTCCCAACGCAGAACCCCGGTCGCGCTCTACAATGCGCAGGTAATTTTGAAAATCCAGGAATATCTGCTTGCATTGGTTAATTACTTCCTGAATGCTGGGGGGCGGTCCGGGGCGATAAAACAAAACAGCATCGCCTTGAATTTCGCTCAACTTCATGTCCAGGATATTCGCCTCAATAATAATCTCAAGTAAATCAGCAATTAAAGTGCGGCTCTGCTGGATGCCTGCTTCGTTCACAAATTTAGTAAAACCACTAATATCCGGAATAAAAATCAGGGCAGGTTGGGTGTCATCATCGGCATAAACCTCCGACACAGAGGCCGTCGTGCTTCTTTTATCTAACAAACCCATTTCGTATAGTATCCTATCAGCTATTTATAATTTGATTATTTGCCGGGTTTGCCGTAAGCGTGCTGGCAAGAGAGCTAAAACAAAGCTTTTATCAATTTAAAAGTGGCAGCATTCGGTTTGCCCATCTTAGAATAAAATGACTTTCTTTTTACTTTCGTCTATTACACGGAGGCAAGGTCGTAAGGGTTTCTTTAGAGTAGCACTTTATGCCTTTATTTCGAGTTGGTATAAAGCCAGATTTAAACTAAATTTGCCAAAAGCTCTTACTACTGGTCTCATAGTTCAACGGATAGAATAGAAGTTTCCTAAACTTTTGATGTGGGTTCGATTCCCGCTGAGACCACCAAACAACGGTTAACATTTTTTAAATTAAAATTTTAAGATAAATTTAAAATTTCCAGCGTTTTCCTGAGTATAATTTTTTTCTTGTTTAAAGTAGAGACACCTTAGTTTTGGGTGCCTCTACTTTTATTATTACTTATTTACTTCAATTGTTAGCCGTAGCTTATATTTCACTTTTCTTAGATTTTTGCTAAGCGTAATTACTCACCGCTTTTTAAGTTTGTTGAATAAATAATTTTTAGTCCGGCTTTCATTCTTATACTCGGCGCACGGATTAAAATAAAATTCATCGGGATGAGCTTGGTCTGCCAAAATACGTAACCTTTTATACTATTATAGGTTAATTTCAATCCATAGCCATATAAGTTTATATATAAAGTGCTACTTACCAAGATTAGACGCTAAAAAGTCTAAATTTTAACTACTTTTCAGCTTCACTAGATCGTGATTCTAAAGCCTATTTTGCTAAAATTTTTGATAAATATACGTTAATGTAATCACTCATTTTTCTGGCATAATATTTATAATTATATATATAAACGTAAAAACAGAAAAATATAAATTATGCTCCTTCATTTATTTCCCGTAGCCATTATTCTGGTGTTTCTGGCAGGCAATCAAAAGAAACAAGAACAAGAATCTCTTTTTATTTAATTAAATTATCTTACCTAACTACAAGTATTCTCATGAATTTATATCATTTTTTACATCAGAACCACAAGCAACGTGCAGCTTATACTCGCGCCAAAGGAGAACTTTTAATTGTTCGGGAGAGCGGTGCTTACAACATTTGTTTGTACTCCGTAGAGAATTTTTTCGCCGAAGTATGGCACCGGATTGCAGATAACGAAATAGAATTGGTAAGAGGCTTTCGCAGCACCCATTTATTGGCGCCTTACCTAGAAATGATAGACTTAGACGAGTTGGTTAGTATTTAATGTAATCTGGTGGCCGCGGCCCATCATTACATTAGATTTATTGAGCTTAAGAATAAGGCTTCGATTTTTACAGTGCCATTACCTGTCACATTTCATGGGCAGATGCACCAGGCAAAGCTCTGATTTTGATCAGAATCAGAGGAATAGATCAACCCCAGGTTTAACAGATTTGCCGTCAAGTAGATTATTTAACCTAAATAGGGTTACAAGAACCCATTCTCCGCAAATTTTATCATTTTCCAAGAAGGCGATTTTCTGACATTTAAAACTTTACGAATACTGGATTTTTACTCTAAAATCCAGTTAATCATCTTTTTACCAGGTTCGGACAGTCAGGCAGTTTACCATAATTGCAAACAATGGATAGTAGTAAACAGAATTCTAAACTGTTTTTTAACTGGCAGCTTTTAAGATAGCCGCTACTTTTTCTTGAGCTAAGGGTTTATTTAAAAAACTTACCACATTAGTGTAAGCACTGGATCGCTGCCGGTCGAGTTCACTCGTGGAAGAAGTTAGAATGTACACTTTATTCGACATGTTGCGCTCCATCATGCCTTCCAGAAATTGCCAACCATCTAAATTTGGCATATTCAAATCCAGAAAAATAAGGGTGGGATTAATCTCGCTCAGTGTTCCTAAAGCCTTTTGGGAGTCAATGTAATCACATACTTGTAAACTCTCATCCAGATTACTTATTACTTTCTTCATGATAAAATTGGCAATCATACTATCATCCACCAGCATTACTGTTTTCATTCTTATTATACGTTTTAAGCGCAATTGTAATTTTAATCGTTTCCTGCTGCCTAATAAAATCCGAAAATTTAAAATTCTATTATCAACACAAACAATTTCAGAGCATACTTGCAGCTATTCTTTAAATCATGCCTAAATTTGGCGAAAGCTTTTTTAAAATTCACAGCATCCTCTTACTAATAAATAGATTGTGCTTATTAGTACTATTCCATTATCAGATAAATTCAAATTCATTAAAGCAAAGCTTTTAAAAATTATAATTTCTTTTACCTGGAGCGGTTTGTAAAAAGGTCCTCAACTTACTAATTTATTGCAATATGAACAGAGTGGCACACTCTAAAAAAAAAGCTCTATCTAATTTAAAGTAAGCACTACGATATCGGTTCATACTTCTTCACATTTTACTACTTGTTGCTGTATTTACTCAAGCTACAGTAAAGACCGACCCAACTTAAATTGGCTATTTTTAAGATAGACTATTTAGAAGAATAATACTATTTAAGCAAAAAGGAAGAAAATTGTAAAAATAAAGCAATAACTGAATATTGTTAAAATAAAAACCAGCGGTAATTACCGCTGGTTAAGGATGGTTTGCTAGGCTAAACGCCCTTCTAGGGTGGGTCTGGGTTTGGCCCGTTCCGGTGCTTTAGCCGCTACACTATCTTTATACTCCAGCCGAACGGTCCCATTTTCAAAAAAACAAGTAACGGTTTCGGAATGAGGAGTTTCGTTAAAAACCCAGGTCATTTCAAAAGTATCCGGATTTTTCCAGGTACCAAAAGCCGCAATTTTCTCTTTTGGTTTTGGCTCTTTCGCTTCCATCCGCACAAAGCGAGGTGGCTCACCCGGCATCCGCGACTCGCCAAAAACCCACGTATTTAAACCGCAGGTTATCTGGTGCGTTTCCTGGGCATCCTGTAATTTAAAAGTGCAGGCATTGTTAGTAAATGAAAAAGAAACACTTTGGGCTTTTAAATCATTATCTGCCAATTTAAATGTTTTGCCGGAGATGCTCTTGGCTACAGGTGAGGTGCTGTTTACTTGAGCTGGTAAAAGCGTCAGGGATGCCAGTTTTTGCTTTAAAGCTTTTTGAGAAGCAGCGTTAGCGGACAAGGCAGCTGGTTTCATGGCCGGGAGTATATGCTCCCAAACCTGATTCAGAATAGCCTGCATGTTGCTGGTTTCACTGGTAATAGCAATAACGGCATCTTGCTCCGGTAAAACCAAGCAGTACTGCCCCATCGCTCCATCGCCGCGGTACGATTGATGGCGGCTTCGCCAGAATTGGTAGCCGTAGCCCTGGTTCCATTCGTGGGCTGGAGTAGTAGCAGTGGCATTAGGTACCTGGTAGGCAGTAGCTTCTGCTACCCAAGTGGCCGGTAAAATTTGCTTGCCATTATACATGCCTTTCTGCAAATACAATTGTCCGAATTTAGCAATATCTTCCGTTCTGATACGCAGGCCAAAACCGCCGGTAGCAATTCCTTGCGGATCCGTTTCCCAATCCGCACCAATAATTCCTAAAGGTTGCAGCAAACGGGGCGTAAGATAATCCAGCAGGTTTTGTCCGGTTACTTTTTGCACAATAGCTGATAGCATGTAAGTAGCACCGGTATTATACAGAAAATGCGTTCCTGGCTCGTGCTCTACGGGCAAAGCTAAAAAAGTACGTACCCAACTACCCGCTTTCTCCTGAATCAATGGACCGATAGTGTCTTTATCGTGCCCCGAGGTCATGGTGAGTAAATCTTTAATGCGCATAGCCGCCAGATTGGTACTAACGATAGGTGGTAATTCCTGCGGGAAAAATGAAATTACTTTATCGGTTATTTTTAATTTTCCTTCGGCTACGGCCAAACCAATGCCTGTAGAAGTAAAGCTTTTACTTAAAGAAAACAGCGTATGCTTCAGATCGGGGGCATAGGGCGCCCACCAACCTTCGGCAGCTACTTTGCCGTGCCTCACTACCATTAAGCTATGCAGCCCTAATTTGTCTTTTTCTACGGCTTCTATAAAAGCAAGCAAGTTTTGGGAAGCAATACCTTGCCGTTCAGGAGAGCTGCGAGGCAAACCTCCACTCGCCAGCGGTTCGGCCCAAAGCGGTTTGGGTGATATTGAAAACAAGCTTATGCCGGCCAAGCTAACTCCGGTTGATTTTAAAAAATTTCTGCGGTTGATCGTCATTTCAGAATAGTAAATTATTAAAGCCAGCTATTTACTAGCGGTTTGCTGATACAAGAAATCCAGGGCCGCGGCATCGGGCATTGTTTTCGCCGTTGGCTTCAAGTCCAAGATCATAATTTTTTTATCAGAAACCTGGTAAGCGGGCCAAACTGGAAGTTCTGGTCCATTTGGGTTACCAGTGCGCGCAAAGTTTGCCCAATAATCCGACATGATTTTGGCTAGTTCGTAATCGGCAGATGTCCAAGGTCGGTCTACAAATTTTAAATTATTGTAGGCATAAGGCACTTCGCCGGTGTGAAAAGCACCGTATTTTAAGTATTCGCCGGTTGCCGGCACTTTGCGGGTAAACCGGTACACGTATATTTTTTGCTTATTAGCTTGGCTTTGCACATTTGCCCAGGTATAATTTTGAACACCAAATATCATGTCCCGCGCAAGCTTTAACTGGGACATTTCAGCTTCGGCATCGTTAGTAGCGGGGTAAAATTTTAAAAAAGTACTTGCTTGGGGCCCATATTGCTCTTCTACTGTTTTCAGGAAATCAGTTGCTTTTTTAATTGGGCCTATGGTTAATCCTTCTTCTTCGTTCCAGCCGGTAAGCAAAGCTACCGGATTAGCTTTACCGGCCGCAAAAATATGAGCCACACTTTCGGGTAATACATAACCATCCACAATCGGCCGCACTCCTTTTACTTTTTCTAATAAAGTGGTAGCAGGTAATTTTCTTAAATCCGCCAGCGAGGTTGCGCTTAAATTCTGAGCTATTTGTATTCCATCGGCTTCGGCTTGCTGCAAGGTAACGCTGCCGCGCGTAAAATTAGCACCGCTTTGCGCAATAGCTTTATTAAAAAGGTTTTTTGCTAAAGGGGAAGCTACCAGATAATTTACGCTCATGGAACCCGCCGATTGACCAGCAATGGTAACTTTGTTAGGGTCGCCGCCAAAAGCCGCAATGTTTTGTTTTACCCATTGCAGAGCCGCAATCTGATCCATTAAGCCATAATTGCCGGAAGCGTTTTTGCCTGACTCTTTGGTTAACTCTGGATGCGCTAAAAAGCCGAAAGGCCCTACTCGGTAATTGATGCTCACAAACACCACTCCTTTATGCGCCATGGCTTCGCCATCGTAAATGGGCACACCACTGCCCCCACTGTTAAAACCACCGCCGTAAATCCAAACCAGCACGGGCTTTTTTTCAGTGGCGGTTTTAACTCCGGTCCACACATTCAGGTATAAACAATCTTCACTGATCGGCTCTTCGGGTATTAAAAATTCGGTACTCCACATGCTAAACGGAGCCGGGGCGGCTTGCATGGGACTTGGGCCAAAATTAATGCATTTACGTACTCCCGACCATGATTTTACTGGCTGCGGCGCTTTCCATCTTAAATTGCCCACGGGCGGGGCGGCAAACGGAATGCCCTTGTAAATAGCTACCTGACCGTCGTTGCTTGTAGTACCCGAAATCTGGCCCGATTGAATTTTAATAACGTCTAAACTGGCGGGTACCGAATAAAAAGAAAATAACCCAATCGCCAGCACTAAAAAGAGCAGACAGATTTTTGCAACTTTTATCATGGTTGGAATTTAGAAAAATATGTGGATATATGGTGACCAGCATTTTAAATTTTTCTTTTTAACAGTAACCTGTGTGGCTTTTGACCAAGCCGATGGGTGCTTTGCTTTATGTATTATTCTTAGTAGTTAACCAAACTTCTCGTAAAATAAACGGGGCACTTTTTATTTAACTTTCCGCTTTGCTATTGCAATCGGCTTTATTTGCTGTAAAGAATGTAAACTCATGATACTGCTTTACAAGTAGGTTGCTAAAATTTGAAAAATTTAAAAAAATAAATTTTAGCACTGGTTAAAACCCTATTTAGTGGAGCACTCGCCTGCGTAAAGTATTTTACGATTAGTTTTGTTTAAACCGATAGAGATAAGGCGCTTTATGCGCGCCGCCGGTATATTTTTTTTCGATACGTTCCAGAATTTGCAGGCTCAATATCTTACGTTGAAAACTGGATCGATTCAGCTTTTCGCCCAGAATGGTTTCGTAAAGCAGTTGTAAATCGCCAATCGTAAAAGTGTCCGGCAAAAGATTAAATCCAATTAGTTTCCGATCTAAATTCACCCGGAGCGTTTCCAGCGCCTTCTGTATAATTTCGTGGTGGTCCAGCATCAAGGGGGGCAGATTGGTTAAATCATACCAATTGCAGCGGTCCGCCAGCGGATCTGGTTTAGGCACGACTTGTGTAAAATCCACGAGCGCGTAATAGCCAATAGATACAAAACGGCCCAAGAGCCAGTGGTCTTTTTTAAATTTTAAATTTCTGCCTTTTAAGATGGCTTTGAGCGGTGTTGGGTTATGCCGCTTGTGATTTCCAAAAACGTAAAACTGCTCCAGGTAGATGTTTTTTAAACCGGTTCTTTGTTCCAGGGAGCGGCGGGCGGCCCGGTTCACATCTTCTTCTTTTTTAATAAAACCAGCTGGCAAAGCAAATAAATCCGTGTTTTCGTACTCGAGCAATAAAACTTTTAGCTGGTTATCGTGAAACCCAAATATAACCATATCAATCGCCAATCCCGGCAGGTATTTCGTTCCGTCCAATTGGTTTTCAAGAGTTTTCTTGCGCATGCGCTTTCGGCTTTATCAATCTTATTTGTAAATGAAATAAAGGTAATAAAATTTTTAATGTCGCAAACTGTAACAATATTTTATCTTTATTATTTTGAAAATAAATTTATTATTGTTTTATATTGCAACAATAGAATACAAATTTAGGAATTACACTTGTACGCGGCATTTTACCCTTCATTTTTAAAAAATTAACATGAAAACATTATTTACTTTTTTGCTCTCCGCTGTTTTATTTCTGCCAGTTGTTTCTGCGCAGTCTATTAAAAAATCTATAAACAATACCAACCAGGTTACTACGGCTAACGGTGTTGTGGAAGGAGTTACCGAAAAGTCGGGTATTCGGGCTTTTAAAGGATTGCCGTTTGCGGCGCCACCTGTAGGTGATTTGCGCTGGCGCGAACCGCAGCCAGTAAAAAACTGGCAAGGGGTACAACCGGCCAAACAGTTCGGCCCGAGGGCCATGCAGTTGGCGGTGTTCGGTGATATGGGCTTCCGCTCTAGTGGCATGAACGAAGATTGCTTGTATCTAAACGTCTGGACCCCGGCAAAAAGCAATAAAGAAAAGTTACCGGTACTGGTTTATTTTTACGGCGGCGGCTTTGTGGCCGGTGATGGTTCAGAGGCCCGCTACGACGGTGAAAGCATGGCCAAACTGGGCATGGTAGCCATAACGGTTAATTACCGGTTAGGTGTTTTCGGGTTTTTGTCCCACCCCGAGCTATCCAAGGAATCGCCGCACAAAGCCTCGGGCAATTACGGCTACCAGGACCAAGCCGCGGCTTTGCGTTGGGTAAAACAAAATATTGCGGCTTTTGGCGGCGATCCTTCTAAAGTTACCATTGCCGGAGAATCGGCGGGTTCTATTTCGGTGAGCGCGCAAATGGCTTCGCCGGTATCTAAAAATTTGTTTGCGCAGGCTATCGGCGAAAGCGGCGCTTTAGTAAATTCCAGTTTAGATCCTGTACCTTTAACTGAAGCAGAACAAATAGGGGTAAACTTTGCTACCGAAGTGGGTGCTAAATCCTTGTCCGATTTACGGCAAATGCCCGCCCAAAAGTTATTAGATGCTGCCGGTAAACGGGGCATCCCGGGTTTCCCGGCCACGCTGGATCATTACTTTTTCCCGAAATCACCGGCCGCTATTTTTGCTGCCGGCGAACAAGCCAAAGTACCATTGCTGGCCGGCTGGAACTCCGAAGAAATGACGTATATGTTCTTGCTGGGTAAAGAGCAACCAACCTTAGAAAATTACAAGAAAGCCGTACAGAAAACCTTTGGCGAGCAAGCCGAAGCTGTTTTGCAAGTGTATAAACCTACTGCCGAAGCAGAAGTAGTGCCGGTAGCCACTGCTTTAGCCAGCGATCGCTTTATTGCATACAGTACCTGGAAATGGCTGGATTTGCACCGCCAAACCAGCGGACAGCCCGTGTACCAGTATTTGTTTTCCCGTCCGCGGCCGCCCATGGTAGCCGCTATGGGCAACGCTTCGGCGGGCTTAGCCGGCGGCGTAGTAAAAGAAAACAACCCAAATGCGGTTAAAATGCCGCAAACCCGTGGAGCGGTACACGCCGCCGAAATTGAATACGCCCTGGGCAACTTGCCTTATAACGAAGTTTACGCCTGGACACCCGAAGATTACAAAGTTTCGGAAACGATGCAGCGTTATTTTGCCAATTTTATTAAAACCGGTAACCCTAACGCTACTGGTTTGCCCAACTGGCCCGCCACTACTAAAACTAATCCGGTACAAGTAATGCACCTGGATGTAACTACCGTTGCTAAACCCGAACAGCACCAGGAGCGCTACCAACTCCTGGACCAACTGCAATCTAAAAAATAAGCTTAGATCAAGAGCCAAAATTTAAAATCTTAGTTCTTTCCCATTACATAACCTTTTCAGTGCCCTATTAAACATTAAGCCGGCAAACTCATTACGTTTGCCGGTTTTACTTTATCTGTCATTATTTTTAAATTTTTCATATTCCATGAGATTAATTTTTAAATTTCTGTCGCTTACGCTACTAGTTTGGTTACCAGCTACCTTATCGTTCGCGGCCAAAGTAGATTCGCTGGACATACCCAGTGCGGCCATGCACAAAACCTATAAAGCAGGAGTGGTGTTACCCCAAACCTACGCTAAAAGCAAAGCAGCCTACCCGGTTTTATATTTGTTACACGGGGGCAGTGGCCATTACAGCGATTGGCTTCAGAAAACGCCTGACAAGCAGTTGCTGCACAAACTCGCCGACCAATATAACCTAATTATTGTTACCCCGGAAGGAGAGACGCTGGGCGGCTACCTCGATAGCCCTGTGCAACCCGATAATAAATTTGAAACGTACATTACCCAAGAGGTAATTACCAAAATTGATAACACGTACCGCACCACCCGCGACCGGAAAGGCCGGGTAATAACCGGATTAAGCATGGGTGGACACGGAGCCCTTTATCTGGCTACGCGCCACCCGGATTTATATTACGCAGCCGGCAGCATGAGTGGAGCCTTAGATTTAAACTTTAACAACTGGAAAATAGCCCCGGAGTTTGCCAAAGAAATAACCCCGCGTTTTGCCCGGATATTAGGCCCAATAGGAACCACGCCTGATTTGTACGCCGCCAATTCGGTGGTATACATGGCCGATAAAATGAAGACCAACGAGGTAAAGCTTATCTTTGATTGCGGCGTAGATGATTTTTTAATTGAACCCAACCGCGAGTTACACCGCCGCCTGGTGTACAACAAAGTTCCGCACAATTATACCGAGTACCCCGGCGGGCATACCTGGGATTACTGGGAAAATTCTTTGCCTTACCACCTGCTGTTTTTTCATAAAATTTTAAAAGCAAACGGCGTTACCGTGATGTAAAACCCAGGTAATCAGAAGAACTTCGGTTACCCTACCGCTTCTGTACTAGCAATTTAGGCTTGCCCAAGGTTGCAGGTACTATCTTTTTAATTAAAATCTGGTTTATAGAAAGCAGCAATCAAATCGCTTGCGCCTAATAAGGCGCAATAAAATTTAAAAAATTGCTTCGGCAGTATGTTTTATTCTTGCTATTTTGGGCCAATAAGTCTCATACTAGAAAATGAAAAATTACATCTGCTTTGTTTTGTTATTTGTTAGTTTCTTAGAAGTTAAAAGCCAGGTTATTACTGATTCTATTATAGTAGAGAATCATTACCGCGTTTTTCATTTTAATAAACCAAAACAAGCCCTTAAAAACTATGACCTGGTATTTGTGCTACACGGCTCCGGCGGCAATGGTAAAGACATGATGCAACCGGCCAGGAGCCTGGAGAAATTAGCCGACAAAGAACATTTTTTATTGGTTTACCCCGATGGTTATAAAAAATACTGGAACGAATGCCGAAAACAGGCCACGAGTGCAGCCAACCAGGAAGACGTAAATGAACAAGCTTTTTTTCAGGGAATGCTCGATTACTTCGGCCAGAAATACCAGGTAAACAACCAACAATTTTTTGCCATGGGTTTATCCGGAGGCGGGCACATGGCGTATAAATTGGCCTTAACCATGCCCAAAAAATGCAAAGCCATTAGTGCCGTAGTAGCTAATTTGCCCGACTTACCTAACCTGGATTGTGTAGAAGCTAAGATTCCGGTTGCCGTAATGATTATAAATGGTACTAACGATGCTACCAACCCCTACGGTGGGGGCAAAATGGTGGTAAATGGCAATTCATTCGGTACGGTACGGTCTACGGATGACTCTTTCCGGTACTGGTCGCAATTAGCTGGCTACAACGGCAAACCCACCGAAGAAGCTTTACCGGACCCCGATAAAAATAACCAGCAAACCATTACCCGCTATACGTTTAAACAACCCGGCAAACCCGAAGTAACGCTCTTAAAAGTAACTGGCGGCGAACACGCCTTCCCGAAAGATACCGATGGATTTATAGAAGCCTGGAGCTTTTTTAAGCGGCAGAAATAAATAACAAGCTATAGCTGTGGAAAAAACTTCGGGTTGTACTTGGGTTATAAACTGCTTTGCCTTTTTGTAGTCCGCACTGCTTCTTTAAACCCTCACAGGTCAGTCATTTTTTAAATTTTTATCCTGGTCATTATTCTATTAGCCATATACAGTTTATAACTTCTTAGTAATCAATAATTAACATCTACTTTTCTAAACTTACCTGTTCGGGCTTCCGGGATATCAGTATAGCTAACTGGCTGTTGCCTGGCTGATTGCATGCTGTTAAAATCTTAATAAAATTTGTGTAACCTCGTTTCAATTTGGGAGTAAACCAACCTAAATCAAAGAGCAGGCTTTTGTGAGATTCCTTGATTTTTATCAAACCAGGATCTATCATCATTTTAAGTGGCGGAATGGCGGATAAAACAGAACTAAAAAAAGCTAATGGCGATGTATTTTTAATAGCAGAACGAATGCCGGACAATTCCTATGTTCTGGCTCAGTGGATTGGTTTACAAAACATAGAAACTGTTATGCAGGGCGGCAACTATTACATAGAGCTGCTGCAAAAGCAACCGTGCCCAAAACTCCTGAACAGCCATGCCGAACTAATTGGCCCCTGGAATGTGGCCAACGACTGGATTGTACAGGCCTGGACGCCCCGCGTGCGGGCTTTGGGTTTACGCTACATGGCGCAAGTGCTGGCGCCAGGGGTTTACGGACAAATGTCGTTTCACCAGTTGCACCAGCGTATTAGTAATGTTTGGGAAATTAAAATGTTCGACGATGAACCGTCTGCCCAGGATTGGTTGCTTTCTGTGCCTTAAGTTATTTACGCGATTGTCAGGAAAAATCCTTCAGTAAGAAATATGAATTTTTAAATTTTTTCAGTTTTATGGCCCATCTTTTTCCTGCAACAAGTTAAATCTTACTTTTACTTTGATTACTCCGGCTTTCTATTTTGTAAATTACCCAGAATAGCCAACGAATAAGTAGCACAGGCCGTAAATTGTCTTTAACTTAATGTTAGAATGATAGACGTAAGCAAACGAAACAACGTTCGCGTAATTGGCGAGGGAAATCAATCTATAATATTGGCGCATGGGTTTGGTTGCAGTCAAAATGTATGGCGCCATTTTGTAACTGCCTATAAAGATAAGTTTAAGCTTATTCTTTTTGATTTTGTAGGTGCCGGCCAATCCGATCTGAGCGCGTATGACTCTAAACGATACAGTACTTTAGATGGGTACGCCAAAGATGTTCTGGAAATTATAGAAGCCTTACACCTTAAAAACACAATTTTTATCGGACACTCGGTAAGTTGCATGGTTGGCGTAAAAGCGGCTATTCTGCAACCTACTTATTTTAGTAAACTAATTTTTGTCTCTCCATCACCTTACTACATTAATGATCAAGATTATAAAGGCGGGTTAGAAAAAGAAGATTTAATTAACCTGTTAGCCTTAATGGATAGCAATTATCTAGGCTGGTCGAGTTTTATAGCGCCACAGGTGATGGGTAACCCCAACCAGCCAGAACTCGGAGAAGAACTAACCGCTAACTTTTGCGCTACCGATCCGGATATTGCCAAAGAATTTGCCCGGGTAACTTTTTTGTCGGATAACCGGGCCGACCTGGAAAAACTACCAATCCAGAGCCTTACCCTGCAATGCCAAGACGATATTCTGGCTCCTTTAGAAGTAGGTTATTTCATAGAACAAAAAGCAAAAGATAATACCTTAAAAATTTTAAAAGCTACCGGTCATTGTCCGCATTTAAGTGCCCCCGAAGAAACCATTGCGGTTATTAATGCTTATTTACACCTCCCAGAATAAGAATATCTATGGATCAAGAAATTACCGGATATTTTATAAATTTTGAACATTTCTACAATACGGCGCCCTGCGGCTTATTAGCTTTTGAAATAAAAGGCCCTATTATTTACGGCAACCAAACTTTATTAAATTGGCTGGGCCTTACCGCCGAAGAAATTGTAAACAAAAAGTTTGCGGATCTTTTAGACAGAGCGGGGGTAATGTATTACGAACTTTTCGTGCAGCCTATCCTGAAAATGCACCGGGAAGCTAAAGAAATTAAGTTAACTATTAAAACTGCCACTGGTGCTTTTGCCTGTTTTTTTAACGGAGTAGTTACCACAGACAATACAGCCGGCCGGGAAATTATTAATGCCTTAATTTTTAAATTAGAAGACCGCCAGAAGTATGAAACCGAGCTACTGCTAAAAAGAACGCAGGCCGAAGAAGAAAAACAATCAAAATCAAAAGCATTGCAGGAGTTATCCTTTCACCAGGCGCATTTAACCCGGGCTCCTTTAGCCAACATTATGGGGCTGCTTACTATTTTGGAACAGATAGATCATAGCAACGAGGAAGTAAAGCAGATTGTAGCCATGCTGCAAGAAAGTGCTTCGGAACTGGATCGGCAAGTAAGAACCATTGTGGATAAAGCCGATTTGAATATTTAACTACAACCTGCAAAACAACAGTATTACTCTTACAAAGGGCTGGAGTATCAGATATTTTTGAATTTTTGTGGTTACCTGTGTTCCGTAGCATGGATAAAGGAACAGGATCTGTGGCATATCTATTAGTTTGCTTACTCGTAGCCCTTGCCTGTTAATCAAACGAAATTTGGTTGCTGTATTTGGGTGTAATCTTAGGAGTTTTATGATTTTCTTTCCATAGCTCCAGCTCTTTCATCACTAACTCGGCCAAGTGAGTCAGCATATCGGCATCAACAGCATTAAAATTTCGGGGCGCTTTATCTACCAGGCACACCGAACCCAGATTGTAGCCATCCGGAGTAGTTAAAGGAGCCGCCGCATAAAATCGAAGTCCAAAATCACCAGCCACTAAAGGATTAGCTAAAAGGCAAGGTTCTTTTGTAGCATCCGGAAATATCGTAAGATCATAGTTGAGGATCGACAGCGAACACAAACTCACCCCTCGCTCCACTTCGGTTACATCCGTCATGCCTTCATTGGCTTTAAACCAAATCCGTTCTGCATCTACAAAAGAAATTAAGCAATAGGCACTTTAAAAATATGAATTGCCAACGAAGTAATGTGCTTAAAAGAACCCTCAGAATGGGTATCTAAAATGCGGTATTCGTGGAGCTTTTTAACTCTTGCCTGCTCGTTAGCCGGAATAATCGGAATGCCAAAGGTGTTATTCATACGCTTCTACCAACAGGTTATTAATTTAAACTAAGTATAAAATGAAGATTATTCCGTATTTATACTGAATACCTCCTATTAGGTTAGAGAAAAATAGGAAAAATTAAAAAAACTTCTCCCAGGACAGCACCCCGGAACATTAATATAAGATTTCAAGATTTGGAAATATAGACGCAAGCCGTAAAGCCTTGTATTTAAGTTTTATTTTAGCTGATACCCCTACTCCTACTCCAGGCTTTCCCCGTAATTTTAAAAAATTAATTTTATCAAGCTTGGGGTTCCTGTTTCAATTAACCCTGCTTGCAGACTTGCTCCTTGATTAATACTACTAATCATAATTTATCTTTAATCTGTAACCGGAAAAGAGTACCTTCACTTACTGCACGCTAAACATTTTAACTCAGAAATAACAACATGAAACGAGCTCTCCTTAACCTATCGTCGCTGCTGGTTTTTCTCTTTTTTATTATTTTTCTCTCCCCTAGCTTTGCGCAAAATAATACGACAGCTTCCAATGTTCTAACGGTTGCGATTGCGGGTACCCAACAGCTAAAATTAACATCCAAGATAATTTTGGGGCAGGAATATAGTGTACAAGTAAATCTGCCCGGTCATTATAGCGATACCAGCAAAAAGTTTCCTGTTATTTATTTATTGGATAGCCAATGGGATTTCCCCTTGGTTAGTGGCATCTACGGGGGACAATATTATGATGGCTTTATGCCGGAGGCAATTATTGTGGGGATTACTTGGGGTGGAGAAAACCCGAATTATGGGCAGCTAAGAGCTCGCGACTTTACTCCTACTAACTTAGGCCAGGGAGCCCAGTTCGGTAATGCCGCCAATTTTCTAACCTTTATACAACAGGAACTTACTCCTTTTATCGAAGCTAATTACCGGGTTTCTAAAAATAACCGTACTTTAATGGGTAGTTCTTTAGGTGGGTTATTTACGTTGTATGCTCTTTTTAAAGCTCCTGATTTTTTCCAGAATTACGTTTTAACCAGCCCCGCCACTCCCTGGGATCAAGATGTGATTTACAAAATAGAACAAGAGTATTGGGATAAAAACAAGACCTTACCCGTGCGGCTTTATATGGCAACTGGAGATGCGGAAGATGTAGCCATTTTTAATAAATGGGTAAATACCGTAAAAGGAAGAAAGTATACGGGTTTAAATCTGCAAACCAAAGTTTTAGAAAATATTGGTCATTCTGGTACCAAGCCCATTGGGTACACCCAAGGCTTACAATGGGTTTTTAAAAAAACACCCGTTTCTTTAACGGCTACTCAGCTAAAGCCTTATGTAGGTACTTATCTTCTGGATAAAGAAGTCTTAAAAATAGTTATTGAAAACAATGCTTTGGTAGGTATAGATGCTCAGAACCATAAAACTGTTCTGGCTGCCGAGACGGAGAAAGATTTCTTTGTGCCAGGCCGGTTCT
Source organism: Adhaeribacter pallidiroseus (assembly GCF_003340495.1). Lineage (NCBI taxonomy): Bacteria > Pseudomonadati > Bacteroidota > Cytophagia > Cytophagales > Hymenobacteraceae > Adhaeribacter > Adhaeribacter pallidiroseus. The sequence continues at coordinate 4,446,919 of NZ_QASA01000001.1, forward strand.
TATTTCTCCATTTTCAAAAAGATCAAGCCAACCAAGTAGCCGGCTTTCAATTAGAACAATTTGAAGGAGTAACTTTTGCCAAAAAGAAAGAGTGATATCTTTCCTAAAAGTTTGCTGTCTATCAGTTTTACTTCAATTACTGATAACCTTATTACTTGTCTGCCGCAGTTGGCGTTAGGCAACATGTAAAATAGCGGCTACTTCGGCTTCGGCTAGAGGTTTATTTAAAAAACGCACCACGTTCGGGTAGTTGGCAGATCGTTGCCGGTCTAACTCACTTGTGGAGGAGGTTAAGATATAAACCTTATAATTCATATTCTTTGCAACCATGCATTCCAGAAACTGCCATCCATCCAGCACCGGCATGTTTAAATCCAGAAAGATAACTGTTGGATTAACTTCCTCGAGGGTAAGTAAGGCTTGATGGGCATCTGTATAATCCAAAACGGGCAGATGCTCATCTACATTGCTGATTACCTTCTTCATAACAAAGTTGTTAATCAGATTATCATCTACCAACATCACTTTTTTCATATGGTTCTTATGCTTTTAGGTTAATTAAATCTTCGGTCGCTTTGGTTACTACCTCTTGCAAGGCATTATCTAAATCCATCGATGACCGTTTTAACATGGGTATAATTTCACTTTTGAGCTGTTCGGCCTCGTAGTAATCAAAAATAGAAATAAGACCTAACATTCTACTCAGGGGTTCCCGCACCTGGTGGGCATTAAGCACTGATATTTCCAGTAATTTTGCGTTCTTAGCGGCAATTTCCTGGGTCCGGAGTTGGATAATATCTTGCTGCTGCTCCATAATAGAGTTAATGGTCTTATTTCTATCCTGAATGATGTGAAAAGCATCTTCTAACTCTTGAAATAAACAAATTTCTAATAATTTTGTCTCAAGCGCTTCGGTCACCATTTTAAGGATAACTACTTCTTTGGGCGTAAAACTGCGGCTTTTGCCACTTAATACCGTAACGGTAATCTGCCGATCGGATGCATAATTAAACAACCAGCCCCATAGCTTCGGCTCTTCCGCTTCGGGCAAGGCGTAAGCAACTGGCAAACCAAATTCGCCAGGCTCTGTCCAATAAACAGGAAGCTTTTTTTCCAACAATACTTCTTCCACTAAGAAATACTCCGGGGCCGCCTGTATTTTAATATTTGTATTAATCCCCGATACCATCAAGTGAATGTATTGACTGTTGCGTTTAAAACTTACCCGAAAAAAATAACAATTAAATAAGTATTTCAGGTTAATCTTAAAACAAGTAGCTATTTCTTCAAAGGAGCGGCAGCGGATTAAACTATTCGAGAACTTAGAAAAAGCCTCGTAAGTTACCCGCATTACCTGGCTCTCTACTGCTATCGACAAGGGATTAAATTAAGATACGTAACGAGAATTAAAATTCGGCTTCCGTTAATTCATTATCAATCTTGATTCCCGAAATAGTAGCCAGCGTATTCAGCATATTTACCAAGTCGGCCTGGGCCATTAACTCCTGTACTTCTTCTTCGGTAAAACCTTCTTCCAAGAGTTTCTCAAAATCATAGTTCGTTAACTCCTCTGAATTTAAAGCAGCTTTCGTAACCAACTGTATAGCAGACTTATAGCTATTGGGCAGGGCGGGCGAATCCAAGTTCTCGGTTACTCTAAAATCTGGATCGTCACTTATCATTTTACTCATGCTATCGGCAAATAAGCCATGTGCATGCGCACAATACTCACAACCACGTTCCTTCGATACGTTGTAGATAATAAGCTGCTTTAACACGTTAGGTACCTGACCTTCGATGAGCGTGGCCCGCAATTTAGCCCAGTTGCCCCGCAGTAGGGTAGCATTACTGCCCTGGCATTTAAACCAGTTGAGCACAAAAGGTAACTGAAGAACCTGCATGGTTTCTTCGTAAATGGCCTTTACCTCCGAATCTGCTTCCTGGTAAGACACTAACTTAAATCGGGTACTGGGTAAGGCTGTAGTTGTAGTTGACATAGACTTGTTTTTTTTACTTTTCAAAGATAATTAAAGGTTTATGCTCCTAAATCAAAGTAAATACCAAGTCTTAAATTCTAAATAAATAATAGTTAAAGTACTATATGTTTATAAAATTTGTACTAAACCAGTATTCGCCCCGATAGAAACAGGAACAATTTTACCAAATAATATGCCCGCACGTTCATAGATGTGGCAACAGATGAGCTTGCGGTAAAGATACTTAGCAAGTTTTTCGATAATAATAAGAAGCGAAGCAAGAACTTTATCTACCTCTGGGTTGCCGAAAGGCAAGCCGAGCACAAGGTATTTCCGGAGAACATTCACTTTCACATGCTTACTAATAAGTACTGGGACATTAAAAAAAGTTGGGCTTACTGGTTAGAACTGCAAGCCAAACATGGCATTAAGCCAAGAGAAGAGAACTTTAAACCGTCTTCTGCTTTTGATGTGAAGCAGATAAACACTAAAAACCCGAAAAGTATTGGAGCTTACTTAACCAAGTACGTGACCAAGAACAAAGCGGAGTTCAGGTGCCAAGTTTGGAATTGCTCGAAGCATATTTCAATCCTCTATACTGATTTCTATACTGGTTATGAGTTTTTGGAGAAATTGCAACGACTTAAGAAGGAGGAAATAAAAGAAGTGCCTTTAGAATATTGTACCCTGTATCTAATACCTCTAGATAAGATTACTATGCGGTTTTACGACCGCTTGCAAGTTAAAAATAAACAAACCCTTGAAACCCTAAACTAGATAATATGCCACTTTCACGTAAACGTAAAAAAAGTAGAACTTCATTAGTAAAATTAAAAATTAAGCAAAGAAAAATTATAATATCAATAGTTGAACCTGATTTCATGAATGAAGAAAATTGTCGAACTTGCGGTACCTTAAGAGAAAAACTCACATTTCTAGAGTTACCTCTAGAACAGAAGCTACACTGGATACAAAATGATTATTTTAGCTTAATTCCATTCCATTTTTATTGCCCTAATTGCAAGGAAGCTTCCGCTTTAATTTAAAAAAGAGTGTAAACTCTTAATAGATATTGTTACAATAGATTTTAAGAGATTTTGTGAACTGCACCTTATTCTGCTGGATAAACCACTATGCGGTTTTATGAGCGTTTAGAAACAAAAAATAATCTAACGCTATAATAATAAATAATTACCAAAATATCTTTAATAAACATAATAAGCAATATAAATACTTTGTACTGCTAAAATGAAAGTTTTACTTTCTGTATCACTTCTGAATCCGATAATGCCAAAATGTAAAAAATCCAAGAGATTTTCATTCACTTCTTTTTACTAATTTTATCGGTTGGTAACACTGTAAAAATTCAACTAACATTGATCATTTTATTAATTATTATAAATGCATAGATATTACAACAGTGTTGATAAGAGAATAACCTGAGAATAAAAGAACCAGATAACATCAGTTTTAAATTAATAAAAATTACGAATTAAAATAGCTTTGAATGATATTCCTTCTCTTTATTAAAATAGAATCTTCACTATTCTCACTTATAACCATTCTATAAATTAGATCAAAAAGTTGGTCTACGCTATATTTAATTCCTTCCTTGCCTCTTTCCTGAAAAATTTTAATATAGGCTTGAAACAAAAATTTACCTCTCAATTTGACTTGATAATTAGTTAAAATATCTTGGAAAATTGCTTCATCAGGTTCTTGAAAGTTTATTTTATTTAAAAACTCAGCACTAAATTCAATGCTCTTTTTTGGTATTATAGCGGTATTAAGTAAAGAAACATTTGAAAAGCTACAATCATAGCTTTGTTCATTGATGGCTTTCTCAACTTCACGGGAATACCATAAGCAAACGTTTTTTATAATTAATGCTAATTTCAGCTTTTCATCATCAGTTAAAAGCTTTATTAAAATATGCTCACCATCTTGGTAAAGCTCATTCTCTATTGAATAACCTTCAGTAGTTATTAAATCCTCATCAGCAAAATCGGGTCTACCAAAAAATAGCCATAAATCTGAGTCGCAAATGAAGAGAAGTTTAGAACTGATTTCATTTTTTCTTTTATAAATTTCCAATAACTTAGTTCTACCACCACATGACAGAAAATCTAGGTCTATTATATCAAGTTCTTTTTCTATGTTTCTATAAATTTGTAAATCATCAATTCCCTCAATTAAAACAGTATTTAAGCCACTTCTTTTTAAAACTTCAATTAATATATCTGGGGTAAGTGGATTTATTCTAGGCATTTTCAGCTATTCTTTTATCATTAATAATGATTTCTTTATCAGGATATTTTGAATATATGAATGGAGAATGTGTAGCAATAATAAATTGATTCCCTTTATTTTGTTTTAATAAAGTTGGGAATAATAATCTTTGCCAATCAGTATGAAGGCTAAGTTCGGGCTCATCAATAAATATAATGGATTTATCATAAAAGAAGTTATAACATAAAAAGCTTAGCATTTGCTTTTCACCAGATGAAAGCTTTTCAGAATAAATAGCTTCTTTCGCATCTCCTAACTTAATATTCCCTGTTATAGAAATTGATTTATTTTTAAAAATCTTATCTACAAAGCTTGACAATACTGAAATAGGTTTTAATATATCATTCTTTTTAGAATCATTATTCCTAACAACAGCTTTTATTGATTCTAAGGATTCTTTTTCTTTATTGGTACTTTTGGAAACAATATCTAAAATTACTTTTGATTGCTCATCCTCAAGCTTTCTTACTTTTTCTGAAATTTCAGAATATTTACTTGTCAACAGAAAGTCAATGTCATGAGAAGAAATAGAAGTAATAAAATTATGCTTAGTTTTATTAAGTTCAGTAGAGATAACATCTAGTGCTTCTCTAAGATTGAAAGTACTAAACCTGGAACGTTTCCCTTCAGAATTAAGAATAGAATAACCACCTTCAATCCTTCTAAACGTTGGAAAATATAATGAACCCCACATTGGTACTAATCCATCTATTGATTCAAGTTGCTTTAATGAGATTTCATGGGGAAAAGGAGGAACTTCAGATTTAGTATTAATTTTTAAAAACTTTGTATTTTCTTTCTCAGTAAAAATTAGTTCTAAGAAATCTCCATCCATAAAATCAAGACGAGCATAATCAAAGTCCATTTCATCGAAAATGTATTTCCAGTTCCCACTCGTCATGTACCACATTAATTTCAATAAAGTTGTTTTCCCACTTCCATTTTTTCCCGAAATTATATTAAGATCTGAGTGAAACAAAAAATCTTGAGTGATCCTATTATTAAGTTTGATTACACTTAGTTTAGTTATCATATCTAAATTATTAGCTTAAATTATTTCTTAAATTTTATCTTTAATGTTGAGCTTATATTGAACCTGTTTGAGCTTTTTAAAAGTAATTAATTTGTGTATAAAATGGATAAGATATCCAATGTTCTGCAATCTTTATTTATTATTTTGCAATTAATAGATAGCTTTAAGCTAAAGATATTGTGTTTAATTTAAATTTTAAATTAAACATAAAGATTCTTAACTGGTTCATTTTAATCAATGGTTATAAAAAAATATATCCTTTCTAATTTAAAGGTCATTTTTGATGATTAATTAAATCCTCAAGGAGCCCTCTTGATTATATAACAACTTAAATATATTATTAATAAAATAATTGTTTTTACGTGCAGACCTCTGGTTGAGAATATGATGATTTTTTAATAGCAAAGTATTTATAGCCAATATTAATAAACCGTCCCCTATAATGTCCCCTTACAATGAAAAAGCCTTGTAAACAACTAATTTACAAGGCTTTATAATAATTAAAAGTACCCAGAGCCGGGTTCCTCAAGTCTATTATCCATCAAGTAGTTATGCTTTTTTTGGTAAACAATTGGTAAATAATTGCTAGATTAATCCTAATTTATATTGTTGCACCCAATCTAAGACATCAACACGGTCATTCAAGTGTAAAAGATAAGGATGCTTATTTTGTCTATTATGAACACCAGAAGTAAAATAGGAAGTTGTAACTATGATACCAGCATTAGCCTGCTCTTCCTTAATAACATCCATAAAGCTCCGCACGATGTCGATTTCTACTGGGTTCTTTGCAGCATAGCGTTTACATTCAACTAAAAATTTTATTGGGTACCCACCAATTTCTTGAATAGCTAAGATATCGTATCCACCATCCCTAGTTTGCTTAGTAAGTTCGACTTTGAAATTCCGCTTGTTTAAAAGTTCCGCAATAACTTCTTCAAAATGTCTAGGCTCAATCTTGTATAAAATGTCATTATTGTGGTAAATGTCGGAGATGATTGATTTAACTCTTTCTGATTCTTTAAATACTATCTGCTCAGATTCGTATTCTAAATCACCAACTAAATCAAACTCTAAAAATTTAAGTTTAGAATATTCAGGCGAGTTAAAGAACTTATTTAAGCCACCAATTCCTGGAATATTAATTTCGGGCGGTAATTTAAGTACTAACTTGCTAAATGGCTGATAGACTTGTGATATAGCAGCTGCCATGGTTCCAGCTTTAGAAATGGACTCAGTAAATTCCGCAGATTTTCTAAAGGCTTCTTTAATTTGATCGTTAAATATTTTGGTATCTTCCATTGCTTTCGTAAAAGCAGCCTGGCTGGCATGTAATTCAGACCATGGACTTTTTACTCCAAGCATTTGACTTTGGATAAGAGCAACCTTTTGAATCCAATCGTAGGGTTCCATTCTATATCTTCTAGTTTATACGTTACCCTTTAGCAAAATTCATAGTAGTTAAAAGCTCATTGTGCTTCTCCAACAAGGCAATGTATTTTTTCTGAAGATTTAAGAGAGCTTTAGTACATTCAGAAAGGCTTTGTAATTCGGTAACTGATTCTTCCGGCAATTCAGAAAGAGTTTCTTGAGAAGTTTTTAGTTCTGGTATATCTTGACTAAAATCATAGTGAATAATCTTGCCCACCCTTTTAATAAAATCAAGATCTAAGTTAGGTGTCTGAAACCTAACATATAGGGTATTACGAGTAATCGCCAAAGCTTCAGCAACTTTCACGATTTTCATATCGCTGTTTCTTACCTTTTGTTCAACTACTTCACCCCGATGTATCATAGCATTACAAAAATGCTAGATAAACTATCAAAAAAATTAACCAAAATTTTACATAATTCTTGCTTTATTGCGTACACTTTAACTTATTTGCTTAATTACTTAACATTTTTGTTAAATGTAATTAAATAATTCAGTCAATAAAAAGATTATTTGTTAAAAAAGTTAAAGAAAATCTGCGCAAAATGACACAATTAAGTAATAACTCTAATCTTGGTAAAAAGCCTACCAAAAAGCGTATTCGAAAAATTTATGTAATGCAGAAGCAAAACCAGCTTAAAAGCATACTAATGGAACTAGGTTTTGAAGATTATAAACCTACTGCTTCTCTTTTAAAAAAATTAGGAATAACCCGACTACGGTTCTTTCAAATTTTTGAAAATACGGGCAAAAATGAGATAACTGTTACGGAGAAGGAGAACATCGAAAATTGGTTAGCCGAGATTTTGAATAAACCAGTTAGTCAAATCAACTTTATGGTACCTGGTCCCCAAGAACTCCTAGACTTACAATTAACGTCTAAACGGTTTTAGCATGGAATTTACCGCAATTAGTTACCGTCTTAGCCGCATGGTTAAAGCTGTCGAGACTACTATTATAGCTCAGTTGGATATACTTCAGCAGGAGTTCGATAATAACACCATCGATCAATCCACTTATGACTTCTGCCGAATTTTATTAGAAGCTGATTTAAAAGAGCTTCAAGTCAAAGCCAACATAAGTATTAAAATAGGTCATAAAACCGATGTAGTTCCTCCTTTTAAATTCAACTCCAATTAGATTCTAAGAGCTAACGATAATGGTATACTTATTAAAAATAGGGCAATGATATGATAGCAGAACAAAAACCTTATTACCTCCAGCGAACCGAAGAATTAGGCATTACTGCTTCTGAAAATCAGCTTAGTGTTCACATACCTGGGGAAGAGAAACCACAAATGCTACAGTTGTTAAGCGGAGACGGCAAAGAAGATAATTTACTCATCTTATACCTGGATTTACAAATGAAAGAAGGTTCGTTTGTAGCCCTGACTCATGAGATTGAAGTAACTGGAAGCTTCTCTGATACACCGAAAAAGTTGATTGTTCCCTATCGGAATACCCGGTTAAAAAAGCCAATTGGAAGTAATAAGTACAGACTACCGGCAAATGCACCAGCATTTCCTTTTCTACCACCACCGCTTATTCAAGCTTATAGCTCCGGATTAAACATACCCTTACTTATTCTAGTGGAAGGATCCCTAAAAGCATTAAAAGGAAGTATGCACGGAGCTTATGCAGTAGGCATCAATGGCATTTGGGGACTCCGGGGAAAAGGATCCAGTGAGCTACACCCGATCATTAAGAAAATCATAGAAGTTTGTAAAGTTCAACATGTGTTGTACCTGCATGATGCGGACTTCCGAAGAGTTAATTATAGCTACCTTAAAGATTTAGGAGAACGACCGAAAAACTTTGCAGATACAGTGCTGGCCTACCAAAGGTCTATTCAAAAATATAAAAGCCAAACCGTTAATTTTTTTTACGGCCATCCCTTAGAAAATGGTCCCAAGGGATTGGATGATGTTTTTATTACTTACCCAGGTCGCGAAACGGAAATTTTAGGTGATTTACTACAGTTTCAGGAGGCCAAGCGTTTTTTTAAAATCCATAAGGTACCCGCCGATTTTAAGACTCACGCTGATATAAAGAAATATTTCTACATCGATAATCCGCAAAACTTCTACGATCACCACTCCGACCTTATCGGGGAGGATCCATATATTTTTTTAGGTGATTTCTACCAGTACAATCCAGAAGAAGATTCCGTGGAGATGACTTTACCGAAGGAAGTAAATGATTTTGTGCTAGTAGGTAATCGCTACTTCAAAAACATTTATGAACTAAATAGCAAAGGCCACCCAGAGCGGGTCAGGTCCATTAGGAACACGGAAATTATACTGGATGATTTCAGGCGAATGAATAAGGATGATAAACAAGCAAAAGCATTAATGTTGAAAATTCCTAAATACGATGGTTATGTGAATGAACCTGACTTTTTAAATTTTAAACAGGAAACCATCATCAAAGAAAGGTTTCGAATGCTTAATCTAGCTTACCGCCTGGAACATGATCCAGAACCAGGAGACTGGCCCCACATTAGACGATTTTTAAAACATATTTTCCATAATGGAGGTGATTGCAAATACGAAGTTGGATTGGATATGATCCAGATGTATTATACCAAGCCTTGTCAAATACAACGAATTCTAGCCCTAGTTTCTACCTCTAACGAAACAGGAAAAACTAAATTCCTAGAGCTAATGCGAGCCATCTTTGGTCAAAATATGAGCATTATTGGCTCTGCCGATTTTGAAAGTCAATTCAATCCTTACATTGTAAAATCACTAGTAGGCGTTGATGAAAGCAAGATTGATGATCCCCGGATTATTGAAATGATAAAATCGATGGTCACAAATCCCTATGCCAATCTAAATGACAAAGGAGTAGCAGCGGTTCAAGTAGTTAATCGAGTAAAACTGATTATGACTACCAACCACGTTGAAGATTTTGCAAGCATTCACCAGGCCGAGAACAAGTGGTTTATTCTGGATGTAGGTACGGTTCAAAATAAAGACAAAGAGTTAATGGAAAAAATGCAGGCGGAAATCCCTGCTTTTCTTCATTTTCTGTTAAATCGGGAACTGAAATATTATTCAAATGAAAGTCGATTTGCTATTCCCGATTATATTGTAGAGACAAAAGCATTACAACGCATTAAGGAAAACTCTAAGCCAGAAGTATTACTCCGAATTTTAGATTATTTAAAAGAGCGTTTTGCTGACTTTGACGAGGACGAAATTAGGATTGATGCCAAACGATTGCACGAATTAATTTTTGGAGAGAAGAACTTCCGGTACACCGCACATGATATAGGTAAAACTATTAAGCAGAACTTAAATTTGGATCCTATTTCTGTATCGAAGCATTTCCGATTTCCCAAACAAGAGATTAAGGGAGAAGAAGTTCTAGATGAAAATACTGGAGAGATAGTACCTCCAGAAATTGTTACAACTTGGGAATATAAAAATGGGCGTTATTATGTATTTCCACGTTCTCAATTTAGCTAATTATAAATTTTCACAGTGGTAAAGTGCAATTGTCTTGCACTTTTTTTTTCACCTAATTTTATTAATGAACTAAAAAGGAAAAAATAGGTGAGATTGTGAGAAGTAGTACATAAATATTATAAATGTCAGCATTTTACCTCCTCACTAAATTGTTTTTTTAGAGTGAGAAAAAGTGAGAAATGTGAGAAAAAACTTCACTCATTGTTCTAATGAAAGTAAACTTTCTCACACTCTCACTAATTAATTCTTTAAAAGAAACTTATAATTAACTTTATCTCCCTAAAAAACAAGACTTTAAGCAATTTCTAACTTTCTCACTCTCAAACTATAATTATTGTTCCAAAATCGGACAATATTGACCCTAATTGGAAGCACTTAAAACAATAAAGAAAATGCATTTATAATAAAAATATAAAAACAGGAGGTGCTTCTTTATCCTAAATACTTTAATGATAAAGAAGCACCTCCTAAGCATCAAATTGCTTTATAGTATTTCTACTTTAGTTTCATATACTAACCACAAATAAGATGACCTAACTTGAAAACTTAATTTACAATATATACATGTATCATTTCTGACTATTCAGACTATCACTTGCACTTGTGGAGGTGTCACTCATCATTACTCCAATGGGATTTGCAGTATCGGAAGTTACCGGAGGAGTAGTGCTATTTGCTTCAGTTGTGCTGTCGGAATTAGCAGAGCTTTCGGTTCCTTTTCCGCAGGCGTTGCAAAAACAAACAATACTAAGGGCTAATAATGCTTTTTTCATATTGATCTATCTTTTTAATAATAGTTTCCCTTATACAAGTTGCTTATTGCCTTGTAGAAAGGGTTGAGTATATTCCCGTTGTCCCGTTGCCTTGTACAAAGCATTTGCCAGTGCTGCAAAGATGGGTGGAAACAACGGTTCACCCAGGCCAGTTGGATCTGCTTCACTTTTTACAAAATGAACTTCAATGGCTTTTGGCGCTTCGCTGTGCCGGATCATGCGATATTTGTCAAAATTACTTTTCTGAGGCACTCCTTCTTGAAAGGTCATTTCGCCATACAATGCATTGCCAATGCCATCAATTATTCCTCCTTCACTCATGTTAGTAGCTGCATCCGGATTCACTACTACTCCGCAGTCAACGGCCGCATATACTTTTTCCACAACAGGTTTGTTTTCCTGCATGGTCAAATCAATCACTTGGGCTACATAGGTATTATGACAAAAGTAAGCCGAAATGCCCCGGTGAACATCTTTACTGGCTTGCTTCCAATTAGATTTATCCCGGACCAATTTTAATACTCCAGCATAACGTTCCGCATCATAATCGTTTTGCTTGCCTACGGGCTTTTTCTTAGCACGGTCCAAAAGTTCCAAGCGAAATTCAATTGGATCCTTTTCCGCTAACTCGGCAACCTCGTCTAAAAAAGACTGCTCTACGGCACCCAGGAAATTAGATCGGGGAGCCCGAAAGGCTCCAATTGTAATGTTGGAATCCAGCATCCACTCCTCGGCTAAATAATGATCCACGGCACCCGCCGGAAAGCGATTTTGGGCAAATCCTAAGGGACTTTCGGGAATCCCTCCCGCTTTTACTTGATAGGCAATCAGGTTGTTTTTATCATCTAACGCCGCTTTATACGTGGCTGTATACATAGGCCGATAAATCCCGTAGGTCATATCATCCTCACGGGTGTAAACCAGCTTCACAGGAGCCTGCAACTTTTGAGAAATAACCGCGGCTTCTACTAAATGGTGGCCATAAGCTCTTTGGCCAAAGCCACCACCCATACGAGCCAATTTTATGTGAATCTTTTCTTTAGGTAATCCCAGGCGGGCTGCAAGGGTTTGTGATATTAACTCGGGTGCTTGGATAGGAGCTACTATTTCAGCTTTATCTTTCGTAACGTGGGCGAAACAATTTACCGGTTCCATGGCATTGTGCGCCAGGAAAGGAGCCGTATACGTGCGTTCAATCACTTTTTTAGCCGTTTTAAAGACACCTGCCGGATCCCCATCTTTACGCAGCTCTTTACCCGGCTTTTTCATCATTTCCGCCATCTTCACTTGATGCTTTTCGGTACTCTCCAGACCGGCTGGAATTTTAACCATTTGTTTGTTACCGCCAAACCCAGCTATAGTTACGGTAGAGTCACTTATTTTTTCCCACTCTACTTTCAGAGCTTTCTTGGCATTCATTACTTCCCAAGTAGAATTTCCCACCACTACCACCAGCTCCGTAAAACTGGTCGTATCAAAACCGTTTCTTTCGTAATCATCGGCTAATGTTTTAATGACAAATACATCCTTAATCCCGGGCATAGATTTTACGGCTTTATCCTCCACCGATTTTACTTTTAATCCGAATGCTGGTGGATGGGCCATCATGGCAATCAGCATTCCTTCTTGTTTATAATCCAAAGTGAATAAAGGTTTGCCGGTTACAATATTCATTCCTTCAACGTTCCGCTTCGAATTACCAATGATTTTAAAATCACCGACTTTTTTTAAAGGCACTTCTTCGGGAACCTTTAGTTTAGCCGCTTGAGAAGCAAATTCTCCATAACCTCCTTCTTTGCCACTCCCCTTGTGGTGTAATACGCCATCCTTAGTGGTAATTTCACTAGCCGGTACTTTCCAGGTTTGAGCTGCGGCATTTATGAGCAGGTGTCGGGCAGTAGCTCCGGCGGTGCGCAAAGGCTTCCAGGCCATCTGCATGGCCAGACTCCCCCCAGTAAACTGGCGATCATAGCGTTCTGGGAAAAAATCGGCTTGCTCAACGGTTACGTTTTTCCAATCGACATCCAACTCTTCGGCCAGCATCATGGGCATGGATGTCTTCACATTGGATCCAAATTCCGGGTTAGGTGAAAATAAAGTAACCAGCCCGTTGTCGCCGATCTTTATGTAGCTATTTAGTTCAAACCAAGCTTTCGGTAGTTTTGACACCTCCTCCGTAGTAGGCTTGCAGCCGGCCAGCCAACTAAAACTGAGCATCATGCCGCCTCCGGCTAGAGCCGAAGCTTTTAAGAAATCCCGCCGGTTGATCGTTTTTTTTGCAGTTTCCATAGTTACAGTTTTAGGCAGTTTTGGTTGATTTAGCAGCCGTTTTGATAGCGGTCTTAATACGCAGATAAGTGGCACAACGGCAGATATTACCGTTCATCGTCGTTTCAATTTCTTCATCCGTAGGATTTGGATTGCTTTTCAACAACGCTGATGCATTCATTATTTGCCCAGCCTGACAATAGCCGCACTGTGCTACATCATGTTCCAACCAGGCTTGTTGTACCGGATGGTCTCCTTTTTCCGAAAGTCCCTCTATGGTGGTTATGGTTTGTTCGCCTACCGCTGATACCGGCAATTGACAGGAACGCATGGCTACCTCGCCGAGATGGATGGTGCAGGCCCCACATTGGGCAATGCCACAACCGTACTTGGTTCCGACTAGGTTTAGGTGATCCCGCAACACCCACAACATAGGCGTGGCTGGGTCAACGTTCACCTGCAGAACTTTTCCGTTAATTTTTAAGCTATATGTTGCCATAACTTTGTATGTTAAAGGTTACAATAATATACCTGGAAATAAATTACCATCCTATACTTTAGCCTTTTACGGCTTTACTATGCTATTATATTCAGCATCCGTAACTGGCTCTAACCATATCACGGCTCCATTTTGGGTGTTGGTTACGGCTATTTGAATAAACTCTTGATTGGGACTCGCCCCGTGCCAATGCTTTACATTTGGCGGGCATTTGACTACTTCTCCTTTCCGTAGAATCCTTTTCGGACTCCCTTTTTCTTGATAATACCCTACTCCACCGGTGGCTAGCAATATCTGTCCGCCCGGATGAGAATGCCACTTGGTCCGGGCCCCCGGTTCAAAAGTTACATTGCCTACCGATATCGGATTAAGACTGTCACTCGCCACCAAGGGCTGCAACCAAGCATTACCTTTAAAATTATCATTGGTAATCTTTTCTCCTGTGGGAAAAACCAGGTTCTGGTTAATAGACGAACTATTTTTCTTGTTCTGTGCCTTCACTGGCAAAGTGAATGAGCAAAAAAGCACCCACGAGAGAATAAACAAGTTGGCAAAGTATATCATGGTAATACCTTTTATTTCTTTCTTGAATTTATTACAATCGCCAGAACCTGTTTAGCTACTTCTGCCTCCTTTTTTCCACCATGGGCGTCAATCAGGGAAATGATTTGCATGAGCCCAGCTTCCGTGATACCAATGTTTAAGGCAATGCCCATATGGCTTTGCATCATCGGCTCGACTCCCCCCAAGTTGATAAGGGCCGATATAGTAGCAATTTCTCTATCGGCATAGCTAATAATATCCCGGGTAAAAAGGTCGGCAAACAAATGCTCCTTCAAAAATATCTCTATTTCTGGGCTGAAGGCTGCATAGCCGGTTTTGGGGCTTGTCTCTGGTCTACCAGTTAGGCTTTCTAATACTTTCTTTCCCCGCTCGTATTTGCTTCCACTATCCGATACAGGGGTAGCTCCTTTGCCTACCTTATCGATTATACCTTTCGTTTTTCTTGCATCTACTACTGCCATCAAGGTTTTTATTCCCTGAAGACTTCTGGGAAAGCCACAATAGGCATACAAGTGAACAAGTACTTCTTTTGCTTCATTAATAGTAAGGCCTGCATCCAGTGCTTTGTGCAAAGTCTGATTTAATTGGGGCAGATCTCCTTTAGCCGTAAAGGTTGCAATTGGTACGATATGTTGCTGCTTGGCATCCAGACCTTGGTTTCTACCTCCGTTAATTTGTGCTTGCATGGTGTTAGAAACAAGTAAAAAGGTAAGAAAGTAAATAATAAACATCAGGTGGTGAATTCGTGCACTTAACATAAAGTAAAATTAAAAGCCTAACTCAATAACTTACCCTCTCAGGCACATCATGTAGTATATGATCATCCGGAAGGATTTATGGACTTAACAAGAAGGTAAAGAACAAAGCCGTAGTAAAAAGCTTTTTTAAGATTCACAAGAATCAAAACTTCTTACTACAGTATTCATTTTTGGATTAATTGGAGTTTTTCTAACCACTTCTTTACTTCCTCTTGCACCTGTTTTTCTTTTTCTCCCTCCATCACGAACAAAACACCATCTCTTTCTATTCCGCCCTTAGTCGTAAAGCCTTCTAGTATTTTACTATTGGGAGCCATTGCTTTTACCGTTTCGAAAGTGCTGCCAATGCCGTAGCCAGCGTTGGAATTAAAAGGCACAATGGTTTTACCACTTAGATTATACTGGTTTAAAAAGCTTTTCATGGGTGGCGGTAACTGCATGCCCCAAGTCGGGAAGCCTAAAAACACCACATTATAATTTTCTATGCTGTCAATTTTTGTTTTCAAAGGCGGTAAAAAACCGGTTGCGTTTTCATTAGCCACCTGATCCACAATTTGTCTATAATTTTGAGGATAAGGATTATCTAACTCCAATGCCACCAAGGCTCCACCGATATTTTGGTGAATCATTTCCGCAATAGCCTTAGTATTATTGGTCCGGGATAAATACACAATTAAGACTTTATCTGGAGTTACAGAAGAGGCAGTTTGCACATTGATGCCAAAATCTTCCGTTTGGGAAGGAGAACAAGCAGAAAATAAAAAAAAGAACCCCAACAGTAATTGCATCATACAAGTCATTATTTTATTCTCTTTAATTGTTGCCACAATTTTTATATTAGCATTCAAATAGTTTGGGGAAAAGTGGTCTAATCACCCATTAATCGGGTAAAAGAAAGGGAGCCTAAGGACCATTTATTGCCTTCCTTTACATACACTTCCGTAACCATAAATGGGTTGGTAACTTCATTGCCACCAACTACGGCTAACAACCTGATTTTGCTTAACAGAATGGCCGTATTGCCAATAAACTTTACGGATGTATCTTGAATTTCGGCATGCTTGTAATGAATCCCTCCACTTCTAATTATGTTGACTTCCTGCTCCTTCCCCCAGCTTCCTCCCATATGGACAAACATAGCGTTCTCATGGAAGAGAGCGGCTAAAGTATCTGCTTTCTTATCAGCCATCCATTGCCATTTCTTCTTAGAAAGGCTAATAATTTCTTGTTCTGAATTCAGACTATTGGTTTTAGATGCACTTGCTTTTTTTTGTGCGAAGCCTTCTGAGGTACTCACTAACAGGAAACACAATCCAAGAATGGATACTTTCATCCAAGTATTTACCAATTTACTATGGAACATAACTTTCATTTTATTGAGGTTTGAAATTTTTGTTTTATATATTTTTTTTGCTATCACCCCAAACTTCCTTGTTGTATTGTCGCTACTGAGTTACTTCTTTCTGTGTAAGGGCCGTTAACTTCAGAACCAACCCAGCCTGGTTATACTACTAATGTTTAATTTGATGGGTGTCCCGAACACTGCTAAAGGTCAAGGCTAACAATTTCCAATCATTCCCTAGTTTTTTATAGACTTCGGTTACGGTAAATTCTGTAACGGCATCACTGCCCCGGACCACCGCCGTGAGCGTAATGCGGTTCCAAAGAATAGCCGTATCGTCAACAATTTCTACCGCCACATCATGGACATCGGCTTTCTTGTACCAAATGCTTCCGGATTTAATAATATCGAGTTCCTCCTGCTTTTTCCAGGTTCCACTCATATGCACAAATTTTGATTTATCGTGGAAGAGAGCGGCCAGCTTGTCCACGTTCTTGTCGGCCATCCATTGCCATTTCTCTTTAGATAGATCTTTAATTTTCTGTTCTGTGGCAGAATTTTGGGCAAAGGACCATTGCGCACTTAGGATGATTAAAAATAAGCTGATGATTGATTTTTTCATTTTTAAGATTATTTACTAGTAATATAATTTGTTTATTGTCAGATATTTAAAGACTCATTCCGGACACTGAGCTTATTTTTAGAACAAGAGCGGTGTAAACTGTAATAGATAGTTTCGCCAGTTGCTCCAAGTCTGCCCTCCATGGGATAGCAATTTGGGATCTTTCACCCCTCCTTACTAACTACTTGGCCGGAGCTTCCACCCCTGAAAACTGGAGCACCATCTGCGGCAGGCGCTCGCCTTTAAATTCAATCTGCGATAGCTCCGTATTAAATTGCTTTATTTCATCAGAGGTAAACCGTACCGCATCGGCACCATTATTCTCCAACATGTGGGCCATCTGGGTGGTACCTGGGATAGGCACAATCCATGGCTTTTGCGCTAGCAGCCAGGCCAATGCTATTTGCGCAGGAGTGGCTTCTTTCTGGGTTCCCCACTTTTTAATCAAATCTACCAACACCAGGTTGCTAGGTAAGTTCTCTGGTGAGAAGCGGGACTCTGCCCCGCGAATATCACCGGGAGCAAAACGGGTATTGGCGTCGATGGCTCCGGTTAAGAAACCTACTCCCAGCGGACTCCATGGCACGAAGCCAATGCCAAGTTCCTCACAAAGCGGAATAACTGCTTCTTCTGGTCCGCGCCAGATAAGGGAATATTCATTCTGAATAGCCGTAACCGGGTGAATGGCATGGGCGCGTCTTACGGTTTGCAGTCCGGGTTCAGAAAGCCCATAATGCAATACTTTTCCGGCAGTAATAAGGTCTTTAATAGCACCCACCACATCTTCAATCGGTACGGCCGGATCTACCCGGTGCTGATACAACAAATCAACCCGATCAGTGCGTAAACGTTTCAACATGCCCTCTACTACTACCTTGATGTGGTCGGGACGACTATTCAAACCCGGGAGGCGTTGCCCGGTATTTTGATCTATATTCCAGCCAAACTTGGTTTCAATAACAACTTTATTACGAATAGGTACTAACGCTTCACCCAAGATGCGTTCTACCTCAAAAGGACCATATGCCTCCGCCGCATCGAATAGGGTAACGCCATGATCGTAAGCAGTCCGAATGATGTGGTGCATTTCAGGTCGGGAAGGAACCTCAGTGGTATACTTACGGCTCATATTCTGCACCCCCAGGCCGATATTAGAAACTTCTAAATTACCCAGTTTTCGGCGGGTGGTTACTATTTCCTTCGATGAACTGTTAGCACTGGTTGCACTCGCAGCTGTTTTACAAGCGGTAGGTAACATGGCTCCACCGGCGAGAACTAACCCGGTTTTGAAAAAGTCTCGACGGTTAAAAATAGTACCTGTTTTTTTATTGGTTATAGTTTCCATAGTTGCTATTGTCTTACTAATTGACAAGGTACTTTGAAGGAGTTATTGCTTCTGTTTTGGCAAGATTACCGATTAACCATTTTCTGAGACTGCTCGGAATACCGACCTCCTTGCACGTTAATCTTGCCAACTGCCTCATTAATGTCTTGAAGATCCTCCGGAAGAAGCGTAATTTCCGCTGATCCTATATTTTCTTCCAATCGGTGTAATTTGGTAGTGCCCGGAATTGGCACAATCCACGGCTTTTGCGCTAGTAGCCAGGCCAACGCTATCTGGGCGGGAGTGGCATTTTTATCTTTGGCTAGGTTACCCAGTAAATCAACTAATGCTTGGTTGGCTTTCCGGTTCTCTTCCGAGAAGCGCGGAACCGTATTGCGGAAATCAGTCTTATCAAACGTGGTGTTCTCATCTATTTTACCGGTTAGAAAACCTTTGCCTAATGGGCTGAAAGGCACAAAACCAATTTCTAATTCTTCCAGGGTGGGTAGAATTTCTTCTTCCGGATCTCGCCACCAAAGGGAGTATTCACTTTGCAAGGCTGTTACCGGCTGCACCGCATGCGCCCGGCGAATGGCTCCGACACCAGCTTCCGAAAGACCAAAGTGCTTTACCTTGCCCTCCCAAATTAATTGCTTCACGGTTCCGGCCACCTCTTCCATGGGAACATTCGGGTCTACCCGATGCTGATAAAATAAGTCAATAACATCGGTTCGCAAACGCTTTAGTGATGCTTCCGCAACGGCCCGGATGGTTTCCGGACGGCTATCCAACCCCAAAGGTGGCTGCCCTTCTTTAAACCCAAACTTGGTGGCTATTACGACTTCTTTCCGGAACGGCTTTAATGCTTCACCCAGGAGCTCTTCGTTGGAATAAGGTCCGTAGGCTTCGGCAGTATCAAAGAAAGTAATGCCTTTCTCGTAAGCAGCCCGAAGGAGATGGATACCCTCTTGTTTATCAGTGGCCGGACCATAGCCAAAGCTAAGCCCCATGCAGCCTAATCCTAATGCGGAAACTTCCAGGCCGCTTTTGCCTAATATTCTTTTTTGCATAATCGTTTTTTGGTGTGATTTAGACTTCCAGTTTTCTTTCTCCGAGCCATTTTACCATGGCCGGATCCCGGTGGTCAAAGAAGCTACTCGTCTTGGAATCCAAGGCTTTAATGGCTTCCATATCTTCTTCACTTAGTTGAAAATCGAAAATGCTGAAGTTTTCTTCCATTCTTTCCTTGCGAACGGATTTAGGAATAGCCACTACCCCTCTTTGAGTGAGCCAGCGAAGAACTACCTGGGCAATAGATTTGTCGTACTTTTCGCCAATAGAAAGCAGCAGCTCATTGTGGAAGATGTTGTTTTTACCTTCGGCAAACGGTCCCCAAGACTCGATCTGTACATCGTTCTCTTGTAAGAAGTTTTGGGGTTCGATTTGCTGGTGAAAAGGATGGGTTTCGATCTGGTTGACGGCCGGAATAACTTCATTGTGAACAATCAAGTCTATTAGCCGATCCGGATGAAAGTTACTAACGCCAATCGCTCTCACTTTTCCTTCCTGGTACAAGTCCTGCATGGCCCGCCATTCGCCATATACATCGCCGAAGGGCTGATGGATTAAATACAAGTCCAGATAATCTAGTTGCAGCTTCTTGAGGGAAGATTCGAAGGCCTTTTTGGTATCCGCATAGCCATTAGATTGTATCCAGAGTTTAGTAGTAATAAATAAATCTTCTCGCGGTACACTGCTGCCCTTGATTGCTTTACCTACAGCCTCTTCATTCATATAGGAAGCGGCTGTATCTATCAAGCGATAACCTGTGCTAATAGCATCCAGTACGCTTCGCTCACATTCCGCCAAATCCGGTACTTGAAATACCCCAAACCCTAGAATGGGCATTTCTACTCCATTATTTAATTTAACCTTTTGCATTGTTTACTTTTTATTACAATGCAAAGGTCTAGGTAATTAGCTACCTAAATGTTATACAGATTACGGTTTTATCTACCAATATTACTGATTTAGTAAAGTGCTGTAAGGAAGCGTTAAATAAAGCATTACTTTTGAAATACAGACAAATATTGGTGCTATGGATACTCTAAGAAGATTTGAAACGATCAGTGATTACAATGTCTTCAACAATAATGAAACCCTTCACCCACTGGTGAGTGTGGTTGACTTGTCGAAAGCAAGCCCTCGATCAGGTTCTCGAATGTATTTTGGATTTTACACGATTTTCTTAAAAGAGGTAAAATGCGGTGATTTGGTTTACGGCAGGCATACTTATGACTATCAAGAAGGCACCTTAGTTTTCCTTGCCCCCGGCCAAGTGGCAGGCATGAATAGTAATGGAGAAATCTATCAGCCAAAAGGTTATGCGCTGGTCTTCCATCCGGATTTAATACCAGGCACTTCCCTTGGAAAGCATATTCAAGATTATAGCTTCTTCGGTTATCAATTCCATGAAGCTCTTCATTTATCTGAACGGGAAAGGAAAATTGTTCTAGATTGTTTTTCAAAAATTGAGTATGAACTAGAGCATGCCGTAGACAAACATAGTAAAAGATTGATTGTATCTAACATCGAACTTTTTCTTAATTATTGTATCCGTTTTTACGACCGTCAATTTATTACCCGGGATAATGTCCATAAAGGTGTACTGGAAAAATTCGAAGATTTATTAAAAGAGTATTTTCAATCAGATAAGCCGCAAAGTATTGGTTTACCTTCAGTCGCTTATTGTGCTAGTGAATTAAATCTATCCAATAATTATTTTGGCGATTTAGTAAAAAAAGAAACAGGTAAATCCGCACAAGAATACATTCAGAGCAAGATAATAGAGATAGCAAAAGAAAAGATTTTTGACCAAAGCAAATCTGTTAATTTAATTGCCCATGAATTAGGCTTCAAATATCCTCAACATTTTACCCGTTTGTTTAAACAGCGTGTTGGGCACTCTCCAAATGAGTACCGATCCCTTAATTAATAAGCATTAGTTTAAAGCTGATTTACTTTAATATCAGTATTTATACTCTACCTTAAATTTTTTAATTGCCATAAATTTATTCTTTGATTAGAATTCTTCATGGAGGATATTCTGACTTACTTGAATGAATTAGACCTAGACAGCTTGTCGCGGCAAGAACTAGAGGAATACTGCCAACTAATTGCTGGGCTAAGCCGGCACAATCCTACCCTTATAGAAAAATCAAGTTTGTTGCTGCTAAGAGTTCAGTTTGAAAGGAGAATTATAGAAATAGACAAATTTCAAGTTCAACTGCTGGAATCCTTTTGGTATATTCCCCGGTATAGATAAACTTAAAAGTTGTCGAATATTAATCCTGAAATACATTGACCACTTGTCTCAAAAAACGGTCGTTTTGTGAGACAAAACTAAGCCTCCAAAAAGAGGCTTTTTTGTGCTAAAAACCATCTCAAATGACCATCTCACTAATCAAAAGTAAAAACTTATTTTTGAGACGGCATTTTTGAGATTGTTAGAATTTTACTCTTGGGAATGGACGAAGGCTAGTTCATAAAGACCGGTTCATAATTAGATATACTCAATAATTTTAGACTGGCTTTTTGACCTTTTAAACCTTTGTTAAATTTATTATCATTAAATAACTAGTTACTTAGTAAACAACAGCCAGCGGATTAATGAAAAACTCAGTGATTTACAGCGCCGTCTAATATGTATTCTGGAGAAAACCATGCATCTGTGGCTAGATTCTTCCTCTGATTCAGTTAGATCAAGGATGGGAAATGTCATATTCTGCAATTTAAATCCAATTTTATGGTAATAAATACTGAAAAATCAGTATTGCATGTTGTACCGGAGCCAGATACCTTAGTTCCATTCTTCAATTGCCTGTATCTTTAATCCCCTTAAACATGGCATCTATTTTTTTACTTCCGCCAACAGTAACCGGCCCTGTTACAACATTAAGTTTAAATGTGTTAGTGGTAGGATGTGTGGCAGGAGCTACTGTTCAGCTTTACCGCAATGGTAATAAACTTGGAAATGATGAATTGGCCGATTATACGGGAAATGCCACTATTACGGTAAGTAGTTTAAATCTCAAAGCGGGAGAAAAAATAACGGCAAAACAGAGCCAGATAAATGGAGTAGGGGTTCTTGAAGAGAGTGATCCAAGTCCGGATATGTATGCCCAAATAGTAATGGCCATTCCTACCAATTTACCACCGCTTCTTTTTCTGAGCAATATTCACTCCTGTGTAGACTACATTATCGTTGGAGGAGCTATTCCAGGGGCAACTGTTTATATAAATGATGAAAATGGGAATATTGGATTTGAACTAGCGATTGGTACCGAGGTATCTGTTTCCATTCAGTCTAAAAATCCTCTAAAGATAGATGGCATCCTGAAAGCGTATCAGGAGGTAAGCAGCGGAAAGTCTCCGAAAACCCCGAGCTTACCCGTTGCTGCTATTCCTATTAAAGAAAGGGTTCTGGAGGCTCCTTTTGTGATGCCGCCTTTGTATGAATGTGACACCGCAGTTAGTGTTACAGGGATTATGGATGGAGCATCTGTTAATCTTAAATCTAATGTGTCGGGCGGGGGTCTATACCCATTTATAGGAAACGCGGCGCTGCTAGGTACTTTACCTTTAAAGTTTAATGAAAACCTTACGGCCATCCAGTTCTTTCGCCGGTGTGGTATTGAAAGTGGAGAATCTACCCAGGTGCCGGTCTTAAAACTTACTCACCTACCAACACCCCGCGCTCTGCATCCTTTATGCCACGGGGCGACTTCTTTTACCGCAACTGATTTAGTGGCTGGCGCTAAAATTTCTGTGTACATTGGTATCAACACAGGAGGGGGAAGTACAAGCAGTTCTCTGATTGGGCAGGCTACGGCGAATGGAACTACCCAAACCTTTCCATTGCCAACTACTACTTTTCCAACGGGTCAACCGGCAGATTTTATTCAGATTTCGCAGGAACGGTGCTCTGTAGGTTCGTTATTTCTTCATAATACTTTATTCAGTTCCATTCCGGGTCTAGCTCCTCCACCAATTTTAGCTGAAATGTTCGAATGTTCGCGCATGGTTGAAATTAGCAATCTTACACCAGGAACTACTCTTTTACTTACCTCAAACAATGCTGATTGGCCCACTCTGGCGGCACCCATGTATGTAACCAGCTCTAGGATGCAGGTAAAGCTGTATAGGACTTTAAAAGCATTTGAAGAAGTTACCGCCGAATTAAAGGGGTGCAATACCGGAGCAATCAGTAAAGTTACACGTACCGTGGAGGCACTAACTATACTCGCTGCGCCAGAGGTAATGGTTACCCGATTATGGCAAGATTTTGTTCGTGTAAAGTGCGTACCAGGGGCTCAAGTCCACGTGTACATTAATGAAAAATGGCGAGGCCGAGCCGAGGCGGTTACAAGTGTCGTAAAAGTTCCGGTTGGTAAACTGGGTAGAGAAGATAAAATAACGGCTTTACAAACAATCTGTACCCGAATATCTGACATGAGTTTCCCCCCCATGCAGGTTAGTTTAGGACAACTGGTAGCACAACACCAACCATCCGAAGTTATTAAAAACGCTAATCCCCAAAATGTATCAGTGCAGGTTTTTGATGCAGATTTTAAGTTTAACTTACCTGCAACCATTCAAATGCCAGGAGCTACTTTTCCAGCAAATACTGTTTTTCCTTGGTTATTCCCAATAGGACAAAGTAGCCCTGCAACTAGCGTGCACTTAACAGATTATGAAAGCGTCTCCCTCACCTGGAATTTAAAAGATCCTCCCCCTCCCCCTCCCCCGGATGCTCCTGCCAAACTTACCCTATCCGTAACTTCCGGGATTGGAGTTACCTTTAAAAAAGTGGATTGGACTCTATTTATCAGGCAGTCTCTGGGCGGAGCCTTAACCCCTTTTCCTGGTGGAACAGGAAACGGTACAAGTGCCGCTATTTCTCTACCTACCCCTTCTCCTCCCCCTATATTTTATTACGTTAGTTGCGAATGCAACTTTGAAATAGATAAAGTCGCTTATAAAGCTGACGTTATAATCCATCCATATTCTGATGATCCTGCCAAAGCAATTATCGAGTGGAGAGGTAATCCCTTACAAGCTAACTTTCAACTACAATCAGATTTTATTTATTCCAGTGATAATAATGGCAACATCACAGGTAAAATCTTTTATTATCTTCGATTAATCAATGTTGTTTAAACTTCTTAATTTTTAACCACATTATATTTAATACAAAACTATTTAGTAAAATTTTGCTTTGCTGATTTTACGAATAAATTGTACGGTAAAGGCTAAGAAGTGAAAAGCAAGCCAATGTTGGGCTTCGGTTTCAAAAGGAATGAGTAAAGCTCTAAAACTAACTAGCCGAGCATTAGTTTGTTCAATGACATTCCTTCTTTTGAAAAGCTCTTGATCAAAGTATATATACTAGAGGAAATTTGATGATTCTAGCTGCGATAAAGACTTCTTTGAAGATCGGGCAAAAACATGTAATAATAGTCTTAGACCACTAATTACTGGTAGGTTCAGAAAGCTATAGCTTTTTGAACCTAGAATTAGCTGAAAAACATTCTATAATAAATAAGCCTGCTCATAGATTTTAAATTCTATGAGCAGGCTTATTTAGATGGTTCTGTGAGTAAATTATAAAATTGTATTACTTATGAATTGTTATAAGTAATATGTGTGGATTTTCTATCCGCTAAATCGTGAAACTTTATTACTAAATCTGAAAGCCCATTGCCAATTTCTTGTAATCGACTATATACAGGGAATGAAATTACTTTAAACTTCATTTGAGCTATATTAGCAGCTTTTAAGTTTCCTTCATTAATGGCAGTTTCCATAGATGTGCAAACTTCATCAAGGCTTTCAAATACTTCTTTATGAACAAACTCAACTAATACCGCATCTGCCGCACTTAATTCCTCAAAGGCTAGGGCTGCCAACTCTAATTTATCTTCAGAAAATAATTCCTTTAATTTATTTCTTCCAATTCTTTCATTATAAATTCTTTCAATTTGTCGGCAATCAAATTTAAGTGTCTGATAGCCCTTCCCTGTTTTAAGTTCACGGTATTCTCCAACAAGATTTGAGAACTTGTTTTTATATTTAGAATCTGATAAATCAAAGTCCCTGAATTTATTTATCCACTTGACCACGTTTTTATTTGCTTCAAGAATTTTATTGCAAACTTCTTGTAAGTCATCAGCACAGCCTTTAAAATCTGGTATAATAACATCGAAAAGTTTGCACAAGAGTGATATTAAGGTTTCAGTTGCCTTCAAACCTGGTTCAATTTCTTTAAACATAGAATTATCCTCTTTGCTATTGTTGTTGGCTAAACTTGGTGAGTTCATCTGACTAGAGTTTATTACATTTTTATATGTAGCACGTATTTAAGCTAAATGTATAAAAAAACAAAGCTTAAATTACATTTTAATATAAAAATGTGATAAAAGGCTTCGAATATCTACTGGTAATTAAAAACACATAAAACCTTCCAACAAAGTTTACACTTAACTGTAAATTGACCAATAGCTTAACTTTAGGGTGTATACAATGTTATTTCAAGCTTTTTCTATATGTATTAAAGTCTTCAATTAAATCAAAAGGTAATGTGTAAACTTTAAAATTAATTACATTATCCGATTCAGCATAATCAGAAAAAACAGTTATATCATTTTCAGAAGTCTTGAATTCACCCGCAAAAGTTTCGATATTTGAAATTGCTTCCTCTAATTCCTCTTGTTGAATTTTGTATATAAATTTTTGTATATCAATAATTGAAATAGATAAGTCCTTAATTAATGGTCGTATATCTATATCCTCCTGAAGCTCCAAGAGTTCTTTATAAACACTACCAAAAAGATCCTTTTCATTCAACATCGTTTCGATATTTATTAATATAGCAAAATCGCCAATCATCTTCTCAGGATTTTTGTTATTGGGTTCAGCCTGGAAATGAAGTCCGTCTATTGGAAAACCTAAGTGAAGTGAATAATTTCTCAGTTTACTTAGAAAGCGGTAGGCGAAAGATGCGTCATAATGCTGTTTTGTCAAATCAATAAAGTCATTTACAATTTTTGAATTTTTTCCATATTTCCTCTTTAAAAAGGTTTGTGCATTATCTAAGAAAAATTTAAATGATGAAAGCAAATTAAGAACTATTCTATTAGCTTCCATAATCAGAACATTATCTGTGATTATTTTAATATCTATATTTGTAACCGGAACATTGGATAGCTCTCGTAAAAATTCTGAATATTCATTTATATTCAATTGTAAGTATTTAAATACTACAAACTGAGTATGGCTATCTTTAATTACTTTTCCATCTGCCATTAAAAGGTTGTAAATGTTCTGAGAAATGTCTTTAATTGTCTCAAATCTATTATCCTTAACACTCGATAGTCTAATCAAAATTTGAATATTATTAGAGTTTTTATTTATTTAAATTGGGCCAACTATTAGTTTAAATCACAAATAAGATCGTTTAACCCCAATAACCTATTTACTATTAGGCTAAGACTGGAATGCCAAAATTATCATAGATCAGGCGCAGATCCAATACAGTTAAAAGCGAATTATCTTTTTTGTTTATTTGGCAACGTTGCAACCATCTTTTTAAAGTGCAAGGATGCACGTTATACTCAGCGGCTACTTCTTTGCGAGTTTTAGGGCGGGAAAGGAGTTTTACTAAGGCCGTGGATTGAAATTCAAGCGGGGCAGGATAAGCTTGGTTGAAGGTAGAAGTGTAGTTCACTGGAAGTAGAAGTTTGTTATAAGGAGTGGTTTAATTTTGTAAAGTTAATAGCAAAAGAACTTCCAATCTTTTATAACATTTTCAAGGTTGTACTTTTTTTAAGCAATTATGTGTATTTATGCGCAAAGTGCAACATTTGGAAGCACTTTCGAGCAAATGTAAGCAACGTCCTTTTTGATGGTGGTAATATTGTATTGTCAACGATGAGCAATCCAAAATACCGCAACCAAAGAGTACATGTTACTAGAGTTCAATTCTACCGCACCAAGTAATCTACCTTCCTACCCTACTGCCTTAGTAGCATCCGTCTACACCCTCTGTACATTTCTCTTTGGTTCCGTTTTTTCTATTTACGAAGTTGGCTTGGAGCATTTAGGCTCTATCACAGTTTTCCATTCTATAGAAGTTACTTGGTACGCTGCTCTTGGCGGTACCGCTTCGGTTATCGCTAAACTTCTCGGTGAAACTGCCTTCAACTTTTTCAAATTAAAGTTTACAACATGGCTAAGAACGCAGGCCTAGTTTATGGCTCTCTGGCCGTATTAGGCTACATCCTTTATCAAGGCATCAACGATGCCAAACAAACAGTTAAGAATTTACGCTTCTACGTTAAAAAAATAGCCTTCCCGCGCATCACCAGTGGTTTAATAGTTTTCCCCTTAACCTTAAGCCTGGACAATCATTCTCCTTCTTCCGTACCCGTACAAAACCTGATGGTAACCATTCATAAATTAGAAGGAACTGGCGAAACCTTCATTTCTAGCTCACAACCTGATTTAAGCGCCATTAACATCCGAGCCCATGCGACGACAAATCTGGATATAGAAATGAAGGCCGAGCCTTTGGTAGCAGCTAAAGAAATTTACGCTCTGCTCACCAAAAAAGGTCAAAATACCTACCGGATACTAGTAGAAACGACGATTAGTGGCATCACCATTCCTTACTCCATAACGCAGCGCTTTTAAATGGCTAAGCATCGCAAAAAACATTTTAAGAGTAAAAAGGGACTGCCCTTATTACTGCTAGCGGCTGGAATTGGCTATATGGTTTACCGATCAGAAGATAAATTAACCTTAGCTGCCAAATTAACGCGCAACATTCAATTTGAAACGGTCTATGCCGGGAATTCTAACCACGATTATTCTACCTATGCTTAAGACCTCTTATTATACGCCTACGGCCAGTAGCGCGAATAAAGAGAAGCTGGATAGCATTGAAAGAGAGTTCGGCCAAACCATCCGGATGGTGGCCGATTTAACGAAAGTACCTTATGAGCTGATTCTAACAACTATTTTCTTAGAATCGGCCGGTAATAAAAATACTGTTTCAGGCGGTGGTGCCCTAGGACTGATGCAAATAACACTACCCACTGCCCTAGATGCCCTAGTGAGGGAAAATGTAAAGAAAAGATTAGGAGCTGGTGAAATAGAATTGCTACGTAACGTCCTGGGCACCCGCCTGAATAACATTCTCGCGGTAAAAGGCATTGGTGGTTTACCCGCTGGACCTGGTTTTATTAAATCAGATTTACTAAACCATGTCGAAGTAAACATTTTAATGGGTGCCATCTACCTCGGACAGCTTTTAGATGAGCAAAAAGAAGGCTCTACCTACCGCTTAGATAAAGTTATCGCCCGCTACAACATGGGTTATTATGCTTTTAATAAGGGCAAATCTTTAGTGGGAACGGCAGCTCAGTTGGTAGCTAAATTACCTAAAGAACCAAGTGCCTACATTCAGAAATTGGTTGGTGTGAATGGAGTATTACTACATTATGCTTAAGTACAGAACAAATGCAAGCCCAAAAACTACGCCCGCTCTTGTCAGGTTCCTCGTACAACAAGTACTTTCAGGTAGCGAAGCTCCAGAACACCAACCCCATTATTAACCAAAGCGGCGATGTTTTCGATACCATTCTGGAAATCGAAAACATCGTCCAATCTACCTTGGCAGACACGGCTGCTATTGCCCGTACTCTGGCTAAAACAAAATTAGAAGACACTTTAGAAAACGTCTGGAATTTTGTTTATCAGCACATTCAGTACAAACTCGATGAAACGGGAGTGGAACAATTAAGAAGGCCGCTAAGAACCTGGAAAGACCGTAAAAATGGGGTAGACTGCGATTGTTACTCTATTTTTATTTGCTCCATTCTTTCCAATCTCCGGATTAATCACACGCTTCGGATGGCCAAATACAACGGCAAAGATTATTTCCAACACATCTACGTGATCGTTCCCCAGCCTAACGGCGGCTATTATACCCTGGACTGTGTGGTAGATGCATTTGATTACGAAGTTCCCTTTTCTCAAAAACACGATAAAAAAATGATGCCCATTCAATATCTGAACGGACTGGATCCCGTAAATACCACGAGCCAGGTTAAACCGAAACTTCCCGCTAAGCCAGGGTTCGGCATGGAGTTTATCGGCATCGGTACGGTAGCTGGTTTAGGCACTTTAAGTACGCCCGAACTCGTCTATCATGACTTTTTAGCGAGCGTGAAGTTACACCTACAAAATACGCTGGCTTTAATTAAAAGCAACCCGGCTATGATGGGTGATAAGGGCTTATTTCAATCGCGGGTAGCGTACGTACTAGCGCGGTGGGATCAACCCGAGCTACGCGATAAAGCCTTAGACGAGCTGGCGCGACTGGAAGAAATGGGCCTGGCGGGTATTGGTTTAGGTGGTCTTTGGAGCTCTATTAAAAAAGGAGCGAGTGCCGTCGGAAATGCGGTCAAGAACACCGTACAGGCCGTAGGAACCGGCGTAAAAAATGCTGCCGAATGGACAGCCAATAAAGTTACCGATGCGGCTAAAGCTACGGCTACCGGGGTTAAGAATGCCACGGAATTTGTGGCTGACAAAACCGTAGATGCCGCCAAAGCTACTGCAACCGGGGTGAAAAATGCGGTTAACTGGACGGGGGTAACGATTGCTACCGGAGCCAGTGCCACTTGGACCGGCATCAAGAATGCAGCGGAATGGACGGCGGATAAAGCCGGTGATGCGGCCAAAGCGGTAGCGGAGGTAGCCAAAGATGTGGGGCAGGCCATTATAAGGTACAACCCGCTATCGATTGTTATTCGCAACGGCTTACTACTAGCCTTTAAAGTAAACCTGTTCCGGATGGCCGAAAGACTGGGATACGGGTACTGGACCGAAGAGCAAGCAAAAGCCAAAGGGTTGGATATGGGCGAATTTGCCCAGGTAAAAGATCGCTTAAAAAAAGTACAATCCATCTTTAATGGCCTGCAAGGGGAGGAAGATTCGCTGAAAAAGAACATTCTGCTGGGCTGGGAACACGGCACTAAAAAGCACGATTTACCGCAATTAGGTGAACCGGTAACGGCTACGGCCACCGCGGCCGCCATGCCGATCATCACAACCATTATCGCGTTTTTATCCAGCGTGAATTGGGATAAGTTGTTTGCCTTGCTGCAAAAGAAACCTAACTACAGTGCCGATGATCAGAACGCTGGCATCGATACCAACTATCCCACGGAAGCGGAAATTTTAGCCAATCCGGAAAAGTACGGATTACCGCCCAATTCTAATGCCAACAGCCTGTTACCTATTCTGGGTATAGGCTTAGTGGCTTACCTGATTTTCAAATAATTCCATAAACACGATGTCTTCCTGCACTACGGAAATGGACGCTGTCATGTGTTCCGCCGTTCAAAAAGCTTACTCGGCGGCCGAACAAGCGGCTACTTCTCCCGAACCCATTCCCGGCTACTCCAACATAGCTCCTACGGCAACTGCCACCAATAATCCCCCTCTGCCAACCGGTAAAAAAGATAACTTATTACTTTATGCGGCGGGTGGTTTAGCTCTTTTACTATTGTTAAAAGGTAATAGCAAAGAGAAAAAATCGCCTAGTTCTCTTTCGGGGGTTCCTAAGTCCGGCAAACGCCGCAAAATCGCTTCGCTTAAATTCTAATTTTCCTTTCCCCTTCATTTTCCAAACAACTCTTAATTCTTACAATTCTTTAACCTCCTATGAAGTTTAATCAAAAAAACGCGAAAAGCGGTGCCATGCGTACCCTCATCGCTTCTGGTGGTGCGGTGGCGGCCAACCTGGCTATCAAAACGATCCAAGAAAAAGCACCGGAATCCATTGCCAAATATGCCGCGCCGATTGTGGGCGCGTTATGCGTGGCGGCTCCTGCTTTGGGCTTAGTAAAATCCTCAGGTACCGTAGATGCCTTACTATTAGGCGCTGGGGTAACGAGTGCCATTCATTCCATCAATAAACTGACGAAAGACGAGTCCGGTGCAGCGGCTACCGTCGGTATCAAAGGCATGCTGGCCAAGTATGTACCCAACTTATCCGGGGTCGAAGATTACAACATGCCGGCTTACAGCGAACAGAGTTTATCGCGCTCTTTAATGGGTGGTGGGGAATACCTGGCCCTGCCGGCGGCTCCTATTACCGATGTTTCTAAACTTTTAATGTAGTTCGAAACAAACCCTCTATTACCTCATCTTAAAAAAATCAAAATAACCTCTCTTATTTTTTAATCATCATTATGTCCTCATTAACCCGTTCCCAAGCATTTTTAGTAGCCATGGCTGGCCTGTTGCCCTTCCAAACCAAATCCGACATTGAAGCCGGTAACGCCCAATTCACCGATGCAGATCAATATCTGCGTATCGCGGTAACCGGTGGTGCCGGTATTGTGGAGCTGATTGACAGCACTACCGAGAAAAAAGTTGGTACCACTAACTGGGATAAAAACAAATTACCGTCGGGAGTTAACATCGCCCTTGAGCGGATCCGGGCCGGTTGGGCTTCTTCCGATTTCAGCTATGGCGAAACAAACCCAGCTGCCGTGGTTTACACCAACAAAATAGGAAACATCCCGGCTGCTCTTTTAAACGCGGACTTAGTCATTACCCAAGAAGATAAGCCCGTCGTGGAATTACCGATGCAACGTTTGTTTTCGGCGGCTGATTCTAACAAACCCGTTGGTTTAGAAGATGCTTACGTACTGGAATCGCTGCGCTTAATCAAAGAAGATTCGGCGGTAGGTATCCAAATCAAGTTTCCGA
The DNA here is from genome assembly GCF_003340495.1 of Adhaeribacter pallidiroseus. Classification (NCBI taxonomy): domain Bacteria; kingdom Pseudomonadati; phylum Bacteroidota; class Cytophagia; order Cytophagales; family Hymenobacteraceae; genus Adhaeribacter; species Adhaeribacter pallidiroseus. The sequence goes on from NZ_QASA01000001.1 coordinate 4,479,111, forward strand.
AAGGCTTAACCTTGTCGGGTGCAAATTACTTCTTTGAATTGCACCTGATTGGTACCAAGACCGGCAAACGCTAGTTCTAAACGACCCCTTACTTAATACTTTTTTCATCTGGTAGAAAACCGGCTAGCCTTTTATAACCAGGTGTAAGCCGGTTTTCTCGCTTAATAGTCTCCTTAATTTTCTTCTCTCTTCTTCTCACCTTCTCCATCGTGAAAAAAAAATATCAAACCTTTACTTTTCTGCTTGCTCCCGGTACTACTCCCGGCATATACGAACAATCTATTGAGCTGGACCGCGCTTTTCACGCGGTTACAGGAGTAACCGTTTACGAAACTTCCAATGGCGGCGTAAGTGCTTATAAAATCGGTTTACAAGATGATGCCGGCCACGTTCTGCATACTCTGACCCATAAAAAAGACTGGCTGCCTGGGGAAAATGTATCGCTAAATGAACGCTACAAAGACCTGGAATATGCCATCCGGGGCAACAAATTAGAAGTGCAGCTGAGAACCGCTGCGGTTTTAACGTTGGCACTAGAACTGGATATTGTTTTTCGATTAGAAAAAAATGCCGATCAAGATTAAAGCAAGTACCTATGCGGGCTCTTTTGAAGCAGAAATAGGTACTGCTTGCTTGGCTTTCTCCGTCGAAAACCACGGGAACACCGAAGCCGAAATATGCTTTGACGGGGATAGCCCAGTAACCGTTCCCCTTCCTCCCAACACTACCCGGGAGTTCAACAACATCAACGGCGCCTTCTACCACGGTAAAATAGTCGGTGCTTTCTCGCCTTTACCGGCTGGCTCCAGCGAAGCCCCGATCAACAAAGTAGTTATTCTCAAATCAAATTATTTCTGTTCCTAATATGAGTGCCGGTGGTATCAAACAATTTAAGACGGGCAATTCGGCCGAGGTTCGGGTTCCTGCGGGTGATTTTCCGTTCGACGGCAATCGCACGATCTCGCGGCAAATTCCAGGCTTAGCAGGGGTTAATTTAGGCACGACGACGGTAAAAGCTTTTTTAGAAAAACTAGCCTTTATTTCGTTGCCTCCTACCATTAGTATAACTGGCTCTTACCGGATAAACGGGGGAACTAATTGGGTTAACTTTGGTACTTTAGAACGAGGTACTTTGGTCAACGAAGTGATGCTGCGGGTCGCCGGTACGGTTGCTCCAAACTCGCCCGCTATCCAAGATATTTTTGTAGGTGGTGGTGCTTACCCAGACAATTTTTACTTTACGGGTGGTCGTACGCCGGTAGGTGAATCGTATTTCAGCCCAGATATTCCGCTCACTACGGCGCGCGTATTTACCGCCCGAGCCGTGGATAAAGCGAATGTTGCTTCGAATCAGGCCGCTGCCTCGTGGAACTACGGGGTTCCTAACTATTATGGCCCAGGTTCCCCAGTCGGAGCACAGATTGATGAAACATTTATTAGAAGCTTAAACAGAACTCCCATAAATCAAAGCTTAGCGAGCGTAACCGCGACTCCCGGACCGGGTGAATACATCTACTATGCCGCTCCCGTGAGCTCGGGCATCAAGGTATTTGAATTTCTATCCGCTGACCAAACCAATCCGGAAGCGGCTCTACGAGTAAAAGTGCGCACGAACGCCGAAATCATGAATGGCACTCCTCTGGAGGAGGCTACCGAGCACTATGTGGTGCGCTCCCTCTCAACTGGTTTAGGTGGCGGCTCACCCTACACTTTTCAAATTGGTAATCCTGGTTAAACATGAGAATGGAATACAATATTACTGCCGGTACCGCCTTCCCAGCTCCTATCGGCAAACGAGCGGAACTAAAAACTTTAGGCGACATTTCGGACTTCACCGGGGCTCCGCAACGGGTAAAAACCTTAGCTGAACGGGATGCACTACCTTATGAGCTGCGCAAATGGAACATTACTACCTGTTTTGTAGAGGATAACTCAATTGCTGGTGATGGTAGTGGTGAAGGGGAATGGTTCCGCTTAACCAGAGTAATAGCTGGCGATATCATGCATCCGTTAAATTGGCGATCCGAAAGTGAATCGTCCGAGAGTATTCTTACCAGCTTGCCCTATTTTCAAGTGGATAGTACTGTTGAAGTAGATGCTGCTTACGTCAAAGGTCAAACGGTTAAACATGTCGTCGAAGAAGGTGGTCCCATTCGCTTGTTTGAAGCTCTTTTGGCTTTTCCCGGCACGAATAACCCGGCTCCCACGGGCTTAGAAACAAATACCAACTGGAAAGAAGTAAGCCCTTCGGCCTTAACAGGTACGGCACCTGTTACCATTCCTTACAATCAAGAAGGTGGTTCTGGTCCCTTTCGTCATAAGCAAGGCGATGTCATTCGCCAATGGGATGGTTCGGGTACTAATAACAGCCGGTTATACGTACGTACTGGCAAAGCTTACCCCCTAGGAGAAAAAATCAGTCCGGTTAAAGATTTCTACGAAGAGTATTGGGAAGCTTTGGGCGAATATGGCGTAACCCCCCAAAAAACGCTCTATTGGTTTACTGACGCGTCAAAAGCTGGCACTTTTTTGCCTCCTGGCTCCCCGGTTTACACTCCCGGCCAAGTCATGCCGATAGTAACCACGGCTCCGCAAGAATTTCCAGGCCGGGCAGTGCTCAACATCGAAAGATGCGATCATTCTAAACCCGCCCAAATGCCGTGTATTGGGTTGGTAGAAAGAGGCATTGATCCGGGCAAAGTGGGCCGTGTAATTAGCCAAGGCATCCTGACAACTGGCTTAGGATCCTGGCCGGTGGGCACTAAGCTTTACGTAGGTGTAAATGGTGGTTTAACCGATTTGAAGCCGGTTTCTCCAAACGTGGTACAACAAGTAGCCATTGTGCTCGGAAAGGCAGCTACTTCGTGCATGATTCTGGTAGACGTAAAAGCGCCGGAAATAGTAGCATCTGGGGCAGCAGCTCCGGTTGCTACACCGATTGAACCCTCGCCTTTTATAATTGATTATGGCTCGACCATTATTGCCGATATCAAACAAACGGGAACGGCGGCAATGCAAGCACTGGGTACTACGGCGCAGGCGCTCGGCACGGCTTCGCTCTTTACCAGCTATCAAGATTATTTTGGCCGCTATACCCGCTATGTATCGGCGGCTTCGGCTTGGTCGCTGGCCGGTAATGCATCGAACGGCGTTATCATTCCCAATTTTACGCGGGTAAAAGGAGCCATTAGCTTTGCTATGAGCGATCAACTCTCCGTTCTAGGGAGCCGCTTATTTGTGGGTATAACCAATGGCACCCATCCTATTTTGAACGGGGCTAATTATGCCAATGCGGTGATGGGCATTGCTTATGATAATTTCGGCAATGGCGATGGGGGCTTTATGATCTGGATGCAGTTTTATACCGGAGCGCTGGGCTCTGGAGTACCGGACTGGAAAGTTTACATTCCGCTGCTCGATCAGGATGGGGTTCATATAGTACCGGAACCGTATACCTCTTACGAAATGACGATTGATTACCACGGGGAAAAACCTGATGGCGAGCGGGCTTTAGAGCTCCATTTTACCGCTACCAAAAATTTATATCCTTATGCTAGTCCGGATTATGCCCAGTTCAGTATCCGGAAAGCGGTTTACAAAATTGATAATTACATCACCCGGTCCACTTACAGCGCCGGTAGGCATTTAGGGTATATTCAGGCTTACAACGCGACGGGGGCAGCCGTGGCCAAAGATATTCTGATTCGCCGATTAGTTAGTGCCCATTCCCATACGCACCGTAATCTTGCTAATTTATAACCCACCATGGAAGCAGTTATTCATTATCACTCCTCTAATTTTCGATTAACCGGCGCGAACAACGCCACGGAAGTAGAAACCGTGTTTTTGCAAGGTTTACCTTTAATTACCAAAGAATACCGCGAGGCGGCTAATCAGATTGTCCGAATGGATTATTTCCTAGATGAAGCTTTGACCGAGTTAGCGGTAAGGGAAGAACGTATTCTGTGTTTAGAAGAAGGCCGCGTTTGCTGTCGTAAAACCAAGTTTAGTTATTTCGATACTGCTGGCGCACTGGCTTGGGAAAAAAGTACGACGAAGCACTTCGAATACGTGTAATTAAAGCCAGGCGCAACAGGAACAATTTTGTTACACCGGGCTTTTTTTTGTTGCTCGCCTGTTGCCTTTTTGTTGCTTTTCTGTTGCTGCGAATTCAAAAATGTTGCTTTTCTGTTGCTACAATGCCTATTTTGTTGCTTTTCTGTTGCAACAAAACAAGTTTTCTATTGCAATATTAACCTAATGGTACTTTTTTTGATTAAAAGGGATCTAAACATATAAATACTTACCAACCCTTAAGTATTTTTGTGAATGATTGCCAGTTACGGTATTCTTTCCTGGAAAACCTACTAGCAAATTATTATTTCCGTTTGCCTATCTCTAAACCGGTGCTGCTTCTTTCTAGCATCAAATATTTCTCCTTGAAATGGATTCTTTAATTAAGTTTATCAAATCTCCTTTTCCGCACTTTGTAGATGTTGTTTTTACAAATCCTACTACTCAAAAAGTAACCAAAGTACTTAAAAAAGCCCCTCTTAATGATGATCTACTAGCAATAGTTGAAAAGCTGCAAACCCAGTATCCCCATCCCTTAGAATTATCCATTTACAAAGCCAACGGCACCTCTTTTAAACGCATTTCCGAGCCAGATTTCCATTCTGATTCTACCGATTCTGCCCAGCCTGATTTCTCTAATCCTACCATGAACCATTATTACCCAAACGACTCAGAAGAAGATTCTTTTCTAGGTACCATCTCCGGCGCTCATTTTGCCCAAAATCAACCCACTAGAAACCAACCACGACAACCACGGCAATCAGCTAATCCCGGTGCATCTACTTTGGCAAACTACATCATTACCGAAAAAAATGATCGTTTGCGCGAAAAAGACGAACTGATCAAAGATCAAAAAGACGAAATAAAAATCTTAAAAGCTGATTTACAAAAAGCCAAAGATGCCGCCTGGGAAAAGGAAAAAGAATTAAAATTTTTAAAGAAAGAGCACGAATTAGATAACTACAAATCGGAAATTGAGAGCTCAAAAGGCTTAAATGGCTTAGTAGACCGCGTAACAGAAAACCCCCAGCTCTTAATGGGTATGATGAATATGGTGGCCATGTTCTCGGGTAAACCCATGCCGCAATTAGGGATGGCCCTGCCGAACCAAGCTACTGCGGCGGAACCCCAACAAAATTACTTTACTGATTCCAACAACCTCTCCGCCAACCAGCAGCAAATTATTGCTGAAATCACGAAATACCTCGAATCTGCTCCGGAAGAAATAGCGGCCAAGTTCTTTGCCGTGTTCTTGAAATTGGCTAAAAACCCGCAAAACCTTGATTTAACCATTCAATTATTAAATAACTAAACCATGCCTGAATTTAAATTAAACGCCTTCTCGGTAACCGCTAAAAACGCAGCCGAAGCCAACAAGAAAATGAATGCCGTAACGACAATTCTCAAGCATCTGACGGTGGAAAGCCTAACGATCCTGGCTGCTAAAGCCGGTAAACCGAACGTAAATGCGCTAATTGCGCAATTTTCCCACCTAATCTAGTTTTCTCATTTCTCACATTCTCTAAAGCATGAGAAAACCGACGCAAACTGGCCTGGTTCGTACCCAGCAAGGCTTATCCGGTACGGGTACAGGCCTGATTATTGGTACCGGACTTTCTAAAGTTACCGGCTTTTTACCGACTCTTTTTAATGCGGGCTTCTTTGTGGCAGTCGCCGGGGCGGCTTACCTGTTACTAAAAAAATTCTTAGTAGGCGTTAAAAAGAACGCCGTCATTGCAGATATGGGGCAGTCTACCATACATGGTTTGGCGGCAGCCTACGCTACCCAATTTTTTAATGCCATGATTCGCTCTGCCGGCTGGATTTCGGACTGGTTTGGGGATGGTACCAATACCGATGTTATTTACGCCACAGCTAGTGAAATGCACCGCCATAAGGTGAGCTTTGCCGATGTTAATAAGGCCTACAAAGGTTTATACCAACGGGATTTATTGGAGCATTTACAATCTGAACTAGATTCAGAAGAAATGATCAAATTCAACACCTTACTTACCACGGGCCTAGGGGGCATTCCGGTAATTGACCACGTCATTATCAGCGCCAAGCCTACCATGGTGCTTAATGGGGAATTAAAGACCATACAGTCCGTTTCAGCTGGCGTAAAACTGGGTGCTCATCTGGAAACCATGATTTTACCGAACGGTACCCACTACCAGGGATTCCAGTATAACGGCCAAATTCGGTACGTAGACAGTCTGGCTACTCGCCTTTCTCCTATCAGAAGTTAATACCAAAAATCCTAACACCAATTCTGGCGTAGCCCTAGCTTTTCACTTTGCAGATCCACTAACGCCACATCTAGTGATGCTGCAGATTCACAAAACCCTTCTTTTTAAAATTTCCTGATGGCAAAAAAAACTACTGCTAAAAAAAGCTTTTCCAATAAGCAATTACTGATGGGTGCCTTAGGAGCAGGTACACTCCTGGCTTTCCTGACCAATTCAGCCGGGGCGGCTCCCAAACTTAAAAATGATACGGCTCCAGTGCCAACTCCCAATCCGGTACCAGCCCCTAATCCTACTCCGAAGCCAAATCCAACACCCGCTCCTAAACCAGATCCTTATACTGGCATTAGCCAAGTGGTAAAGCCCGGACAAACTACACCCGTTCCCAGTAATCCTTTAATTACCAAAAACACGGTATTCCCGGCTTCCCAATCCTTAGTGTATGCCTTTGTTGATTCCCTGAACGGCGAAAGTATTTACCGGGGCATCCAAGCGACCTATAATGTTTTTACCGGTAACGGGGTAAGTAAAATTCTGGGCTTAAGTAATGGCCAGTACGTGGGTATTCTGACCGGTAGAAACGGACAAGGAATGAGCGAAATATTCCATAGCATCGGCAATTTACAGGTTAATTTTTGGATAGCTACTTCGGAAATTAAAACCATGTACGGCACCCAGGCTCAAGCCTTATTAAAGTCCTCTCCAGCTATTCCGCTTAGTGCTGCCCAACAGGCTACTATTAAAGACTTCTTCCTTAAATCCTAACTCTTACCATGGCTAATTACCAAATATCCTACGCTTTAATGCGTAAAAAAGAAGGATACTATTCTAACGTAAGCTCCGACTTAGGCGGAGAAACGTACGCTGGTATCTCCCGCAAATGGAATCCTACTTTCGCTGGCTGGAAAATTATCGATGCCACCAAACCCCTGAAGCGCCATCAAAAAGTTAATAGTGCCGAACTGGAAGTATTAATTGCGAACTTCTATACCCGGTATTGGAAAAATATTGCAGGCTCAGAAATTAAAAGCCAAGCTATTGCGGACATCTTTTTCGATTTCAATGTACTATCCGGTTCAGCGGTGTTAGTGATGCAACGCACCTTAAATCAAAAGTTTGGCAAAAAGTTGTTAGAAGATAACCAAATCGGGCCGAACACCATTTTGGCGATTAACCAAGTATCACCTACGCTCTTACACCAAGCTTATAAACAAGGTCGGGAATTATTCCACCGCCAAAAAGTAGCAGAAAATCCGAGTCAAGCCGTCAACCTACCTGGTTGGCTGAACCGGATAAACGAGTTTCCCGATCTGATTCAAAAAAAAAAGAGTTCCTCTATCTCCTTGCGCTAGGTTCTACCGCGACTTACTTCCTTTCGAAAGCTTTAACCGCTCCCAAATCCGTCTAAAATCTCTTACCAACCCCACATGTTAAGTATCAAAAATTTCAAAAATGGCCTAATTACAACTTTGCTAGGTATTGTTTGTTGGGCTAGTGCCATCTGCTCCGTTTTCTGGCAAGACAATATTACCTGGACCGATGCCTTAGTGCCATTTATCTTGGGTATTGCTTTAATTCTAATGCCCGATAAAGTATCCGGCATCTTGCGCAAAATCCTAGGAAAATACACCGCTGTTATCCTGCTGGTGCTGCTGGGGGCCTGTAAAACCAGTAAACCTACTACTCCGGCACCACCCACTGCTATCAGCACCAAAGTAAGCGTTACCGCTACCGTGCCGAAAGATTCGGCCGTTTTGGTAATTCCCGTAGACCGGCTTAGAGTGGATTCTGTAACTACCTTTCAATCGGCCGGCCAGCAACGCGTTACCGGAACGGTTCAATTAAGAGCGGATAAAAGCTTAGAAATTAAATGTAAATGCGATTCGGCTCAAGCTACCAATCAAGCAACATTTACTCCCATTATACCCGAACCCATTACCCTACCCTGTGCCCGGGAACATGCGGGCGATCAAAATTGGATAACTAGAAACGTTCTACCGGCTTTTAAGCAAGCTATCCTAATCATACTCGCTACCCTGCTGCTTTTGTCGGGCTACAAGTACTGGCTTACCTGGTACAACCACCACGACAACGATAAATACAGCTTCTAAAAAAACACACTGTTCACCTAAAAAAGGCACGGCTTATATAAATCAAAAAGGGGCAACAGGCAGCATAAACCGCATTGTTGCCCTTTTTTATTCGGAATTATAATGAAGCATTTAGATTACGACCAAATGAAAAATGCTCCCCAAATGGTAAAATGGGTAGTAAATGAATTAGCGTTGAAACACAATCACCACAAAGTAAGCCTGGAAAAACAAGCGGCTACCTTCGGCATTACCGACCAAAATTTAGTGAAGGAATTAACGGAATTAGCCATCTGCACCCAAGCCAAAAAGCTGCTCCGGAACCACGGTTCGTATTGGGACAAGCTCGGCAAATTCAACAAGATGGTGGAGCTCTACGAGCTGCAGGCCAATTTATCGCATAGAACCAGCCAAAGCGTAATGCTGCAACAGTATTCTACACCGGTGCCCCTGGCTTATTTAGCCGGGGCTTTTTGTGGGATTGACAAACTCGGTTACGGAATTAAGTTACTGGAACCTTCCGCGGGTAACGGCTTGCTCACCATTGCCTCCGGGCATGACCAGGACACAACGGTGAATGAAATTGATGAAGTAAGAAGTGCCAATTTAGCCTATCAGAAATTTGGCCAACAACTCAAGCAAGATGCCAGCCAACCTTTTATAGATCTAGAAAAAAAATCGTTCGATGCTGTTATTACCAATCCTCCTTTTGGCCGCGCTGGTACGGTCCGTTGGGCGGATACGGATATTAAGCTTTTAGAACACCAAATGGTACTCAATGCCCTGGAATATCTAAAAGACCACGGCAAAGCGGCTTGCATCATTGGCGGCCATACCGAGTACGATGAGCACGGTAGAATCCAAGCCGGGATGAACCGCAGCTTTTTTAACTATTTATGCCACCGTTACCACGTGCTGGATGTCATCAATATCAACTCCAAAAAGCTTTACGCTAAGCAAGGAACCGGCTTTAACGTGCGGTTAATCTTGATCGATGGCCGCAAGAAAACACCGGAAGGGGTAGCTCCCCTGCGCCAGGACAAAGATGTGGTAGTGCATACCTGGGAGCAGCTTTACAGCCGAGTTGCGCAATATTTTGACCAAACCCAAGTAAAACAACCGGGCCGCATTTTACCGGATGCAGTAATCCATTCCACCCGCCAAAATTATGATTTTATGAAAAAGCAAAACCTAGAAGCCGAAGCCTTGCTTTTAGAATTAGAACTATTACAATTCGATGGTTTAGGGATGCCCTACATCCCGACCAGTAAAGGCACCGGTCTGAAAACCGAAGTACCCGACAGTATGGCCACCGAAACCTTCCACGCGCTGGCCCAGGTGAAAGAAGCCGTTGGGGGAGACTTGGACGTTTTTGTACAAGACCGCTTAGGCTACAAAACTCGCCAAGAGTTATACACCGCCCTAAGTGCCGAACAAATTGATGCCGTGGCCTTGGGTATCTACAACATCGAAGCCAAAGAGCAGGCGATCATTGTGGGCGATCAAACCGGTATCGGAAAAGGCCGGGTAGCGGCTTCTATTATTCGCTACGGGGTAGTACAAGGCTTAAAACCCGTTTTTATTACCGAAAAGCCAAACTTGTTTTCTGACCTGTATCGTGATTTAGTAGCCATTGGCGCCAGTAGTTTCAAACCTTTTATTGTCAATGGCAGGGAAGATAAAACCAGTATTAAAGATGCTGACGGTACCGTGATTCACGCGGCCTTACCGGAAGCCGAGCAAAAAGCCGTATTTAGAAGCCGGGAATTACCGGCGGCTTATGACTTTATTTGTACGACCTATAGTCAGTTAAACTCTGCCGAAAAGCGGCCGGATAAGCCGTACTTCATTAAAGCCATGGCGCAAGGCTCCATCGTGGTAATGGATGAATCGCACAACAGCTCGGGCGAATCCAATACCGGAATTTTCTTGCAAGAGGTCGTGGGCCAAGCCAAAGGTGTCGTTTTCTTAAGCGCTACGTTCGCCAAAAGACCGGATAATATGCCAGTTTACGCCCGTAAAACGGCGATGAGTGAAACCAATCTTACGAGTGAGAGTTTGGTAGAAGCCATAACCAGGGGTGGGGTGGCGTTACAGGAAGTTTTGGCTTCTCAACTAGTTGCCGAAGGGCAAATGATCCGGCGAGAGCGTTCTTACGAAGGGGTAGAAGTAAACTACATTACATTGCACGATAAAGAGCAAGAGCACAGAGCCATTGCCGATAACATCACGGCTATCGTACGAGATATTATTCGTTTCCAAACCGAGTTTGTTAGTCCCGAAATTGAATCCATGGATAAAGCCATGGCCAAGAGTGGCAAAGAAGCCGGTATGACCAAAGGTACCGAGCAAGGTGGGGTTAATAACTCGCCTTACTTTTCTAAAGTGTTCCAGGTAATCAATCAACTGCTCTTTAGTATTAAAGCCGTGGATGTGGCCGAACGGGCCATTGCTCGCCTCAAAGAAGGCAAGAAGCCCATTATTGCTTTTGCTTCCACGATGGGAAGTTTTGTGGAGCAAATGGAAGATGCGAGCGGCATGCCCGTAAGCAATGGCTCTAAAATCCAGGCGGACTTCTCGGAAGTGTTGCGGAGAGGTTTAGAAGGCGTCATGAAGTACACCGTTACCGAACCCAACGGGGAAAAGAAAAAGGAAAAATTTGCCGTAGCGGATTTAAGCCAGGATGCCCAGTACCGGTACCGCGAAATCATGGCTAAAATTGATGCGTGTGTCGCCGGTATTTCTATTTCTCCCATTGATATTATTGCTAACCGCCTGAAAAAAGCCGGGTACTCCGTAGCCGAAATTACCGGTCGTAAAATGGAAGTGCAGATCAATGAGCGCACCATGGAAGGAGTAGTCGTTACCCGTAAAAAAGAAAACGTCTCGGATGCTTTCCGGAAATTTAACGACAACGAGATTGATGTTCTCATGATCAATCAATCGGGTTCTACGGGAGCTAGTGCGCACGCCATACCGACCAAAAAAGTATCGAAAGACCAGGTGAAACAACGGGTAATGCTGATTTTACAAGCCGAATTGGACATTAATACCGAAGTTCAGAAACGCGGTAGAATTAACCGAACCGGGCAAATTTTGCACCCGATCTACGATTACGTTATCTCGGCTATCCCGGCCGAAAAAAGGTTAATGATGATGCTACAGAAAAAGCTCAAGAGCTTGGATGCTAATACCGCCAGTAACCAGAAACAAAGTGAAGCGGTGTTGAACGTAGCCGATGATTTTTTGAATAAGTACGGCGATAAAGTAGCTGAAGATTATTTAGTGGATAATCCGACTATTAACATGATGCTCAACAATCCGGAAGGGGGAGAAGGGTTAGCGCACATGGTTTCTGGCCGGGTAGCAGTACTTTCTACCAAAATGCAGCAGGATTTCTACGACGAAATTGGCCAGCGTTACCTGGACTTAGTAGAGTACCTGAAGCAAACCGGGGAGTATGATTTAGAAATGGAAGCCATGCCCCTGGATGCCGAAACGGTGGTTAGTCAAGTGGCTATTATGGGAAAAGGAGGTGACTCGGCGTTTGGGGAAGATACGATCCTAGAAAAATGCCTAGTAAACAGCTTGAAAAAACCTTTTACCCGCAATGAACTGGATAACCTGATTATGGAGCAATTAGGAGAGTTTAATTCGGCAGAAGCCTTGAAATCGAGCTTAGAAAAAGAATACCGGAGCTTTAAAGGGGCCCAGGTGCTAAAGGAAGAAACCGAAATAATGGAATCGGCACTAAAGCTTTCGGATAAAGTGGCGCAGGATAAACGCTGGAAAAAGCTCAAACAACAAAATGAAACAGAAGCCATCCAGGCTATTGCGGCCAAGCAAGAAGAAATCATGCAGGAGGCGCAAACGCGGATTTATAAAGTTCGGGAAAAGGCCAATAATGATCTGGATTACATTGTGGGTGCCCTGCGTTTCTTTTACGTGGGTCGGGGTCTGGAATTAGCCGGTAAAGGCTTCAGCAAAGAAACGCGCACGTTTGGGGTATGTCTTGGCTTCTCAATTGACCGAAAAAAAACCAATCCGTGGACCCGGAGCAACATTAAGTTGCGTATTGCCATTGCTTCCAGCATGAAATACATGGCAATTCCCTTGAGCATGAATACCGAGATTTTAGCGATCCGGGGTGCCAGCTACAATAAACTGGATTACTTATACCAGGAATGGAGCGACATATCCCGCGCGGCTTCGAGTGACCGGACGACGCGCTACATTGTGACCGGTAATATTTTACAAGGTATTGCTTCCTTTCCGGGCAAATTGGTGAATTATACCTTGAAAGGCGGGGGAACCAAAAAAGGGATTTTAATGCCCGATGGCTGGAGTAATTTAAAAGAAACCGCTCAGGTGCCAATTGGCTCCGTGTTAAAGCAGATTGTCAGCTTAACTAGTGGCAACATGTTGCACACCAATCTGGAGCTTTCCTTGCTAAAACAATGGGGTTCTTACCGGATAATAGTGCCGGCCAGTAAAGCGAAAGGCGGTATGTTCTACCTGGATCCGGATATGCTGGATTTAGTAGAAGAAAACGAGTTTAACAAAGTGGGTGATCGCATGCGCGCCAATGTAGCGGAAGAAAACATTGAAAAACTGGTTACCCTGCTCGATAAGAAATTTAAGGCCTCCGTAGAGATAAAAGCTTCTCAGACTAGTAAAATCGACCGCGCTATTCGATCAGAATCCAAGGTTTTAACGCCTTTAAAAGCCGAAACCAAAACGGCTAAAATCTTTGTGACCGATAATGGCAACGTTGCTGTTACCTCCGACTATAATTTAGCGGAAATAGAAGCCGAAGCCTTGATTCTGGAATTAGAATTGCTTGCGTTCAATTGATAATCCAGCCCAGCCGGTGCTCTTAAAATAAGATCAGCTGCTTCTCCTCATTTTTAAAACTTCCAACCATCCTATCTATTTAAAACTTCTTTTTTTACTTCCAATGTCTCATTATACTACTATTATTAATCCCGACAATTACAGAGAAAAAATTAAAGGCCTTGACCTAGCTACCATGCCGGACATTTTGCGCAAAAGTCATGATTTCGTAGAAAAAAATACCTTGCAGTTTACCCAATGGGGGGCCATGACTACGAGCGATACGATTAACCGTATGTTTTCAACCTACTTCGTTAAATTGAACGAGTGGTTAGAATCCGAAAAAGCCAAACAGACCCCTAAAACCAAAGTTAAAAAGGAAACGGCTCAAAAAGCTGTTAAGCCGAAAAAGGTAAAAGCAGAAAAGCCCAGTAAAGCAGATAAGAGCACGTTTACCGCCCATTTTCAGACGGCTGAACAACTTCTAAAAGCCTTTGTTAACCTGGATGGCAAAGCGGCTACTATCCGCAAAATACAGTTATTACATTCCCGGTTCCAAAAAGCAATCATTGAGAAAAAAGTAAAAAGCATCAATCCGAATGCCACTATTTTTAAGCAAGCGGCTTCTAAATTAGCCAAGCTGTACCAGAAAATGACGGAAGGTAACATTTCAACCATTGAAAAATTAGAGATTACCGGCATTGAAAAATTCAGCGACATTAAAGCGGAGTTCCAAAATTTGAAGATTGCGCCCGCCGTAACTTTATTAAAGCGTTTTGTGGGAATGGAAGGTACTAAACCTACGATTGCTAAAGTACAGAGCCTAATTAAAGGCATGGAATCGGCCCTTAAAGCCGGTAAAATTAAAAAGGAAGGGGTATACCATAGCCAAATCGATCAAGCTCTTGCCCATTTGAAAGAGTGGTTAGCGGCCAAGCAAGACAGCTACATTCAAATTGAAGAAGCGCAATTAGCCGGTTTAGCTGGTTTGGGTTGCACTTGCCAGAACAAACCTTTAGCTGGTACTCCGGCTATTAAAAAAAAAACGCTGCGCCCGAAAGTAGCTTGGAAACGCCGCAAAGCTTTATCCAAAAGGAAGTATTTAAAAATATAGAAGAGGAAATCGAATTTGAACTAATAGAATCTTTTTTACTGGGTACTCCCCAACCAACATTAGTAGAAGTTCCTGCGAGTAAGCCATTACCGAGCGAGCTACTAAATATTTTTACCCCCATTAACCAGCCGCCTAAAAGCGCAAACCAGAGCTTTATTTTACCGGGGGGTTTAGGTAAGTTTTTAGGCCGCATTGAAGACTTTGAGTATGCCGTGGTGCTTCGGGGTGATAAAGGAGCCGGTAAAACTTCCTTGCTTTACCAAATCAAAAATTTGTTTGCTACCGTGGGTAAATCCGTGGCCAGTTTCACGCTGGAAATAGGGAAAGAATCTAACGTCGTAGAGCGGTTAACTAATAAATATATTGCGCCTAAAAACCGCGATAAAATTTTAATTTCCTCCATTGCACCCGATGGCCTGGAAACGATCCGGAAAGCCGCCCAGCATTTTGATGTGATCGCCATTGATAGCTGGAGTAAGCTCAATGCCAAGCAAGAGGAATTTGATAAACTACGCAAAGAATGCCCGAAAACCATGTTTATTGTGATTTTCCAGAGTACCACGGGTGGAACGGCTCGCGGTGGCAGTATGGCAGAATACGATGCTGGAACCGTCATCCAGGTAGATGCCCCGGGCATTGCTAAATGCGAAAAAAACCGGTACGCCCTGGAGCAGTATCTGGATGCGACCTATGAAGTACACAAACAAAATTTAATAGCTTAAAAAAAAATTATGAAAGACAATAAATTATTGCTTATTGCCGGTGCTGCCGGCGCTTTTCTGATCTACCAGAACCAACAAAAGAAAAAACAAGCAGAAGCTGCTGCGCAGAGAGCTTACATTTTAGCGCAAACGGGCAGTAGGGGTACCACTCCAGGCCAGCCGAACGTAGTCGATAAAGTTACATCGGGTGCCACTACTATTATAGATACTATCAGCAAAGGCAAAGAGCTTTTTAGCAGTATATTTAAAAAACCTACGTTACCACCAGTTAGTAATCCAGCACCAAGTTGGAAAACAGAAGGTAAAGTAGATTACTCTGGATTATCTGGCATAACAAACAAATTGGTTTAAGCTTAATTTTCTTTGTAGCAATAGATTGGTTTTGCCTGCAGCATTCGAATTTCACAATTCAGATCTACAATTTAATGTATTAAAAATATAAAATAATGAAACAAATTGTGTGTATCTTATAGTATAGAAGACTATATTTGTATGTAAATTCATATATGTGCTGAACGAAAAACATTGATTATTATGTTTTTATAATAGCAAACATGTTTAAATAAGGTAATTGTCATAAGAATCGTGAAACTCAGAGAAAAATATCGCCAATTGCAAGATGAGCAATTTGTACGGTCAATGGTAACTAGGTCGGTATATGGCTCTATGCAATTAGAAAATCAAGGTGTACCCATGGATAAAATCCAACAAATGTACACTCAGGTAAATCAAGAAAGAAATGCTATTGCAGTAAGATAAGCTGCGATCTAATAATATCTTTTAAGGCAGATAAATCATGTTTATCTGCCTTTCTTATTGCTTCTAAGTAAAGCGATCTTGCCTCTCCTTTATTTCTTTGATACAACTCAATATTTTGGTATCCTTTGCTAAAAGCAATCAAGTCCGTTAATAAGCGGGAACTACGACCGTTTCCATTGGTAAACGGATGGATAAAAACTAAACGATGGTGCGCATAAGCTAGGCATTCCACCACATCTTCATCCGTTTTGGTATTATTATACTGGTAATTAAGTTGATCCATAAAATAATACATCAGATTGGGTATCTGGTTCGGAGGTGGGGGAAGATAATTACCTACTGTAGGAGTTGAAGTGCGCCATTTGCCCGCCCAGTCATACAAATGGCCGAAAGCAGTACGATGGATTTCCTGCAATAACTGAACAGAAAAATGTATAGGT
The DNA here is from genome assembly GCF_003340495.1 of Adhaeribacter pallidiroseus. Classification (NCBI taxonomy): domain Bacteria; kingdom Pseudomonadati; phylum Bacteroidota; class Cytophagia; order Cytophagales; family Hymenobacteraceae; genus Adhaeribacter; species Adhaeribacter pallidiroseus. Next base: position 4,495,389 of record NZ_QASA01000001.1, read on the forward strand.
GTTTCTAAATCTAAAATAAACTGCTCCGCTCGAATTACACCTATTGCTTCTTCTTCATTTATTAGTTGCTTATCAGTAATATTTAAAAAATTATCGTCAGGAGCATCGGTATACTCACCCATACAAAATTCAGTTGGCTCAAACACCTATTATATTTACAAGTAGCTCATTAATGGTAAACATGGCCTTCTTCTTTCGTCACAAGCATAACCATAGAATTTTCTAATACTTGCAGTATATTGACGTTTATGTAATTAACGAACATGAGTTACATTAGTCCAAAATATAGTATTACAAGGCGTTTATGGTATATTAATATGTAAAGCACAAGCTGTTGCGGTATAATCAAAGTACAAAATCAACCTCTAATCTCCTTGATTTTTTCTAATATAAAATCTTTCGTATAAGTATTTTCAAATTTTGCTACTATATCTTCTGGACTCATATTAATATCATTTATTGATGCCTTTAAACTGAATATTCGATGTGACGATTTTCTTGATCCATCTACTCTTTTAATCCGGCTTAAGGCCTCATCATCAATATATGTATAAACAGCCTTTGGAGGCTCACTAGAAATTTGTTGTTCTAATTCAATATGTCTCAATCTCTTATCAACGTTTCGAATAGAATTGAGAACTTCATAAAGTATATCCTTTTCTGGACGAGTTTCATTTACTGTTTCTTCTGGAGTCTCATCTAAAATTTTTTAAATTCCTCATCAAATTGTGGCAAATAAGTATTTAAAACATTTTTTAGTATTGTCTCTTTAAGCCTCTTTTCCTCTAAAGAATTATTAATAGAATAAATTAATTTATATAAGTTCTCTTTGGTAGGTAAAGTATGATTAAACTGTGCTAATGGATCCTTAATATCTTCGGGATTTAAATCAATTAAAAAAGTAAAAACCCTTGAAGATGATAGTCCTTTGGCCAGTGCTCCTGCCTCAAATAATATCCAAGGCTTTTCTTTATTACTTTTTGTAAGACAGATTATACCATGCGTTGTATTAGCAAGCTGATTAGATATTTCAGAAAACCATAAAGCCCCTCTATCTATGTCCTGGCTAGAAACCCAAGGGTCAACAGCTTGAATAACACATTGAATCCAAGTATCTAGCAATTCAGCAACTCGACGGCTTCTTTCGCCAGACCAACTTATAAAAACTTTCATTTATTAAATTTATATAATGTTAATCTAATTAATCTTAACTCTTTACTGCTGCATTGGTACCGAAATTAAAGTAGAAACTTTACATTTTTATTTTTTAAATATGTATTCCGTTCTGATATGATTAAAATTTATTACAGCATTGCCTCTTGAGGATAGATATCCAAATAGGGGAAAATCATCTGTAAGAATCAAATACCCTTCCGCTGCCAAGGAGTGAATTACACTATCTGTTAAACCAAACTTCATAAATACATTATCCATAACATTAACACTAGGTAAAAATATCTCATGTGATATTTGGACTAATTGAATTAAATTATAAAATAAAATTCCATCAGATTGTTTATCAAGAGTTTCAGTTAAATTTACAACTTCAGTTAATATATTTGGTGTTGTAATTATCTTAAAATTTTGCAAAAAAGTATTTAACTGCTTAAAATCTTCTTCTGTATATTTTTGAGTTCTTTTAAATTCACTAATCTTATTTTTATTATAACTACCAACTAAAAGTAATAACCATAAATTTGCATCAATAACAATCCCTTTATTTTTGTAAATAGAAATTAATGAATTTATAAAGCTCATTTTATATCCCTGATTTTCATCGCAAGCACTTCCCCAGATTCAGAGTCAATCTTGAATTGCTTATATTTTCTTAAAACTGTGGGAGTATTAAGCTGAAATACATTTCTTATAGCAGACTCTTCATTGTAGCTCAGAGTAATAAACCAATATAACTTATCGTCTGTGATTTCTACCTCTTCCAATTGAATAAAATCAGTATTTGGAAAAAAACCTTTCATATACTCTGCTGCAATGTTTGCAGCTTCATTTACACTAATCATATTTTAATAATCTTAACCGTTTCTAAATATAAGCATTTCTACAATTAAGCTAACTACCTTAATAAATAGCTTAAATAAATTTACTACATGAGTAAATTTATTTCCGGTTGCAATCGCAAACTTTTCAAAATAGCCATATCTTTGTAACGCGAACAAACACAGTGGATCAGATGCCACTTTAAAACTATCTGAAGTTTTTAGGGTGGTTTTTTTATTTATAGGAAAGTTATTTCTATAACTATAAATACGTTGCCCGTTATATGAGTGGAGTTCCCGAAAGGTCTCCAAATGAATCCACTGGGTTTGTTCGCAGCTCTACGTAACGGGCAATTGTGTTTAATAAAGATTACAGGTTTATGCGAACAAACCCAAAAACAACTACCAAAATCCTAGCACCGGTGTGCCATGGAATTATTAAGCCCGGCCAGAAGTTAATATCGGTCGATTTATTATTCATCACCTATAAAGAAAAGGAGGGCCGGTTATGTTAGCCAGTCGATTACCCAATGAACCCTTGCTGATATTAAGTCCCATCAGCCAGAATTACGTTAATATTTTACCATTTTTTAAGCTTCTGGATAAAGAGAATGTTCGTTCTCCGGTAGACTATGCGGAAAATGTAGAGGCGGTTATTCGCTTTGTTTCGCTTAATTACGATGCGCAAGCAGCTAGCTCCGTCGAACTTAAAAACGCCCTAAGCTTTTTGTTCGATATGAAAGATATGTTCATTAATAGCTGCGAAATAAAAAGCATTTAATTAAATATTTCCAATTACCAGCTATCCTTAGGTGATAGCTGGTAATTGTTCCTTTAAGCGGTTTTGGTAAACCAGGTTCACACCATCCAGTTTCATCTGTTCCGAAATTTTCACATATCGCATCGTGGTTTCTATTTTCTCGTGGTCCATCAGCTTTTGGAGTACTTCTACCCTACCCCCTAACCGGATAAACTCCGTAGCGTAAGTTTCCCGGCCTACGTGCCAATGCAGCTCAGTTTCTATTTCCAACAGCTCACCTATATCCTTTAAGGCTCGATTACCCACTTGGTCCGCATAAAAGAAAAATCCTTTAATATTGTTCTCCGCTTCGGAATCTTCTAAGTAATGCAATGCATATCGGGTTAGGGGTAAAATAAGCTCCCGTTCGTTTTTGTAGTAAGTCTTTTGTGGCTGAAATCGAATTGTATTATTTTTAATTTTTGCCTTTTTCAAATTACTTAAGTCTCCGAGCCGTAAGCTGGTATGACAACTAAAGAGAAATTTCTGTAATATTCTCCGGTGCTTGGTACCGGGAGAGCATTCTTTATAATATTCTTCCAATAAACGCAGTTCTTCCGGATGTAGTGGCATCCAGGTACCTGCTACTGATTTGTTCTGGTAATCTTCATACGGATCTTCGAAGTTAATCCGGTCTTTGCGGGCTAATGTAAGATAGGTGATTACGTCACGCTGGTGGCCCCAAATAGTATTGGTAGAAACTCGTTTCCCATTTCGAGGTTTTATCGTTTTCCGGAGAAACAATTCAAAATCAGTAGCAAATTCATAGGAAAAAGAAGTAAAAGAAATGGTCTTTCGAAATTCTTTTAGTTTGTTCAGGGTGTTATTGTGATTTTTTATTGTCCCTGGTTTAATTAATTTTTTCTTTTTCCGAGTAGCTAGCTTATTCTCAAAATATTTTATAAAATCTTCTTTCGAGAAATCACTGAAATATTCCAGCAGAAAACTTTCCATGGTAATATGTGCCTTCCGAAGTCGGTGCGACACTTCTACTTCGTTGACTTTGGCTAATCTTTGCTTGATGATTAGGTTATAATCTGCGGCCTTCTCGTCTCCTTTAAATCTCTCTTGGCACAAACCTTTTTTTGCATCGAAAAACTGGGGCGGCCAGCTGATGTCTAAGGGAATGGATTTCGGCTTTCGGTTAATAATTAACTGCAACCGAATCGGAGCTGTCCCATCTTTGTGTACCTCCTTTCTGATCTTAATCCTAGCGGAAAATCCCATCTAAAAATCTCTGGTAAACAATTGGTAAACATTTAAAGCAGAAATGCTCAAAATGACCCCTCTCCATTTACTGGAAAGGGCCATTTTGAGCATTTTGAGCGGGTTTTTCACCCTATGGTACCCAGAGCCGGGGTCGAACCGGCACAACCGTGAAGTTATTGGTGTTTGAGACCAACGCGTCTACCAATTCCGCCATCTGGGCAATTTGTAGGTCCTTTTCGCAAGAAACGCTAGGGCGTTGTTTTACGATGGGGTTGCAAACTTAGATAATCTTTCGGGAATGCGCAAGAGATATTTTTTCTTAAAAATAATAATTTTTCATCGTTCCCGGGTTCTCCTGCTCAAGCCAACTAGTTCCAAATTAAGGTACCTATCAGCAAACTTTCTAACCTGCTAACCTTACAACTTTCCAACTTTCCAACTTTTCAACCCAATTTAACCTGTAACTTGCAACCTGTAACCTGCAACCAACATCATGCGCCTTGTTCGACATCCGGTTTTGTGTAATTACTACGTAACGTACCGTTGCAATGCGCGGTGTTCGTTCTGTGATATCTGGGAAAAGCCGTCGCCGTACATTCAGCTACGTGATGTAGAAAAGAACTTGCGCGACTTGCGGGAACTGGGGGTACAGGTAATTGATTTTACGGGCGGCGAACCGTTGCTGCACCAGCAAATCGATCAATTTTTAAAATTGGCGCACGACATGGGTTTTATCACCACGCTTACCACCAACTGTTTGCTGTACCCAAAATGGGCCGAGCGCTTACGGGGCAAACTAGATATGCTGCATTTTTCGCTGGATGCCGCCGTGCAGGAACGCCACGACCAGGGCCGCGGTGTGGCTTGCTTCGATTTCGTGCTGGAGTCGATTAAAATTGCTAAAAGCCTGGGCGAGCGACCCGATATTTTGTTTACCGTTTTCAGCGAGAACCTGGACCAGGCAGAGGCTGTGTACCACCAAATTGCCTTACCGAATAATTTAATGCTCCTGCTTAACCCGGCTTTTACCTACAATGCTGTGGAAACCGGTCCGCCTTTAACCTTACCGGAACTAGAATACCTCTCCGCCTTTGGTAAACGGCGCAATGTGTACCTGAACGAAGGCTTTATGCAATTGCGCCGCGATGGCGGCAATCATGCGGCTGCTCCGGTTTGCAAAGCCGCCAGCACTACGTTGGTTATTTCGCCGGAAAACGAGTTGGTGTTACCGTGTTACCATTTAGGCGAAAAGAAGTTCCGGATAGAAGAAAATTTAAAAAAACTGTATCAGTCCGAAGAGGTGCGCCAATTAATTTCTTTGGAAGGCCGCTTACCTGCTTGCGAAGGCTGCACCATTAATTGTTACATGCAGCCTAGTTTTGCCGTGGAGCTAAATTCGTATTTCTGGAAAGCTTTGCCCAGCACGCTTAAATACAACTGGCAAAAAGGCACCTGGAAGCGATTATTGCGGCAAGCAATGGTCTGAATCGCGGATTTAACGGATTACACGGATTTCGTGGATTAGTCTTTGATAATTTTAAGATAACTAGATTTTATATTTCGATTTATTCCTGCATTATTGATCTACATAAAAACTTAATCAATCCGACATGTACTCCACTTTGTTAACTTTGCACTCCTGGGTGCGGTGGTTGGTTTTAGTTAGTTTGCTTTTAGCACTTTTTTACGCTTACCGGGGCTGGTTCACGAATAAGCCTTTTACTAAATCCGATAATACTATCCGGAACCTAGCTACTAGCTTTGCGCATATTCAAATACTACTGGGGCTTTGTTTGTATTATATTAGCCCCATCACTACTTATTTCCTACACAACTTTAAAGAGGCCGTACACCAACGGGAAATCCGGTTTTTCGGTATGGAGCATAGCTCCGTAATGTTTATAGCCTTGGTTGTTATTACCATTGGTTCCAGCAAAGCCAAACGCCATTCCCAGGACAAGCAAAAATTTAAAATTATGGCCCTTTGGTTTACTATTGGCTTACTCTTAATTCTTTCTTCTATTCCCTGGGCTTTTTCGCCGTTGGTAAGCCGTCCGTATTTTAGAGCGTTTTAATAAATAAAAAAGGCTCGTTGTAGTAACGAGCCTTTTGAATGAAATATTTAGAATTTTAATATCCCGGGTTTTGCGTTAAGGTATTCTGGCCGTTTACCTTGCTGTTAAATATTTCCTGCAACGGTATCGGGAAGTACTCGTGTTTGCCCGTCACAAACTGTACGCCAGCCAGGTAAGACCGTTTTTTAGATTCGGTGGCGTAGTAGTTGTTCAGGGTTTCGGCGGCAATGCCCCAGCGTACCAAATCAAAGCGGCGGTGGCCTTCCATGCCAAACTCTAAACGTTCTTCAAACTGTACCGCTTTGCGGGCAATCGCCGGGTCGGTCCAGGGGGTGGTGTACTCATTAATCACGTAATTAGCAGCCGGAGCACCGGCGGCCGTTTTCACGAAACCATCGGGGTTAGCGGCTCTTCTTCTGATCTGGTTCACGTAGCCGCGAGCTGCTTCTAAATTACCTAGTTCGGTTTCAATTTCGGCCAGCCAAAGCAGCACGTGCGAGTACCGGATCAGGCGGTAGTTGTTGGCATTTAAGCGGGGATTGCCGGCAAAAGTATTGGTACCCACATCAGAGCGGTACATCACGTGTTTTTTAGGCGAGTATGGTCCCCCGTATGCCTGGTCGCGGACGTAGGTTTTGCCCGGATGCACGCCCCAATCCAGGAACGGAATACCCCGGCGACCTACCGTCCAGTCGAGGCGGGGATCAACGCTGCCCGCGTAAGGTGTAAAGGGCTGCGTCGCTTCAATGCCCTGGTCGCTGGTTACGTCTTCCGCGTTAAAAGAATCGAACAGGGGCAAACCATCGGTCCCGGTTTTAAAAGCATTTACTAAGTTCTGGGAAGGCTGGAAGAAACCGCAGCAAGTTGTTACGCCACCACCCCCGTACGGATAATTTAAAGTAGAACCAATATTACCGTTTTCACCGCCTGAGGCACCATCGTTTACGGAATACTGAACTTCAAAAATAGACTCGGCGTTGTTGTTCGTTACGGCTTTAAAGTTATCGTGGTAGCGATCCACTAACCGATACTGGTTGCTGGCCACAATGGCTTCGAGTAAGGTTTTCGCTTCGGCGTATTTTTTCTGAAATAAATACGCTTTGGCCATAGTGGCCCCGGCGGCCCATTTAGTAGCCCGCCCCACCTGGGTTTGCTTCGGTGGTAAATTTTCGTACGCAAAGGTTAAATCCGCTAATATCTTCGGCCAAATGTCTTCGGTATTGGTTCTTTTGGTACTTTCCAGGTCGTTCGGGTTGTAAATTGTTTCGTCGATGTACGGCACCATGTTAAACATTTTTTTCAGTTCAAAATGGTAATGTCCCCGTAAAAACCGGGACTCGGCGGTAATTTGCACACGTTCGGCATCGGTTACATCGGTAACTTTGGCTAAGGTTTGCAACACGTCGTTGGTACGGGCAATGCCATCGTACATGCCCCGCCACTTACCCCGGAAGTAGATATTATCGGAAGAAATATTGCCTTGCTCAATTAAGGAAATGGGCGGTTGGTCGCCGGCAATGGTTCCTTTATAGGCATCATCCGAAGCCACACTGCCATACACCCAGTTATCGGCCCCTACCTGGTACGAGCGGTATGCTCCTTCGGGAGTGGCCCAGCCATCCAGCAAAGAATAAGCGCCCACCAGCAGGGAGTTTACTCCCCGGCTGGTTGTTAGCGCATCCACGGTTAAAGCCGCTTTTGGTTTTACGTCCAGAAAAGAATCGGAGCAGGAGCTTAATACACTGAGTAAAATGCTACTGCCTAAAATTATACTTTTTTTCATTTTTTAAAATTTTGGTGATTTATATAAATACAAAATCAGATCTTCTTAAAAACTTACATTTAAACCTACCAGGTATTGCTTCGCAATCGGATAGTTACCGCCGTCTACGCCAATCTGGCGGTCGTTACCGGAGGTATAAGTACGCAGGTTTACTTCGGGGTCCATGCCGGAATATTTGGTAGCAGTAAACACGTTTTGCCCTTGCACATACACCCGCACCGAACCTAAGCCAATTTTAGAAATAAGAAGAGCCGGCAGCGTATAGGTAAGCTGAATATTCTTCATCCGGAAGTAAGAACCATCTTCGAGGTAGTAAGTAGAGGGCAGAATACTTACCTGGTCGCTGGAGGTTAGTTGCGGCAAAATAGCATCCGTTTTACCGGGCCGCCAGGAGTCGTATAACATGCGTTTGCTGCGGTTGCCGCCAAAGGTGGGGAAATCGGTAAAGTATTTTACCATGTTAAATATTTCGTTGCCTTGCACGCCCTGACCAAAAATGCTTAAACCAAAGTTTTTATAGTTTACATTCAGGTTGATGCCGTAAGTAAAATCGGGATGCGGGCTGCCAATAATGGATAAATCTTTAGAATCAACTACGCCATCGCCGTTGACGTCGCGGTAATGGAAACGACCTGCTTTATTTTGATTTACACCCAAATTGTTTTTAGGAGCGGCAGCAGCTTCGTCATCGCTCTGGAAAATACCATCGATGGTATAGCCGAAGAAAGAAGAAATAGGGTGCCCTTGCTGGGTTACCACAATGTTTTGAATACGCTCGTCGTTCAGGCCGAAGTATTGCGTATTGGGGTCGCCGGTAGTGGTTATTACCTCGTTGCGGTAAGTGCTTAAGTTACCGCCAATGCTGTAGGTTAATTTACCATCGGCCGCCTGCCCATTATACGTTATGGCTGCATCTACGCCGCGATTGCGCATAGAACCGATATTCTGGAAAGGAGTAACCGCTACGCCAGAAGTAAGCGGAGCCTGCACCGGGAAGAGCATGTCGGAGGTGGTACGGGTATACCAATCAAAAGAAGCATCAATTTTATCGTTCAATAAAGAAAGGTCTAGGCCCACGTTAGTAGCGGTGGTAGTTTCCCATTTAGCATTGGCATTCCCAAATTGCGTTAACTCATAACCCGGAATGGCCGAGGTGCGGGTACCCCCTAAATCGTAGAAAGAAGTAATGGGGTTAGTGGAGTATTGCGTAATAGAATTGTAATTACCAATTTCCTGATTTCCGGTTTGCCCCCAGCCCACGCGCAGCTTGGCACGACTGAGCCAATTGCTCCAACTTTCGGCAAAGTTTTCTTCGGAAAACACCCAACCCGCGCTGGCGGCCGGAAAGTAAGCCGTCCGGAATTGCGGCGAAAAACGGGAAGAACGGTCGCGGCGAATAGTACCTTCGAGTAAGTATTTATCGGCGAAAGCGTAATTGGCTTTGGCAAACTCCGAAGCTAAAGCCCAGTTGTAGCCGCCCCCGTTATTGGTTTGCACCCCGGTACCACCGCTTAAATAACGGTTATCCAGATCATCGGAGGCAAAGTTGGTGCGCGACGCATCAAAAAATTCGTAATAATCTTTAATGGCTTCCGTACCAATTAAAAAATTTAACCGGTGATTATCACCCAGAGTAGCGTTATACGCCAAGGTATTAAACCAGGTCCAAGTCCACTCGTAATTGTTGGTAGTTTGTAAACTGTTGGACCCTCTGGCTTCCGCCGATTCGTAATCCCGGAAAGTATAGTTGCGGTAATTGTACAGGTTATAATCTATCCCAAAACTGGTCTTGGCGGTTAAATTTTTTAAAATATCTACCTCGGCGTAGGCATTGCCGAATAAACGGATTTCTCGTTGATTATTATCCTTATTGCGGTACAGCATACTTACCGGATTATTGGAGTTATCCAGGTCGGTACCGCGGGTTCCGGCAAAGTTACCGGCTACGTCGTAAACCGGAATGAGCGGCTGAATGCGATACGCAAAGGAAGTAGGGTTATTTTCGAAGCCGTTAGAACCCGGCTGAACCACCCGGTTACCAACGGCTACCTGAAAGTTCTCGCCTACCCGAATCCGTTTGTTCACGTTAAACTCGGTATTGGCCCGCAAAGAATAACGTTTGAAACCGGTATAAATCATGATTCCTTCCTGGTTAAAGTAATTGACCGACATGGCATAGCGGCCGCTTTCGTTGCCACCGGAAACACCTAACTGGTGGTTCTGGATGGGAGCCGGATCAAATATTTCGTCCATCCAATCGGTGCCGGTTTTATTGGCTTTGGTAATCAACCATTTGGTTCGGTTAAAATTAGGATCGTCGATGTTGTTGCTGTAGTTTACGTATTTGCCAGTGGCATCCTGGGCTACCCGCGGATCGCCTTCCATAGCACCCGCCGGAAAAATATAATCCGGAATTACCGGATCTACGCCGTTGCCGAATTGCGCGTGCGCCGGATTACCGTTGGCACCTACGGCACCCGCATTCCGGCGCGACTCCCAAACTAACCGGGCGTATTCCTGGGTATTGAGCAAATCCAGAAACTTGCCGGGGCGTTGGGTTCCCACGTAAGTATCGTAAGTAAACACCGGTTTGCCAGCCTTGCCTTTTTTAGTGGTTACAATCACTACCCCGTTACCCGCCCGCGAACCATAGATCGAAGCCGCCGAAGCGTCTTTCAGAATCTGCATCGATTCAATATCGTTCAGGTTTAGGGTATTTAAATTACCCTTGGTTGGCACCCCGTCGATGACATACAGCGGCGAGTTATCGTTGATGGTACCAAAACCGCGGATGCGCACCATAACGCCCCCACCCGGGCTGTTTTCGTTACCAACGGTTACCCCGGCTACTTTGCCTTGCATGGCTTGCCCCAGGTTAGTAGAGGGCGTGGCTAATAATTGCTTGGCATCGATAGTAGCTACCGCACCGGTAATGTCTTTTTTAGATTGGGCCGTGTAACCCGTAACTACTACTTCCTGCAAAGCTTTGGTATCGTCGGCTAAGGTAACGTTAACCGCACCCGGCCCGGAAAAAGATTTTTCCTGGGTAGCAAACCCAATAAACGAAAACACCAAAGTACCCGCACTTTCCGGCACCGTGAGCGAATAATTACCACTCGGGTCGGTGGTAGATCCGGTAGTGGTTCCTTTTAAAAGTACGGTAACCCCCGGTAAAGGCTCACCAGCCGCCGAAGAAACCCGGCCGGTAATGGTCCAGGTAACAAACCGGGAGGAAGTAGCAGCTTTGGTAGGTGCAAAACGAGGAGTTAAATTAAAGCTGGAAGCAGCACCCGCCAGGTTGCTGGTACTTCCAATAAAGGCACCAACCAGAAATAAACTACAAATCTGTCGTTGCCAATCAGGGGTAAAAGCTTTTTTCATAATGGATGATTAAGGTTAAGAAAGGTAGCTAAAGCTAATATTATTTTAAATACTAGTTGATTACCAGAAGATTAAATTTAAATAAATAGTAAAATGATTATAATACGTTGTCTTTTTTAGAATTTTTGTAGCGATTGAAGCAATTTTTTAAATATTTGTTTACTCTTCGGTTTTCTTTGGTGCAGCAAGTGCGTAAACTTGGTGAGGAATTTTAAATAAATGATTTTCAGAGCAAACCGGATTACTCGCTCCGAATTACTGTTAAACTAAAAACAACTTGTTATATTGGTTTTGCATTTACTTATACAGCTACTAAAAAAATAAGCCGTGCCGCTCTTACTGCCCGTTGAAGATAAATTTCCAGCTTTTGGCGAGAACTGTTTTATTGCCGAAAACGCCACTGTGGTAGGCGATGTAATACTGGGTAAGGATTGTACCATTTGGTTTAACGCCGTCATCCGGGGCGATGTGAACAGTATCCGGATTGGCGACAAAACTAATATTCAGGATGGGGCTATTATTCATTGTACTTACCAGCGGGCCGCTACGGTTATTGGCAGCAACGTATCGGTGGGACACAATGCTATCGTGCACGGCTGCACCATTCAGGATAATGTCTTGGTAGGAATGGGGGCAATTGTAATGGATAACGCCGTGGTACAGGAGCATTGCATTATTGCCGCCGGCGCCATTGTGCTGGAAAATACCGTTTGCGAAGCCGGATTTATTTACGCCGGCATTCCGGCCCGGAAAGTAAAACCAGTAAGCGACGAACAGAAAACTGGCATGGCTCGTACGGCTAACAATTATGTAATGTACGCGGGTTGGTTTCAGCCAAAGCCTAAAAATTAAAAATTTAAAAAAAGCCAGCTCCTGAATGATTTGAAGCTGGCTTTTTTAAATTTTTAATTTTGTATCATCAATAAAAACTACCGGGTCAGCAATACTCTCTGGTGGTTCACGTGTTCTTTCCCTTGCAGGCGTAAGATATAGATGCCCGCCGCCGATTTACTTGCCTGCCATTTACACGCATATTGTTGCGCGGCCTTTGCTTCTCCTTGGAACAAAGTGGTTATTTCGTGTCCCTGACCGTTGTATACTTTTAAACTGACCATTTGGGTTTGGGGTACGCTAAAGTTAATAGTAAGCTCCTGGACAAAAGGATTCGGGTAAGTGGCCAAGGCAAAGTGTCGGCTGGGCTTTGTTGCTTCTGTGTTCACAGCAGGCAGTACGGGTGCGAGTAACGGTGTCAGTGCTTCGGGAGCTACTTTCAGGAGCCAGTAATCATTTTCCCCCTGGCTGGTTTGGGTTTTATCGCCACTTATGCCCGAGTTAGATCGCCCACCTAGTAAATAACCGCCATCATCCGTTTGCCAAACGTTACGTAATTCTTCTGCATTGTTTCCGCCAAACCGTTTATCCCATAGCTTGGTACCCGTAGCATTGATTTTAACTAACCAATAATCGCTACTGCCCTGACTGGCCTGGCTTTTATCACCGCTTTGGCCGGAGAAAGAAGTTCCGCCCAGCAAGTAACCACCATCATTATCCTGAGTAAGGGCACGCAAAGTTTCTTCGCCAGAGCCTCCATAGGTTTTATCCCATTGCTTAGCCCCGCTTCCGTTTACTTGCACCAACCAGTAATCCTGACCGCCTTGGCTCAACTGGCTTTTTTCGCCAGTTTTACCCGAAGCACTGATCCCCGCCAGCAAAATAGTATCTTTATCTGGATTTAGTAAGGAAAATAATTGATCGGGGCCGCTACCACCGTAACGTTTGTCCCACAACTTTTGGCCTTCGCTGGTAGTTTTCACCAACCAGTAATCCGAACTGCCTTGGCTACCCTGGCTTTTATCGCCCCCAGCCGAAGAAAAAGAAGTGCCGCCCAAAAGTAAATCCCCGTTTTCCAATACGGCTACATCTTCCAGGTAATCGTGCGCGGCTCCCCCCAAGCGCTGGTCCCAGGATTTAAAACCATTGAAATGATTAATCTTTACCAACCAGTAATCTTGTCCGCCGCGGCTATGCTGCGTTTTACCATTACCCGCAGGTGAATTGCTGTAACCGGCTAACAGGTACCGGCCGTCGGGCAAAATTTTAATTTTTCGTAAATCTTCCGAACCACTGCCGCCGTAACTTTGGTCCCATTGTTTCTCACCGCTGCTACTTATCTTTATTACCCACATATCTTTACCGCCTTTATTAGCCGCTGTTTTGTCGCCGCCAATCCCCGAATCTGAGTTACCGCCTAACAAGAAACTGCCATCGGGAGTGGCTATTAGCGTGTTCAGGTAATCGCGCCCGGTGCCCCCGTAGCGTTTATCCCAGAGTTTGTTACCGGCTGCATCAGTTTTTACTACCCAATAATCGCTTTTGCCCTGGCTATTCTGACTTTTGTCGCCGGTCTGTTGCGAGTAAGAATATCCCCCTAATAAGTAGCCCCCATCGGCAGTTGGCAGCATAGCTGTAAAATTATCTGCATTATTGCCCCCAAAGCGCCGGTTCCAGGTTGCCAGGTTAGCAGGCGGAAAGGCAGTTATTTCGGTTTGTACCAGCCAGAAATCAGAATTGCCTTTACTAGGTTCGCTTTTTTCGTAACCAACCCCCGAGTTAGAGGAACCTCCCAACAAATATCCGCCGGCAGCGATTGGCACAATGGCCGCTAGTTCATCAGCGTTTTGGCCGCCAAATACTTTATCAGCGATTTTTGCTCCACTTTCATCTATTTCCAAAAGCCAATAATCAGAGCTACCGCGATTGGCTTCGCTCCGGCTGCCGCCACGATCTGAATAGCTATACCCGGCTAGTAAAAAATTACCCGTGGGGGTAGGTAAAATATCTACCAGAAAGGAACGGTTGGTTTCGCAGGCGGCACAAGGAAAGATAGAGCTTCCGCTGTAAACTTTCTCCCAGATTTTATCACCGGTTGCATTTATTTTTATTATCCAATACGCCAAGGTTTCGGAGCCGGAATAACCACCCACTAAATAGCTTCCGTCTGGGATACTGGTTATAGCGGTTAAGTGGTCTACCCAATCCCGGTCGTATGCTTTATCCCAGAGTATTTCGCCTTGAGGGTTTACCTTCACTATCCAGTAATCGGTTAAATGATATTCATCGGTGTCGCGGTACCCGCCTAACAAGTAATTGCCATCGGGAGTAGCCATTATAGTAGTTAACTTATCTTCGTAGGCGTTTCCTAAAGTTTTGTCCCAGATTTTTTTACCTTGGTTATTGATCTTTACCACCCAAAAATCAGCGTAATTAAATCTGGCATTAGGCGGCCCCTGGTTGCTGTCACTTTTATCGCCGCTTTTATTTGATTTAGAGGAACCGCCCAGTAAATACCCGCCATCGGGGGTAGCTACTATTACCGAAAGATTATCATCTAAATCACCACCAAATGTTTGGTCCCACATTTTTGTGCCGACCGCATTTATTTTAATAATCCAGTAATCTGCCTTTCCCCGGCTGCCTTCGCTTTTATCGTGTTCCTTCCCCGAAGTGGAAGAGCCACCCAACAAGTAACCACCATCGGGAGTTGCCAGTATTACCGATAGCGTTTCTTTACCTGTACCGCCAAAAGATTTATCCCAAATCTTATTTTTATCGGCCCCTACCTTCACCAGCCAGTAATCCGAAGAATCCCTAAGAGCCATACTTTTATCGCCGGACTTACCCGAATAAGAAGTACCCGCCAACAGGTAACCGCCATCCGGGAGAGTTACTATATCTGCCAGCCAGTCTGTGCTATCGCCGCCAATGGTTTTATCCGGCAATGTAACAAATCGGTGTACCCGAAAACTCGTGGTATTTTCTACGGGGCTGTAGGTAGCATTCCCGGCCTGGAAAGCCCGAACGACAACCGTACCATAGCCCGTAAAACGGAGTTGATTATTTTTAAGAATGGCCGGCCCCGCAAGAAGTTTAAAACTAACCGGCAAACTCGAACTAGCTTTGGCCGCAAGAGTATAGGGCCCCGTGCTTAATCCTTGGTCTGGCGGTGCAAAAGTAATCGTTTGTATTTTCTGGTTTGGAATCCGGAGCTTTACCACCCAGAAATCTTCGGCGCCTTTGCCTTCCTGACTTTTTTCCCAACCAATAGCTCCCGTAGCTGCGTAACCGGCCAGCAGGCAGTTTCCATCAGGAGTCAAGAGAATATCCTGCAAAGAGTTGTTGCCAAAACTGCTTACACTTTTATCCCACAGCTTGCTGCCTTTGCTATTTAGTTTTAATACCCAAAAGCTTAATACTTCCGGCCTAATCTCTGTTCTATCAGCGTTTCTGTCGGAATTAGTATTGCCGCCCACTAAAAATCCCCCGTCGGGGGTAGGCTGCAAAGACGTAAGCCGGTCCTGTTTATTTCCCCCAAAGGTTTGGTCCCAAACCTTATCGCCATTAGCCTTAATTTTAATAACCCAATAATCCCCTCTGGCTTCGTCTTCGGTAGCGTCGCGGCTTACCTGACTTTTATCGGAACTTACATCGGACTCTGAAGTACCACCCAGCAGGTAGCCGCCATCCGAAGTAAGCGTTAACGCCGAGAGCCAATCACTTTTATAACCATCGAAGGTTTTGTCCCATTGTTTTACACCTGCCGCAGAAATTTTTATGACCCAATAATCTGCGCAGGGTTCACTATCAAACCCCCAGGTACAATCGCTACGGCGGGGTTCGCTTTTATCGCCGCTTTTATCAGAAGAGGTAGAACCGCCTAGTAAATAGCCTCCATCCGGAGTAGCTACTAAAGCCGACAAATTATCGGAATGATTTCCGCCTAACGTTTTATCCCAAAGTATTTTGCCATTAGCATTTAATTTTACGACCCAAAAATCAAAGGTAGACGATTCTCCTTTATTTGCTTGCGATTTATCACCGCCAACCCCGGAATTAGAGTACCCACCCAAAATATAGCCGCCATCACTTGTTTGCTGTATTACCGTTAGCCAATCAATTTCCGCACCGCCAATGGTTTTATCCCAAGCTTTGCTACCATCCGCGTTTAATTTCACAATCCAGTAATCAATGCTTCCTTTTGTTTCCTGGGTTTTATCCCCGGATTTATTCGAAAAAGAATATCCCCCTAGGATATAACCGCCGTCTTGTGTTTGCTGGAGATCTTGTAAGCCATCAAAGTTTTCGCCGCCAAAAGTTTTGTCCCACGCTTTGGTGCCATTGGTATTTAACTTTATTACCCAATAATCCCCGTCAGTTCGGGTTCCCTGGGTTTTATCGCCTGAAATTAAAGAGTAAGAAGTACCCCCCAGAATAAAACCACCATCGGTTGTCTGCTTTGCTGCGGCTAAGTTTTCGTTACCGTTACCCCCATAAGTTTTGTCCCAGATTTTAATTTGGGCCAGCACGTCACCCGGAATTAAGCAGATACACAATAGCCACATGAAAGCAGCTAAAGGCCAATAACCGCTAATCCGAAGCGCATATTTGGCGGCACCCCAAAAAAGTCCACGTGTTTTCATCGTGATTTTTAAAAAAGTAAGTGATTGTAAAAAAAGAAAAGAAAGAGGAAAAGCAGGTCTTTAAACCAAAAGGTTAAAGCACTTCTGCACCGAGAGCACGAGACGAACTAACAACAGAAAATGAGAAGGCTGGCTATGTGGAATAAACCAATATAATGTAATTTTCACTTAAATGCTACTTTCCACCGGGTGCCCTTCTTTGGCTTTCGTAAACAGAACCCAGCAGATCAGGCAGTATTTATTTAATCGGGCTATTAATTGCGGGTAAAATAAGGGCGCAACAATACCCGGTAGTATCATATACATTAGCCCCTGATTTTGTTACCTTTAGCATTTATTTTATCAGGTTATGGAAATTACCCTCACTACTCCCGCCTTGTTATTTCCGGCTATATCCATGTTACTGCTGGCTTATACCAACCGGTTTATTGCTTTGGCCTCGCTCATCCGGAATTTAAAAGACCAATATACGCGCACCCAGAACAGCCTTTTAATGGGTCAGATCAGCAATTTACGCGAGCGCTTGTTTTTAATCCGGAACATGCAGGCCTTGGGCATTGCCAGTATGTTTTTGTGCGTATTGTGCATGTTTGTATTGTTTGCCGAAAATCAGACAACCGGTAAGTACTTGTTTGCCGTTAGCTTAGCATTGTTGCTGGCTTCGCTGGGGTTATCATTCCGCGAAATTCAAATCTCGGTAAATGCTTTAACTCTTGAACTAAGTGATTTGGAAAACTTAAAGGCTGAGCAACCTACATACCGCACTGCTAACCAGAAATAATATGAAGTACCCGCTAGTTGCTTTTTTTTAAATTTTTAAAATTCTCCGGCAAATAATCTGGGCCAAATGGGTTTACTATTGCCCTATAAGTCTGCTTTAGGAGTTGCTGAACCAGTAAACCTTTAAAATCCGGTATTTAGCCCCAATTTACCGTTACTTTTTTCGTTCTTTTCTGTTATAAGAAAAACACTTTTTAGTACCCGATGAAGAACGCAAACTTTAATTTGAAAATACTTAATATTCTCAGCTCTATTGTACTGGCTGTATTTATAATATCGTGCAGCGGCAAACCCACTATTAAAGCCTTACTCGGCAAGCAAACGCCTTACGAAAAATACGTACAATCGCTGCGTATGGCTAAATTACACCAATCGGGTTTAGGCCAGGATTGGTTATTGGCGGGCAATAAAGTTTTACAAGATTCGCTTTTGCTGCCTATTCCTTTTGAAGAAACCGGTTATTTCCAGGCCGAAAAACCAGCGGCCTTCAGTTACAATTTTAAAGCCCGCGAAGGTGAATCTATCCGGATTGCGGCCCATTCTAAAGCCCGGGAAGAAGTAAAGTTGTTTTTAGATTTGTTTGAGGTAGAAGATGGCCGGCCACGTAAAGTAAAACACCTGAAGTCGGCCGATACGATTGCTTTACAGATTAATTACCGGGTGAAAGAAGATTTAACTTACCTGGTACGCCTGCAACCGGAACTCTTGCGCAGCGGCAGTTATACCATCTCGATTGTTAGCCAGCCCTCGTTGGGATTTCCGGTGCAAGGTAAAGGAAACAGTGCTATTCAGAGCGTATGGGGCGATGTGCGCGATAATGGCGCACGCCGGCACGAAGGAATTGATATTTTTGCGCCCCGCGGCACCCCGGCTATAGCCGCTACTAAGGGCATGGTTACCCGAGTAGACGAAACGCCTATCGGGGGCAAAGTAGTCTGGCTGAATGATGATCTCACTAACCAACACTTGTATTACGCCCACCTGGATACGCAACTGGTACAATCGGGGCAACAGGTTGTTCCGGGGCAGGTATTGGGTTTAGTAGGCAACACCGGCAATGCCCGCACCACGGTACCCCATTTACATTTCGGTATTTACCGGTCCGGCCGCGGAGCCGTAGATCCGTACCCTTTTGTGTATACGCCGACACAAAAAATTTCACCTTTGCAGATTAGTGCCGCCCAGTTAGGGCAATGGGCCCGAATCAGCAAAAAAGATGTAAACGTACGCTTATCGCCGGATAAAAACGGTTCTCTTTTAACTTCCTTAAACAAACATACTGCTGTGCAAATTATCGGTGGTACCTCCACTTGGTACCGTGTGCTTTTACCCACCGGTCAGAGCGGCTACATTTTGGGTGCTAACGTCGAGTCGCTGCAAAAACCATTGAATAATTTAAAAATTACAGCTGCAACCGAAATCCTTACCGAACCCCTGCCGGATGGCACGCCCATAAACCAGGTAAAAGCCAGCAGTACGGTTACTGTTTTAGCGAATTACAACAATTATTTACTGGTAAAAACAGCAGATGGTACCTTAGGCTGGCTCTTAGCCGTTTAAATAAGTTTAATTTAGATTCCTGAAGCGGTTTGTTTAATTTTGCGCCGTAATCTTATGCGCCTTACCTGCTCTTTCTTAAATGCCACTACACCCGAAAAATATAACTATCCAGGATTTCCGGTACCAGTTACCGGAATCACTGGTTGCTCAGTTTCCGTTAGCTAACCGCGATGCCTCTAAGCTGCTGTTTTACCAACGGGGAAGTATTTCGGATCATGGTTTTCGGGAAATACCGGACTTACTATCACCCGAAGCCTTATTAATTTTTAACGATACCAAAGTAGTACAAGCCCGGCTTTTATTTACCAAACCAACCGGCGGTATCATTGAAATATTTTGCCTGGAGCCGGTTTTCCCGTACACCGAAATGCAACAAGCCATGCAGCAAACAACAACTTGTAGCTGGCAATGCCTGGTTGGAAATGCGAAACGCTGGAAGTCGGGTTTGTTGCAAATGCCGCTACCAACAGGTTTTTTACAAGCAGAACTGCAAGAACGCGCAGCCGATGGATTTATCATCAAGTTTAGCTGGCAACCAGCTGCTTTAACTTTTGCTGAAGTACTGGAAACAGCCGGGAAATTACCCTTACCGCCTTACCTAAACCGCGACGCCGAAGAAGCTGACAAAATCCGTTATCAAACTATATATGCTGCCACGGAAGGTGCCGTAGCAGCCCCTACCGCCGGATTACATTTCACCGAAAATATACTCACCAAACTAACGCAACGGAATATTAAGCAAGCAAAGGTTACCCTGCACGTGGGAGCAGGCACGTTTAAGCCAGTAAAAGCCTCAGCAATGGCAGACCACCAGATGCACGCCGAAGAAATTTATGTATCCTCTGCAACCATCCGAAGCTTGCAGGAACAATTTCCAAAATCTATTATTCCGGTAGGTACTACTTCGTTACGCACCCTGGAAACTTTGTATTGGCTGGGCATCTTAATTGCCCGGAATCCCGAATTAAAATCTTTACACGTTCCGCAATGGTTGCCCTACGAAGCAGATGCAGCCTTACCTAGACCTGCTGAAACCTTACAGGTTTTACTGGATTACTTACAGGCAAACCAACTAGATTATTTACGCGCCACAACGCAACTCTTAATTGCCCCTGGATATCCGTTTCGTATTTGTTCTGGTCTGGTAACAAACTTTCACCAGCCGGAAAGCACCCTGCTGTTATTAGTATCAGCGCTGATAGGTGAAGATTGGCGTAGAGTGTATGAGCATGCTCTGGAAAACCAATACCGTTTTCTAAGTTATGGCGATAGCTCCTTATTATTACCATAACGCAAGCCAATCATTTCTAATTAATGCTACAACCTCTACTTTCAAAAGCACACGCGTTTTGCTGCTTTGCCACTCATGTGCCTTAACTTTACTTAAATAATGGCAAGTATTATAAACAGCAAAGGCTAAGGGTCAAAACAGCACATGCAAGATCTTGTAAAAAGTAAAAAATTAAAAAAACCCTGTTCATCTTCATCTTCTTTCAAATTATAATTAATTTAATTTTTACATTACACTTTGTTAATACATATTTCCAAATTAATAGCTTTTATCTGAACAAAATACTTCTTAAAAGATTAACTATAAATTGTACAATTAAAAGTTAAGCTAATTTATTATCTTTGAAGGTCAGGAATATATTTCAGTAAAAATGCCTATTCTACCTTTTTCTGTTCATTCTTATTCTGCTCTTATTCTAGGGCGTAAGGCTATTCAGCTATTTTTTATAAGCTTACTTTTGCTGAAAGCTGCATCTACCCAAGCACAGTCTTTTACTTCAGACGAATATTTTCAAAAAGCGCGTCAAACAGCCTTTGAACAGAAAAAATACGCTGAGGCTATTCAGCTTTGTCAGCAAGCTTTAAAACAAAGCCCCGATTACCTCGATATTCGTATTTTTTTAGGCAGACTGTATTACTGGAACAACCAAAAGGATTCGTCTTTATCAGAGTTACAAGCCGCTTTTCAGAAAAAACCAGATTATGAAGATGCCGCACAAGCTTTGGCCGATATTACTTACTTTGAAGAAGATTATACCAAGGCTTTAAACTATAGCCAAATAGGTTTACAATACCATCCTTCTTCCTCCGGGTTAGCTATTCGTAAAGCAAAATGTTTGGCAGCACTACTTCGTCACCAAGAAGCGTATACTTATACAGATAGTTTATTACGAGCAGATCCTGACAATGATCAACTCCGGTCGCTAACCAGTCAGTTAAGAGAATACAGCAATCATAATAAAGTAGGCGTAGGTTACGACTATACGTATTTCGATAAGCAATTTACGAATCCCTGGCATTTGATTAACCTTGATTATAGCCGACAAACCAAAGCCGGATCTTTCGGGGGACGGGTAAATTACACCAACCGGTTTGCACAAAGCGGTTTACAATTTGAAGCAGAAGGTTATCCCCGTATTTCCAAAGTTTTTTATGCGTATGCCAATGTAGGTTATTCCGCCGATATGCCTTTATTCCCAAAATGGCGGGCTGGATTTTCTTTATACGCCAATTTACCCAAAGCCTTTGAAGCAGAAAGCGGATTTCGGTATCTTAACTTCGATAACAATACCTGGATTTACACCATTTCGTTAGGAAAATATTACAAGAACTTTTGGTTTAATGCGCGTACGTATTTATCGCCGGGCAATAACAGCATTTCTCAATCTTATACACTTACTACCCGCTATTACCTCAAAGGAGCCGACGATTATTTTTCCTTTTTTCTTGGTCGGGGTATCTCGCCTGACGATCGTCTCCAGGCTACCCGGTTGAACAGCAATTATCGCTTACAAACCGCTCGGATCGGTGGGGGCTATCGGTTCTCTTTAAACAAACAGCATATTTTCTACCTCACTGTTACCTACGAGAATGTGGAGTATTTGCCCGAAACCAAAGGAAATCAATTAAATTTTTCGGTGGGCTACCTCCTGCGGTTTTAATTTACTTATTCCACCGGGGTATTTTTAAAATTCTGTATAACACACCAAAAAATAGGTTTTACCCTATACACAGGCTAACTAGCATTTTTCATTGAAGAGTTAAGGTACAGCATAAATTAATCTTTACCTCTTACCTAAAATAACAAGCGCTGAGTAAGCTTTGGTAATATCAATAGCCAGTAGAAATACTTGGTAAAAGAATAAACGTTTCCAGCTTTTTCTCCGCAATTTCCTTCTTCAACGGGGAACGTTGGCGCTACTTAGCTAAATAGTTTCTTGCTGAAGGTTGTAGTGGAGGTGCCATCTTTATCGCTCGTTATTATAGCAACTACTTGCCTTCCCAAACGGCTATGGATTATTCACAATTCACTAGGTCAACACAAGTTTTACTTACCTTATTTTAAATTGTAACATCAACAAGCCCATTTCCATTTTAATCTACTTTCTATTGGCACATCTGAACAGCACATAGGCTGAACATTTTTCTAAGCCATTTAGCTCAAGTGTTTGGATCAGCTTTAAAAAATTATTGGCTAATCAAATGGAATAATTGTCTCTTTGATTAGCCAATATAGCTCATTATTTAAAAAAATCAGCAATCACTGTTGCGGGGAATAGTGCATAAATAGGGAATCCGGAATAAGCTTTCCTTTACTTGAAATTAAATTATTCTTTTGTTTGAACCGGGCAAATTTAGCTTGTAATTGGCTTTTCACAACCGGATCTGTTATGCGTTCTTCGCTTAAATCCGGAGCAATTTTAAAAATATCTTGTCCGTTTAAATGATATTCCCCGCTTACGTAATCTAACAAGTCCGTTTTAGTTTGCTTTAAGGCAGTTGAATGAATATTTCGAAAAGTTCTAACGGTATCAATACCTGTTCCTAACCAGCTTACCTGCGATGGTACTCTAAAATTATACTGCGCTTTTAAGTACGCCAGCAAACTAGGCGTTACATCACTATGGGAGGAAATGGACTTAAAGCGAGCACTTTTCTTTAATAAAGGAGAATAGATGATCAACGGAACGTGATAACGATCTATTTTGGTTGCTAACGGTATTTCGGGTACCCGATGATCGCCGGTAATTAAAAGATAGTGTTTTCAAAACCTGGCAAAGAACTACTATTCTTTATAAATGAACGTAAGGCATCATCAGCATACATAATAGAAGCAAACTGAGGCGCATAAGCTTGTCTTTCCTGCTTTTGCGTTTCAGATAAACCAAGGCTTTGCAACCGTTTTTTAAATAATTGTAAATAATGCGCCTGATTATTTACCTGAAATGGACTATGAGAAGCTACTGTTAATAATACCTGTAAGGTTGGTTTACCAGCTTGGTTTAGAAAACGGTTATTAGTTACATTATATTGATATAATTCTTTATCACCGTACCCCCAGGTAAAGCCATTTTCAGATGGTAACTTAGGATAATTTTTGGGGAATGATTTAATATCATATAGATTATCAACTTTTTGAGCCTTTAAAAATCCGGACATATTGTCAAAATCAGCGTTGCCTCCGTAATAAAACGAAGTATTATATCCATTTGCCTTTAATATGCTGAATAAAGAAAGGTGTTCCGGCATAGGTTGCATCTCGTTAAATCCGCCTTTCCCAAATGGCAGCGATCCCAATAAAGAGGGTAGTACCGCAAAAGTGCGACCACCATTACTTAAAAAATTTTCCCAGTATAGGCTATGGTGAGATAAAGAATCCAGGAATGGCGTAAAACTACCTAAATAAGCATTTTCCTGGGTAAAAGCCCGGCCCAGACCTTCTACCATAATTATTACAACATGGGGAGGAGTAGTAGTTGATTTAAAAAATGGAGATAATACATCTGGGGTTCCGTT
The DNA here is from genome assembly GCF_003340495.1 of Adhaeribacter pallidiroseus. Lineage (NCBI taxonomy): Bacteria > Pseudomonadati > Bacteroidota > Cytophagia > Cytophagales > Hymenobacteraceae > Adhaeribacter > Adhaeribacter pallidiroseus. Next base: position 4,519,253 of record NZ_QASA01000001.1, read on the forward strand.
AACACGCAAAAACGGGTATTGCTTTTCCTGAACGTACTTTATTTCATTATCCGGATTACTAGCAGTTTCCGAGCTTTCAGTTGCAGCCGGAAAAAGATAATCGTAGTTAGTAGTTACAAAATAAGCCAGTTTATTTTGAGAAAGGTTTTGGGCATACTCTTGGTTAATCCACGGCTTATTGCTAAATACCAGACCTGCCCCTAACCAACAAATGATAATTAACATTACGGCTAAATAAATCCACCGGGCTGTGTGCCGTAGCACCGGGCTGAACCAATAAAAAGTAGCAAAAAAAGCAAAGCCAATTCCAATTAAGGCTATACCATTTTTTATATTTACTTCTCCAGACGCTCCCACCGTTTGTTGCAAATCCTGCCAGGAGTAGCTTTGAATATCGGCTCCCAAAGGCACCAAAGCTGTCTGAAAATAATGCATTAACCCAAATGAAATCAAAGTAGTTAAAGCCATTATGGCGATGGTAGTAATGCGGGCTAATCGGGTACTTATCAGGGCAGATAAACAATAGATGGGCGCCAACAGCAGACTAAATACCAGAAAAAAAGACAAATCATTTAAAATCGCTACACTAAAAACAACTGCCGGACTCTCTGGAAAGGAATGAATTAAGCCAGTTTGAAGAAAATCTAAACCTCTTAACCCTAACCAAAATAAAAGCAAACAGGCAGATAGGGAAATATAATCCGTCAGGATAGTCCAGCCGTTATAAGTTGTACGAGGTTGCACTTCAGCATTTGCCGCTGCTCCTTGAAATCCTTGCCGCGTCATTTCCCCCCAGCTCGTATCTTTACGCACTAAATCCATAATTCCCCGGATAGATGACCAGACCACAAAAGGATGGAAAAGAAACGGCTCCAGCAAAGCGGTAAAAATTAGTTTACCTACTTCTCCTCTTTTCTTATATTGATTAAAGGTAGCCACCTCCATCAGAATGGCAAAAACAGAAAACAGCCAACCAAAAATGAGAATAAAGGCTGTTAAGGCTAAAAAGTAAGGCCAGTTAATCAATCCCATTATTGCTAAAGCAATAAAAAAAACCATGCCTCCAAATTCAATTACCGGAGCTAATAATTCAAAAAAGAACCAATACGGATAACTTAAAAGACCTAAGATGCCGTAACGGGGATTTAAAAAAAGTTTTTGATGTATTCTTAAAGTTTCAATAGTCCCCCGCATCCAACGGTTGCGCTGGCGACCTAATATCTTATAAGAAGCTGGGGCCTCTGTCCAGCATAAAGGATCCGGAACAAAGGCTACTTTATAGGGTATTTGCCGATCAGCCATATAACGGCGCATCCGGACTACCAACTCCATATCTTCCCCAACTGTTTTAGGATTATAACCTCCGGCTTCAATCGCTATTTTGCGGTCGAAAGCGCCAAAAGCACCGGAAATCAGCAACAAACCGTTAAGGCGACTCCAGGCCATCCGTCCCAGCAAAAAGGCGCGAATGTATTCCAAAGCCTGGAATCGAGGTAATAATTGTTTAGGTAAGTTTACCTCTACTAACTTACCATTCTCAAATACACAAGAATTGGCAATACGTACTACTCCGCCAGCAGCAATCACCTTTTTATCGGATTCTTCCATAAAAGGCTTTAAAAGCTTTAACAAAGCATCTTGCTCCAGAATACAATCTACATCAATACAAACCAAATATTGGTGGCTCGCCAGATTGATACCTGCATTCAGTGCATCAGCTTTACCCCCGTTTTCCTTATCAATAACTACTAATTTGCCATATACGGGATTAGTACTTTTATAAACGGCCCTTACGCGCTTGGTTGGTAGTTGCTCGTTATATACTACTAAGTTGTTGTGCGTACTATTAGTGCTTTTATAAATAGCATTTACTTGCTTACTCGGCAGTTGTTCGTTATAAGAAACAGTAGCTTGTTCCAGTTGATAAGCGGCAATAAGCTTTTGCATGGAATCATCTTTACTACCATCGTTAATAATAATTAACTCTAATTGATTGTAATAAATATTTAGAAGAGAACGAACATTTTCAACAATGTTAGCACCTTCGTTGTAAGCAGGAGCTAGTATACTTACCGAGGGAGCATAAGGCGATGAAGCCAGCAGGGTATAATCGGTTAATCGGCTTTTTCGAAAATAAGTAAGAGCCTCCGCAATAGCAAATATGCCTAAAGCAATGTAGCAACAAAGTAAAGCTATAGCATATACCAAAATCCCATACTCAAACAAATTGTACAAAAGCGCCATTTATCTTGATCTATTTTTAAATTTTTGCCCCAAAAATGCTCAAGCTAATTCAACAATTGTAAAAGGGCCTTATTGGCTAATAGCCGGATGTCTGGATCTGTAGTCTCTTGTAATTGTTGAAAAAAGGTTAACTCATTATCTGTTCCAGTTTTTACGATTTCGGATAGAATTGCCATTTGCAAATTTTTGTTAGTTTCTTGAGCAAAAAGCTGCAGCAAAGTAGTTGCAGCCAAGGTTGATGGTATTTCGCCCAAGCAGGCAATGGCTTGCCGGCGAATTATTTCTTCCGGCCGGCTCAAACATGCAATTACTTCGTTTAAAAAATTACCAGCATGTTGTGCCCCTATCAGCTTCAAGGCAAATTGTACCACACTCGCGTTAGGTGATTGCAACCAACGGCAAACATCTTCTTCTGAATGGATAGGGTGGTTTGCTAATAACTCTAATAATTTGATTTGGTGCCACTCCGTTAATGGATAAAGCAGATTTTCAAAGAAACTGAGCCCTTGATATTGGTGCAGGAACACCAAAGCAATCTGGGCCTCCATGCGTACTATCGGATGCTGGTGATTAATGAAAGAAAAAATTTCCTGCTCCGTATCTAATTGATTCATAATAGCTAGGTCCTGAATACCTTTCGCTATTGTGTTCCATTGACGATTGCGTAAGCGAGCTACAGAAATCTTATTTAAACCTAATTGACGGTATAACATCTCTATATTTTTCTCAGGCTGACCGCTGACCCCTTTCTTCAGCAGCTTTAACTCATGCAATAATTCTTCCTTTGCCAGATCTTGCTTTAGTAATATTTGAATACTTTCTGGAACCAGAAAACTCTGATGAGTCTCATCTGGTTCTTCGAGAATAATACCAACAAGCCAGTCCTTCATTTGAGCTTGGATATTTTTCCGCCGGATAGCTATTCTATTTTTTTGAATCAAAATGCCCACCATACAAATAATAAGAATTAAGATAACACCGGTAAATATGCCAACAGCCACATAAAATATGGTTGGACTAATAAGAGTTACGGAATTAAGAAGCAACAGGGTAAAGGTTGATAATGCCACCTGGAAAGTTTTAAACTTTAGTAAAAGTAATGTACCTGTTCTTTAAAGAATTAAATAGTTGATAATGCAAAACGACGGACCCGCAAGGCTAATTCATTTGGACTAAATGGTTTAGTGATGTAATCATCAGCGCCTAAGGTAAAAGCCTCTACTACCACATTTTCCTGACCCATTGCCGACAAAACAATTACCGGAACAGGCTTTTCCTGTTTTTTAACAAAACTTAAAACCTCCAACCCCGAGGCAAAAGGCATCATAATATCAGTGATAACTAGATCAGGGCTATGTTTTTGTAACAAAGTCAAGGCTTCTTGGCCATTATTAGCAATAAGAACTTCATGACCGTCTTTCTTAAGCCGGAACTGCATGGTAGCTAATGTGATTGATTCGTCTTCTGCGACTAAAATTTTCATAAGATTAATTTATATATTGGCTAAAATGGTAATAAGTTGTTTTTCTACTTCTTGCTGAATCGCTGGTAATAATTTAGGGTAAAGGGAAAGGCACCTATCCAGTAAAGGCTCTATCCCATCCATATTTTGTTGCCCATGAACCTTCTTCTCCATCTCAACAATTAACTCGTACATTTCCTCCATGTAAACGGAGGCTAGACTGCCTTTAGCCTTATGTGCTTTTTCTAAGAAATCCTTACAATTTCCAGAAGGCAATATGCTTTTAAGTTCTTGCAAATAAGAAGGCATCTTCTCAACGAAGAGATCAAAAACCATTCTGATGTATTCCGGATCTTCCAGTTCTAATAAGCGGCTGATATCAAATCCTGAAACCATTACTGTAGCAGTACTGGGCGAGATTACGGTAGTAGAGCTAACTGCAATTGCCGGACCATTCGTTTCTACCTGATAATGCTTTGGTGTTTGCTGCTGCGAAATTGACAAGAATTGCTCTAACGCTCGAGCCAGATCCACCATATCAAAAGGTTTGGCCATATAGTCGGAGGCTCCGATCTCTAAGCATCGTTCCTTTTCATTGCGCAACACACTAGCTGTTAGCACCACAATCGGTATTTCTAATTGGAGCTTCTGCCGAATATAAGTAATAGCCTCAAACCCATTCATAACGGGCATGCGCAAATCCATAAAGATGATATCAAACTGCTCTCCGGATTCTAAAATCTGGATGGCCTCTCCGCCGTGCTGGGCAATAAGTAAATCTATGTGAAACTGCTTTAGGCTAGAAGCTAATACGGCCTGATTAATATCATTATCTTCTACTATTAAGGCGCGTTTGCCATTATAGCTCTTTTTAAGCGGGCTCGGCTCATTGCGGCGATAGAGGTTTACTACTGCATCCGAATCTTTGGCAATAGCATAAGGAAGGCAGAAGGAAAAACTGGTCCCTTTGCCTTTTGTACTCTCTACTGAAATGGTTCCGCCTTGCATTTCAATGAGCCTTCTGGTAATAGCTAATCCCAGTCCAGTACCGCCGTATTTACTAGCAATGTCAGTGGAACCTTGGGCAAAGTTGTCAAAAATATAATGCAGACTGTTAGCATCAATACCTACTCCGGAATCAGTAACTACAAACTCAATTACTACCTGATCTGGTGTTTTACTTTGGAGCGAAGCTTCCAGTCGTACAAAACCTTTCTCCGTAAACTTGATAGCATTGCTTAGCAAATTACTAAGAATCTGATTCAGACGGTGGGGATCTCCAACTAGCAGTTCCGGAATAAAATGATCAGCAGAAGCCACTAACCGTAGCCCTTTTTCCTGGGCTCTTTCTTTAAAAAACGGGATTGTACCAGCAATGGACTCGTTAAAATCAAAGGCTAACTCTTCCAAAGTGAGAATACCAGCCTTTAATTTAGATAGGTCTAGAATATTATTAATTAAGCTAAGCAGCGTATTAGAAGATTGTTTAATAATTTGCAGGCGGCCTTTTTGGTCGGGTTGCAGCGAAGAGGATACCAACAATAAATTTGCCATCCCGATGATACCGTTCATAGGGGTACGTAACTCATGGCTCATGTTAGCCAAGAATTGCTCTTGTAAGCGCTCAGCATGTTCCGCGTTTTCCCGGGCTTGAATTAATTGCTGCTGGTGTTTTACCTGTTCGGTAATATCTTTAGCAAGGGTGCAAATACCAAATAAGCGTTTATGCCGATCATATAACGGAAATTTAACAATCTCCATTTCCAGAACTTGGCCATCCGACAGCACTATTTGTTGGTTCCATTCCATAGATTTTATAGCCGGCGGACCCTCGTTTTCGTTTATTGAAAACTCCGCCAGAGCCGCCTGATCATCGGAAATAGCTTTTAATTGATTACCTCTTTCATTTTCTTGATCTAGATTGAACAGTGTTAAAAAAGCTTTATTGGCGAAAATGTATTTACCTTCAATATCTTTAATAAGAATAGATTGTGGAGAATAATCAAGAATAGCCTTAAAGCGATATTGAAATTCTTCTTTCTCCGCATTAGCAATATCCATTGCCTTTTCAATCTTTCTTCTTTCTGTAATATCTTTAGCTGAACAGCAAAGACCGGTAATATTTCCTTCATTATCCCTTACCGGAAAATAAGTTGAATGGTAAACATCTTCTTTTAAAGATAAAGACCGCTCATCCTCCCATTTTTCTCCGGCTAATACTTTTTGATATACGGAGAGCAGTTTATCTTGAAGCTCTGATTCAAACAAGGCCGGAAAATTATCCCCAATTTTACAGTCTACTCCATAGCCTTGCTTTATTACACTCCTGCATTGCTCATTCAGCAATACTAACCGGCAGTTTACATCCAACAGGTAAATAGCTTCCTGAGAACTTGTTAGAATAGACTTTATATTTTTCTCTGATTCTTGCAACCGCATCTCAGCGTGCTTTCTTTCCGTAATATCCTGAGAAGTACCGTACAACCGGATTATTAATCCATTCGCATCTGTTTGACTATTACCAAGTAAGTGTAAATTCCGGTGTTCTCCTTTAAGCGTAGTAATGCGACACTCCACATCAAAAGGTTCTCCGTTAGTTAATGCCTCTTTAATCGTCTGCTCAATAAGACCTCGGTCAGCTTCATCCACAAAATCAAGGAAAGAAGCAGATGGCGCCTGGAAATACGCTGCATCTATATCAAATATTCGATAGAGTTGCTCCGAACAGGATAACTTTCTAGTATCCACATCCAGGTTCCAAGAGCCGATTTTAGCTATTCGCTGCGCTTCTGTTAATGCGGCTTCACTCTGCCGGATCTGCTCCGAAGTTATTTTACTTTCGGTTATATCTATTAAAATATTAATACCTCCAGTTACCTGGCCAGTAACATCATGACTCAGAACAGTATGTGGCATAATGTGGCGTCGGCTACCATCAGGGCACTCCATAATAATCTCCAGATTGTCTGCGGCAACTTTATTGCTAAGGGCTAAAGCCATTGGACAGTTTTCACGAGCCAGAATTTGCCCGTTAGCATTGTACAAGTTATGGGAGCCGCACCAGAACTCCTGATCCACATCAGGCTCTCTGCCCCATAATTCTACTGCCGCTTTGTTAAAAAGCTTAATGCAGCCATTTACATCGCAGGTATAAACCGCTGCAGGTAAATCCTGAATTAGTTGGCGAAAATTCCATTCACTTTCTTCTATTCTTTTCCTTGTCAATACCTGCTCACTTACATCTACACCAAAAAAGTAGATCTCTTCTACAATGCCATCGCTGTTACAATACGGTTGAAAAAGCATGTCCAGGTAAATAGTATTAAGCTGGCCATTACTATCGCGGCCTAGTTGTAAAACTTGCTCTGTTTCACGATAGCTTTCACCAGTTTTATAGACTAGATCTAACTTTTCCTGAAAGGCTTGGTGAGCTAAATCCGGGAATGCTTCTGCTACGGTCTTGCCAAGCACTTGCCGCCCACCAATCAGACGATCGAATAACAGATTAGTTAATACATACCGATGGTCAGCACCTTTGAAAACGCAAATACTAACCGGAGCCTGCATAAACAAATTATTAAACCGCCGTTGCTCGTTCGAGATAGCCTTCTCCAATAAACTATTTGCTTTTTGCACTGCCAGAGCATCCTTTACTCGCTCAGTTACATCCCCGAAATGAGAAACAATGGCTCGGATACTTGGCTGTTGAAGCAAATTAGTGGTATTACTTTCTACCCAAACCAAATGACCACTTTTATGCTGAAGTTGGATTAACTTCTGAATTGGTTGGCCAGGAGAGCTTAACACTTCCTGATTATATTGAGTTACCTGTTCTAAGCCTTTCGCCGGATAGCTTAAAAGAGTAAACCCTGGTTGTGCTGCCTCTTCCTTAGTAAAGCCAAAAATTCTTTCAGCCGTTGAACTCCAGTAAACAATATTCAAATGTTCATCCCGTAATACAATCGCTTCACTGCTATTTTCAATTAAAGCCATAAAGCGATCCTGGCTCTGCTGCAGTTGTTCGCGGGCAATTTTCTTGTCAGCAAGGTTGGTCCAGCCTCTTTTAAGGACATAGATTAATAATAAAACAAAAAGAGCAAGACCTAACAGAAGAATTAGATTAATCTGAAAAGCAATTTCTTCACTTTCTTTCTTTTGTTTTTTCAGAACAGAAAGCTCATGTGCGTGCATAGCATTCACTATTTCCCGGATTTTATCCATTTGGATTTTACCCTTATTAGTGGCAACCAAGCGCAAAGCGGCATCTAAACCTTTTTCCTGTCGAACTTTTATAGTTAAACGAGATAAGGCGATTTTTTTGTTAAGATGTTGCAATAAAAGCTTTCGATAATTTTCCTGAACAGAATCAAATCGAACCAGCTCTTTCAAGTGAGAAAAAACTTTTTCTAAACTATCCTCAGCCATTTTAAAAGGCTCTTTGTAAGCGGCATTGTTTGTAATTACAAATCCACGGGCGCCCGTTTCATAATCTTTTGCCAAAGAAACAACTCTTTCTATCTGGTATATTCTTTCCTGAGAATGTATCACTCTCTGAGCATGTTCATTTTTCCAGCCCAGATTATAATAAATACTATAAACCAGTATAGAAAACACTAGCAAGATTATAGAGAATACAATAAGTAGCCTTTTAAATTCTTGGCTACTTTTGATAACGTGGTAAAAATTAATCATGCTGTATTATTAAAACACAATTCACGTAAAAATTTAAAAAATTATTATTTATCATTAAGTTTTTCACGACTTCATCAAAACTAACTAAAAGCAACTTCTTGCCGCACAAAATATAATTTATAATTATTCGGTATTTAAAAGTAAACAGTTAAATTCTAAAAACAATACCCTTATTAGAAAAATTATATTTATTGTTAAATTTTAAACAACATTTTTGCATTTAATAACAATAAAAGCAACATATACTTATACATAATTCAATTACTATTGAAAAAAAATGGTAATCTTAAATTTAGCACAATATAACTTTATTAATTTTAAATTTTCGTTTATAGCCTTAACCATTATAGCTGATTGAAATTATAAGATTGCCTACTTAATTTGAGCATAAACAAATAACTACTATTTTAATCAGGAATTTTACTGGATTAGTTACAAACTACTAAGCTCTCTTAGGTATATTCAACTATTGTGCTTTTCCAACTTAAATAAAGTACCAGATTACAGTTGAGTAAAAATCAACCTCTAAAAGAGCGAGTACTTAAGCAATTATTAAAATCCAGGCCTTATATACAGTTAATAGAATCATCTATTGCTCCAGTATAACAGAGTTAGTGCTTATATCAATTAACAAACAAGCAGTTGATAGTACATTATCAACTGCTTGTTTGTTAACTATTTATATATTATTTTTTCATCTTTTACTACGTTGCTCCCATTTTCCAGCCGTAGCAGCCAAGTAATTATTAAGGTTAAAATCGATTTGAAGTTCCAGTTTTCCGTTATTTTCTACGAGATAGCTAAAAGTAGAATGATCACTGCTAAATGCTAAAGTCCAAACGCATGGAGTAGACAAGTTCATTAAATTTTTTGTATAAGTGTCAGCAGGGAAGAACTGCATGTAAGCTGTTCCATTACCTTTAGTATGGCCACCGTACAAATTTATCCTGTTGGCTTGACCGTCTTCTTGTTTGTTTTCGTGTTTTAGAAAAAAACCGGCAGGAGTCCGCTCCAGAATTAAAGTGCGATATACTTTTTCACCAATGTAAATCGGAATTCGCATCTCGCTCTTTGTACAATTAATAACTTCTAAAGACACTAGCTGTCCAGCAAAAAGCGTGGACTTTGTTTCGGGGTATAAGGGTTGGCCTATTACTCTTGCGCCTTGCAGGCTTTCCAACGCTTGGTAAAAGGTGTCGTTTGCCGGATTATAATTCTTTGTTGCTACTGGTGTACGTATACAACTCGTTGCAGCAAAAAGCATCAACGCTAACAATATTATCCCCTTCAATAATTTATAATCAAGCTTCTGAAACATTACCCAGTAATATTAAAGGAACAAACGATTAAATGTTGCAGTAAAGGAAAGATGCATAAGTAGAAAACGTAAATTTTTCATCATGTTATTTCGATTTTAAAACCTAAAATTTTACTAATTAATCTAGCTGTGCTTGTTGTTTTAAAATATAAATGCGTTCCACGCAAGAATGCTTTAACAATCTTTAAACAAATATATCACCAGATCGCTCTACTACAAAATAGCAATTTTATTAGATCGCTTAATAATTCTGTTTTATATATTGCAAACAAAATAATACAATAATAACCTTTGTTAAACAACAATTTATCTAGATAATCTTGGTACATCGTTCTTGAAGCTAAAAGGCTAAAACTAGAAGCTAAAAGGCTAAAATGTATTTGTAAAAAGAGAACTAGAATAAAGAGAATTGAAACAAGATGTTTAATGAATAGCTAATACTTGCTTAAGATTATTTGATGAGCACTTAAACACCAGAATGAGTTTTATGGAATAAAATATTAATAATTTTTTAAAAAATTTTGCTTCTTAAAAATTCGTTCTTTAATATTGGGGCACCAAGTTGATGATAATGAAACGAATAACAAACGCTTTCTTTTTTTACTATTACTTTTTTAGTACCTCTCCGGGGTCTTAAGAGAATAGTATTGCGTTTGAAATAACAAGATATAAAACTCCAAAGCCCCGAAGATCGGGGCTTTTTTTTTACATGATGAATAACACTATTAAAATAGCCATTCAGGGTGGCCCAGCTTCTTTTCACGATGTAGTGGCCCAGCAGTACTTTGCCGGGCAATCCATTGAGATTGTACCTTGCATGACTTTTCAGCGGGTTTGCGCCGCGGTAAAAAACCGCGAATCCGATTACGGAGTAATGGCCATAGAAAATGCCTTAGCGGGCAGTATTTTAAATAATTACTCGCTCTTGCAAGACTATCCGGTTTCCATTATCGGCGAAGCGTATCTTCCTATTGAGCAAAATTTATTAGCCTTACCGGGTCAATCTTTAGCAGATATAAAACTGGTGCGTTCGCACCCGATGGCCTTATTGCAGTGCACTAATTTCCTGGAAGAAAATCCGCACATTCAAGCGTTAGAATCGGCGGATACGGCGGAAAGCGCCCGGGAGATCCGGGAAAATAATTTGGTTGGGGTTGGTGCTATTGCCAGCCGCATGGCCGCGCAGCGCTACGAACTGGAAATTGTAGAAGAACGCGTTGAGAATTACAAAGAAAATTACACCCGTTTTATGATAATATCGCGGAAGCCGCTTGCCGACAAAAGCCAGGCAAACAAGGCTTCCGTTATTTTCACGCTGCACCACCGCGCCGGCGAATTAGCTAAAATATTAGATGTTTTCCGGGATGTAGCCATTAATTTATCTTTGATTCAGTCCATTCCTATCCTGAGCCGGCCAACAGAATTTGCTATTTTACTGGATCTGGAATGGGAAGATTATAGTACTTTTGAAGAAGCCATAGGTTTAGTTACGCCTTTGATTGTGGAAATGAAAATATTAGGCATTTACCAAAGAGGAAAAAGATGATCATTGCCAAAGCAGACCGGCTGAACCAAGTTCAGGAATATTACTTCGCTCGCAAGCTGGCCGAAGTACGAGCTTTAATGGCGCAAGGCAAAAAAATAATTAATCTGGGCATTGGTGATCCGGACTTACCCGCGTCGAAAAATACCGTGCAAGCGCTTAATGCTTCCGCAGAACTGCCAACGAGTCACGGGTACCAACCTTACCGGTCTATACCAGCATTACGGGTGGCCATGGCCGATTGGTATGCACAAACTTACGACGTAACGTTAAACCCGGAAACGGAAGTGCTACCTTTATTAGGCTCTAAAGAAGGGGTATTCCATATTTCGTTAGCTTTTTTAAATCCGGGCGACAAAGTGTTAGTCCCGAATCCGGGTTACCCGGCTTATGCCGCAGTAACAAAGTTAGTAGGTGCCGAACCCGTTTATTTTGATTTAACCGCCGAAAATAACTGGTTACCCAATTTAGATGTTTTAAGCCAACAAGATTTGAGCGGGGTAAAGCTGATGTGGCTAAACTACCCGAACATGCCTACCGGCGCTTTAGCCAGCGAAGCTGATTTTTTAAAAATTACTGATTTTGCCCGGACCCACAACATCTTAATTGTGCACGATAATCCTTATAGTTTGGTGCTTAATACCAAACCGCCGGTAAGTATATTGCATGTGCCGGGCGCCCTGGATTGTTGCCTGGAACTTAACTCCTTAAGCAAATCGTTTAATATGGCCGGTTGGCGGGTTGGCATGGTACTGGGGCAGAAGGATTATATTGATGCCATTATCGCGGTAAAAAGTAATTTAGACTCCGGCATGTTTTTACCAGTACAACAAGCGGCCATTGCGGCTTTAAAAAATCCGGAAAGCTGGCACGCCGAACGAAACGCGGTTTATCGCCGCCGCCGGGAGTTAATTTACCAGTTACTGGATTTACTCGGTTGTAAATACGCTACCGAAGCGACGGGCATGTTTGTCTGGGCGCGGGTACCCGACGACATAGCCGATGTGGAAGATTTTTTAAATTCGATTCTCTACGAAGCCTATGTGTTTCTAACACCCGGTAAAATATTTGGATCTAACGGCGAACGGTACGTACGCGTATCAGTTTGCGCTACTGAAGAAAATATAAATCAAGCAATTCAAAATATTCATCAATTTTTAACTGTTACAAAATGAGCCCAAAACCTCAAATCGATGTCCTGACCGAATCTGCTTTAATTAATGCAGACGGCTCTCCCCTTATTATTGCCGGCCCATGCAGCGCCGAGTCGGAAGAACAAGTTATGGCAACTGCCCACGGCATTAAAGCAATTCCGGGCGTAAATATCTACCGGGCTGGTATCTGGAAGCCCCGTACCCGGCCAAATTCTTTTGAAGGTGTAGGTGTACCCGGCTTGAAATGGTTAAAAAAAGTAAAAGCGGAAACCGGTCTGCGGGTAGCTACTGAAGTGGCTAACGCCATGCACGTGTACGAATCGTTAAAAGCGGGTATTGATGTCATGTGGATTGGTGCCCGGACTACGGTAAACCCTTTCACGGTACAGGAAATTGCCGATGCGTTGCGCGGCACCGATATTCCGGTATTAGTAAAAAACCCGGTTAATCCGGATTTACAATTATGGATTGGGGCGATTGAGCGGTTAAACCAGGCTGGTTTACGCCAGATTGGAGCTATTCACCGGGGTTTCTCTACTTTCGATAATGCGCCTTACCGTAATTTACCAAAATGGAACAGCGCTATTGAATTCAAACGTTTGTTACCCGAAATTCCGTTAATCTGCGACCCGAGTCACATTGCCGGTAACCGTGAATTATTACTGCCAGTTGCGCAAAAAGCCATGGACTTAGCTATGGACGGTTTAATGATTGAAACGCATATCGATCCATCGGTAGCTTTGAGCGATGCCGCCCAGCAAGTAACTCCGGAAAATCTAGGTAAAATGTTAGCCAGCATTCGTTTCCGGAAGCCAGAAGGCGAAGAACTAGCCGAAGAAGATCACCATTTACTTGATGAGATGCGGAAGCAAATTGATGAACTGGACGATGAAATGGTAGAGGTATTTGCCCGCCGGGCCCGTTTATCGCGCAAAATTGGCGAGTACAAAAAAGCCCACAACATGACCATTTACCAGGTAAAACGTTGGGACCAGATTATCGCGGATCGTTTAGAGCACGCCCGTAAAAATGGTTTAGATGAAACATTCATGAAATCGGTTCTGCAAAGCATTCACCAGTATTCTATTAACATCCAAAACGATGTTTTGAATAAACAAGAACAAGCAGCTAAAGCATAACTTTTTTAAATTTTTAATTAAAACGGCAGCCTGATAAAGCTGCCGTTTTTGTTTTTTAAATTTTTGCTAATTGAGAGCTCGTTCATTTACAGCTATAAGCCATACTTATCTAGCAAATAAATCAGAGCGGCCATAGAAGCTCCGCCCAATTCCAGCTCCCGTTTGTTTACTTTATCAAAAGTATCGTTAGAAGCATGGTGGTATTGAAAATAACGCTGCGAATCGGGAGTAAAGCCAATGAGGGCCGCGTTTTTGTCTACCTCTGCTAAAGGCTCAATATCGGTGCCGGCGTGGCCCAGGCCAATATCGTGCAGGCCATAAGGGGATAATAATGGCTTCCATTTCGAAATGGCATTAATTTTAGACGGCTCGGCCACAATGCCGAAACCACGGGGCGTAAACCCACCGGCATCTGACTCTATGGCGGCTACATGCTTTTCCTGGTTGGCTTTGGCTAACTCCGCGTATTTCCGTCCGCCCCGTACGCCGTTTTCTTCATTCATAAACATAACAGCTCTAATGGTCCGTTTTGGCCGGTAGTTTAGGTTTTTGAATATTCGCAATACTTCAATGGACTGCGTACAGCCGGTACCATCGTCGTGGGCACCATCGGCTAAATCCCAGGAATCTAAATGGCCACCTACCGCGATTATTTCATTGGGCTTTTCGCTACCCCGTAACTCCCCTATTACATTGTAAGATTTTACTTCGGGTAACGTTTCGCAGTGCATTTCATACGAAAAATTTAAATTTGGATCGGCTTGCAGCATTTGGCTGAGCTTATCGGCACCGTTCGTACTAATCGCCGCTGCCGGAATTTTCGGCACCGTTTCATCGTAGCGCAGCGAACCGGTATGTGGCAAATCATCCTGAAATAAGTTTAAAGACCGGACTACTACGCCAACGGCTCCCAGTTTAGCTGCTTCCGAAGGTCCTTGCCGGCGTTGGTCTCCGGCGCCACTGTAAGCCTCAAAGGTGGAAACCCGACGAGGATCCATGGGTCGGTTAAAGAACACAATTTTCCCTTGCACTTTACTGCGGCCCAGTGCTTTTAATTCATCCAAAGTTTTTACTTCTATTATAGGAGCAGTTAAAGCCGTTTTGCCGGTTCCAACCGATCCGCCTAAAGCGCAAATAGGCACCTCTACTTTTGATTTACTACTTTGAATGCTGGCTTTTTCTTTGGCACCACGTACCCAGTGGGGCACCATTACCTCTTGCAGATAAACTTTATCAAACTTGTAGCTTTCCATTAATTGTTTCGACCATTGCACGGCCTTTTCCGCTTCGGGGGACCCGCTCAGCCGACCGCCGATTTTATTGCTCAGGTAATCCAGATTTTTATAACTCTGTCCGTTGGTTAAAGCTTCGTCGAATATTTGGCGGATATACAAGGAATCGGGAGAAGTTTGGGCAAAACATTTTCTGGAGATTATAAAAGCACTAAAAATTAAAAAAGTACGCAGGAGCAGCATAATATATGGGGATTCGTTAGTCTAAGGCTCAAATAACAAGATTTAACTTAATTTTTAAACCTTCCGACCAGAATATTATTTTATGCTGGCCTGGCTCTGGCTTAACTCCTATCAATGAAACCCACTTCTAAAATAAATTGAAAAAAAATAAATTAAACTATTAATTTAGTTGTATAACTAAAAATTTAGTTATACGTTTAGGTAAGTAAACGACTACTAGTAAAAATACTCTTTAACCAACCCGCAACTACTAACGCATGAAAGAATTAACAAAAGCCGAAGAACAGGTGATGCAGATTATCTGGGACTCCAAAAAAGGATTTGTAAAAGATTTCCTGGAAAAGTTACCGGAGCCTAAGCCGGCTTATAACACCGTTTCTACCATTGTGCGCCTGCTGGAGAAAAAAGGCTTTGTAGGCTATACTGCTTACGGAAAAACGCATGAGTACTACCCTTTGGTGTCGAAAGAGCAGTACAGCAGCTATAATTTAAAAAATCTGGTGAGTGGCTACTTTGGCGGCTCCTTCGAAAAATTAGTTTCGTTTTTCGCTAAAGAAAAAAATATGGATATCCGGGAATTAGAAGAAATGCTGAAACACGTACGCCAAGATCTAAACGACCCGCAAGATGAATAAGATACTGCTATATCTGGTAGAGTCAGGCGCTTGCCTGCTCGTGTTTTACTTGTTGTATAGCCTGGTTTTAAAACGGGAAAATAGTTTTCAATACAACCGGTTTTATTTGCTTCTCACGCCTCTGCTATCGTTTATTATTCCGCTGTTGGAGTTACCTTTTTTACAACAGCCCGAACCACTCACCATTTTTGTAACGCAACAACTGGCACCTATTACTATTTCGGTTAATCCGGAAGCTACTGCCGAAGTCAACTTATTTAACTGGCGAACCGGTTTGCTCTTTTTGTACAGCGCAGGAGCGGCTTTCTTTCTCTTCCGGCTTTTACGGCAACTTTACCAATTACATTTATTTTACCGGAAAACGCGAGCCAACCATTTTTATTGGCAAAACATACGCGTTCATAAAACCGATGGTGCCCAACCAACTTTTTCTTTCTGGAACTGCATTTACCTGGATAATAGCCAAGCTTTAAGTGAAGCTGAAACAGAACGGGTTTTGTTGCACGAAGCCGTCCACATTCAACAAAAACACAGCCTGGATATTCTTTACCTGGAGAGCATCCGAGTAATCTTTTGGTTTAACCTGCTACTTTATTTATACCAGCAAGCTATAACCAGTAACCACGAGTTTATTGCGGATGCAGCGGTTTTGCGCACCACTACTCCAGAAACATACGCCCGCTTACTAGCCCGGCAAATGCTGCACCGGCTGAAATTTTCTTTTGGTAATTATTTTAATAAATCACTCACCTTAAAACGAATGAAAATGTTACAGCAAACCGACCGTCGTCCTAATAATTTAAAAAAGTTAGCCGTGCTTCCTATTCTTGGAGTTCTAATCTTTGCGCTTTCTTGTGCTGATACCGAAACTCCCCTAAAAAAACCGACCGAAAACTTAAATCAAAGCCAAGCTGAGTCTCAAATTAATCGTGACGATGAAGTATTCACTTTTGTAGAACAAAATCCAGTATTCCCGGGTGGATTAGAAAAAATGTACGCCTTTATTGGTAACACCATGAAGTACCCAGAAGCTGCCAAAAAAGCTAATTTGGAAGGAAATGTGATTGCCCAATTTGTGATTACGAAAGAAGGAAAGATTACGGATGTGCAAATTGTAAAAAGCTTAAGTCCAGAAACAGATGCGGAAACTAAACGGGTAATTGCACTTATGCCTAATTGGCAACCTGGCAAGCAAGATGGCAAACCGTTAAACGTAAAATATACCTTACCTATCCGGTTTGCTTTAAACCCTTCAAACTCTACTGGAGCATCCAATCAGCTTACACCGCAAAACAACCCGAACGAACCAATCTTTACTCAGGTAGAACAAAATCCCCAGTTTTCTGGTGGATTAGAAAAAATGTACCAGTTTCTGGGCACCAACATTAAATACCCGAAAGCAGCGGTGCAAGCTAATTTGGAAGGCATGGTTGTAGCTAAGTTTCAGGTAACTAAAGCAGGCAAAATTAAAGATATTAAAATTGAGAAAAGTTTAAGCCCGGAGACAGATGCCGAAGCCAAAAGAGTTATTTCAATGATGCCGACCTGGGAACCCGGCAAGCAAAATGGTAAACCGGTGAATGTAGAATATACCTTGCCCATCAAGTTTTCTTTAGACGCAGCGAAACCCCAAAAAGCAGCTCAACCCCTAAAAACCGGCTTTTTCTGGAATAATAATCGAATTTATTGGAAAACCTCTTTGCAAGGTAACTGCTAGTGAATTTGTTAAAATTTGAAATATCATTAATAAAGATTGCGAATAAAAGAGCGAGTAAAATCTTAAACATTTAAAAAAATGGGTCAGCTGTTGCACTACCTTCTGGAATCAGGCGCTTGTTTGCTGGTGTTTTACCTGCTGTATGTTTTGGTATTAAGGCGCGAAAAGTGTTTTACCTATAATAGATTTTACTTGCTCTTTACTCCGCTAATTGCCTTCTTCATTCCGCTTCTGGAATTACCTTTTCTGCGCCAACCCGAACCACTTACTAGTTTTATAGCCGAACAGGTAACTCCCGTTACAGCACCAATAACGCCAGTGCCGGTACAACCAAAACCATTTATTGTTACTCCAGATGCGGCTTACCCGGTGGGAGAAGAGTCAAAGTTTGATTATACTATTGTGCTGCTGTTGCTGTACGGAGCGGGAGTAGCTGTTTTTGCCAATCGGTTAGTTAGGCAATTGTACTTTTTACACCGGTTTAATCGCGAAACCCAAGCAGAACGGTTCTATTGGCAACAGATTGCCGTTCATAAAACGTACGGCAGGCAACCTACTTTCTCTTTCGGCAATTGTATTTACTGGGATAATAGCCAGCCGTTAAGTGAACGGGACACTGAAAGCGTTTTTGAACACGAAGCCGTACATGTACGCCAAAAACACAGCCTGGATATTCTGTATCTGGAATTTTTTAAAATTTTCTTCTGGTTTAACCCCCTGCTTTACTTTTTTCAAAAATCCCTGGCCCACACGCATGAGTTTATCGCCGATGCCGCCGTACTGCGTACCACCAACCCGGAAACTTACTCGCAATTGCTGGTAAACCAAGTGTTGCACCGCTTAGAATTTTCTTTTGGCAAATATTTCAACAAATCACTAATAGCAACTCGCCTGAAAATGTTAGAGCAAAACCGCCGCTCTAATTGGTGGAGGCAATTACTGGCTCTCCCGGTTGTAAGCACGCTCTTATTCTTTCTGTCGGCTAGTAGTTTACCGATGCCCGAAGCAATCAATAATCCAGCAGGCCTAGCCGGCTCGTTTCCTGCTATAGCCCAGGAACATTTTTCAAAAAAGAAATTTTCGGAACCGCTTTTCCCAGGTGGCAAAGAAGCGATGTACCATTTTTTTGTCCAAAATTTAAAATACCCGGCCGAAAGTCTCGAAGGCGTTTCAAGTGCCCATGGTTTATTCGTGGCAGTTAACGTGAATGCCGATGGCACAGTTGACATTCCCAAATACAAATATAATCCGGAAAATGCGTATGCATTCCCTTCAAGTTTGCCCAATGCTTTCGATAAAGAGATTCAGCGCGTATTATTATTGATGCCAAAAAAATGGAAACCAGCCATGATAAATGGAAAAACCGTTGCCTCCAGATATTTTTTTGATTTTAATTTTTATTGTTCCAACCCGGCAGAAAGACTTCCGAACATAACCGAAAAAGAACAATATGAATGGGATATAAGTAATACACCCGTAGTAACTAGCCGACCTATACACGTTGTATTATACGATAAAAATGTACCTTTACAATATACAAGTACTAGCCCGCTTATAACATTTAATAATCCCATAACTACTATCCAAACTGCTTCTACATCTGGTTCGGTACAAGCTGTATCTTCGCTGGCTTACGATAATAAAATTCAGCTTCCATTGTTCCCCGGCGGAAGACGGCTCATGTACCGGTACCTGCGTAAAAATATCCGATTTGATAAATACATCCATTTTTTAGGTAATAACACAGCAGGCGCTTTTACCATGACCGAAATAAAGATTGACGAAAAAGGTCAAGTAGCACCTGTAACTTCGGCCACCGACGATGCTTTTGCCCGCGAAATTAATGAAGCAATTCGCCAAATGCCGGCCTGGCAACCGGCTAAAGTAGATGGCCAGCCTACGGCTGCTACTTACAATTTAACTTTATTTTTTCAAAAAGACGTGAATGGCTACGAGGAAGGCCGCTTAACGGAAAATCTAGAAAAATATACCGGTAGGGAATTACTTATTAATGCCGTTTTATTTGGCAATAAAGCTTACGTGGTAGAAAATAATCCGGATGAGCCGGTGTTAACCGTCGTCGAAAAGAAGCCCGAGTTTCCGGGCGGTCTGGACAGAATGTACGAATTTATCAACCAGAATCTGCAATATCCCCAAGCTGCCCGCGATGCCAAATTAGAAGGCATGGTATCCGTAAAATTTATTGTAACAAAAGATGGCCGAATTCTGGAATCCCGAGTAGAAGGACATCTAAGCCCCGAAACCGACGCGGAAATCCTGCGGGTAATTCAAAAAATGCCCAGGTGGGTGCCAGGTAAACAAAATGGTAAAGCTGTAAATGCAGAATATACTTTACCATTTAAATTCCGGTTAAATCCTGACCTGCCTAAATCTTAGATAAAACCGGAATTCCTATTGGGTCTACATCAATAAAACATAATTTTTAAAAAACGACTAAATACCAACTGAAAAGGCTCCTTAATCCGGAGCCTTTTCAGTTGGTATAGGCTCCCCTTCCAGTTGCCACTCGTTATTTATCTGGGCTATTGTGTGGTAAGCCGTTAAATCGTATTGGCAGGGAACTACCGAAATATAATTATGTGCCAGCGCCCATTCGTCGGTATCTTCGCCTTTGTCGGGGTTTACGAAATTACCCGTCATCCAAAAATACCGGCGATTGTTCGGGTCCATTCGCTCATCGAATTCCTCTTGCCAACGGGCATGGGCCTGCCGGCATACCTTAATGCCGGCAATGGGCTTGGTGGAGTTTTTAGGAATATTTACGTTTAAGGCGGTATTTACGGGTACGCCGTGGGCTAAAGCCTGTCGTACAATTTGCTCCACATACGGCTCCGTGTGCGAAAAATCAGCTTCGTGACCGTAATCGCACAACGAAAAACCAATAGCAGGTAAGCCCTCAATAGCGGCCTCAATAGCCGCCGACATGGTACCGGAATACAACACGCTAATACTGGAATTAGAGCCGTGGTTAATGCCGCTTACTACCAAATCTGGTTGGCGATCTTTGAGTACGTGGTGTTTGGCCAGCTTTACGCAATCGGCAGGCGTGCCGGAACATTCGTAAGCTTCTACATCGGTAAAAGCCGTTGATTTATCTAAACGCAAGGTATTGCCTACGGTAATGGCGTGCCCCATTCCCGATTGTGGCCCGTTAGGTGCTACTACCACTACTTCCCCAATCCGTTTCATTACTTTTACCAAAGTGCGAATGCCCGGAGCCGTAATGCCATCGTCGTTAGATATTAAAATTAAAGGTTTTTTAGAAGCCATAAACAAAAAGTAAATCTGTTATCAAAAGTACGGCAAAACCGGTAGTACTGTATGTACAAATTTTTAAATAAACGCGCCATACCTAAGTTGCCCGTTAGAGTTGTCCTTGGTTTATGTACTTCCTGCCGGGCAAATTGTTAAAACCTTACCCCAACCGAATTAGTTTAAAAGGCAGAATACCCGGCACGTAAACGATTTATCCTGATGAAAAAATACTTATTTCTGGCATTAGTCCAGCTAGTTCTGCTAAGTTGTCAACCGAAAAAAACTGAAACTAACAATTCGCAACCTTCTACCTCAACGGCTGATTCTGCTCGGCCGGAAACAATACCAGCGGATAGAACAGTAACCCGTTTAGATTCGGTAGGGGACGCTGCTTCGTCGCCGGCTCCCACACCAGCACCTAATAAAGGCGAAAACCCGGGCACAAGCTGGCAAATTTCAAAAAGCCAGATTGGTCCTATTCAAATCGGAATGGCTGTAAACGCTATGCGGAAAAGAGTACCGGCTGAATTTATAAAAGAAATACCCATTACCCGCGAAGGCCGCGGCAACCGAGCCTACGAAATCCGGCAATCGCCTGGGGAGCAAAAAGCCGGATTACTGATAGAAGAAACCTGCGAGCCAACTTGCCAGGTTTGGCGGGTACATGTGCAAAACCCAGCGTATAAAACCAAAGAAGGTTTAGGAGTTGGGTCTACTTTAGGAGAAGTAAAAAAGCACTATAAAATCAGTTACTTGGGTGCCGGCGAAACCGAAATTGTAGCTGTCTCGGATGATGCCAAGCTAACCTTTATGCTGGATGTAAGTAAAGTACCGGCGAAACAGGTTCCCCGGTTAAATTTAAAAAATACCCCCGATAGCACCCCGATTATTGGCATGTTGATCTTATAGCTAGTCTTTACTATCCTGCGTAGAAGCAGAACGCTGACACATCACAAGCCAAAGCGCTTTTACTAGCTACCTTCGCACGGACATAAACCTTTTTCGGCGGTGCAAATGGTAGAATAGCCTTCATCGAGTTTTATCAAAAACTGGTTCAGTTGGGTATTATAATCCAGGAGCGCATCTAATTTTTTTTCGTCGGGTTTTTGTTTTAGCAGTTGATTTAGTTGCTCTACTTGCTTTATTAATTCGTTGTTACGTTCGGTTAATTGCACAATGTGCGGCGGCAAATTACCTTCGGCGGTGTATTTACTTTTAATATTTGTTTCAATGCAGTATTTCTTTTTTAAATATTCCAGCGATTTTTTATTAGCTGTAGCCTGCAAAACGTTGTTGTGCTCTAAAGCTTGCTTTAACCGATAGCTTTCGTAGCGGGTGTCGTAATTGGTTATGGCCGTTTTTACATAATCGCGGCACAAATAACACTTGGTGGCACTAGCTTTTTCGGTTAAGTTAGTGCGCAGGTTTAAAGTTTCTTCGGAAGCTTCGGCTTCAGTCAGGCGATTGGTTTCTTTTTCAAATACTTCGCGGTACTGCTGGTTTTCTAATTCGGCAATAATACGGGTGATGGATTCTCCCTCAATGGTAGCCGACAGAAAATCTCTACCCGGTAAGTCTACGGAATGCAGTTTGGTTAAATACGCTTCGCGCTTGGGAACATTCGCCACATTTTTACCATCATTTTCGAGTTCCAGTAAGGTTAGCACCAAATCTTTGCTATTTTTTAAATTATGATCGGCGTCTAAATAAAGCTCGGCACTATTAACAATACTAGCGTATTCAGGCCGGAAAATATTCTGGTAAGTAGTATTTTTTGTAAACTCGCGTTCCCGCACTCGCTGTACAGTTTTAAGTGCCCGGTAGTTCTGAATAACCGAAAATAAACTCTTGGAATTAACTTCCGAGATATTGTTTTTATAATTTAGTTTGTAATCGTTTAAACTTTGTTTTAAGTCGGCGAAAGTGCGCAAAAATTCAATAAAATACATTTCCTGCTTAAAGGTTTCGTCGTTTACTAACCCGGCATCGTGGGCGTTGTTTATTTTCTGCTTGCGCTTTTCAATTAACTCGGTGTTTATCTCGTTACCGCTCAGCACATCCGTTTTGTACAACGATTTATAATTAGCTACCACTAAATATGGATAGTCTTTGTAATCAAAAACGGTTTCCAGTTTGCGGCGGTCTAAACCATTGGAGCTGTTGGCCAAAAGCTCGTTGGCTTTGGCCGATTTAATAACTACGTTCTTTACATCGGGCGGCACTAAAGCGTACACCCGTACCGAGTGCAGCCGTGTATCAAAATTATGCCCTTCGTACAACCGAATGGTAGAACTAAATTTATATTCGGTTTTCCGGGAACTCGAGCCCAGTAATTTGCCAAACTCACCTACTAAAGACATAAGAGCTCCGGATGGAGAAGCCGTAAGATTAGCGATATTTTGGAGTTGTAGCGCCACCATATTAAAAACCTGTTCGCTGGCATTATCGGCAATGGCTTTGGCTTCTATGGTAGCATCAATGCTTTTGCCCGTACTCGAAAGCGGCATTTTATCAATAATCCGGATAACATCAATGTTATCGCTCACCTGGGCAGTGAGCTCTTTATTGTCGTTTTTAACGTAAAAGTTATACAGCGGATAAACAATGCTTTCGTTACCGAATAATTTTAAATTTTTGAGTTGCGCCGTAATCAGAAGATACTCTAATTCCTGCTTGTAATTTTTCTTGTCTCGGCCTGCCCCGGTGCGTAGCTCGTTGATGACCCGGGTAAACTTGTTGCCGTTAAACAGGTAAATATCCGTAGACAGGTATTGCCACTCATCAGTAAACGCGTACTTATCGTTGTACGAATAACCCAATCGGGTTTCGATGCCGTTTTGCGCATTCGCCGAAAAACCATAATTAATAAACAACCAAGTAAGGAGAAGAGAGTAAGTTACTTTTTTCATAGAGAAACCAGAGTAAAAACAGTCCTAAGACAATTTTTTAGATAGCTACGTTCTCAAAGAAAAGGCCAATTTTCAGGTTCTGATAATATCCCTATTTTTTACAGGTGAGGTACCAAGAAAGCAACCTTTAAGAAGTTATTATGGCCTTAGTTTATAGGTTTACCAGTTTAATACGGCAGCTAAGCTTTAAATAGCTTCTTGAAGGAGTTCTAATTTTAAAAAATCAGCAAACAAAGCAGGTTTTTCTTTTTATAAGATAATCAGCGTACCTAAACAGGTTAATTGATGTTTGCAGTTTTTTTGTAAGCGGCAAGGCCTGCATCTAAAAAATTCACAAAATGGGTAACATCTAAATCGTAAGCAATGGGTTTAACTAAGGGCTTACCATCCGACCCCATTAATATATAAAACGGCTGCGCATTATTCTGGAAAGTTGTGATTTGAAAATCGGCGTATTTTTTACCGATCGTGGTTTTTTGTTTCTGGTCGTAAGTGGAGGTATACCATTCTGCTTTGGGTAAAGTAGTTTTATCATCTACGTACAAAGCTACTACTACAAAGTCATTCTTCAGGCGTCGCAGCACTTCCGGATCCGACCATACATTGGCCTCCATCTCGCGGCAATTCACGCAACCATGGCCGGTAAAATCGATAAAAACAGGTTTATTTTGTTCTAATGCACAACGCTTAGCCTGATCCAGATCAAAATACCCCTGGATGCCGTGCGGCAAATGCAGGAACTCGGCGTATTTGGGCTTTTCGCACAAGGTACTAATTGCCGGATTACTCCCCCCTCCGGAAGTAAGCAAACGCGATAAATCAAAATCATGGGTACTTTGGGGTGGCAAGTAGCCCGCCAGTGCTTTTAACGGCGCCCCCAATAAGCCCGGAATTAAATACACCACAAAGCTAAAGGTTATAATAGCCAGCGATAAACGAGGCACACTGAGATAAGGCAAATCACTATCGTGCGCAAATTTGAGTTTGCCCAGCAGATAGAAACCCAGCAAGGCAAAAAGGACAATCCAGATAGCCAGATAAATTTCCCGGTCCAGAATACCCCAATGATACGCCTGATCGGCCACGCTCAAAAATTTTAAGGCTAGAGCTAGTTCTATAAAGCCTAAACAAACTTTTACCGAGTTCAGCCAACCACCCGATTTAGGTAAATTACGCAACCACGACGGAAAAGCCGCAAACAACGTAAAGGGTAACGCAAAAGCCAACGAATACGCGAACATGCCCGCAATAGGTTTTAATGTTTCGCCACCCGCCGACGCAACCAATATACTCCCTACAATAGGCCCTGTGCAGGAAAAAGATACCAACACCAAGGTAAACGCCATAAAGAAGATGCCGTACCAGCCGCCTTTATCGCTTTGGCTATCGGCTTTATTTACCAGGCTGCTGGGTAAGGTGATTTCAAATAAACCCAAAAAAGACAAACCAAAAAGTAAAAAAATTAAAAAAAAGATGCTATTCGGCAACCAATGAGTACTAATAAAATTAGCGGCATCAGGACCCGCTAATTTTGAAAAAACAACCCCGATTAAAGAGTAAATAACAATAATGGATACGCCGTACCCCAAAGCTTTCAGAATAGATTCACTCCTTCCCTGGCTGTTACCGGTAAAAAATGTTACGGTCATGGGCACCATGGGAAAAACACATGGCGTAAGTAATGCCACTAAACCGGAGCCAAAAGCCAGCAATACAAATTTCCACAAGCTAGAACCGGTTTGGGATGTTTCTAAAGCGTTAGAACTTGCTGTAATGGAAGCAACAGGAATGCTGTTGTTGGGTGTTGCTGCCACCTGCGTGTTTTTTCTCGCTGAATCGGCCAAAGCAGAATCCACGCGGGTAATAACGTTTTGAAAATCCGGATTGTCTACCAGCAAGGTTTCGGGTTTTTCGGTGGGTTTACTGGTTTTAACGGCAGTTGGAGATACTGGATTAGTTTCTGGTTTGGGTACTGGAGATGTAGTTGAATTATTTAAAGATATGGGTTCACCCGTGACCGGGATTGGCTCCAATGTAAACGATTCATCAAACGGAATACACTTGCCATCTACCTCGGTACAAACCTGGTACTCTACGGAGCCACTCAGGCGCAAATCTTTTTGCAAGACTTTAATACGCTGCCGGAACTGGGCAGTTTTCGTAAAATAAGTAACATCGCCGCCAAAAATTTTGTCGAACTTTTTCTTTGGGTTAACCGGAATAATTTTTCCGACTAATTGATAAGATGAATGCGGTGTAAACGTGAAGGTAGTTACTGTTGGCCCTACGTTCGGATCAAAATCGCTGGAATACAAATACCAGTCAGCATCTATTTTCACATTAATTACCACTTCCATTTCGTCCCCGGTTTTTGCTTCTTTTTTCGACCAGGAATATGCCCAGGTAGCTGGTTTTAAAACCTGACCAAAAGCACTCGGCAATATTAAAATTAAAATAAAGAACAAAAATATAGCGCGTTTCAGGAATAGCATGAAGTATTACTTTGTGTAAAAGGTATGGCAAAATAACGTAATTACCGGCATATAATATAACCTGGTTATTTTTAACCTTATTGTGTGATTATTAGGAGTAAAATTAAGTTAATCTGCTTGTAACAAACTAAATTTGAAACAGATTAAAGAAGATAACAGTTGAAAGAGGCACACGGTTTCCGGATAGCGTAGAAAAAACTTTTCAGGGGATTAACCTTAAATTTTAAAAATTTTACAGTAACCTAGTTTATGCCATTACGCAAGGCGGACAGCAGCAGTATTTTTAAATTTTATGTTGGTTTGCTTGTTTTGCTGATAGTACCGTTAAACTTTTTGGTATAAAGCCAGTCCGTAGCCACAAACCAGGTAAACGCAAGTCTTGTTCAGTAACCAGAGCTTAATTCTTTCGTTTTAAAACATCCGGGGAATGTTACTAGTTAAAAAACAAAAATATCCGCTGTTTCTATGTCGTTTGTTAAAGTTCGTGCTGCTCATAAATATTTGCTGCTTTTCCGAAATCCGGTTTTAACCGGCTGCGTGTTAGTTTTTACCTTATTTTGGTTGTACAGCGGTTTTGCTACTACTAACTTTTTTAATTGGTTACTCGAAAATTTGTTAACCTTTCCGGGGCTTATTGCTTTTGGATTTTTCTACTCCCGCTATTCGCTATCTGATAAAAGCATTGTTTTTGTTTTTTTGTTTTTACTGCTGCATTTATACGGTAGTCAGTATACTTACCAAAGCAATCCGGTGGGTCATTGGTTACAAGAAGCATTTGCCCTGCCCCGTAATCATTACGACCGGTTAGTGCATTTTAGTTTTGGTTTACTCATGGCCTTACCTATGTACGAAATTTGCCGGTATCATTTAAAACACGCGCGCTGGCTGCCTTATTTAATTCCTTTAGAGCTTACCTTATCGATGAGTGTATTGTTTGAACTGGTAGAATGGATTTTTTCTACCTTGTTTGTGCAGGAAAAAGCATCGGTGTACTTAGGGATGCAGGGCGATATTTGGGATGCGCAAAAGGATGTAGCCTTAGCCTTTTTAGGAGCAGCTATTGCTGTTTTCTTTATCTGGTTTAATATCAAAGGAGTAAACAAGAGTAAAATTTAAAAAAACGTCCTAAATCTAATACCCTTCTGAATGACCAGGATAGCAAATTTTAAGATTTTCTCTCCCGCATTTGACCAGCTACTTTTAAAAATTTTCTTAAAAGGTTAGAAAAAAATTTAAATCTGAAGGATGTATCTGTGATGGTGGTTCTCAGTACAATTATTCATAAAAAAAACGGCTGCTCAAAGAACAGCCGTTTAAAATTGTGTGTAGGAACAGGTCTTTACAGAGGCAACTCTCTTGCCAACTTTTGCCTGAAATCTCAATTATTGTTTTATTAATATATATACAAATTAATATAGTTAGTAATATTGTAATAATTAAATTTATTCTTGGCAAGTAACTTGAATAAGTTAATAATCTTTGGGAGTACCTTTAAGGTAACAAGCCAATAAATAAAAAAAGCCATCCCCAATAGGAATGGCTTTCGTTTATTAGTATTTACGTTGCTTACTTAATATCACCGCGCTCAGCTGCTTTTTTCAATTTTTCGTTGGCGAAAATAGCTACTTCTACCCGACGGTTTGCTTGCTTACCTGCTGCTGTAGTATTTTCGGCAACTGGTTGGCTTGAACCAAAACCTTGCGCCGTTAAACGGCTAGCCTCTACCCCTAAAGAAGTAATATAATCCGAAACAGCTTGTGCCCGGCGTTCTGACAAAGGCTGGTTAATAGCATCAGAACCAGTATTATCCGTATGACCTTGAACAATTACGTTCGTATCACCATATTTTTTAAGAGTTGCAGCTAAGCTTTCGATGTCGGTTTTAGAAGTTGGCTGTAACTCCGCAGAGTTCGTGGCAAACAAAATTCCAGAATTAAAAGTAATTTTGATACCTTCTCCAACCCGCTCGATTTTAGCATTTTCCATATCGCGGCGCAACTCTTCTGCTTGCTTATCCATGCGCCGACCAATAACGGCACCAGTAGAACCACCTACGGCCGCCCCAATAATAGCTCCGGCTGCGGTATTTCCGGTTATTCTACCAATAACGCCACCCACTACAGCACCAGCACCGGCACCAATAATACCCCCTTTGGCTGTTTTATTCATTTTTCTGTTCGGTTGACCTGAAGTCCGGCTGGTACCACCACCATCCGGCGCACCTGTATCCCGACTAGTTTGTGCGGTTTTACACGCAGAAAAAAGCACTAAGAAGGATAAGAAAACAGATAAAAATAACTTTGAGATTTTCATAGAATTAAGTTTTTGAATTTGCACTTTTTAATACGACACTATGCCTATAGTACTCGTTTTGCAGAAAATGGTTTAAATAATATATAATTTTTTGTATATTATTATAGTTACAAAAGTCAGGCCAATTCTAGTGCTCAAAAGCTAAAAAGCAAGCAATTTTAAGTAGTCGGAATAAAAGTATCAGATTATCAGCAACAATAAAGATTAGTTTAAATTGGCGTGGTGGCCTGTAAAGCTTTACCATTAGCAGATACTGAAATTTCATCAGAGAGAGGAGCTTTATCCGGACGAAGCATCAACAACAAATCCGTTAATTTTTGTTTAAGCTCTTTCCGATGCACAATAAAATCCAGAAAACCGTGATCCAATACAAACTCCGCACTTTGGAAATCCTTGGGTAAATCTTTACCAATGGTTTCCTTAATAACCCGCGGGCCGGCAAAACCAATAAGTGCACCTGGCTCCGAAATGTTAAAATCACCGAGCATAGCAAAGGAAGCTGTAACTCCTCCAGTAGTAGGATCGGTTAACAGAGAGATATATGGTATTTTCTCTTCGGAAAGTAAAGCCAGTTTAGCCGAAGTCTTAGCCATTTGCATTAAAGAATAACCCGCCTCCATCATACGGGCCCCACCCGATTTAGAAATCATTAGAAAAGGAATGCGCTGCTGCCGGGCGTAATCTATGGCCCGCGCAATTTTTTCGCCGACCACTGACCCCATAGAGCCCCCAATGAAATTGAAGTCCATACAGGCTACCACTAATTCCAGATTATTCATCATACCGCGCGCCGTACGAACAGCGTCTTTCAGATGTGTTTTCCGTTGCGAGGCAGCTATCCGGTTTGGATAGGCTTGGGTATCTACAAATTCCAGCGGATCCGAAGAAGTTAAATTTGCATCTAACTCCCGGAAATCAGGCGTATCAAACAAAATTTCAAAATATTCTGCTGAATTAATCCGTTCGTGGTATCCACAATTTACACACGTGTATAAATTTGCTTTATGTTCCGTGGTGTTAGTTACCCGCTTGCACTCCGGGCATTTATACCAAAGGCCATCCGGAGTTTCTTTTTTTCTTCCGTAGGAGTTACAATTCCTTTTTCTACTCTTCTAAACCAAGCCATTTTATTTGATTATCTCCTTTCTGCGCGTTGCGCTTTTTAATAAACGTATGCACCTTTTTTAAGTCTGTATCAGGCTGGCAAATTATCACGTCTGTATTCCATGTTGCTTTTTTTGCTCGCGAGAGGTCAGAAAATAGTGTGCAAATATAGTAGTAAATTTTACCGGTAAAAAACTTTCCTACTTTGTTATAAAACGCTGGTTCTACCTGAGACTTTATATAATACATAACGTTTAAAAACAAAACGTTCAAGACCCTTTTTTGTTCTAAAAACATGCTTTAATCCTGTATTATTGCTGACCGATAATTTTTAAAAAATTTCAAAAATCAGCAAACTGAAGCAATTATAATCAATATCATTGAAACACTATTATTAGTTTTTGTAACTTGCTGCCACTTCGTACTCTTGTCAGAAATTGTTCCTATGCTCATTTCTAGCTTTTCAAATTGTAGTTTTATAGTTTCTATTCTTATTTTACTTTTTACTTCGTCGTGCGTAACTAAAAAGAAATACGACGATCTGAATAGCCAGCTATTGCAGGTAAACACCGATGCTGCTAATACGAAACGTTCTCTAAAATTGGCACAAACCCAACAAGCGAAACTAGAGGAAGAACTAAGTGAACTAACCAAAGCTAATCATAAACTAATCAGCGACTCCACCAGTACCGGTTTGGCACTACGTAAAACCAAACGTTTGCAGACTGATTTAACCAATACCTACGACAACTTACTTAAAAATCATGAGAAATTAATGTCAAACAGTGCCACTGAATCGTCGCGGCTTTCTTCCGATTTAACTCGCCGCGAAAGTGAGTTAAAAGCACTAGATGAAAATTTAAAGGCCAGTAAACTGCAGATAGATAAACTTAGCGTTGATTTAAAATCCCGGGAGGAGCGCCTGAACGAATTAGAGCGCGTGCTCGCCGAAAAAGATAAAGCTGTGGATGCACTACGCAGCAAAGTAAGCAATGCTTTACTGGGTTTTAAAGATAAAGACTTAACGGTAAATGTTAAAAACGGTAAAGTATACGTGTCGTTGGCCGAACAATTATTATTTAAATCCGGCAGTACCAAAGTAGACCCTAAGGGTCAGGAGGCTTTGCAAAAGCTAGCCAAAGCTTTACAAGGACAAAGCGACGTAAATGTTTTAGTAGAAGGCCACACCGACGATGTACCCGTAACCAAAATTACCGGCATACAGGATAACTGGGATTTAAGCGTGCTCCGCGCCACCGAAATAACCCGGATTTTAACGAAGGCTGGTTTAGATGCAGCCAAAGTTACTCCTTCGGGTCGGGGACAAACGGCTCCGGTGGAAACTGGCAGAACAGCTGAAGCTCGTCAGAAAAACCGGCGCACCGAAATCATTCTGACCCCTAAATTAGACGAACTTTTTCAAATTCTGGAGACAAATTAGATGCTAGATACTTGAAGCTAGACTTTATAATACTAAAAATGCCAGCTTATAGCTGGCATTTCTCATATCGGGGTTTAATTTTTAAAAAATTTTAAATCAGAAGGTCTCGAATCTACAATCTAGTGTCTGTCGTTTAATTTAACGCTTGCTCTAAATCGGCAAGTAGATCTTCAATATCCTCAATACCTACACTCAAACGAATCAAAGAATCACTAAGCCCACCTTTTAAACGTTCTTCGCGCGGGATACTAGCATGGGTCATGCTGGCCGGATGTCCGCAAAGCGACTCTACACCACCCAACGACTCCGCCAACGAAAAGTAGTGAAACTTCTCCAGGGTACGTATCGCATCCTGCATATTATCTCCTTTTAATACAAACGAGATCATGCCTCCAAAATCGCACATCTGCTTTCGAGCCACCTCATGGTTGTTGTGGTCAGAAAAACCGGGCCAAAATACCTTTTCTACTTTCGGGTGATTTTTTAAAAATTCCGCCACAGCCCGACCATTCTCACAATGGCGCTGCATGCGTACGTGTAAAGTTTTTAAACCGCGGAGTAACAAAAAACAATCCTGCGGACCGGGTGTTGCTCCGGAAGCATTCTGAATAAAAGATAAGCGTTGGGCCAGATCATCGTTGTTTACAATCAAAGCTCCCATTACCACATCCGAGTGACCACCCATGTACTTGGTAAGCGAATGCATCACTAAGTCTGCTCCTAAGTCCAGTGGTGTTTGCAAGTACGGAGTGGCAAAAGTATTATCCACTCCCAATAAAATATTGTGTTTCTTAGCTATTTCTACCGCAGCCGCAATGTCAATAATATTCAGTAAAGGGTTAGTGGGAGTTTCTACCCAAATAAGCTTTGTGTTTTGGTTTATAAATTTTTCAATATTAGCGGCTTCACTCATGGATATAAAATGAAACTTTAACCCATAATTTTGGAATATTTTGGTAAATATCCGGTAACTGCCGCCGTATAGATCGTTCGAAGCAATAACTTCATCGCCAGGGTTTAATAACTTAATCATCGCATCAATAGCTGCCATACCAGAAGCAAAACATAACCCATGTTTACCGTTTTCTAAAGCTGCTAAGGCATTTTGCAGTTGAGTACGCGTTGGATTATGTGTCCGCGAATATTCATAACCTTTATGATCGCCAGGCGATCTTTGAACGTATGTAGAAGTTTGAAAAATGGGCGTCATAATGGCGCCGGTACTTGGATCGGGATAAACCCCCGCGTGTATGGTTTTAGTGCCGAATTTCATAGCATAATTACAAGTTACAGGTTGCAAGTTACAGGTTTTGTGCGTTAAAAGTTACAAATTGCTGCGGGCATGTTTATTCATATTATTTTAAATTTTTCTTTTCCAGTACCTGTAAGTGTATAAGCATATTCTTTTCCATCATTTTGCTTGAGACCTATTATTAAAACTATAAACCTGCTATTATTTGTGAGCAACTTGTAACTTGCAACCTATACCTTACAATTAGTTGATGCTTAAACAACTTTTACAAAAAAACGCAGGAACTTTTATTTCTATGGTTTTACTGGCCGTTGGGCCCGTACTTATTAGTTCTACGCTTGCCGTTGTTCTCTATCAATACCAGTATATTCTACAGCATTTATCCTGGGGACAAATGGTAGTTTATTTTATGGTAGTTTCCGTTACGATGGCTTTTGCTATAACTCCTACTACTTTCGTAGCTATAATAACCGGTTTTTACTTAGGCTGGAGTGGGTTTCCGGGTGTAGTTATATCCTACGGATTAGCTTCTTTAATCGGCTACGGCCTAGCTCAAATAATAGATCACGGTAAACTGATACGCTTTATAAGTCACTTCGAAAAAGCAGCTGCGATTATGAGCGAGTTAAAAAATCAAAGCTGGAGTTTAATTATTTTAACCCGGATTTCACCAGTTTTACCTTTTGCCCTAATGACATTTGTATTAGCTATGATGAAGGTGGAAAAGCGTAAATTTTTTCTGGCTAGTATAGTGGGTATGCTGCCGCGTACTTTATTTTTTTTCTGGTTGGGTACTCAGGCACAAGATGTTATTGCTTTATTACAAAACCCGGATACTGGCAAGAGTGGTCAAATCTTATTATTATTGCTAATTATAGTTTCATTGTTGGGTTTATACTTTCTATTTAATCGGGCATTAAAAAAAGCTTTAGAAAAGAAAGTAGCAGGAAAAAATTTATAAATATTTAACAGATAGCTTGCGAAAGAACAGATGGTTTATGTATCTTTGCACACTCAAAACGAGAAAATGGTCACGTAGCTCAACTGGATAGAGCATCTGACTACGAATCAGAAGGTTTGGGGTTCGACTCCCTACGCGACCACTTGAAATTAAGCACTTACACGAATAACTTCGGTAAGTGCTTTTTTATTTACACATAAATGTCAGCTTCCTGTTTTTAGAACTGGCTATAAGTATAAAATTTGGGATAAGTCGAAAAGTTGTGGGGCGAAAAATCTAGTTACTTTGCAGTAGCAAGAACATCACTTAGATATTGTCAGACGCTTACTAGACGCTCAGTTAGACTGTGCTCACCAATGGAGTAATCATTACCCAAAACTGAAATTTAGTTCAAAAAAGCGTGATAATGACCATTGTGTTTGCGCTTTTTAAAGGGTATATTTGAATAACTACCTATCAGCAGCCACCAGTAGGGGCATTTCTTCCAAGTAGACGGCAAGCAGGTTCAGCAACAATATAAAGACCACATTCTTCGACTTTCATCATAGTCTCAAATAGCCAAAGCTGTGGACTATATGCTTTTCCTTGAAAATACTATCGCTTATCTACGCATCGACTTGGCAGCCTTATCCAATGGCGAGCTTTATACCATTGTCACCAATAAAACGGCTAAATAGCGCGAGAGCAGGGTAGTAGCTATTATAAGGCACACAAGCCTAGAATATGATTACTACAAATATTATTGCTACTTTAAACCAGTTGCCTGAACGCCTTAGCTATAAGGTCAAGTAGATGACTATGAATGAATATAGCAGCAAACATACAGATGGCCATCAAACGGTCTTTTCCTTAAGAGGGTCAACGATTGCTTTTATATCCTTAAACTTTCTTTTGACACCTTGCAGGAAGTCCATTTTAAATACAAATGCCATGCCTTGGAATAGGAAAACAGGCTACTGCCCCAGCACAAAGAAAATAGAAGGCTTATCAGACGAATGTATTCCTTAATGTCACTTTCATCGGGTTATTTGTAGTTTTATAATGTTTTTGCAAACTTTATTACCTGATTTTCTTTTGGCAGCGCCAAACTCCTGAACAATTTTCTAAAAAGAAGGGGGTAAAAGAGTAGACTCTGTGGCAGAACAAGCAAGGAGATCTTAAAATACTAAAGAGAAGAGCGGGATGGCTTGCCATTCGAAGGGTTGTAAGGCAAAACGCCCCGGCCTGATTCAAGGCTGGGGCGGAAGGGAAAAAAGGGGGTTGGCGGTTACCTACTCTCCCGCATGTGATTGCAGTACCATTGGCGCTACGGGGCTTAACTGCTCTGTTCGGAAAGGGAAGAGGTGAACACCCGCGCTATAACCACCATTACTATACGTTCCTGTTACCAGGAAAGAAGCGGACTCACGCCGCTTTGATGTTTGAAAGTTCTTAGGCTAGTACATAGTAGCTAGCATATTGTTTAACATAAATAGGTAAGAGAAGCAGAGCTCGAGTAAATCCGAGTGAAAAGGAAACGAAGGGCTTTTAAGAAAGCTTACGGGTAATTAGTACGGCTCAGCTGTGCTATTTCTAGCTTTACACCTACCGCCTATCAACGTGATCATCTTTCACGACCCTTCAAAGAAATCTCATCTTGAGGTGAGTTTCGCACTTAGATGCTTTCAGCGCTTATCTCATCCGAGCGTAGCTACCCGGCGCTGCAGCTGGCGCCACAACCGGTGCACTAGCGGCTCGTCCAACCCGGTCCTCTCGTACTAAGGTCAGGTCCTCGCAAATTTCTTACGCCCACAACAGATAGGGACCGAACTGTCTCACGACGTTCTGAACCCAGCTCGCGTGCCACTTTAATCGGCGAACAGCCGAACCCTTGGGACCTTCTCCAGCCCCAGGACGTGACGAGCCGACATCGAGGTGCCAAACCTCCCCGTCGATATGAGCTCTTGGGGGAGATCAGCCTGTTATCCCCGGCGTACCTTTTATCCTTTGAGCGATGGCCCTTCCATGCGGAACCACCGGATCACTATATCCTACTTTCGTACCTGCTCGGCTTGTTGGCCTCACAGTCAAGCACCCTTCTGCTATTGCACTCTACGCACGGTTACCAAGCGTGCTGAGGGTACCTTTGAAAGCCTCCGTTACTCTTTTGGAGGCGACCACCCCAGTCAAACTACCCACCAAACACTGTTTCCGTTGCCAGATTAGGCTCCAAATAACTCAAGGGTGGTATTTCAACGTTGACTCCACGACGCCTGGCGACGCCGCTTCCTAGTCTCCCACCTATCCTACACATGAGTTATCCAGAGTCAATGTTAAGCTATAGTAAAGGTGCACGGGGTCTTTCCGTCCCGTTGCGGGTACTCGGCATCTTCACCGAGACTACAATTTCACCGAGCTCACGGCTGAGACAGCGCCCAGATCGTTACACCATTCGTGCAGGTCGGAACTTACCCGACAAGGAATTTCGCTACCTTAGGAC
The DNA here is from genome assembly GCF_003340495.1 of Adhaeribacter pallidiroseus. Lineage (NCBI taxonomy): Bacteria > Pseudomonadati > Bacteroidota > Cytophagia > Cytophagales > Hymenobacteraceae > Adhaeribacter > Adhaeribacter pallidiroseus. The sequence goes on from NZ_QASA01000001.1 coordinate 4,554,859, forward strand.
CGTTATAGTTACGGCCGCCGTTTACTGGGGCTTCGATTCAGAGCTTCGCCTTGCGGCTAACCCCCCCTCTTAACCTTCCAGCACCGGGCAGGTGTCAGGCCTTATACTTCATCTTTCGATTTCGCAAAGCCATGTGTTTTTGTTAAACAGTCGCCTGGGCCTTTTCACTGCGGCTTCTGGTATTACTACCAGGAAGCGCCCCTTCTCCCGAAGTTACAGGGCCATTTTGCCGAGTTCCTTGGCCGTGATTCACTCGAGCGCCTGAGGATACTCTCCTCGACTACCTGTGTCGGTTTACGGTACGGGTAGCTTATTAGTAAACGCTTAGCGGGTTTTCTTGGAAGTCGGCTTAGGGTCATATCACCGCCCCCGAAGGGTTGGTGTACTATCAGCTTTCATCATCTCCGGCGGATTTGCCTACCAGAAATATAACTACGGCCTTCAACGTACTATTCCGTCAGTACGCAGACCTTTCACTCCTCCGTCACCACATCACTCTAATAAGCTAGTACGGGAATATTAACCCGTTGTCCATCGACTTAACCTGTCGGTATTGCCTTAGGACCCGACTAACCCTGAACCGATTAGCGTTGTTCAGGAAACCTTAGTCTTGCGGCGGGCAGGTTTCTCACCTGCCTTATCGTTACTTATGCCTACATTTGCTTTTCTCAACGCTCCAGCACCCATGACCAGGTACCTTCTACGCGGTTGAGAATGCTCCCCTACCACAGGTATTGCTACCTATCCATCGCTTCGGTATTATACTTGATGCCCGATTATTATCGATGCCCTGTCGCTCGACCAGTGAGCTGTTACGCACTCTTTAAATGAATGGCTGCTTCCAAGCCAACATCCTGGCTGTCAAAGCAACTGGACCTCCTTTGTTCAACTTAGTATAAATTTAGGGACCTTAGCGGATGGTCTGGGTTGTTTCCCTCTCGGCCTGGGACCTTAGCACCCCAAGCCTCACTGCCGTGTATATTTACTAGCATTCGGAGTTCGTCTGGATTCGGTAGGATGTGACTCCCCCTAGTCCAATCGGTAGCTCTACCTCTAGCAAACTCTTACCACGACGCTGTTCCTAAAAACATTTCGGGGAGTACGAGCTATTTCTCAGTTTGATTGGCCTTTCACCCCTACCCTCAACTCATCCAAATCCTTTTCAACGGAAACTGGTTCGGTCCTCCATGTGGTGTTACCCACACTTCAACCTGGTCAAGGGTAGATCACAAAGTTTCGCGTCTACCCCCCCTGACTATGCGCCCTATTCAGACTCGCTTTCGCTGCGGCTCCGATTATCGATAATCTTAACCTTGCCAGAGAGGCGTAACTCGTAGGCTCATTATGCAAAAGGCACGCCGTCAGTCCACGAAAGACCTCCGACCGCTTGTAAGCGTATGGTTTCAGGTTCTATTTCACTCCTTTATTCAAGGTTCTTTTCACCTTTCCCTCACGGTACTGGTTCACTATCGGTCTCTCAAAAGTATTTAGCCTTACCGGATGGTACCGGCAGATTCAGACGGGATTTCACTGGTCCCGCCCTACTCAGGATCCCACTAAGGCTGAAAAACTTACGCTGACAGGGCTTTCACCTTCTCTGGCTTACCTTTCCAGGTAATTTAGCTTCCTTTTTCAGTCCCATCTCGTGGTCCTACAACCCCGTAGTTGCCGTAACAACTATGGTTTGGGCTCTTCCGCGTTCGCTCGCCACTACTTACGGAATCATTCTTATTTTCTCTTCCTCCGGGTACTTAGATGTTTCAGTTCTCCGGGTTTGCCCCCCTTGCGGGGTGACTAGTCTTCAACTAGCCGGGTTGCCCCATTCAGAAATCTCGGGATCACTTCGTATGTGCCAATCCCCGAGCTTATCGCAGCTTATCACGTCTTTCTTCGCCTTTGAGAGCCTAGGCATCCCCCATACGCCCTTAGTAACTTTCTTAAAAAATCGTTTACTCTTTACTCGTATTTTTGTCTACTCTAGTTTCTTCTCTTACCATTATGTCAAAGAACTTTAGCTTAAGTGGCAGGTTCTAAGTTGCAAGTTACAAGTTATCAATCACTGAATACTCGCTGCTTGCTCCTTTTAAACTGTTCCTTAAATCTAGTAGTAAAGACCCGCTGTCTTTACTGATGTATAATCTTTTAAATTAAGTGTGGAGAATAACGGAGTCGAACCGTTGACCTCCTGCGTGCAAAGCAGGCGCTCTAGCCAGCTGAGCTAATCCCCCTAGTTTTATAGAGTGGGCCTGCCTGGACTCGAACCAGGGACCTCTACATTATCAGTGTAGCGCTCTAACCACCTGAGCTACAAGCCCTCATCTTTTCGTTGAGTTGCCAGCGCCGGCTTCTAAGCTGTTAAGTCCTTTTCTGTTCCGTTCTGCCCGGCTTTTAGCTCTTTTGCTTACACGCAGCTGTGCTACCACTTCTTTTTGTTTGACTAACCACCTGCTGTGGCTAATCTATTATTGTTTGAATAAGGGAAAGAGAATAGTAATCCAATCAAGAGTAGTAACAATCAGCTCCAGAAAGGAGGTGATCCAGCCGCACCTTCCGGTACGGCTACCTTGTTACGACTTAGCCCCAGTTACCAGTTTTACCCTAAACGGCTCCTTAACGGTTACCGTCTTCAGGTCTCCCTGACTTCCATGGCTTGACGGGCGGTGTGTACAAGGCCCGGGAACGTATTCACCGCGTCATTGCTGATACGCGATTACTAGCGATTCCAGCTTCATGAGGTCGAGTTGCAGACCTCAATCCGAACTGAGAACGGTTTTTTGAGATTGGCATCTTATTACTAAGTAGCGACCCTCTGTACCGCCCATTGTAGCACGTGTGTAGCCCTAGGCGTAAGGGCCATGATGACTTGACGTCGTCCCCACCTTCCTCACTGCTTGCGCAGGCAGTCTCTCTAGAGTCCCCACCATCACGTGCTGGCAACTAAAGATAGGGGTTGCGCTCGTTGCGGGACTTAACCCAACACCTCACGGCACGAGCTGACGACAGCCATGCAGCACCTTGCTTTGTGCCCCGAAGGGAAGCCTCATCTCTGAGGCGGTCACGCGCATTCTAGCCTAGGTAAGGTTCCTCGCGTATCATCGAATTAAACCACATGCTCCACCGCTTGTGCGGGCCCCCGTCAATTCCTTTGAGTTTCACCCTTGCGGGCGTACTCCCCAGGTGGATAACTTAACGCTTTCGCTAAGACGCTGACCGTGTATCGCCAACATCGAGTTATCATCGTTTACAGCGTGGACTACCAGGGTATCTAATCCTGTTCGCTCCCCACGCTTTCGTGCCTCAGCGTCAGTTACAGCCTAGTAAGCTGCCTTCGCAATCGGAGTTCTGGATCGTATCTATGCATTTCACCGCTACACGATCCATTCCGCCTACCTCGTCTGTACTCAAGCCTAACAGTATCCATGGCAGTTCAACAGTTGAGCTGTTGGCTTTCACCACGGACTTATTACGCCGCCTACGCACCCTTTAAACCCAATAAATCCGGACAACGCTTGCACCCTCCGTATTACCGCGGCTGCTGGCACGGAGTTAGCCGGTGCTTATTCACCAGGTACCGTCAGTTCCCTTCGCAAAGGTATTTTCTTCCCTGGTAAAAGCCGTTTACAACCCAGAAGGCCTTCATCCGGCACGCGGCATGGCTGGGTCAGCCTTTCGGCCATTGCCCAATATTCCCTACTGCTGCCTCCCGTAGGAGTCTGGTCCGTATCTCAGTACCAGTGTGGGGGATCATCCTCTCAGAACCCCTAGTCATCGTCGCCTTGGTGAGCCGTTACCTCTACCAACTAGCTAATGACACGCATGCCCATCTTTTATCGCCTCAGCTTTAACTGTCTTCAGATGCCCTCAAACAGTATTATGCGGTATTAATCCGAATTTCTTCGGGCTATCCCCCAATAAAAGGTAGGTTGCATACGCGTTACGCACCCGTGCGCCACTAACTGGAGTATTGCTACCCCAGCCCGTTCGACTTGCATGTATTAGGCCTGCCGCTAGCGTTCATCCTGAGCCAGGATCAAACTCTCCATTGTATGATATAATTACGAGTATTCCTACTCTTATTTGTCTCGCTGGATTGTTACCCTTGCTCTCTTTTTTAACATAAGACCCTCTAACCCCGTAAGGTTAAATCTAGCACTTATGCGGTTTACTATTCTCTTCTTCCACTCATTCAAAGAACTTCTACCAACCCCTGCCGGATTGATCTTGTACTACTGCTAATTAGTAGCTCTCTCGTCATCGTTTCCTATCTCTCTCGTTAGAGAAATCCCTTCTTTTTGTTTGGGAGTGCAAAGATCTACATCTTTTTCCACTTCTCCAAATCTTAAAAGAAAATATTTTGTCTTTTTCTACCCTTTAAGCTTGCAACCACTCCTTATCTGCTTCCCGGCTTCCGCTAAACCCTACTCTTTTTATAACCTCAGCCTGCTGCTGTTTTGGGAGGACAAAGGTCTCCTTTCTTTCCGAAAATTCCAAATTTTTAAAGAATATATTTTTAAATGGCTTCCTACTCGCTCTCCCTCAAAGCTAAGCCAGCGGCCGACTACCCCCTTTTCTTCCTTTCGGTTCGCAAAGATAATACGTCCGCCTTCCCTCCTCCTAATCTTTTACTAAACTTTTTTATCTTTTATCACCTAAACAGCTGATAACGATATTAAAAAATTATAGATACATCTAAATTTACTCCCTATTGCTACTTCACACGCACCCTATCCTTACACTTACTGCCATATCATTAACATAAGTTTTAGATTATTTACTTAGCGTAGCAAAGTATATCATTCATGTCAAATATTTGATTACATTTAGCTTGCTTTTTAATACGTTTAAGTAGACGATTGCAGTAAGAAGGCAATAAAAAATAAAAACAAGAAATATTAAAGTTCATGTGCAAAATGTATGCTGGACTTAATTTGTGAAGCATTAGCAATTTATAGGCTACAAAGTACTTCTTCGAATCTACAGAACATCACTGTTTAAGTTGTTCCAGAAGGTTTTGAAGGCTATTTAATCTTGAAAGCAGTCTCATTTTTCACTAGAGCCATTTTAATATTTTTTTCATCATACATTTTATACCACAATCAAAATTTTATATTAAGAAATGAAAGTAATAGCATACTCCTTTTACTTAATTTTATTAGTATTTATAAATAGCCATAATGCTACTTGCCAGATCAATAATTCAGATAGTATCTTTTTACTTTCTGCGACAAACAAATTGAGTCAAAAATATACAACGGCCATAGATAATGATGCCCACATATATAATGGAAAAGAGTACTTAAATTATGACAAGTATTATATGAAAGGACATCAATTTTTAAATCCAGTGAAGAAGAGGAAGGCATTGTATTTTATGAAGGTTACTTATTTACAAAAGTACCTTTAATTTATGATGCTGTTCTGGACCAAATTGTTATTTCTGAACCAAATGGCTCGTTACAATTTAAGCTAGAAAACCACAAGGTTAGTTATTTTAGGGTATATGAACATTTATTTATTTATTTAAATACGAATTCAGTATCAAACTCTTCTATGCGACCCGGATTTTATGATTTATTAGTAAATGGCAAAACCCAGGTACTTGCCAAAAGAACTAAAAGAATGTTTGAAGATGCTACTCCTAGAGGAATGGAAGGAGAATTTATAATAGAAGACAGATTTTTTATTAGAATGAACAACCAGTATTATCCGGTAAGCAATAAGAAGACGATCTTAAAAGTATTTAACACTACTAAGAAGGAGCTTCAGAAATATAGCCGGGCTCAACATTTAAATTTTAAAAAACAAAACCGTGAATCTTCTTTAATTAAACTAGTACAGTATTACGACACTTTATCCGCACAAATACCTGAAGCAAATTAAACTCATTAATAAACCTACCCTCTACCTGCATCCTATTTTAATTTTATGATTTCTTACTCGCGTATCACGTTAATCATGCTATTCATTAGTGCAAGCCTGCTCAGCTTTGGGCAAAATAAAAAAACTGATTTAATTAATGGTAATTACAAGAATATAACCTTCACGGAATTTGCTAAAGAGGTCGAAGCACAAACCACTTATCATTTCTTTTACGATTTTGCAATAGTAGATAGTTTACTTGTTACGATTCAAGTTAAAGAAACTCCGTTACCCAAAGTTCTTCCTATAATTTTTAAAGGTACAAATTTACGCTACTCTATTGATGCTGAAAACCGGATTTATATCACAGCAGACATAGCCTTAGATCTGAGTTTACCAAATAACTACTTTAAACCCGAAGACATAAATACAGTAAATCAAAGCACTCCGGTAAATACTACCGTGGCTCCGGCACCTAGTACTACGCGTTCACTAAGTCTTGCGGAGCGTAAGTTATACGAGATCGGCCAACCAGGTAAATCTATGGGTGGACAAGTAACCCTGGCGGGTCACCTACGTGACGTAAAATCCGGCGAACCAGTAATTGGGGCAGCTGTTTACATCCAGTCGCCTGCCATTGGTACCACTACTGATCAGTTTGGCTATTATTCGCTTACTTTACCAATTGGCCGCCACGATTTATTAATAAGAGGATCGGGTATAAAAAATACAAAACGCCAAATTCTACTACAAGGCAATGGTCAGTTAGAAATTGAACTAGAAGAAGATATAACGCCGTTGAAAGAAGTAGTAATTGAAGCGGAGAAAGACAAGAATGTGGCTGGCATGCAAATGGGCTTAGAAAAACTAGACATTAAGACCATGCGCCAAGTACCAACCGCTTTTGGGGAAACCGATATTTTACGCGTGGTGCTTACTTTGCCTGGTGTAAAGTCGGTGGGGGAAGGTAACACCGGTATGAACGTACGAGGTGGTGCCACGGACCAGAACTTAATACTTTTTAATGACGCTACTATTTACAATCCCGCGCACTTATTTGGTTTTTTTTCCGCTTTTAACCCGGATATTTTAAAAACGGTAGAACTATACAAAAGTGCTATTCCGGCGAAATACGGCGGGCGTTTATCATCGGTACTGGATATTACAACACGCGATGGTAATAAAAAAGAATTAGCTGGTTCAGGTGGAATTGGCCTTCTGACAAGCCGCCTTACTTTAGAAGGTCCATTGATTAAAGATAAAACCGCTTTTATCATTGGGGGCCGCAGCACTTACTCTGACTGGCTTCTGCGGGAACTGCCCAATAGTACCTTCAAGCAAAGTTCGGCTGGATTTTATGATGTAAATGCCCATATTAGCCACGAAATAAACAGTAAGAATTCTATTTACGCCACGGGTTACATGAGCCGCGATAAATTTAAATTAGCTGCGGATACGCTGTATAAGTACCTCAATCAAAATGCTAGTTTAAAATGGAAGCATATTTTTAATAATAAATTATATGGCGTTTTAACAAGTGCTTATAGCCATTATCGCTACAATATAACCAGCAATATTAATCCGGTAAATGCGTCCGAATTAACGTACAGCATTAATCAATCAAATATTCAGGCTGATTTTAATTATTTTCATAATGCCAAACATACTTTTGATTTTGGTTTTAGTTCTATTCTTTATCATATATCTCCGGGTAGCTTAAAACCTTTAGGTACCGAATCGTTAATGGAAACTGATATTCTGGAGCGAGAACAAGGCCTGGAAAGTGCGCTTTATGCTTCTGACCGGATTGATTTAACCCCACGATTCTCTGTTATGCTGGGGCTACGTTATTCCATGTACCATGCGCTCGGACCAAAACAGGTAAACCAATACGTGCCTAACACTCCAAAATCAGAAAGTACTATTACGGATACGGTAGCCTACAAAGCCGGCGATGTATTGGCTAAATACCAGGGTCCGGAGTATCGCCTCTCGGCTAAATACGCACTAACCGATAACTCGTCGGTTAAAGTAAGTTTTAATCGCATGCGCCAGTACATACACATGCTTTCAAATACGGCTTCTATGTCGCCGACGGATATCTGGAAACTGAGTGACGCGCATATCCGGCCACAAATTGGCGACCAGATAGCTTTGGGTTATTATCGAAATTTTAAATCCAATACCATTGAAACATCGATAGAAACCTATTTTAAAAAAATGCACGATTTTGTAGATTATAAAAGCGGCGCCACCCTGTTGTTAAATCACCATATCGAAACCGATGTAATTAATGCCGAAGGCAAGGCTTATGGGTTAGAAGTAATGGTTAAAAAATTAACCGGTAAAATTAACGGTTGGGTAAGCTATACTTATTCCCGGTCGCTGGTGAAAGTGAATACCGGCTCTACTACCGATATGATTAACAAAGGCATTTACTATCCCAGCAACTTTGATAAACCGCATGACTTTACTTTAATCGGCAACTACCGGTTTAGCCGCCGCTTTAGTACTTCTTTAAACTTTACTTACAATACGGGCCGGCCCATTACTTTGCCTTTAGCTAAATATTATACCGGAAATTCTACTAGGGTATATTACTCCGAAAGAAATGCTTACCGGGTGCCCGATTATTACCGCGCCGATTTTGCCATGAACATCGAAGGCAATCATAAAGTTAAAAAACTAGCCCATAGCTCCTGGACTTTAGCCATCTACAACCTTACCGGACGTAAAAATCCTTATTCTATTTATTTTAAATCAGAGGGCACCAGAATCAATGGTTATCAGCTTTCGATATTTGGCCGGCCTATCCCCACCATCACCTATAATTTTAGATTTTAAATGTTATCAAGAAAACGCCTCTGGGTAGCGTTGTACGCTTTAACTTTTATTCTCCTATTAAATAGTTGCGTTGATCCTTTTGACCCGCAGGTAAAAAATACACCCGAAAGCTTTTTGGTGGTAGATGGTTTTATTAACAGCCAAGGAATTACAACCATTAAATTATCGCGAACCGTAAACTTAAGTGCCGATTCCATTGCTCCTCCCGAAACTCAAGCAACAGTTTACATTGAAGCCGAAGCAGGTTCCTCGTACAACTTAGCCGAACAAGATGCTGGTACTTATACTTCCGGAAGTTTAAGCTTAGACTTAGCAAAAAAGTATAGGTTACATATTCAATTAATTTCGGGAAAAGAGTACATTTCTGATTATACTTCCATTAAAATTACGCCGCCCATTGATAATATTAACTGGGAAGCTAAAAATAATGGTTTGCAAATTTATGTAAACAGCCACGATGCCACCAATAGCACACAATACTACCGGTGGCAATACGAAGAAACCTGGGAATTTAATGCTGCTTTTTACTCGGGTTTGGAGTATAGCAACAATACCATTATCTCGCGCACAGAAGATATTTACTTATGTTGGAAAACCGAGCTTTCTAGTGCTATTAGAATTGCGAGCACAGTTCGATTAAACCAGGATGTAGTTTCAAACTACCCTTTAGTTAATCTTCCTACAACTTCGGCTAAACTAGCCCGGCGGTACAGTATTCTGGTAAAACAGTACGCGCTTTCCCCAGAAGAGCATTTATACTACGAAACACTCCAAAAAAATACCGAAAACATTGGTTCTTTGTTTGATCCGCTTCCTACTCAGCTAACCGGCAATATTCATGCAGTAGCTAACGCTTCGGAGCCGGTGATTGGCTTTGTTGGAGCGTATTCCGAAACTCAGAAAAGAATATTTGTTGGCCGGGAAGAATTACCCAAGGACTGGGGACGCACTATTACCGGATACGAGAGCTGTCCGGTTCCCGATTCTATAGTAATCGATGGTTTGCAGTACAGAAACTTAAAAGAAGTTGAAGATTACTTTAGATCGACTTTATACCTGCCACTAAGTCCTATTTACTCGAAAGGCATGCCTGTACTTATTGGATACACGGCTTCATCAGCCTCTTGTGCGGATTGCCGGTTAAGGGGCACTAATGTAAAACCTGATTTTTGGGAATAAATTTTATTCACACTTTTTTTATTTAAATAAACCAGATGAAGTTTTTAAAGTCAATTACCAGCTTGTTTTGCACCTGCAATCGGCATCGTACTTTTCTGAAGTTCTTTATTCTGCTGGGATTTTTAAAAAATGCATCTGTTTACGGGCAGTCGGATAGCTTAAAAAGTATTAACCGGCCCTTTAACCAATATCAAGAGCAAAATTTAACTGAAAAGTTATTTCTGCATGTAGATCGACCTGTGTATCTGGCCGGCGAAACCATGTGGTTTAAAGTATACGCAGTAGATGGTACTTTTCAAAAACCGCTTGCTTTAAGTAAAATTGCCTACATCGAAATACTGGATAAAGAACAAAAGCCGGTGCTGCAAGGCAAAGTTGCTCTCACAGAAGCAATGGGCCAAGGTTCGTTTGTACTGCCTGCTACTTTAGCTTCCGGCAACTACTTGGTACGCGCCTATACGAACTGGATGCAAAACTTTAATCCGGAATATTTCTTTCAGAGCTCGATAACTATTGTCAACACGTTTACCAACCTGGGTATAAAACCCGGCAAAGATTCGATTGCTTACGACATCCAGTTTTTTCCGGAAGGGGGTAACCTGGTAAAAGGCATTGCCAGTAAAGTCGCTTTTAAAATAACCGATCGGTTTGGGCAGGGACAAGCGGCAGAAGGTTCAATACAAGACAAACAAGGGAATTCCGTAGCTACTTTTAAAACTCAAAAATTTGGAATGGGCCAGTTTACATTTATTCCTTCTGAAGCTATCGATTACCAAGCTACCATTAAGCTAGCGCATACAACCGTTACGCAAAACCTACCAAAAGTGTATGAGCAGGGCTACACCATGCACTTAGATCAAAGCAACCCGGAACAACTAAAAATTTCCGTACAAACAAATTACCCGGATCAAGCATACACTGATGTTTTTTTGTTTGGACACGCGCGGCAAAAAGCTTTATTCGAAGTAAATAAGCGTTTAAATAATGGTCAGGCAGAATTTTTAATTAACAAAAATGATTTAGCCGAAGGAATCAATCACTTTACAATTTTTAACGACCGAAAACAACCACTCTGCGAACGTTTATTTTTTCAGCAACCCCGGCAAAAATTAATTATCACCACCACCACCGATGAGAAAAATTACACCACCCGCGATAAAGTAACCGTAGAGCTAACTACAGCTAATCCCTCGCAGGCAGCTACACCAGCTGATGTATCGATGGCCGTTTACCGCTTAGATTCACTCCCCGCCAGCGCGTTACCAGATATTAACAGCTATTTATGGTTAACCTCGGACTTAAGAGGAAATATTGAAAACCCCGCCTATTATTTCAATTCAACTGATCCGGAAGCAACACTAGCAACTGACAATTTAATGCTGACGCAAGGCTGGCGGCGGTTCAAGTGGGAATCTGTTTTTTTAAAAAAATCCGATTCGCTGCAGTTTATACCGGAACTAAATGGCCATTTTATCCGCGGTAGCCTTACCGATCGACAAACCGGCCGACCAATTCCGAACATGTCTACCTTCCTGGGCTCACCCAGCCGTTTAGTGCGGCTGTATCATAATAGAACTAAAGAAAATGGAGCCTTTCAGTTTGAAGTAAAGGATTTTTATGGTCCTCGGGAAATAGTCTTGCAAACCAGCCTGCAACAAGATAGTTTGTATCGTTTTGAAGTAGAAAATCCTTTTACTAGTAAAAAAACAGCTTGGCAAGTGCCTGCTTTTACTTTGTCCGAAAAATTTAAATCCGACATAGAACAACGGCACGTGCAAATGCAAGTACAGAATACGTTTTTTAAAAAATATACCAACCGGTATAAACCCACTCTAACCGATAGTCTGGCTTTTTACGGCCGTCCCGACGAAAAATACATGCTGGATGATTTTACGCGCTTTAAAGTAATGGAAGAAGTAATGCGCGAATATGTACCCGGCGTACAGGTGCGCATCCGGAAAGATGGATTTCACTTTATGGTGTTTGACAATGTAAACCGGAGCATCTTTCCGGAAAACCCGATGGTACTTCTGGACGGGGTACCCGTTTTTAATATTAACAAGATCATGGCTATGGATCCGTTAAAAATTCAAAAATTGGAAGTGATTACCAGTCGTTATTTTCAGGGCACCACCTCGTACAATGGTTTGGTAAGTTTTTCGACGTATAAAGGAGATTTAGACGGCTATGAAATAAGCCCGCACGCGTTTGTGCTGGAATACGAAGGACTGCAATACCAACGGGAATTTTACGCGCCTCGTTACGAAACCGCTGCCGAAAAACAAAGCCGTTTACCCGATCTACGGAATTTACTTTACTGGAATCCGCAAATTAAAACCACTAAGGCTGGTAATCAAAAATTAGAATTTTATACCTCGGATAAAGCGGGCAAATATCTAATACAAATTCAAGGCCTTTCCGGAACCGGGTTAGCGGGTAGTACTAATTTTACTTTTGAGGTGAAACAAGCTTTATAAAAACTGTTTGCTGTAAATTAAAAAAGCCTCCTGTACAGGAAGCTTTTTTAATTTTTTTAAATTTTACTTGGCTTGCACGTGCCAAAGCGTATTGGCCGCATCGTCGGCAACTAATAAAGCCCCGCTGGGCAGTACGGCTAAGCCTACCGGACGGCCATACACTTCACTTTTACCAGCATCGGCAATAAACCCAGTTAAAAAGCTTTCGGGTTTACCGGTCGGTTTTCCCTCTTTAAAGGGCACAAATACCACCTGATAGCCGGCAAACTTGGAGCGGTTCCAAGAGCCGTGTTGCCCCACAAAAGCCCCGTTGCGGTACTTCTCCGGAAACTTATTCCCATCGTAAAAAGCTAAACCCAAACTTGCCGTGTGCGACCCTAAAGCTACATCCGGCACTAAGGTTTTCTTTACCATGTCGGGTTGCTGTTCTTTTTCCATTCGCGGGTCCGGATGAGGTCCCCAGTAAGCAAAGGGCCAGCCGTAAAATCCGCCATCTTTTACACTCGTTAAATAATCAGGCACTAAATCATCGCCTAAATTATCACGCTCATTTACTACGGTGTACAAGGTTTTAGTACCGGGTGCCCAATCCATCCCTACCGGGTTACGCAGACCAGCACCGTAAACGCGTTCACCGGAGCCATCCGGATTTATTTCCAGAATATTAGCCCGGCGTTTTTCATTATCTAATCCGTTTTCCGCCACATTGCTGCCCGAGCCTACCGAAACGTAGATTTTAGAGCCATCGCTGTTGGCGATAATATTACGGGTCCAGTGATTGTTATAGCCACCGGCAGGCAAATCCAGAATTTTTTCGCCTTTACCAGTTATTTTTTCCTGACCCGTTTTATACGGATATTTCCAGAGTCCATCGGTATTAGCTACGTAAAAAGCATCCTTCAGTACCAACATGCCCAAAGGTTGATTTAAATCCTCCAGAAAAGTTTGGTGCACCTCGGGTTTACCATCCTGGTTTGTATCCCGAAATAAAGTAATGCGGTTAGCACTGCCCCCGGTATTTACTTTTTGGCTTTTACCGGTACCTACATTTTGCACTTTTTTAAAAATACTTTCTTCGGTACTGGATTCAGCAATCAAAATATCGCCGTTGGGCGCTACGTAAATCCAACGCGGGTTGCGTAATTTGTCGGCAAATTTGGTAACCGTAAAGCCAGTTGGGGCGGTGGGCATTTTACTGGTGGGCCAACCAATTACCTTGCTATTTTTAGCGGTAGGCGGAGTAGCAAACGGTTTAGGTAACGTGTCATTAGCGGTGTTAGTAGTCGAAGCAGCGGTGGAGTCGGCAGTTTCGGCCGCGGTGGCTGCCGTATTTTCGGTTTGCTGTTTGGAATTACATGCCGTAAAAGCTACGGTCAGTAAGAAACTACATCTTAGCAAAAAGCTCTTGTTCATGATACAGATTAAAGGTTTAGTATTTGTAATGAGTTATAAATACGTAATAGATAAAATACGTATCACTTTTATTAAAAAAGTAAACAGATTTCTGTTGCGGATGTTATTAATAAAATGATTAAGTAGGTTTAGGCTATTAAAATACCCGGTTGAATAAGCCGCACGAAAGAATTTTCGCTTTTTATAACTCCCTGCTCGCAGCATGTAATAAATTTAAAAATTTACTTCCCGATCTTTCTTTTTATCTTCAACAGCTTAATTATTATTAGTTAAAGGCTTTTAAATTTTAAATTATCCGCTTATCTGCGGCATTCAGAATAACTGCTTTTTCTTTTTGATCCTTATTCTTAAATATGTAAACTGTTTCGGAATTCAGTTTCTGTTTGCCCCGGTGAATTCTAAATAACTTGTGGCAAAAGCGGGACAAGAAAAAAAATGGATAGAAATTCTGTTTTACAAATCATCAAAAGCAACATTACTTGGGATTTAGTGATTATTGGCGGCGGAGCTACCGGTATTGGGGCTGTTCTGGAAGCTGCTTCGCGCGGTTACAAAGCATTGTTACTGGAACAATCAGACTTTACCAAGTCGACTTCCAGCAAAAGCACGAAGCTGTTACACGGCGGCGTACGTTACCTGGCCCAAGGCGACATTAAGCTGGTGCGCGAAGCCAGTATAGAACGGGGATTATTGTACCGGAATGCCCCGCATTTAGTAAAAAACCAAGCTTTTATTATTCCGAGTTATAGCTGGTGGGGCAAGCCTTGGTATACCGTAGGTTTAAAATTATACGATGTATTAGCCGGTAAGCTTAGTTTGGGAGCATCGGTAGCTATTTCTAGAAATAAAACCATTGCCAACCTACCTACCGTAAAAACGGAAAACCTGCGGGGCGGAGTGCTTTACCACGATGGCCAGTTTGATGATTCGCGCTTAGCTATAAATGTATTGCAAACGGCTTTTGAGCAAGGCGGCTTTGCCATTAATTATATGGCGGTAACTAATTTAACAAAAGATGCTACTGGCAAGATAAATAGTTTACAAGCCTATGATTCCGAAAATAAGCAGTCGTATACCATTAAAAGCAAATTGGTATTAAATGCTACCGGCGTTTTTACCGATCATATTTTAAAAATGGACAATCCGGGTAATGCCCCTACTATCCGGCCCAGTCAGGGAGTGCACGTAGTGCTGGATAAAGCTTTTTTACCGGGCAATTACGCCTTAATGGTGCCTAAAACGGAAGATGGCCGCGTTTTATTTCTGGTACCCTGGTACGGAAAAGTTATTGTGGGCACCACCGATACGCCTATCCAAGAAGCATCGTTGGAGCCGCAAGCCTTGGAAAGCGAAATTGAGTTTATTTTAAAAACGGCTGGTGAATACTTAACCCGGGCACCGCAACGATCGGATGTGCTAAGTGTATTTGCCGGCTTGCGGCCCTTAGCCGCGGTAAACAAAAATTCGCAACGCACCAAAGAAGTGTCGCGCAGCCATAAAATTATGGTGGCTCCGTCGGGGTTAGTTTCTATTTTGGGTGGCAAATGGACTACTTTCCGTAGAATGGCCGAAGAAGCAATTGATCAGGTAGAAATTACGGCTAACTGGCCGCACCGAGCATCCATAACCAGCCGCCTAAAAATACATGCGGCTAGTGAACCCAACGGGCAAAGCAATTTAAGTAATTACGGTACAGATGCAGCGCTTATTCAAAAATTAATAACCGAGCAACCCGAATTAGGAGCAGCTTTAAGTGCTTCCTTAGGAATTGTAAAAGCCCAGGTTATCTGGGCCGTCAGAAATGAAATGACGCGTTCCGTAGAAGATTTTCTGGCCCGGCGGGTTAGAGCCTTATTGTTAGATGCCCGCGAAAGTATCCGGATGGCTCCGGAAACCGCTCGCCTGATGGCTCAGGAACTTAACTTGCCGGAAGCCTGGCAACAGCAGCAAGTTCAGGAGTTTACGAGTTTAGCGGAAAATTATTTGTTAAAGTAAGTAGTTGGTCGTTTTTAGTTGTTCGTTGTTAGATCGTTAATAAATTAATAATCAAGTACTTAAACTCAGGTTTTTATCAACTTAATTTTGTCCTGTTACTTAACTGCTTTGCGCAACGGCAGCAACTTTCATTTTTTTAAATTTTTTCATTTTTCTGAGTCCTCTTTTAAATAAAAAAGTTGGTTTAGCTACTTGAAGCCTATATCTAACTTTAACAAACTATGGCTTACCGGATTAACAGTAATTTTTGCTGTAGGCGTTTAGCCGGAGTTCGCAGTTGTACGCTATACATTCCAGCAGCTTTACTATCGGCTTGCCATTCCAGTTGGTAAGTTTGATGAGCTTGAGCCTTACCCTGAAACAAAGTAGCTACTTCCCGGCCTTGGCTATCATACACTTGCACGGTACTGGTTTGCGTTTCGGGTAAAGTAAAACGAATGGTAAGTTTATCATGGAATGGATTCGGATAAACATGTAAGTTTACTAGCTCTGCTGGTGTCTCTGACGCTTCTGTTTTGATTGTTTCTCTAGCTGCGGCCATAGGCTTTGTTTCTGCAGGTACTTTCACGAGCCAGTAATCCATTCCACCCTGGTTAGGTTGGGTTCGATCACCACTTACTCCAGAGTCGGACTTACCTCCTAAGAGTAAACCACCATCAGGAGTTTGCGTTACCGCCCGGAGTTCTTCGGCACCATTGCCACCATAGTGTTTATCCCACTGGTACATGCCGTTTTGGTCTGTTTTTACAATCCAAAAATCACTACTTCCCCGGCTTTCTTGCGTTTTGTTACCACTTTTGCCCGAGAATGATTTACCAGCGAGAATGTAGCCTCCGTCCTGTGTCTGAATGCTAGCCCGGAGTTCGTCGTCTTGACTGCCACCAAAGCGTTTGTCCCAAACCTTTCCTCCCGAACTATTTAATTTTAAAAACCAAAAGTCTAGGCCACCTTGTGTACCTGTTGTTTTATCGCCGTCAGCCGGAGAATCGCTTTGCCCCGCGATAAAGAATTCGTTGCCATGCCGCCCTAGAGAATAAGCTTCGTCTTGGCCACTGCCGCCATAGGTTTTATCCCAAAGTTTCTGGCCATTCTTATCTACTCGTATTAACCAGAAATCACTGCGGCCCCGACTTACCTGGCTTTTATCGCCGCTCTTACCCGATACGGAGCTACCCCCCAGCAAAAACCCGCCATCTGTTGTTTCTACCATGCCCGTTAAAGTTTCGTTTAAGTTGCCGCCGTAGCGTTTATCCCATATTTTAGTACCCGCACTGTTAATTTTTACTAACCAAAAGTCGTTGCCGCCCTGGCTGTGCTGGCTTTTATCGCCACCCGCCGGGGAGTTGCTGTAACCGGCTAAGATAAAATCACCGGTGGCAAGCTGGATTACTTTTTTGAGTTCATCGTACCCCGAACCGCCGTAGCGTTTGTCCCATTGCTTTTCGCCGGTGTTAGTTATTTTTACAATCCAGTAATCGCGATCGCCGCGGCTTGCTTGCGTTTTATCGCCGCCAATGTCCGAGCGGGAAGAACCCGCTAAAAGATACCCGCCATCGTTGGTGGCTATTATCCGGTTCAAATAATCATCGTGGGTGCCACCATAGCGGTAGTCCCAGAGTTTTATACCGTTTTTATTACTCTTTATTACCCAGTAATCGTTCTTGCCTTGGCTAGTTTGGCTCTTGTCGCCACTTATATCCGAACTGGAATAACCACCGGCTATCAAACCTCCATCAACCGTTTTAATAACCGTGGTAAAACCTTCGTTACCGCCCCCCCGTAACGCAGATCCCACTCCGCAGTAAGCGGCTTATTTTCTTTTACTTTTACCAACCAAAAATCATTGGTGCCTTGCCGGTCTACGGTTTTATCACCGCTTATTTCCGAAAGAGAGAAACCGGCTAGTAGGTAGCCTCCATCAGCGGCCACAAACAAAGCTGTCAGATTCTCAACACCGTCTCCCCCAAGGGTTTTATCCCAAACTCGAATGCCGCGGCTATTTACCTTAATAATCCAATAATCTTCTAAGCCTCTACTGTTTTCACTCTTATCGCCCCACTCCGATCCATTATCGGAAGAATTACCGCCGATCAGGTAACCACCATCCGGGGTGTTCAGTAAAGTTGTTAATTCTTCATCAAAGCCAAAAACAAAGCCGTAGGAATTTGTCCAGACGATTTCTCCGGTACTACTAATCTTTCTAACGGCGTAATAAGACCCAAATTCGGACTGGCCGTAATCAAAATATTCGGTTCCGCCTAGTAATAAGCCTTTGTCCGGGGTCAGGATCATGGTGGTAAAAGCCGGTGCATAGCTGCCAGTATTATAGGCTTTATCCCAGAGTTTACGCCCATCTTTATCTATTTTAAGAATCCATTGATCCCAGCCAGACCAGGTAGGATATTCTTCGGTGTTCTGGCTGTCGGCTGTGTTATCGTTTCCGGCAAAAGAGTTGGTAGAACCGCCTAATAAATAACCACCATCCGGATCAGCTACTATTTTTTTAAAATAAGAATTACCGGTAGTTATGGTATCGGCCACTGGTTCGCCATCCGGATTATAAGTATAGCTAAGAGCTTCCCGGATCACTCCCCCATAAGCATTATCCCAAAGTTTCTGACCGTTCTGATCAATTTTTATGATCCAGTAATCGGAATAACCTTTTAATGGCTGCGTTTTATCACCGCTTTTACCGGAGTAAGAAGTACCGCCTAGTACAAAACTGCCATCTTTATTTGCCACCACGGAGGCAAGCGTTTCGGTACTATCGCCACCAAAATTTTTCTCCCAAACTTTCGTCCAGTTTTTATCAATTTTCATGACCCAGTAGTTATTGTTCCGGTTACCACCTATCAGGTAGCCATTGTCAGGGGTGGCAAGTAGAGTTTCCATAGAACCACTACTACTCACCGACTTTTGCCATACGGGTTTACCATTTTTATCGATTTTATTAAACCGGATGGCGGAAACGTCAGGGCTTGCTACTAAATACCCGCCGTCGGGTGTGGCAATAATGGGCTGTGGCCCCGCGTACTTGGCTTCTAGGCTATTCTGCCATTCAATGGATTGCGCGGCTGTTTTATAGCAAATACTTATTAGCGCCAAAAATAGCAAGCAAATTTTTTTTTTATAAAATAAGGCGAAAATGTTATTCAGGGGGAAGGCTACCTGAAGTGAGGTTGGTACCATATAAAACTATTTAGAAGTAAAAAAGGGCGATGATGCAGGTGGCTTTACAGTGAGCCGTCTTTTAAAAAGAAGAGAATGGGTAAAACCCGACGCGGGTGACAGTGGCAAATGATTCGTAATAAACCCCGTTAGATTTAATTACGAATGCCTCTACCCTCAAAAGAGACCGTATTCAGTAAACGTATTTCTGTAAAATTTTAAATTACGTAAACGTTGGAGGTAATTTTATAAACTGATAATCAGCAAATTGAAAGATAAATAATTAACCTATTTGAAACAATACCTAACTTAGGTATTTTATCGCTTCTACTGGTTTATTTTTTAAAATTTATAAACTGATCTACCGCTACAAAGCGCTACTAAAATACACGTTAAAAAAATTAGTTTAACCGTTAAAGTTATTCGCGTAACCCAATCTGATTGCTTTGATTGCTATTTAAACGAGCACCTCCTCTTCGGTTATTATTCCGGAAAATGCTAGTTGCTGCTTGGCGGCATTAAATTCGTTTTCGCTTTTGGCAATAACAATAGTAGCCACTCCGTTGCCGATAATGTTGGTAATGGCACGGGCTTCAGACATAAACCGATCTACGCCGAGCAGCAAAGCCAGCCCTTCGACGGGAATAATTTTGGTGGCGGTAATAGTAGAGGCCAGCACAATAAAACCACTCCCGGTAATGCCAGCGGCCCCTTTGGAAGTAAGCATCAGAATGGCAATAATAGTGGCCTCCTGGGCGAAAGTAAGGTTAATGTTAAAAACCTGGGCCAGAAAAATAACGGCAATGCTCAAATAAATACTGGTGCCATCGAGGTTAAAAGAATAGCCTGTAGGTACTACTAAACCCACTACCGGTTTGGAACAGCCCATTCGTTCCAATTTGCGCATGAGTTGCGGTAGTGCCGACTCGGAGGAAGAGGTGCCCAGTACCAGCAGCAGTTCTTCTTTAATAAATTTTAAATATTGCCATAAACTTACTTTGAAATAAGCCATAATAAGATTTAAAACCACAAAAATGAACAAGAACATGGTAACGTAAACGGTAAGCATCAGTTTGCCCAAAGGCAGCAAGGTAGCTACGCCGTATTTACCAATGGTAAAAGCCATGCCTCCGAACGCCCCGAGGGGAGCCAGTTTCATGATAATGGCCAGAATTCGAAAGAAAATAGCCGCTAGTTTTTCAAAAACTGCAATAATAGCAGGCCCCGCTTCGCCCACTTTGGTTAAGGCCACCCCAAACAACACCGAAAAAAAGAGTACTTGCAGAATATCGCCTTTGGCAAAAGCATCGACCACGCTAGACGGAATAATATGCATGAAATATTCTACCCAGTTAATTTCAGCAGCTTGTTTGGTGTAGGTGCTGATATCGCCTTTTGCCAGAGCCGCCAGGTTAATACTAGCTCCCGGTTGCAAGAAATTAGCCGCCACTACCCCAATAATTAAAGCGAACGTAGTTACCACTTCAAAATACAGCAGCGCTTTACCACCTACCCGGCCCACTTTTTTTAAATTTCCCATGTTGCCAATACCCAAAACAATGGTTAAAAAGATAATGGGCGCAATAACCATTTTAATTAGATTAATGAACAGCTCGCTGATGGGCCGGAGTTGGGCCGCCGTTTCCGGGAAAAATATGCCGGTAAGAATTCCTAAACCAATGGCAAGTAAAACCTGAAACGTGAGATTCCGGAAAAGCTGCGGCATAATAGATGTACGGTTTTCGCTTGGAAGATAAGCAGAATTACGGGAAACTTACCGAAAGATTCTGACCAGAATACCAAAGAAATTACTACGGGCTAAATGTTTCCTGTAAGTGGTAGCTTGCATATAGTGGAAAGGCAGTTTACGACCATCTTCCGTTGGTCTTTGGAGCCTTTTCAAGTCTCCAGGTATTGGTGCTATCTAACTCGTCAGCTTCAAGTTTGCCGGCACCAATGGGCCTCGTTAACCCCTCCCCCTCCGGGACTTCCCCTAAAAACAGGGGATGCGGGTATTCTTATTTCCTCCTTTCCTCGTTCCGTTGCAGAATGTGGCTCAGCGCCACACCAGAACCTGAGAAGGCTCTTCATAGCCAAACTGATGTTAGTTACTCTTAGCTACCTGATTCTAGCTAGATGACTAAAAAATAAGTTAACGCTAGATAATCTTTTCGTTAGATAAAAGAGAATTTTCAGGAATTAATAAGGCAGTCTTAGCTACCCAAAAGCGCAGGCTTCATTTAGAATATGTTTAAAAATTAGGGAAGGGGAATTTAACAGAATTATAAAATCAAAAAAGGCAGTAGTCGAGTAACAAAGGGTGTCTAAATCCGAGTTACGATGCCGAAGAAGAAACTAAAGTTTACCCGTCAGCACTTCTGTGCGTTGACTACTGCCCAAAGGCAAGTTATAAAAGAAATTATTGACAATGGCCGGAAACGTAAACATAATTTGTTGGAGGTAGTGCAAGCCATTCTACGGATTACCCGTACTGGCCTGCAATGGCGGAACTTGGAAGGAGCTTATCCGCCCTGGCCAGTAGTGTATTACTACTTTCGCAAGTGGCAAGCCGATGGTACTTGGGCCCAAGTGTTAACCGCCTTGGTGAGAAAGGAGCGCCAAAGGCAAAAACGAGAGGAGCAAGCCTCGGCCGTGGCCGTGGATAGTCAGAGCGTGAAGAAAGCCAGTTTTATTTCCCTGGAAACAGGGATAGATGGCGGTAAAAACGTGAATGGGCGCAAACGGCATCTAGCCGTGGACACGTTGGGCTTACCGCTGGCCCTACATGTTTCTTCGGCCCAAGAGCACGATGGGCAAGCAGGGGTGGAACTGCTCTGGCAGCTGGAGCAAGCTTCTAATCGGCTCACCTTGATTCGAGCTGACCAAGCTTATAGCGGCTACTTTAAAGACTGTGCCCAGCTTTATGAGTGGTCAGTAGAGATCACGCAAAAGCCGGAAAGTCAAAGGGGATTTGTGCCCCAGAAAGGCAGATGGCAGGTAGAAAGAAGTTTCGCTTGGTTAAACTTCTTTCGCCGTTTGAGCAAGGATTATGAGAAAACTACCGCTTCTTCCCTCTGCTTTCTGCAGCTGGCTTTTATTGATATGCTTTTGGCAAGAGTACCTAACTAAATTTTTAAACATACTCTTAGATAACAATCAAATCTTAAAATTTCAAATTACTTTCTCTTATTTTACCTGCGCTACTTGAGCCGGCTTTTTAGCAGATTTCCGGGTTTTAATTTTGCTTATTACAAAGTCACCTACCTGCTGGCCTTCGGTTTGTCCATTGGTAATAGCTGGCATGTAATGGATGCCGCCGTATAAACGGCTAATAGCCGCTTCTTCCGCAGCTTGGTTAAAAGAAGTAAACTGACGGGGCGCTAAGCCAAAAGCTACTTCCGTAGAATCGCTATAAGCAAATTTATCGCCGTACAAAGAAGTAAGAGTAACGGCCGCCGCGGTAGAAATAACACTATGTCCGCTGGGATACTCCGGGAAAGGCGGCGTTTGTAGCAAAGGCGCCCAATCTTTATCGATGTGGTTATTAATTACCGTTTCGGGCCGGATGCGGGCACTCCGGTATTTTTCATCCCAGCAGGAAATAAAACCATCCGCCAGCGCAATAGAAACCAAGGCATACGTTTCTACGGATTTCATAAAATCGGCTTTTGCTTTTTTAGAAGCAACCGCCGCAATGTTTATCCAATGCCCCCCCGGACTGATTTTTTTGGTAGCGTACATTACGTGCCCGGTATTGTGCATCACAAATGGGTTGCAATCCCAAAAAGAAGCAATAACTTTTTGTTCGGTGGTTAAAGCATTGCCGGTTTCGTACACCTGCATTACTTCTTTGTAAAAATCACTTTCTTTTCTTACATCAAATGTACTGGGTACCGCGGGTTTAAACTGGCTGCATGAATCCAAGACAAACGGCCGGATCTTAAACCAAAACGGTTCGATGGCATCCATGTAGGCCGGTGGGGTAGGTTGCCATTTACCGGGGTTATTTACCACAGTGTAGCGGCGACCACGGGTCTCGCGGTATCCATCCTGATCAGCCCATTCCATAATTTTTTTACCAATCGAATCGCCGAAAGCCATCGACCGGTTGTATACTTCTTCGTCCAGGCCGGCATCTTTGTACTTTTGGTATACCTGCGGTTCAAATTCATCTACCAGGTCGCCGGAGAAAGTAAGTGTACGACCTACGGTTAAAAAAGCGCGTAAACTCGCTAAGGGGTAACAATATGCCTGACCTGGATCAGGTTTTGGCAAATTTTTTAAATTTTTCAACTGCCCGGCTAACGATTGGTAGTTGGGATAACCGGGTACTAAGGCTTCGTAAGCCGCAATATTGGCGTAAGCGTACACCCTACTGGCTACCGGTGGCGAAAAAACATCGTGCACCATTACATCCGTCAGTTTGCGGACGGAGGTATGCATGACATCCGGATTAGCCAGCGTAGCTGCATCCGTTTTCTTCTGACAGCCCCCAACAGCCAGTAAAAGAATAAAAACAAAAAGAGAAGTAAACGTACTCTTCATAACAAATGCAACGCAGTATTACAGAAAATAAATTCAATCCGTAAAACCACCTTGGTGTATTTTATTTAAAGATAGAAATTAAAAAGCAAAGACTAAAAAAGGCAAATATTTAAAAAAACCTTACTTACCTCCTTAACAACATCTCTTCGGAAAACATTTTATGCTTAGCATTATCCATGCGATTATCTGATAAAAGTTTTCTTATTAGCCAAAGCGGTGGCCCTAGATTTTTTAGGCCGAAACACCTGTAAGGATGCATTATTGCGGGCCACCAGGTAAACCAAACCTGAGACAGTTTGCAGCGGTTTAATATCCCGGACTTCCCCTTCTAGCAGGAAACCACTGGCAGTGGGTAGCAGAGGTTTAAAGGCGCCTTTGCCGTTACCTTGCAATACTAAACCGTAGCTGGCATCATAACGGCCCTGGTACATGCTTACGCCGTAGAAATTCCCCCCCAGTACAACATCCAAATTACCATCCTGATTCACATCGGCGGTATGAAAAGCAAATATGCGCGATACTTGGGCTTCGGTTGGGAGCACTTTTACCTTAAATTGCTTTTTACCGTTATTTTCTAAATACACCGATTCAAAGCGGTTTACTTCCAACACTTTCGCATCTTTTAGCTCGTCTTTGCTAAAAATTTCTTCGATGGTTTTACCCGGAAATTCTTTGTAGTTGGTAAATTTTTTATTGATGAGGGGCAACTGCTTGCCTAGCTCGTCTTTAGTGGCTACGGGGTACCACTTATCACCTAAACTGTAAGCCAAAATATGATCGAGGGTTTGGTTACCGTCAATATCTTTCACGTACAATTTTAATTTAGAATCTGGTTGCTTCCGCAATTTGGTATTGGTACCCAGGTTGCCCACTACAAAATCCAGATCACCGTCTTTGTCAAAATCTGCCGCTTGCATGGATTGCCATAAACCTTCGGATTGCGCTAAACCATTGGGTTCCTCTACTTCTACTAACTGGTTTTTTTGATTTTCAAATATCCGGATGGGCATCCAATCACCTACTACCAGTAAATCTAAATCGCCATCCCGGTCATAGTCAGCCCAGGAAGCATCAGTAACCATACCGGCCTTCTGGAGAGTTGGCGCTAGTTTGGCAGTCTGGTCGGAGTATTTCCCCTGACCGTTGTTGATGAGTAAGTACGAATGAGGTGCATTGCCGTATTGATATCCTACCACCCGACCACCAACAAAAAGATCTAAATCCCCGTCACGGTCGTAATCGGCTACTTTTACGCAGCTTTTGTTATCGTACATGGGCGGCAGGTTGCTGCTTTTGGTAAAGGTACCCTGCCCATTGTTCAGGTATAAGCGGTCGAATTGTTCGGGCATTTTACCGTAGAACTCGTTTCCCCCACTTACCACGTATAAATCCAGGTCACCGTCTTTGTCGGCGTCAAACAAGGCGGCATCCACGTCTTCGTAAGTAGAATCAGCTTGGAAAAGAGCTTGATTAGAGGGCTGGAATTTCCCATTTTTCTGTTGCACAAATAATTTGCCGGCCTGCCACTTAGCGCCCCCTACGTAAAAATCATCTAACCCATCGTTATTTACATCACCAACGGCCAGTTTGGGGCCTTCAGTTGAAACCTGGAACGGCATCAAGCTCTCGCGGTAAAAATCGAGGTAATTGTTTTCCTGATGTTTAAAATCGACATGAACAGTTTTAGATACTTCTTCAAAAAGCGGCGGCGCTGGCGGGAATAAAGCGGCGTAATACGGTTTAGCCTCTTCCTGGGCATCGGCTTGTTTTAAGAGCAACGTAGTATTAGCGGCAACCTTGGTTTTAACCTGAACTTTCTGGTCTGGCCAGATTACGATTAAAGTATCGGCCTGAACTGCTTTACCTAAGCCAAAATTTAAAATTGGTTCTACCGACGAGAGAAATCCCCGAGTAGGCATCAATTGTTGATATTGCAACTGGTCTTTCTGTTTCACAAACACCTTGGCTCCTACTCCGTAGGTGTTCAACTGCTCTCCTTGCAGTTTAATTTTTAAAAAATGGTGCTTGGTTAGTTTATTGTTTTGATTTTGATAGATGCTGGCTGGCGCGTTTATGTTATTGGTAATTAAGTCTAAATCACCGTCGTTATCTAAATCGGCGTAAGCAGCACCGTTGGAAATGGTTGGTTCAGCAAATCCCCAAGCAGTAGATTCATCCTGAAAACGCAAGCTACTGGTACCCCGGTACAGGTAATTATGCACCTTGCCTTCCGGCATCATACTAATCGCTTTCTGGTCGAGGTGGTTCGATGTTTCCATAGCGTACCGCAGGGAATCATCGGAAGCGAATTTAATATAATCCAGGTTATTCGGGCGACGTACAATACCATTGGTAATAAAAATATCTTTGCGGCCATCGTTGTCGTAATCGGCCAGTAAAGTACTCCAGCTCCAATCAGTAGCCGCCACCCCAGCCATCAGGCCAATATCCGAAAATTTCTGTCCACCAACATTTAACTGCAAACAGTTACGGCTGTACTGGTTATGGTAACCATATTGAAGTTTATATTGATAAATATCGTAAGAATCTTCTCCTAACGATGATTTTTCAATTTTCTCGTCTTCCGGGTACATATCCAGCGTCATCATATCCGGGTAACCATCATTATTAATGTCGGCGGCATCGCAGCCCATCGAGAACCGGCTTAAATGCTGAAAGTGATTTTTAACGCTCTCGGTAAAAGTACCATTCCCGTTGTTCAGGTAATAATAATCATCTTCGTGAAAATCATTGGATACGTAGATATCATCCCAGCCATCGTGGTTAAAATCAGCTACCACTATGCCCAAACCATAACCCATAGCAGCGCCGTAAATGCCCGCTCGCTCACTTACATTTTTAAACTTAACGACCGTTCCTTTATCAGCTGTTTTCTTAGATGTAATTAACTGATTTTCGAAAAGGTAATCGCCGGCTTCGTTATTACGAAGGTGGCGCGTAGAAACCCGGTCGTAGCTGCGGGAGGTGTGCACCGCGTGGTTAAGCAAATAAACATCTAAATCACCGTCTTTATCATAATCAAAAAAAGTTGCTTGAGTAGCAAACCCGGTAAAATCCAAACCATAATCAGCGGCTTTTTCGGTAAAAGTTACGCTACCATCCGGTTCAGGGCCATTGTTTATGTACAATTCATTAGAACCTTCCAAACCTTTGTAATTACCCACGGCGCACACGTAAATATCCAACCAGCCATCACCGTTTACATCGGCCATGGTAACACCGGTTTTCCAATCGGCGAATCCCTGAACACCGGCCTTTTCAGAAATATTTTGAAATTGGAAGCTGCCTTTATTTAAATAAAGTTGGTTTTTACCTTGATTCGCAACGAAGAATAAATCCGTACGGCCATCGTTATTAACATCTCCGGCAGCAACTCCAGCCCCATTATAAAAATACAGGTAATCCAGAATATTCAGTTCCTCGGTATTTTTTAAGGTATTGGTAAAAGTAATTTTGGTTTTTTTAGAATCTATTACCTGAAAAAGAGGCTTTTCGGCTACACTATTTTTTTTAGTGTTAGTACAAGCGACTAAAAGGCAAAATAAACTTATACCAAGGTGGTAAAAACCAATCTTACAGCTATTGGTAACGGTATACTTGTAATTTGTCATTATTTTTTGCTAGTATAAGAAATGTCTGACCGTTGGCGCCTTTAATTATTTCGGAACGGCGTACTTGGCCTTTCACTAACAAGCCCGATTGGCCAGAGGGAATGGCTGCAAAAGCTCCTTGTCCTTTGCCTTGTAACAGTAAACCATAGTTAGCATCGTAGCGACCAATTTCGGGTAACACATCGTAAAAGTTTCCGGTCAGTAAAATATCCAGAATTCCATCTTGGTTGTAATCCAGGGTTTCTATACCGAAAACCGGAGAAAACTGGGCTTCTATGGGCAAGGCCCTCATCGAAAATTTAAAATTTCCTTCGTTAATTAAAAAACAAGTGCTCGCATTAGTAGCTTTTTTAATTACTGCTTCCTGTAAATCTTCTTTTGAGAAAATATCGGTTACTTTCTTATTGGCGTAATTAGCGTATTTAATAAATTTTTTTTTAATGCCGGGCACTTGCTTTTGTAAATCGTGTTTGAGTACCATGGGATAGCTTTTGCCATCTTCGGTATAACACGAAATAATTTGCTCGATGGTACCATTTTTATCGAAATCACCGACATACAATTCCGCTGGTTCCCGGTCAGTAGCTTTTATACGACTGTTTATTCCTTGATTACCCAGAATAAAATCAATATCTCCGTCTCCATCTATATCAGCGGGTTTTATAGTATTCCACCAACCGCTTAAGTTAGCATTATTACTTAAAGCTATGGGTGTAAAAGTACGTCCCTGGTTGTTTTTAAAAAGCGTAATTGCCATCCAATCACCGGTTACGATTAGTTCGGGATACTTATCGCCATTTAAGTCCGTCCAGGTGGCATCGGTAATCATACCAAGTTCGCTTTTAGGCAAATACCGTTTTGTGTAATTTTTAAAATTACCGGAACCATCATTGATATATAAATAACTCGGTGGATCATAACCGTATTTACCCGAAATCATGCGGCTGCCAATAAACAAATCCAGGTCGCCGTCTAAATCATAATCCGCCGGAGCTACGCAGGAACCATTTTCGGCAATATTGGGCAAACGCTGATCTTTGGTAAAATTACCTTTTCCGTCGTTCAGGTAAAACCGGTCCAGGAGTTCGGGCGCATTTACTTCAAATTCATTACTGCCAGTAACTACATACAAATCTAAATCCCCATCGTTATCCGCATCAAACAAAGCGGCGTCTACGTCTTCAAATACACTGTCTGCTTTAAAAGCCAGCGGCGATTTATCTACAAAGGTGCCGTTTTTTTGCTGCATGAACAGTTTCTTAGCCATTCCGGCAGCACCTCCCAGAAATACATCTTCCAGGCCATCGTTGTTTACATCGCCGGCAGCCAGAGCCGGGCCCTGCGTAGATAACATTTGCTTGAGCAAACCATCGCGGTTATAATCTACAAAATTGCTTTCTACATGCCGGTAGTTGAGTTTTACCTGACCGGTAACCTCCGTAAAAGTTTGGGAGATAGATTCCTTTTTAAATTTAAACGTTTGATTGGCCTGCTGATAATCTAGTTTTAAGTCTTGATTTGGTTTTACCTGGTGCAAAACCTGCATTTTATCATCGGGCCAAATAACCCTTACCGAATCAATTTGCGAAGTTTTACCTAATCCAAAAACTAAGGTAAAGTCTACCGAAGATTCAAAGCCGCGGTTAGGTATCTGTTGTTGAAATAGTTGTTTATCGGGTTGATGTACATACACTTTAGCTCCTACAGCATTCGGATTTTTACCATAACCTTTTAAGGTAAACCGCAAGAAGTGATTTTTTAATTTTTCGGTCGATTTGTTGCGGTAAACCGAAACCGGCATGTTTACATTGTTTACCACTAAATCTAAATCCCCATCGTTATCTAAATCGCCGTAAGCCGAGCCGTTCGAAAAATTAGGATTACCTAACCCCCAGTCAAAGGCTTTATTTTTAAATTGCAGATTGCCGTAGTTTTTAAAAGCATAATTGGGAATAGGTTTGGAAGGAATTTTATCTAAAAATTCTTTAAAATCAAACTTTTTGCCAGCCGCCATCTGGCGCATATTGTTTTCGTCCGCCAGAAAGTTAACAAAGTCCTGATCGGTAAGGTTTTTAGCAATACCATTGGCCACAAAAATATCTTTCAGGCCATCATTATCCATATCAAACAGCAATGCGCCCCAACTCCAGTCTGTAGCGTGCACCCCGGAAAGCCGGGCTATTTCGCTAAAGGTGCCGTTGCCATTATTTAAATGCAGCATGTTTTGCATGTATTGGTAATGAAAATCGCGGGCTAGTTTTAGCTGAAACAAATCGTAACTCTCGAATACCGAAGTAGTTTTTAAGCGTTGGTCATCGCCGGGCAGCATATCGGTTACAAAAATATCCAGGTTACCATCGTTATTAATGTCGGCAATATCGGCTCCCATCGAAGAGAGACTCTGGTGCTGCATATAATTTTTGGAATCCTCAATGAATGAGCCGTTTTTATTGTTGATGTATAGATAATCGTGTTCGTAAAAGTCGTTCGAAATATAAATATCTAACCAGTTATCGTTGTTTACATCGCCAATGGTAATACCCAAACCAAAGCCAATAATACTCCCGTAAATACCGGCTTTTTCGCTGATATCGGTAAATTTAGTACCATCGTTCCGGAAAAACTTATGGCCTCCCAGCGAATCGCGTTGATCCCGCAGGTTGCTGTATTGTAACCGACCAACCGGAATAAAGCTATTGTTCAGGAGAAACATATCTAAATCGTTATCCCGGTCGTAATCAAAAAAGGCAGCGTGCGTCGAGAAACCTTTATCGTTCAATCCATATTCGGCCGCTTTCTCCATGTAAGTAGGGATGCCATTTTTATCTAGGCCTTGACAAATGTACAGCTCATTGGCCCGATCATCGTTAGGCCGGTTGCCGGCATTACACACGTAAATATCCATCAGACCATCACCGTTTACATCGGCAAAAGTGACGCCCGTGCTCCAGGCCCGCTTACCGGCCACGCCCGCCGTTACGGTAATATCTTCGAAGGTAAACTTTCCTTTATTTAAATACAGCTTATTTTCCTGCATGTTCGATATCAGAAAAACATCGGCTAAGCCATCTTGGTTAACATCGCCAACAGCTACACCACCACCGTTATAAAAATTACGGTAATTAAAAATATTAAATTCTTTGTCGTCGATTACCTGATTGGTAAAATGGATATTGGTTTGGACAGGAGTTAAAGTTTCAAAAAGCGGATCTGATGGCGTACCCTTTTCCGATACTGAAGTGGAGTTTTTATTCCGGCAACCCCAAATAAACAAGAGTGCTAGAAAGAGATATTTTTGCATATAAAAGAATAAACGGCACTTAAAATCTACGAGTACTTGGTAAATTTTATCAGCTAACAATTTATTCGGCGTGTTTATTATAAATTTTAAATTTTTAAATAATACCTGCCGAACCAAGCATTAAAAAAACAGGCCCAAAAACGGGCCTGTTTTTTCACGATGAGCTGTACTAATTTTAATAACCAGGGTTTTGCTTCAGATTCGGATTTAAAGATAACTGGCTTTGCGGAATAGGGAACAAGATTCGCGTTTCCGGAGAAGCATCTTTAAACTTACGGGCAGAAGTGAACTTTCCAAAGCGGATAAGATCTTGCCGGCGATGACACTCCCAAGCCAGTTCGCGGCCCCGTTCTGCTAAGATCATGTCTTCGGTAAGGGTAGTAAAAGGATCCACGCCCCGCAGGGTTCTAATCGTATTAAAATCTTCTAGAGCTAAGGCAGTGTTCCCATTGCGGAAATGAGCTTCGCCGCGCATCAAAATTACATCGCCCAGCCGGAAGATAACAAAGTCATTATCTTGATCCGCACTAGAATTGTTACGCTGAATTTCGTACTTCTGGCTTCTGGCCCCCGCTGACCGGGCTACGATTCCCGCAGGCATTTCAAACTGCGGTATTTCGGGAGTAAATGTCAGATGTACCCCATCGTCCAGCAGCGGAGAACCATCCGCTTTAAACTGTGGCCCTACGATCCACATTTTTTTGCGTACATCTTTTTCCTCGAAGGAATTATAAAACTCGGCTAAAGTAGCAAAACCATTCCACGGAGCCTGGTTCAGATTGTAAGTAAGCTGGTTGGCATAGTGCAGGGTTTTCATTTCGATATTCATCCCACCCTTTTTGCTATTATCAAACGGGGTAGCCAGAATAATTTCCGGAGAGGTTTCGTTGGTGACGCTAAAAGTAGAGAGGAAGTTAGCCGGTAATGAAAACTTGCCCGAACTAATAATTAAATCGCATTGCTCAATTGCCTTCGCCCATTGCGGCGTACCCGTATAAACCTGCGCGTTTAAATACATTTTGGCTAAAATCATGTGTGCCACGTACTTATTCATCCGGCCATATTGGGCACCACCTACTGTCTCAGGTAAGTCGGGTAAATTAGCTAGCAGTTCTTTCTCTACGTAAGCGTACACTTCAGGCCTACTTTTTTGGGCTGGACTTTCGCCACCGAGTTGTTCGGCAATAATTACGTTACCAAAGTTATCCATGGCAATGTAATGATAGAAAGCCCTCAAGGTTTTTAATTGAGCCACGATCGTTTTATCAGTCGTTATAGCTGGATTAGCGAGTTGCTGATTAATACTGGTAACGTTATTGTAAACAAAAGTCCAAAGGCCATTAAATCGCCCATCATCGGTGGAGGGGCTCCAAGTATGCTGGTACAAGCGTTTCCAGGCATCACCATCTTTCCAGTCGCCGCCACGGGTAGGTACAATTTGTTCGTCGGTGGTAGTGTTCAGATCATGGTAATTACCAAAGTAACCAGCTAAACCACCGTAAAGCGGCCCCACCAAGGTTTCTAATTGTTCCGGATTTTTGCCATATAGCTCCTGTGGAATTTGGTCGCTCACTTCTTCGTCCAGATTCGTGCACGATTGAACTATAGATAACCCAATAGCAGAACCTATTAGTAAAAGATATCTATTATATGTATTCATTTTCTTAATCTTTATTAGTTTTAATTACATTAATCAGTTTTAGATCAGATGCATCTAATACAAAACAATGGATTCATCACTAGAATGTTACATTAACCCCTAGTTGATAAGATCTGGTTTTCGGATAAATACTTCGGTTATCCAGACCTACAGAGTTAAGCTGTTGGCTGCGGCCATTATCCCGTAAATCGCCTTTTACTTCTAGTTCTGGATCTACACCTTTGTATTTCGTTATAACAAACAAGTTATTACCGCCTGCATAAATACGGGCATTTTTAAATATTTTGCTATCCCCTATCGGCACGTTATAACCAATTTGCCAGTTATCTAAGCGTACAAAAGAGGCGTTTTCTAAAAATAAATCTGATAATTGGTTAGTGCTGTAATTAGCGGGGAACCCGGTAACATCGGTAAGCTGGTTGCTTTCCAAAACACTGCCCGGAATAGTTACATTAGAATAGGTATTATTTAAAATTTTGTTACCAAACACTCCCCGTAACTGAAAGTTTAAATCAAAATTGCCATATTGGAAAGTATTGATAAAAGCGGCCGTGAAACGAGGCTGAGCGGTACCGCTATATTTTAATTTAGCCTTGCCGTACTCGGTAACGGGTTCAGTACTGCCACCATTTTTTTCCGGATCGCCTTCTAATAACACTTCCCCTTTATCAGAGAATCCCACAAAATGAGGGATATAGAATTCACCCAAAGGACGACCTGCTTCTAATTGGGAAGCAAATACATTGGATAAACCCCGGCCACCGAAATCGTTATAACGCACAATACCCACATCAAACTGATCGTTTTTCAGGCTCTCAATTCTGTTTTTATAAGCCGAACCCACTAAACGGGTATTCCAGGTAAATTTACCACTCCGGATAATATCGGTATTTAAAGAAACCTCAATACCTTTATTGCTCATTTCGCCTACGTTAGCGGTAATTGTATTTACGAAGTATGTAACGCCATCTGCTGACACATTATAATTATATAACATATCTTTGGTACGCTTGTCGTAAATATCAATAGTACCGGTTACGCGGTCAAATAGAGTAAAGTCGAGACCAACGTTAGCTTGCTGAATAACTTCCCATTTCAGGTCAGGATTCCTGTTTTGGGTAGCGCCATAACCTGGCAAGAAGTCTCCGACTTTACCATCGTAGTAAGTACCCTGAGGACCATAAAGTAATAAGGATTGATAAGGCGCAATACCTTCGGAGTTACCAGTTTGCCCCCAGCCGGCGCGTAATTTTAAATTTGTAACAGCGGTAGTACCTTGTAAAAAGCTTTCGTTAGATATGTTCCAGCCAGCGGCAAAGGAAGGAAATAATGCTCGCTTATTGTTAGCTCCAAATTTAGAACTACCATCTTGGCGCAGAGTAGCGGTAATATTATAGCGATTAAGCAGGTTAAAGGTAGTACGGCCAAAGAAAGAAACTAAAGTTGTACGATTGCGGTACGAACCGGTATATCCGGAGCTAGGATTAATTAAAGTACCTCTGCCTTGCGATAAGTTGTTATAACCAAAAATATCGTACAAACCCTGTACAAAATCATTATTTCCAGCACCAAATCCATCGTTTACGTTATCCTGGTACGAATAGCCACCTAATATGTTAAAGTTACTGGTTTCGCCAAAGCCTTTGGTGTACGAAGCCGTTAACTCCAGTAACTTATTATTCGTTTGGTAAAGAGCCCGGGAAGCCCCCCCCTGACCGTATAAACCGGGAATATCGCCGTTGTACGCCTGACTATTAACGGCATTTTCGTTACGCAATGCTCCATTTACTCCTAATACTAAACCGTTTAGTACTTCGTATCTAACGTTTAAGCCCCCGATTAACACTCTTTTCAGTTCATCGTTCAGGTAATTGTTCTGCATTGCCACCGGGTTTAGTAAATCGAAACTTCCCGGAATAGCGTAGTAGGAGCCATCTGGATTGCGTATCGGCAGGGTTGGTAAATACAGAATGGCCCGGTTCAAAATATCATCACTCTTGTTTTCCTGATCGGTTTGGGTGTAAGATAAGCTATATTGCACATTTAACCGGCCATCCAGCGCTTTCTGATCCAGGTTAACCCGGCCGGTCATCCGGTCGAAGCCGGTTTTCTTAATAATACCTTCCCGCTTGATATAGTCTAAGGAGCCCCGATATGAAAAATTTTCGCCACCGCCGGTAATAGCTAAGTTGTGGTTATTAGTATAAGCTACGCGGGTAATTTCTTTAAACCAGTCGGTGCTGTAGCCATTACCACTTGCATCTTTGGGAAATTTTAAATTATCACTCAGCGAAGCTTCGCCTTTTACCCGGGTTACTTCGGCCCGGAACTGATCGCCATCTAATAAGTCTAAACGGTTGGAGATATGTTCAATCCCTACGTAGTTGTTAAAGGTTACCGAAGTAGTACCGGCTTTTCCACGTTTAGTAGTAATAATAATAACGCCGTTTGCCGCCCGCGAACCATAAATAGCCGTAGCCGAAGCATCTTTGAGCACGTCCATGGTTTCAATATCGTTCGGCGATATACTGTTAATGGGCACCCCAATAATTCCATCTACCACGTATAAAGGATCACTGCCGCCCGCTAGTGAAGTATACCCCCGTAAACGAATAGTAGGTGAGCCGTTTGGGTCGCCGGAAGGCTGCGTAATAACCAAACCCGCTACTTTACCTTGAATCGCCTGTAAAGGATTAGGATTAATACCCGAGTTAAAATCCTT
The DNA here is from genome assembly GCF_003340495.1 of Adhaeribacter pallidiroseus. Taxonomy (NCBI): domain Bacteria; kingdom Pseudomonadati; phylum Bacteroidota; class Cytophagia; order Cytophagales; family Hymenobacteraceae; genus Adhaeribacter; species Adhaeribacter pallidiroseus. The sequence continues at coordinate 4,589,654 of NZ_QASA01000001.1, forward strand.
AGCCGAAACCTGGGTAACAGCACCCGTTACATCCGCTTTTTTTTGCGTGCCATAACCTACTACCACTACTTCTTGAAGGGCTTTGGTATCTTCCGAAAGCGCAATATTAATGGTTCCCGGGCCGGTAAAAGGTTTTTCCTGAGAAGTATAACCAATGAAAGAAACAACCAGGGTACCTGATGCTTCTGGTACAGACAAGCTAAAAGTTCCATCAGCTCCAGTTGTTGCGCCTACAGAAGCCGAACCTTTTAAAACCACCGTAGCTCCGGGTACTGCTCCGCCGGCTGCATCGGTAACCTTGCCCGTAATTTGCCAATCAATGGTTTTCGTGTAAGAATAAGTTGGCTTTAGCAGTGGATTAGAATAGCTCGGGCTACCTAGTGCGGCCAACAGTAATAGCAGGCAACTATTCCGTTGCCAACGATGGGTAACTGTTTTCATAGACACAAGTTTGTTTTTGTTAAGAGGAGTAAAAAATTATTATAAATATAGTAAGATTGCTTTGTAGAAAACATTAATTTGCTTTAAAAATTTAATAATATATAATTTTATTAAATCTCATTGTGTTTTTTTTAAAAATTATAATAAAATATAAATTTTAATATATAATTTTTAAAAAAATAATTACAAATTTTATTCTAAACTCCCGTAATACACAAGCAAGGTTATATTCGGGAACGTTTTCGTAGTCCTATAAGTACCGGTTTTTGTTAAATATATACTAAATAGGCAAAATCAGTTATTGTACTTTATACATTTTATAGACCTTGCTTTAAAATTTAAAAAACCTTGTTCGATAAATAGCAACTACGACATTGTTAATAACTTAATGAGGAACTAATTAAATTATTTTTATTTATATTTATTGATCTTGCCTAGTGTGTATATCCAGGATCATAGCCCTATAATCAAGAACCAGCCATGGTGCTTAACAGATGCTTTTTGTTCAAAGAATCAACTTTTTGCCTTTCTAATTTTTTTACCGGTAATTACCGAAAAGGAATATCCTTAATCTGCTTACAGGCATTTCTGTGGCTCATTAGTATGCCGGCTATTGCTCAATTTAAGCTTAGCGGCGTTATTACCGATGCGTTAACTAGAAAACCAATTGAAGCAGTTAATATTCTTGTTAAAAATACCGGTAAAGGAACCGTAGCCGATGATAACGGAAATTTTACATTGTTCTTGGCAACCGGAAATTACCAAATTACTTTTTCTTCGGTGGGTTATCAACCGCAAACCCGCAACGTGGCTATCCGGCAAAATACCCGCATTACCATATCGTTGGTGCAGGAGAACAAGCAAATGGATGCTTTAACCATCACGGACAAAGCGCCCGACCAAAATATTAAAAGTGTGCAGATGAGCCGCGTGCAATTGGACTTGATTAATATTAGAAAAATACCGGTAGTAATGGGAGAAAGCGATATTATAAAAGTACTAACCCTGCAGCCCGGTGTTTCTACCGTGGGCGAAGGGGCAGGAGGCTTTAACGTGCGGGGTGGCCGGGTAGACCAGAACCTGGTTTTACTGGATGGTGCCCCGTTGTTTAACACCTCGCATTTACTAGGCTTTTTTGCCAGCGTTAGTCCAGATGCCATTCAGGATGTTTCGTTGTATAAAGGCGGCATACCGGCCCAGTTTGGCGGACGGCTTTCTTCGTTGCTTACCTTAAAAATGCGACCCGGCAATTACGAAAAGTTAAAATTTTCCGGTGGCATTAGCCCGATCAGTAGCCGCTTATTGCTGGAAGGCCCACTTTTAAAAAATAAACTTACTTTCTTGGTGGGTGGCCGGGTAGCTTATCCCAACTGGATTATCCGGGCATTTCCGGGTGATACTAAAAAGAATAAAGCTTTTTTTCATGACTTAAATGGCAAAATACAATATAAGCTAAACGAAAAGAATTTTACTTCGCTTACGCTTTACCGCAGCTACGATAGTTTTAAATTCCCGGAAGATACCGCTTATTCCTGGCAGTCGAATGCTGCTTCGTGGCAGTGGAACAGCCTGGTATCCGATAAAGTCTCTTTTTCGGTAAATGCCATCCACAGCGAATATGGTTTTGGTACCGAAGGCCTTAATCCGGCGTATGGTTTTAAGCTAAACTCTACTATCCAACACCAGGAAATAAAAGCTAATGTATCGTACACACCTACTCCCCGGCACAAAATAGAAGCAGGAGCCAGTACTATTCGTTACCGCATCAACCCCGGCGAGCTAAAACCAACTGATTCGGAATCAAACATCAATTCTGTGGTACTCGAAAAAGAACACGGTGTGGAGCAAGCCGCTTATGTCAGCGATGAGTGGTATTTAGGGCCGAAAGTTTCCTTACAAATCGGATTACGGTACTCCCGGTTTAACAACACCGGAGCGGGCAGGGTGTTTCGATACCAAACCGATGTACCTCGCAGTACCGAAACAGTTACCGATACGTTGCTTTACAACCAAGGGCAAACCATTAAAACGTACGGTGGTTGGGAACCCCGGGTAGCTTTGCGGGTAGAAATAGATAACAAAACGGCCGTTAAATTAAATTACAACCGTACGCGCCAGTACCTGCATTTGATATCCAATACTACCGCTATATCGCCGGTAGATTTCTGGAAGGTAAGCGATGCATTTGTGCCCCCGCAAATAGCCGACCAGGTGGGAGTAGGCATTTTCCGGAATTTTCAGAATAATAACTGGGAAACCTCTGTCGAAGCTTTTTACAAAAACATGCAAAGCCTGGTGGAATACAAGAACGGGGCCCGCTTGTTGCTAAACCCCAGCATTGAAACCGACTTGCTACCGGGTAAGGGCAAAGCTTATGGCGTAGAATTGAGCGTTCATAAAAATTCCGGTCGACTGACGGGGCAGGCAAGTTATACGTTTTCCCGGTCGCTGGTGGCGTTGCAATCTCCTTTTGCCATTGAACAAGTAAACCAAGGCGATTATTTTCCTTCTACCTTCGACCGGCCCCATAACCTGGCTTTGTCTAGTTTATACGACCTGGGTAAAGGCTGGACCTTTGCTACTAATTTTATTTACATCACCGGCCGGCCAGCTACTTACCCCGATGGGAAATACATTTTAAACGAAGTGCCGGTAGTAAACTACTCCCGCCGCAATGCCGACCGCATTCCGGATTATCACCGGCTGGATGTTTCTTTCACCAAAGATACCCGCAAAACAAAAGATCAGGAAAGATACCAATTATGGATAGTATCTTTTTATAATTTGTATGCCCGCAAGAACCCTTATTCCATTTATTTTACCAACGATAGCAGCTGGACCCGGTCTTACCGCTTAGCCGTTTTCGGCACCATTATACCATCACTCACCTGGAATTTCAATTTTTAAAAAAATGCGCTTCAAGTATACTGTTTTGTTAGTGCTACTGGGTTTAGGTATTCTTACCGCTTGCATCGACGAAGTAAATTTACCTATCCGGAATGAAGAGCAGAAGCTGGTAGTGGAAGGGTTAATTACCAATGAAAAAACCCCTTATACCGTTCGGCTAACCTACACCGGCACTTTTAAAGGCGGCAGCACGGCTCCGGCCTCGTTGGCCGTGAGTGGGGCATTGGTAACTATTTCGGATAATACGGGCGCTACGGTTACGCTAAAACCGATTATTCAGCAACCGGGCATTTACCGGACTACCGATACTACTTTTGTGGGGCAAGTGGGCCGATCGTATACTTTAAAAATTGTAACCCCGCAGGGCAAAACCTTTGTATCCACGCCCGAAATGCTGTCCCCCGTGCCTCCCATCGAAAATTTAACGGCCGTTTTTAAAGACGTAGCGGATCGGAGTAAACCCAGCGGCTACCAGGTAACCGCCGATACCAAAGATCCCGGAGAAACGGAAAATTACTATCGGTGGACCGCTTATGGGTATAGCCGGCGGGTGTCGGCAGGTAAACCCCTGCTGGGTGGCGGTATTTGCTGTGCCAATTGCTGGATTCCTGTTTTTGATAACACCATTAATATTTTTACGGACGAACGGATAAACGGCAACCAGATTAAAAACCGGGAAGTTTTTTTTGCGCCTTATTATGCCCAAGGAAAACTATACGTCGAAATAAGCCAATACTCCCTCTCGCGCGAAGCGTATCAATTCTGGCAACGGTTTCAGGAGCAACAAAGCCGGGTGGGCAGCATTTTCGATCCTTTACCCGCTCCCCTGGAAGGCAATATTGCGAACACCGAAAATCCGGCGGAATTAGCGCTGGGTTATTTTGGTGCTTCTGGCATTTCGCGCAAGCGCCTCACCATTAGTGGTGATACCTTGGTTTTGTTTCCGGATTATTATAAAGAATTTATCCAACCAGGCGATTGTCGGTTAGCCTACCCGAATGCTGGTTTTTTGCCACCGGAAAACTGGTAACCCACAAGAGCAGGACGTTCTCGTTTGCTTTACAGGTGATAAATGGCTCTTTCACATTTATATTTTTTAAAAAATGGCTCTACCCCGTTCCCGTTTCTGGCTTTTTCTACTCTTACTTCTTGGAACTTTTGCTTGTAAAAACGAACCAGAAGGTACCCCCGCGGCGCCTCGTGTTACCTTGCTGTCGGTATACTCCGTAGATCCTGCGCAAGCCGAAGCCAAAGTTGAACTAAGTAATATAGACCCTAAAGGAAAGTACGAATACGGGGTAGTCTGGTCAGAAAACCTAGCGCCAACGATATCCGACAACAAGAAAACGTTAATTACAATACCGGACTTTTCCATATCGACCTTACTACTTTCGGAATTAGCATTAGGAAAAACTTTTTATATAAGAGCCTACGTGCGGCTAGCCGAGGAGTATTATTACAGCAACGAGATAGTATTAAAACACCAATCTCCTTTTATCTGGCGTTCCTTAGCCAATATTAACTGGTCCGATAAATCGAACTTGGTAAGCAGTACAGCAATAGGCGGCGGCATTATTATCTTACGCCCTACCGATAATTTTAACACCGAGGTATGGTATTACATTACTTTCCGGGATACCTGGGAACGACAGAAAGACCTTATCTTTCGACCGAACCGGTTTGAGCCGCTCTTGTTTAAACTAAATAAATTTGGCGATGAAGCTACTTACTTTGGCGGCGGTTACCAGATTAAAGAAAGTATTCCCGGCAAGTACATTTACCAAAAAGATTTCTGGCAGTACGACTTTTTTTACGGAGGTACCACCGAAGAATACCCTGATTTTCCTTTTGGCTATTCTACCCTGACGCATTTTACTTTAGACACGAAGACCTATGTACTAGAAAACCGCCCGGAACGCAACGTATGGATGTTGTTGAATGGCATGAGCTGGCACAAACAGAATAATTTTCCGGGTCCTTATTTAGGCAATTTTGTAGGCTTCTCCATCGGTGGAAAAGGGTATGTCCTTATTGAAGACACTTCGGTATCCGGTATAACCAAAAGCTTGTATGAATACAACCCGGATACCGACACCTGGCTGCAAAAAGCAGATTTTCCGGGCGAAAACCGCATCAATGGTGTAGCCTTTTCGGTAAAAGACAAAGGGTATTATGGTTTAGGCCAAGCGAAAGAAACGCCCGGCGGCTTACGGGATATCTGGCAATACGATCCGGCAACTGATTCCTGGCAAAAGTATACCGATTATCCGGGTGTTGGTAACGTAAAAGTAACCGCCAATACCATCGACGATAAAGTTTACTTAGGATTGGGCTTACAAGTTAAACCTAGTTTAGCCGGCGTAGAAGAATATCTACCAGCTACCGACTTTTGGGAGTTAAAGCCTTAAATTTTAAAAAAATTGTTTTCTCAATTGTTTCAGCCGGATCCATAAATCCGGCTTACAGATAGTTATTAGTGAAGTTTACCCTACAAACTTACCTGTTTCATTTTGGGTGCCAACGCATGCATAACCAGCCAGGCCAGCAGATACGCACTGCCGCAAACCAAAAACATAATGTAATACCCAATCTCGATGGTACCTAAAGCTTTGTAGTGATCGAATAACTTGCCCGCTAATTTAGCGATCAGCATGCCGCCTAAACCGCCAAACATGCCGCCGATACCCGTAACGGAACCAATCGCTTTTTTAGGAAACATATCGGATACCGTAGTAAAAATATTGGCACTCCAGGCTTGGTGTGCCGATGCCGCAAAACCAATAATAAACACGGCCAGCCACATATTAAACGAACCCAGGTACTGCGAAAATAAAACCGGCAAAGCGCAAAAAGCATAAATCAGCATCGACGTTTTACGCGCTTTAAATACCGGCATACCGCCCCGTATAAATTTTAACGGTAGCCAGCCCCCGCCAATACTGCCAAAAGTAGATAAGGTATAAACCAAAGCCACCGGCAAAGCCATGGCCGTACCTTCTACACCGTACTCTGCTTTTAAAAAAGCGGGCAGCCAGAACAAATAAAACCACCACACCGGATCGGTTAAAAACTTACCCAAGGCAAAAGCCCAGGTTTGCCGGAAGCCCAGCAATTTTATCCAGGAAGCTGATTTATCGGCGTTTTGGGTATCCGTGGCCGTATCCACATCGCTGTGAATATAATCAAATTCGGTGCGGGAGAGTTTTGCGTGCTTAGCCGGTACTTCGTAAATAAAGAACCAGGCCACCAGCCAGATAAAGCCGATTAAACCGGTGAGAATAAAAGCCCATTGCCAGCCCCACTGCACCGCAATAAAAGGTACGGTTAACGGCGCAATGATCGCCCCGATGTTGGTGCCGGAATTAAAAATACCAGTGGCCAGAGCCCGTTCTTTTTTCGGGAACCACTCGGCTACCGTTTTGATAGCCGCCGGAAAATTGCCGGCTTCGGTAATGCCCAACGCCGAACGGGCAATGATAAAACCAAAAGTACTTTTTACTAAAGCATGCCCGATGGCCGCCACACTCCAGAGGGTAATCGATAAAGCATAACCTAACTTGGTGCCTAGTTTATCAATTAAACGGCCTACGCCCAGCATGCCCAAGGCGTACGACAACTGAAAAGCAATTACGATGTTAGAATAATCGGTTTCAGTCCACCGGAACTCCGTTTCCAGATTAGATTTTAATAAACTAATTACCGCCCGGTCGAGGTAATTAATGGTAGTGGCAAAGAATACGAGAAAACAAATAGTCCAGCGGTAAGAACCCACTCCGGTGGCAACAGTTTTTGTTAAGGTTTGCATAGACTATTTGTTTGAAGTACCCGTTTATTTATTCCTTATGATCTTACTTGCTTTACCAAATCCATGGTGGTTTTTATATGGTTTTCAATGCCCGCGTAATCCTGATTTTTTAATAAATCGGCCGGTACTAATTGCGAACCTAAGCCCACACAAGTAACGCCGGCCTGAAACCAGGCTTTCAGGTTATCGGCTTCGGGTTTTACGCCACCGGTTACCATTACCGTAGACCAGGGCATAGGCGCCAGCAAGCTTTTTACAAAAGCGGGTCCTACCACATCGCCCGGGAAAATCTTTACAACTTCGGCACCTAATTCTTCGGCCCGCGACACTTCGCCCATGGTGGCGCAACCCGGAATCCAGCCTACTTTGCGGCGGTTACAGGTAATAGCTACATCGTCTTTTAAAACGGGCGATACAATAAAGCACGCGCCTAATTGCATGTATAAAGCAGCAGTACCGGCTTCGAAAACAGTTCCAGCACCCAAAATCATGTTGGGACAATGCTGCGCGGCAAACTTGTTAAGCGCACCAAAAATTTCGTGGGCAAAATCGCCGCGGTTGGTAAATTCAAATACGCGCACACCGGCCCGGTACGAAGCCGCCAGCACCTGCTGACAAACCTCTAAATTAGCATGATAAAATACCGGCACCAAGCCGGTTTCCGCCATCTTGGCGTAGGTTTGCAATCGGGTAAAGCGGGCCATTTTTATTTAGTTGTTTGTTGTTAGTCCATGGTCAACGGACCATGGTCCACAGATAATTTTTTAAATATTTTTATTTTTTTTAATGTTGATTGAGCAGCTAGTTACTGTTACAGATCAATCAAAAATTAAAATTTACTTTCGTTTATTGACTATCGTCTGTAAACTAAAAATTACCGCTTCAACCTGCCGGAACTGTCGCCTTCCATTACCGGCTCTACTTCGGCTACGGTTACTAAGTTGGCATCGCCTTCTACGGTATGTTTGAGCGCCGAAGCCGCTACCGCAAAATCCAAGGCTTTCTGATCGTTTTGGTAAGTTAGCAGCCCGTAAATGAAACCCGCCATAAAAGCATCGCCGCCACCAATCCGGTCGATAATGTGCGTAATATCGTGGGTAATGGTTTGCAGCAATTCCTGGCCGTTCCAGAGCATACCGGCTAAAGTATTATGCGAAGCGCTCACCGAACCTCTTTTGGTATTTACAATTTTTTTAATTTTTGGGTACTGCTGCATGATTTGCCGGCACACCGAAGTAAAGGCATCGGCATCTTCTTTTATAGGCTTTATCTGCAAAATATCCGCGGCATCACCTACACTTGACACAATAATATCGCAGCCAGCTACTAATTCGGGCATGATCTCGTGCGCTTTTTTACCGTATTGCCACAAATTTTTGCGGTAATTAATATCGGCCGACACGGTTATACCTAACTTGTTAGCTACCCAGATCGCTTCCAAGCAACTTTGGGCAGCACCCGCCGAAATAGCCGGCGTAATGCCGGTCCAATGGAACCATTGGGCATCGGCCAGTATTTCTTCCCAGTTTAGCATGCCGGGTTCTAGTTGGGCGAAAGCCGAATTGGCGCGATCGTACACTACTTTACTGGGCCGGGCTATGGCTCCGGTTTCCAGGAAATACAAACCCAGCCGGTCGCCGCCGTATACAATGTGTTCGGTACCTACCCGGTGCTGACGCAATAGGGCAGTAGCTGCCTGACCCAAATCATTATCCGGGAAGCGGGTAACGTGCGCCGCCGGAATACCAAAATAAGCCAGCGACACGGCTACATTGGCTTCGCCGCCGCCGTAGGTAACATTAAAACTGGTAGCTTGCGAAAAGCGGGCAAACCCCGGCGTAGAAAGCCGCATCATAATTTCGCCAAAAGTAATAACCGGACGCACAGAAGTAGTTTTTAAGATCAACTTTATCGGGTAATTTAAATGAAATAATATAGCTTTTTTGGTTTCAGCGGTATTTTTTTTACGATAACCTTACCGGTAACGCTACCGTCAGCCCACCAGGAAAGCAAGCCTGCTTCTATTCTGCTTTTGAGCAGGTACCGTAAATCAAAAATTTAAAAATTGCTTTGTAACTGGGCAATGCTAGCGAACTAATCAGAATATTACTTAGCAAGACAGCTACGCTCGCACAAATTAAAAACCAATCGAATTACCCCCGTCTACGGGTAGGTTAATGCCAGTTATAAATCGGGCCGCATCGGAAGCCAGAAATACGGCAGCCAGGCCAATATCAGAAGGCTGTCCAAAACCACCCAAAGGCGTCCGCCCTAATACTTTTTGTTTGCGTTCCGGATCAGTTTCCAGGGCTTTCAGCAACATGGGCGATTGAATAAAACCTGGCGCAATGGCGTTTACCCGAATCCCTTGTGGTGATAAATCGCTGGCCAGCACCCGGGTCATGCCCAACACCGCCGATTTAGAAGCGGAATAAGCACTTACCAAAGGTAAACCGTACAAAGCAGCCATGGAAGTAATCATGATAATAGAGCCGGATTGGCGCTTGGCCATACTCTTAGAGACTTCGCGGGTTAAAGCAAATAAACCATTTAGGTTGGTTTGAATAATTGCTTGAAACTCGGCATCGGTCACCTCAAAGGTGTGTTTTTTTAAATTTATACCCGCATTGTTCACCAATATGTCTAACGGACCGTGTTTTTGTTCTACGGTTTGCACCATTCCCGGTATAGATTCTAAATCGGCCACGTCGTTTACCTGGCAGCTGGCCTCAGGGCCAAGCTGTTTACAAGCTTGCTGTAAAACTTCTTCGCGGCGGCCCGTAATTACCACCCGGGCGCCGGCCTGAATAAATGCCTCGGCGATACCCAAACCCAAACCGGTGCCGCCCCCGGTAATTAATGCCAATTTACCAGATAAGTCAAAAGGAGATAGTGCCATGTTGTTCTGCTATTAAGCTCCCAAATATGTGGAATTAAACTTAATACCAGAAATCTATTTTTTAAATTTCTGGTACAAAAGAGCTTATGAAATGCATCAACCAGGTATGTTGTATGTAATCTGGAGTAGCAGAGAACATGCTTAAAAATCAGAAATAGTATTTCGGGCGAAACAGATAGATTTTTTTTTAAATTTCATCTATTCAAAAACAGGTGTAACACAAGTTGCAGGTTAGTAAAAAACCATTATTCCATGTGGAGGTTTGCCCCGGTTAATGGTTTATTCTTTATCCAGTGGTAAGCCGCTGTTACCTGCGCAAAAAACTCAATTTCGAAGGAGAGAACACTTACATCTAATTTTTGTAAATAAGCACTGGCTAATTCTTCAAAAATACTGGGAGGCAGTACTAAAGCTATTTTTTGAATGGATAAGGTAAGCAGTTCCGGTAACCAGTTATCGAGTAACCAATTAATATCTTCCGGCGCCATTGCCATTAATTGTTGCACATTGGCAATGCCGAACTTTACATTTTTCTGTTGGGCCAGGTTTAAGACTAAACCCAAACTATCGCGGAATTTATCGTTACCCGGGTAATAATGCCATTCCAAATAAAGAAGATCGTACTCTTCATCCCAGTCGATATGTAAAAATTCCTCTGACAAACACCGCATGTTCGGAGCACTTAAATTTATTATTGCTGCTGATTTATATTATTTATAGCTAATATCTGATTGTTCTAGCACATTTTCAATTGTTACTTACTTAGTGGTAAGCATATACCGGCATAATACTTTGGTTAACTGCGTTATGCTACGAATTGTTTTATTCATTTTAAGATAGTTAACCTAAAACTGGAGGCAGCATCTCAAAAAAAGCCCGGACAGAGGTACCTGAACCGGGCTTTTTTTCAAATTTTAAATTTTCTACTCTATCAGGAAACTAACATCAATAGAAGCCGAAACTATAATTTGGCCCGCCGCAATAGTTGGTCCGCCAGTTGCATCAAACGCTGCTGATTCCATCATTTTATTGGCCCGTCCATAGGCAATTGGCCCTGGATAATTACTGCCGGCTTCGTTAATGGAGTATACCCGGCCCACCTTGGCGCCTAATTCGCCGGTTAAGGCAGTGGCCTTCTGGCGGGCAGCTTGCATGGCTAATTTACGGGCTTGTTCGCGGTACTTTTGTATATCCGAAGTTCTAAAATCAATTCCATCTACGCGGTTGGCACCGGCTTTATACATCCCCGCCATTAATTCATCAAAAGTATCTATTTTCTTAACCAAAACATTAATGGTTTTAGTAGCGGTATACACATCCGGCGTAGCCTGGCCAAAATTACCGGAGTAAATGGGTTGCACGCTCATGTAAGTAGTTTGTACGTTTTTAGCATCTACGCCACTCTTTTTAAGATAAGCCAAAATTGCCGCTACATTTTTATCATTTTGCCTTTTGGCTTCATCCAAAGATTTATCGCGGGTTTCTACGGCTACTTGCAAGCTTATTTCATCGGGTTGTACTTTTACTTCGGCATAGCCCGAAACATTTACTAATGGCGGTAAAACCGCCGAAGGCTGAGCTTGTGCTAAACTCCATTGGTGCAAAAATAAAAAGAAGGAGAAAAATAAAATCGCGTTTTTCATAAGTTTTAAAAGATTATAGATTGATTAAAAGAATACGGGTTATCAGACAAGTACCGTGCCTACTTCCGGGTGCGCCGAAGTACGATGATACTGGCTTGGTGCCCCTATTAAACGCCAAATATAAGCGAAAAGGCCTGTACTAATAGCCCAATAATGCTACTATTACCAGAAGCGTATTAATTGGTTAAGCTGGCACAAAGCCCCTAACGTTACATGTTCTTACCCTTTTGATTTTGTAACTTTGCCTACAACTTCTGCTTTACTATGACTAATCTCATCCTATATAATCCATTTCAACAGTTATCCTTTATTCATAAAAATTGTTTTTTATGCGGGCAACCCGTAAACCCCACGGAGGTAATTCCTATATTTCCGGATTGGTTAACGACCAGCTATAACCTGGCTCACCAAGAATTATTGCTGCTGGATAAAAGCATTTTGACTTACGCCGAACTAACCTTACCGTGCTGCACCAATTGCCGGGAACATCATCTTGGCCCGCTAGAGCAAAAAGTACAAGCGGCTGCTACCCAAGGTTTAGCCGGCTGGCAGCAGCTCGACCCGAAAATACTTTTTCAATGGTTGGGCAAAATTTTTTATGGCTTATTGGTACGTGAGATAAATGCCGAGCAAGACCCATTGATAAAACCCCCGTTTTTACTTACCGAAGATATTTACATGCTCGATAAAATGCAGTCGTTTTTCAAGGTGCTGCAGTCGATTCGAGTACCCATGCAGTTTGCAGACTTTATGCCATGCTCTGTTTTTATAGCGCCGCTTCAACCTGACGCAGACAGTCCGGCTTTTGAATTCCGCGACGATTTGCATACTATGATGATTAGCATAAAACAGGGCAATACCTTACTGGTGAGCTGTTTGCTGGACAATGGCATTCTAAAAGAAGCCCTGCACCGCTTGTGGCACCCCTTAACCGGAAAAGCCTTGTACCCCAAACAAGCAGCAGAATTTCAAGCGCAGGTATATTATGCGGCTTACTTATTAAATGTTATTCCGGAATACTTTGTGCGGCCAGTAAAACCCAGTGACGACATGCTGGTACTAGATACTTTAATCGATGATATTACCGCTTCGGTATTTAACCCGTGGCAGTTAAGCGGCTACACCCAGATGTTCGAAGAAATGCTCAAGCGCTGGGGTATTACAGCTACCGAAATTTTACAAGATCCACTCCATCCCCTTAGCTTTATATTTGATGCTGCTGGTAACTTTAAAGATAAAGAGCCAGCTTAATCTCTATTTGCAATACTAAAGGAACGGAAAGTTTTAGACATGCGGCAAAGAAGACCGGTGCCGAATAATACCAAGCATAGCCGCTATAAAAAACATAACTGCCGCCGCATAAATTGGATAAGGCAAATACTGTTTTCCTTCGTGGGCGTATAAATAGCCCAGCAAAAACAAAGCACCAGCTTCTATCAAATGGAATAAAGCAGTAATGTAGCGGAATCGTTTTTCGAGGGTATGATGAAAAAAAGTACCGCAGACAATAATACAGCCAGCCAGTAAAAAGGCAAGTACATAAAAGCGGTGTTCCGGATAGTAAGCCAATTTGGTTATTCCTTTTAACAAGAGCACTAAACCTGCTAAGTAGTGGGTTAGGTTTTGAAGCAATAAACGGGTAGGTAAAGTAGAGGCCATAAACTAATAACAGCAATTGATTAAATAACGAATTTTAGATGTTTAAGCCTGATTATTTATCAATTTCGTAAAACAAATTCTAATTACTCGCATATTTTTTAAAAAATCTAGGTTTAATTTTTGATTCTAAAAATAATTCTCTATATTTTGTTACTTAAGTAATAGTACCCAGACTGAATAACATGCACCCAGTACCTCAGACAGTCCGGAACATTTAGGCATATTTAATAGTTTTAGCTTTATGGTAAATTTAAACATTCCTCCCAAATACGTGGCCTTGTATGCCCACTGCATCGATGATTCTTTACCTAGCTTTGAACCGGATGAGTGGATTAAAGCAGGCCGGATTTATGCTGTTAAATGTTTTACGGAGCCTTTAAATGTTTCGGAAGGAGTTGCCGTTACCATCTTAAACCGGGAAGGCCAGGAAATACATCCTTCGGCTTCGCACTGGAGCTTTGCTTCTAATCGTTTTGAATTATTCTCTATTTATCTTAACTAGTATTTAGTCCACTGTTCATAGACGATAGTGCACCGCACTAATGAGTAGTTTTTTAAATTTACTAACGCATCAACTTACTATTGACTTACCACTAAAATCAGTACTTTATTATAAACTAAAAAAGCTGCCTGGGAGGCAGCTTTTTTAGTTTATAGGCTTAGCTTTTTAGCTTATTGATTATCATGTTCATCCAGTTCGGCTTCTACTTTCTTGGCTACAAAAATAACCCCTACTGCTAAAGCTGCCACGGCTAAAACTAACTGGGTAGTAGATAATTTCTTACTGGCTTTCATTAGCAAATTACCGGCATCCTGCAGTAAATCAGGTAAACGCTCGGTGTTCCCTTTTTGAAAAACGTGCATCACGTTTTCAAAAGTTTTAGATAAGTCTTCCGGCTGTATTTTCAAATGCTCTAATTGTTGATCTTTCATGAGTTTTATGCGTTAATGTTTGTATTTTAAATCACTGTTTTTACTCGCTTTTTCAGACCAAGGTCCGCCATTAGCAAACAGTATACGCAAACCCTTTTATTTGGTGTTCATAAAGAGCATACTTTCTAAAATAAAAATCCGGCGCTGATTAATGGCAGCTTGTTTTCGTCAGAAACCATATAGCCCGCGGTAATTACAATTAAATTTACCGGCGCAAACCAAAATCCGCCACCGTAGCCCCGGTGCCATTTGTTTGATTGCTCGTTGTCGTTCCAAACGCGGCCACTATCATGAAAAACCATGACCCCGGCCGCTCCCGGAAATAAATACGTTTGAAAATTAAACAACCGGATTCGGGCTTCCAGGTTATTGTAAAAACTCGAACGGCCGGAGTAGCGCGATCGCCGGTTACCCCGCACATTGTACAACCCATCCAGGGTATTTGCCTGGAAAAACTCAAAATTACCAATGGTAGTACCGCCACCCACACGAGCCGCCAGCACCACTTTAAAAGGCAAATGCACGGTCTGAAAAAAAGAAACCTGCGAGTTGATTCGGGAATAATTTGTTGATAATTTATTGGTACCCAAATAACCATTGGCTTCGGTTTGAAAGTAAACGCCGCGATTGGGTAAAGCTTTATTATCACGGCTATCCAGTTCGTAGGAAACCTGCACCCCTGCGTAACTTTTAGACGCATACGGATCATTCGGGCTCAGCTCGGCCGGACTAAATTGTTCCAGGTAACGGTTTTTGGGTTCCTGCACCTGCACAAACTGGTAAGCCGGGCCAAACAAGAAGCGCTGGTATTTGCCCCAACGGCGTCCCAATAAAATGTTAAAAGTATAACGCTCCGAGCGATACCGATAATAATCAATATCAAACTCTTGATTGTAAACTGACTCGTTAGATAAGCCAAAAAAGTTATCGGCAAAATTCCGGGTTTTTACATCCAGGTTTAAGCCTACATCAAAAACACCCAATGCTTGCGTAAAATAACCCGCATAATTAAATAAAAACGAATGCGTAGCCAGGGCATAATTGGCAATAAACCGGTGCGAAGAAGCAAACGGGTCTTTCCGGAAGCCTTGTTGGGTAGCCAAAAAGCCACCGCCCAGGTAAAACCCATCGTCTTTGTTGTATTCAATGGAAGCTAAAGGCCCGAAGTAATTATAACGGAATGATTTGCGGTCGTATTCGTTTACTTCCTCGTTGCGGTCCGAAGTTTTGTTTTTTGTTTCGGTAGCTAGCTGCAATTGGTTGCCCGTGGCCGTATCGTACACAACTGTTTTCCGGCGGCCTTTCTGCACGCGCGAACTATCCATTATTTTATCAGTACCTTCGCCCCCAATAATCCGGATTAGAATGCCTCTTTTTACCTTGCCGGTTACTGTAAAAGTATCATTGCCTCCTAAACCGTATAAACGTACTTCGCGGGTTTCCGAAAATTTAAAAATCCGGTTATAAAGCAACTGCTCTACTTCATTTTCCTTGCTAATTTTAAAAACTTCTACCTGTGTTGTCTCATCGTTCAGGCGGGTTACTTTAAACAGTTCCTGTTTATCAGAGCCTACTACATCTACTTCCCGCGCCAGAAATTTATAGTAATCGGTAGCATCTTGTATTAACCGGGCCCGGCGCGACTTAAGCGTATCCACGGTGGCAGTTCCCCGAATTTGGTAAATAGGAGCGGGTATTTCTTTTATGGCCTTACTAATCGTTTCGTCGGTTAGGTGCTGCTGCAATTCTGTGGCGGTTTTTAACCAATCGTCCAAAGAAAGCGCATTTAAAAAAGTACGGTCGAAATAACGCGCGTTGAAATTATAGGTGGTAATATCCCGAATGGCCTCATCAAAACCCTGGAATTTAGGCATAATCCATTTGCGGCTGGCAATTTTTGGTATCACGCCCTGATTTACAAAAAAGGTCATGTCGCGGTCGCGGGGAATAGGTTGATACGTTTTTACTTTGCTGTTTTCGTTATCAAAACTGGCCCAGCGCCATTGGTCTTCGTGCCGGTCCCAGTCGCCAATAATAAAATCAAATAACCGCGCGCGCACCACGGCCCGTTGATCTACCTGGTCGTCGTTGTCTTCGTAAATTTTTTCCAGCACTTTATCGGTGCTATACACTTTTTTAGAATTACCAAAATGCGGCGCTTTGGATTCGTCGTCATCAGGCCGCTCCTCAAACAAGCCAATGGTATTTGCCAAACCCGTTCTAAAGCTACCCAAACGGGGATCATCGGGGATAAAATAGTATTTAGGATTGGTATGGTACACGCCAGCTGCCTGGGCCAGGGAAGGTACTACCAACGGGGCGTACGGGTGCGATGCCGAAATCTGATCCTTCACAATGTCGGCGGCCACGGTGCGGCGCAAAGCGCGCGGAATGGCTTCGATGGGGTATTTCTCGACGGAACGTACTACAAATTCTTTGCCTTCGGTATCTACGAGGCGCAACGAACGGGTTTGAAAACCACCTCCGCGCTGCACTACTTTTAACCCACCTTTTATTTTACCTACATCAAAAACGGGCAATTGCACTGGTGTAACCCATTCCTGACGATAATTTTCGCCGAGCAGCCAACGCTTAAAAGCATTTACCTGGTACAAGTCGCTAGCCTTTACTGTTACAGTACTATCGGCATAATTTATAGTCCGGGTGGGTTTAATCTGGGCATTTAGTTGCTCCAAAGTGGCTTTTTTCATAAGCAAACGCCTATAAGCCATTTTCGCCACTGGTTGTGGGCCCAAGCTAGTAGTCCAGAACTCGAGCCAGGCTTCGCCGTTATTGTAAAATAAGATTTTGGCAAATCCAGGTCCAGCTTGCGTAAATACGGGAGTTGATTGTTGCTTTATTTTTCGATGCTGCGAATGCCAGCCCGTGCGGAGGTAATTAATGCTATCCTGCCACGCGTATTCCAGCGCCGGACTAGTATCTTCCACGTGAATCAGGCCCGGATGTTGGGAATAGATCTGGGCGTAAGCCTTTTGCATTACCCGGTAATAGTACGGTTTAATATCCTGTGCCACATGCGAAGCCACAATAATTTGTTTTTGGGCGTTACTTTTGAGGGCATCATCTACTTCGGCCATAACCGCGGCGGCACTGGTGGCGGCACAACCCGCCTCTTCGTCTACTTTCGGGCTGCGGGGCAAAAACCACTTGGTATCCAGCAGCAGCAGTAAAATATTATCGTTAATTTCAATTTGGGCCGGACCCGGGCAACTATTCTCCGGCATGAAAATATTCTCGTTTTGCAGGTACTCCCGGATAAATTGTTCCTGGTGCCGCGCTCGCCGGGAAGCACTATTTTTGTCCGATTTTAGTTCGTAATCGCCCGGAACAATATTGACCTGGCCTTTATAATCTTTTAAAATAACAAGCTGCGCTTTTAAAGTTTGTTCGGCAAGGGCTCTTTGCGGATCAGTAACGGGCGGCAACAAACGGGGGTAAAAAGTATTACCAATAAATACCAGATTACTGTTTTTGCCCGCCGTGCGCAGCTGTTCTCGTAGCAAACGAAGTTTGGCGCCGGCGCTGGTATCATTAGGCGCACCAGTATTGCCCACTAAAAATACGGTATGCATTACCTCGCTCGTACCGGGGGTTGCCGTTGCAGTTGGGATAGGAGTTTGGGCTACCCCACAAACCGGAAAAAGCAAAGCAGGAAAAACAGCAAAAATTAAAAAAAAGACAGAAGTTACAGGCATCATAATGGCACCAATTTGCGCATAGATATTGATTTATTAAATAGAACAGGAGAAAATCTAATCTTTCCGCAATTTGGCCGGGAAAGATCTACAGAAAATCTAACTATAAAATAAATCCGGTACGAGTTGTAGTAAAAATGAGTTTATGCTTGATTAATTACAGTAAAACTAAAACTTGGCAGGTAAGTTTTTTTAGTAGCTGGCGCTTTTTTATAAAACTTAGTTTGTTGGCGGAAAAGCACAGAGGCCTAACCACCGGTACGTTAATTTAATTAATCTTAAATTATTAGATTAAACAGTACCAGCAATATAAAAATTTAAAAAACCGGGTAATTACCCTTTTAAGTAACAGGACAAAATTAAGTTGCTAAAAACCTGAGTTTAAGTAATTGATTATTAATTCATTAACGATCGAACAACGAACAACTAAAAACGACCAACTACTTATTACGGGTAAGTAACAACTTTTTATTATTGTAGCAAAACACTTTATACTTTTTGTGAACCTAAAGCAGCAGCACTGTGGCGGCCAAATTTACCGTAAAGTGTATAAAACAAAACAGCCTTCTGTAAAACGAGAAGGCTGTTTAAATATAACAATACAAGCAAAAAGGGAAAACTTACAATTAACTTCTACTGACTAAGCTATTTTGGTACCGCCCGCTCCTTGCACTGCTTCCGAAATCATACCGAGAATTTTATCGGAGCTAAACATCATACTGGCCGGAAAACTGACATTTACGTCGTTAATATTTAAGGTTTGCGTGGTGGGGTCAAAAGCATACTGGGCCGAAACGCCTTTCTGAGATACTTTACCGGCATTGCCTTCTAAATCAATCCCGAAGCCCGATAATTTTTGTTTTAAGTTGTTGTAAACCGATTCGTTTATACCGGTATATTGAGCACTATTAGCCATAAGTGATAGTTTTTTAAATTTTTATAAATTTGGTAACAAATAAGTATACGGTTTTTTCAAAACTTTATCTCTATTGAGCCCTAGAAGTTTAAAATCGAAACCATCAGAATTTGTTATTAATTAACAAGCTCTTTCCGTAATTTACATCCATTGTCATGTACAAGGTAAACGCTACTCTTTGTTTCTGTTACATACGTTCCTAGTTTAAGCAAACATGACTAAGCAGATACGGCCCTTTTTGGTATTACTGGTATTCGTACTAGTAAGTTACTGGCTGCTATCTCAAAATTCGGCACCAACTTTTGCTCCGATTACTATTATAGCCCGCACGCTGGATGGTTTACCCGATAGTGTTCTGCTAAGCGCCGGCCCCGAATACCACCGCTCAGCTGTTAGTACCTGGTTTTTGGGCAAACATAACCGAAAAATCTGGACGACGCCCGTAAAAGCAAAAGTATTAGATTTAGATCAAACCTGGGGCGGTTTAAAAATTGTGGCACAAGGTGGGGGCATGCAAACTTTAAGTTTTACCCTGGTCGATTCCGTTGGGCACACGTATGCGCTGCGGTCAGTAGATAAAGATCCTATTTCGGTTTTGTCGCCTTTTTGGCAAAAAACCTGGCTAGGCAATTTTGTACGCGATCAAACCTCGGGAGCTAATCCGTACGGGGCGTTAATGGTGCCCGTATTAGCGCAAGCCGCTGGTATTTCTCATGCCACTCCTCAATTGTACTATGTGCGCCCACACGACCCTTTATTCAGGCCTTTCGCGACCCAGGCGGGAGGTAAGCTATTTTTGCTGGAAGAAAAACACCAGAACAACCCTCAATTTTATCCAGGATTAGAATCGGCCAGCGCTATTGTCAATACCGAAACTTTTTTAAAAAACAGGCTAAGTTCTTCGGCACATCAAGCCAATGTAAAGGAGTATATGAAATGCCGGTTGTTTGATTTTTTAGTTGGTGATTGGGACCGTCACGAAGGGCAATGGATGTGGGCTGTTTACCCACAGGGCTCCAAAACCTGGTACGTGCCTGTGCCGAAAGATCGTGATCAAGCTTTTTGCAACTACCGCGATGGCCTGTTGCCCTGGCTCACTACCCGGCGATGGGCGATGCCTAAATTCGGGCAGTTTTCCGATACATTAGATGATGTTTACGGTTTAATGGTAAACGCCGCCTACCTGGATTCTGTAATTTTAAGCAACGTACCCGTAAATAATTTTAAAAAAATAGCGCAACAACTGCAGCAATCCTTACCCGACACTACTATCAACCGGGCCGTAAAACAGTTACCAGCCGGCGTATACCCAATAGTGGGCGAAGAAATTAAGAAAAATTTAAAAAAACGACGCGATCAATTACCTCAGGCAGCCCAACAATTCTACCAGCTATTAAAGCACCCCAACTCTAATTAAGACCAGAGTTACCAATAATAAAAGCTTTAAGAATAAGCCTAAAAGCCTAGTCTTAAAGCTAGATAAATGCTGGTAAAAACAGCAGAAATTTAAACTATTTATTCTTCCGGACGGTAGTGGAGTTATTATCAGAAGGCCGCAAATACGCGTTGTATTTGGGCGTATCGCTTAGTAAAGTTATAGCCGTCATAATATCTTGGTCGTCGTCGAAAGTAGATTCGATCATGCCTTTCTGGAAGAAGTAACGCGAAGCAATCTCCTGTTCCAGCAACTCGCTGATTTCGGGTTTAAAGCGGGTTAAATCGTTGGCTTTGTTCGTCGAAATTTTCTTCTTAATAACGTCGATTTCTGATTTAATATCCTCAAAATGCTTATCGTCTTTAGATTTCTTCACCAGTTCATCCATCGCTTTTTCGACGCTGGTAGAATACGAAATATCTTTATTTGCTAAGTAAGAAACAAACTTCTGGTATTCGGCATCCGTCAAATGAAAATCTTTAGCGGTAGCAATAGTGGGGTGCTCCGCCCGGTACTTGGTAGCATAATCAAAGAAATAACCTTTATTAGCCAGGGTTTTGGCAATTTGCGAGTATTCTTTTTCGGTTAATTCTACATCCGGGCTTACGCCGCCGCCATCGTACACTACCCGACCGCTGGTGGTTTTAAAAGCTACCCGCAACGAATCCGGAATTTTACCTAAGCTGCCATCGTCTTTGCGGTGCGAGTAATCAATCGCTTGTATGCAACGGCCACTGGGGATATAATACTTGGCAGTAGTTACTTTCAACTGCGCGTTGTACGTTAACGGCCGCGTAGATTGCACTAAGCCTTTGCCGAAAGTACGCTCGCCTACCAATACGGCGCGGTCATAATCCTGCAAAACACCCGATACAATTTCGGAGGCCGAAGCACTGCGCGAACTGGTTAAAACGGCCAGCGGAATTTGGGTATCCAGGGGTTCGTCCAGGGCTTTGTACATTTTATTAAATTCTACCACTTTGCCTTTGGTGCTCACAATATCACGACCCCGCTCCACAAATAAGTTAGAAATATTTATGGCTTCGTTCAGCAATCCGCCGGGGTTATCGCGCAAATCAATAATTATTTTTTTGGCACCCTGCTCTTTCAACTTCACTACCGCATTGCGCACTTCCCGGCTGGCATCCATGGTAAAACCGGCCAGTTGCAAATAGCCAATATCGTTGCTCACCATGCCAAAATACGGCACATTATCAATTTGAATTTTAGCCCGGGTTATTTTTAAATTTATGGGCTTATCAACGCCAAAACGCTTTATTTCTAAATCCACAATAGAATTAGCCTGGCCTTTTAAAAGTTTGTTTACATCGGTAGAATTTTTCTTTTCGATGTTTACCCCGTCTATTTTTAAAATTTCGTCGCCGGCCAGTAAGCCTGCTTTTTGCGCCGGATAGCCTTCGTACGGTAGTTGCACAATGGTTTTACCTTCACGTTTGCCCACCGTGGCGCCAATACCCCCGTACTGGCCAGTGGTCATGGTCCGGAAATCTTCAATATCGTCTTCGGGAATGTAATTGGTGTAGGGGTCCAGCGACTTGAGCATGGCATCGATGCCCGTTTTCACCATTTTAGTGGGAGTTACCTCATCCACGTAATACGTATTTACCTCTTTAAAAAGGGTGGCAAAAATATCGAGGTTCTTGGCGATTTCGAAGTATCGTCCATTATCATCGGGGGTAAACGAAACCAGAAAACCTAAGCTAGCACACACCAGCAGACCGGCGGTAATTTTTTTAACCATATTATTTCAGATTTGCAACAAAAGAAGCGGCTATTCCATAAAGGAACGTTGTAAACCTGAAATTAGTTTTTTTGAATAATTTTAAAAGGCTTTTTTTCTTTGGCAATATACAGGATGCCAAGCAATTGAATGGAGCTTTGCCCTTCGGGGTACAAAATGGTTTTATTTTGGCGATACGCTTCGCGAATTTGGCGTTTTAACCGGTTACGGTCTACCGCTTTTTTAAAATTTCGCTTCGAAACCGAAATAAGTATTTGCGGAACAATCGCCGCCGGGGGCGATTGTTTGATGAAAATAAACCGCAGCGGGTATAAATTAAAAGAAGAACCCTCGCGAAAAAGCTGTTCAATCAGCTTTTTACTGCACAAGCGTTCTTCTTTTTTAAAACTAGTAGTGTTTTTATCGCTGGCGGGAATTTCAGACGCGGCATTCATGCCCGTATACCCTTTTCAGGACCCGTAGTGTCCTGCCAAAATTAAGCTTTGTGTCTTCTTTCGTCTGAAACGGTCAGTTTTTTACGACCTTTTGCTCTTCTGCTGGCAAGCACTCTTCTACCGTTTGCCGTTTCCATTCTGGAGCGGAAACCGTGCTTGTTTCTTCTTTTTCTTTGAGAAGGTTGGAATGTTCTTTTCATTTTAAACCAAAGCTTTTTATATGGCCTGCAAAATTAGGACTCTTTTCTGAAATTACAAACTTATTGGTTAGAAAGTTGAAAAGTTGGAAGGTTACAAGTTAGAGGTTGCAAGTTGGAAGGTTGAAAATGCTTTGCTCTGAATGATTTTTTCACTTTTGTGAACTATATGTATTAGAAGCGCTTGTCAGTTCCATTCTAATGCGAACAATAATTAACACGCCAACGAATCTTATACTGTGGCCAGTTTAACGGAGTGTAACTGGTGACTACTTATGGGAGCCAGTTTTTAACTGGCGAAAGTCTTTCATAATGTTTTCAACTATCTTGGCTCATTCATGCGTAACTATCACTTATGATTCATTACTACATTTCCTATATAAATCCGCTTACTTCCTTTATGCAAATCCAGATGGTAATTCCAGTTCAAGAAGTTATGGCGATGGAATTACAATTACCAGCCTGGCGTCCGGGGCGTTACGAACTGCAGAATTTTGCGCAGAAAGTGCAGCATTTCCGGGTAGTAGATGCCCAGGAACAACCTTTGAAATTTAAAAAAATAACCAAAGACCGCTGGCTAATAGAAGGAACCGAACAAACGGAAGTTACAGTACTTTACAACTTTTACGCCCACCAAATGGATGCCGGTGGGTCCTGGCTCGATGAAACACAACTGTACATTAATCCGGTAAATTGCATGATGAGCGTCGCTGGATTGGAAAACCAAGCTTGTCAGTTGCAGCTAACCATACCCCCCAACTGGCAAATAGCTACGGGCCTGAAGCAAATTAACCCGCACACTTTACAAGCTGCTTCTTACGACGAATTAGTAGATTGCCCGCTAATAGCTAGTGCCAACCTGCAATGCCAAACCTATTGGGTTAACAGCATTCCGTTCCACGTGTGGTTTCAGGGCGATTGCCAGCCGGATTGGGACGTTCTCTTAACAGATTTTAAAAAATTTACTCACGCGCAATTACAATTATTCGGTAATTTTCCGGTTTCCGAGTATCATTTCCTGAATCAGATTTTACCCTATCGTTTTTACCACGGCGTGGAACACAGCAATTCTACGGTAATTGCGCTGGGCCCCGGCGAATTATTAATGACCCGCGACGTGTACAAAGAGTTGTTAGGCGTTAGCTGTCACGAGTTGTTTCATACCTGGAATATCAAACAAATCCGGCCTGCCGAAATGATGCCGTATGATTATACCGGCGAAAATTACTTCCGGACCGGGTACGTAGCCGAAGGTATTACCACCTATTACGGCGACTATTTACTAGCTCGTTGCGGCGTGTTCTCTACCGATCAATATTTTACCGAATTAAACGAAGTATTTCGGAAACATTTCGACGATCAGGGGCAACATTATTTATCCGTGGCCGATTCGTCGTTTGATTTATGGCTGGATGGTTACAAACCCGGCATTCCGGACCGCAAAGTATCTATCTACCATAAAGGCTGCATTGCCGCTCTTATTTTGGATTTAGAAATCCGCAAAATAACAACTAACCAGAAATCCCTGGACGATGTGTTGCGTAGTTTGTGGCAGCAATTTGGTAAAACCCAGACCGGCTACACCGAACAAGATTACCAGTGCCTAGCCGAAGAAGTAGCCGGCCAATCGTTGCAAATGTATTTCGACGACATTATCAATGGTACCGTACCCGTGCAAGATTCTTTAAATCAGACCTTATTATACGTAGGCTGCACTTTGCAACCAACCGTTAACCCGGGAATTACTGAAGCGCGGTTTGGATTTAGAACTAGTTTTAACAACACCAACTTACTGGTAAGTTATATTGAGCCCAACAGTCCGGCGGCACAAGTACTGGCTTTAGAAGATGAGTTGGTAGCGATTAATGGCCGAAAAATCGAAGGGAACCTGGCCGGTTTAGTCCAACAAAAATCAACCTTAGAAATAACACTTTTCCGGAATAAAACTTTGCGTACAATAACACTCGTAGCCGATGGTAAACCACATTTAACTAAGTACCTGATCCGGAAATTGCCCGCGGCCAGCCCGGAACAAAGAGAAAATTTTAAAAACTGGATCAATCAGGCGTTTTAAATCTGAGTGTTAGACTTAAAATAAAGATCAATTACATTTAGCATATAAAAAAACGGAGCTATTTGATTAGCTCCGTTTTTTTGTTAAATATTAAAATCTAATGTTTAGCGTTTAAAAACTACCGGCCTTGGTTATCGCTGGGGTTGCTCCGGGGGCGGTTTAACCGGTTATGATGGTCGTCATTGTCGCCATTCACGTGGTCGCGGTTTTTATTGCCTTCCCGGGATACCTGATTCTGGTCGGCATTCATCACTTGGGTGTCGCCGTTAGATAAGGCGCTTTTTTTCGCCATATCTTCGTTATCATCGATAATTTCGCCGCTGTTATTCAGCTTTTGCTTATTCGGATCGTCAAAAACATTATCAGGAATATTCGTTAATTTCGGTTTGCCTTTCATGATATCCTCCTTTTTAAACTTTGAGTTACTAGTAAGAATATGGATATACGGAAGCCCGGCTCAAAAGGCTAAAGATGTTGCATTAAAATCTGTTATTATGGTTCTGGAAATTGCCCTGCTGGACGTAGTACCTGCGCAAACAAGTAATTTTGAAAAAGCATTTGCCCAGGCGCAACAGATAATAGCCCGTATGCCTGGCTACGTAACACATGAACTTCAGCGCTGTCTGGAAAAAGAAAACCGGTACGCCTTATTAATAACCTGGCAAACCTTGGAAGATCATACCATTGGCTTTCGGCAATCGCCGGAATACCAGGAATGGAAAAAATTATTGCACCACTTTTATGATCCGTTTCCGGTGGTAGAACATTTTAGAAAAGTAGCTTTACCATGATTACAAGTATCGCAAACGCAGAGCATTACATCTGGGGCGACAACTGCGAAGGTTGGCACTTAGTAAAAACGCCCGCATTAAGCATTATTCAGGAACGAATGCCCGCCGACACTTCCGAGAAATTACACTATCATGCGTTGGCGCAACAGTTCTTTTTTATTCTGGCAGGTACCGCCACTTTTATCGTAGACGGAAAAACTTTTATAATTTCGGCCCCGCAAGGATTGCATATTCTGCCGGGACAAGTGCACCAAATTTTAAATCAGACCGATACAGATTTACTTTTTACTGTTACCTCGCAGCCCACCAGCCGCGGCGACCGCATAGAGGTGAATTAAAATTTTGAAAGGTACGCCGAACTCTTTCTAACAATCCAGTAGCTTTGCTCTGTTACTTACCCCCGATGCCTTATGCCGAAAGAGTTTTACTACTTTATTGCCTTTATTGCCGGTAGCGGCATTGCCGTTCAATCGGGCGCAAACGCGCAGTTGCGGCTTTTAATCAACAATCCTTTAATTACCGCTTTAATCTCTTTTCTGGTCGGCACCATAACTTTGGTTATTCTGGTATTAACCACCGCGCACAAAGAGTTACCAACCGCACAAACATTAACGCATATTGCCTGGTGGAAATGGTTGGGTGGCATTATGGGTGCCTTTTATATTTGTTCGGTAGTGATTACGGCTCCGAAAATTGGCGCCGCTAACACCTTGGGCTTTGTAATGGCGGGGCAGTTGTTGTTTGCCGTTTTATTCGATCATTTTGGCTGGCTTGGTTTTAACATTCACGCGGTAAGTCCCATGCGCATTGTAGGGGTAGCCTTGCTCCTGCTCGGCATTTACCTGGTTCAAAAGTATTAACAGTGAGGTACTAAACGCTGGATATTAGATTGCGGTAGTTAGATAAGGCTGATTTTAAAAAAGAACCGCTGCTTACAATCAAACAGCGGTTCTTTTTATTAAAAAATTTAAAAATCTAAAGTTAACGTTCAGTAGCTAGTGCCTAACATCCAGTTGCTAAATTTCAAAAGAAGCCAGATTTACGAATTGTTGTACGCGCTCCTGTACTTCGGTTTCGGTTAAATTAATAATTCGTTCGGGGCCAAATTTTTCGACGCAGAACGAGGCTAAAGCCGAACCATGAATAACGGCCCGTTTCATATTTTCGAAAGAATAATCGTCGGTTTTGGCTAAGTAACCAATAAAGCCGCCCGCAAAGGTATCGCCGGCACCAGTTGGGTCAAACACTTCTTCCAGGGGCAAGGCCGGAGCAAAAAACACTTGTTCCTCGTGAAACAATAATGCCCCGTGTTCGCCTTTTTTAATAATCAAAAACTTAGGCCCCATGGCCATAATTTTCTTAGCTGCTTTGCGTAACGAGTAATCGCCAGCCAGTTGGCGGGCTTCTTCGTCGTTAATACTAAGCACGTCTACTAGGGCAATAGTTTGCATCAAATCATCGAGGGCAATGTTCATCCAGAAATTCATGGTATCCATCACCACGAGTTTCGGGCGGTTTTTTAAACGCTCAATTACCTGCTTTTGCACTTGCGGTGCCAGATTCCCCAGCATTAAATACGAACAATCCTGGTAACTTTCCGGAATAATCGGGTCGAAGTCGCCGAGTACGTTTAGTTCGGTTACCAAGGTTTCGCGGCTGTTCATGTCGTTAAAATAGCGGCCTTTCCAAAAAAACGATTTTTCATTTTCTTTAATCTGCAAGCCTTCGGTATTAACGCCATGTTCCTGCATCATAGCGATATCCGATTGCAAAAAATCACCCCCTACTACCGATACCAGGTTGATGGGTTTCACAAAATTTGAAGCGGCTAGCGCAATAAACATACCCGCACCACCTAAAATTTTATCGGTTTTACCGAAAGGAGTTTCCAGGGCATCGAACGCCACTGACCCAATTACTAATAAACTCATTCTATAATTTTATTTTTTAAATTCGGAATGCAAAGCAAAGGGCAAAATTAGAATATTAATCAATATTTAATCTTAATCTGCTTTTTTAAGCAACAATTAAATTATCAGCTAACCACTTAACCCCAATACAGAACAGGTATCCAGCAAAGTACCAGCTATAACTAAAGGAGGTCAATCTGGCCAACACCTTAACTTGTACCAGTTTTTTTTAAATTTCGGCCCGGCGACCAGTAACATTTTACTTACCATTCATCCAGGCAGCTACTATTTTTGATTGTTCCTTCGAAGGCTTGTCACTCAGGCTGATTTTGTAACTGCGCACTTCGGAGGGTACCAGCGGAAATTCTAGATGAAGCATTTGCCCGTCGCGGTTCACGAGTAAACTGATGGGCTGGCCCGGCCTGGCTCCTACCAGCGATTGATTCACGTCGTCGGTGATACGGTAGCCGTTTAAAGCCAGAATTTCGTCGTTTACGTTTAAACCGCCTTTCCAGGCGCTGCCATCCCGCACCACCGCGGTAACGAGTTGCCGCCCGCTTGTCAAGGCAACTTTGGCTCCTAAATTAGCGTCTTGTTTTCCGGCATTTTGGTTCACAACATTTAAACCTGCATAACCAAAGAAAGTAGCGTAAGCAGGGGTTTTAATTCCGTAAATGTAATCGCTGAAAAAGGCATCGAGTTTACTGCCGGCTACTTGTTCGGCGGCTTGTTTAAACTCTGCATCGGTAAATCCGCGATCTAGTTTTTTGTAATACTGCTGGTACAACTGGCGCATTACATCATCCAAACTTTTCTGTCCGTTGGTACGATGCAAAATTTCTAAGTTTAATAATAAGCCAATCACCGCGCCCTTGGAGTAATAAGAAGTACCCGCGTTAGCCGAGTTTTCGTTGGGCCGGTAATACTTAATCCAAGCATCAAAGCTCGACTCGGCGGCTGATTGCACCCGTACGCCCGGAGCATTTTCCAAAGCGCTTATTTCTTCTGCCAGAGTAGCCAAGTATTGTTCGTTCCCTAAAAAACCGCTACGCCGTAAAATTACATTGGCGTAATAACTGGTAAACCCTTCCGAAACCCACAACAAATTGGTGTAGGTTTCGGCGTCGTAATTAAAAGGACCTAAACCAACGGGGCGTAAGCGCTTTACGTTCCAAAGATGAAAATACTCGTGCGCCGCTAAGCCCAAAATAGAATTATAACCGGCCACGGTGCTATAGCCCCATTTTTTAACCTGCAAGGTAGTCGAAAACTTATGTTCTAGGCCACCACCTCCCACGGGTAGATTATGAATAATAAATAAATACCGGTCGAGCGGCGATTCTCCCATAATCTGGATGGCGGTAGCAGTGATTTTTTTTAAATCGGCTAAAAATCTTTCCTTATTGGCGTTGGATTCTCCGAACATGGCTACCCGGTGCGGAATACCATTTACCTCAAACTGCCATACTTCGTGGTTGCCAATTTCAATCGGCGAATCTACTACCTCGTCGTAATTAGCAGCCCGGAAAGTAAAAGGCTGGTTACCCACGGCCGGTAACGCTGTAGAGACTACTTTCCAATCTTTATAAGGAACTACCTTAATTTCAGAAGCTTCGTTTTGCAGGCCATCCGGGTACATAAACATACTGGCTCCGTTTACATAGCCATGCTCCGCATTTAAGAAGCTGGTTCGTACGGTTAGTTCAAAGGCATATACCTGGTACGTTACTTTTACCTGCGGTGCTTTTGCCGCATATACCCGCCAGGTATTTTTCGTTATTTTTTCAAACCGAATGGGTTGGTTGCCGGCAGTAGCGGTAAATGCTTCTACGTTCTTGGCATATTCGCGTACTAAGTAAGAGCCCGGCGTCCAGACCGGCATTTTTACATCCAGGTACTCTTTTCCGGGATTGTCGAAAATTAATTCTACCGTAAAATAATGGGTTTGGGGCTCAGGCATGCTTAAGGTGTAATTAACCTTAGCAATGGCCCAAAGTTTGACCGGAACAATTAAAAAAATTAAAAAAAGTACGGAAAAGCATACTATTCGGAAGCGTTGAAACATGGGAAGTAAGAAATAAAGCAAGCTTTTAGTTAAAATTTTTAAAATAAAAGAGCAAGAAAAAATAGTTGTACGGTTATAGATTACCCGCGACTTACTCATAAAGAAATGAAACTAATCTGGGTACTTTTTGGCATTACATTACTGGCGCTGGTAGCTTACGGCTTCTGGCGTCCGGCAAATATACGGGACACCAACGGAGATTCCAGAGAAATGCCCACTGAAACCAAAAACTCCTTCCTTAAATCAACCAACTATTCAACAAATGCCGATACCCGAGAGGCCTCCAAGTTGTATAAAAATTATAAAGGAGAACTTTCTATTACTGCTTTACGGGACAGCTTGGTGCAGTTTGCCCAACAACACCAGGGATTGCCCTACCAAGAAGCCGGATTAAAGCCCACGGGTTTCGACTGCTCCGGATTTGTACAGTACACGTTTGCTCATTTTGGGTTAGAAGTACCGCATTCCTCCGCCTTATTAGCCAAAGAAGGCGAGCCAGTGCCCTTATCAGCAGGTCGGAAAGCCGATCTAGTTATTTTTACGGGAACTACCATCGCCGACCGTACTCCCGGCCACGTCGGCATTGTAGTGAATAACGGCGTTAACGGATTGGAATTTATTCACGCCTCCTCGAATGGCGGGGTAAAAATCAGCAAAGTTGACTCTACCGGGTATGCACAACGTTTTTTGCAAGTGCGCCGCGTATTGTAGTGCGGATACAACGAAAAGCGAAAACCAACGAATGACCAACCGGGCTTTTTTAAATTTTGGTGGATGAACCAGGTGAATTAAGGCACAAAAAAGCCTGCCTGCTTTAGGAAGCAGGCAGGCTATAAATCCTTTAAAATCTTACCAAGTTACCGACTGTTTCCAGACCAGTGATCCTTTCAGACCTTAAAAAATAATGTTCATCTGTTTTGCCGGTAATACCGAATTACAACAGACCTCCGTTGAAGGATACAACATTATTCAAACCTGATAAAATTTGTTTGGGACTAGACATTTGTACCTCCTTTCTTTAAATCCGACATATCTTACCGGGTTTGCCAAGCACCTTATGGCGCGGCCGGTAAGCCGTAGCACTCACTACTATTTTATAAAGTTAAATTTTATTCAGAAGGTTCAAAAGTAATTTGGTAATTTTTTATAAATATTTTTGGAACCTAAACACTATCAATTACTTAAAATTTATAATTATTTACGGCCAGATTAATCTAAAACATCAAATAAATACAAGCTGTTGAAAACTAGAAAGTTATAATTAATTGAGATTTAAAAAATAAACCGTACTTCTAAATTCACTGTAATTTCTATTTCTATGATATTTTAATAGCAGAATAAGACTACAGGTAGCTAACCTTTATTCTTGCAAACTTTCCTTCCCGTAAGTAAGTTGCATAGGTACGCCTATCCTAAATGAATTAAGTTTCACAAGCATTATCGAAAGAGAGATAACAAAGCAGAGAACTGTACCGGAAAAAGGAGCGCCAGATTTGTTCTTTCTGATGCACTCGGGTATTTCAGAGTAGTAAGCCTCTAATTTACCGGTTTAGAATAAGTAAATAAACCAGCCCTGGAGCCTTGTTGCTTGGAAATTGACGGGTAGTTATCTATATTTCCTACTAAATTTGGAAAAATACACGTATGAAAAACTTGTTATTAGTGTTGGTGCTTTTTTTAGCTGTAAGTAAACTAGCAATTGCTCAAACGGCTGATAATACGCCCGTTGGCACTTGGACCAACGAAGATAAAGAAGCCCGATTCGAAATATACAAATGTGGCAGTAAGTTGTGCGGCAAAATAGTTTGGCTGAAAGAACCTTTACGCGATGGAAAACCCAAACTGGACCGTTCTAACCCGGATAAGAATTTACAAAACCGGCCTATTTTGGGATTGATTTTTATGCAGAATTTTGAATCTGATAGTGATAACAAGTGGGATAATGGTACTATTTACGATCCTAAAAGCGGTAAAACGTATTCTTGCTACATGAAAGTTTTAAGTAAAGACCAAATGGAAGTAAAAGGCTACATTGGCATCTCGCTTATTGGTCGTACGCAAAACTGGGTGCGGGTAAAGTAAAACCATTCTGTTCTTGCATAAAGCAAAAGGGGAGTCGTTTTAGCGCTCCCCTTTTGCTTTATGCAGCTTTGCCATTCTTTTATGAGCGCTGCATGTAAAAAATTTAAAAAACTTCTTCAATGTGGTATTGCTTGTCCCGGAAAGTAAAAGTATCGCCGCTTGTTTTATCGGCCATAGCTTTAAAAATAGGCGACATAGTAGAGATAGCAAAGTATTTTTCGCCATTTAAATTAATCTCGCCTACACTCGCCGAAACGAAATATTTCTGCAGATTAGTATGTACTACCGAGCCCAGGGTAATTACTTTATTTTCTTTGGTAGCCACAATACGCTTTAAAATGGCTAAACCCGTAATAGCTTCATCCATTTGCTTGGCAAACATATCGCGCTGAATCTGGCAGGCTTCCCGAAACGATTCAAATTTATCCTCGATACCGGCTCCTTGGTGTTCGTTCGCACTTTCCTGTGCCTCATCCATAGCGCTTTTAGCCGTTTGAATTTGCACATTCTGGATGCGCAGGCATTCGCCGAGTAAACGTTGTTTTAACTCTAAATTTTTCGACGTTACTAACATAATTTAAACTAATTGCTTTTATCTATTCTATTTATTTTTACAGCCGGCAAAAGGAAAATATAATACTGAAATTTTAAAAAATCGTTTCGTGATGTAAATTAAATGTAAACGAAACAACTACACTATTTTATTTTAGGCCGTACGTTTTTATTAATGGCACGATGTTTATTTGGCGAACAGTAGAACCGCTGCAGAAAATGTAAACTTACTTAATGTGTTTTTAGAGCATAACTGCTTACCGAACTAAACTTCTTGAAGCTATTTATGAGCTATTGTTAAGTAAGTGTTAAACTATTTAAACCCGGAAATGTTATTTAAATTACACAGCTGAATGTTTGGCTTTAA
This sequence comes from Adhaeribacter pallidiroseus, assembly GCF_003340495.1. Taxonomy (NCBI): domain Bacteria; kingdom Pseudomonadati; phylum Bacteroidota; class Cytophagia; order Cytophagales; family Hymenobacteraceae; genus Adhaeribacter; species Adhaeribacter pallidiroseus. The sequence goes on from NZ_QASA01000001.1 coordinate 4,622,242, forward strand.
TTGGGAAAGGGCTTTGTTACACACTTTTAAATATCTTTTCGGAAAAAGCAAAGAGTCGTTAGCAACTTGTAAACGCCAGTTGGGGTTTACCCGTGCTGACCAGAAAGCTTATGCCCTTTGGCTTCAACAAAAAACGTATTTAAACTGGACCCCTGATTTGTTTAAAGCGTACCATTTCGCTAAAGCCGGTATCCGGCCTTCTTATAAACTCGAACGCCTGCAACAACCCGGCACCAATGGGGTGATTTTTTTCTTTGATGACCGTATTGGCGAACAGAATTTCCGTTTTTTGCACGAATTATTTAAAGATCAGGTCATGCAACTGGGTTATCGCTTACACGCCGCCGATATTCGTACTAATCAGAAAGATAATGTATTTGAAACTATCCATAAGTATTACTTCACACCTCCGCCTACTTGTTTAAACAACAGTGCCATTTGCAATCAGCTTTACGGGAATGTAAGTATAGATTATATTGTGTTGGATGCGCAGCCTTCTTTTATCCGCATTATTGCTAATTCTTACCTGAACGGTGCTTTTTCTACCGCCCAGCCTTTTGATGAATTACTACAGTACTTGTTAGTACAGCCCTCGGCAAAGTAAAGCCTACCCTTACTAGTTGCCATAAACCGCAGATCTAAGCAGATTTTGCTTTCTTTAATTTGCTGCATTTAAACAGTTTTTATTAAAAATTTTAGTAGTTTAGTCCTGTATTCTAGTTTTTTAGTACATGATTAAACGATTACTATTTCTACTTTTTTTTTCGTGTTTTGCTGGGTTTGCAGGGGCTACGCATATAGTAGGGGGCGAATTTGAATTAGAACACCGTTCCGGCTCTAGTTACCGGCTTACCTTAAATATGTACTTCGATAATGTTAACGGTAATCCGGGGGCATTGGACCAAGCTGTTGTTGCCAGTATTTTCGACAAGCGCACCAACTTTCTGATTCAAGAAGTATACATGCCGCTTTCTGCCACTACTCCGGTTGCTTATACCTCAATTGTCTGCACCAGCGCCGCTTTAAGTACCAGCAAGTTAATTTACACCAGCACCATCCAATTAAGCGCTGATGTATACAACAGCTCCGCGGGTTATTATATAGTCTGGGAAAGATGTTGCCGCAATAACGTTATCTCCAATATTCAACGGCCGCAAGATGCTGGTCAGGCTTTTTATATGGAGTTTCCGGCCGTTGTAAAAAACAATCAGCCTTTTATAAACTCATCGCCCAGATTGTTCCCGCCCCTCAGCGATTATGCCTGCGTAAACGAATTGTTTTATTATGACTTTGGGGGCACCGATAGCGATAAAGATTCTTTGGTATACGAAATGGTAACACCCTTTAACGGCTTTAGCACACCCGGTGAACCTTTGCCGCCTTTTCCGTCGCCGGGTCCTTACCCGATGGTTCGCTGGACCGCGGGTTTGGGCGTTAATAATCAAATTCCGGGAAACCCCAGTGTTTCCATCGATCGGTTTACGGGCCGGTTAATGGTGCAGCCCAGCCGTATAGGCTTGTTTGTGTTTGGGGTGCGTTGCAGCGAATACCGCGATCAGGTAAAAATTGGCGAAACCCGCCGCGACTTTCAATTACTGGTTTTAGACTGTCCGAAAAACGAAAAGCCCCAGATAACTGCCCGCGAACAAGGCAAAAAATCTTTTTACCGCGAAGGAGACACCTTGCGGTTAACGCCTGGCAGCAATCGCTGCATTGATATTTTTATGACGGACCCGGATCCGGATGAGCCTCTTACTATTTCTTACCGGCCCGTTAACTTCTCGCTTTCTGATCAGATTTTAAGTATTACCCAAGGTGTGGTGAACCGGGGAGGTTCCAGAGATTCTCTGCAAGCAACCGTTTGTTTTCCGGGGTGCCTCGATTCGCAAGGTAAATTATACTTACTAGATGTACTGGTGAAAGACAATGGTTGCAGCCTGCCCAAAGTAGATACCATTCGCCTGGCGGTAATTTCTGAACCTTTGCCCAACCAGCCTCCTGCCATTCGTACCACCGCCGCCGATACTATTATAAAAGCAAAAATGGGCGATATTTTAAATTTTGATGTTATTGGCAGCGACCCCGATAACGAAGTAGTAGCGGTAAAGCTAAAACCCCGCAATTTTAATCAAGCTAGTCAAAAAATTACTTTTCCGGCCAAATCAGCAGCGGGCACTGTTACGGTTCCTTTCCACTGGGAAATTAATTGCGCCACGATGGGTCAGGAGAGCTATATACTCGATTTTGAAGCCACTACGCTGGTTTGCAATCAGCCGGTAACAAAAACTACTACCATAGAAGTCCGGCCGGAAAACCAAAACGGACCACCACAAATACGTACTTTTCTTGCCGGGCAAACCATTACTATTCCTTACGGCAGTTCCGTAAACGATTCCATCTTTGGTTTAGACCCAGATGCCAATGCCATTGTTTTGTCCGCTACCGGCGATGGATTTAACATGGCCGATTACGGCATGCAGTTTACTCCGGCATCTGGCAATGGGGCAGCCCGTACTGCTTTTTCCTGGACACCAGATTGTAAATCATTAGACCGGGAAATGTTTAAAGTAGATTTTTCGGTGCAGGAAAATGCTTGCCAGGCTTATCCGGCGGCCATTAAAAGTGTAACTTTTGTGATTGAACCCCAAAAACCAAGTAGTTTTACACCGGCTAATATCTTTACGCCCAACGGCGATGGGTTAAATGATTTTTTTGAAATGCCAAACTTACCACCGGATTATTGCGAAAGCGTTTTTGCGAGCATTGAAATATTTAACCGCTGGGGAAACCAGGTTTATACCAGTAATAACCGGGCATTTAAGTGGAATGGTCAGAATGCCACCGACGGTGTTTATTACTATTTTATTAAATTCTCGAATAAAGAATACAAAGGTCACGTAACCTTGGTGCATTAATAACCAGGTACCCTGAGCTTATACCCGATATCAAATGTTTTTTTTAAAATTTTAACCAGCTGCGACTTTAACTATTCTGGGGAGAAGCAATGATACCCGAAAGCTATTCGCCAGAGTAGCTCTCCGGCACCTTGCCAAGTCTTTAAAGAAAAATCATAGCTGGTAACAGAACTGTTGGCTCCCCTGAGAAAATACAATATATGGGTACCCATTCCCGATGGCTGCAAAGCCCGTTAAGGTTACCAGAAAGCCCAGAATTTAAATTAATTTAAAAAATGCGGGTTCCTGGTGGTTGTATTTAAATCTTAATAATTAAAGAAAAGAAAAACCAGGTAAATACTTACCCACAAAATATCCATGAAGTGCCAGTAAGTACACAACATATTTACCTGTTGCCGGCGGTACGGATTTCGAATAAATACCAAAGTACGAATAGGATTTAAGGAGGCGTGCAAAGTTTTCAGGAGAATATAAGCAAGATAAACAAAGCCACCGAGCAAATGCACACTGTGTAATGCCGAAATCAGGTAAATATACGTACCCGAACCACCCCCTTGGAAAGCAATGCCGTTCATCGCCATTTCGCGCCAACCAGCTATCTGCGACCACACAAATCCCATTCCGAGAATTAAAGTAGCCCACAACGTTATTTTTAATTTTAGCAAATCATCTTTGCGGTAAAAATAAGGCGAACGGCTAACAACAAAGCTACTGCACAAAATCAGGATGGTACTAAAACTAAAAAACTTCGGAAAATGCCGGTTAATAGGCCCTTCTTCCAGCAAACGGGTTCGGATATACGCTACCATTAAAATTAAAAACAGCACCGACACCCCTACCATCACTAAATACAGCATCATTAAAAAAGGATGTACCTTTTCTATGCGGGAAAAGGTAGAACTCTGGGAGGTGCCAATCGTGTTTTTTTTATCCGGTTCCATAAATGCCTCACTTCCATTGGTAGTAGCTAAACATAACCCAAAAGGCTAGAATAAACGCTTACGGCCTTACTACCAGACAAATTACTAAATAAACGTTAAAAACGAGCGATTTGCTCTTACTGTTTTACTAAAAAAAGGCTGCTTCTATAGGTTTTATGTACGCTACAGAGTTATTTAATAGGTAACGTTGGTATAACAAAAAACCACTCCTTATGGCTCCGGTTTTTTAAATATTTTTAAAAAAGATTTGCTTTATTTCATCAGACCGTTGCGGAAGCAAGTAGAATTTTCAGAAAAAAGCATCGGGTAAGTCTATCTTTTAAAGCGGCAAATTTTTAAGTATGCCCATAACTTTCTGCTGGTTAGCCCTTGTTTTTAACTTATTTCTTCTGTTTCTACTCTCAACTTAGTAAATTTGTTTACGTGCTTACTTCAGTAATTTTTAAAAAACGTAAGCCGTATCGTACAACTTCACCACTTTATTCTTTTACTCATGAAACCAGCACTCTTTCTGTTTGCCCTCCTGTTTAGTGCTTCCGGCTGCCTGCTACCGGCTACGGCCCAAATAACTAGTCCGGTTAAAGATAAAACCGCCCAATTAAAACAATTTGGCCGACCGGTTTCGGCTACCACGGTTATTCCTGCGGCGCAATTACCTTTGGTTTTAGCCGGCAAAGATTCGGTACAAGCCAAAGTAGCCGGCGTGGTGCAAGACGTATGCCAGGTGAAAGGTTGTTGGATGGACGTGAAATTAACCAACGATACCCGCATGAAAGTACGCTTCCGGGATTACGGCTTTTTTGTACCTAAAAATTTAAACGGGAAAGAAGTAGTATTTGAAGGCACCGCTTACCAGGAAGTTATTTCGGTAGCCGACCAGCAGCATTATATGAAAGATGCCGGCAAATCACCCGCCGAAATAAAAGCCATTGTTCAACCTAAAAAAGAAATAACCTTTGTGGCCGATGGCGTACAAGTAAGATAAACTTTATCAAAAAAGCCTTATACCCGAAAGCTACCGGAAGGTAGCTTTTTTAATTTTTGGATGTTCCGGTTGCTAAAATAAACGTAGGATGTGTAGTTTTACTTAACCAACCATACCGGCCTTATGAACGAACTTCAGGCGCAAGCCCGTATTCAGGAACTTACCCAACGCATTCATTATTTAAACCACCAATATTACCAAAACAGCCTTTCGGAAGTAAGCGATTATGAATTTGATATGCTGCTGGAAGAACTTAACCGCCTGGAGCAGCAGTATCCGGCTTACCGGCTGCCCAACTCGCCTACCCAGCGCGTAGGCGGTACTGTAACCAAAACGTTTAAGGCCGTAAAGCATAAGTACCCCATGCTCTCACTGAGTAACACTTACTCCGAAGAAGATTTACGAGAATTTGATAAACGGGTGCGCAAAGTGCTGGAAGGCGATTTTGAATACATTTGTGAGCAAAAATTTGACGGAGTAGCCGTAAGTTTAACTTACCAAAATGGCGAACTAACTTTAGGCGCAACCCGTGGCGATGGTACCCGCGGCGACGATATTACGCAGAACATCCGGACCATCCGGGCCTTGCCTTTGCATTTACAAGCCGGCGACTACCCCACCGGTTTTGAAGTACGCGGCGAAGCTTTTATGCCGTTTTCCGTTTTTCAGCAACTCAACGCCGAACGCGAAGACATTGGCGAGTTATTACTGGCTAATCCGCGAAACGCTACTTCGGGCACTTTAAAATTACAAGACTCCGCGGTTGTCGCGAAACGGAAACTAAGCTGCTTTATGTACAGTTTGCTGGCCCAACCCTTGCCCTTTGAAACGCACTCCGAGTCGCTGGAAGCCTTACAACGCTGGGGCTTTCCGGTATCGCCTACGTACCGCAAATGCGCTACTCTGGACGAAGTGCTGGCCTACATTAACGAATGGGAAACCAAACGTTTTAGTTTACCTATTGCCACCGACGGTATTGTTATTAAAGTAAACAATTTTAACCAGCAGGAAGAACTGGGTTATACGGCCAAAAGCCCGCGCTGGGCCATTGCGTACAAGTATAAAGCCATGAGCGCCTCCTCCAGGCTGCAAAGCATCCGATACCAAGTGGGGCGCACCGGAGCGGTAACCCCGGTAGCTTTGCTGGAACCGGTACAACTGGCGGGCACGACGGTAAAGCGAGCTTCGTTGCACAACGCCAACGAAATACTGCGTTTGGATATTCACGAAGGCGACGTGCTATTCGTGGAAAAAGGCGGTGAAATTATTCCCAAAATAACCGGGGTAGATAAAACCCAGCGCTTACCCGATAGCCAGCCGGTAAAATACCGCGATACTTGCCCGGCTTGCGGCACGCCGCTCGTGCGTACCGAAGGCGAAGCGCATTTTTACTGCCCCAACGATACCGGCTGTCCGCCCCAGATAAAAGCCAAAATTGAGCATTTTATCACCCGCCGGGCCATGAACATTGAAAACCTGGGGCCGGAAACAATTGAGCAATTATACACCGAAGGCTTGTTACGCAACGTAGCCGACCTGTACGATTTGAAATTCGAGCAACTGGTGCACCTGGAGCGATTAGGCGAAAAGTCCGTAACTAATTTACTGGCCGGTCTCGAAAAATCAAAAGAAGTACCTTACGATCGGGTGTTGTTTGCCATCGGCATCCGGTTTGTGGGCAGCACCGTGGCCCGCAAAATTACAGAACGGTTTGCCAGCATCGAAACTTTACAAGCCGCCAGTTACGAAGATTTGATTAACGTACCCGAAATTGGCGATCGCATTGCGCTGTCTATTCTGAGTTATTTTAAAAACGACGAAAACTTACGCCTTATAGAACGCTTAAAAGCCGCGGGGTTGCAGTTTAGCCGCGAAGAAGATCAAAACCAAGCTGCTACTTCTACCAAACTGGTGGGTCTTACCTTTGTGATTTCTGGCGTTTTTGAAACCCATAGCCGTGATGAATTGCAAGATCTAATTACCCAAAATGGCGGTAAGGTAGTAAGTTCTATTTCTAAAAAACTATCTTACCTGGTAGCCGGCGATAAAATGGGCCCCGCTAAGTTAGAAAAGGCTAATGAACTAGGTATTAAAATAATCTCGGAAGTTGATTTTTTAAATATGGTAGCTTAATTAAAACTACTTTTCAATCAATTAATTCATGAATTGGCAAGTTGTTAATAATATTTGGCGCAAATGGACCTAAAATTAGAAGCTAAAGTTATCAGGCGGTTTATTGTTGATAAAAAACATGAAAGGTATCTTACATTTATTCAGGCAGAAAAAAACAGACATAAATTTATCAATGAATTAGCACACTTCAGTTCTCAGCTTAAAAACTTTGAAGAAATCAAAGGTAATGAGATGCATGTATTGGAAGAGAAACTGAAAAATTTAAAAAAGTTAACCAATTGTTATGTAATTTCAGAAAACAGGGAAATTGATGCCAGAAGAATGGAAGTGCCATTAGCTTTAGCAAAGGTGATTGGCTATGGTTCAGGAACTTTATTAGTATTTGGAGATGCAAATATAGTATATTATGAAGGAGAAGGACCAAGTGACCGATGGATAAGCAAACATGTAGAATAAACAACTTTTCCGGCAATATTATTAAACTACAACATAAACTAATAGCCTGGAGTAAGTAGTTTTTAATCCAGTATCAGCCAGTTTTATTGGTTAAAGTTAATCCCGTAGGATTTTCTGTTTTGATATTTTTAAGGCTCTATGTACTTTTGAAGGATGAAGCTTTGAGCAAAACAGCTTCTTTCTTCAAAATTTAAAGCATGAAAAGTTTACGCGGCACCGGAGTAGCGCTTATTACCCCCTTCACCCAGGACTTAGCCGTTGATTACGAAAGTTTAAGAAAGCTGCTTCACTTTAACTTAGAAGCCGGTGTAAACTATTTGGTGGTAAACGGTACCACCGCCGAGTCGCCCACCCTGACGGATACCGAGAAGATAGATATTCTAACTTTTGTGAAAGAGTTTACAGCCGGTAAAGTGCCCGTTGTTTTTGGTATTGGTGGCAATAGCACCCAACAAGTTCTGGAAATTATTAAGCAAACTGATTTTACCGGAGTAGCCGCTATTCTTTCGGTAAGTCCTTACTACAATAAACCTTCGCAACAAGGGCTTTACCAACATTATCTGGAAATAGCGAATGCTTGCCCGGTACCGGTTATTTTGTACAATGTACCGGGCCGCACGGCCAGTAACTTAACCGCCGAAACCACGCTTAAATTAGCAAAGCACCCCAACATCATCGGCACCAAAGAAGCTTCGGGCAACCTGGAACAATGCCTGCAAATTGTAAAGTACAAACCCGCAGGTTTTATGCTGATCAGTGGGGATGATATGCTTACCGTACCTTTGATTTCGGTGGGGGCCGAGGGAGTAATTTCGGTACTGGCTAATGCGTTTCCGGAAAAATATTGCCAGATGGTACAACTGGCTCTGGATAACAATTTTCAGGAAGCCACGAAAATCCTGCTCGATTTTGTAGACATTAACCCCTTAATGTACGAAGAAAGCAATCCGGTAGGTGTTAAAGCAGTGTTGGAAATGTTAGGGATAGCCCGCCCGTTTGTGCGGTTACCTTTAATGGAAGCCAGTATGGCTTTAAAAACCAAGCTGCAAAAATTATTGTAACGAGCTAATTTTTTAAATTTTTCACTCATCTGCTCATAAGAAAGCCCGGTTATTAATTCAACCGGGCTTTCTTATGTAAGTTATTGCTCATCAATTTCACGTATGTAACTGGCGCAAGTGTTAAGCGGAGCGCCACTTGTGCCTTCGTACAGGTGTCAGTCTCCTGACTGACGAATTTTTGTAGGCAGAAGTCTGTTATTCTTTCAATTATTCCATTGGATTAAAACTGCTGAATTGAGTGGGTGATGCTTATTACAACCGTTTCGTAGTGGCTTTTGGCAATTCTTGAAGCACTTTCCTGGTTATCTAAAATGCAATTGATTAATAGCTAAAAGGCTTGAACTTACCACTCTCCCAATCATGAGCTGTATGCAATATTGTACAAGTATTTCTTTAAACTTTTTACAAATTAAGTGCAATATTCGCCATCCCAAGGCTCACTAAAAGCAATTGTCGAACTGGGTTGTAGCTCAATCATTTGACATTCATCATTTGGAATTAATCCAAATGCAATCCCATCTATTTCTGTTTTAAATGGTTTCACTTCGATATTTTTAAATTTAAACCTTCCTAATTCAGATATCGATCCTTCAAGCAGTTCATTGGTTCTGTGCGGTTGAATTTCACTTGTTTTTCCGGCACATTTGTACTTTGTCTCTATATGATTTCCTTTGTTGTCAAAAAGGTAAACCAATGCGTATTCAAGTCTTTCATTTTCCCAATTATTATTTGTAAAACCATTGGGAAACACAAAAGTATCATAACCAAAAAAAAGTAGTCCACTTTCTGTCTCTCCTAAATAATGTGTATGATAATCCTCTTCACGCATTATCGGTATTAAGTCTGGATACCAATTACTCATATGCTAATCCTAAATATGTACGACTTATTAACAGAGCCAAGTAGTAATTGGCAGTTACTTTTACTAAGTAGTCTGCTAAGTCTAAGGTGAACTGTCCATCCATTGATGATACTTCAAGGCCGTCAGTCAGGAGACTGACATTTGTTCCTAAGCCCAAGTGACGCTGCGCTGAACACTTGCGCTAGTGAAAGACTTATCACTCACTTACTAGTAAATTATTACTTAAACAACGAACAACTAATAACCACCAACTACTTAACTACCAACCACTAGCCAGTACATCGGCAATGTGCATGGTTTTAATGGGCTTGTTGTTACGTTGAATATAGCCATCCAGGTGCATTAAACAACTGGTATCGGTGGATACAATGTAATTAGCGCCGGTGCTTAAGGCATTTTCTACTTTTTGTTCGGCCATGGCCACCGATATCGATTCAAATTTAACCGCGAATGTACCGCCGAAGCCACAGCAAGTGTCGGTATCGGGCATCTCGAGCAACTGTAAACCCGTAACGTTCTGCAGTAGCCGGCGGGGCGCTTCTTTAATGCCGCATTCCCGCAAGGCACTGCACGAATCGTGGTAGGTAATGGTGCCATCCAGACGGGCGCCCGGCACGGTATCAATCAACAACACATCCACCAGAAACTCGGTAAATTCAAACACCTTCCGTTCCATGTTGCGGTAATTAATAAACTTAGACGTAGTTACGAACATATCGGTGTACGCATTACGCACCATACCTACACAAGAAGCCGAGGGGCTTACTATATAATCGGAACCTTCGGCAGAGAAATCATCCAGAAATTTATGCGCTACCTGGCAACTTTCGTCTAAAAAGCCAGCATTATAAGCGGGCTGACCGCAACAGGTCTGGTTGGCGTTATAACGTACTTCGCACCCTACCCTTTCCAGAACTTTTACCATGTTCAAGCCGGTTTCCGGGTACAATTGGTCTACAAAACAAGGAATAAAAATATCAACAACGGGTTTCGCCATATTTCAGGAAGTAAAAACAGTTTCGGCCAGGGTCCATGCCGACCGAAATGCTTGCTTATTAATTTTCAAAGGTACAGCATTATTTTCGAAATATGCCACCAAATTTTCGGTTGCCAGGTTGCCGGTCAGCTCATCAGTAGCCAAGGGGCAGCCGCCAAATCCTCTTAAGGCCCCATCAAAACGGGTACAGCCGCCCGCCACAGCCGCAGCTACTTTCGCCTGCCAATTACGTGGTTGCACGTGCAGGTGCGCCCCAAACTCCACCTGCGGGAAAGTTGGGATTAAATAAGTAAAAAGTTGTTGAATATCGAGCAGTTGGGCCAAGCCCACCGTATCGGATAAAGAAATAATGGAAACGTTTAAAGTTACTAATCGCTGCACAAACTCCAAGACTATGTCGGTGCTCCAGGGTTCCTGGTACGGGTTGCCAAAGCCCATGGATAAGTAAGTAACCAAAGTCTTATTTTGCTGGTAACATAAATCCTGAATCCGGGCAATATCCTGAAAAGCCTCTGCAATAGATTTGTGGGTATTGCGCTGTTGAAAAATTTCGGACAAAGACAAAGGATAGCCGATAAAAGAGATTTTTTCCTGGGCCAGGGCTTGTTCGGCCCCTCGGACATTGGCCACAATGGCTAATAAGCGGGTAGTGGTGGCGCTCATATCCAAAGCAGCTAAAACCTGCGGCGTATCGGCCAATTGCGGAATAGCTTTCGGCGAAACGTAACTCCCAAAATCTAAAGTATCAAAACCTACTGCCAGCAGTTGCTGCAAATAGCTTATTTTTAAAGCCGTAGGTACCTGATGCGGAAACCCTTGCATGGCATCACGCGGGCATTCAATTAATTTCATGGGGGTGCGTTAGACAAGTAAGTTACTACAAAGTCAGGTTTCGGGCAAATAGCTTAACTTAAACTACCAGCCTATTTTTTAAATTTTAACTCTTGTTGAGTCTGCAAAGTAGCCTGTTAGCACAGTCTTTATCTTATTAGAAGCGTTGGCAAAACGGCCATTTAACAAATCTTCCAGACAACTGCCAAACGCTTAGATTACCCGTTGTACTTTAAATTATTTAAAAATCCATTTATTATCTTTGGGCTCGTATTTATAATCTAACCTACCTGCAAGATTGAAATTAGCTGCTATTGATATTGGCTCCAACGCTATTCGCTGCCAGATTTCCAACGTTTTTATTTACAACCAAAATCCTGTTTTTAAGCGCCTCGAATACATCCGGTACCCGATGAAACTGGGGCAGGACGTATTTGCCACCGGTATCATCTCCGAAGCCCGCGAAATGAAGTTTATTAAATTTTTACACGCGCTAAAGTTACTCATAGAAGTGCACGAAGTAGACCATTACCTGGTTTGTGCTACCTCGGCCATGCGCATGGCCCAAAATGCGCCGGAAGTTATTAAACGCGTGTACGATTTACTCGAAATGCAAATAGAAGTAATAGATGGTTATAGCGAAGCCGAATACATTAACAAGGTAATTTATAGTTTACTCGACGATAAAAACTATTTGCACATTGACGTGGGTGGCGGCAGCACCGAATTTAACGTGTACGTGGGCCAGCAAAAAGTAGCGTCGCAATCGTTTGAATTGGGTTCTATCCGGCAGTTGCAGCGCGATGGCCGCAGCGAAATGTGGGAAGTGATGAAAGACTGGGTAAAAGAAAACGCCCGCAAAAACCACGTAACGCGTGCGGTGGGTACCGGCGGTAACATCAACAAAATTTACGAACTAGCCGGTAAAATGGCCGGTAAACCTATTTTTAAAAAACAGATTGAAGACATTGTGGACCAACTGGAAAACATGACCATGGAGGAACGCCAGAGCGTGTTACTGCTAAACCCCGACCGGGCCGATGTGATTGTGCCGGCCGCCCGCATTTATTTGTCGGCTATGAAATGGGCCCGGGTAGAAAGCATGCTGGTACCCACCGTGGGTTTAAAGGATGGCATGTTGCAAGCACTATACGAAAAGCACAAAGCCGAAGTAACTCCGATTTAAGGGTTTACTTCGGCTTTAGCCTAAAAATTTAAAAAATTCAGGTTTTCCTGAACTTACTCTAATCCGGCTTGTGATTCGGCGTTCGAAGCTACTTCTAGTTCTTCTTCCGGTAATTCAGGCTCATCCTCTACGTCTAATTCATCGTCGGTTGTTAGATCGGAGTCTTCGTCACCGTGGTTTTTATAAGCTTTGGGAGAGGCCGGAATTATAGTTTGCTGCTGTAAATACTGGTGCAGCGAAACGCTATCTTCTAACTTCTCGGGGGTCAATTTATAAAACTCCTGGTGCAGGTTAAACACTTCATCAGAATCCTGTTTTTTAATGTAAGCCCCGTCTTCACGCATCACGTAGGTATTTTTATTATCTCTTAAATTGTACTTTAAAATAGTAGTAGCTTCTTTTTTCAGCTCCTCATCTACAATTAAAAATAAAGCTTCGATGCGGCGGTCAAAACTGCGCACCATCATGTCGGCACTGCCGCCCAGTATTTTGGGTTCGTTGTTGTTATGAAAATAAAATAAACGGGTATGTTCCAGGTACTCGCCCACAATTGAGGATACCGAAATGTTTTCGCTCAGCGATTTCCGGCCCGGCCGCAAGCAGCAGATGCCGCGCACGATTAATTTAATGGGCACGCCTGCTTTCGAAGCCCGGTATAATTCGTCAATTATTTCTTTATCTTCCAGCGAGTTCATTTTCATGACAATGCCGCTTGGTAAACCCCGGCGGGCGTTGCGGGCTTCGGTCCGGATCAGTTCGGCCATTTGCAGACGCATATCTTTCGGGGCCGTAATCAAATACTCGTAATCATTGGGTAAAGAATGACCGGTAATAACGTTAAAAAACTCCGATACGTCGTGGGCGTAGGTTTCGTTGGTGGTCAGTAAACTAATATCGGTGTACAACTTACTGGTTTGTTCGTTGTAATTACCGCTGCCAATGTGCACGTACCGCGTTACCTTCTCCCCTTCTTTCCGGATGATCATCATCATCTTGGTGTGCGTTTTGTACTTGCTTACGCCGTAAATAACAAAGCAACCCGCTTTTTCCAAACGTTCGCCTTCTTTAATGTTTCGTTCTTCATCAAAGCGGGCTTTTACTTCAAACAGCACCGATACGTTTTTACCGTTCTCGGCCGCTTTGAGTAAAGCCGCGGATACCCGCGACTGGTCAGCTAATCGGTAAATGGTTTGCTTTATCCCCAGAACATAGGGGTCCTCGGCCGCTTTTTCCAGGAGGCTTACTACCGGCTCAATGCTGTTGAACGGGTGGTGCAACAGCACATCGTGTTCTTTTAAATAATCAAATAAGTTTTCGTTGGCCTCTTCTATGGGCAAAGAAAAAGGCGGTACCGGCGAAGGTTGCCGGAAAAGTTTATCTTTGAAATGATTATGCTTAATAATCTGCCACAGCCCTTTTAAATCGATGAGATTATTAACCGGAAAAATATTATTATTATCGATGGCCCACCGTTCTTTTAAAACCTTCATCATGTAAGGCGACGGATTTTTTTCTACTTCCAGACGAACCACCCGGCCTTTCTTACGGGTTTTTAATTTTAATTTTATCTCCTGAATAAAGTCTGCGTCGATATCGTCGCTTTCTTCCAGGGTAAAATCGCCATTGCGGGTAATCCGAAACAGATCAATGGATACAATTTCTACGTTCCGGAAAAGTTTACCAATGCGCCAGCGAATAACTTCTTCAATGGGCACAAAAATAATTTTGTCTTTTCGCTGTATTTCAAAAAAACGCGCCAGGTTCTGCGGAATCTGCACAAAGGTAAGCCGTTGCTGCAGCTTATTCTCGTCGCTGGTTTTCGTAACCACGCCAAAAATAAGAATCTGGTTCATGAGCAACGGAAACCCGTGGTAATTATCATACATCATGGGCGTCAGCAAGGGGTAGATGGTATCTTTAAAATACCGGTCGGCCTTTTTTTGCTCTACCTCGGTTAGGTTATCGATTTTGCAGATATCAAAGCCATTTTTGTTAAAAAGCGGTACTAAGTCGTTGTTATACGTAGAATAGGCATCAATCACAAACCGGTGCGCTAACTCAAATAATTTTTTCCGGAAAGGCAACTCCCGCAAACCCGAATAATCTACCCGCTCTTTGCCGTAATCGATGTAGTTGTACAAACTGCCTACCCGGATCATAAAAAACTCGTCGAGGTTAGAAGACGTAATAGCCAGAAACTTGAGCCGGTCGAAGATACTTTTGGAAGCATCTTTTACCTGGTCGAGTACCCGGTAATTAAACCGCAGCCAGCTTAAATCGCGGCTGATGTACTTACTTTTGCGGATTTGGTCGGAGATCTTATTCGGATTCATGGTGTGATTCAACAAGTATATGTCTGCCCTAGTAGCGTTCTCTTATATAAGATACGCTTTTAAAAGCCGGCGGGTTGGTGCTGTTTTTGAACGTGCTAATTACGAATTTATTCAAAAAATCGGGCAAATAAAAAACAAAAAAAGCTTGCCGGAGCAAGCTTTTTTTAAAAATTAATGTTGTCTTAATCTAAAACATTAAGCATCTATATTAGCGTATTTGGCGTTGCGTTCAATAAAATCGCGGCGGGGAGCTACTTCATCGCCCATCAGCATCGAGAATAAGTGATCGGCTTCAGCTGCGGATTCAATAGTTACTTGCTTTAAACTGCGGGTTTCGGGGCGCATGGTAGTGGTCCAGAGTTGTTCCGGGTTCATCTCACCTAAACCTTTATATCGCTGTACGCCTACGCTGTCTTCTTTACCTTTGCCTAGTTCCTGCACGGCTTCTATCCGGTCTTGTTCGGTCCAGCAATAGCGCTCTTCTTTGCCTTTTTTAACTAAGTAAAGCGGCGGCAAGGCAATGTAGATATAGCCGTTATCAATCAGTTCGCGCATGTACCGGAAAAAGAAGGTCAGAATTAACGTCCGGATGTGCGAACCATCAATGTCCGCATCCGTCATAATAATCACCCGGTGATAGCGCAATTTTTCCATGTTCAAGGCTTTATGATCATCCGGAGTACCAAAACTTACCCCTAAAGCCGTAATCATGTTTTTAATTTCTTCGTTCTCGTAAATCCGGTGTTCCTGCGCTTTTTCTACGTTTAAAATTTTACCCCGCAAGGGCAGAATAGCCTGGAATTTACGATCACGGCCTTGCTTGGCCGAACCACCCGCCGAGTCCCCCTCTACCAGGTAAATTTCGCAATTAGCGGGTTCCGAGTCGGCGCAGTCGGCGAGTTTACCGGGTAAACCGGTACCGGATAAAACGCTTTTGCGTTGCACCATTTCGCGGGCCTTGCGGGCGGCGTAACGCGCCTGCGCCGCCAACACTACTTTTTGAATAATAATGCGGGCTTCCCGTGGGTTTTCTTCCAGGAACTGGTTCAGCATTTCGCCTACGGCGGTATCTACCGCGCCCATTACATCGGAGTTACCCAGTTTGGTTTTAGTCTGGCCTTCAAACTGCGGCTCTTGTACTTTCACCGAAATAACCGCCGTTAAACCTTCCCGGAAATCATCGCCCTGAATATCTACTTTGGCTTTTTCGAGCATCCCGGAACGGTCGGCGTAGGCTTTTAAGGTACGGGTAAGCGCCCGCCGGAAACCAGCTACGTGCGTACCGCCTTCGATGGTATTAATGTTGTTAACGTACGAAAAAATATTCTCCGTGTACGACGAGTTATACTGTAAAGCAATCTCAATCGGGATGTTATTTTTTTCGCTTTCGACGTAAATCGGTTCCGGAATTAAATTTTCGCGGGTTTCTTCTAAATACGCTACAAACTCGCGCAAACCACCTTCGGAATAAAACGACTCGGCTAAAGGCTTGCCATCCGCATCAATTTCGCGTAAATCCTGCAGGTTAATGCGGATGCCTTTATTTAAAAAAGACAGCTCGCGCAAACGGCTGGCAATGGTATCGTATTTATATTCGGTAGTGGTGAAAATAGTGTCGTCGGGCTTAAATTGCACGGTAGTGCCGTGGTCTTCGGTTTCGCCAATTTCCCGGACATCGTACTGCGGAATACCAATTTTATAAGCTTGCTCGTATTTTTTACCATTCCGACGAACAGTTACTTTTAAATCGGTAGACAGCGCGTTTACGCAGGAAACCCCCACGCCGTGCAAACCTCCCGAAACTTTATAAGAATCTTTATCAAATTTACCACCGGCGTGCAGCACGGTCATTACTACTTCCAGCGCCGACCGGCCTTCTTTCTGGTGATAATCCGTGGGGATACCCCGGCCATTATCGGAAACCGTAACCGAGTTATCGGTATTAATTGCTACATCAATGGTATCGCAATGGCCCGCTAAGGCCTCATCAATGCTATTATCAACAACTTCCCAAACTAAATGATGAAGACCCTTAATACCTATATCGCCAATATACATCGCCGGACGCTTCCGGACGGCTTCTAAACCTTCTAAAACCTGTATACTATCTGCCGAATATTCGGACATTTTTCTTTCTTGAACTTCACTCATATATCTAATTTATGCAGTCTGTCTTTAATCGGTAAAGTTACCTTTTTTATTTGGTTTTTACCAGTGTTAAATCCAGCCTATATCTATAACTTTGATAATATAACAAATATTTTTTTAAAAAATTTATATAAACTAAGCTATTAATTTAGAAACACTTAATTCTCTTGAAATAATTTTAATATTGCATTATCCTGGTTCTTACGCTCTGTTTTTGAGCAATACTTCATGCGATGCAAGCTTGAATTACCTTTTAAAATACCATTTATTCAATGCCAGGTAATAAGCAAGCTAGTTCTTCTGCTTTACTTTTTTTTGTAAACTTATCTTTTTACTAAACTTACTTAACCAGCAGCCACAAAATTTCGAATAACCTCTTCCGAAATCAAGCCTTATTCTTCAAAAAAAGTTATTTTAAACGCAAATTGCTTTAATTAAAAGGGCTTTTTTAAATTTTTACATAAATTATTCCTTTAACTCTTTCATTTTACATATTTTTCTAAAACATTTGCGTAAACACTTCGTGTTGTTCAGATAAATTTAAGGAATTTTAAATTTTTATACTCGTGAAAGAACGATTCTCTATTATTCCCTTCTTAATTTTAGTTACCATCAGCATTTTAGGGGTATTTTTTGCCGATATCCCTTCTAAACCAATGCCGACTGATGGAATTATAGCGGGTGATGTTGCCTGGATGCTGGGTGCAGCAGGTCTGGTTTTGCTTATGACGCCGGGCTTAGCTTTATTTTATGGGGGCATGGTGAGCGCCAAAAACATGATCTCGACGATGCTCCAAAGTTTTATTTGCATGGGCATCATTAGCATTTTGTGGGTAGTAGTAGGTTTTAGTTTAGCATTTGGGGATTCTATTGGTGGTTTAATCGGGGATCCGCGGACGTACTTTATGTTTCGGGGCATTCTGGAAAGTAAACCCTGGACTTTGGCCAGCACCATTCCGCTGGTGTTGTTTGCGTTTTTTCAATTAAAGTTTGCGGTTATTGCGCCGGCCTTAATTACCGGTTCTTTCTCCGAGCGCATTAAGTTTACTTCTTATATTTTATTTGTTTGCTTGTTCAGCATGTTTATCTACGCGCCGATTGCCCACTGGACCTGGCACCCCGATGGCATCTTGTTTAAAATGGGAGTTCTGGATTTTGCCGGCGGTACCGTAGTGCATATTTCGGCGGGTTGTGCCGCTTTAGCGGCCGCTTTATACTTAGGCCAACGGAAAACCGGCCAAATCCATACCACTCCGGCTAACATTCCTTTTGTGTTAATTGGCACGGGGCTGCTGTGGTTCGGGTGGTTTGGCTTTAATGCCGGCTCTGCCGTAGGCGCTAACATTCTGGCCGCAATTGCTTTGGCCACCACTAACACCGCTGCGGCTTCGGCCGGCTTTGCCTGGATTTTATTTGATGCGGTAAAAGGCAAAAAGCCTTCGGCCTTAGGCTTTTGTATTGGTTCGGTGGTAGGATTGGTGGCTATAACGCCGGCCGCTGGTTACGTAACCATTGCCAACAGTTTGTTTATTGGCACCACGGCCAGCATTATCAGCAATATGGTAGTGGCCTGGCGTACCAAATCATCTATCGACGATACGCTGGATGTTTTTCCGTGCCACGGAGTAGGTGCTATTGTGGGAACGCTGTTAACCGGGGTTTTTGCGCACCAGGCTATCAACCCCGCCAACACTACTGGCAATGGCTTGCTGTACGGCGAAAGCAAGTTATTTTTAATGCATTTAGCGGCTCTGGGTATTGTAATTGGCTTCTCATTTTTTGGCTCGCTTATTCTTTTAAAAATTACGGATTTAATTTCGCCATTAGGAGTAACCCGCGAAGAAGAAATAGCCGGCCTGGATCTAACCCAACACGGCGAGCAAGTAATGGCCGCTATTTAGCTTTCAGAAGTAAATATTTTTTTGCTGCCGGAGTAATTATCCGGGAATATAAAAAATTTAAAAAAAGTGGTCTGTAATTAACTTTACGGACCACTTTTTTTAAATATCAGATCTTGCTTCAGATGTAATTTTGCCAATTGTTAAAGCAATAATAAATTCATACGCCACACTATTTTTTACCGCCTTGGAATAAACTGGTGATTACTTGTACTTTCTAAGAAAAACAGTATGTTTGCTAAAGCAGTGTAGCAAGTGCTATTTACCGATTACCGGAATATTCTACCTTCCTTAAAACCATGAAAAAATATACCAAAATTGTAAGCTGGTGGCTTTTGCTGCAAGTACTTTTATTAGCCGGCTGTCAGTCAGACGATTCGGGCAACAACGTAACTCCCGAACCCGATGGCAGTGAACTTTTTGTGTCGGCGGAGGTAAAAACCACTGTTCCCAAAACGGTATTGCAAGGCTTAGCTTTAACGGCGGGTTACGGGCAGTTTGTATCGCTTATTAAGTACGATGTGGCTTTTTACAAATTTACTTACAAAACTACTTACAAGAATAATCCGATAAATGTATCCGGATTGTTAGCTATTCCTCAAAACACCCCGGGACCGCCGGCGTTATTGAGCGCGCAACACGGCACCATGTTCGCCGATGCCGATGCCCCTTCTAACTTTCCGGCCAGCTTTACGGGTTTTGAATTATTTGCGGCTACCGGCTACGTTACCATTATCCCGGATT
Organism: Adhaeribacter pallidiroseus; assembly: GCF_003340495.1. NCBI lineage: Bacteria > Pseudomonadati > Bacteroidota > Cytophagia > Cytophagales > Hymenobacteraceae > Adhaeribacter > Adhaeribacter pallidiroseus. The sequence goes on from NZ_QASA01000001.1 coordinate 4,641,732, forward strand.
TTATCGGCTATGGCGTGTCTAAAGAAATCTTTCATCCGTACTACGATCAGAAACTTTCGGCTCTTTCGGTAGTGGATATGCTGAAAGCCACCAAATACTACTTGAAGAGCCAAAATATAGCTATTAATAATAACTTATTTTTGGTAGGCTATTCCGAAGGTGGTTACGTAACTATGGCGGCGCAAAAAGAAATAGAAACCAATCCGGACCATAAACTTACTTTAACCGCCGTAGCGGCCGGGGCGGGTGGTTACGATTTAACGGGCATGTTGTCCGGGATTGCGGCTACTTCTTCCTACGCCAATCCCGCTTTTCTGGCTTTTATCATTCAAGCCTATAATACTACCTACGATTGGAAGCGCCCGCTAACCGACTTTTTTCAGGAACCCTACGCTTCTAAAATACCAACTTTGCTCGACGGTAGTAAAAATATAGATGCCATTAACCAAGAGTTAACTACGAGTCCTACGGCCTTATTTAACCCTACTTTCTACACGAACTTAACCAATCCGGCCGGCGAAACTGCCTTGAAAAAAGCCCTTACGGACAATAGTTTCTTAGATTGGGTGCCCAAAAGTCCTACCCGCTTGTATCATGGCACCGCCGACGAATCGGTTTTTTACCAAACCTCCGAAACTACCTTTAACCGGTTTAAAGCGGCCGGCGCTACCAACGTAGAATTTATTCCGATTCCGGGCGGCATGCACCGTACCAGCATTGCCCCCATGATGGCTGATGCACTGCCCTGGATTGAATCGCTGAATAAGTAGTTTTCGTTGTTAGTTATTCGAATACCAGATAACAAATTAGAAAACGCGCTATTATAAGTTATACTCTAACCTGATTTCGTAGAAGTACTTGGTATAGCCGAAGCTTATTCGTACGAGCCGTACCGCGCACGAATAAGCTTTTTTTTAAAATTGTTATTGCTACTGCTGTTTTAAACTGATTTCATAAAACATAGTATTGCGCGTATTTGCTGCTGGTGCCAATTCGACGAAAATTTACAATACATGTAGACTTACGTACTAGGGCAGAATAGGAAATGCTTCCTGAAGCGGGTAATACGAAAGCAAATGCTTTATAATTTAAAAAAACAGGCTAACTTTGCCTTTAAAAACTAATGCTATTTTATCATTTTTAAATATTTATTTAGCATATTCAACCTACCTTTTGGCAATAACGTTAGCTAGTAGTAACTAGCATAAACAAGTTATTATTTGTCTAGAACAAAGATTGATGAAGGTAAAAGTACCCGCCGCATTAAAATATTTCCTGCTGCCCATAATTTTAATTTTAGCAGCATTTCAGACAACCCTGGCCCAAAGGAATAAACCCATTGACAAAGCAGCTACCCGCCAAACTAAAGCACTCTACAAAAACCTACAGCAGGTAGCTAAAAAACACACCTTGTTTGGTCACCAACACGCTACCGAGTACGGCCATGGCTGGAACGGCGACCCCGACCGCTCCGATGTAAAATCGGTTACTGGTTCGCATCCGGCAGTAATTGGAGTAGACTTTAGCGGCTTTTCGGGACGACCACCCGAAGTAATAAAAGCGGCTAAAGAACGGGTACGCCAAACCGTGGTAGATACGTACAACCGGGGTGGCGTTATTACGGCCGCCTGGCATTTTTCTAATCCAGTAGCGCGGGGTGGTTTTAATTGGGTGGATTCCTTGTCGAAGCCGGCGGTGAAATACATTATTCCGGGTGGTGAGGCGCACGAACAATACAAAGAAATTTTGCGTGGCATCGGCGAATGGGCCCACAGCATTAAAGGCGCCGATGGCAAACTAGTACCTATCATTTTCCGGCCTTACCACGAATTCGACGGCGGGTGGTTTTGGTGGGGTAAACCACACGCGTCGCGCGAGGAGTTTATTACCCTTTGGCAGTTTACCGTTTCGTATTTACGCGACAGCTTAAACGTACATAATTTTATTTACGCTTTTTCGCCGGACAACAAATTTATTAACGAAGCGCAATACTTGGAGCGTTATCCCGGCGACAAATGGGTAGATATGGTAGGCATGGATAATTACGGCGACATGGGCCGCAACCGCTACGCGCCCGATACCGCTGCCATTAAACTAAAAGTATTATCGGATTACGCGCATAAAGCCGGCAAATTGGCGGCTTTCACCGAAACCGGTCTGGAAACTATTCCGGATACTACCTGGTGGACCAATACTTTGCTAAAAACCATGAAAACGTACGATATGCCTTTAGCTTACGTTTTGGTGTGGCGCAACGATACCCGCAGCCCCACGCACTTTTACGCGCCTTTCCCCGGCCAGGTAAGCGTGCCCAATTTTTTAAAATTTTACCGCGATCCGTATACTTTGTTCGAGAAAGATTTAAAAAACATGTACCGCCGCAGGTTTCTGGGATTATTTTAAAATTAACTTATCAGATAATCTGAATTGATAGGAGTGATAGATTAATACGTTTCCCTGTACGGAGCAGGTAGTTATTCTGGATGAGGTTATACATTTCTTAAGGGCTGTAATTTGAGTATCTTATAACAAATAATCTGAAACCAGTAACTTAAGCTTTTCTCCGGTTAAATTATCACTATAAATAATATTTAGAAGTACTAAAGTATTCAATACACGCTTTATTCAGCATCTCCAAAATTTAAAAAACCTAAGCTTTGGCCGGGCGTGGTTTACGTTCTGTTTTTTTGCTGCCTAGTTCTACTAATTTACCGCGGTTCTTGCCCGTGTTGCGGCCCCATTTAGCCATGGCCTCGATAATAGGCGTAAGTTCCCGTCCAAAATCAGTTAAGGCATATTCTACTTTCGGTGGCACTTGCGGGTAAACGGTTCGGCAGACAATGCCATCTGCTTCCAGCTCTTTTAATTGCAAACTCAGCATTTTTTCGGTGATGGAAGGTATGAGCTTTTTCAGTTCGGAGAAGCGCCGCGTTTGGCCCAAGAGGTACCACAACACCACCGATTTCCACTTGCCGCCAATGTAATTCATGGTAACATCTAAAGCACAATGAAACGTGCGCCCTTCGATTTGAAAGACCATTTGCTTGTTATTGATGAGCATGGCAAAATAAATTAAAAATTAATAGCTTGATAATCAGCAATTCCGGCAAAAACGATAGCTACGCACCCAAGTAACAGGTCTTGTTTCCCAGGTTGGTTCTAAATATCTTTCCGCACTATCTACAGGATAGTTTAAAGGTAGCCAATATAACTGATTTTTAAAATTTTAGCTTTATGAAAATAGCAGTTCTGGGTACCGGGGTGGTTGGTCAAACCATTGCGGACAAATTAATAAGTTTAGGGCACCAGGTGAAAATGGGTTCCCGGTCGGCCACGAACGAAAAAGCCACCAACTGGGCCACACAAAACGGCGCCGAAGCTTCGACGGGTACTTTCGCGGAAGCCGCGGCTTTTGGCGAACTCATCTTTTTAGCCACCAAAGGCGACGCAACTTTAGACATTATTCAACAGGCCGGGCCGGATAACTTCCGCAACAAAACCGTTATCGACATCTCTAATCCTTTAGATTTTTCCAACGGCTTTCCGCCTTTCCTTTCTATTACCAACACCAACTCGCTGGGCGAAGAAGTACAAACCGCCTTGCCCCACGCCTACGTGGTTAAAACTTTAAATACCTTGTCGGCTCATCTAATGGTAGCTCCCGGCAGCTTGCCCGAAGAAACCAGTGTATTTCTGAGTGGCAACGCAGCAGCCGGCAAAGCGCAAGCTAGGGCAATTTTAGAATCGTTTGGTTGGCAAAATATTATTGATTTAGGTGATATTACCACCGCGCGCGGTACTGAGCAACTTTTACCGTTATGGGTGCGGCTTTACGCCAAACTCGGTACTGCTAATTTTAATTTTAAGATTGTACTGGAGTAAATTTTTAAAATTTAAAAAACGGAAGATGTCTATTACTCCCGCAAACCCTAATTGCTCCGTCGAAATAATCCGGTATACCATACCAGAGGCGCAACAAACCGCTTTCGAAAATGCCTATACCCAAGCAGGCCTTTTACTCCGTGACTCACCTTACTGTTTAGGCTACGAATTAATTAAAGGCGTAAACGAACCGGCAAACTACCTGCTTACCATTTACTGGACTTCGGTGTCCGATCATTTAAACGACTTCCGGAAAAGTGCCGCCTTTGGAGCTTTTTTTAATTTAGTAAAGCCTTTCTATGCGCAGATTCAGGAAATGAAACATTACGAACCAACCAGCCTGAATTGGCAAAGAGAATCATAGATCTATCCGGCCCGTAAGAAAAGCAATAACCGAACAAACGTTTTTGTAAAACCCTTATAACTCTTTCGGTAAATACCAGTACATGGCATAGGGCCCTAAAAACCCGTGTGCATGATTGATGTTTTAATTATTGGTGCCGGCGCGGCCGGATTAATGGCCGCCCGCGAACTTACCAAACAAGGTTTACAAGTAACCGTTCTGGAAGCCCGTAATCGCCTGGGCGGTCGCGTCTATACCCAGCAGCCCGATAACTTCTCCATTCCCGTAGAAGCCGGGGCTGAGTTTGTGCACGGCGATTTGCCACTGACCCAAGCTTTATTTCAGGAAGCGCCAGTTGCCTTGCATTTACTGGACGGCAAAAACTACCAGGTACTCCGGGGCGTATTAAAAGAATCCGAAGAATTTATTCCTGATTTCGAGGAATTACTCACGCGGCTTGAAAAGCTGGAACAAGACCTGCCGTTTGTTGAATTTTTAAAAAAATACCTGCCCGAAGAAGAATACCGGGAACTGCGGGAGGGCGTTACCCGCTTTGCCGAGGGCTACGATGCCGCCGATATTAACCGGGCCAGTACATTTGCGCTCCGCACCGAGTGGCAAACCGATGGCGCCGCTAACTCGTACCATCCGGCTGGTGGCTACAGTCAAATAATAGAATTATTAGCTCACCAGGTACAAGCTGCCGGCGGCACCATACTAACCACCACACCCGTACAAGAAATAACTTGGCAACCTCACCACGTACAAGTTAAAACCACTACCGGTGCCACCTACCTAGCTTATAAAGTTTTAATTACCGTACCTTTAGGCGTATTGCAAGCCAATGCGGAGGAAGAAGGTTCTATTCGTTTTTCACCGGAATTACCTCACAGACAAAAAGCCTTGGCGGCGTTAGGATTTGGAGCCGTTATTAAAATTTTGCTGGAATTTAAATCGCCTTTTTGGGAAGAAAAAACGGAAAACGCAGCGGTAAAACAGAAAATGCCCGAGCTGGCGTTTTTGTTTACCGATGCCTCGGCCATTGCGGCCTGGTGGACGCAGCTTCCTAACCAAACGCCCGTTCTTACCGGCTGGATAGCTGGCACCGAAGCAGAAAAACGCCGGCAATCCTCCGCTAATAACCTCATTGCCGAAGCTCTGGAAACCCTGGCCTTTCTTTTTACTACTACTACCGCCTTTTTACAAGAACAATTAGTGGCTAGCCAGGTATATAATTGGGCCGCCGACCCTTTTGCCCGGGGCGCTTACGCGTATGCTACGGTAAATGGCGCGGTGGCCCAGCAAACCTTACGTATGCCGGAAGCCAATACCTTGTATTTTGCCGGTGAAGCCTTTTACGAAGGACCGGCCATCGGCACCGTAGAAGCCGCCCTGGTGAGTGGAACAGAAGCCGCTTCATATATAATTAACTCATTTTCTGATAAATAGAATTAATTAGCGCAAGTTAGCGTTTCTATGTTAACTCGTAAGTAATAGCGGTTTACCCGGACATACATCCGTATAAAATACATTTTTTAAAAAATTGCCGAAATGATAACAACCACAGATATTACCCGGGGAAAATACGGAAAAGGTACAAGAAAGTACGGCAAATATACCATTAACTGAACTATCTGATACAAGCTGTTGTAAGGCCTATACATTATTTATCCGGTCAGCTTATCATCTATGTTATTGGAAAAGAACATATTTCGGAATATCTCTTATTACCACACCCACTAGGAGAAAGTAAAGCATCGTTACTCTAATCGGTACTTGTTTATGAAAGACGAAAAACTCATGGACGATTATAGTTCCTGGATCGAAGCCTGTAAACACGGCCTGCAATTATTTAACCTCGATCACTTTTTTATAAAATATGGCTCGTAGCCTTCTTTACATTTAAGTTCACCAAGACTATTCTTAGTATAAATTTTTAAAAATATCCCATTATGAAAATTATAATAGCTGACGACCACAAAATTATCCGGGATGGTATTAAATCTTTATTGCAGCAAGAACAGGAATTTAATGTAATTGCCGAAGCGGCTAACGGTCAGGAACTGGTAGAACTTTTAGCTACGCAACCCGCCGATGTAATTGTAATGGACATAAACATGCCGGTTATGGATGGGTATAAAGCTACGGCCTATGTAAAAGAACACTATCCGGCAACCCGGATTTTAGCTTTATCGATGCTGGACCAGGAGTGCTACGTGCGTCAGATTTTAGCCATGGGTGCTTTAGGTTACGTGGTAAAAAATTGCAGCCGCGAAGAGCTTGTTTTTGCCCTTAAAAGCGTAGGCGCCGGCAATCCATTTATCTGCTCGGAGCTAGCCTACAAACTCCTGGAAAACCCCGAAAACCCCTTGGCCAAAGAAGAGCCTGTAGTGGAGCAGGAAGCTTTAAGCAAGTGTGAGCTTAATGTTTTACGCCTGATTGCCGAAGGCTATACCAACGCCGAAATCGCCGAAAAACTATTCAACAGCAAACGTACTATTGAATCGCACCGGCAAAATCTCTTAGCCAAAACGCATTCTAAAAACACGGCTGCCCTTATCAAATACGCCTTGGTTCACCACCTGATAGAGTAAAATAAAAATTACTGGCAAATAGCCACCCGAATATTTAAAGCCTTGCCCGGTAAATTTTAAAAATTTACCGGGCAAGGCTTTGTTTTTTTGGGGATGTTAGCCCACATTAGATTTAAAATTATTATCTCTAAACTTCTATGAAAACGTACTTATTACTTGTTGTACTAATTATGGTAACTGTAACAAGTTGCCATGAATCAGCTGTAGCTCCTCAAGAGGATCTTTCCTTATTAAATAACAAGTTTCATGGAAAATACAAGATAGTAACTTCCACCAGCAACATAGCCGTAGATATTAATCGGGATGGAAAAGCATCCACTGACTTAATGCAGGAGATTGATTACCTAACAGAAGCGGAACTGGATATTCGTATCTATCCGAAAAACAATAACAGTAACAGTAAGCATTTTTTGTTTTCGCAGTTATGGCAGCAGCAATTCATTTCACCCAATACAACAGATACTGTAATCAACTATGCTTTACAAGGTGTAGTAAGATCCTTTGAATTCAGTCAAAACCTAGATAGAATTCTTGTATCGCCGGATGAAAACCAAGTAGATTTAAAGCTCTTTCCATTACCTGATACCGTTACCATTGTAGCCAAAGAACAAATAGAAGTAGTCATGCAAAAGCTTATTTACACCACTAATGGCTGGAAATCATTAACCATTACCACTTTATACAAAAGGTATACAAAAACAACTTAACGAGATAACGTGTACGAACACCTATTAAAAAACACGATGCCCTTTTTAGCGCAGCTAATGTACTAGCAATAACGCTTACCGGTCTTAAAAACTTGACCGAAGTTAAGTGCGTAACTAGCTTATTATGACCAATAGCAGTAACTCCGCCAAGTTCAGCCACACCATTCAGGTACAGGCAGAAGATATTGATTTGCTGGGGCACGTGAATAATGTGGTTTACCTACGCTGGGTACAGGAAGTAGCCACCGCGCATTGGCACTACGCGGCCACTGAAAATTTAAAAAAATTGTACTTATGGGTAGTGCTTCGCCACGAGATTGATTATTTACGGCCCGCTTTTTTAACCGACCAGATTCAGGGATTTACCTGGGTAGGCGAGCACCAGGGCGCCAAGTTCGACCGGTTTGTAACTTTGTACCGGGCCGGCTCCGAGCAATTACTTGCCTCGGCCAAAACTACCTGGTGTTTACTCGACGCAACTACTCTGCGCCCCAAACGCATTGATCAGGATATACTGGCCATTCTTTAATTATTTGTTATTTTGACATTTATTTTTTAAGAAAAAAGAAATATCCTTTATTCTTTTCCATCTTTTACTTTAACTTCCCGGTTTGAGCAAGACACTTGTATTTACTTAAACCCCTTTTTATATGCTTCAGAAATACACCTACCCTATAATAATAGCGCTCAGCATTGCGGCGAGCGCCTGTCAAAGTAAAAAACCGGAGAAACAACCAGAAGCAGCCAACGCACAAACCACTCCCACCGAAGCCAGCGGCCCGCAATTTTTAAATAAACCGTTGATTACCGAAATTTACACGGCCGATCCTTCAGCGCACGTATTTAACAATAAAATTTACATCTACCCTTCGCACGATATCGAGTCGAACATTCCGCAAAACGACAACGGCGACCATTTTGCCATGCGCGATTATCATATTTTATCACAGGATAGTGTGGGTGGTAAAGTTACCGACCACGGCGTAGCTTTAGATATAAAAGATATTCCCTGGGCTGGTCGGCAATTGTGGGCTCCCGATGCCGCTTTTAAAGACGGCACTTATTTTTTATATTTTCCGGTAAAAGATAAAAACGATGTTTTCCGGATTGGGGTAGCTACCTCTAAATCCCCTACTGGTCCGTTTAAAGCTGATCCGAAACCGATTGAAGGCAGCTTTAGCATCGATCCGGCGGTTTTTAAAGATTCCGATGGCCAACATTATATGTATTTTGGCGGTATCTGGGGTGGTCAGTTACAAAAATGGGAGAATGGCAAATTTAACCCGGCTGGTTCTAAAACCGATTCGGGCAAAGAAAATGATCCGGCCATCAGCCCGAAAGTAGTAAAGTTAAGCGCCGACATGCACCAGTTTGCCGAACCCGTAAAAGATGTGCAGATTATAGACAAAGCGGGCAAGCCTTTACTTACCAAAGATCACGATCGTCGCTTTTTTGAGGCTTCCTGGATGCATAAATACAACGGCAAATACTACTTTTCGTATTCTACCGGCGACACGCATTACATTGCCTACGCTACCGGCGACAACCCCTACGGTCCGTTTACTTACCAGGGTGTTATATTAAATCCGGTACTCGGCTGGACCAATCACCAATCCATCGTGCCATTCAGCGACAAATGGTATTTATTTTACCACGACACCGAGTTATCCAAAGGTCAAACGCACTTGCGCAATATTAAGGTTACCGAACTCAAGCATAATCCGGATGGGACGATTGAAACCATTACGGCTTATAAGGAATAGGTACTGGCGTGAAGAAATAACAATTTTTTAAATTCTCGAGGGTAATCTTGGTAGAATTGCCCTGTAGTGCTACTATGGCGCGGAAGTTACTCCCGTGCCTTATAAATTACTTTGAATAATCTTGTTCGCATAGCGGCGGCGATTGCTTTGGTTTCTAAGTGCAGTTGTTGCATTGCTGGAGTATTTGTTCTTTTTATCTTGATACAAAAAGAATCAACGAAAATCAAGACGCTAAAAACTCGCTGACCAACAAAACAGTTTAGCGTCAATCCTTGCACCTGGCTCAAGCTGTTTGTTGCATAGTAGACTGGCAAAATTTGTAAATTTAAAAATAAGGCTACTACTCACCATGTCATTCAGAAGGAACCTATTTGGCTACGCAGCGAAACAGCATAAGGGCGCTGGGGTATATAAAGGCGTATTTCTTAGAAAATCTGGAGACGAGCTGCTTGTCGAAACAAAACAGTTTTATTTGGGTTAAACCATCAAAAACAGTTTAGTATTATGGAAAGCGAAAATCTAGAAAATAAATCCTACCAATTAGCCACCTTTGCCGGGGGCTGTTTTTGGTGCATGGTAAAACCCTTCGACCAATGGCCGGGCATTATAAAAGTAGTATCGGGTTATACCGGCGGCCACGTCGAAAATCCTACGTATGAACAAGTGTGTACCGACCGCACCGGCCATTACGAAGCCGTGCAAATCACCTTCGACCCGAGTATTATTTCGTACGACGAAATTTTAACGGTATTTTGGCAATCGATTGACCCTACCGATGCGGGTGGCCAGTTCGGCGATCGGGGATCGTCGTACCAGACAGCCATTTTTTACCACAGCGAAGAACAAAAAGCGGCCGCTGAAAAGTCGAAAGAAGAATTACAGAAAAACGGTCCGTTTGGGGGTTTGCCCATTGTAACGCCTATTTTACCGGCGAAGCCTTTCTACCTGGCCGAAAATTACCACCAAGATTACTACAAGAAAAACCCGACGCATTACCAGCGTTATAGCGTAGGTTCCGGCCGGGCCGGTTTCTTGGAAAGAACCTGGAAAAAAGCTTAATTTTTTAAATTTTAATCGAGCTTAACCAGATTTAAAGCAGATTTTAGAATCCGGTATAATCCGTCTGTTTTAGGCGTGATACACCAATAAAGGCAACTTGGTTTGGTAAGCCATTTGCTCCGACAAACTTTGGCTAAATATATTGCTGAGAAAATTTTTATGCTTTTTGAGTACGACTAAAACATCGGCTTGGGTAGTGCTCAAAAAGCCTTTCAGTCCTTCTACTTCGTCCGGATGAATAATTTCCTGGAAACGCAGATTTGCTTCGGGTAAGTTAGCCCGCAAATTGGCCTGAAACTGAGCGGCCTTAGAATCGCTGCTGGTGCTTTGCTCGTTACTCACGTGCACAATTTCTACGTCGGCTTTAAAAATAGCGGCTAATTGCAAAAAAGCTCGGATAGCATCTACGTCTTCGGGTTGGTAATTAGAGGCGTATACCATGTGCCGAAAAGGCTGCACCGGCGTTTTGGCTGGTACCGCCAGCACGGGGCATTTTACGCCTTCGATCACGGCCTGGGTATTGCTTCCGATTAAAATTTCCTCCAGCGTGTTACCGCCTCCAGTAGTTCCTATTACGACCATATCAAAGTGTTCGGTGCGGCATAAACCTTTAACTGCATCGGATAATAAGGCTTCTTTCACTAAAAAATCGTACTCGCAAAAACCATGACCGTACTGGGTACTAAGATGGTGGCAAAGGCGGGACAGTTTTTCCTTGGCTTGCTGCTTTTGATCTTCTAAAACCTCTTCTGCTACCAGGGCTGTTTCGGTGGTATCTATTAAAGGCAAATGCACGACGTGCAACAAGGTTAGAGGCACTTGTAAATAATGCGCTACCATAGCGGCAACTTCCACGGCATTGGCGGCCGTTTTCGAGAAATCAGTGGGGCAGAGAATCTTATTCATTGGAAAAACAGCTACTGCTACAAATACTATCCAATATATATTTTTTAAGGATTTTTTACTTCTTTCCGCAGGTTATATTTTTATTATGATTGGCTTTGGTTTAAAATCTGGCCGCATTTTCTGGAAGTACCCGAAAATGAACAGAATATATTTCTAATTACTTTTTAAAGAACCTATTCTGCGTGGTAGCTAATTTAGATTCCTTAAAAAATAAAGAAGAAAATAAATAAATCGATAAAAGTAAAGAAGTTGCCTTCCTGCTTTTTTCTGTTTTTTAAAATTTTTCTAATCCGAAGCTATTTGAATGCTTTAATCTCGGGCCAGGTCCAGTGTTGTTTGGGTAAAACGCCCGCGTACCGGGCCTGAAAGTACGAAATAACCTGCGCGCTTAGTTCTTCCGGCAAAATATTGGAGGAATAAATAGGGCGCTCCGTAGGGTTGGCGTACCGTTGCTTTTTGGGCAGATCGCTCTCGTTCAGGCGCAGAATAGGCCCCGTATCGGTTACACTTTCGGCGGTCCAGGTACGGTTGGTTGTTTCCAGATTTTGTAAAACTTGGGCCAGCGGTTTTAAAGGCAAACGGGGTAAAGTAGGTCGCGAACTAATATCTACCCAGGTGGTGTATTTGTATTCTAATTCGTAGCGATTTTGGGTGTACTGGCTCAGCACCATGTCGTAACCCTGCGTTCGGCTGAACAAAGCGTAATAATGTACCGGTTGCGGCGTCTGGATCTGTACTAAGCCAATTTCGGGAAAGGTAGTTATTTGCGTATCCGCTCCGTGGATAACCTGATAATCCGTTAGCACTTGGTTGTATTCTATTTCCCAGTCTTTTTGGAAAATTTCCGGGTGGGCCAGCACCTCGCCAAAAGCCGCCAGAAAGTATTCGAACTTCGGCACCGAGGCTTTTATTTCATTTTCTTCCAGATCATCGGCCCCGAACGGCGGGTAAAAATTTTCTTTTTCTACGGTATTAATCCAGCAAACTAGTTTAAGCGCTTGGTCGGCGGCTGGTAGGCTTAAATCCAATTCCCGGAAATCACCAATAATAGCCATTTGCTGCAACACAGCTTTATTTTGTAAAGCAAGTTCGGGGTTTAAAACACTCCAAACCCCCACAAAACCATCTACGTCGAAATGATTAGCACTCACGTACGGGACATCTAATCCCGGAATTTGTTGTTCCAGGGCGTTGAGCACAATACCGGCGCTGGTATCGTCGGCGGTGCCGGCAGGGTTTACGGCGCCGCGCCAATGCGCCAATACTAAACCTTTCGGGTACAGGCTATCGACGATAATGGCCGGATGCTGCTTTACTTGGGTAAAAGGAATGAATTGCTTCAGCATTAGTAGTTGTTCGTTGTTGGTTATCCGTTGTTAGAAATTAATATTATTAGTAATATTCATAATAACCATACTGGAAAGCTTGTGCTCTACGCAGATAAAATACGTCTGTAATTAGAGTATTAATTTCATCCACGATTCTATTTAATTTCTTCTCTCGTTCAACTTTTTCGCTTTTTAATGTTTCATAATCTGTTGAGCTCTCGTCTGCAATTAGTTGCCTGAGTGATTTAATATAAAGCTCTTTCTGTTTTGCTATATTATAAGTCTTTTCAAAGTCGTCCTCATTCTGCAGTAAGAGATAAATAGAGTATTCTGCATAGCCCAAAATTCTTAATTGCTGATGACCAAAGAAAGTGCCTCCGAATTGAAAATGTTTGAAAAGCGAATTGAGATGAGAATAAATTTCAATCAATATTTTCCTTTGTTTAGTAAATTTGTCAACGCCATTCTTTTGCTTTAAAAAGTATGCGTATAAAACAAAATACGCATCTTGGCCCTGCTCACTATCAAATTCAACATTATTGCCGAATTGGTGATAAAGGCAGTCTGGATTATAAATGATTTCTCCATAAAGTTCAGGGTGCATATCTACTATCCGGTTGAACTCTTTTTGTGCGAATTCTAAAGTGTCACTAGATTCAGTAACAATTGTTAATGTATCGTTTGTAGTATAAAACTTAGAGTTGTCTTTCTTTTGGCTTGTTGTACTATTTGGAGCAATATTTTTATCGCCTGATTTTTCAGTTTCTTCTATCCGATTATTACAACTAAAAACCCCAAGAAATATAAAAAAATATACAGCTTTTATAAACTCGTCCCTAACATACATCGAGCGAAGACATTCACTTACAAAGTCCATTATCATCTACAGCATTATTAAACTACAGTATTACTAAATCTAAACAACCAATAACTAACTACTCACCGGTACCTCCGGCGGCGATTGGCGATGCGGATAATGTTACTCTTGTTTTTTATCCAGTTCAGGTATTTTTGTAAAGGTTCGGCTTGTTGCAGCGCCTGCACCGAGGCAAATCCCCGCGCCAGTTCCCGGTTGGTAAAGGTACGGTGAATGGTGCTGTGGCAAGGCTGACACAAATCTACGGTTTCGGAGTAGCGCCCGCCTTCTTGTTTGGGCAATAAATGATGGCGGGTAACGGCATCTACTTGCCGATTACACAACTCGCAAATTATATTATCTTTTGCTTTAGCCATACATTATCCTAAACAAAAGCCATACCTTCGGGTTTTCTATTTTTTACCAGCATGGCAAATCTTTTAACCTACTAATTACCTCCTCTTGGTTCTATACGTAGTTGTAGGCTGCTATTATTCTATTTTTTAAATTTTTGTTTTATGTCCGAAACAGATTCTTCTAAAACGTATTCTTTGACTCAAGATAACCCGAATAGCATCGTTCCTCCATTGGTAATCCGGGAAGGCTGGTTATTGTTTATTCTGGCCGCTATTCAGTTTACCCATATTATTGATTTTGTAATTATGATGCCGCTGGGTCCGCAACTCATGCGCGTCTTCGACATTAGCCCGAAACAGTTTGGTTTACTCGTATCGGCGTATACGTTTGCTGCGGCTTTCTCCGGATTTATCAGCACGTTTTTTATTGATAAGTTCGACCGGAAAAATGCGTTATTGGCTTTGTACGTAGGTTTTATTGTGGGCACGTTTTGCTGCGCCATTGCGCCTAATTACCAAATATTAATGCTGGCCCGGGTGCTGGCCGGGGCTTTTGGCGGCGTAATTGGGGCGCTGGTGTTTTCCATTATCGGCGACGTGGTGCCCGAAGCGCGCCGGGGCAGCGCTACCGGCAAGGTAATGGCGGCTTTTTCGGCAGCTTCTATTATTGGCATTCCGGTGGGCTTGTACCTGGCCAGTATCAGCAGTTGGCACGCGCCGTTCTTTGGTTTGGCCGGTTTAAGTGTACTGGTATTATTTGTCGCCATTAAGTTTTTACCTACCATGCGGGGCCACCTCACCAACGCGGTAAAAACCAAACCCGTGCAACTCGTACTGGATATTATTACCAACCGTAATTTGCTTTGGGCCTTAACTTTAATGATTGTGTTGACGCTGGCGGGTTTTACGGTGGTACCTTTTATCAGCCCCTATATGGTAGGCAACATCGGCTTTGCCGAAACGGAACTGGCTTTTATTTATTTGTGCGGCGGCTTGGCTTCGGTGGTCACCTCACAATTGGCCGGTAAATTAGCCGATAAATACGGTAAACAGCGGGTATTTATTTACTCCGCTTTGTTTTCGATTATTCCCATTATTCTGGTTACCAACATGCCGCGCGTACCGCATTACGTAGCCTTAATTATTACTACCAGCTTTTTTATTGGCTTTGGCGCCCGCTTTGTACCGGCTGTTTCGTTGTTAACTTCCAGCGTCGAAAAAAGATTGCGGGGTAGCTTTATGAGTTTTCAATCATCGGTGCAACAATTGGCTTCGGGTTTATCGGCATTTCTGGCGGGTTTAATTATTCAAAAAACCCCTACCGGCGAAATCCTGCACTTTAATACGGTGGGTATTATTGCCTGCGTTGCTACCGTATTCTGTATGTTCATCATCACCCGTTTAAAAGTTGTTAGTTAGAAGGTTGAAAAGTTGGAAAGTTGGAAAGTTGGAAGGTTGGAAAGTTATAATGATTAGCTCTTTGACAAACTAGTTTTACGAATAGATTGGAACTGTGAAAACCTGAAAATTTAAAAAAGCCGCGTTGTATTGATAACAACGCGGCTTTTTTAAATTTTTCTGCCGACTATGGTCTTTGAACCGCGGACTAAAACCTAATTATCGGGAGTATTTAAACTTTGTATCCAAGGGATAACGGATAAAACCATGGGCTCCAGGCTGCTGCTGTGCGTACCACCCGGGATGGAGATTAATTCTACGTTAGTAGCACCCGCCGCTTTGAATTTATCGTAAACCGATTGGCTGGTTTGATAAAATACCGATTGGTCCGCGGTACCGTGGTATAAGCGCGTCGGGCTTTTGGGTACCCAGTTTAAAAAGCTATTATCTACCAGCGCTTGCTTTAAAGCTAATTCTTCTTGCGGCTTCTTTAAATTGGCGTAAAAGGTAGGGTTAAATAATTCTGCCGGGTTTTTAGCCAGGCTGCTGTTAATTTTACCGGCTCCGTTAGTACCGTTAAAAAGCTCCGGAATCCGGCCGGCATAAGGCTCTTGGAAAAAGTCGGTTAACGGGCGGTTCCAGTTGTAAGTAGTATTATACGATTGCAGCACAAACGCCAGGTACGAAGGGTTACCGTACGATTGTGTAGTAGTAACCGCGGCCAGCATGCCCGTTAAATCGTAACCACCCGCTCCCGCGGCGGCGGCCGTAACGGATAAACCGTGTTCCGGATGTGTTTGAATTTCCTTCTGCGCGGCCATGGTTACGTAGCCCCCTTCGGAATAACCAACCAAAAACAAGTTATTGTTTAGTTTAATAGCCTGCTTTTTCGCGTACGACTTAGCCGCTTTAATCATATCTACTACCATCAGGCCGGAATGCTTCTGATCGTAATACGGATGGAAAATATCCTTGGAAATACCGTAACCAATGTAATCCGGAATTAAGGTTACAAAGCCAGTAGAAGCAAATAATTCAAACCCGGAGAAGGTATTCGGGAAGTTCGTCGGGGCATCGCTATCCAGAAAAGACGTACCGTGCTGGGTACTCAGGATAGCCGCCGGGGTAGTCATGTTCTGCGGCACCGCTAACAAACCCGAAGCTTTAATTTCCTGATCTTTATACGTAGTAGTGTACACTAAATTGTAAATAGCTACATCGTACTTAATCTGCGGAACAAATTTGCTGTAGCCTTGGCTGGTAGCGAGCGTTTGCAATACAGTTTGCGGCACTACCGCCAATTGTTCCGCCGAAACAAAATAATCTTTTTCCGGGGTTTGGGGCGTTACGGCTTCGGTAGATTCCTTTTGGCAACCGGCGCTTACAAACATATAAGCAAACAGTAACCAACCCACTATTCCTATCTTTTTTTTCACTTAATCCTGCTTAAATTAAAGGTTTTTGTCTGTATTTTAAAGAAAAATACCGCCGGTAAAGTTCCTTCCAGCACCTATTCCTACTTCGTCTTTCGGCTTGAAAACAATTAACTCTAATTTTTAAAAATTAGTATATTCTAAAGATTCTGAAAGATAACAAATGGGTAAAAATTTAAAAAAATCAGCTTTACCGGAGTAAATAGATAGGATTGAACAAAACAAGAGCCCCTTACTTCAGAAAAGTAAGGGGCTCTTGTTATCGATTACTCTTTATAAGATCTGAAACTTGGGCTGCTAATCCAGGAGCTTATTTTGCAATCTTTGCTTTTGCAGGCGGGCTATTCCTTTAAAAATATCGCTGGTATTAGTTATTTCGGTGGCTTGCCAGTAATCGCCTTTGTTTTGCATTTTTACTTCGAGCACAAAAGTAGTATCGTAGCGAGGTTGGGTAAACTCTAATCCTACAAAAGCCGTTTCGCCTTCTTCGCGGGTATAGTTTACGCCTTTAAACTGACTGCTGTCGCTTACTACTTTATTCCACAAGCCGTTCAGCGAAATATCTACTTTTTTCTCCCGGGTAGGATCTTTGGCAAACGAACCGGTTTCGACGTATTTCTGCACTTCTTTGCGCGCTACACTCGCTAATTGCGGTTTCATGAACTGGATAGCCTGCTTTAAAACCATACTACCCGGGTTTAACAAACCAATCAGGCTTTTCTGCCGCGACATGTCGTTTACTAAATCAGTAGTAATGCTTTCAACGTTCACGTATTTTTCGAAAGCCGCCATGTCGTGGTCCTGTAGGGCTTCGTGGGCTTGCAACAACGAGTATTTCGGGCTCCTTACCAAATTGCGGTAATACGTGTATCCTCCTATTAATACGACAACTACTAAAATCCAAACAACTTTTTTCATAAGATTTAAAAGAGCTCTAAAACAAATTTAAACTTTTATCGATATTCCAATCAAATACCCGTTTACCGGTAAAAGTTCAACTATTGCTTCATAAACTGAAATGTAACCGGATACGTTACTTCTACGTCCACGGGTTCGGATTTAACTTTTCCGGGCAACCAATTAGGGGGCAGCAATTTAAAAGCCCGAACAGCTTCCTCGTCCATCCCATAGCCGATGGGATTTTTAACCTGAAAGTTACTCGCCTTACCCTTTTTATCGACGATAAAGGAAACGTTAACTATTCCCGATATTCCGTTTCTGGAAGCCCCTGCTGGATAACGAATTTCTCTGCCGAGCGTGGCATAAATACCCTCATCGCCTTCTAAGAATATAGGGGGTTGACTTAGCTTTATTTCCGCGCTAGCGGGTAGGTTAATAATCTGATACTGTCTTTCTGGAGCTGATTCATTTGGCTGGTAAAACAATAGCCGGTTTTTAGTGTAATCGTATTTTAAGCTAAGCTCCCCTTTAAAATTATAACACTCCCAAATACTATCTTTGGCGCCTTGCTTATAATATCCTTTTACTAACAATGTATTTCTAAAATTAAGTTTATTATACTCGCCGTGCTTGGTGGTTTTGTCTGATTTAAGAACAAAGAAAATTTCTCTTGTACTCTTGTCAATAACCTTTTTGGTTTCCTGCCCAAACAAACAAGTAGGAATGATTAGTAATAAAAATAGAAGCGTTTTATACATGATACTGGTAGCTGTTTAAATACGGTTAGTTGTTTTTTTTAAAATTATTGAGGCTTGCTAATTTCTGCCATTACGCTACAAAGAGAACCCTAAAAGCTATTAAGCTTAATTAAAGTACCACAGATTACTTTAATAAATAACATTATTTTAGTGTTAAGCTTTAATCAGAATTTAAATTTCGCTTAAATAGCAAGTACTCTTTATAAGCGATACTTTCTAAAACTCATCTTCCTCAAGAAAAAATTTAAAAATTCTTTCCCTTACCCTTGTAAATACTTGCACGCAGGCTTTTTAGATCGATAAGAAAATATTTTCACTAACTACGAAATATTTCGTACAAAAAATTTGGATGTACGAAATTATTCGTATATGTTTGATGCAGCTTAAGCAACACCTTTTAATCCACCTGTTATGTCCGATCATCAACCAATAAAACCTACCGAAACCGAATTAGAGATTTTGCAGATCTTGTGGGAGCATGGCCCGCAAACCGTGCGCTTTGTAAACGAAAAGCAAAACGAAATGAAAGAAGTGGGCTACACCACTACCCTGAAAATAATGCAAATTATGGCGGAAAAAAACTTTATTGCCGCTGACAAAACCAATCGCTCGCATGTTTACCAGGCCTTGTTGCCCGAAGAAGCTACCCAAAAACAACTACTCGACAAGTTCCTGGATACTACTTTCCGGGGCTCGGCCATGAAGTTAGTGATGCAGGCTCTGGGCAATCATCGCACATCCGAAGAAGAATTAAATCAAATCAGAAATTTACTCGATAAACTGGAAGGAGGTCAAAAATGAATTACTTACCCGCATTTCTATCGCCCAAACTAGTAGAAGCCCTCGGCTGGACTATTCTGCATTCGCTCTGGCAAAGTGCTTTGGTCGCCATTACCTTATCCGTACTCCTGATTTTGCTGCAGCGTCATTCCGCCCGATTTCGCTACACAGTTGCCACTACGGCCTTGTTTGCTTCCTTGCTCATTGCCGGGGTTACCTTTGTGCGTACTTACCAGCAAACGCAACCAACGGTTTCGCTGGTTATGCCTGATAGTCAGCTGCAACCCGCGCTAGTGGCAAAACCAACCAGTAAAACTAATACTGCGCTTACAAAGGCTAACGATGCCAAACCCATGCTGCGGGGGGCTATTCTGGTAAATTTTAAGTATTATTTCAGCAAGCATTTGCCGGCGGTGGTACTCGTGTGGCTGCTGGGCATGTTAACCATGCTGCTGAAATTTTTAGGCGGTCTGGCCTACGTGCAACGGTTAAAATTTCAAAAAAAGTACGCTTTAGGTTCCACCTGGAACACGCGCTTAGCCACAATGGCGCAAAGCTTACGGGTAACGCAACCAGTACGTCTTTTTGAGTCGGCGTTGGTAAAAACACCTTTAGTAATCGGCTATTTTAAACCAATAATTTTATTGCCTTTCGGTACCATAGCCGGTTTAAGTTCCGACCAAGTAGAAGCTATTTTGGCGCACGAGCTCGCGCATATTTACCGGAAAGATTATTTACTGAATATGCTGCAAGCCTTAGTAGAAATTTTATTTTTCTTTAATCCGGCTGTTTGGTGGATCAGCGATTACGTGCGGGTAGAGCGTGAAAACTGCTGCGACGATCAGGCCATTGCGGTATGCGGCAACCCGGTTACGTACGCCCGGGCCTTGGCTAATCTGCAAACTATTGCGGGAAGTGCCCCCCAACTGGCGTTGGCTTTTGCCGGTAAAGATGGCTCGCTGCTGGGCCGTATTAAACGCTTGGTGCAGCAACCTCGCTTAAGACCTACTTTTTCCGAAGGTTTTATGGCCGCTTGCGTACTGATTGTGGGACTTACCGTAATTTCGGTGAGCGCCTTTGCTGAGTTTACCGCGCCGGCTAAGGCCATAAAAGTAACAAAACCAGTTGTTAATAAAGCCGGGCAACCTGTACCTACTCCGGAAGTAAAGCCGCAAACTGAAGATAACCTGAAAGCCAGTATTTACAGCATTACGGACTCTTTAACCGGCAAAAAGAGCGACCTGATAATTATCAAAAACAAGAAAGGCGCTATTACCGAACTTTACGTAAATGGTCAGAAAATACCGAAGTCTGAGATTGTTAATTTCCAAAAAGAAATTGATGTTGCCATGGCTGGCACCCGGCAGGCTCCCCGTTTACCAGCGGCCCAAGTACCGCAGCAATTAGCTAAAATGAAAGAAGTACTGAAAGATTTAAAACCCGAGAACGAAAGCATTTCTTTTTCATTTAACGGCGACTTGGATGATTTTGGCAGATTGCTCCTACCACCCGCGCCGCTTGCTGCGCTAACACCACCTGTACCGGCACCTGCTCCGGCACCAATTGCTCCCATTATTCCGCTTACGCCTCCTTTACCACCCAAAAAACCATTGGAATATTTAAAAACGTTGGATTTGCCTACCAACACCTTATACATTATTGATGGCAAAAAGCACCCGGGCAAAAGTGGTAAAGCGGCACTGGCTAAATTAAAAAACGAAAACATCAATAGTGTGCAAATTTACCACGCGGAAGCTGCTCAAAAACAATTCGGCAACGAGGGAAAAGAAGGCGTAGTGGTAGTTAAAACCGGTAAAAGCGATCCCAACAACTTTTTACTGCAGGAAATTGGCGATGATCGTACCAACCGGGTGGAAATTAGCCGGGAGTTTATGAACGACCTGCGCCAGGAAGAACATGATGGCCGTATGCGGGAACACGAGCTGCGCATGAGAGAACACGAGGAACAGACAAGAGCGCGCATGAGAGAAAATGAAGAACGCCTAAAAGAACATGCCATCCGGATGCAAGAACACGAAGAACGTGCCCGAGAGCACGAAATACGAGCCAAAGAACATGAAAAGCGAGCGGCTCAATTTGAAAAAATAAAGCAGGAATTAATAAAGGATAAGTTGATTGATGCGAATAGCAAAAAACTCGCTATCCAGATTAACCAAGAAGGATTTACCATTAACGGCGTAAAACAGCCTGCCGCGGTTTATGATAAGTACAAAAAACTGTTTTATCCGGACAAAACGGATTGGTCAGGTTCCTTTAGCGAAACGATTAATATAACGGAAGATTAAGCAGTATGGCCTAATTATCTGTAAAAAGGAGAAACTTGCGGGTTTCTCCTTTTTTGTTTTTACCCGGATAGTTTGTGCCACCTTTTGCTTATATATTTAAACCGGTTTATTAATTTTACCGGTATAGGTCGGTTTGGTTGTTATTTAAAATACGGCTAATTTAAGCTTATTGGTTTAATCTGAAGTATACTGGCTAAAAACCTGGTAGCTTACTTTTATCTTCTATTACTACTCTACTCATGCCGCAATCTTGCTCTGGTAAAATAAAAAAGTTTTCTTTAACTGTTGTTCCGGCTATTTTATGTATTTGTTGGTGCTGGCTACTACCCACCCATAGCTATGGCCAGGAAACTTGCTTACTAACACCCATTAATCTGGAAGAACGCGCGCAAACGGCTACGCTGATCGTAGAAGCCGAAGTAGTGGATCAGCAATCGTACTGGAACGCGGCGCACCAAAATATTTACACCCGCCAAACTTTGCAAATTTTTAAAATTTTAAAAGGTACGGCTTCCGAAACCATAACCGCTATTACCGAAGGCGGCCAGGTAGGCGCCGCTATGCATTCTTTTACCGGTACCTTACAGTTAAAAAAGAAAGACCAAGGTATTTTTTTCCTGGTGCCGGCACCAACCAAGATGTTGCCGGCCGGCCGAAGAGTGGTAGATTTTACGGTGTACAGCAGCGCGCAAGGTTTTATCCGGTACAATGCGGTGAGCCAGCAAGCCGCCGAACCTTTTAAAACTTACCCCAATATTACTTCGGATTTATACCCGACTCTTCGGCGGGTTGTTCCTATTTTTAAAAAAGTGCGGTCTAATCCGGCTATAAAATCGCCCGTTCCGGCAAATGGTTCTGGCAATGCAACCGGAAATCTACGAACAAAATCCACCCCGGCTATTAGCAGCTTTTCCCCGGATACCTTAACCGCCGGTACCGGTAGCCTCCTGACCATTCGAGGTTCGGGCTTTGGCAGTAGCCGGGGCACGGGATTGGTGCAGTTTCGCAATGCCGATGATGGCGGGGCTAGCTTTATCGATGTTTCGGACGCCGATTATATTTTCTGGACCGATAATGAAATTCAGGTGCGGGTTTCCGGTAAGAACAACACGAACAATACTCCTGGCAGCGGTCAATTTCAAGTTACCAACAGCAGTGATCTGGCGGTTATCAGTGCGCAAAAGCTAGTAATCGAATACGCGGTTTCCCAGGTAATTTATGAGGAAGGCTTTTATTCTCCCCGTTTGGTAAATGCGAATGAACGGGGCGGGTATACTTTTCAATTTTCGTCGAACATGGATCAGAACGCACCTGCCAAAGCAGCCTTTACCCGGGCCTTAAATAACTGGTCGTGCCATACGGGTATTAACTGGAACATAGGCAACACCGCGCCTTTAACGGAAGCACTCGAAGATAACGTAAACTTGGTTTGTTTTGACGAAGCAGGCGATCTGCCCCAGGGAGTGCTGGCCCGCTGTATTAGCCGTTACGCCGGTTGCGGTAGTGAAATAGCCGACCAGTGGCGGGTTGCCGAAATGGACGTAGTATTTAACCAATCTACCCGCTGGAATTATAGCATCAGCTCTCCGCAAGCAAACCAAGTAGATTTTGAAACAGTAACTTTACACGAAATGGGCCATGGGCACCAGCTAAACCATGTTATTAAGCCCGGCACCGTAATGCATTACGCCATTACCCGGGGTCAGGAAGGTCGCCACCTCGATGCCCGCACCGATGTAGCCGGCGGCCAGTTTACGATGGTGCAAAATATTGTTTCTAATTCGTGCGGTCCGGGCCGTATGATTCCGCAACCGGTCACGAATTGTTCGCCTTCCTCGGATTCGCTTCAGTTTGCCGCAGAAGCCCTATCGGAAATTGAAGTAAGAGCTACTTGGGCGTTAAGCAGTAATTTTTTAATTAGTACTTTTATCCTGGAACGAAGCAAAGATGCCGCATCGTGGCGCGAATTAACCGTAGTTAGCCCAAATGCGGCCACTAATGCTTACGAATTTACTGATGTAAAACCTTTGCCCGGAATTAGTTATTACCGGTTAAAAGTAGTGAGCCCGGATCAGACTTTTAGTTATTCCCCTATTGCCCGGATTACCCGCGCCGTGCCGGCCGGTTTTGCTATTGCGCCCAATCCGGTTACCGAAAATACGTTGTGGCTGCAATACGTAACGCAGGAAAGTGGCCAGCTGCGCATTTACTTATACGATGCCGTGGGCCGTTTACACAAAATCTACACCCGCAGCTACCAACCCAATAGTGATTTAATAGATCTGGATGTTGCTAATTTACGACCCGGCATTTACGTAATAGTATACAACGATGGTCGCCAAACTTACCGCGAAAAGTTTGTCAGGTTATAAGTCAAGTCTCTTTGGCTTATAACCTTTTTTTAAATTTTTATAAAGCGGAGAGCTATTCTTGTAATTGGGTAGGTGTTTTTACTCCTTTTTTAACCTCACCAGAAAACCGCCACCCGGTGCCAGCTTAATGGGCAAGGAATCGTTACGGGTAATATTTTTTGTAAATAATTGATAATCCGAAGCATACCGATCGGCATTTATACCGTCCTGGCAGATAGTAGCTTCGTAAGGACCGGAATTTAAAAAATTGAGCTTCAAGGTAAACTCCCGGCTGGTCCAATCCGTCATGCCGCCGATGTACCAATCATCTCCTTTTTACGAGCCGTAATAATGTAATCGCTAACTTTACCTTCCAGTACCACGGTAGTGTCCCAGGTGGTAGGTACGCTGCCCAGTAATTCCATGAAAGCGGGTTCCTGCAAACCTTGCGACGGATTACCCGAGAAAAACTGCATCGGGCTATCGTACACCACAAACATGGCTAACTGGTGGCAACGCGTACCTTGCGACATTACTTTGGTTTCAATGGGCCGAAAAGTTTTAGCTGTAGCGTTATCCAGTAAACCGGGTTCGTAATCCATTGGCCCAGCCGTCATCCGGATAAAAGGCAATTGCACGTTGTGCTCGGGCGTAGGTTTGTGGCTCCAGACATTAAACTCCGAACCCAGCACGCCTTCGCGGGTAAGCGCGTGCGGCCAGGTGCGGTTAAAACCGGCCGGCTTAAATGCCCCGTGAAACATCAGCATAATTTTGTGCCGAGCGCAGGCCGCCGCTATTTTATGGTAAAAATCTACGGCTTTCTGATCATCCCGATCAATAAAATCGGTCATAATAAAATCGACACCCCATTTATTAAATTGATCTAAAGCGGGTTCCAGTTGTTTTTCTAAAGTTAAGGCCAGCGTCCACATACTTAATTTAACGCCTTGGGCTTTGGCGTAAGCCACTAACTCCGGAATGTTCAAGTCGGGATGAGTTTTAAAAAGATCCTGGTAATCGCTCCAGCCGGCATCCAGCATAATACGATCAAAGTTAAAGCGCTTGGCAAAATCAACGTAGTACTTGTAGGTAGCGGTGTTAATACCGGCTTTAAAAGGCACGTTAAACAAGTTGATGCCAATAATCCATTCGTCGGTACCTTTTCCGGGTTTTATCCAGGAAACATCGGTTACCCGCGACGGGGCCGCCAAGCGGTACACCAGATCATTCAGGGGCAAATCCTTATCTTCCGGAGCGATCATTAAAACCCGCCACGGAAAAGAGCGGCTACCCATAGTGCGGGCGATAAATTGGCTGCGCCGGGTTACAATGACCTGCGGAAATTCGCCGTTGGTGATGATTTTTTCTTCTGCGGGGTAAGGCGCAAAAGCAGCGGTTAATTGATTTTTACCGGTACCCCGCAAAAACATTCCCGGGTATTCTTCCAGGTCCGATTCGGTTATGCTGATACGGGGGCCTTTTTCCGGAACGATTAAAGTAGGCGTAAAAATAAGGTGGTGGGTGGTAATGCTATCCAAAGGTTTAATTTGGTACGGCTCCTCGAAGCTGGTATGGTAAACATCGGCATCTTTCCGGGGTTGCACCGGCGAAAAATAAACCTGTTCCGGTCCCGGGAAGCGGAATTCGGCCAGTTCGTTTTTAATTTCAATATTATTTTTAAAGTGCGTGCGCCAACGCCAGGCTACTCCATCGTTGTACACGCGCACGATTAAACTAAAAGGCTGCTTAAACCGGATAGTAAGCTCGCGGTAAACATCCGGAATTATTTTTCTTTTTTCCGGAACCGGCGAAATAATGGTGGCTTGGTGCAGTTCTAAGGTTGTTTTTTTAAAAATTAGATCGTCCGGTAAGTTTGCGCTCTGGGCTACATTTAATCGAATAGCTGAGGGTAACACCAAAGGGTGATCTTTGTAATAAACCGCGTACGTAAGCTGGTCTTTATTTTGGATGATTACTTTTACGGCTCCATCCGGAGAAAGCACGGTTGCCCCATCAGCAGCTAATACGAATTGGCTGATCCATAATAAAAAGAAACAGAGCGTATATTTCATGGAATTACCTTTTAACAAACAACACTTTCGCCTCACTTAGTAAGCTAAAAAACTACTCTTGTTTTATCAAGCAAGGCTAGTTAATATTCCGGCAGTTTATTTTCCTGACGGTACAGCAAAGTAAAATTTGTTGCTCAACAAGAATCCTGATTTTTAGTATGCCGGGTAAAATTTATCATCCTAAATAATTTACACCGGTAATGAGCTAAGCTCCCGAATATTTGATTGTAATCCTTAGCTCCAGTACTACTTTTCTTATAAAAATTAAGCTTATTTAAGTAAATAGATAATTTTGTTCATCTGGTAAATAGTCTTATTTACCCGGTAGAATTCTGGCTTAACCTAATTTAATGCTCTTTTATCTTAAATTAATGAAACATAATTTGCTTAATTGAGATATAATCATATACTTTACACTATATTTATTATTTAAAATATTATATACAAGAATATTTCTGCCGAAAACAAATAAGCGCAGGGTAAAAGAACAGCCAACATAAACAAAGAAACGCATGACAACTACCATAACCTTTACTAGAAAGCAATATATTATTTACGTCATCTGGTCTATTTTTTCAAAATAAGTTTATACTACCTGTAACCCGAACGCCTTAAGCACCAACCACTAATACATACTTATTAGAATGAAAAAGATTTTTACGCTACTTTTATTAATGCTTTCGCTGGTAACAGCCCAAGCCACTCCTTTAAATTTCCCTAACCCAGATCGTGGTAACGACGAACGTTTAAAAGTTCAGGCCATTGAGCAAACCCGGGAACTGGCGATTAAACTTGGTTTAAACGAAGCCGACTATATCCGGGTAAAAAATATTATTTTCCAGAAGTTAATAGCCATTCAGGAGGTACAAGATACGTACGCCAAGAACCCGGAACTGCAAAAGAAGAAAATGCAGGTTATTCTGGAAGATTACAACCAACAATTAGCCGGCGCCTTATCGGCCAAACAACACAAAATGTACCTAGCCATCGCTTCCGTTAATTAATAACCAGTAGTTGATCGTTATTAGTTGTTCGTTATTAGTTGTTCGTTATTAGTTGTTCGTTATTAGAACAACAAATAATTATTAAACAACAATTTACAACTGATTCTACTCTAAACTAATTACGTTGCAGGATTTATGCATTAAAAACAAAGGGCCACTAACAAGAGGCCCTTTGTTTTTTATTGGCATCCTTTTTTAAAAATTGAACAAGTTTCCTGTTCATTTCGCTTCTTAGCCTTACCCGATTTTAGAATTTTCTTTAAAAAATTACCACGAGAAATTTACAAAGTTTCTTAATTAGTAAGCTTATACCACTCCGTATTTTTTAAAAGTGGCCGCCGGCCTTCGTTTTTCGGTGCGTAGTTTTTCGCTAAATAATCCAGTATAACCGGTTCCTGCGGACCTAAATCCCATAACCCCTGGGTTTGCTGCATCCACCGGATCGTGGCCAGCCAACCTTCGCGGGTAGCGCGCTTTTCGGTAATTAATTTGGGCGAATGGCACCGCACACAAGTAGTACTTACCACCGCAAAACCCGGCGCCATAATTAATCCGGTCTTTTGATCTATACTATCTGTAATACTCGCTGGCCGCAGCGGGTGCGTACCGGCCTTGTTTAGTACAGCCGGTTTAGAATAGCTGCTGGAAAAGTTTACGATTCCTGCTATTAACGCCAAGCTTAAAAGTATTTTTTTAAATTTTGGCCCGGTTAGGCGTGCTATTTTATGCTTTGTGCTTGGTTTCATGTGTTTTTTAAATTTTTGCCGCCCCACCAGCCTATACAATTTCCACGGCAATCCGGTGACAGGCATTGTTCAAGTAACCGCCGGGGTTCCAGGCGGGCACCAACATGGGCTGCATTTTATTAGTGCTATCGGTGGCGCGGGCCCACACTTCGTAATACCCTTTATCCGGAAAGTTTATCTGCGCTGTCCATTGCTGCCAGCAATTGCGGTTACGGGGTGCTTTTAACGTACATTTTTGCCAGGTAGCCCCAAAATCAATGGAAACGTGCATGTCGTTCACTTTTAAATCGCCGGCCCAGGCGTGGCCGCGTACTTCCAGGGCCTTGCCCGCCGTTACCTGCGCCCCGGTTTTCGGGTAAGTAATCAAAGATTTTACCGGCATGGCTTCAATAATCCGGAAGTGTTCGTTGTCCTCCGGAATTTTAGCGCCGGGCGCAATGGGGTGAATAGGTAAACGGTAATCGTGGCCGTTCATTTTGGCGCCATCGTGTACTTTGTTACGGATAGAAATACGGGTTAGCCATTTGCCGCTGCAAGAGGCCGGCCAACCGCCGAATAACACCCGTAACGGGTAACCGTGCACTTCCGGAATAGCCTTGCCGTTCATGGCCCAGGCAATTAAAGCTTCGTCTTCCAGGGCTTTGCGCATGGGTACGCCCCGCGAAATAGGTACTTCGTCGGCTTTGCCGCTCAGGTGCGTGTCTTTGCCGTAGTAGCCAATGTACACCGCATCTGGCTTTATGCCGGCGGCTTCCAGCACGTCGCGCAAGCGTACGCCGGTCCACTCGCAGCAACCCACGCCACCGGTGGTCCACTGGTTACCCCGCCCCGCCGGGCTAAACTCCGACCGGCCGTTACCGGCGCATTCATGTACCAATTGGTAGGTATAATGTTTGAATTTTTTCTTCAGATCGTCCAGGGTAAATACGGTTTTCTTTTTCACCGATTCGCCATCAATGGTCAGGGTCCAGGACGAGGCATCGAGATTAGCCGGCATTAAGCCGTTGTTGCGGATAAACAGTTTATCGGCGGGCGTCACGGCATCATCGAGTAAGTACGGCGGCGTTTCGGCGTTCAAAGGTTTATCGCTCAGCAAAATTAAATCCGGATGCTTGCCCGCCGGTAAAGGCGATTTATCAGCAGAAACGCTTTTGGTTTGAGCCGCTAATTTTTCTGGGCCAGCCAGTAAACGCCAACCCAAACTAAGACCCGCTAACCGGGCTGTTTTAAAAATAAATCCCCGGCGGTCGAGTTCCGGAAGCATATTTAACTTTTCAGGAAAGCTGTTTTTTTTGTTTTCTTCACTATTCATAACAGGTACGGACAAATAATCCCGGCTTAAAACAAGGAAAATTAAGAAATATCGTTTAGTAAACGAAATACGCCAGCGCAAAGGGCAAATTTTTAAAATTTTAATTTTAACCCGGATTAATTCCTTTTCAAGGTTAAATATAGCTTGCCGGATTTACGCAAAATCGCGGTTAAATCTTCCGGTTACCGAAGAGGGCGTATAATTCCTGGCACTTTTGTGTATATTTGCTTTTAACTCAAGTCTGTAAAACCACTAGCCTCCATACTATTTTATACAACTTCAACCTGCTTTTAAATTATTGATTATTTCCAACGTTTTTTATGAAAAAAAAATTTGTTACCTGCCTGCTGTTGTGTACAGCTTTTTTGGCGCGTGCCCAAAGCAGCAAGATTGATTTTACCGAATATACCCTGGACAATGGCTTGCACGTAATTCTGCAACCCGATAAATCTACCCCGATTGTGGCAGTATCGGTAATGTACCACGTGGGTTCTAAAAACGAACAATCGAACCGTACGGGTTTTGCCCATTTTTTTGAACATTTAATGTTTGAAGGCTCCGATAATATTAAACGGGGCGAGTACACCAACTTAGTGCAAACCGCCGGCGGCACTTTAAACGCCAACACCTCCCAAGACCGTACCTACTACTACGAAGTGCTACCCTCTAACCAACTGGCTCTGGGCTTGTGGCTGGAATCGGAGCGGATGCGCAGCGCTAAAATTGACCAGGCCGGGGTAGAAACGCAACGCAACGTAATCAAAGAAGAAAAAAAAGAACGCATCGATAACCAGCCGTACGGTACTATTCTGGAAAAAACCTTTGCTAATGCGTATTCGGAACATCCGTACCGCTGGGTTCCCATTGGTTCGGCGCAATACATTGATCAGGCTACTTTAAGTGAGTTCGTTGATTTTTATAAGACCTTTTACGTACCTAATAACGCTACCCTGAGTATTGCGGGCGATATTAACGTAACTCAGGCCAAAGAATTGATTCAGAAATATTTTGCCGTTATCCCGAAAGGCACCAAAGAAATACCGCGGCCTACCGTAAAAGAAGCCCCTAAAACCCAGGAAGCCCGTGAAATTGTATTTGATAATGTGCAGTTACCCGCCGTAGTGCAGGCCTACCATATTCCGGAGCAAACCAACCCGGATTACTACGCCATTACCATGCTCACTAATTTGCTTACCGGTGGCGAAAGTGCCCGTTTGAATAAAGCGTTGGTAGATCAGCAGCAAAAAGCGGTGTACGTGGGCTCTTTCCCGATGCAGCTCGAAGATCCGGGTTTATTTCTGGCTTTTGCCGTGGCCAACGCCGGCGTAAACATCGACGAAGTAGAACGGAGCATGGATGCCGAAATAGAGCGGGTAAAGAAAGAACAAATCAGCGACGCGGAGTTCCAGAAACTGCGCAACCAAATCGAAAACAGCTTTGTCCAGAAAAACTTTACGGTAGCCGGCCGCGCCGAGCAATTAGCGAACTATCATACCTTCTACAAAAACACCAACCTGATTAATACCGAACTGCAAAACTTTTTAAAGGTAACCAAAGACGATCTGGCCCGGGTGGCGAATCAGTATTTCACCCGCGAAAACCGGGTAGTTTTGCACTACTTGCCTAAGTCTAATAATTAATTTTAAAAAAATTACTGGTTATCCGGCATTTGCCCCGGTTAAATAGCGCAATGCCCTTTTATTCAATCTCAAGAAAATGAAACGTATCTTTTATAGTTTACTGCTTACTCTTTGTTACCCCTTGGCGCTGCTGGCGCAAAATCAAACCCCGCCCCCGCCCGGTCCGGCGCCTGATATTCAGGTTGGGCAAGCTGCGTCTTTTCAGTTGAAAAATGGCTTAAAAGTATTCGTGGTAGAAAATCATAAGCTACCGGTCGTTTCCATGTCGCTGGTGCTGGATAACGATCCCATTAAGCAAGGCGATAAAAACGGGTACGTGGATATTGCCGGCACTATGCTGCGCACCGGCACCAAAACCCGCAGCAAAGAAAAACTCGACGAAGAAATTGATTACATCGGGGCCAACCTCGAACCTTCGGCGAATGGCTTTTCGGCTTCGGGTTTAAAAAAGCACGTGGGTAAACTCATGGAACTGGCCGCGGATGTTGTGCTGAACCCTAACTTTAAGCAAGAAGAACTCGATAAAATTAAAAAACAGACAGTATCGAATCTGGCTAATTCCCAAGCAGACCCGAACTTTGTTCAAAGCGTGGTGCGCAGCACTTTGCTCTACGGCAAAGATCACCCGTTCGGCGAAGTAC
Source organism: Adhaeribacter pallidiroseus (assembly GCF_003340495.1). Taxonomy (NCBI): domain Bacteria; kingdom Pseudomonadati; phylum Bacteroidota; class Cytophagia; order Cytophagales; family Hymenobacteraceae; genus Adhaeribacter; species Adhaeribacter pallidiroseus. The sequence continues at coordinate 4,672,867 of NZ_QASA01000001.1, forward strand.
CCACCGAGCAATCGGTTAACAACATTACCCTGGCCGATATTCAGGGCTATTATGCTACGTACTACAAACCCAATGTAGGCTATTTAGCCATTGTGGGCGATATTTCGGTGAAAGAAGCTAAATCGTTGACTAAAAAATACTTTACCAACTGGAAGAAAGGCGACGTAAAACGCAACGAAGTAGCGAAACCCGCGCCTATAACGGGTACCCGGGTAGCCATCGTGGACCGGCCGGCAGCGGTGCAAAGTGTACTGGCCATTGCCAACGTGGCTGATTTAAAGCCTGGCACCGACGATGCCATTACCGGGCGGGTATTAAACACCATGCTGGGCGGCAGCTTCTCGCGGCTTACCCAAAATCTGCGCGAAAAACACGGCTACACTTACGGCGCTTACTCCGACTTATCGGCGAGTAAATACATCGGCGAGTTTACCGCTAGCACCAACGTGCGCAACGCTGTAACCGACAGCGCCGTGCAGGAAATCTTGTTTGAATTAAACCGCCTGCGGACCGAGAAAGCGACCGCGGCTGAAGTACAAAAAATTAAAAATATTGTAACCGGCGAGTTTGCCCGCTCCCTGGAAGACCCGAACACCGTGGCTTTGTTCGCCATAAACACGGCCCGCTATAACTTACCCAAAGAGTATTACCGCGATTATTTAAAGAAAGTAGCCGCCGTTACCCCGGAAGCGATTCAGCAGGTGGCCCAAAAATACGTGAACCCCGACCAGGCCGTAATTCTGGTGGTAGGCAACGCCGACCAGATTGAAGACCGCCTGAAGCGTTTTGATAAAGACGGCACCTTGGAATACTACTCACCCACCGGCGACAAAGCCGAACGCACCACTTTAGCCTTACCCGCCGGCGCCTCCGCCGACAAAGTGCTGGATAGCTACATACAAGCAGTGGGTGGCCGGGCTAACCTGGAAAAAGTAAAAGATTTAATTGTAAGAAGCACCATCACTTCCACGGGAGCCAATTTAACCTATACCCAGTATTTTAAAGGGCCGGATAAAATGGTGCAATCCATTAAGGTGGGCGACCTGGAAATTCAGAAAACCATTATTAACGGCAATAAAGGCAAAGTAATCAGTCAGAACGGAACCAGAGTAATGGACCCGCAGGAAGTGCAGGAGCAAAAAATACAATACGGCCTGAACAGCTTTTTACGCTACAATACTTTAGGCGTCAAGAAAAACCTCAGTACTTTAGAACGCATTGAAGGACGCCGCGCTTATCGCCTGGAATTAACTTTACCTACCGGTCAGCAATTGTACCAGTATTACGACTTAGAAACCGGCTTAAAAATACGCGAAGTAGTTATTACGGCCACCGAACTCGGCAATGCCACCCAAGTAACCGAAGTAAAAGATTACCGCGAAGTAAGCGGCGTAAAAGTTCCTTACCTCACCCAACTCCGGGCCGGCAATCAATTGATTAGCACGAATGTGCAGAGCGTAGAAGTAAACAAAAACCTGAAAGACGATCTGTTTAAATTGTAATTAACAACCAGATTAAATCAGAAAAGCAAAAAAAGGAGTTAATGTAAAATTAACTCCTTTTTTTATTGGCATTAAGTTCCATTATTTAAAAATCCGGACTTATATAAAAATATTTCTTAGGCCGTTTAGGAAGGCACAAGCAATTGGCAACGCCGTCGTTTGTGTCTTCACAAACGAGTTCTACCGATGGACAGTAAACACCATCCAAAAAAGTCAAGGAGGAGAAAATTTTTAAAATTTTGTTTTTCTGTAAGAATAAAGAGCTGGTAGCTATTAATTAAATCAATTTCAATTAAACAAGGAACCCTGGATAGGCTGCGAAATGGGTTTAGATCCTTCTTGGGAAACAGGTATAGCAGTGGTGGTAGCTAATTTATCGAGCATATACCGGATTACTTTCGGAGAATGTAGGATGTCTTCGTAATGCACAAAAAAGTACACTGTTTGCAGCCCTTGTTCCAGCCAGATGACCAACTGCTTTAGCCAGGCGTCTGCTCGGGCATAGTCGATAGCATCGTGGCGGTACCCATTAAAACGGACAAAAGTTGTATTGGTAGTGAGTCGGAGGTGTAGCACATCGCGCCGGCCGGCTACATCCGTAATAACCGTGCTTACCGCGCAGGCTTCCAGCAGGGCCGCTAAGTCCGCAAAAGCTTGTTCACCGGTAAACCAATCCGGGTGGCGCACTTCCACAGCCAGCGGTATTTCACGGGGTATTTGCGTTAAGAAATTTTCTAAAACCGCTAATTTATCCGGGCCAAAGCTCGGTGGTAATTGCAAGAACGACATGCCCAGGTTTTCTTTAAAGGCCCGCAACGACGTGCAAAATGCCGTTGTGGCACTCTCTACGCCTTGCAACTCTTGCTCGTGGCTGATTTGTTGCGGCCACTTCGGACAAAATTTAAAATCCGGACGCACGGCCGCGCACCATTTGCTTACGGTAGCTTCGTCCGGGATGCGGTAGTGCGTGGTGTTTAACTCAATGGTATTAAACTGCTGGCTGTAGTAACGAAGAAAATCTTTAGCCGGTAACCCGACCGGATAATAAGTACCTAGCCAGCTTTTATTCGTCCAGGTGGGGCAACCCAGGTAAGCTTGGGGCTTTAAGTAAGTGCTTGTTTTTTGGCGCGCCAGTACTTGTTGGTTAGCCAATGGCTCGACCGGAAAGCTAAAATCGATTGCTTCTAATACAGTTACTTTGCCAAAGTCCATAAGCTTTAAACTTATAAAAATTTAAATAATTATTTGGTACTAAAAAGCAAAAACCGCTTTATAATTTATTCTTCTACTAAAAACCTTCTGATACAGGTAACAAAGCTCATTTGACCTAATTAACCCTGTAAACGTGATTTAGTAGTTTTTATCCAAGACGAGCATTGCATTATAACCCTTACAAGGCCTTATCTTAAAAATGCCCTCCTTACCACTACTCTTTATACAAGCAAGCGCTAAAGGGCTGTAATGTAGTTTTTCTAAATTTTTATTTTATATTTGTCTTTCCACCAAATAATGAAGACATGATGTTATCAAAACTACCTTATGTATTCAGCTTTACTTTCTTAATTTTTTGCAGCCTTTCTTTCGAAGGATTTGCACAAAACACAGGATCTACTACTGGTTCGGCCACTTGGTACGGCTCGCAACATCACGGCAAAAAAACCAGCAGCGGCGAAGTTTTCAATAAAAATCAAATGACTGCCGCCCACAAATACCTCCCCTTCGGCACTAAAGTAAAAGTAACGAATATTGTCACCCAAGAAAGCGTGGTAGTAAAAATAAACGACCGGGGTTCTTTCCGGCGCAAAGGCCACATCATTGATTTATCGGAAGCCGCCGCCCGCCGGATTAATGTAGGCGGTGGTACCAAAGTAAAAGTGCAGGTTTTAAGCGCTACAACCGCCGAAGAGTTAATAACGCTGGAAGAACCCGAATCGCAGGAAATGCTGACGCCCGTTGTTAGTCCGCTTTTTACGGCTACCTCTTATTTTGTCATTCAGGCCGGTTCTTTTTCAGACCCCGATAAAGCGAGATCTTTCTCCGACAAAATCAAAGCTTTTATTAAGGAATTACCCATTGCAACCAGCGAAGATACGGTAAACGGCAAAAAAATACACCGGGTAGTGGCCGGTAAATTCAACGACCGGAGTGCGGCCGAACAAGCCAAAGCTGAACTAGAGAAAAATGGTATCATGGGCATGGTAAAACAAATCAATTCCGGCTCTTAATTTTTATCCTGGAAAAGCAGCTTACCGGCATCAGAAATTTTAAAAATCTGGTGGTTTTAGCGGTTGCACGCTACCGGAGCGGGTAAGCTAATTACCAAGTCCTCCCTTTTAACCAATACTGCTTCTTATTTTTTCAGCGGATCGTGCCCCCAGTTTTTAAGGGAGTATAACCAGTTGCTGGTTTCCAGGTCGTGGGTTGGTTGCTGCGCCATGTGCCGACTGATGTACGAAATAACTTTGTGCATGTGCTCGTAATCGGCTTCTTGTAGATCCGCTTTTTTCGTTTTTTTAATTTCTATAATGCGCCGGGCCGATTTTCGCCCGATTGACTCGCCATCGCCACTATCCTGCCCTACTTTGTTTGATTCTTCGGTGCTTAGCCACCTTTCTATTTCGGCAGGGCTCATGTTTACTAATTCGTTAAAGCGGTGGTACGCGGTTTCTTGTTCGGTTGCTTCTTTCATAATATTACTTTTTAAAGAAACCGTTAAAGGGCAGAAAAGTTATTCTTTTGACTCTCACCAGATACCAACCGCAAATCTTTTAGCGCTTAAAAACTACTTGTTCTGGTATTCAGTTAAAGAGTAAATAATTTACCTTTGCGCTCCCGTAACGCAAAGCAAGATTACTGCTTTTAAAACTTAATACTAAATGACTCATCCGCGAACCACTGCCCAACGTGCCGAAAAAGGCTTACGTTCTACCTTGCTGGGCATTGTGGCTAATTTATGCATGGTAGCCATAAAAGCTTTGGCGGGTTATTTTGGCAATTCCTACGCTTTAATCGCCGACGCCATTGAATCGGCTTCGGATGTTTTTACTTCTTTTATTGTTTGGGTTGGCTTGCGGGCGGCTTCGAAAGAACCCGATCAGGATCATCCGTACGGCCACGGCAAGGCCGAGCCTTTGGCCGCGATAATGGTTGCTTTATCTTTAATTGGTGCCGCTATTTTTATCGCCATTCAAAGCGTAGATCATATTCTTACGCCGCATACTTCGCCGGCACCGTTTACTTTAATTATTCTGGTAATCATAATTTTGGTAAAAGAAGGCATGTACCGGTATACCAACCGGGTAGGTTCCGAAATAGAGAGTGCCGCCGTAAAAGCCGATGCCTGGCACCACCGCTCCGACGCGATTACTTCTTTAACGGCCGCCATCGGCATTGCCATTGCCTTAATTGGTGGCCCAGGTTACGAAAGCGCCGACGACTGGGCCGCGTTGATTGCTTCCGTTATTATTGTGATTAATGCGTACCGCATTTTTATGCCCGCTTTCACCGAAATCATGGATGCAGCCCCGCCCTCCGACTTCGCCAACGAAGTCCGAAATATTGCCGCCACCGTGCCCCAGGTGCAAGGCCTGGATAAATGCCTGGTGCGTAAAATGGGCTTCGAGTATTTCGTGGATTTACACATTATTGTGGACGGTAATTTATCGGTGCGCGAAGGCCACGATATTGCCCACGCGGTAAAAGCCGAAGTAATGCGCCAGAAACCGTCGGTGTACGATGTGCTTATTCATGTGGAGCCTACTTACTTGTAATTTTTTAAAAAAACACCTCATTTATAACAATTTACCCGTTATTTATTTCAATAACTTTTCTATTCCTAGCATTAAATTTTGGGAGCAACCTGGGCCTGAGTAGTCTGTTAAAAACAACTACCCGGGAAGTTGATGGGTTTACCTAAACTATTAAAAACCATAAGCCAAAACTTTACTACTGGGTTTGGCCAAACTCTTTGTTCTACTTTTTTAGTATTGATAATTTCTACCTGAGGATAGCCTAAGAAATGTGGTTAATAAAGCTTTGACCGCACTTAGTATTTTTTTAAAAATTTCTGGCGTTCCGATTTAATTATTTGCAGGATCGATCAAATTTCAAATTTCCATTAATATTTTACCTTACGCTTTTGATAAAACTTTAACGCTATACGCCAATGGCTAAATCCATTTCTACCCTGCTTTGTTTGTTGTTTTTCTCGTTGGGGCTGGTTAAACCCGTACAAGCCACCCATATATTAGGCGGTGAAATCATGTACCAGTCTGATACCACCGCTTTAGCCAATCCACTGCACTATTTTTTTAAATTAGTTATTTATCAGGATGGAAACACCGTGGCCGATATGCCTTCCTCTACTTTGTATTTTGGCGATGGAATCTTCCGTACTTCTGATAGAGCAAGTAAAAAATTAATTGAAAGCTCTTGTGTTGCCGTTTACCGGTCTACTTATTATTTTGATTATACTTTTGCCGGCCCAGGCACTTATACGGTTGCGTACCGGGAGATAAACCGTGACAAACAAATTCAAAATATTGAAAATGCAGTGGATCAAGCTTTTGTTATTACTGCCCAAATAACGGCTGATGCATTTGAGAAAGTAAATACTTCGCCTCGGTTTATTCTACCAATTCTTCCCTGCGCCATACAGAATCAACCTTTCCGGCATAGCCTGGCTACCACTGATTTAGATAAAGATAGTTTAGTATACGAGTTAATCACGCTCTTAAGTAGTACCAATTCCAATTCTAATGACAACTTTTCGGTAAAAAACGTAACAGGCTACACTTTGCCGCAACAGGTAAGTCTTAATTCTAAAACCGGCGAATTTATTTGGGATAAGCCCGGTCTGCTTGGCCGCTACAGTTTTGCCGTACGCGTAAAAAAATTTAGGAATAACCGGATAATAGGCAGTACCCTGCGCGACTTCGTAGTTATGGTTACGCCAGACCCTAACAATTTCACCCAAGTTTTTACCATCGAAAACCGCTCCGAACTTTCAATTACCGATGACAATCAGATTTCCTTAACTCCAGGTCAACCGCTCGAATTAAAAGTAAAATACCAAACCAGCGGCCAAGCTACAAACCTGAATGCTTATTCGGAGTTATATCAATGGCAACCGTTTACAATAGATACCACAGCCACTACCAATAGCATCACGGCCGAGCTAACCTTAAACCCCGAAGAAGCCTGGCGGCGTAGCCAACCGTATATTTTAGTTTTTCGGGGTACTTCCGAATTAAACGGCGTGCTGGCGCAGCAAGATTTTACCATTACGCTGGTAGCTACCCCCAAACTGGTAAGTGGTGGCATTAATCCGGATCCCGGAGAAGTAGCCCCTGATCAAAAAGATTTATTTGTAGTTTATCCGAATCCGGCGCAAAATCACTTTTGGGTAAAAAATCAAAAGCAACTGCCCCGCACCCGGTATGTATTGTATAACGCTCTGCAGCAACAAATTTTAATAACCGAGTTAAATAAGCTAAATACCCGCATTACGTTACCAACCATAGCCAACGGAATCTATTTTTACCAGATTTTAGCCGAAAATGGCAAGGTATTGCAAAGCGGCAAATTACTTATTGAATAAATTCTTTTGCCATCTCTCTTAAATTAAGCCCCGAATTACTATAGCCTCTTTCATTAATTCGGGGCTTGTTTTTCTCTATTTTACAAACAAATTAAATAGTATTCAGGATTTGTCCAATCTCATCTAGATTCCACCTTTTATCTGATAGCCTGATTTTAAAAAAATCATTAATGAGATGTAGTTGTTAATTTTTTAATCTTAAGCTTATTTTTAAATTTTTTATAAGATTCTACCCTAAACCTCTGTTATTTATAAATACATTTGGTATTTGCACAATAAGAATCATCGTGTTATCTTTGCACCACTTATCAAGAAAGACGGAGGGACTTGGCCCGTTGATGTCTTAGCAACCCTGGCTGGCAGGGTGCTACTTCCAGCCCCGAACGGTGCACACCGTGGGGGAAGATGAGGGTAGAAAAGGCGTTTCGCCTGAAAAACTCAGCTCAAAACTCTTGATAAGCAAAAAATTACGCCCTCCAGAAGGGTTAATCTTTTTTTGCTTATAACACGATGACACGCATAGAAGAAGAAGTAAAAAAACGCATCCTGGTGCTGGATGGCGCCATGGGTACGCAAATTCAAGGCTACCAACTCACCGAAGCCGATTACCGCGGCGAACGTTTCCGGGATTTTCCGCACGACCTAAAAGGCAATAACGATTTACTTTCCATTACCCGGCCCGATATTATCCGGGAAATCCACGCGAATTACTTTGCCGCCGGGGCCGACATTGCCGAAACCAATACGTTTAGCTCTACTACCGTGGGTATGGCCGATTACCACATGGAAGACTTGGTGTACGAACTCAATTACGAGTCGGCCAGAATAGCCCGGGAAGTAGCCGATGAATATACCGCGCAAAACCCGGATAAGCCGCGCTTTGTAGCGGGTTCCATTGGCCCGACCAATCGTACCGCTTCCATGTCGCCGGATGTAAATAACCCGGCCTTCCGGGCCATTACCTACGACGAATTAGTAGAAGCGTATACCGGGCAGATTGAAGGTTTGATTGACGGTGGTGTAGATGCTTTACTGGTAGAAACTATTTTTGATACACTCAACGCCAAAGCCGCCCTGTTTGCCATTGATCAATATTCGCAGCGCACCGGCAAACGCATCCCCATCATGGTATCGGGTACCATTACCGACGCCAGCGGCCGGACTTTATCGGGTCAAACGGTAGAAGCCTTCTTATTTTCTATTTCGCATTTACCTTTACTGAGCGTAGGTTTAAACTGCGCTTTGGGCGCGAAACAATTACGGCCGCACTTACAAACCCTAGCCAAAGAAGCGAAGTTTTACGTAAGTGCGCACCCGAATGCCGGTTTGCCTAACGCTTTTGGCGAGTACGATGAAACACCGGAGCAAATGGCCGCGCATATCCACGATTTTCTGGAAAACAATTTTGTCAATATTATCGGGGGTTGTTGTGGCACGTCGCCGGCGCACATTAAAGCCATTGCCCAGGAAGCAGCTAAATATCCGCCCCGCGCTATTCCGCAATTACCCGCCTTACCCAAATTAAGCGGTTTAGAGCCGCTCACGATCTTCGAAGGTTCTACCTTTGTGAACATTGGCGAACGCACCAACGTAACCGGTTCCAAGAAATTCGCTCGGCTTATTCTGAATGAGCAATACGAAGAAGCTTTAGCTATTGCGCGCGAACAGGTAGAAAATGGCGCCCAGATTATCGACGTGAACATGGACGAAGGCATGCTCGATTCGGAGAAAGCCATGGTTCATTTTTTAAATTTAATTGCCTCCGAGCCTGATATTTCGCGCGTACCCATCATGATTGACTCCTCGAAGTGGAGCGTGATTGAGGCTGGTTTAAAATGTGTGCAAGGTAAAGGCATTGTTAACTCAATCAGCTTAAAAGAAGGCGAAGAAAAATTTAAAGAAATTGCCCGTAAAGTACTGAGTTACGGTGCGGCCGTGGTAGTAATGGCTTTCGACGAACAAGGCCAGGCTGATTCTTACGAACGCCGCATTGAAATCTGCGAACGCGCTTACAACATCCTGACCAAAGAAGTAGGCTTTCCGGCCGAAGACATTATTTTCGACCCCAATATACTCACCGTGGCTACGGGCATGGAGGAGCATAACAATTACGCCATCGACTTTATTAACGCTACCCGCTGGATAAAAGAAAACTTGCCGGGGGTGCGCGTGAGCGGTGGGGTAAGTAACGTATCCTTCTCCTTCCGGGGTAATGATTTGGTGCGCGAAGCCATTCACACAGTATTTTTATACCACGCCATTAAAGCTGGGCTGGACATGGGAATTGTAAATGCCGGCCAGATTGAGGTGTATGAAGAAATTCCGAAAGACCTGCTCCAGTTAGTAGAAGATGTATTGTTTAATCGCCGGCTCGATGCCACCGAGCGCTTGATTGAACACGCCGAAAAAATAAAAAACAAAGGCAAAGAAATTGTAAAAGACGAAGCCTGGCGCAACGCCCCCGTGCAGGAACGTTTAACGCACTCGCTGGTAAAAGGCATTACCGATTACATTGACATTGATATTGAAGAAGCCCGTCAGCAATACGAAAGGCCTTTGGAAGTAATTGAAGGTCCCTTGATGGCTGGGATGAATGTGGTAGGCGATTTATTCGGTGCCGGTAAAATGTTTTTACCGCAGGTAGTCAAAAGCGCCCGCGTGATGAAAAAAGCGGTGGCGTATTTACTCCCGTTTATTGAAGCGGAAAAGGATAGAGTAGCAGCTTTGTTGCCCCACCCCCACCCCCTCCCCGGAGGAGAGGGGAGCTTTGCTGATAATTATGTTAAACCGATACCCCCTGAAAAATATACTAGGTTAAAAGAATTAGCGCGGGTGCATCGTAAAACCCCAACTAAAGCAGAGAATATACTATGGCAGGAGCTGCGGGGTAAGAAGTTGGATGGATTTAAGTTCCGGCGGCAACATGCTTTTGAAGACTATATTGTCGATTTTATTTGCCTAAAACAAAAATTAGTAATAGAAGTAGACGGCGAATACCACGAACAACAGCAGGAATACGACACACTTCGTACCGAATTCTTGCAAGGTTTAGGCTACCGGGTACTGCGCATCACCAACAACGAAGTAGAGCAAAACCTCCAAACGGTACTCCAAACTATAAAAAAGAACTCCACAAAGAGCTATCAAAAGAAAACTCCCCTCTCCCCCGGGGAGGGGCCGGGGGTGGGGCCAGCCGCTACGCCGGTAAAGTATTATTAGCTACCGTTAAAGGCGACGTACACGACATCGGCAAAAACATAGTAGGCGTGGTGCTGGCCTGCAATAACTACGAAATCGTGGATTTAGGCGTGATGGTTTCCTGCGATAAGATTTTACAAACCGCCATTGACATAAACGCGGATATTATTGGGCTAAGTGGTTTAATTACGCCCTCCCTGGACGAAATGGTATTTGTGGCCAAAGAAATGGAGCGCCTGAATTTTAAAACGCCGCTTATTATTGGGGGCGCTACCACGTCGCGGGCGCATACCGCCGTTAAAATCGACCAAAACTACAGCGGTCCGGTAGTTCACGTACTAGATGCATCACGTACGGTGCCGGTAGTAGGCAACCTGCTGCAACCCGAACAAAAAGAAGCTTACGCCAAAAACGTAAAAGCCGAATACGAAGTACTGCGCGACACTTACCTGAACCGCAAAAAAGACAAGCAGTTTATTACGTTACCCGAAGCCCGCGCCAACAAGTTTCCGATTGAATGGCGCGCCGAAGACGTGTACACGCCCAAAGTATTAGGTACTCAGGTATACACCGATTATCCGCTCAGCGAGATTGTCAATTACATCGACTGGACGCCATTCTTCCAGGCTTGGGAACTGCACGGCAAATATCCCAAAATACTAAACGACGAAGTAGTGGGAGCCGAAGCGGTGCGGGTTTTTGAAGACGCGCAGGTATTACTTAAAAAAGTAGTAAAAGAAAAATTATTGCAAGCCAACGCCGTAGTTGGCATTTACCCGGCCAATACCGTAAACGACGACGATATGGAAGTGTATACCGACGAAAGCCGGCAACTCAGCCAGGTTACTTTCCGGACTTTGCGGCAGCAAGGCAAGAAAGGTTCGGGCGTAGCAAACTTAGCGCTCGCCGATTTTGTTGCTCCGAAAGAAAGCGGATTAAACGATTACATCGGGGGATTTGCGGTAACGACTGGTTTGGGCATTGATAAGTTAATTGCGCAATACGAAGCCGACCACGACGATTATAACAGCATCATGATCAAAGCCCTGGCCGACCGCCTGGCCGAAGCGTTTGCCGAATTAATGCACGAGAAAGTTAGGAAAGAATTGTGGGGCTACGCGCCGCAGGAGCAATTAACCAATGATGAGTTAATTGCCGAAGAATACCAGGGTATTCGTCCGGCACCGGGTTACCCGGCTTGTCCGGAACACAGCGAAAAGCTGACCTTGTTTGAACTGTTGCAAGCCGAAAAGCATACCGGCATAACCTTAACCGAAAGTATGGCCATGTACCCCACCGCGGCGGTATCGGGCATGTATTTTTCGCATCCGAAAGCCCGTTATTTTGGCTTAGGTAAAATAGATAAAGACCAGGCCGAAGATTACGCCAAGCGCAAGAACATGACTTTAAGTGAAGCCGAGCGCTGGTTGGCGCCTAACCTGGGGTACGATAACTAAATAAAATAAAATTAGAAATTATGAATTAGAAATTAGACTTGGCTCCGGAGCAAAAATTTAAAATTTTCGGCCATTTCTAATTTCTAATTTTTAATTCATAATTCCTGACATGAAAGTAACCGAACATATCGCAAACGCGACAAAAACGCTTTTTTCTTTTGAGATTTTACCGCCGGTAAAAGGTACCAGCATCCAATCCATTTACAACGGCATCGACCCGTTGATGGAGTTTAAGCCGCCATTTATTAACGTTACTTACCACCGCGAAGAATACGTGTTTAAGGAACGAGAAAATGGCTTGCTCGAAAAAATCAGCATTCGCAAACGGCCGGGTACCGTAGGCATTTGCTCGGCTATTATGCATAAATACAATGTAGATGCCGTACCGCATATTATTTGTGGAGGCTTTAGCCGGGAAGAAACCGAAAATGCCTTAATGGACCTTAACTTCTTGGGCATTGATAACGTGCTGGTTTTACGCGGCGATTCTATTAAAACCGAAACCCAGTTTCGGCCGCATCCTGATGGACATGCATACGCATCAGATTTACTCAAACAAATTTGTGATTTGAATAACGGCAACTATCTGGACGAAGACATTGCCAACCCGGTGCCTACTAATTTTTGCGCCGGCGTAGCCGGTTACCCCGAAAAACACAGTGAAGCGCCCAATCTGGAAATCGATTTGAAATACCTGAAGATGAAAGTTGACATGGGCGCGCAGTACATCATTACGCAAATGTTTTTCGATAATCAAAAGTATTTCAACTTTGTAAAAGCTTGTCGCGAACATGGCATCAACGTACCCATTATTCCGGGCATTAAACCGCTTACCGTAAAGAACCAATTGCGCATGTTACCCAACTTGTTTCACATCGATATTCCGAATGATTTAGTGCAGGCCATTGATAGCGCTCCAACGCCGCAAGCGGTACGCCAGGTAGGTATTGAATGGGCCACGCAGCAGTGTAAAGAGTTGGTTCAATTCGGGGTGCCTTGCCTGCATTTTTATACCATGAGTAAATCCGAGGCAACCGCCGCCATCGCCAAAGAAATTTTTTAAAAAATTCTTTTGAGTTCTATCAAAGGCCAGTTGACTTTCCCGTTAACTGGCCTTTTTTGTTTTCTAACAGTTTTAAGTTGACCCAAGGAAATATTCTTGCTTAATGCTGGATTAAGAACCAACACAACTTATAGTGAGCATTAAAAGTACTGGTGTATACCATCATCATCAAACTAGTTTTATGCTGCAACAATTTCTGGAACGTGCCATTCCCTCTTGGGAATTAATCTGGCAACTCGGTCCGTTTATTTTTGGGTACGTGTTGGTAGTAGCTTTATTGGTTTCGCATTTAAAAAAGCAGCACCGGGTACGCACAGCTTACACTCGTAAAATTTTTCATTTTTTAATTTTTTCTACCGCCAGCATTTTTCAGGTAAAGTACGGTTTACCCGCGGTTATATTGTTTGGCAGTATTGTAAGTTTATTCGTGTTATATGCGGTATTTAAAGGCGACCACTTCCCCTTCTACGAGGTAATGGCCCGGCAATCCGACCGGCCACATCGTACTTTATTTATTTTAATACCTTTAATAACTACTGCCCTAGGTGGCGTTCTATCAAACCTCTTTTTTTTAAAATTTGCCTTCATCGGCTATCTGGTAGGTGGCTGGGGCGATGCCGTAGGCGAGCCAGTGGGTTCGCGCTGGGGCAAACACCGCTACCAGGTGCCATCGTTGCTGGGCGTAAAGGCCACTCGTAGTTTAGAAGGCTCCGGCGCCGTAGCATTTGTGAGTATCGTGGTGGCTTTTCTGGGGCTTTACTTTATTGGCTATCCGTTATCAAATTGCTTAAAAACCGCGGTTGTTTGTGGACTAGGCGGTGCCGCTATTGAATCAGTCAGCAACCACGGCCTCGATAATTTAACCATGCAGCTTACGGCAGCTGGTCTGGCTTATTGGCTATTAGCTTAAAATCAACCTTTTTAGCCAATCTTATAACGTTACTTTTCCTCTGTAAGAATCGCTGCAAAAATTCAGTATAAAAAGCGGCTCTGTGCTTAAGTTTTCTAACGGAATAATTACTATACTTGTACCGGTCCGATTTTTTTTGACCATACTTTAGTAAGTCATTGATTTAATAGCAGTTAAAAATTTTGCTCATTTTTAGATTTCTACACCCTTAACCTTATGCGCAAATTGCACTACTTTCTACTAATAGCTTTTTCTGGTATTTTAATTATTTCTGGCTGTAAATCCGGTTCCGGCGCACAATCCTCCACGAGTACTTCTGCTGCGATGGCTGGCCCGAAAGACACCCGTTTGTTTGAAATGCGGGTTTATTACGCGCATCCCGGCAAATTAGCCGACCTGGAAAACCGATTCCGGACCAATACTACCCGGATTTTTGAAAAACACGGCATGACCAATATTGGCTACTGGCTACCCCTGGAGAATCCAGACAATAAACTGATTTATATTCTGGCTTACCCGAACCGCGAAGCCCGTGATGCTTCCTGGCAGGCTTTCGGCTCCGATCCGGAGTGGAAAGAAGTGGCTTCTAAATCCGAAGAAAACGGTAAACTGGTAGCTAAAGTAGACCAGTTGTTTATGGAAACGACTGATTATTCGCCGGCCATTACCTTGAAAAAAGCTACGCCGGAGCGTACTTTTGAGCTACGCACGTATACCACCACGCCCAATAACTTAGTAAACCTCGATGCCCGTTTCCGGGACCATACTATGGGATTATTTAGCAAATACGGTATGGAAAACATTGTTTACTTTCATCCGGTAGCGGGCCAGCCGGGAGCCGAAAATACCTTGGTTTATCTATTAGCGCATAAAAGCCAGGAAGCCGGCTTAGCTTCTTTCGATGCTTTCCGGGTAGATCCGGAGTGGGTAAAAGTAAAAGCAGCTTCGGAAGTAAAAGGAGGCGGATCTTTAACCACCAAAGTAGAATCGGTTTACATGAAACCGACGGATTACTCCCCCATGAAATAAAAAATACCTGGTACAGCAATCCATATTCAGGCTATTCAACAAAAGCACTTACCTTCCACAGTAAGTGCTTTTTGTTTGATCAAACCAGAACGAACGTCCACTTTTTTAAATTTTAAAAATTTTGTCAGTCTGCCATGCAACAGATAGCCTGAGCCAGGTGCAAGTGTTGACGCTAAACTGTTCGAGCGGTCAGCGAGTTTTTAGCGTCTTGATCTTTTTGGTTCTTTTGTATCAAGACAAAAAGAACAAATACCTCAGCAATGAAACAACTTCACTAAGCAATAAAGCAACTCCGGCAGCTATGCGAACAATAATTAACTGGTAAGTAGCCAATGTAACAGTCGCAGCTATGCAAACGAAAGCTTTTTAAATTAAAAGACACGGAAGTAAATCCGCGTCATCGTAAAATATAAAGCACAAGCGATGCAACTACAAAACCCATGCTTCTGCTCACTTCCCAAGCACCTTCAAAAATTAGAAAATTTTAAAAATTATAGCGCTTTACAAATCAAAAGTAAAAGGCAATGATAAAAATCATTTCTAATATAAAAGAAACCTAATATTTTGCCATTCAGAAGTAAATATTGTTACATTTGACGTGCTAAAGCAAATAAGCAGCACCTTTTGGGTAATAAAATGCGTAAGCTTTTATCATCGAAAAGCTGCTTTCACTTAAACCTGTTCTTTTCTGATATGCCAACAGCTGACCAAGAATCTGTAAAAAACTTTTTAACGGAACTTCTTACCCGCGCCACCACGCCCCCAGGAATTACCTGGCTCGAAAAACAATTAGCCGAAGCGCGAACCGAAAGCAAATTTTTCAGGCTTTTAGTATGGCTCCCCGGTTTGTCGGGAAAAAGAAATTGGAAATTACCGAAACGGACCTCGCGGCGGCGCAAGCTTTACGCCCAGGTTTTAACCCGACAGGCTGGACCGCCGACCAAACGGCCCGCACTTTATTAGCTTTGTCGTTGCCGCACCAATCGCCGGAAGAGTATGTAAAAACCCTGGATAAATTGTTTGCTACCGCCGACGTAAACGAACTAGTGGCTTTGTACGCGGCTTTACCCGTTCTACCGTATCCGGAAAAACTCATCCCGCGCCTCGCCGAAGGCGTGCGTACGAACATGACTTTGGTGTTTGAAGCCGTTGCCTTACAAAATCCGTATCCGCACGATTATTTGCCCGAAGAAGCCTGGAACCAGTTAGTCTTAAAATCGATCTTTACCAGCCGGTCGTTGTACCGGATCTACGGTTTAGAAAATCGCCGAAATTTGAAATTAACCCAAATGCTGTCGGATTTTGCGCACGAGCGCTGGGCCGCCGGCCGTACTTTAAGCCCGGAAGTTTGGCGCAACGTGGGTCCGTTCGTAGACGCCGCTATCTGGCCCGATATTCAAAAGTTATTTACCCAACCCAACGATACAGAACAACAAGCCGCCGCTTTGGTATGCGCCGAAAGCAATTACCCGGCAGCGAAAACCATGCTCGACACCGTGCCGGATTTAAAAGCGAAGATTGCCAGCGGCGAACTTACCTGGGATACCATCGGCGAAGCCGTAGCTGCGCAAACCGTTTAAATAGTTGTTAGTTGCTCGTTTTTCGTTATTAGTTATTCCATAAGATTTAGAAGCATCCCGGAAACAGTAAATTATGTTTATTTATTTCTGCTGGCGTACTGCATTTTTAAAATTTTGAGGAAGAATCCTAATTAGGTTATTCCGAAAAAGTACTTAAATAAAATAGATTTAAGTAACGACGCGAGATAAAATAATTGATAATTCAGGTTTTATTATCCGCATAACCAACAACTAAAACGACCAACTACTTATACTCATTCATCATCTTTATAAACGAAATAAAATGAATACTACCAGTCCTTTCCCGTTGATTGACCCCCACGTACACATGACTTCCCGGACCACTGACGATTATGAAGCCATGCGCCGGGCCGGTATTGTCGCGCTTATTGAACCTGCTTTCTGGATGGGACAACCGCGCACCGAAGCCGGCACCTTTAAAGATTATTACAGCCACCTGATTGGTTTCGAGCGTTTCCGGTCGAGTCAGTTTGGTATTAAACATTACTGCACCATTGGTTTAAATTCTAAAGAAGCGAATAACGAAGCTTTAGCCGAACAGGTAATGGAACTGCTGCCCTTGTACGTAGCCAAAGAAGGCGTAGTAGGCGTGGGCGAAATTGGCTACGACGACCAAACCGCTGCCGAAGATAAATACTACCGCTTACAGCTCGAAATAGCCAAAGAAGTAAACCTGCCGGTACAAATCCATACGCCGCACCGCGACAAGAAAAAAGGCACCCTGCGCAGCATGGAAGTAGCCCTGGAACACGGCCTAGACCCCGGCATGGTAATCGTGGATCATAACAACGAAGAAACCGTGAAGGACGTGCTGGACCGGGGCTTTTGGGCCGCGTTTACCATTTATCCGCATACCAAAATGGGCAACGAGCGCATGGTAGAAATTGTAAAACAATACGGCCCCGAAAGAGTCATGATTAACTCGGCTGCCGACTGGGGCATCAGCGATCCGTTGGCCGTGCCTAAAACCGTAGCCTTAATGCTGGAACGTGGGATACCCGAAGAGCAGGTGCAGTTGGTAAGTTACGGTAACGCCTTAGCTGCCTTTGGCCAAAGCGGACAAATGCCGGAAAGCGACTGGCTCGAAGCCCAACCTATTGATCAAAGTCAGAAATTTTCGGGCAGTTCTATTTTACGCGGTGGCCAAACGCCCCGCATTGATGAAGCTAACACCCCTACTTCTAATATCATCCGCTAAACTTAACGCTTGCTTATGAACCGCATTTTTGCGCATCTGGTGCTTATGCGCCCGGCTAACATTGTTACGGCCATTGCCGATATTATGGCGGGTTTTGCCGCGGCCGGCGCCGTACGCTTGATTCAGCAAGAAGTTGGTTCGGCTTACGGCTCTTTGTACCACCCGCTCGCTTCGGACTTAGGCTGGCTGGTTTTATCTACCATTGGTTTATACGGTGGCGGCGTGGTATTTAACGATGTATTTGATGCGGAGTTAGATAAAGTAGAGCGCCCGGAACGACCCATTCCTAGCGGTGCCGCCACCAAGGCCAGTGCTGCTACTTTAGGTGCTTTATTACTGTTACTGGGTATTGGAGCAGCATTTGTGGTATCTACCACCAGCGGTGTTATTGCCGCAGTGGTGGCGGGCTTAGCCTTATTGTACGATGCCTGGGGGAAACACCAGGGGTTTCTCGGGCCGATTAACATGGGCGCTTGCCGGGGTGGCAATTTACTTCTGGGTATGAGTGCCGTTACTTCCAGCCTGGAGCATTATTGGTACCTGGCCTTTATCCCGATTGTGTACATTGCCAACATTACGGTTATTAGCCGCGGCGAAGTACACGGCGGCAGCCGGCCTATTTTACAGGCTGCCGTGGCCTTATACGTGCTGGTATTTTTAAGTATTGGTGCTCTCTCATTTCTACCCCATTTTTCTTTACTAACCGCCTTGCCTTTTGCTTTGCTTTTTGCTTACTTGATATTGCTGCCTTTGTTAAAAGCCGTAAAAACCTTGCAACCCCAAGAAATACGCTTGGCGGTAAAAGCCGGGGTATTATCTTTAATTATCATGGATGCCACCCTGGCGGCGGGTTTTGCGGGTTGGTTGTACGGGCTGGCAGTATTATTGCTTTTTCCGGTATCGCGGTTTATGGCCAAACAATTTGCGGTTACCTAGCCCATAAGTCAGGTACCGCTTGTTAACAGATTAAATTATAATTAAAAAACGTTTCGTACAAAACCACTTTTTTATTTTTAATTTTGTTATCTGTACAATAATAGGCCGTGATAAAAGCGGCAATTTTTTAAATCTTATTCATGCAGATATACCCGATCCAGCAGACATTTCAGGTAACGTATCATTATACCGTACACTTTACCGAAAACTTATTTTCTATCCGGAATTCTTTATTACGCGATGTAATAGCCAGCGGCGGCGAAGGAACCCGGAAAGTTTTTTTTGTGGTAGACCATCACGTAGCCGAAGCGCTGCCGGCTTTAACCGCCGATATCAAAAATATACCACGCATTATGCCGATACTTTACAACTTGCCGCTGATTCTTTGATTATTCCGGGAGGCGAACAATGCAAAAATGACCCCGCGTACGTGGATCAGGTGATTGATGTGATTAACGAAAAAGGCATCGACCGGCATTCGTACGTACTGGCCATTGGCGGCGGCGCTTTGTTAGATATGGTGGGGTATGCTTGTGGGATAGCGCACCGGGGTATCCGCCACATTCGCATTCCTACTACCGTTTTATCGCAAGACGATTCGGGCGTGGGTGTAAAAAACAGCATTAACGCCTACGGTAAAAAGAATTTTCTGGGCACCTTTACGCCCCCCTTTGCCGTAATCAACGACTTCCATTTTCTGCGTACCTTAACGCACCGCGAATGGCGGGCCGGTATTGCCGAAGCCATTAAGGTAGCGCTCATTAAGGATGCCGATTTTTTTAAATTTTTGCAGGAAAACACGCAGAAACTGGCCGAACGCGATATGGCCGCCATGCAGTACCTCATTCACCGGTGCGCCGAAATGCACGTGCAGCACATTGCCAGCGGCGACCCCTTCGAGAAAGGTTCTTCGCGGCCTTTGGATTTTGGGCACTGGTCGGCGCACAAAATGGAGCAGCTCAGCAATTACCGCATTCGCCACGGCGAAGCGGTAGCCATGGGTATTGCTTTGGATTCCACGTACTCCTATTTAAAAGGCATGCTTACCGAGGAAGAACTAAAACAAATTCTGGAAGTAATTACCGGCGTTGGTTTTGAGTTATTTGCCCCCGAAATGCTTTCGCACCTGGAAGACGATACGCACCCGCAAAGTTTACTGCGCGGTTTACAGGAATTCCGCGAACACTTGGGTGGTCAGTTAACCATTATGCTGTTGGCTAAAATAGGCCATGGCGTAGAAGTACACGAGATTGATAACGAGATTATGATTGCCGCCATCGAGCAACTCCGCCACCACGCGGAAGCTACTGTGTAGATAAATTTTTAAAAATTTACCCGAGCTGGTTAAAACTTATCTGGAAACAGGTGGTTTAACCAGCTTTTTTATTTTGTTCTGAAATTTGATAACCAGTAGCATTACCTATCTTTCATGTAATCGTCATAAACTTCTTTATTACTGTAGTATAAACTATTGTTTTTGGGGTTCTTTTTAAGTTTTTCCACAAAATCTTTTTCAAAGTAGTTTTCAATATCTTTTGGTTTTAGCATCTCCAACTTATCTATATTTTCTTGGTCGAACCCAAAGAACAAAGCTCCAGTTACGCTACATGCAACTATGCTATCAAGCTTTATAGTCGTTCGACCAGATTGGCTTTCCAGAATACTGGAAAGTGCTCTAATATCTGCCCGAAATTCAGGTATGTAAAAATGCAAGTAGAAGAGCGAATCATGTAAGCTTTTTGATAATGTGTCGCTGCTAAATGTGGGGTTCATCCGATTGAACAATTCTTCTTTATTAAACTCCAATACAAATGCTTGATCTACGTCAGCCTGAATGTTTACGCCCTTCTTAGGTAAAGTAGTGGCACAAAATGAAAAAACTGAAATAAATGCCAGTAAGTTAACTGTAATACTTTGCTGGTTTATTCCTTTATAAATTTTAGAGTTAAAATAATTAAAAGAAAGAGGAAGTATAATAAGCGTTAAAAGGTCAGAATAATCAATTGTCCGATAAAATTCAATTCCGATATTATTCCAAAAATTAAAAAGTGGTTGAGAAACAGGTAATTTCCAGAAGGTGAACAGAATTCCTGTTAGAAGGTATATTAATAGGTTAAAGCGGGGAAGTAGTGCAGAGAAGAAATACGGAAAAATAAAAAGGCCGGCAATATCAGAAAGCTTACCAGTTATTTCATTTGCAAACTCGTATTTAGCATAGAAATCATTTACCAACAAAGTTCCTAGTCCAATTAAGAAAAGAGGATCCTTTACTTTCCCAAGTTGTGTCGTGCTGTTAACTTTATCCGTAATCACAGTAATTTTGAAGACGCTAAATTTTTAAATTTACTCCGTCTTTTTCGCCCCAGACTGAAAAATCTGATCCATTAAAATCCACTTATCGCCTGCTTTGGCCCAGGGCAAGGGCACTTGGTATTTCCACATGAGTTGTTCCCAGTCCTGCACTTTAGGCACTGTAGCATCTAACGCGGCCTTTTTCTCGAAGGTAAAATCATCGTCGGTGTCCATAATCATAAACATGCGGGTACCGGTCCGGTATATTTGTAGATTAGTAATGCCGGCATCCCGGTCATTTTGGGTTACTTCGGGCCAATCGTTGCCGGGGCTGTGATAGTTTTCGTACTCCTGGATTAATTCCGGATCATCTACTAAGTCTAAAGCAAAGCAAAATCGCTGCATAATTTGGGGTGGGCTTGAATACCTTACTAATTTTTAAAAAATTTGTGGAATGCCTTTATAGTTTGCTGGGCTGCTTCGTCCGGATTAGGCCAGGGCAAAGCTTCGGCGGATACATACCCGTTGTAATTTATTTCTTGCAAAGTTTTAGCAATTTCGGCAACTGCTGTATGCCCCAAGCCAACTGGTCGACGGTTACTATCGGCAAAGTGAATGTGGCCAATAGAAGATTCGTTCTGCCGGATGCTTTCCGTTAAAGAACTTTCCTCGATGTTCATGTGAAACAAATCGGCTAATAATTTTACGTTCCGGGTTTTCAAAGAATTTAAAAATTCGGCACCATCGCTCAAGCTATTCAGTAAATTCGTCTCGTAGCGGTTCAAAGGCTCGTAAATTAAGGGAACTTCTCGGGCTACCGCTGCTTCGCCCAGAAAATTTAATCCTTCTGCCAGCCACTCCATCGCCTGCTCGCGCTCCACTCCGGCTACTATGTTGCCTTGCATCGAGCCGATAATGGCAAGAGCCTGAAACTGGGCACCAAAAGCAATCATATCCGCGATAAAAGTAGTGGCTTGTTGCCGGATAGCCGGATCAGGATCAGTTAAAGTGAAGCCTTGAATAACTTTACCCGCTCCCGTACCCACGGCTGCTAATTTAAGTCCGGATTGCTCCAACAAAGTAGTTAATGTGGCTGGATCTATAGCATCCGCAGAAGCCGTAAAAAGCTCAATTCCTTCAAACCCCAACTGAGCAGCTTTAGTTATACTGGTTTCCAGATTTTCCCAATAAATCCAAGGACCAGTTTTTATCTGGGGCACCAAGGCAATGGTTACACAAGATTTTATCATGTATTTTTAGTTAGAGCGAGTTGGAACTAGTTTATTTTAATTTTTGCTTCTGGTAGTCCACTCTAGAAACTTAGTCTCGTATCTCCAATCAAAATACGGGTGTTTTTACCTTTCAAAATCTACCATTATTTTAGTAATAGGGCCCGGATTATCCGACCAGGCCGCCAAGGCAGCACCAGCCTCGTCGATTGTTACTACTTTTGAAATAACCGCATCTACCGGAAATTTGCCAGATTCCAGGTAGCTGATTACTTCCGGAAATTCGCCGAGGCAATTACGGGAACCCAAAATTTCAATTTCTTTACGTACAAAAATGCCCGTGTTAAATTCGACGGGCTTTTTAGCGTAACCGATGCAAACTACTCGGCCGGTGTAGGCTACTTCTTCTACCGCGGCCCGGTACGTTTGCGGACTGCCCACGGCTTCAATAATAACATCCGGCCCGTCGCCATCGGTAATATCGGCTAAAGCTTGGTGCAGGTCTACTTTGGTGGTGTTAATGGTGTGCGCCACGCCAATCTTTTGGGCAATTTCCATTTTAGAATCGGCGATATCAATGGCAATTACTCTGGCGCCGCGGTTCACGGAGGCGGCTAATGCTCCCAGGCCCACAATGCCGCAACCAATTACGGCCACTGTATCTTTTTCAGAAACCCGACCCCGAGCCGCCGCGTGAAAGCCTACCGTGAGCGGTTCCACCAGAGCCAGTTCCCGGAGCGATAATTTATCGGAAGCGAATAAATTTTTCCAATGAATGCTGATGTAGTCGGTCATGGCGCCGGGCCGGCGCACGCCCATGGTTTTATTATCCTGACAGGCATTCGGGCGGCCTTTCCGGCAGGATATGCAAGTGCCGCAGTTTAAATACGGGTAGACCGTTACCCGCATGCCGGGCTTAAACTCCGCTGGCACCGCGCTACCCACTTGTTCAATGGTAGCGCCCACTTCGTGACCCAGAATATTGGGATATTCCTGCAATTCAAATAAGCCCCGGAAGCCATTTAAATCGCCGCCGCAAAAACCTACCATGCCGATGCGTAACAAAACTTCGTCAGGATTGGGTATCATAGGCTCTACTGTCCGTACTTCGGTTTTCCCGGGTTCCATTAAAAATAAAGCTTTCATAAGCGGTTCATTCGTTTATTTTTTAGGAATATTATTTTCTGGTCGGCCTTCATACCACATCTGGTTTTTAACCGGAGCTACCATTTTTAAAATTTTTTCTAGCAAGTCGGCCGGTATTTGTAAATCTAAGGCCTTTAGATTTTGCTGTACCTGCCTTGTTTCCGACATGCCCACGATAGTAGTAGCAATAGCCAGATGATCAACGGCGTATTTAATAGCTACATCACTTAGATTTACGCCATAGCTTGCGCACAATTGTAGGAGTTTGGGTTGCACGTCTTTGACAGCCTGCGGCGAGCGGTGCCAATCGGGCAAAGGCGCATCCGAAAGAATTCGTTGCATTAAAGGCGCTGCATTCATTAAACCAAAGCCTTTCTCTTGAGACAGCGGCACTAGTTCGTCGTTAATTTCATCGGCAAGCAAGTTGTAATGCGCCCACGAAAGCATCGTATCCAGTTCCACTTGCCGGGCAATTTCGGCGAGGTAACGCACTGGTAAACCCGTAATACCTATAAAGCGGGCTTTGCCCATTTTTTTAATTTTTTGAACGGCCGGGATGGCTTCTTGCAATAGCTGCTGCTTATCTACAAACTCAATATCGTGGAGCTGCAAAACATCTACGTAATCAGTTTTTAACCTTGCCAGCGATTCATCAATGCTTTTCAGAATCCGGTTATACGAAAAATTAAAATCCTGTAAACCATAGCGACCGCATTTAGTGGCCAGCAAAATCTCTTGGCGTTTTCCGGCTAAGGCTCTACCTAACCGTTCCTCGGCCAGTGTTAAACCATAAAAAGGAGAAACATCAAAAAAATTAATGCCGTTGGCAATGGCGTAATGCACGGCTCTTACACCTTCTTTTTCGTCGGCTACATCAAACACGTTACCTAAAGGCGATGCGCCAAAGCCCAGAACCGATACCTCTAAACCCGTTTTACCTAATGTACGATGTTCCATTTTTCTTGTAGCGCGTTATTCTAGGTTATTAAAATAAATCTTCTTTACATTTTTTAGGGCAAATTCCCGAATCCTGCTTAAGTTTAAAAATTTAAAAATCGGGCATACAAATTTAAAAAACTGCTTGCCTACTCCTCCAATTTCTTATTTTTTACCAAGTACTTTTATTTAAAATTTTGCCGCCGCGAACCAGTATAATGTTCTGGCTGGCTTCTAACGTAAATTCTTTTTATTACGCATTCATCAAGAATCAGATTAAACTTTGCCCAGTCGGTGTTGTTTCTGGTAGCTCTGGGGCGTACTGCCGGTAATGAGCTTGAAGTTCTTATGAAAACAGGTAAAGTTGTTAAACCCACTTTCATAACATAAATGCTTTACACTGTAGCGGTCCTCGATTAATAACTTACAGGCGTAGCCTACCCGCAACTCCAACAGAAACTGCGAGTATGTTTTCCCGGTTTTGGTTTTAAAATAACGACAAAACGAGTTTGGTGCCAGACCCGCTATTCCGGCTACTTCTTCTAAGTAAATCTTGCCCTTGAAATGCTTAAAGGTATAATCGTAAATGGCATTAATCCGCTCACTCTCTAACTCCGACAAGCTTCCCTGAAAACCCATCGAAGAAAGTAGCGTAAACTCCTGGGTTTCGGCAATTACCAGCAAGCACTCCATTAAGCCCATGATGCGCACCGGACCTTCGGCCAGCAAGATTCGCTGAATCAATTTGCCCACTTGCTCCACCGCTTGCCCCGTTATCAGAATGCCACGTTTGGCCTTCTCCAACACCATCTTCAAGGGCAGATTCTCGGGCAAGTTTAAGAAAACCTCGCCCCAGAAGTGCTCGCCAAAGTGCACCACCGTGGAGAAGGCACTCGTGGGCGTTTGCTCCTGAAAATACACGTCATCGTAGCGCCAGTAATGGGGCAGGTTGGCGCCCACCAGAACAATGTCGTTGGCTTTAAACCGCTTGATATTATCGCCCACAAACTGGGTACCGCTGCCTTTATGAAAATGAATGAGCTCTACCTCGGCGTGGTAGTGCCAGCAGTTGTTAATGTAGGGCACCTTGTCTTGGCGCACACTAAAAGAATACGCCGGACCAGGAGACACTTTGAGTAATTGCGGTTTCATAGGTTTTAAATATGCCTAAAAAAATCAACAGCTCCGCTCCAGTGGTTAAAATAGCTTAATACTACGTTAAGAAATGCCGCGCAATTCTTTGCTGATTACTTTTTCTTTGATCTTAGCCAAGCGTAGTTTAAAGAGCTTTTATCGTCTTATTCACTTTTTGCTTTCTTTTACTTATCAGCATTTATATTATAAAACAACCGCTTGGCAATTATCCTGATTACTTCTTTGTTCTGCTGGTGGAGTTTTGCGCTTAATATTAACCCTATCCTGATTCTAAATTTAAAAAAAAGCCCGTTAGCCTGGTAATAATTGCCAACAGTATGACTATTAAAAATAACCCACCCAATTTAATTGCTTTTTATGTAAAAATTATAGACGTAACAAGGGCAAAGAATTAATTCACCGGTAGTTTTATGCAGGCTTTTTAATTAACACGGAGTATTTTGATTGTAAATCAGGTTAAACCGGCTACCGAAGAAAATAAAGTTATCTTTAAATGGCGCGACGCTTTTTTGTTTTGTGCCAGGTGTTTAATATACTGCCCGCGGCGGCCTGCGTTCAGT
Source organism: Adhaeribacter pallidiroseus (assembly GCF_003340495.1). Lineage (NCBI taxonomy): Bacteria > Pseudomonadati > Bacteroidota > Cytophagia > Cytophagales > Hymenobacteraceae > Adhaeribacter > Adhaeribacter pallidiroseus. Next base: position 4,698,678 of record NZ_QASA01000001.1, read on the forward strand.
TTGGACTGAACGCCCCGGGCGTAGTTAGCATTGCCCTAAATACCACTAGCTCCAAACGGACGAAAGAAAATGTACCTATGATCCAATGCCCTGGTACCAGCCGGGTTCTGGCGAGCCATGAAAGCATAAAAGCTTGTTCGAACGGATTATACTTTTTGGCCCGAAGAATAAGCAAACTACCAATTAGTAAAAACAGAGAAAGGCAAACAGAATTGAGCAAGCCTTAAAAGTTAAACAGAATATGAAAACACTTGTGTGTACTTCTCCCGGTCGGTTTGAATACAGCCAGGGAGTAAAGCCATTATTAACCCAAGGAAACGCTATTATTAAAATAAAACGTATTGGTATTTGCGGTACCGATTTGCATGCTTACGAAGGAACCCAGCCGTATTTTGAATACCCCCGGATTTTAGGGCACGAGCTGGCCGGTGAACTGGTAGAAACCGATGCCGCGGAAGGGTTTAGAGTAGGAGAAGCTGTTACCTTTATTCCGTATTTTAACTGTGGCATCTGCATTGCCTGCCGCAACGGCAAGCCTAATTGCTGCACTTCTATGAAAGTATGCGGCGTACACGCGCACGGAGGCATGGTGGAGTATTTATCGGTACCTTCTTCCTCGCTCATTCACGGCGAGGGCTTAAGTTTTGATGAACTGGCTTTAATAGAACCTCTGGCCGTGGGAGCGCATGGAGTGCGGCGAGCCGCCGTACAACCTACCGAACTGGTATTGGTAATAGGTGCTGGGCCCATTGGGTTGGGGACGATGGAATTTGCCCGCCTGGCCGGCGGAAATGTTATTGCTCTGGATATAAACGAAGAACGGCTGCAATTTTGCCGGGATAAGCTGCAAATCCCTTATACGGTAAACGCCCTGTCCGCTAACGTAACCGAACAACTCGCCCAAATAACCAACGGCGATATGCCTACGGTAGTAATAGATGCCACCGGTAATCAGAAAGCCATAAACAATGCTTTTCAGTACCTGGCGCACGGAGCCCGATACGTGCTTATTGGTCTGCAAAAAGGAGATATTGTATTCAGCCATCCGGAATTTCATAAACGCGAAGCTACTTTAATGAGCAGCCGCAATGCTACCCGCCAGGATTTTGAACAAGTAGTGGCAGCCGTGAAAAATGGTTCAGTAGACCCCACCAAGTACATTACGCACCGTGTATTATTTAACCAAGTGAAAAGCGAGTTTGAAAGCTGGCTTGATCCGGCTACCGGAGTAGTAAAAGCAGTAATTGAAATGGAATAAACTACCTATTGCTCAAAAGTAGCTAAACGTTAATTTCAATAAAATTAAATGTAACAGATGAACCAGATAAAAACGTACACGCTGTTTTTTTTAAGTTTCTTACTAAGAGTTAGCCCCACCGTTGCCCAGCAATATTTTTAATTATAGTACCAGCAACCCGCCAAAATTTGGTAAAGATTGGCCAAAAATTTAAAAATTTAAGACTCAGACCTTATTTATTGCCTTAAAAATAAAAGATACGTTTTGAAAAGATATTGTTTAGCCCTTGACCTGCACGATAACCCTGAGCTGGTTGCGCAATACGAGCATTGGCATAAACCCGAAAACTTTCGGCCGGAAATAAAACAAAGCATCCTGGAAGCCGGCATCACCAACATGGAAATCTACCGTTTTGGTACCCGTCTGTTCATGATTATGGATACGGATGATAATTTCAGTTTCGAACGAAAAGCAGCGATGGATGCTGCTAATCCCCAAGTACAGGATTGGGAAAACTTTGTCTGGCAGTTTCAAAAACCCGTTCCGGGGGCAAAAGCAGGCGAAAAATGGACTTTAATGGATAACATTTTTAAGTTGTGATACTTTTGCAGATTGCGGAAAGGTAAAATTTTAAAAAATCAGTAATCAGGTAGCCACTTTCAAGTAAAGTGGCTTTTTCTTTTTTAGTGGATTCTTCGATGCAACTTATTCTCCCCCTACCCTTTCCAAAGGGGGACTTTTTGCTTAAAAGTATCGTGGAGGTACTAAAGAGGGCTATTACTATTTAAAACTTTTCTACTGCGTAGCGAAATAGGTTCCTCCTGAATGACACCGTAGATGGTTTTAATGACAATTTTTAAAATTTTCCCTGCCTGCTATGCAACAGATAGCATTAGCTCGGTGCAAAGAATGACGCTAAACTGTTCTGTTGTTCAGCGAGTTTTTAGCGTCTTGCGTTTTTTTGATTCTTTTTGTGTCAAGACAAAAAGAACAATTACTTCAGCCATAAAACAACTCCAATTAGCAATCAAAGCAAAAGCCGCTGCTATGCGAACGAGAATTTACTTTATAAATCGTAAGGCGTATTAGGCACGAAAGTAAATCTGCGCTATAGTAGAGCCGTTGTTATGATAAAGAGAATTTAGTCGAATTCAACCTAACTATTAAGTTTACCGATGCAACCCGTGCCTCTGACACATTTGCTGAATAAACGTTAAACCTTTTTCGGCAATATCCCAGGGTTTGGAAAACTCGCGCCATACGCCAATAGAATTGGCAAAGTCCGGATCGTTGCGGGAAAAAGCCTCGATGGTGAGTAAACCCTGGTAGTTTATGCCGGCTAAAGCCGCAAAAGCTTCGTCGAAGTTAATGTGGCCATCGCCGGGCGTGCCGCGGTCGTTTTCGCTGATATGCACGTGCACCAGATAAGGCGCAATGGTTTGAATAGCCTGGGTAAACTTTTTTTCTTCGATGTTGGCGTGGTGCGTATCAAACATGGCCCGAACGTTCGGATGATTTACTTGCTGCAGTAACCGGGTAAGCTGCTCCATGGTATTACATAAATAACACTCAAACCGGTTTAAAGCTTCTAAGCCAAAGGTTACACCCGCCGGAGCAGCGTACTCTCCGGCTGCATGTAATACTTCGGCACTCCAGCCGTATTCGGCATCTTCGGGAGCGTGCAAAGCAAATACCGCGTGTGCCGAATGCAACGGGCCACATAAAATTTTAGCTCCTAAATCATGGCTTCGGTCAATCACCCATTTCAGGCGATCCAGCGCCTTAGCCCGCGTCTCCGCCGAGTCGCTAATGGGGTTTTCAGCTTTACCCACCGTGGATACCGTACTTACTGCTAAACCCAGGTTGCGGCAATGCTCCCCCACCTGCTTATAAGCCGCGGCATCCGGCGAGCCTACGTAAAACTCGACGCTATCATAGCCGGTTTCTTTTAATCGGTCGATAACTGGCAAAATTTCATCCGACACAACGGCCGACCAGGCGAGCACATTAAATCCAATTTTGTTCATTTAGAAAGAGCAGTATTACTGGTAATAATTAAATAAATACCGGGGTAAAATGAAGGTAAACGAAATTTCTTAAAATTAGCTGATACTCCAGTTGCTATTGCTTCACGAGCAATTACCTACAAACAATTACAAGGCAAAAATTTAAAAATTTACTTATTTACTGGCTTGTATGCCGTGGTAAGGCGCATTAATGGCGATTTTGCCGGCCCATTTTTTAGGTACGGGCTTACCAGCAGCCCAATGAACGCCATTAATTACCAACCGTTGCACCGGCTCTAAGTCAAAATCTTCCGGGTGGCCCAAGGTGGTCATAAAAAATTTTCCGCCGAAAGAATTGGTGCCGGTCCAGGCTACCGGGTTATCTTGTGCTTCTTTATCCGGGTTAACCGCATGGCCCATTAATAACAACGTGGAGCCCTTGGCAGGATAATCGGGCAGTACACGGTATAACCAGGAGCGGGCGTGAAAGTTATTGCTGACACCGGTGAGAATCGGATTTTTAGCGGCTTCGGGAATTATACTGACATCGGTGCTGGATTCGTGTCCGTAGTGCGTGTGTTTGGCCTTACCGCCCCAGCCCGGAGGTGCATTAAACACCATTTCGCCAAAAGCATTCCATTTTTCGAGTTCGTGACCGGCCGGGTAGTTAAACGCGTGCGTGGTAGTCCGGAAACCAATTACGGGTTTACCGGATTTTAAATAAGCCTCAATGTGCTTAACCTGGTCGGCGGGTAAACGGCGCCAGCGTAAAAAAAACACGGCTACGTCGGCGTCTTTCAAAGCTTCTAAGCCCGGAATGTTTTCTTCGGAGTTATGATCCGGCGAAGCTTTGAGTACTTTGGTCCGGAACCCGTAATTTTTTTCCAGTTCGGTGGCAATAGCCGGCATGGTTAATTCGCCGCTGTACTCGTGGTCGCCGGTTACAAACACGATTAAAGGCTTTTTGGCGCTACTTTTACTTTGGGCACAAGCCACAAAGACCGATTGCAACAGAATGCTGAGAAAAAGAAACAGGTAATGCATTTTTTTTAAATTTTTCATAAACCGCTAGTAAGTGGTACAGTATATTTTGCAGGAAGTACTTTGTCAAATTTAATATTATGTAAACGTAAAAAGATTACATGAACTAGAAGTAAATCACTTTATCTATAGAGGTTATTCCGCAGGAAATTATTCACGTAGCTAAATAACTTCCTGCGTAAAAACAGCATCATTAAACTTTTTTGTTTAGGCCCCAAGTTTAAATTAGTGCTGTTTTAATTTTAATTTTGGGTTAGATTTAGCAAAGCATAATTAATACTCTCATATAAAGAGAGCTTGTAACTGCCGGAAGGCAGAGACTCTTCTTTATACATTAAAGCCTCGAGCTGCTTCGCTTAACAGTAGCGCTAGCTAATTTAACTGAAGCACTCGTTTACGGATAGTTTTTTTACCAGTCGAACAACGAGCAACGAATAACCAATGCTTACTGCGCGCCGTTTTCCAGCGGATATTGTTTCAGCAGATCATCCGGAGAATAGAAACCCGTTTTGGCTTTGGTGGAGGCTCGTACTACTTTCACTTTGTCCGGAGAAATAGCGGGTGCTTTATTACCAAAAGAGTTGCGCACGTAAGTAAGCACCGCCGCTACTTCTTCGTCCTTCAGCATCCCGCCAAAAGGAGTCATGGGTACTTGCCCGCCGTAATTCTGGCCCAGTACGTTAATAGGACCTTGCATGCCATTTAACACTACTTTAATTAAGCGTTCTTCGTTGCCGGTTACCCATTTGGTGCCAGCCAGCGGCGGAAAGCCGGAAGCCGAAAGACCATTACCATCGGGCTGATGACACGTAATGCAATATCCTTCCCGGGCATAAATGGCTTTGCCTTGCACAAATAACTCGCGTTCCTTGCCTTTTAAATCCGTTGTAATAGCAGCTTCTTTTTTCTCTTCTACTGATTTACCGTTTAAATGAGCCACCGCTGTTTCGTGGGCGTGTATCATCCAGTCATCCAGAGGCTTTTTAGCGGCTTCCGCCAGAATAGGCAAGCCTTTTTCTTTATCGAGCCACGATGCCGCCACAATTGCTTCCAGGCGCACCCGTCCATGTTCGTCGCGGGCCGCCTGCATTAATAAATCGGCTTGTTCCGGTACCTGATGACCGGTGTAACGCACCACGCGCGTAGCCGCTGCCCGCACATGATAATCTTTGGCCTGCAGCAATTGCTTTAATAAATTCTGATCTACTTTATTCATGCCCCAGCTTACCCATAAGCCTTCGAGTAAGTGGTGTTCGTATTTCGGATCGTTTTTATCCAGTTTGGCGGTCCAGGTATTCAGTTGCGACAGAACCTCAGCCGTTGGCCGACCGCGAAGTTCCCGGCGGGTACGGTAGCGGGTGCGGTATTCCGGTAATTTTAAATTTTCGAACAGCTCGCTAATGCTGGCTCCCGCTACTTTGGCTGGTTGCACCAATGGACGACCCGGATAGGTAATGCGGTAAATGCGGCCGTGTACGTGGTCGCGCAACGGGTCGCGGGCATTGTGCTGCATGTGCCCGATTAAGATGTTGTGCCAATCGGCTATGTACAAAGAACCGTCCGGGGCAAACTCCATATCTACGGGCCGGAAATTGCGGTCTTCGGATACCAATAGATCTTGCCGATGCTGGCTAATGTAGCCGGTTCCGTCGTCTTTTAAGGAGTGTTGCTTCGTGCCTAAAAAGCCGATGGTATTATTGATAATAATATCGCCCTGCGCATCATCCGGAAAGTGGCGGCTCGATATAAACTCTAGGCCGGAGGTAGGCCGCACCCGGTGCTTGTCTTCTATTAACTGCTTGGATTTGTGGGTAGACACCCCGTAACGTGGTTTCACGCTGCCGGGCATCATCCAGCGCACATCGGGGCTGGAAGTTTCGGCAAAGAAATTTTGGCCCCAATCATCGAAAGCAATCCCCCAGGGATTGGGAATTGCGAGTTGAGCGGTACGTTCCAGTTGCCGGCGCTGCGGATTATAACGGTAAAAACCGCCGTTGGTCGCCCGCACCGGTCCATACGACGTTTCGACGTTGGTGTGCAGGAAAACGCCTTCGCCCATGTAAATGGCGCCGGAAGGATCGAGCGTATAGGTATGGTGGGCGTGGTGCGTATCGTGGTCATCAAAACCGCTTAACAAGATTTCCCGGGTATCGGCTTTATCGTCGCCGTTGGTATCCCGGAACAGCATAAAATTAGTACCCTGCGAAATATAAACTCCTTCCGGAGCCAGCTCAAAACCAACCGGCAAATGCAAGCCATCGGCAAAAACCGTTTGTTTATCGGCTTTGCCATCGTTATTGGTATCTTCCAGAATAATAATTTTATCGTTGGGTTTCGCGTCGCCGGGCTTATAATGCGGGTACGTAGGCATGGTGGCCACCCACAGCCGGCCTTTGTTATCGAAGGTGATCTGGCAAGGGTTGGCTAAATCGGTAAACTCTTTCTCCGACGCAAACATTTCAATTTTGTAACCCGGCGCTACTTTTAACTTGTTTAAAGCATCTTGCCCGTACAAGTATTCCATGCTGCCGTTTTTCTCCGGGTTATAGTTCGTAGTTACAGGCGGCAAAACGGTAGTTTTCTGGTCAGCGGCGGCTACGTCCATTTTTTGGCCTTTTACGGCTTGCCAAATAGCCTGATCCCGGATATCCGTCATTTCGCGGATTTTCTTTAATTCAGCGGGGTAATTATCGGGTCCGAAAGGATTGTAGCGACGACCGTACACGTGCACGCCATTCGGGATTTTAAGATCGTTGTGCCACATCCAGTTTTTCTCCTGAACGGCCGCGTGTACTAAAGCCCGGTTTTTTTCATTTTTAACGGGCGTTTTACCAAAAACCTGGTCGGCTAATAATTTAGAAAATCGGGCGTACCCATTATCGGTCAGTTGCGAACCGTCGATGGTTAAAAACTCTTCAGTGGCATCGTACCAGCCTTTAGTAGGAGTAAAAGCATTTACGAAAAGTACTTTATTTTTGGCGGCTACTTCTTTCATTGCCTCGGTATACAGGCTTAGGTTGGCGTTTTCTTTTTTCCCGTTGGGCAAATCGTATTTACCCGAAAGATCTTCGAAGGCAATGGGAGAAACTAAGGCTAGTTGCGGCGCGGTTTTGCCATTGTACTTTTGCTTTAAAGTATGTTTTACAAAAGCGTCCAGCTCGGCTTTGTAATTTTCTAAACCTGGTTTACCTTCGAAGGATTCGTTATAACCAAAAAAGGCAATTATAATATCGGCTTTGTGGCGCGTAATCCATTCATCGGGGGTTTCGTAGTGGCCTTGGCTGTCAGAATAATTAGCTAATTCCGTTTGAAACTTTTCGGCCCCGGGGAAAGCCCAGGGCGATACCCGGCCAGAGTGCGGCCGAAAGCCGGGCGTATTGCCCCCGTCGCACATATTCCGGATATACAGCTGGTTATCGGGGTAGCGCAACTGCATTTCTGTTTCAAAATGCCCAAAGTTCAACATGCGGGAACCCAGGTTGTTGCCCACCAGAATAAGGTGCGAACCTTTGCTGAGTTTTAAGGGATTGGAAGTTGACTGGGTAAATTGCAGCGTTAAAAAAGCTATGATTACTAGTCCTAAACTAGTGAGGCCAACCGGTAAATTTCCTCGCTTACTACTTTTCATCGACGATCTTATATTGTAAAAATTTAAAAAATGACGTTGTGGGTGGCAGTTGCGGGAGCAAGCTGCTTTGTATAAAGGTATCGGGTTATATAAAACTAACTATCCTGACCTGTCCTGGCCCGTGCTTCTTCATTAATTATCCGATAAGAAACGTAAACGCGCTAGTTTCTTATCGGATAAGTGCGGTAATGAAACCTTTAATATAAGCTTAAAATTTAATAACCGGTGTTCTGACCCAGGTTTTTATTGTTCCGGACTTCGGCAGTTGGTAATGGAAATAACAATTCCCGATCTTTTAATACCGGTCCGTAGGAGAACTGGTGCCCTACGTAATCGTCGAAAGTTTTGGTTTTTACATTGAAGGCTTTGCGCAAACGCACCATATCGAACCAGGTTTTATTTTCGTAACTCAGCTCATGCCATTTTTCGCGCCAGATGGCCTCCCGGAATAGTTCCTTGCTTAATCCTTGCAGCTCCGGCAGTTCAGCTCTTCTTCTAATTAAATTAACCGCTTCGTAAGCTTCGGCAGTTGGCCCGGCTGCTTCATTGGCCGCTTCGGCATAAATTAACAAGACTTCGGCATACCGCATTAACATCCAGTTTAAGCCACTGTTGGTCGTTTCCAGCTGGGCTTTCGGGTCGAAATGCTTGTAAATAAAATGCCCGCCTAAATTAATACTACTATTTCTATCGCTGCTCAGGGTATACTCGGTGTAGTAAAACTCTTTTTCCCGGGTTCGTTTGTCGTTGGGTTCGTAGGTCTGCACAAAATCAGTATTGGCGTAAATGGCCCCGGTTTCGTCGGAGTAAGCCGAAATACCTTTGTTATAGGGTATAATGGAAGTTTGCCAGTTAGACGATATCAGAAAAGGCGCAAACTGCACCATAAAAATGTGTTCGCCGGTATTTTCGGTGGCTTCGTTGTGCAAATCGTTGTAAGAAGCAAACAAGCTATAGGCGTTGGACGAAATAACCTCCTGGGCTTTAGCGGCGGCTTTCTGGTAATATTCGGTGCCTTTTTGTAAAGGGTAGCCGGCCATAGTCAGGTACACGCTGGATAGTAAAGATTTTACGGCTCCGGTAGTTGCTTTTCCGGATTTATCAGTAACCGGCAGCCCGGCTGATTCGGCCACTGTTAAATCTTCGACAATTAAGTTGTATACTTCTTGTTCCGGCGCCCGCGACGGGTATAACGCTTCCGAATTTAAATCTACTGGTTCGGTAATTAAGGGAATAGGGCCAAAAATCCGCACCAGGTTATAATAGTAATAAGCCCGTAGAAATCGGGCCTCGCCCAGTAGCCGCTTTTTCTGGCTTTCGTCCATGGTTATACTGGGTATATTTTTAATAGCCAGATTGGCATTGGCAATACCCTTGTAGCTGCTGGTCCAGTAGGTACCGCCGTAGGAGTTGTCAGAATTGTTTACCAGGTTCCGGATATTAATGCTGTTCTGGGCCTGACCTAAATCGGTGTTGGCGAGCCCGGTAGCAAATTCCAGCATCATCCAGGGAGCGCCATTAAAGCCGCCGCCGGTAGTGGACCGTAAATCGGCGTAAATGGCGTTTACAATACTTTCGGCGTGCTTGGGTTGCGTAAAATAAGTATCCTGGGTGAAATTAGACTGGTCGGTCTCTTCCAGAAAATCATCACAACTGGTACTAAAAAGCAGTAAAGCAAGGCCTAAAAACGAATGGCGCGTATATTTTTTAAAATTTCTATTCATAACAAATGTTTTTAAACGGAATAAATTAAAAACCAAGATTAAGACCCACCATAAACACCCGGGGCTTGGGATAATCGTACAAGGCTAAGCCCTGGTCGAAGGTGCCGCCCGCGGTAGCTACTTCCGGATCGTACCCTTCGTACTTAGTAATCAAAAAGAAATTTTGTAGAGAGGCATACACCCGTAACCGGTTAATGCGTAGTTTTTCGGTTACGCCGGCGTTAAAATTATACCCCAGCAGCAAATTCCGGCCCCGGATAAAGTCAGCATCCTGCACCCGGTGGCTATCATCGAAGGTATCGTAGCCGGCGGGTATGGGGCGCCATTGGGCAATATCGGTGTTTTGGTTTTCGGGGGTCCAGGCGTTTAGTACGGTAGCAAAGCTGTTGGCTATACCCTGGCGGTCTTCGGCAGAGTGCTGACTGGCTAGGGAAACATCGTTGCCGTACATAAACTGCAAATCGAGCATTAAGTCGAAGTTTTTATACTTAAAGGTGTTGATGAAGGAGCCAAAACCATCCGGAATGCCTTTGCCGATAATTACCCGGTCGCGGTCGTTGATTTGGCCGTCGTTATTTACATCCTGGTACTTTACATCGCCAGGCAGTCGTAAATATTTAGTCGCCTGATCAGCTTCGGCGGTGCTCCAGGTTCCCTGACGTACATAGCCAAAGAAAGATCCTACGGGTTCACCTTCCCGGATAATGCCGCGTCCGGAGAATATATCATCGCCGCCCGTTAAGGCCAGTACTTTATTTTTATTGATGGAAATATTAAAGTTGGTGCTCCAGGTAAAACTGCCGGCGGTAATATTAACCGTGTTCAAGCCAAATTCAATACCTTTATTCTCCATGCTGCCCACGTTCCGGGTTACGGTGGTGTAGCCGCTGCTGGAAGGCACCGGGGCACTCAACAGCATATCGGTGGTTTTTTTGCGGTATACATCTACTTCCAGGGCTACCCGGTTGTTAAATAAACCTAGTTCCAGGCCGGCATCTATCTGGTGGGTTTTTTCCCATTGCAAATTAGGGTTAGCCAAGCGGCTGACGCCTACCCCAATGGAACGGGTACCATTTAAAATAATTTCGTAGTTGCCCATACCGGCTTCGGCCTGGTAAGCATTTATTTCGGAGTTACCCGTAACGCCATAACTGGTGCGTAATTTTAAATCCGAGATAACCGGCGTACCTTTCAGGAAACTTTCTTCGGATACCCGCCAGGCTAAAGCCGCCGAAGGAAAAAAGGCATACCGGTTCTCGGAGCCAAATTTAGAAGAGCCATCGGCCCGGCCGGTAAGCGTTACTAAATACTTTTCTTTAATGCTATAATTTACCCGCCCGAAATAAGAATTGAGGCCATACGCGCTGGCACTGGAAGTAGGGGCCACGGTAGTAGCGCCGGCACCTAAATTATTGTACTGGAAATAATCATCCTGGAAATTTTGCGACTGCGCCCGGGCCGTAAAAACATCCACGTGCTGCCACGACAAACCCAACAAGCCGGTAAGCGAATGATTAGCCGATATTCTTTTGTTGTAGGTCAGGTAATTTTCGAACTGCCAGGAATTGTGCCGCTGGTTTTGCACGTACGCTACCCCACCCTGATCTTTGGAGATATAGTTCAGCTCCCGGCCCCCGTGGTAATTAATGGCTTGGTTGATAATGTTAGTACCCAGTACGGTTCGCAGTTCTAAATCTTTGGTTATCTGGATACTGGTGTATATATTACCCAGCGTATTTTGCGTTTTGAGGATATACCGGCGTTCGGCTGCCACTTGTACCGGATGGTCGCCCCCTTCCATACCCGGATAATCGGCGTTACCGGCCCAGGTACCATCGGGGTATTTTATCGGAATAATAGGTAACGCTTCCAGTACCTGGCGCATGGCGGTAATTCCTCCTTCGCCTTGCAAATCCAGTTGTTTTTCCTGTTGGTCGTTATAAGCCAGTGAGCCACCTACTTTGAGCCAGGTTTTAATCTGGCTGTCGAACACAAAACGCCCGGAATACCGCTTCAACCACGATTCCCGCATCACCCCTTCTTCGTCGCGGTAGCCCAGGAAAGCGCCAAAGCTGGATTTATCGCTGCCGCCGGTAAACGATAACTGGTGGTTTTGCGTGAAAGCTTTCTGGGAAGCTTCTTTTTGCCAGTCGGTATCGTACAACGGATTGCCGTTAGCATCAAAAAGCAAAGGGTTGGTTCTTTTGGTTTTCGGGTCGACGTATTTGCCGGCGGCCCAGCCTTCCGGGTCAAACTTTCGGCATTCTGATAGGCCACGTCTTCTACATGTAAAAATTCGGCGGAGTTTAATAAATCAATTTTACGCGCCATGGTGCCCACGCTAAAGTAGGTATCGTAATTTACGCGGCCGCCGTCTTTGCTGCCCCGTTTGGTAGTTACCAGAATAACGCCGTTGGCGCCCCGGGCGCCGTAAATAGCCGTGGCCGACGCATCTTTCAGTACTTCAATAGAAGCAATATCGTTGGGGTTCATGTAATCAATCGGCGAGGTACCATTTCCTAAATTGGTAACATTTAAAATAACGCCATCCACTACGTAAAGCGGATTATTGGTAACACTTACCGAGGTATTTCCCCGAATCCGGATATTAGCCGCGCCGCCGGGCCGACCCGAGTTTACCGAAACGTTAGCGCCCGTTACGCGGCCAGCCAAAGCCTGGGTAAGATTGGCCGAAGGACGTTCTTCCAACGTTTCCGCTTTTACCGAGGCCACAGCGCCGGTTACATCCGATTTTTTCTGCGTACCGTAGCCCACCACAATTACTTCATCCAGCGCCTTGGTGTCGGAAGCTAAGGTAATGTTCAGCGTAGTGCGGTTGTTAATAGGAACTTCCTGCGTTAAATAGCCCACAAAAGAAGCAATAATGGTGTTGTTCCCGTTGGGCACATTCAAGGAAAAACTTCCGCCGGCATCAGTAGTGGTACCATTGGTGGTACCTTTTACCAGGATAGTAACGCCGGGTAAACCTTCGCCTTTTTCATCGGCCACTTTGCCGGTAAGCGTAGTAGACTGCGCCAGCGAAGTAGTAACCGCGAGTAAAACAAAAGGCAGCGTCAAAATAAACTTCAACTTTCTAAGTATTGGGTGTAGCATAGACGTAAATTTTAGGGGTAAAAACGCTTAAAAAAAACTGAACTCTACTTCATTACTTCTTATCTCTATTAAGTTTTGGTAGATCAACAATAAAATATTCTGGTGAATTAATAGAATATTTTAAATTTAAGTGTTAAAATAACCCTTACTATCCTGCTCTGTCCGGTACTGGAGTTTAATTTTTTAAAATTTTTAAATTTTGCCCAAACCTTTGCTCTCCTTCCAAAGGAATACTCCCGAGAAGGCTATCAACCTTAAAAGAACAACGTAAATTTTTTATAATTACAAATGGCTTTCGGTTCTATTGGGGTGGCTGTAACCTGGATTTATCGCCAAAAGATAGACACTAACCTGCTTCGGAACAGGTTAGTTTATTATTAAGCCAGGAGCCTGGCAGCAGTAGTTCAGTAATGGATAGATGCTACGCAGTGATAAATCTCCATATTGCGGGAATTTAAAAAATAAAAAAGGCGAAGAATCATCTCCGCCTCTTTTATTTTTTAAATTTTTAAGACTTGGGAACAAGTAGCCTTGCAGCTATTTGTTCCCAAGTCTTGTTTTTATTTTTTCTGTTGCGATAGAAAAGTAATGAGCGAAGCAAACTCTTCGTAAGATAAAGCATTGGCTAAACCGGACGGCATCATGGAGGTTTCCATTTCTTTGCGCGAGGTTATGTCGCTGGTTTTAATCGTGAATACTTGGCCGGCAATGTTGCGCATCACTACTTTACCGGCCGTTTCTTCCGACACAAATCCCGTGAACGTTTGGCCACCTTTGGTATTAATGGTAACCGTGGCAAAGCCCTGGGAAATAGAAGCATTGGGTTTCAGGATAGATTCGGCGATTTGTTCCCGGTTCATGATGGAGCCAATCTGGCCCATAAACGGCCCTTTTAAAGTTTCGCCCCGGTTTATACTGTGGCAGGCAATGCAACCTTGCCGGGTAAACAATCCTTTACCAATAGCGGCATCACCTTTCACTTTAGCCATCGCCAGCATCACATCTTCAATCGACGATTTACCAATCTGGCCTTTCTGGTTCCGGATTTTGTCCAGATCTACTTTCACGGTTTCCTCAGTAGCTACCGAATCTTCGCCGCCAAATTCAGTAATACCCATCCGCAAACGGCCATTCATATCGGCAAACAATTGTTTGCCGGTGGCATCGGCTTGATTCCACTCCTTTTTTAAAAATTTTTCAATTTCCGGCGAAGCTTCCCAGGTTACTCCTTTGTAATAAGGGCCATGGGTATCGGGGCGAGTGCTCCACCACCAGGAACCATCGTAAGGCGCTTCTTTTTGGTACAAACGGGCTACGGTAGTCACTATCTCTTTTTTCCGGTTCGCATCTTGGGTTTGCTGGTAAGCGGTAATTAAACCATTTACGGCTTTCGGATCGTGCATATAACGCAAAGCCCAGAGCGCTAAAGTTGCATTTTCGGAATTTAGAGCTTTCACGCAAGCATCTACGGCGTTTAAGTTTACTAAAGCCCGCACCGCCAGGTGCGCCGGAATAATAGCGGCATTAGGCGTAGCATGCGGTCCTTCGGTGTTTTTAGCCGGCGCGACAAACGAGGCCGGCACTTTGGTTTGGAGTAAAGCTTCGGCGGCATCTGGCCGGCCCAAACGGCCTAAACCAATAATGGCGGCTACCTGCACTCTTTCGGAAGGATCTTTTAAAGCTTGCAGGAAAGGCTCGGTGGGTACATTTTTTAAAAATTCCTTCCGATCGGTTAATACTTTTAAGGCAAATTCTTTTACCTGATTATCTTGAATTAACTTAATTAAGTTAAGAATACCCGATTCACCGGCAAGCTGGGCATAAGTATACATCCCCGCTACGCGCACTTCCAAAGGCTGGCTTTTATCGCTGGCAATTTTCCAGACAGTTTTCGTGGCTTTTTTGGCTGGTCGAGTCAGCAGTTCCTGCTGTGCGTACAAACGAGCCACGGCGCTATTCGACTTAATTAAGCCGACTAAGTCGTTGAGGGAAGATTTTTTTAAATCCGGGAAGGCTTTGTAGGTCCAGTTCTGCGGCACTACGCGTACCACGTAGCCTTTAGCGGGGTTCCCGGAATAACCAGCGCCATCCCAGGCAGCTAAATACATGCGGCCCGAGCCGTCTACATCCACATCGGTGATTTGCGGGAGCTTAATAAATTCTTCTTCTTTTTGCGTAAAGCTGGGGCCATCCGGGGTAACCCGGTGAATGTACAACTGGCTCCGGCCCCAATCGGCCATCAGGGGTACTTTGTTGTATTTAGCGGGCCAGGTAGGTTCATCCATAAACAAAGAGCCCGTGCCGGAGCCACCGCCTACATCTACCAGCGCCGGAATAATTTCGTCGGTAAAATGCTGAAACAACACCGGGTAGCCGTATTCGCCGGATTGCAGCTGGTGACTAAACCGAATGTTCCAGCCGCCGCCGTCGTTGGTATTGTCGCGCGTAAAAATGTTCATGTAGGGGTCAATGGCTACGTCGTAGATATTGCGCATACCGTGCGAATATACTTCCATGCCGGTACCATCGGGCCGCACCCGTACAATACCGCCGCCCAGCATCGTTAGCTTTTTACCACCTTGGTCGGTAGCATTATGGAAACCAAAATCGCCCACGGCAATGTAAATCCAGCCATCAATCCCCAGTCGGATGCCGTTGGTCGCGTGGTCGGTGCCGCGGCTTTGCAGGAAGTTAGGGTTACTAATACCCGTAATTAAGGGTGTAGAAGACCCATCGGCTACGCCGTCGTGGTTAGCGTCCGTGAAAACTACTAAATCCATACCGGTGGCTTTGTTGTTTTCTTTCGAAAAAGTAGTGTGCAGCACATACACTTTATCCCCGACCGAGATAATGCCCCGCGGATTATCCACCATGGCGAAAGTGGTATGCTGGTCTACCTGGCCGTCGTTGTTGCTATCTACTAAACGTACAATGCTGCCCTTGCCCGGATCTTTCCCCAGGGAGCCGATCATATCTACGCCCACGTACACTTCGCCGGTGGGCGCTACGGCCAAACACGCGGGACTAGGGGTTAAATCGGGACCGGCAAAGTTGGTAATTTTTAAATCTTCGGGTCCTTCTAAAGCTACAGCCGCTTTTTGCCCTGTCGTTTTTTCGGTTTTTTTAGTAAGATCTAATTCCTGCGAAAGCCCCAACAGCAACAGGAAAACATAAAACAGACTTAAAGAAATTTTCAACATTTTAAAAACCTAATAATTACACCTGATAATTTAAATACACACCAAACTGACTACTAATTAACATGATAAAAATTAATTGACCTAATACCACCACGGTAAACGTATTTTCCGACCGTACTTTTTTAAATTTTTGGTTTCCCGGGGCAGCTTCACGGATCTTACTCCTATTTCTATGTTAAGTAAAAACAACTTTCACAAAAAATTAATTTTGCGTTTATGAGAGTTATTGCAAATAAACTATCGATAAAAGCCTGTTTTACTGGTGGCTATCGGAGTAGTGGTTAAGCAAAGCCACACCCGATAATCTAAAAAGAAACTTACAACCTATTAATGGTTTAAAGCGATAGGTAGAAAATTGATAGGTAGAAAATTAATAAGTAAGAAATGTATTTTAAAGTAGCAGCAGGATCGTTCGGTGATAGATAAAACAGTAAACTTGAATTTATCAAATAGATAATAGAAACTTTATAAAAGAGCTTTCCGCTATTTAGCCGCTCTTTTTACAACATCTAAAAATTTAAAATTAGCGGGCTTTCGGCGGGTTAACATTTGCGACTGCCTTAATTAACAACGGGCACTAAACAGTTACGAAATTTATTTAACTAACCCGGCCGGTAATTCCACAATAAAGGTTGCTCCGGCATTTTCCTGGCTTTCCACCCTGATGGTACCTTGGTGTTTCTCAATGATTTGTTTTACAATGTACAAACCTAAGCCGGTGGTAGGTTCACCGGCGGTGCCGTTTCGCCCCGCTTTGGTAAATTTTTGAAAAATAGTGGCTTGTAAGGACTCCGGAATACCAATACCATTATCCTGAATGTACAGCATGGTGTGTTTCCCATTATTTTTTAAAATAATGTTTACTTGTCCATTCGGTTGCGTAAATTTTATTGCATTAGAAACTAAATTTTCCAGCACCCGCCTGAACTTCTCTCGGTTTACAAAAGCGTATACCGGTTTCTTGGGAGTTTGGAACTCTATGGCAATGTTCTTGTTTTGAGCACCCACACTTAAATTTTGGAGGTGGAACTGAATAAAAGCTTTTAGATCGGTTTCTTCCAGATCTTCCTGGGTAGATTCTACTTCGCCAATAAGTAGTAAATCCTTAATCAATAATAAGGCTTTATCGGAGGTATCCGAAATAAGATTAACTAAAGCAGAAGTCTCCTCTTGTTTTTTCTGTTCATTTGCTTGGAGTTGCTCCAGGTTTTCTCTTAAAAAACCGGCTGCTAAATAAATGTTGAAAAGCGGCGATTTTAAATCATGGGCAATCATGTGCATGATCGTCTCCTGATTTTCGTACTGCTTTTTTAATTGCTGTTCTAAAGCTTTTCGGTTGCTAATATTTTCTATGATGGTAAAGCCTAACCACTCGTGCTGGTCCTGGAAAAGAATAGAAGTTACCTGGCACCAAAGACCAGAACCATCTTTCTGGAGCAAACAGGTATCCAGTTGAAAAGCCGGAATCTTTTCTTCCCAAAGCTTTTGTCGCAGTTCCTGCCAATGGTGCACAAAATCTGGGTGGGAAAGCTTGGTAATTTCAATACCAATTAACTCGGCTTTGCTGTAGCCCAGCATCTGCTGCAAAGCTTTATTTACATTTTTAATTTTTAAATCCGGGCCAATAATTTTATTTCCCATAATGGACCGGTCGAAAATACCCGCAAACCGGCTTTGGCTTTCTTCGTACCTTTTTTCAATGGCTTCTTGTTCTTTCAGTTTAGCTTTAGCCGCCGTATTCTCGGCGCGCAGTTGCTTTACTTCTTCTCGCAAAGCCATGATTTCAACTTCAAGCGGAGCTCTTTCCTTTTCGGAACCATTCAGGCTATCTTTTGCGTGGGACATGTAGTAAGATATAGTAGTACAGAAATTTATATAAAATAAATACTAAGTAACAGGACAAAATTAATTTGATAAAAACCTAAGTTTAAGTACTTGATGATTAATTTCTTATAGATCGAACAACGAACAACTAAAAACGAACAACTACTTAGTGTAGATTATGCGCGAGTAGCTAGCTTAATTTTTTTCGGAGATGTTCTGGCCGCCTTTTCTAACTAATACGTTTACTTAATTTGGCATCCAAGACGAACCTTTCGTTGATCTGGGCCAATCCCCAAGTTTTGAATGGTTTACGTGCTTAAACAAGAAAGACGCTCCCGCTTGTCGTTCACGGAAGAAAAGTTAATTCATTTTATCTTTCTTTACTGGTAAAATCAAATCTACTCTTGCTTTAACTTATTTCATCTTTTAAGCAATTAGCGTTTAAGGGTTTGATAAATCCGTTCTTTTCCAAAGGTAAGCCATAAGGGATGATTTCATCTAAATAGCGAATATGCTTTAATTTGGTTGCGGCCCCGTTCTCTTTCTTCCACATTGTAAAAATTAAAGTCTAACCATCCGGCCATAATGCTTTGTGCCAGGTAAATGATTTGTACGAAAATCAGAAGAAATAAAGGTGGAAAAAATACGTAAATGTGTGCGGTGGATACTTAAAATGGTTTTACTGAATTACAGACGAGCCAGCATTGCGCTATAACCAACCTTAAACAACTGCAAGCCAAACTACTAATTTACTAATCACAAGCTTTTTAACTAAAAATAAACGCTCCCGGCAAATACTTTTATGATTAATTAAAAACCGGTTACCAGCATCGCCGTCCGTAAAATAATTTTTAAAAATTTTGTAAGCAGACAGTCTAAACAGCATTCAGTTAATTTAAAAGTTTAAAGCTGGTTAATTAAACCGTGAAAATCAACAAGAGTAGCAGGCATTTTTGCGCTTTTAGCTTTTAAAAAAGACCAGTAGGCCCCAAAGTAGCAATTGCACGGTAAATCCCATAAATAAAGTGGCCATGCTGTATACTTTTAAAGTAGCGGCCGTTTCCAGATTAGAAAAGCGGCTGATCACCCAGAAGTAAGCATCATTGGCATGACTCACCATCATACTGCCGGCCCCCATGCTCAGAATGGCCATAGTTAGCTCCGCCGGAGAATGTAAGCCTAAATCGGCCAGTAAGGGAGTAACCAGGGAGGCAGCCGTCATGACGGCTACAGTAGAAGAACCTTGTGCCGTTTTAATAATAGCGGCAATTAAAAACGGGAAAAAAATCCCCAGCGATAAACCACTCAGCATGTTACCTAAATTTTTCCCCATGCCAGTAGCTTGCAGCATTTCGCCGAACATGCCGCCGGCGGCAATAATAGCCAAAATCATCCCGGCTTTGTCTACACCTTCAGAAAGCCAATGCGACAACTCCTTTTTATATTCTTTCTGCAGCAACGTAAAAGAAAAAATAATTCCGATGGCTAGCGCCATTATGGGTTCGCCGGCAAAAGAAATAATTTTAAAAAAAGTACTTTCTTGGCTAGCAACGGGAGTAGCATACAGCATGATGATGGACTTACTACCAATTAAAGCAATGGGCAGGATAACCGGTAAAAAAGCAAGTGCCGCCGCCGGCAAATGCTTTACCTCCCCTGGCCCCGTTTCTGGTTCTACGTAGGCGTGGGTTATTTTACGGCCTCGCCAAACACTCCATCCATAACCCACTAAAGCCGCAGGAATCGCCAGCACCAGCCCCCCCAGCATAACCATTCCTAAATCGCCTCCAGCGGTACTCACGGCCGCCGTAATACCGGGATGAGGCGGCACCAGGCAGTGTACCGCGTACAAAGAAGTAGCTAAAGCCGAGGCCATAACGGGCATCTGGTGCCGGGCTTTTTGCACCAAAGAATGATTTAAGCCGCTCAATATAATAAAGCCACTATCGCAAAAAATAGGAATACCAATAATAAACCCCGTTAAAGCAATCGCTATGGGTGCATTTTTTTCTTGCACCATTTTTAAAATAGCATTGGCCATGCTTCTGGTAGCGCCTGTTTTTTCCAGTATTACGCCTAAAGTAGTACCCAAAATAATTAGTAACCCAATTTTTTCCATGGTATGGCCAAAACCGGTTTTGAGTACCGCTACAATGCTGGCTAAGGGTAAACCGCTCAGCACACCCACCCCTAAAGCCGCTACCAGCAAGGCAAAAAAGGCGTTAACTTTTCTATAGGCCGTAATCCATATAATAAAGACTATACTGGCAATAAGCAGAAAGAATAAGTAGTACGTGGTAGCCATGCTGCAAAATATTATTTTACCAAGGATAAGATAAGTAGTGGTTCGTGGTTCGTGATCAGGCTAATAAAAATGCCAATAATTAGTTACTTAACCCAAAGTATTCATTAGCTTACTTTCGACCAAGCACTTACTTTAAAATAGAATTTTTTATTTTTAAATTAATGGCAATTAGCTGCAAAAATATACGGTAAAACAAGGTCATACTATTAGCGCAGTTTGCCTCCGCCCTATTTTTTACTAATAACGGATCAGCATTTTTAAATACTTGCATAGCCGCAAATAGCTAAGTGCCATTGTTTTTCCCGGCACTATGTAGCTAAGGTTAACAAAAAATACGGACAATTACAGGAGCTGCAACAGGAGAAGCTGTTTCTTTTACTATATTCATTTAAGCCTTTACATTTTATTAGCATCAGACCAGTAGCAGCGGTACAGCTAATGTCATTTTTTAAATAAAAGCTTTGGTATTGCCGAGCGGGGGAATAGCCATTGTAACACGACCTGGGGCTAATAAGTAGAATATATAATGTACCCAGAGTAATAAAAAAGCCTCTTCGTTTTAAACGAAAAGGCTTTTTTGCTGTAGGGGAAGGAATCGAACCTCCACGGAGTAGTTAGGCAAAAATCAACTTAGAGGTCAATAACGCTTTATCCTATAAATCTCCACCCCCGAGAGAGGAGGGCATGTCTGCCAGTTTCAACACCCTACAATGTGTTTTTGTTTACCAAATATACGTGATAAAATTAATTGCTTCAAAATATTTTAAATATTTTACTTAAAAATTATGTTATTTTAAATTTATACTTACTTTTGTTAAAACAAATCAAAAATAGGCGATTTATATGCTCAAAAATTTAGAAATTGACAATACGGATCTCAAAATCCTCTCTCTGTTGATGGAAGACGCGAAAATGGCGTACGCAGATGTAGGAAAAGAAGTGTTTGTTTCGGGCGGTACGGTACACGTGCGCATGAAAAAAATGGAACAAATGGGCATTGTAACGGGTACCCAACTTAAATTAAACTATGGTAATTTAGGTTACGATGTAAATGCTTTTTTGGGAATTTACCTGCGCAAAAGTTCGATGTATAACGAGGTGTTAGAGCAACTTCGCCGGATACCAGAAGTAATTAGCGTAAATTACACTACCGGCATTTACAGCATGTTTGCGAAATTAATCTGCAAAGATACCATGCACCTGAAAAATGTTTTAACCGACAAAATCCAGAAAATACCGGGCATCCAGCGGACGGAAACCTTTATTTCTCTGGAAGAAAGTATTAGCCGACCGGTACAATTACTCTAATTAAAGCAGCGTGATATGGTTAAAAACCTGCATCTGCCTGTAACAAAAGTGGCATCCGCTATCAGGTAAATCTCCTGGTACGCTGATGCCGCTTTTAAATATTTAAAAATTACTTTAAACGGATACTTAATTCGTTTAATTGGGCTTCGGCAATTGGCGACGGGGAATCAATCATCATATCGCGGCCGGAATTGTTCTTAGGGAAGGCAATAAAATCGCGGATGGAATCGGCGCCGCCAAATAAAGAACACAGCCGGTCGAACCCAAAGGCAATGCCTCCGTGCGGGGGTGCGCCGTACTCAAAAGCATTTAATAAAAAGCCAAATTGCTCCCGGGCTTCTTCATCGGTAAATCCTAAAAGCTTAAACATCCGTTCCTGCAGAGGCCGCTCGTGAATCCGGATGGAACCTCCTCCTACTTCTACGCCGTTAATAACCATGTCGTAGGCATTGGCGCGTACCGCCCCCGGATTGGTTTCCAATAATTCAAAATCTTCTTGCTTGGGTGAGGTAAACGGATGGTGCATGGCAAAATAACGTTTTTCGTCTTCGTTATACTCCAGCAACGGAAAATCCAGTACCCACAACGGCGAAAAAGTATTTTTATCGCGTAAGCCCAGGCGTTCGCCCATTTCTAAACGTAATTCAGATAATGCTTTACGCGCCTTATCAGCGGTACCGGCAATAACCAAAATTAAATCGCCGGGTTTGGCGGCAAGAGCTGCGGTCCACTGTTGTAAATCTGCGGGAGTAAAAAATTTATCTACCGACGATTTTACCGCGCCATTGGCCTCCACACGGGCGTAAATTAATCCGGTGGCTCCAAGTTGTGGTCGTTTCACAAATTCGGTTAGTTCATCAATCTGTTTGCGAGTATAAGTGGCCGCACCGGTTACATTTATGCCCACAATTAATTCTGCCTCATCGAAAACTTTAAAATTTTTGTTTTGCACAAAACCATTCATTTCTACAAAGCGCATGTCAAAGCGGGTATCGGGCTTGTCGTTGCCGTAATATTTCATAGCGTCGGCGTAGGTCATGCGGGGTAACTCCGCGATGTCGATGCCGCGCACGATTTTGAATAAATGCTTTACTAAACCTTCAAAAGTATTCAAGATATCTTCCTGGTTCACAAAAGAAAGCTCGCAGTCAATTTGGGTAAATTCCGGTTGGCGGTCGGCGCGTAAATCTTCGTCGCGGAAGCATTTTACAATCTGAAAGTACTTATCGAAACCCGACACCATTAACAATTGCTTAAATGTTTGCGGCGACTGGGGTAAAGCGTAAAATTCGCCAGGGTTCATGCGGCTGGGCACCACAAAATCGCGGGCGCCTTCGGGCGTAGATTTAATTAGTACGGGCGTTTCTACTTCTATGAATTGCAAACCATCCAGATAGGCCCGGGTTTGCTGCATCATGCGGTGCCGGAGTTCCAGGTTTTTGCGCACACTGCTGCGGCGTAAATCCAGGTAACGGTATTTCATGCGCAGGTCGTCACCGCCATCGGTATCGTCTTCAATTAAAAAAGGCGGCAGTTTGGCAGGGTTCAGAATCGTTAACTCCTGTAACTGAATTTCAATGTCGCCGGTAGGTAATTTATCGTTTTTAGAAATGCGCTCCAGCACTATACCGTTAGCTTTAATTACAAATTCCCGCCCTAATTGCCGTGCTTGAGCAATTACTTCGGGAGCGATAACGCCTTCTTCGAGTTTTAATTGCGTAATGCCATACCGGTCGCGGAGGTCAATCCAGAGCATACCGCCTTTGTCGCGGGTTCGTTGTACCCATCCGGTGAGCGTAACTTCTTGCCCCACGTTTACTAACCTTAATTCACCGCACGTATGTGTTCTTAGCATAAGTAAAAATGTAAGTATTTACAATAAATTACCTGCCTTTTACCAATTTACCTTACTTAAAAAGCTGGCCGGTAAAATACAGGTATTCGCTTGTAAAAAGTTGAGGGGCAAACTTAAAAAAAATAAGTAATCCAGCCAAAGTAAGTCAAACAATCTAGCAGAAACTACTTGCGTTAAAAAAACGCTGGTTTAAAATGGCAACTGTATTTACTGCCACAAAAGGGAGAATTTAAGCCCGCGTTGTTTGGGCGCGAAGAAGCAGGTACATTAAAAAGCGGACAAGCGCTTAAGCCACGTACGCGGAAGAAAGTTTTAAATAGGGTTAGAGCAAGCGCCGCTAAAATCAAAAAGCGGGTAGAAAGTAAAAATTCTAAAATCTACTAAGTAACTATTTGAGAGTGGCTATTCTATTGGAGGCGGCTTTGTATTGTTCGTACTCCGGCGAAGAAGCATAAATATTGGCTTTCTTGGCTACCTTTTCTTCTTCGGCGTTGTAGTTTAAAACTAAAAGTAAACAGATAAATGCAATAATATGAAAGACTAAAGAGCTTAAACTGTAAAGTTCTTTTTTTTGTTTGGCATTTAATTTTTTCATAGTAATCAACGGCAAATAAAATTAAGATTTCAACGTCAAGACCCTACCCATGCATTCTTAGTTGCACGCCCGAATATTTTTTTTACTTTTTTTACAGTATTATCTAACCAGATAACCGGCAAAATTTAAGTACTGCCTTAAAACAAAAAGGTTTAAATTTATTTAATAATGGGGCCAAAGGTAATAGATGCTTTTGAAGGGAACTAAACATTTTTACTTTTTTATAACGAACCATCTCTCTTTTAAAAGAATATATAATAATTAAAGTATATGATTATTAAAAATGTAATTGCCCCAATTAGCTTTCATATCAACCCGTAGCCAGTTTTTTAAAAAAACATCAGAAGGCCTAACCTACTCAAACCAGGCTAGGCAAGACTTTCGGTAACCTATTACTTGTAAAGCAACTAACCTTCTTTTCTATTTGTTTCTCATCATAAATACGGTAAGCCTACTACCTGTTACCGGTAATGCTCCTTATCTTTGAACAATTAATTATTATTACTTATGAAATATGTTTTGCTTTTTGGATTGTTGTTTATTGGCTTAAGCAGCTTTAAACCCGGCAAATTAAAACCCGTTAAAATCGCTAAAAACATTACAACCTCCTTGCCTTCCGATTTCGGGATAATGCCCGACGAACTGATTGCCTCGCGGTACCCGGCGCAGCGTAAACCCATTGCGGCCTATACTGGTTTTAATGGGCAAATAGATTTAGTAGTAACGGAAAAGCCGTCTACTTTTTCTAAAAAAGATTTACCGCTCTTACAAAAGTTTTATAAGCCGGCTATCCTGAGTATGTATTCCGAAGTAGCGTTTATCCGGGAAGAAGTAAGCACCATTAATGGCCGAGAATTTTTAATTTTTGAGTTTGTTTCGGCGGTAAAAGATGATGAAAAGAAAAAGCACAAGCTGGCTCCTATCCGGAAATACACCATTGTGCAATACACCATCGAGAACGACAAACTGCTGATTTTTACTTTTAATTGCCCGGCTGCTTTAAAACCCGAGTGGCAGGCCACGGCTAATAAAATGATGCGTTCGGTTAAAATAAGTTAAATATATAAAACAAAAATAATCCGCTGGCAGTTAAAACTACCACGTTCCCGATTTATTACCTAAATAAATAAAGTGTGCTTTCGGTATTTAGTGATGATTTTTTTATGAAAGAAGCGTACAAGCAAGCGCAGTACGCTCTGGAAGAAGGTGAAATTCCGATTGGGGCCGTAGTGGTTAGCCAAAATAAAATAATTGCCCGGGCCTACAACCAAACCGAAAAACTAAACGATGTAACGGCCCACGCCGAAATTTTAGCCATAACGGCAGCCTCTAATTATTTAGGTAACAAATATTTACACGAATGCACTTTGTACGTAACCGTGGAGCCTTGCGTGATGTGTGCCGGAGCCAGTTACTGGGCCCAAGTAAAACGATTAGTATTTGGTACCACCGACCCGAAAAGAGGTTTTCGCCGGTTTGGCAGTACTTTGTTACATCCTAAAACCGAGATAGAGAGTGGTATAATGGCCCACGAATGTGCCCATTTAATGACGGAGTTTTTTTTGAATAAACGAAATTAGCGGCTATATTTGGCTGCCTACATGCGTAATCAATACGTTTTTCTATTTATCTAACCCTTAAATCTACTTAAAACTATGGCTTTTGAATTACCGCAATTACCGTACGCCTACGATGCCCTGGAACCGCATATTGATAAGCAAACCATGGAAATCCACCATACGAAACATCACCAGGCTTATACCACTAATCTAAATAATGCCATCCAAGGCACGGAGTTAGAAGGTAAGTCCATCGAAGAAATTCTACAAAATATTAGTAAAGCGCCGGCTGCCGTACGCAATAACGGTGGTGGCTATTACAACCACAATCTGTTCTGGACTATTCTGGCTCCAAACGCGGGCGGCGAACCAAGCGGCCCGATTGCTGATGCCATTACAAGTTCGTTCGGTTCTTACGAAAAATTTAAAGAAGAATTTACCAAAGCCGCTACCACGCGATTTGGTTCGGGCTGGGCCTGGCTTTGCCAAATGGATGGCGGCAATTTACAAATATGTTCTACCGCCAACCAAGATAGCCCCCTGATGGATACCGAAAGTAACTGCGGTGGCTTTCCGTTATTAGGCTTAGACGTTTGGGAACACGCCTATTATTTAAAATATCAGAATCGCCGGCCCGAATATATTACGGCTTTCTTTAACCTGATAAACTGGGACGAAGTAAACCGCCGATTCTCGCAGGCCAGTTAATTACCTCTTATCTTATTTAAAGGCTTCAGTGAATAACTGAAGCCTTTTTCTTTGTATCGGATTTTACTCTGGAAACTCATTCTGTTAACGGGATACCAAAATTCCGGCGTTAATCGTTAGAAATAGATTATCTTCAGCGGTTCAAATCACCCGAAAACCCTTTCCCAAACAGGAGTACCTGCCAGGTGAGTAATAATTAACACAAAAAATACCTTTTTTAAATTTTTTATTTTTTATGGAGCGATTTACGGGACTGATTGGAATTGTGCTGATTTTAGGCTTAGCTCTTTTACTTTCTAATAACCGCAAGGCAATTAACTACCGGCTGGTGGGCGTAGGATTATTATTACAATTTGGCTTAGCCGTATTTATTTTAAAAACCGAGGTAGGTAAAGCTATATTCGGGTACTTGGGCCACAGCATTGAAAAACTGCTGAGTCTCTCGCAGAAAGGTTCGGAGTTTGTTTTTGGCTCATTGGTAAATCAAGAAGTTTTAACCAAAGCTTTTGGCGTAGGCAACGCGTACATCTTCTTCTTTAACGTTATTCCTACCATTATTTTTGTGGCGGTACTGGTAAACATTGCTTACCACATTGGCCTGATGCAAATTATTGTTTCGGCCATGGCCCGATTAGTTCATTGGGCGATGGGCGTAAGCGGTGCCGAAGCCGTATCGAACGTAGCGAGTGCTTTTGTGGGCCAGGTAGAAGCCCAGATTATGATTAAGCCTTACCTCAAAGGCATGACTAAGTCGGAGTTGATGGCCTCCATGGCAGGTTCGTTTGCCTGTATCGCGGGCGGGGTAATGGCTACGTATATTTCGTTTGGCGTACCGGCCCCGTATTTACTAGCGGCCAGTTTAATGGCGGCACCCGGCGCCTTGGTAATTGCCAAAATTGTTTACCCCGAAACCGAACAATCTGAAACCAAAGGCATTGTAAAACTCGAAGTTAAAAAATCGCACGCCAACATTATTGATGCTATTGCGGCTGGCGCTTCGGATGGTTTAAAAGTAGGTTTAAACGTAATTGCCATGCTCATCGGGTTTATTGCCTTAATTGCCCTGGTAGATGTTTTACTGGGCAAATTAGGCGTCGCGATTCAGGTACCCACTTTAAGTTTAAACTTTTTACTGGGTAAATTATTTGCGGTTTTTGCCTGGGCTATGGGTGTACCCACCAAAGATATAGAAACCGCCGGTGCCTTAATGGGCACCAAAATGGTGGTAAACGAGTTTGTGGCTTACCTGGATTTAGTTAAAATTAAAGAAACCCTCCATCCTAAAACCTTATTAATAACCAGCTTTGCCTTGTGCGGCTTTGCCAATTTTTCGTCGATTGCCATTCAGGTGGGCGGCATTGGGGAATTAGCTCCTTCGCGCCGCGCCGATTTAGCTAAGTTGGGTTTTCGGGCACTCATTTGCGGCACTTTGGCCTCTTACCTGTCGGCTACTTTAGCGGGTTTATTAATGTAAATTTAAAAAAACAGGAAACCGGCATTTTTTTTAAATTTTACACTGCTAGCGCCTTATTCTTTTTAGTTTTTGGCTGCCTGTAAAAATACCAGTACAAATTTGGAAATATCCCGAATCATCTACTTAATTTGCAGCATCAAACCCTGTTCCTGAACAGAATTGATTTATAAAGAAGAGGCGAGAGAATAGGCTCCTGGACCCTCTGGCAACCATCAGAAAAGTTGAAAGGTGCCAATTCCTATCCCAAATGGGGAAATATAAATTAATTTCACATGAAAAATCCAGTAAACCTTTCGAGGCCTGCTAATACGCCTCTTTCTGCTTTTAGATCTGTATCGCCGTTGTTTTACTGGTCAGCTGCTTCTGGTTGTTGCACGCGTTATTGTTGCCGTTAAGTTTTTTTAAATTTTTCTTCTTTATAGCCCGCTTGGCTCTTTAAACTTTTACAAACAAGCATTGTATTTTCTTATATTTTACTTTTAACCATCAACCATATGTCTGCGCAAAATTTAAAATTTGAAACCTTGCAATTGCACGCGGGTCAGGAACCAGATCCGGCTACCGGTGCCCGGGCGGTACCTTTGTATCAAACTACCTCCTACGTTTTTAATAACGCCGAACACGGGGCTAACTTATTTGCTCTGAAGGAGTTCGGCAACATTTATACCCGCATTATGAACCCCACCACCGATGTGTTTGAAAAACGCATCGCAGCTTTAGAGGGTGGAGTTGCCGCTCTGGCGGTAGGTTCCGGTCAGGCCTCACAGTTTATTGCGCTTAACAATATCATGCAGGCCGGCGACAATTTTGTGAGTTCGCCTTTTTTGTACGGTGGCACTTACAATCAATTTAAGGTTGCTTTTAAACGGATTGGCATTGAAGTACGCTTTGCCGATGGCGATAGTCCGGAAAGCTTTGAGAAATTAATTGACGATAAAACCAAAGCGCTTTACCTCGAAACCATTGGCAACCCGGGTTTTAACATTCCGGATTTTGAAGCGATTGCGGATATTGCCGAAAAGCATGAATTGCCGTTAATTGTAGATAATACTTTTGGCGCGGGTGGTTATTTGTTTCGGCCGTTAGAACACGGCGCGCACATTGTGGTGGAATCAGCTACTAAATGGATTGGCGGCCACGGCACCAGCATTGGCGGCGTAATTATAGACGGTGGTAAATATAACTTTAACAACGGCAAGTATCCGCAATTCTCGGAGCCTGCCGAAGGCTACCACGGCTTAGTATTTGGCGATGTTTTTGGGCCTACTGGCCCCTTTGGCAATATTCAATTTATTATCCGGGCGCGGGTAGAAGGCTTACGGGATTTTGGTCCGGCTATCAGCCCGTTTAACTCATTTCTATTATTACAAGGTCTGGAAACTTTATCGTTACGCGTAGAGCGCCACGTACAAAATGCCCTGGAACTAGCCCAATGGCTGGAGCAACATCCGCAGGTAGAAAGCGTGAATTACCCCGGCTTACCGAGCAGCCCGTATCACCAGTTAGCTACTAAATATTTAAAAAAAGGCTTCGGTGGCGTACTTTCGTTTAACATTAAAGGCAGCAAAGAAAGCGCTACTAAATTTATTGACAACTTAAAGCTCACCAGCCATTTGGCCAACGTGGGCGATGCGAAAACGCTTATTATTCAACCATCGGCTACTACGCACCAGCAATTATCGGAAGAAGAGCAAAAAGCAGCGGGAGTTTCGGCTACGTCTCTGCGGGTATCGGTAGGCATCGAGCACATCGATGATATTAAAGCCGACTTTGAACAAGCTTTTGCCCAAATAAACACAGGCGGAGGTTCCGGCAGTTCGGATCTTACTGATGCGGATGGTCCGGCGTCGGAAGTTACCGACAAAATAATTGAATCTGTTTAAATATTGATTGCAAGTTGCAAGTTACAAGTTGTAAGTTTATAAACTATTATCTATCAATAACTTGCAACCTGTAACTTGCAACCTATTACAATCTATAATTATCCGTGAAAAGAAGTAAAAATCAGAGAATATCCGGGCTTGGCGTCGGCAAAAACCAGTGTGGTTGTTGTTTCACCCAGCGGTTTACTCCGGCGGGTAGCGCGAATTCTCCGGCTATAAATTTGGTTTTTATATCTTTGCGGAAATAATGCAGCGCATGAGTCAGGAAATTTTACATTACCCGCAGCCTTTTTTACTGGAATGCGGGAAAACCTTACCCCAACTTCAGATTACCTATCATACTTACGGGACCTATAATCCCGAAAAAAATAATGTTATTTGGGTGTGCCATGCGCTTACGGCCAACGCCGATGTATTTGACTGGTGGAAAGGTTTATTCGGGTCGGGTTGTTTATTTAATCCCGACGACTATTTTATTGTTTGCGCCAATATTTTAGGTTCTTGTTACGGCACCACCGGTCCGCTCGCCGAAAATATCGCTACCGGCGCGGCTTACTTCCAGCTTTTTCCGGACATTTCTATTCGCGACATGGTGGCGGCGCACGAAATTCTGCGGCAGCATTTAGGAATTTTTAAAATTTACAGCTTGATCGGTGGTTCGCTGGGCGGCCAACAAGCGCTGGAGTGGTCTATTCAATATCCTGACCTGATTGAGAATTTACTCATTGTGGCTACCAATGCCAGCCATTCGCCGTGGGGCATTGCTTTTAACGAAGCCCAACGCATGGCCATCCGGGCCGATGAAACCTATAATTTAAACGTGCCAGAAGGAGGTCGCAAAGGTTTAAAAGCCGCTCGGGCCGTGGCTCTACTCAGTTACCGCACCTACCATACCTACGGGCGAACGCAATGCGAAACCGATTTAAACAAAACCGATAATTTTAAAGCCAGCTCCTACCAGAATTACCAGGGCGATAAACTGGTGAATCGCTTTAACGCCTATTCTTACGTATCGCTCAGCAAAACCATGGATTCGCACAACGTGGGGCGCAATCAGCCCAGCATTGAGCAAGCTTTGCAGCAAATAAAGGCCAAAACTTTAGTAATTGGTATTAGCTCCGATTTGTTGTTTCCACCGCAAGAGCAGCAATATTTAACCGAGCACATACCCGGTGCCGTTTACCACGAAATTGACTCTTTTTACGGCCACGACGGTTTTCTAATTGAAACCGAAAAATTAACGCAATTAATCGAAACGTTTTTAGCTGTACCGATTACTCCACAATTAAAATTAGATAAAATGATTTCACAAATAGTAAAAGAAGAATTTTATTTTCGTGGTGCGTTCATGTCTTTATTCATTGACATAGAATTCCTTTTAGGTGATACTATTGCCACCATATTAACAGGCGATAATGAATTGAAGTTAAACTTAATAGAGTTCGTGAACCCAAAATTGATGCTTGAGCCTAAGCTTTCATTACTACATAAGATTCTCAATCAAAAGTACTTTGATTTGTATAGTAAGAAGTATAAGGACGGCATAAATGAACTTAGAAAATTCACAGATTTAAGAAATAGTTTTGCGCACAAACGCATAAGTATCGACAATGGAAATAAAAAACTAAATTTTATTGTAATGGACAATGGTAAGTTGATAGATAACAGCTTTACTTTTGAAAATTTAGAAACTAAATTCACTGAACTTAAAGCTCTTTTGACTTTAGTAAACACTTTACATGATGAAATTGTCAAAAGTCAAACTGATAAGGCTTGAGATATTTCAATAAAATAGTTATTGAAGCATAATGAATGTCGTGCTCTTAAAAACGACTGTGGCTAACAATATTCAACCGTCAGGTAGGTTTTCTTACTGCGGAAGTTATATTACTTTGGATTCAGTCGATATGTACTGCATAGAAATCCCTTAGAAATTATTTAACCAATTCCATTATACCAAGTTGTGTACTTACTACTTACAACTTAGTACATATTACTTAATTAATAATGACAAAAATTCAAAAAATAGGCTTATTCGGATTTGGCTGCGTAGGCCAGGGTCTATATGATGTACTGGCTAATAGCCGGGGCATTAAAGCCAGCATCGAAAAAATTTGCGTGAAAGACCGTAACAAAAAACGCAAACTACCGGCCTCTTACTTCACTTTCGAAAAAGACGAAGTACTGAATAATCCGGAAATTGATCTGATTGTAGAGCTGATTGACAATGCCGACGAAGCTTTTGAGATTGTAGCTACGGCTTTAAAACAAGGTAAAAACGTGGTAACGGCCAACAAGAAAATGGTAGCCCAACACTTAGAAGAGTTGGTAGAGTTACAACACGAACACCAGGTATCTTTATTGTACGAAGCCTCTTGCTGCGGTTCTATTCCCATTATCCGGACCTTGGAAGAATACTACGACAATGAATTGCTATACGCCGTTAGCGGCATTTTTAACGGCTCTTCGAACTACATTTTGTCGAAGATTTTTAATGAAAACCTGGATTACGATCTGGCTCTGAAACAAGCCCAGGATTTAGGTTTTGCCGAAACCGACCCTACCCTCGATGTAGGTGGCTTCGATCCGAAATATAAACTGATCATTATTGCGGCGCATGCTTTTGGCTTATTTTTAAATCCGGACACCATTTTTAACGTGGGCATCCAAAATTTATCGAAATACGACATTCAGTACGCCCGCGAAAAAGATTATAAAATTAAACTGGTACCGCACGTAAGTAAAGTAGACGAAGCAACGGTTACCTTGTTTGTAATGCCGCAATTTATAAGCCGCACCCACCCGCTTTACAACGTAGATAATGAGTACAACGGCGTAATTGTAGAAGCCGCTTTTTCCGAAAAGCAATTTTTCTCGGGGAAAGGTGCGGGCGGTTACCCTACCGGCTCAGCGGTTTTATCTGATATTTCAGCACTGACTTACGGGTATAAATACGAGTACAAAAAACACCTGCAACACATCGAAGTAAATTCTACGAACAACATTGAAGTAGAAGTTTATTTGCGTTACTCGAACAAAGAATTATTAAAAAAACTGCAGTTCGAAAGCATTTCGGAGAAGTTTATTGCCCAGAATTTCAAATATGTGATTGGTTATGTGCGTCTCGACCATTTGTTGCAGCACATTCAGGAAATCCGCGAATTTGATGCTTTTCTGGTGAGTACTGGTAACTTTCAGGCCAGCGCCGCTACTCCGGCCAGCGTACGCGAAACCGCCACCGAAGAATTCGAATTAATTTAAGTTAGCTATCTTCATATAAAAGGTTGTGCCCATAATACGGCTCAACCTTTTTTGTTTATTTATTATTAAAACTACGGTTAATCTCTCCGCATGATTTTTCCTCCGCGCCTGCAACCCGGCGATAAAATTGCCATTTGTGCCTTAGCCCGCAAAATCACTTTAGTTGAAATTCAATCGGCGGTAGATATTCTTACTTCCTGGGGTTTAGAAGTGGTAATTGGCGAGAGCTTAGCCGGCGATTTTCACCAGTTTGCCGGCAACGATGCATTGCGCTTGCGCGACCTGCAAACCATGCTGGATAATCCCGAAATAAAAGCCATCATTTCGGCCCGGGGTGGCTACGGCACTACCCGCCTGCTGGACCAGCTAAATTTTGAAAAATTTAAAAAATCGCCCAAATGGCTCATTGGCTTTAGCGATATTACCGCTTTGCTCTGCCATGTATTAGGAATGGGTTACGCTGGTATTCACAGCATTATGCCCTCGCTTTTTAGCCGTTCTGGTAGCGAAGCAGCCATTGAAAGTTTAAGAAAGGTTTTATTTGGCGAGCCCATTACCTACCAAACTTCGGCGCATGCCTTTAACCGGCTGGGCGCAGCTCAAGGCATATTATTCGGGGGTAATATTAGTTTACTCAATACTATTATCGGCACGGCTTCGGATATAGATTATACTGGCAAAATCTTGTTTGTAGAAGAAATTGACGAGTACCTGTACAACCTCGACCGCATGTTGGTGCAATTAAAACGCAGCGGCAAATTATCCTGTTTAACCGGTTTAATCGTGGGCCACATGACCGATATGCGCGACAACCCCGTTCCGTTTGGTAAAACCGCTTACGAAATTATTCAGGAACACACAGCCGCCTACTCCTACCCTGTTTGTTACGATTTTCCCACGGGCCACGAACCCCACAATTTAGCTTTAATTTGCGGGGCGCAAGTACGATTAGAAGTATCGGGCACCGGTAGCTTTTTGGAATACGTACCGGAGTAATTTTTTAAATTTTTCTTTATAAAACGACGTAAAACTGCTCCAGAATTTAAAATTCTTGGCTTTGAGAATTAAAAATAAACCCCAGCTAATTCTAGAATTAGCTGGGGTTTATTTTTGCTACCATCGTTTGTGTCTTCACAAACGACTTTATGTGCTATTTGCTAAAGTCCTGATATTTATCTTTTCAGGTTGTAAAGGTATAAGCCTTAATTACTCTTCGTAAGCCCAATCAATACCGGTTTTCATGTCTTTAATTACGATACCCAATTTCTTAAACTCAGCCCGGATTTCGTCTACTTTCGCGTAATCTTTCACGTCTTTGGCGTCTTTGTAGAACTTCAGCAGCAAAGCCAGCATCTGATCCAGGTTGTCCGGACGTTCTTCGGTTAAGCCTAAAACTTCGGTTACCAGAGTACGATAGGTATTTTTTAAATTTTGGAACATGCTGCTGCTTAAACTGGTTACCGGTACCTGCCCCATGTACAGGCTGTTGATCTTCTTTAAAACGTTGAACAAAGAAGCAATGGCTTTCGCGGTATTCAAGTCGTCGTTTAAACTGCGGTAGCAATCAGCGAGCAATTTCTCCATTTCCAGGTCTTGGGCACCGGTTTCTTCAGCATCCGAAGGGTAGTTAATTTTATCCAGTACTTTTAAGCCGTTCATTAACTTTAAATAACCTTTACGCGCCGCCAGTAACGCTTCGTTCGAAAAATCTAAAGTGCTGCGGTAATGGGCCTGTAACACAAAAAACCGGATCGTCATGGGGCTGTAAGCGGTTTGCAGCAAATCGTGCTCGCCCGAAAACAACTCGCGAAGCGTAATAAAATTACCCAGCGATTTCCCCATTTTCTGGCCGTTAATGGTAATCAGGTTGTTATGCACCCAATACTTGGCGGCATCGGTATGATTGCTAGCCTGGCTTTGGGCAATTTCGCATTCGTGGTGCGGGAACATCAAGTCCAAACCGCCTCCGTGGATATCAAACTCTGGCCCTAAATACTTGCGGCTCATGGCCGAGCACTCTAAATGCCAACCCGGAAAACCCTCGCTCCACGGTGATGGCCAACGCATAATATGGCTCTCGGAAGCCTTTTTCCACAAAGCAAAATCCAGCGGGGAGCGTTTTTCCTGCTGCCCATCCAGGCCGCGGGTATTAGCCAGTAAATCTTCCACAATCCGGCCCGACAATTTCCCATAACGCTGGTGCTGGTTATAAGCCGGCACATCAAAATACACCGATCCGTTTACCTCATAAGCCAAGCCGTTAGCTATAATTTCCTCAATTAGGGCAATCTGCTCGATCATGTGGCCGGAGGCGCGGGGCTCAATGCTCGGCGATAACACATTGAGTTGCTGCATATCCTGGTGGTAACGAATGGTGTAATGCTGCACCACTTCCATGGGCTCTAATTGCGCCAAACGGGCCTGCTTGGCAATTTTATCTTCTCCTTCGTCGGCGTCGTTTACCAGGTGGCCCACATCGGTAATGTTCCGCACGTAGCGCACTTTGTAGCCAATGTGCATTAAGTACCGGAATAAGATATCAAAAGTAATGGCGGCTCGGCTATGACCTAAATGCGCCTCGCCGTAAACGGTTGGTCCGCACACGTACATGCCCACAAAAGGCGCGTGCAAGGGTTCAAATACTTCTTTTTTACGGGTAAGGGTATTATAAAGAGCTAACGGTTGCATGGGCGCAAAGGTAGTAGATTTAGTTAATAGTCCATAAACGACAGTCCATAGTCTACAAAGTTGAATTACTCAATTATTTTTAAAAAGTCAGCGCGCACGATAAACTATCACCTGTGGACGGTTGACCACGGACTATCGTCTATCGACTAATTTTATAAGTGGCTGTTAGCGGGAAATGATCGGAGAAAGTTACATCGCGGTGCACGGTAAAGTTGCTCACCTCTAAACTTGGGCTAAAAAATTGATTATCAATTCGGAGAAGCGGTAAAATGCCGTTATACGTGCTGCCGATTCCCCAACCGGCGGCGGTATGAGCGTTATTTAATTTGCGGTTCAGCTTTTGGTAGGTATAACTATAGGGCACATCGTTTAAATCGCCGCATACAATTACCGGGTAAGGCGATTCTTTTAAATGGTCGTAGAGGGTGTTTACCTGGTAACTCCGTTTTATAAAACCATTTTTTAACCGCCGGACCAAGTTTTGTAAATCTTTCCCAAAAATATTCTGTTCTTGGTACGTTTTAATAATATCCTGCTCCTCAATACTCATTGATTGCAAATGGAAATTATACACGCGCACGGTATCGCTTTTAATTTTTAAATCGGCGAACATGGCGTGGTTCTGCGTGAGCTTTTCGAACTTAATGGTGCCTTTATTGAGAATCGGATACTTGGAAATAATGGCCATTCCAAACTGGCCATTAGCGCGGTTAATTAAAGTATTAGATATAAAATAATGCTTATCGTATTTTTTTACAATTTTCCGTACCGAGTTGTAAATCGATGAATGCGGCTCGTTGTAAAACTCTTGCAAACAAAACACATCCGCGGGGTTTTCGGCTACCCATTTAATCATGTTCCGGGAGTTAGTATATTCTTTGTCGTGCAAGTGAGCATACGTGTTAAAAATCCGCACATTATAGCTTAATACATCTAAATTGGTTTCTCCGGGTAAGTTTTTGGCGACAGCGTCCCGGGTACTTTCATTATAATGAAATGTAAAACCACGTTCGTAATAAGTCCAGGTAAATACTATTACCAGTATGGGAGCTATAACCCGCCAGGATCGCTGCCAACCCCAGCTGAACAGGAAAAAAAAATTAAGCAATAACGGAATGGGCGTTGTAAAAAGAAAAAAGCCGGTCGGCCAGAAGTAGTAAGATGGAATACGCATTGTTACGATTGCCAGTAGTAACCATATCACGATAAGATAATAAACTGTAACCGAAAATTTTCTACGCACGCTTTAGTAAATCTACAATAACAAACTTACGAATTAAGCCTTAATGTCGGTAATACCCATCTTAATAAAATCAGGTTTTAACCTCCGGAAATCAGTAAATAAATATTATAGATGAAAGCATAACCAGTATTTACGTTTCTTTTTTTCTCTTTAAAAAATTATTATCAAACTATTTATTGGTAAAATATTAAATGAAAAAACCAGCTAAGTTGTTTGCAACATAATTTTTTCGTACATTTGTGCAATTAATTAGATGATCAGGGGGACAGGCGTCCCCTATTTTGTTTGTTAGAAACCAGAATTAATGAGCCTGACTGCCGAAAATATAAGAACAATGATACCCAGTTGCTTGCCTACGGATGATTTATTCGTAGTGAAAGTACAGGTGTCAGATAATCCGGCTAAGCCTAAAGTTACGGTAATACTGGATGGTGATAACGGCATTGGCATAGATGAATGCGCCTTGGTTAGCCGGCGGTTGGCTAATCGCATAGAGGCTGCTTTCGGTGAAGAAGTAAGTTATGTACTGGAAGTAACCTCACCGGGTGCCGATCAGCCCTTAACGTCTAACCGGCAATATAAACGTCACATTGGCCGTAAACTGAAACTGGTTTTAAAAGATGGTTCGGAGAAAATTGGTACTCTGGACGAAGTTACCCCCGAGGGCATAACCATAACCGAAGAAACAAAAGAAAAAAGCAAGAAAGTTACCTTAGCCCCGGCTCAGGTAAACTTTACTGACATAGCGAAGACGAATATTGTAATATCTTTTAAATAAAAAGAAAAATGAACAGTTCAGTCCTGATAGAATCATTTGCGGAGTTCGCCAATCTTAAACATATCGATCGTCCCACCATGATGCGGATTCTGGAAGATGTATTCCGGACCATGATTCGTAAAAGATGGGGCACGGATGAAAATTTTGACATTATCCTGAACGTAGAAAAAGGCGATTTAGAAATTTGGCGTAACCGCGAAATTGTGGACGATAATTCCGAAGATATTTGGGATCACGACAAAATTGCTTTATCCGATGCCCAAAAAATTGAACCGGATTTTGAAGTAGGCGAAGAAGTTTCGGAAGAAATAAAACTAGAAGATTTTGGCCGGCGGGCTGTATTAACGGCTCGGCAAACTTTAATCCAGCGGGTAAAAGATCTGGAGAAAGATTTAATGTACCAGAAATACAAAGATCTGGTGGGTGAAATTATTTCGGGCGAAGTATACCAGGTATGGAACCGCGAAGTAATGCTCGTGGACCAGGACGATAACGAATTAATTATTCCGAAGTCCGAGCAAATACCAAAAGACCGGTATCGCAAAGGCGATGTAGTACGAGCCGTAGTGCATCGCGTAGAAATACACAACGGAACCCCTAAAATTATTTTATCGCGCACGGCACCGGCTTTTTTAGAACGTTTATTCGAGAACGAAGTACCGGAAATTTACGATGGTTTAATATCCATTAAAAATATTGTGCGCGAACCCGGTGAGCGAGCTAAAGTGGCCGTAGAATCTTATGATGACCGCATTGACCCGGTTGGAGCTTGCGTGGGTATGAAAGGCTCCCGTATTCATTCCATTGTACGGGAACTGGAAAATGAAAACATCGACGTTATCAACTATACCGATAACGTTGAGCTATACATTCAACGTTCGTTAAGTCCGGCTAAAATTAGCAGTATCCGGATTAACGAAGAAGAAGGACGGGCTTCGGTGTTCCTCAAGCCCGATCAGGTTTCGTTAGCAATAGGAAAAGGCGGTCAGAATATTAAATTAGCTAGTCGCTTAGTAGGCCTGGAAATTGATGTTTTCCGGGAGCAAGAAGAATACGAAGAAGATATTTCACTCGACGAATTCTCCGACGAAATTGAAGCTTGGGTAATTGATGAACTCAAGCGGATTGGTTTAGATACCGCGAAAAGTGTACTGGCGGTAACACGTGAAGATTTAATTCGCCGGACCGAGCTGGAAGAAGAAACCGTTGATGATTTACTAGCCGTTATCCGTCAGGAGTTTGATACGGATAGCAACGGCTAGTATTTAAACTTGGCTCACTGGAAGAGGAACGAACAATAGCTGTTTCATTGTTACATTATTTAATGACAGTTACCTAATATTTTTTGATTACGCAAAATTTGATAACAGAAACGCTTAATTTAACCTAATTTAGCGCGCAAATTACGGCGATTCAACCGATTACCAATAATTATTAAAAAAGACAGCATATTCCAAGCATGGCAGAAGAAAAAACGATGCGGCTAAAACAGGTAGCAACAACCTTAAACATCAGTACGTCTACGGTGGTAGATTTTCTGGCGGCAAAAGGTTTTGATATCGAAAACAAACCTACTTCCAAGATTACCTCCAAGCAATTCGAGGTGCTAATGAGCGCATTTGAATCGTCGGTTCAGGCCAAAATTGAGGCTGAAAAACTGAATATTGGCAAAAAACCAGCTGCTGCTGTCTTGCCCGAAGTACCCGTTCAGCCAAAAAAACCCGAAATTGTTAATATTCCATCCGAAACTAATAATATACCAAAGCCAGCTCCAGTTTCTCCCGTGGTTTCTCAAACAAATACAGTTACAGAACAACCTTCCGTTGAAACTGGTGTTAAGTTACCAGGTATTAAGGTTGTGGGCAAAATAGATTTAAATGCCCCCAGAATATCAGTTACTAAGCCAGTAGACGTTCCGCAGGAACCCGAAAGTTTTACGGAAGAACCTTTAATACAGGCTGCAAAAGAAGAAAACCCTGAAGTTACTACTCCAGAATCACCCACTCCGGTAGCGGAAGAACGGCAGCCAGAACCCATTATTGTTCCGGAACCAGAAGTAGTAGCGCCTCAGCCTACAACTTTGCCAGAACCAGTTACAGCGATAGTCGATAATTTAGCAGAAGAGGTGCAGCCTCCGGAAAAACAACCTGAGCCTGAACCGCTTGTAGCTGCTACACCTTCTGCTCCAGTACCAGCCCCTGTAGTTAATGAAGTGCCGGAGGTTACCCCTGCAAACAATTCTGTTGCACCAGAGGCTCGAGAATTAACGGATGCTGACGCAGATGAGCCGGAAGTGATTATTCCGGGTAAGGCAGATCCATTAAAAGGTTTAACAGTTCTGGGTAAAATAGAATTACCGAAAGATTTTCCCCGTAAAAAAGGCGGTAAACCGGTTCCGGAAACCAGAAATAGACCGGCCAATGTACCAGTAGCAGGTAACCAAAACCAACCCGCTCCGGCTAATGCGGGTGGTGGTAATGCTAATAACAACAACTCTAACAATAAGAAAAAACGGAAGCGGATTATTGTTCAAAATAATGCTGCTGCGCCGGATACTTCAGATCGTCCGGTAGTAACCAGAGGCGAACGTAAAGATTTTAGTCAGCCTCGGTCGAACCAACCTGGTAATAATAACCGACCTAATAATCGGCCTGGCGGACCAGGAGCTGGTCAAAACAATCGGCCACCTATGGCTGGTGGACCCAAGCCAGAAGTTTCGGATAAGCAGATCCAGGATCAAATTAAAGCTACTTTAGCTCGTTTAAGCGGTAATAAAAATACGCAAACGAACCGGGCTAAATATCGCCGCGAAAAACGTTCGGCCATTGCCGATGCCACTGAAGAAAGAAGACAACAAGAACAATCAGATGCTAAAATTTTAAAATTAACCGAATTTATCTCGGCTAATGATTTAGCCTCTTTGATGAACGTGTCGGTGAATGATGTTATCAAAGTTTGTATGGCTTTAGGCATGTTCGTTTCTATTAACCAGCGCTTAGATGCCGAAGCGATTACCATTATCTCGGATGAGTTTGGCTACGATGTAGAGTTCTTATCGGCCGAAGACGAAGAAGTAGTGGTGGAAGAAGAAGAGGATGCCGATGCTTTAGCCGATCGGGCGCCTATTGTTACGATCATGGGTCACGTGGATCATGGTAAAACGTCCTTACTCGATTACATCCGGAGTTCTAAGGTAACGGCTGGTGAGGCTGGCGGTATTACCCAGCACATTGGTGCTTACGACGTACTAACCGATACGGGCAAACGCATTACCTTTTTAGATACGCCTGGGCACGAAGCGTTTACAGCGATGCGGGCTCGGGGTGCTAAAATAACCGACGTTGTAATTATTGTAGTGGCGGCCGATGATGATGTGATGCCACAAACGAAGGAGGCGCTCAATCACGCGCAAGCGGCAGGCGTGCCTATTGTCATTGCGATTAATAAGATCGATAAGCCATCTGCTAACCCGGAACGCATTCGGGAGCAACTAGCGGCGATTAATGTACTCGTGGAAGACTGGGGTGGTAAATACCAGTGCCAGGAGATCTCGGCTAAATCAGGAGTAGGTATTCCGGATTTATTGGAAAAAGTTTTACTGGAAGCAGAATTACTAGAATTAAAAGCCAATCCGGACCGGAATGCAGTTGGAGCCATTATAGAAGCTTCCCTGGATAAAGGACGGGGTTATGTAACTACGGTTCTGGTACAAACCGGTTCCTTGCACGTGGGCGATGTGATGTTGGCTGGTTCACACTTTGGTCGGGTACGCGCCATGACCGATCACCGGGGTAAGAAAATGAAGGTGGCCGGTCCGTCAACGCCAGTACAGGTGCTTGGTTTAGATGGAGCGCCGCAGGCCGGTGATAAGTTTGTAGTGTACGATACGGAACGCGAAGCTCGCGAAATTGCTTCCAGCCGCCAGCAATTGCAACGTGAGCAAAGCCTACGTACCAAGAAACACATTACCCTGGATGAGATTGGCCGTCGTTTGGCCATTGGTTCGTTTAAAGAACTGAACGTAATTGTAAAAGGTGACGTGGATGGTTCGGTAGAAGCGCTTTCCGACTCTTTACTAAAATTATCTACCAACGAAGTTCAGGTTAATATTTTAAATAAAGGCGTTGGTCAGATTTCTGAATCCGATGTGTTACTCGCTTCAGCTTCTGATGCTATTATTATTGGTTTCCAGGTACGGCCATCGGCTAATGCCCGCAAACTGGCGGAGCAGGAACAAATTGATATTCGGCTTTACTCTATTATTTACAATGCCATTAATGAACTGAAAGATGCGATGGAAGGTATGTTGGCCCCAACCATGCAAGAAGTGGTTATGGCGAACGTAGAGGTGCGGGAAGTATTCCGGATTACCAAAGTAGGTACTATTGCGGGTTGTATGGTTACTGATGGTACCATTACCCGTAACAGCCGGGTACGGTTAGTACGCGATGGTATTGTAGTATTCTCCGGTGAAATACTTGCCTTGAAACGATTTAAAGACGATGTAGCAGAAGTAAGACAAGGTTACGAGTGCGGTATCAGTATCAAAAACTTTAATGATATTGAACAAGGCGATATTATTGAAGCTTACGAAGAACGCGAAGTAAAACGAACCTTATAATTTTAAATTTTTAATCAATAAAAAGAAAGCCTGCTCCTTCAGCAGGCTTCTTTTTTTAAATTTTATCTATGCTGGCCGTAAATTAATGGTTTTTAATAACGTAACTGTTCCTTCACAAATCATTAATGGCACCGTTACTTATTGCTGCATATTTTACCTAATTTTGCAACTAATTTAAAACCAGCTAATTCGTACAAAGGAGTGAGTTTCGAGATAAAATTATCGCTTTTTGAGGGGCCTTTTGATCTGCTGCTATTTTTTATTGAGCGCGACGAACTGGATATTCATGATATTCCGATCTATAAAATCACGAATGATTTTATGACTTACATCACACGTCTGGAACAGTTAAACATGGATGTAGCCAGCGAGTTTATTTTAACGGCAGCAACGCTCATGCGTATCAAAGCTAAAATGTTGCTGCCCCGCACCGAAAAAGACGAACACGGCAACGAGATTGACCCGCGCAAAGAGTTGGTACAGCACCTGCTCGAATACAAAAGATATAAAGCCGTTATTACCGATCTATCGGATATGGAAGACCGGCGCCTGTTACAGGAGACTCGCGGTAATATAGATGATGAACTACAACTAATTGCCAAAAAAAGTAAACTCGACTACGAATTGCAGGATTTAAGCTTGTATAAGCTGATGCGGGTTTTTGAAAAAGTAATTAATCGTTACGAAGAAGAACAAAACCGACCGAAACATACCGTTTATACGTACCCTTATACGATTGAGCAGCAGCGGCATTTTATTCAAACTAAATTACAAACCGTTGGTTCTATTTCTTTCACCGAGCTAATGACAGCATTTCCGGATAAAATTGGCATTATTTTTAATTTTCTGGCCATACTGGATATGCTGCAACTGCAAGTAATCAGCGTTATTATCGACGAAGGCTTTAACAATTTCCGGATTAAAGAATTCGATGAATCTTTACGGGTAGCTATTGATGGATTTGAATAGAAAAAAATTACTGGAAAACTTTTCGACGAAACGAATTTTAATACCAGTATTTATTGGCTTGACGGTAATCGGCTACATGTTTTACCGGAATAATAATCTGGCCAATTTACAACATTTAAAAAATGCCAAACCTTTCTGGTTAGTAATGACCATGGTGGTGCTGGTGGTGCGCGATGCGGGCTACATTTACCGGATCCGGCATATCACCGAGAAAGTACTAACCTGGCGCAAAAGTCTGGATGTGATAATGCTGTGGGAGTTTGCTTCTTGCGTGCTACCGTCAGTTGCCGGGGGTTCTACGGTAGCAGCCTTTATCATTAACAAAGAAGGTATCCCTTTGGGTAAATCGCTGGCCTATGTCATGGTAACGGCCATGCTCGACAATCTATTTTTTTTAATAGCGGTGCCCTTGGTGTTATTATTTACCCAAGGCGAAGTTTTTCCGGATGTAGAAGCCTTGCCCGAATCATTAAAAGCCGGCTTAGAAGTTGCCTTTACCATTAGTTATGTGCTGATTGCTTTTTATGCTTCCTTAATGTGGTATGCCTTGTTCCGGAACCCGAAAGCAGTAAAACGTTTGTTTCTGCGGGTTACCTCGGTTGGTTTTTTAAAAAAATGGCGAGCTGCTGCTTATAAACACGGTACGGAATTAGTATGGGCTTCGCGGCAATTAAAAGGTTATTCTTTTGGCTACTGGAGCCGGGCTTGTTTATCTACTATTTTCGTCTGGACAGCCCGTTACTACGTAATCAATTGCTTAATTGCGGCTTTTACCAATATCGGCTTCCAAGACCACATGCTGATTTTTTCGCGAAACCTTATTTACAAGGTGGTGCTGCTAGTGGCCATTACGCCGGGTGGTGCCGGCTTTGCCGAAATTGCTTTCCCTACATTTTTTGGGAAATGGTTGGGCAGCTTTACTACTGTAATTGTATTGCTTTACCGCATTGCCACCTATTACTTGTATTT
This sequence comes from Adhaeribacter pallidiroseus, assembly GCF_003340495.1. Lineage (NCBI taxonomy): Bacteria > Pseudomonadati > Bacteroidota > Cytophagia > Cytophagales > Hymenobacteraceae > Adhaeribacter > Adhaeribacter pallidiroseus. The sequence continues at coordinate 4,742,668 of NZ_QASA01000001.1, forward strand.
AATTTTTGGTTCTATTTTCTTGCCTCGCTGGGTAGCCCGGGTATTTGGTGCGCAGGTAAAACCAGAACTGGAACCAGAACTATCAGCCAAATAGATCCCGGATTACACAGATTAGAATTCTAATAGTCGAGAAAATCTAAAAAAAGAGGCCAACAGATTAAGATTGGCCTCTTTTTTTAAATTTTCTACATTCTTTATGATATTCTTCTGGATAAAAAATCCGCCTAAATATGCGATCTAGAAACGCTCGTCGATGTCAAAGAAAAAGTCACCTTCAATCTGGGCATTTTCATCGGAGTCAGAACCATGAACGGCATTGGCTTCCATTGATTTAGCGAATTTTTTCCGGATAGTGCCTTCTTCGGCGTTAGCGGGGTTGGTAGCGCCAATTAACTTCCGGAAATCCGCTACGGCATTTTCTTTCTCCAAAATCATAGCCACAATAGGGCCGGAACTCATGTATTTTACCAAGTCATTATAAAACGGACGTTCTTTATGCACGGCATAAAATTCGCCGGCTCGCTCCGGCGTTAAGCGTGTTTTTTTCAAAGATACAATCCGGAAGCCGTCCGCTTCCATCATTTGGGTAATACCGCCAATGTGGTTATCCTGCACCGCATCGGGCTTAATCATTGTAAAAGTTTGGTTAGTAGCCATGTATATAATTTTGTTTTTAATCGATAGTCAAAATAGCTCTTAGACGAAAGCCAACAGAGCACATGTTATTAGTGTTAATAGCGGAATTTTTAGATTGTTGTATTGTTTTAAATTTTTTCAACGTAGCAGGTAAAACAACTTTCCAACCTTTTAACCTTTCAACTTTAAACCCACTTGTAACCCAAGAAGCCGGCGCAAAATTAGCAGAGTTCTGCTAAATAAAGCTAATAATTAGTTAGTTTAAACGTTAATTAAGTATGCAGGAGACTGCTGGAATAATTTTTTTGTTTTGAATTATTTTATACCGAATTTTGTGTCTTGCACCTAAATTTTTAAAAAGGAGCTTTTAAGCTAAGAATGCAACAAATTACTGCTCTGAAGGATCTGCTTCAGGAACCAAAAGAGATTCTGATCACCACTCACCATAAACCCGATGCCGATGCATTAGGTTCTTCGCTGGGTTTAGCCGGATACTTGAAAAAGAAAGGCCATGTAGTTACAGTAGTTACACCCTCCGATTATCCGGACTTTTTAAATTGGATGAACGGCAACAACGATGTAATAACCTACGATACAGCTACAAACGACGAACTGGTTAAAAAATTAATAAATCAAGCCGAAGTTATATTTTGCCTCGATTTCTCGTCTTTAAGCCGAATTAACGAAATGGGGCCTTACGTGCAGGAAGCATCCGCTACGAAAGTACTCGTCGATCATCACCTGGACCCCGAAGACTTCGCCCAATTAATTTTCTCTGATACCCGAGCCGCCGCTACGGCCGAGATCGTTTTTGAGCTGATCCGGGATTTAGGTGATCAAGCCTTAATTGATGTGCACATTGGCGAATGTTTATACGCCGGCATCATGACCGATACCGGATCGTTCCGGCACCCGAGTACTTCGCGTAATGTGCATTTAATTATTGCGGAATTATTGCAGGTGGGCGTTAATACTTCCAACATTCACCGGCTTATTTACGATAGCCACACCGAAACCCGCCTCCGTTTTCTGGGTTACGTGTTAAAAGATAAATTAACGGTACTCCGCGAATTCCGAACGGCCTACATTGCCATTACTGCCGAAGAATTAAAAAAATACGATTCTAAAACCGGTGATACCGAAGGTCTCGTAAATTTTGCGTTGTCGATTGAGGGAGTGGTTTTTGCGGCTTTAATCATCGATCGGGTCAACGCCGTTAAAATGTCCTTCCGTTCGGTAGGCAATTTTTCGGTAAATGATTTTGCCCGCAAACATTTTCAAGGAGGCGGCCACCGCAATGCGGCCGGGGGTATTGCGTTTGAACCACTTGCCGCTACTTTATCCCGTTTTCTGCAAATTTTACCGGAGTATCAAGACCAACTATTAAAAGATAATTAATTCGTAAACCTAAATTTAAAATGTTAAAAAAAGTAAACTTTTTCGTACCGGTAATTGCCGGTTTTTGCTTGCTACAGGCCTGTAATAAAAAATCTGTAGATTTTAAGAAAGCTGATAATGGCGTTGAATATAAGTTATTTGCAAAAGATAAATCCGGGAAATTTGAACCTAAAACGGCTCCTGCTAAAACCGACACGGTGGGTAAACCAAAAGAAGGCCAGGTACTTACCATGGAAATGAAGTATTTTACTCAGACGAAAGCAGGTAAAGACACTATATTGTTTGATACCCGCAAAAACGGCTTCCCGGTGCAGATCCCAATTATGAAATCTACTTTTAAAGGTGGTTTAGAAGATGCTTTCTCGTTGGTCAGACCGGGTGATAGCGCCGTTTTCCGGATTAGTGCCGATTCGTTGTTCGCCAAAACCTTCCAACAACCTATGCCGCCGTTTATTAAAAAAGGCTCGCAGTTAACCTTCCATGTGCTGGCGCAAAAAGTACAATCGCAGCAAGAGGCCATGATGGATCAGCAGAAAATGATGATGGAATTCATGGAGAAGCAAAACAAAAAAGATGAAAAAGTTATCCAGGATTACGTTAAAAAAGAAGGCTTACAAGCCCAAAAGACTGCTTCGGGCTTATATTATGTTGTAACCCAACCGGGTTCCGGAGCTCCGGCTAAAGCCGGCCAAACAGTAGCCGTTAAATACAAAGGCACTTTATTAGATGGAACCGTATTTGATACCAGCGATAACCCGCAGTTAGGTGGCAAACCTTTTGAATTTACTTTAGGCCAGCAACAAGTAATCCGGGGCTGGGACGAGGGTATTGCCTTATTAAATAAAGGCGCTAAAGGTACTTTACTCGTTCCCTCTACTATGGCTTACGGTCCGCAAGCACAAGGCAAAATTCCGGCTAACTCGGTGCTGCGTTTCGACGTTGAACTAGTAGACGTTAAATAATTGTTTGTTCTAATAGGATAGTGTAAGATACTGATCCCGAAACAGTTAAAACCTGAGATAAGTTAAATTCAGAATAGGTTGCCGCAATAAACAAATTACACGGCCGTTTTGGATTTAGCTTAAATCCTGCTAAAAGACCGGGGAATTAAATCCTATTTTTAACAAAACCTTATTACATTTATGAACCTTAAAAACACCTTCACCACCTTTACTAGTAATCGTTTACTAACGACTATTTTTATCTTTTTAAGTGTTACCGCTTTTTACAGTTGTAACAACAATAATGAACTGGAAGACGAAGCCCGTCGCCAGGAAGAAGCGTATAAACGCCAATTAGGCATTGATACAGTTTTAATTCAGAGCTATGTGGCTAGTAAAGGCATCCCTAATGTGCAACGTACTCCTTACCAAGGGTTATACTATGCGGTGCAAACGCCCGGTACCGGCGACAAAGCCGAAATCAATAAAACGGTAGTTACCCATTACACTTTAACTAATTTTAAAGGCGACACCTTGGATACCTCCCGCAAAGCTCGTACAGATCCAAGTACTGGTCAAAAAGTTATTCAGCCATTAACTTTTTTACTGAGTCCAAACACCAACATTCTTACTGGTTTTCAACAAGGTGTTTCGCTGATGCGGGTGGGAGAAAAATCTAAATTCTTTTTATCGTCTGGCCTGGCTTACGGAGCACAAGGAAGTGGCAATACTATTCCACCAAACACAAACCTGATTTTTGATATTGAGTTACTGCAAGTAAAATAATCTGATTGTATGCTCCAGACCTTTAAATTTGCCTGGCCTAGTCCGGTGTTTGTTTTACTTGTATTACTCAGCCTGGCGGGTTGTAAAAGTAAAGATCCTTACGAAGAATACGAAAAAAGACAACGGGAGCAAGACGACCTGTTCATTCAGGAATACTTAACCGGTAATAAAATCACAAATTTTACCAAATCTACTACTGGTTTATATTATTTGCCTCAGCAAGTTGGTACCGGTGCTAAAATACAGCTGGGCAATTCCGTTACGATGCATTACATCGGCCGGTTTTTAAATGGTCAGAAATTTGAATCGTCTTACGATACGGGAGTACCCCTTACTTTTACGGTAGGCGGAAATGTGGCTTCTAACGGCACTCCTGTACTGAAGGGAATGAATGAAGGAATTGTTTTAATGAATAATCTGGAAAAGTCTACCCTTATTATTCCTTCGCATTTAGGTTATGGCCGCTCGAATTATGGTTATGTGCCTGCCGGAACCGTGCTAGTTTATGAGCTGACGATATTAGATGTAAAGTAACGAATAACTTCTTATGATTTGAAAGCGCGCTATCTTGCAGAAGGTAGCGTGTTCTTTTAAAATTTGTTGTATCAGAAGAGCTTTATCGATTAAAAGTAATCCAGCGGTTTTATCCTGGTTTTCCGTAGCAGCAGTTAATTTAATCCGAAAGTACTTCGGAGAGTACTTGCAAGGATTTGATTTCGCCGAGTTTTTCTACGTGTAGCTGGTAGTAGCGGATTAAAATCAACAGCAACTCTTTCCGGACTTTGCTGTTCATAAACACCTCCTCGGAGCTCTGCATTAAGGCATCGAAGTAGGCTTCAAACATTTGGAAGTGCAGCACTGAGCCCCGGCTTTGAGTAGCGGCACCCGCCGAAAAAGCTACCTGCGACGTGATATCGGCTCCTGATGTTGGGCCAAAACCTAAATAATGTGATAACTGCAACAAAAAGAATAAATGAAAATTACCAAAACTTTGCTCCTGCCGATCGAAGTAGATAATTGAATCGTATAAAAAGTTAAACAAAGGGGGATTTTCTTCTTCTTCCTGAATGGTGTGGGCCAGCATTTCCGATAAAAACAAAACCATACTGCTTTTAAAAGTATTGAACGGAATGCTGGCAAACGGATAACTGCACTTATACTCCGAGATGCGGGTAATACCTCCTTTGGGGGAAGTATATACCACCATATCCAGCAAAGTAAAAGGTTGGAACAAAGCAATCCGGGCACCAGGTCCTTTCTTCCGGACACTGTTCACAATGTAGGTTTGCAAACCCAATTGTTCGGTATATACTCGCGCAATAATAGAGGTTTCCCGAAATTTTATAAAATTCAGAACAATACCACGGGTTTTTACCAGCACCGTTTGGGAGTTTAGAGTTATAAGTTTAAAGTTATAAGTTAAACGTGTAGTAACCCAGAAGGATTTTACCAAACCAACCTGCTGATACAGCTTTTAGCTAAACTCAGCTTAATTGTAATGAATCGCGTCTTCATTATTACTATACTTAACACTCTATTATTATTTAAAATTTAAATAAATGTTGGGGTAGGAACCAAGCGAAATAATAATCTTTCAATTTTCAAATTTGTAACTTGTAACCTGTAACCTGTAACTCAATCTATCACGGCTATTTTACTTACGCAGCTTTGGCTGCCGTCGGGCGTAGAGCTAAACACGATGTATATCCCGGATTTTACGCGTTTACCCGCCACGTTGCGGGTATTCCAGGCCACGGTACCGCCCGCGGCTTTGGTTTCGTAAACCAGACGGCCAGCACTATCGGTTATTTTAACGTGCGCATTGTTGGGCAATCCCGAAATACCTACCACGCCATCGTACTCGGGTCGCACCGGATTCGGGAAAACCGAAGCACAATCTGGCTTACCTGCTGTAACGGTAGCGCTGCCCCGGTAACTTACCAAACCCGCATCGGTAGCAACAAATACTTCTCCGGTTTTGTGATTAATGCTGATATCCTGGATTTTGTCGGATAGCAAAGGGCTATTTTGTGTGTTAAAGTTAGCCAGCAACTTATCGGCTTCTTCATTAAACAGCCACAAGCCGGCATCGGTACCTACCCATTTGCGGTTTCCGCCATCTACGGCAATTGCCCGCACAATTTGGCCTTCCAGGGCTGGCCGGCCGTTTATAATGGGTAATGTGGCTACAAAATCACTGCTAAAAGCTTGCGCCGGATCATAAAAACCAGCGATTCCGTTATTGGTTCCCACCCAGATGGCATTGTTGCGGTCCCTGGCCAGAGTGTATACGTCCAGACCGGGTAAGTTAACATTGCCGGGAGTCAGGTGTTTAAAATTGTTCGTGGTTTCGTCGAATACCAGCAAGCCTTTTACACTCGTGCCGTTTTTACTCAAAGCCAGCCATTTAAAGTTATTATCATCAATAACAATCCGCTCCAGGTTGCTGCCATCGGCAAACCCCGGAAAAGAAAAAGATTGCCAGGTGTTATCGGGTTTTAGTACGTGCAAACCCGGTAAGTTCGGAAACTGGTGCCGGTTAATAACCCAAGTATTTCCCGAAGCATCGACGGCTACATCCGGCACGCGGGTAAAGTTATTGTTGGTATTAAGCGAGCTAAGTAAAGGACTGTTCGTGGGGTTGTAAATTTTAAAATTTCCCAAACCGCTCCATTCCACTAAGCCGCCGCCGTAAGAGCCCAGGTATAATTTGTTATTTACAGGATTGCGCACAGCTCGGGTTAAATCCGTAAGGGTCGGAAATTGATTCGGATCGGTTTGCACCCAGGCGGTATAGTTGGTCCATTGGCCGTTGGTGTACTCGTAAAAGCCGGCTTTGGCGCCCCGTTGTTCGTACGATTGGTTATAACCGCCTTCTAATACAAAAGTGGATGTATTATCGGAATACACGCTAAAGGCCTGATTCGAGAACGGACCCGCCGGTACGTGGGCCGTATACGTATTATTTTGCAACTGAATTAAGCCGCGGCTAAAATCGGCAAACCAATAGGTTTGACCGGTACTTTGCAGGGCAGCCCGGGGTTGCGCCAGCAACGGATCGTCATACATTTGCACGTTATTAGCCGCATCCAGTAAGAGCACATTAACCGAAGTAGAAATAAGCAAATGATCGGCACTGGCGTTTAACTGAAAAGCTTCCGTTCCAGTAAGGCTAGCTGCCGTGGGCAGCCATTTTTTGCCACTAAATTTTAAAATTTTATCTTGGTTAAGGCCCGCGTAAATGCTACCGGCAAAGGTAGCAATGGTTTTACTGGTGAATGTTTCGGGTAGTCCAGCATCTGTTTTAAAAATACGCCAGCTTTGGTAGTTCAAGAGATTGGTGCCTGTTAAAGCCGCTCCCATTAGGCCATTAGACGTCGCTAAATAAATGCTGTCGTTGAGAGTAGTACTAGCGTACACGTTTAAAATTTGCCCAGCCGGCCCCAGGTTGCTGTAGGTTTCTTTAATTTCCAGTTTTTGCAAATCCAATACTACCACACCAAAAGTGCTGGCCAGATAAGCGAACTTATCTCGAAAAGCAATTTGATGAATAATTTTTTCGCCGGTGATGGGTTTACGGGCAATATCGGTAATGGGGAGTATCTCACCGTTACGTATTAAATCCAGGTGGGCATCTTCGTAGGCGATTACCAGGGTTTGGGTGCTGGGTTCGTAGGCCAGGGTACTAATATTGATGTCATGAAAGCCATCGGATTTGGAAAGGGTTTTTAATTCATTAAATGCGGGATCGAAAGAAAAAAAGCCGTCTTCGGTGGCGCAGTAGATAACTCCATCTGCTTCGGCAATGGCCTTGGCGCGGTTATAAGGCACGTGCACCTGCCATTGCCCAATTTCTAAGGTACTTTGCTGCGCCCCAGCATTTTGGCAAAAAAGCAAACTTAGCACGATCCAGACAAAATATTTACCTCCCTGATTGATCATGCGCTAAAAGCTTCTGGCACTTGGTATAAATTTAAATCAGATAAATAGTATGAGGCCTTAATCTCCCGGAGAAATAAACTGAATTCCGCCAATCCGGCCATCTTTTAAAATATCCAGCACAAACATACCGCGATCGGCATCTTCCAAAATCAAATTTTCTTTAAACTGCCACTCCGAGCCGGGTAAATCCGGATTTTTCGTGTTCACGAAATAGATATAATCTTTTTTCTCCCACACGCCCCGGGTGCATTGCCCGGCCGCTTCTATAATTTCGGGTTTTTCGGGTAGTTGTTCTTCTAACAAAGTAACCAACCAATTCGGGTTATATTTTACCCACATACGTTTTTAAACCTAATAATTACCAACAGCTATTTAAACCTATTCAGGGCTATTTAGTAGCCGCTAACTTTCTTTTTTAAAATTTTTACTTTTTACAACAGCAAACCCTGCTGCTGCATGCCTTCCAGGAAACAATTGCGGCAACGGGCTTCGTAGGCGTCGGTTTCACCGAGTAGTATTTTTTCTTTGGAAGCCGCCACCCGGAAAGAATACGAGGCAATATCGCCGCAGCAAACGCATACCGCGTGCACTTTGGTAACGTATTCGGCTATGGCCATTAAAGCGGGCATCGGGCCAAAAGGTTTACCTAAATAATCCATATCTAAGCCGGCCGCAATTACCCGGATACCCCGATTGGCCAGGTTGTCGCATACTTCAATCAAACCTTCGTCGAAAAACTGCGCCTCATCGATGCCTACCACGTCGCAGCTGCTGCCGAGCAGCAACATATCGTGGGCAAACTGCACCGGCGTAGACCGAATGGTGGTGGCATTATGCGAGACTACATTCTCCCGATGATAACGGGTATCCACCACCGGTTTAAAAATTTCCACGCGTTGCCGGGCAATGGTGGCTCTATTCAGCCGGCGAATCAGTTCCTCGGTTTTCCCCGAGAACATGGCCCCGCAAATTACTTCAATCCATCCGCGTTTAATACTTAGCTTTACTCCAACCCGTGGCTCTATAAACACCTTCTCACTTTTAAATGAATACTTATTCCCAGCTGTTTTAATTAAAATTTTAAAAAAAAATTAACCTAGCCGACTAGCACATCTTTTTTATTGTGAATAACTTATGTGCGGAAACTTGGTTTGCTCGGGGATGTAGCCGCTTACTTCTCCGCCGGGCAACATACACTGGCAAAGCAACCGTTCGTTATCTTTTAACCGGTTTTGATTTCGAAATTTATGCTCTGCAGCAGTTAATGCTGTGAAATGCGCCTCGCCAGCGGTAATTACTAACCGGCAAGTGGTGCAACGGCCTTTTGCCCCGCAAGCGTGCATCCAATCAAGGCCGCTTTCCAGAATGGCTTGCAAAACTGTTTGACCACTAGCTACGTTTATGCCTTTGCCAAACAGGTTTTGTATCCTTAGTATCGGCATTCTTTTTTATCTTTACCAGCCAAACCTAGTCTAGTTGTAATGAAAGACAAATATAATCAAATAAGTGTAGAGCGGTATAGTCGGCAATTAGCAAAAGTCTTCTCGGATCATTACTTCAGTGCTTCCGAAACCGTTAACGGGCAGCAACTTATTCATTTTTCGCCCATTAAACAGGTAAACCTATTTTTAATAAAAGAGTTGTTGCAGCAGTGGAACAATGAGATGGCCAACCTCAAAAGTCCTTATTTCGATTTTGAAAATGAGGACGTAAAAGAAGCGTTGGTGCAGTTTATGAATGTGCTTTCGCGCAAAATATTAATCCGGCGGCCGCATTTTGAGCCGTTACTGGTCAAATCCATCGCCGATACTTTTTACTGGGTTCTGGATCCGGTAACAACCTTTGAACAAAAGTTTTTGCAAACGCCGGATGCCTTATCTTCTGATACGCTTATCTCGCAGATTAAATACCTGAGTCTTGATAAAGAATTAATCCGGGGTTTTATTAATACGCTACCCAAGAAATCAAAAAGCAAGGAATACATTATTAAAGAATTTGAGGAGTACCTGGAGAACCACGCGACCGAAAGAACCAAACTGGAAGTCTTACTCACCGAGTTTAATGCTTTACTGGCCATAAAAGCCGAAGATATTCTGATTGAAACCCCGGCACCGGCCGTACCCACCACTACCCGCACCGTGGATGAAATTACCGTATCGCCGGAGCGTTTTACCCCGCAGCCCCCAGCCGCCGTACCCGTAAGTCAGCCTAAAGCTCCGGAAACCGTGCCGGTTTCGTCGGTTAGCCGGGCCAACGGAGTGGCGGAAGGTAATTTAAACGAACGGTACAAAGCCGAACGCGCTACGCCTACTTTAAACGATCAATTTTTAAAACCCGAGGTGGCGAACATTGCTACCAATCAGATGAGCAAAAAAATTGAATCCTTAAAAGATTCGATCTCGATTAATCAGCGGTTTAGTTTTATAAATGAGTTATTTAACGGCGAAAACATGGAATACTACCAGGCCATACAAGCCTTGGATAAGTTGGAAGACGCTTCGCAGGCTAAAAATTTCGTTACCCAGGATCTGGCCAGCCGCTACAATTGGACCCGTAAAGAAGAACACGTGAACAAATTGCTGCGCCTGATCGACCGGAAATTTGCCGATGCTTAAACAATAAAAATTTAAAAAAAAGAGGTCGAAGATTACCTTCGGCCTCTTTTTTTTAAATTTTTAACAGACTTCTACTAAACCGCCCGCCCTAAATCTTGTTTACGGTGAGTATCCAGCGCTAAAAGTATAAAAAGCAAAATAGTAAACGACCACAGCGAAGAACCCCCGTAACTAAAAAAAGGCAAAGGAATACCTACCACGGGCGCTAAACCAATAGTCATACCGACGTTCACCAGAAAGTGAAAGAAAATAATAGAAGCTACGCAGTACCCGTAACTTCGGCCAAATACCGATTTTTGCCGCTCGGCAATAAAAATTATCCGGGTAAGTAAGGCCATAAACAAAAAAATCAGCAGCATGCTGCCCAGCCAGCCGTGCTCCTCCCCGATGGTACAAAATATAAAATCGGTACTTTGTTCCGGTACAAAATCAAACTTGGTTTGCGTGCCTTGTAAAAACCCTTTGCCTAACATGCCGCCAGAACCAATCGCAATCTTAGATTGAATTACGTTCCAGCCATCGCCCAGCGGATCAGCCTCCGGGTTGATAAAGGCGTTAATGCGGCTCTGCTGGTGCGGTTGCAACACATTGTTCACCATAAAATCAACGCTCAGAATAATTCCTACCGTGGCCGCGTACAACAAACCAATTAATTTAATTTTACGCAGCAACCGTTGGTTTAACCACAAGTAAGTTCCCAGCAACAAAGTAATTACCCCGATAAGGTAAAACTTAGGAAAGATTAAGGTTAAGATAAAAATAGCGCCGGTTACGGCCACCACAATTAATATTAACGGCGACATGCCTTCGCGGAAAAAAGCCAGCAGAAAAGCGCCAAACACCAAGGCCGAACCGGTTTCGTTTGATAAAATAATGAGCAAGGGCGGCAACAACGTAATAGCCGATAATTTGGCGTGATCGCGCCAGTTTTGCTGCTGCAAATCCACGCTGCTCATAAACTTGGACACCGCCAGCGCCGTTGCAAATTTGGCAAACTCAGCGGGTTGCAAACGCAGCTCCCCAATAACCAGCCACGAGCGCGAGCCTTTTATAGGAGTTGCCAGCACCAGCGTAACCAGCAGCATAAATATGGTGAAGGCGTAAATTAAATAAGCAAACGAATCGTACGCTTTGTAATCCACTACCAACAACACCACAATTAAAATTAAGGCGGCGCCAATCCACAGCAACTGTTTACCCGAGTTTATGGTGAAATCAAAAATACTCAAGTGGTTTTCCGGATTGTAAACGGCGGCGTACACATTTATCCAGCCCAAAACTACCAGGGCGGCGTACAAGCTTACGGTCACCCAATCAATGTTGCGCGATATTTTATCTCCCTGCCGCATTTTCTAGTGTTTGGAATGTAAATAGCCTTGGTTAATAATATTTTGTTCCCACCAGGCCCAGTGATTACCGGCAATTTTACCGGTTAAGTATTTCTGAATCATTAAACTAGCCAATGGCGCGGAAGAAGTAGAACCAAAACCGGCATTTTCGATGTAAACCGCAATGGCAATTTTAGGATTTTCCCGCGGGGCAAAAGCGACAAAAACCGCGTGGTCGCGGCCTTTTGCGTTTTGCACCGTACCCGTTTTTCCGCAAACTGCAATGCCAATATCGCTTAAATTGGCATACCACCCGGTTCCCCACCGTGAAGTCATTACCTGCGACATGCCTTGGATGACTGGTTCAAAATGCTTAGGGTTAATGGCCACGTGGTGTTTCTCCTGAAACTCAGGTTGTACCTGATTTTTTTCGCCAATGCCTTTAATTATATGCGGCGTAACGTAGTACCCTTTATTGGCGATAATAGCCATTAAATTAACCATTTGTAAAGGAGTGGCTTCTGCTTCTCCTTGCCCAATACTTAAGGAGTAAATAGTTTTGTACTTCCAGTGATTTTTGCCGTACCGCCGGTCGTAAAAGCTGGAGGCCGGAATATTGCCCCGGGTTTCGTAAGGCAAATCCACTCCTAATCTATTCGCAAAACCAAAGGATAACACTTCGTTGCGCCAATCATCTAAACCTAAGCGCGTATCCGCAAAAATATTGCGGGCTTGCCCCCGGTTTACCAAATTTTTAAAAACCATGTAAAAGTAAGGGTTACACGAATTTTCGATGCCAATAGCTAAATTACTTGGTCGCGGATGATTGTGCGCGCATTTAACCAAGGATTGATTACACGGAAAACCGGTATCGGGCGTAATAACGCCTTTCTCTAAGGCAATCAGGGCTTGTACTAATTTAAAAATAGAACCCGGCGGGTACTTAGAACTTTGCGGACGGTTGAGCAAAGGTTTTTCCGGATTTTTCAACAGGCTCATGTAATTCTTGCCCAGCTCTTTCCCGGTTAGTAGATTGGGGTCGTAAAACGGTGCCGAGATAAAAGATAAAATTTCGCCGGTAGCTGGCTCAATGGCCACTACCGTACCGCGTTTACCGGCCATTAATTTTTCGCCGTATTGCTGCAAGTCTAAATCAATGGTGCTTACCAAATCTCGTCCCGCTACGGCTAAGGTATCGTACTCGCCATTGCGGAAAGGGCCTTTATCAATACCGCGTACGTTCACCATTTTATACTTTACGCCTTTTTTACCCATTAAATACTTTTCGTACTTCAGCTCGATGCCACTTTTGCCAATGTAATCGCCGGGCGTGTAGTCGGCGTATTCGGGTTTGGCCAATTGCGTAGGACTTACCTCGCCAATGTAACCTAAAGCGTGCGATAAACTTTGGTGCGAATAGCCGCGCACGGTACGGGCATTTATGTAAAAACCCGGAAACTCAATTAAGTTATCCTGGATGGCGGCAAATTCCTGGGTAGTAAGCTTGGGTAAAAAAGGCGAAGGTTTTACGTACGAATACGTTTTGGCTTCTTTTATTTTCTGCCGGAAATCTTCGATGGTTATCCGGAATAACTGGCAAAACCGGAGTGTATCAATGCCTTTGATTTCTTTCGGGATAACCATTAAATCGTAAACCGGAATGTTTTGCACCAGCAACTTGCCTTTGCGGTCGTAGATTAAACCCCGGAAAGGATACTGCACAATTTTCTGGATGGCATTATTTTCGGCGGCAAGTTTATACTTGGGATTTAATACCTGGATGTAAAACAACTTAAGCGCAAACACAATCCCTACCGTAAAGAATATTGCCTGAATTACATACTTGCGACTTTCTAAGTATCTCAATTTTTAAAATATTACTCCGATTAGTTATAAAACGTAGCTGCTTTGGCCATAAAACACGCCTGTTTTTATTTAAGTGCAAAGATACTTATCATTTGGTTACAAGTTACAAGTTGCAGGTTGCAAGTTGGGTTAAAAGTTGGAAGGTTAAAACGTTGCAGGTTGGCAAGTTGAAAGGTTGAAAAGTTAAAAAGTTATTTCTAAGTTTTAGGTTGTTATTAATACGATTAAAAACAGTTCACAGAACTACTTACCCCTTAAAATTTAAAAAAGAGCTACCATCTATAGATCATTAGCTATGGATTAAACATCAATCTAAAATTTTCCAAACTTTCAACTTGCCAACCTGCAACGTTTTAACCTTTCAACTTGCCAACCTGCAACTTGCAACCTGCAACCTGTAACACCTACCGACTGGAACGACGGCGCGCAAAGAAAAGCAGTTGAATAATAATCATGACGATACCGGTAAATAAGGTACTGACTATAATTTTGAGTAGCGTGAATCCGATGAGTTTAATACCGGCCAGTTCTAAGAAAAAGAAGGTAAGGTGATGCAGAAAAATTAAAATAAAGCTGTACACCAAAAACCAACGCCAACCCATCATGTGCAGATTTACGGAGTCGTTTTGGTCGTAGCCGTCGCGCGGGGTGAGCAGGAGCAGAATGTAGGGCCGCAGGTAAGCCAGCAACACCGTAGCCGCTGCGTGAATGCCTCCCGTATCGTAAAAAATATCCAGAGAAAAACCGGTTACAAAGGCGAGCAATAGCAGCAATACCGGCGGCATTTGAATCGGCAAAAACAGTAAAAAAGCCAGGTAAATAAAGCAAAAACCCGTATCGAACAGCACCAAACTATGCATAAACAATACCTGCATGGCCATAATAACAACAAAACGGAAAGCATGACCAATGATGCGGATACTATTCATCGTGTTTCATCCCGCTGTTAAGTTCCAAGGAATCCTGTTCGGCCTGGTATTTATTTTTTACCACGTACACAAAAGATAAGCGCGTAAAATCAACCGCTAACCGTAGTTTAATCGTGTAAAAACTTTTATCCGGGTCCCGGCTCGCCGAAATAATGGTCCCGATCATAACGCCTTCGGGGTAAACGGCATTATACCCCGATGAAATAACCGTATCGCCTTTTACTATTTTCTTGTCCAGGGGCACGTACTCCAAAAAGCCAATCCGGGGATTATCGCCGTCCCACTTTACGGTGCCAATGGTATTGTTGGTACCCGGTAAACGGCTTTTTATTTTAGCAGCCACCAGCATCTTGCTGTGCAGCAACGAAGTAACCGTAGCAAAATGCGGCGACACAGTTTTTACCCGGCCAATTAATCCTTCGTTCGAGATAACGCCCATACCCGGACTAACACTATCGGCTGCGCCTACATTTAAGGTTAAAAAATTGTTTAGCTGGCGGGTAGAATTATTGATAACCTTGGCCGGAATATAGGTATGCGCCAGACGAATCTTTAACGAATCGAACGTCGGAATGCTATCTGTTTGAATAAAAACGGAATCGGAGAAAGCCGGAAGGCTGTCGTTTGCCCGAACTGTTTGCAAACGGTAAAGTTGCTGCCGGAGCTGCGTATTTTCCTGCACCAGCGTTTGGTTTACCTGCACCAACCGGAAATAATCGTATACCCGGCTCCGGAAAGCCAGTACTTGCCCCGCGTAGAAGTTAGCCGAATTAAAAAAAGCCGCATTGTGGTATTTATTGTTCCGGATGATCAGGTATACGCTCCCGATTTCCAGTAAAACAAAAACCAGAAAGGCCCGGTAGCGATATATGAACGCAAATAAATTACGCATTCAAGGGTTTAGGTGAGCAACACGTTTTTAAACCCGTTTATATTTTTAATGGCGGCCCCGGTTCCCCGTACTACCGCGCGCAAAGGGTCTTCGGCAATATGGATAGGTAATTTTGTTTTAGCGGCCAGGCGTTTATCCAGGCCCCGCAACATCGCCCCGCCCCCGGTCAGGTGAATGCCGTTGTCGTAAATATCCGCGGAGAGCTCGGGCGGCGCTATCTCTAAAGCTTTGAGTACGGCTTCCTCAATTTTAGAAACCGATTTATCCAGGGCAATCGCAATTTCGGTGTAGGTAACTTTTATAACTTTGGGAATGCCGGTCATTAAGTCGCGGCCGCGAATTTCGTAATCGGCGGGGGAATTTCTAGGTCGGTTAAGGCGGCCCCTACTTCAATTTTAATTTTTTCGGCGGAGCGTTCGCCGATTAACAAATTATGTTGCCGCCGCATGTGGTCCAGAATGTCTTTGTTAAACACATCGCCGGCTACCCGGATGGACTGGTCGCATACAATACCCGATAGGGCAATAACGGCAATTTCGGTAGTACCGCCGCCAATATCCACGATCATGGTACCAATGGGCTGCTCTACGTCAATGCCAATGCCTATGGCGGCGGCCATCGGTTCCTGAATCATCCACACTTCTTTGGCGCCGGCGTGTTCGGCAGAGTCGCGTACGGCCCGTTTTTCTACTTCGGTAATGCCCGACGGAATGCAGATTACCATGCGGTGCGAGGGTTGAAACAACCGGTTTCCGGTATCAATCATTTTAATCAGGCCCCGGATCATTTCTTCGGCCGCGTGGAAGTCGGCAATAACCCCGTCTTTTAAGGGGCGAATGGTTTTAATATTATCGTGGGTTTTTTCGTGCATTTGCATGGCACTGCGCCCCACGGCTAAAACTTTATTGGTAGTGCGATCGATGGCAATAATCGAAGGCTCATCGATCACAATTTTATCGTTATGAATAATAAGGGTATTGGCCGTACCCAAATCAATGGCTATATCACTAGTTAAAAAATTGAATAATCCCATGTTATTATCAGCTACGCGAGGTAGCGGCAGTTAAAATTTTTGGCACACCCGTTTTACCCGGCGTTATTGGCTGCGAAATTAAACAATTTTTAATCAATACTGCGAATCTGTTTTATATCCTGCGGATTAAATTAGAATTTCCGCTATAAAAATTTAAAAATCGCGGTATTCTCCCTGCTATCTGGTTAAAGTTAATAATATACCTTTTATATATTAAAAGAAAGCTATTATAGTAATTTACCGAGAATAACCGCCGGAATAAACAAAGTACTCTTTTTAGCAAAAAAGGCGGGAAGCTCCCGGGAGTTTCTCGCCTTTTTTAAAATGTAACATTGCGTTTGATTAATGCAGGAAGTGGCGCACGCCAGTAAACACCATGGCCATATTCTGCGAATCGCAGTAATCAATGGAATCCTGATCTTTCACGGAACCACCGGGCTGCACTACCGCCGCAATACCCACTTTCGAAGCAATCTCGACACAATCCGGGAAGGGAAAAAACGCATCGGAAGCCATTACGGCTCCGTTTAAACTAAACCCAAAGCTTTCCGCTTTTTCAATGGCTTGCCGCAAGGCATCTACCCGCGACGTTTGCCCTACGCCGCTCGCCAGTAACTGATTCGCCCGCGCCAGCACAATGGTGTTGGACTTGGTGTGTTTACATACTTTGGCCGCAAAAACCAGCGCCTGGTTTTCTTCGGGAGTAGTTGCGCGTTTGGTTACTACTTTAAAATCAGCTTCCGTTTCGGTTTTTAAATCTTTGTCTTGTTCAATAATCCCATTTAACAAGGTTTTAATTTGCTTTTCGGGGAGCGCCATATTTTTACGGCGCAGCAAAATGCGGTTCTTTTTACCTTGCAGCACCGTTAAGGCTTCCGGTTCAAACTCGGGCGCAATTAATACTTCAAAAAACAATTTATGCAGTTCTTCGGCAGTTGCTTTATCGATGGGTTTGTTCGCCACAATAACGCCGCCAAATGCTGATACCGGATCGCAGGCCAGAGCGTTTAAATACGCTTGTTCAATGGTTGGCGCTACCGCTACCCCGCAGGCGTTGGTGTGTTTGATTATCGCTACGGCAGGCTCATCGGTAAATTCGCTGATTAAATTTACGGCCGCATCTACGTCTACTAAATTATTATACGATAGCTGCTTGCCGTGTAACTGATCGAACAAGGCAGTTAAGTCGCCGTAAAAAGCGCCTTGCTGGTGCGGGTTCTCGCCGTAACGCAAGGGCGTACGCTGGCGCAGACTGGCTTTGAACACCGGTGTTTCGCCGGCGTTTAAATAATTAAAAATATGCGTATCGTAGTGCGACGAAATGTCGAATGCTTTTGCGGCAAAACGCTTACGATCTTCCAGGTCGGTAGCGCCTTCTTTCTGTGTTAATAGCTCGGCTACCTCGGTGTATTGTTCCCGCGACGATACGACCAGTACATCTTTAAAATTTTTCGCTGCCGCCCGGATGAGCGAAATACCACCAATATCAATTTTCTCGATCGTATCTTCTTCGCTGGCTCCGGAAGCCACGGTTTCTTCGAACGGGTATAAATCCACGATTACCAAATCAATGGCCGGAATTTCGTAACGTTCGGTTTCGGCTAAATCCGTTTCGTGATCCCGGCGATGCAGAATGCCGCCAAAAACTTTAGGATGTAAGGTTTTTACCCGTCCGCCAAAAATAGCCGGATACTGGGTTAAGTCTTCGACAGCCGTAACCTGAGCGCCTTGCCCCTCCAGGAACGTTTGGGTACCACCCGTGGAATACAACTGCACGTTATACTGTTTTAACAAAGCGACAAGTGGCTCCAGCTTATCTTTGTAATAAACCGAAATTAAAGCTGATTTTATTTTTTTCATTTTTGATATAGTTGCAAGTTACAAGTTGCTTTAATAGTTAAAAGGTTGGAAAGTTGAAAGGTTTGAAGGTTACAGGTTACAAGTGGTAAGTTATTTTAGGTTTTACATGCTCCTGGTAATTCTACATTTGAACTATTCAACCATTTAACAATCTAATCTATGTTCTATTGATTATCGTCTATCGGCTAGATAACAGCAAATCTTCTATTACTTTCGGCAGATACGTATGCTCCAGTTCCAATACCCGGGCGGCTAGTTGCTCAGGAGTATCGTTAGGATTTACCGGGCAGGTATGCTGGTAAATACTGGCGCCTTGGTCATAATGCTCGTTTACGTAGTGGATGGTAATGCCCGACTCTTTTTCCTGAGCTTCAATTACCGCTTGGTGCACGTGCAAACCGTGCATGCCTTTGCCGCCGTATTTGGGTAGTAAAGCCGGATGAATGTTGATGATCTTGTTCGGGAAAGCTTGCAGAAAATCTAAAGGTATAAGCCACAAGAAACCCGCCAGTACCAGCAAATCAGGTTGATACGATTGCACTTGCTGCAGCAAAGTACCGTTTTGGTATTCTTCGCGAGTAAACGAAAACGCCGGAATTTTAAAATTTTCGGCACGTTTAAGAGCATAAGCATCCGCTTTATTCGAAAACAGTGCCACCACTTTTATGTGCGAATGGTCTTGGAAATACGCCATAATTTGCTGGGCATTGCTGCCGGAGCCGGAGGCGAAAAGAACAATATGCTTTTTGTTATCAGCCAAACCAAGTTGTTTTTTAACGCCGCAAATATAGCTGATTATTCAGGGAGTTAAGAAGGCAAAAGTAAATTTTCTATCCCCATACTGCAGTCAGTGATCTACCGCAGGTTGAATTGGTAAACCGACATTTTTTAAGAAACTACTGCTATTACTCTGGTTCAGGCTTAAGCTGTTCCGGGCTTATAACTTGTCCGAAATTTATTGCTGTTATTAAAGCGACTCCGGTAAGTTTTTGATCTAAAATCACGTTCTACTCCGCTTAATTTTTATATTTGATACTGGTCCTAATTTTAAATAACAGTGTATGTTCCGGCGCGATTTTCTTAAAAATTCCTTTTTAGCGGGAGTAAGTACCTCCGTTTTGTCCCCTTCCCTAGCGGCGACTGTTCGGAAGCCAGAACTAAACGACCGTGCCTATTGGATACAAACCCTTACCCGAATTGCCGACCCGGTACTGACCAACTTGAGTCAGGGCAAGTTAAAAGCCACCATGCCGGTAGAATCGACGAAAGGACAGGACAAAGAACGGCCTAAATATACGCATCTCGAAGCTTTTGGCCGTTTACTGGCCGGCATGGCACCCTGGCTGGAATTAGGGGCTGAGAATTCCCCGGAAGGGAAAACCCGGCAAAAATATTTGGACTTGGCGCAGCAATCTTTAGCCATGGCGGTAGACCCTAAATCGCCGGATTTTTTAAATTTTAATCAGGGAGGCCAACCTGTGGTGGATGCTGCTTTCCTGAGTCATGCGCTCATCCGGGCGCCCAAACAACTACGGGATAAAATAGCTCCGGAAACCCGCACGCATTTGATAAAAGCGCTGCAAGCGAGCAGAGTTATTAAACCTTATTATAGCAATTGGCTTTTGTTTAGCGCGATGGTAGAAATGGCTTTGCTGAGTTTAGGCGAGCCCTGGGATGCCATGCGCGTAGATTATGCTTTAAGAGAACACCAGAATTGGTACAAAGGCGATGGCATTTACGGCGATGGCCCAGAATTTCATTACGATTATTACAACAGCTACGTGATTCACCCGATGTTGGTGGATATTACCAAAACGCTGCGCGACCACGACCCCCAGTACGAAGAGTTACACCAAACCATTTTGCGTCGGGCGCAACGTTACGCCGCTATTCAGGAACGGTTAATTTCGCCGGAAGGGACTTTCCCGCCGGTAGGGCGTTCGTTGGCTTACCGGTTTGGCGCGTTTCAGGCTTTAGCGCAAATAGCATACATGCAGAAGTTAAGCGAAGGCATAAAGCCCGCGCAAGTACGCAGTGCGCTTACCGCCGTTATTAAAAAAACCATGGCAGCTCCGAATACTTTTGATAAAAATGGCTGGTTGCAGATTGGTTTTTGCGGCCATCAGCCCAGCATCGGCGAAACGTATATTTCTACGGGCAGTTTGTATTTGTGCACTACCGGTCTGTTGCCCTTAGGCTTACCCGCTACCAATGAGTTCTGGACCGGCCCGGCCCAGGACTGGACCGCCAAAAAAGCCTGGTCTGGTCAGGATCTCCCCACCGATCATGCGATTTAGCTGCAGGTTGGTTGGAAGTTGCAGGTTGCAAGTTACAGGTTGGAAAGTAAAAAGTTAGAAAGTTATTTTGGGTTTTACGTGATACGTAGTGTAGTACGTTTTCCAGACCATTCAGCAACTTAACCATTCAACTTGTAACCTGCAAACTGTAACTAAGTATACCGGAATAATAGCATGGAGAGCATACCAGATAACATAATCCATTTTACCAACCGGCTTAAGTGGGTAAAATCTTTTTTCCGATCGGCTTCGTAAATGCGGTACGTTAAGTAGCCCATCGGTAAAATTATAAACATTAAGATGTAGGTGGTAAAATACACTTCCTGAACCCGGTAAATAACCCCGCCAGTAGCGTAATGGCAAAGGCCAGAATAAAAAAGTACAGAAACCACTTAGCGCCGGCAATCCCCATCACAATGGGCAACGTGCGGCAATCAAAGGTAGCATCGCCTTTTAAATCTTCCATATCCTTAATAATCTCGCGCACAATCGTGATTAAAAATACGAAAGCGCCGTAGGCCCAAACCGCTTTATTATCTACTTTTTCAAAAACAGCTACCACCAACACCATGGTGGCCGAAAGCAGGGCAATGGTGGTATTGCCAATTAAAAAAGTTTGTTTTAAACGGGCCGAATAGCCCCATAATAACAAAGCTGACCCAAGGTGAATGAAGCCGATGGGCAGGCTTAGATAAAAACCAATGATTACTCCTATTCCGGATAAAAGCAAATGCGCCAGCATGGCTTTGCGGCGATTTACGAATTTGCCTACCACTACCCTTTTGGGTTTGTTAATCGCATCGATTTTAATGTCGTAATAATCGTTGATAATGTAACCGGCGGCGGCAATGCAGAGAGTAGAAAAAACCAGAAGCGCAAATGGCCCATCCAATAAAACCCGCGACCAAGGCTGATGCGGTAAAAGCAGGCAGGCCCGTACCAACAACTGGCACAAAGCCACCATGAGTAAATTTGTAAACCGGATAAGTCTAAGAAAAGTTTTCACGCGCTACAACCGGTTATACTGTAAAAAAAGGCTAAAGTCGGGCAAAGTACGCAAAACTGCCTCACATAAAAAAAGCCTCTTACCAGAAGAGGCTTTTAAAAATTACCAGGATACCTAAATATCTTGTTTATACCTTTTTCACGTTTACCGCATTTACGCCTTTTTTGCCCTCTTGCGTATCAAATTCAACCTTATCGTTCTGCTGAATCTGACCACCGCTTAATCCGGTGACGTGGACAAAGAAGTCTTCTTTGCTTAGATCATCAGTAATAAACCCGTAACCTTTGGATTCATTAAAGAATTTTACTGTTCCTGTTTTCATAAAAATTTAAAGAATTTGAATTAAATGATTTCGTAAAGATAAAAGTATTTTACAAAAACGCAAGTTTTGAACCCTTTAAATAAATAATTTTTCTAATATTTTTAATAATTCACCATTTACTATGTCTCTTCAATACAATTTCAATTAAATCGCGCACAGCGCCCTTTCCACCGGGTATTTCAGACACATAATGGCAAACCGCCAATACATCCGCTGCCGCATCGGCAGGACATGCGGCTAAACCACATTGTTGTATTACCCCTAGATCGGGTACGTCGTCGCCCATATAAGCAATTTGCTCCGGGACTAAATTTTGCTCCTGCAAAAAAGCCTGGAAAACTTCGTCTTTATTCTCTACCCCCAGGTAAATATGCTGCACATCTAAGGACTGCAAACGCTTGTAAACGCCTTCTTCTTTTCGCCCCGAAATAATAGCCACCACATAGCCTTTTTTAATGGCATGCCGGATCGCAAAACCATCTTTAATGTTAAACGCCCGCACCTGCTCGCCACTTGCCAGGCACAGCAAAGAACCATCGGTTAACACCCCATCCACATCAAAAATAAAAGCTTTAATTCGGGAAAAGTCTGGTTGTTCGTTCATAGTTGTTGATTGTGCACATTCTGCTTATAAATTAAAACTGAATAACCAGTTGGCAAAATTAGTAAACTTGTCTTTGTAGGGAAACTGAACCTTATTCCTTATTTAGCATAGTTATTTCCTGAGCCTTCTTCTGAATACTTTCCGTTAGCATCGTATAAATAGCGGCATAATCTGGTTTATCCTGAAGTAATTGCTGGTGTTGCGCCAATATATTCTGATCAAAGCGTACGGCTGGCCCGGTTTGCACCCGAAAAGGCGCGTGTGCAAATGCTTTTTGCACGGTTTCGATTACCAAAGGTTGTAATATGGTAAAATCTATTTGTTGCTGCGTGAGTAGGTCGTGGCTAATGCCTAGTAAATGGTTCGTAAAATTACAAGCAAATACGGCCGCTAAATGAATTATTTTACGAGTTTCGGTTGGTAGATCGATTACCTTTTCGCTAATGCTGGCAGCCAGATTTTTTAAAAAAAGGACATCTTCGGGATTACTGGCTTCTACGCCGATAGGCGTTTTCTGAAAATCAATGGCTACTGCTTTACTAAAAGTTTGCACCAGGTAAAAAACGCCTCCTCTTATGTTAGCCTGAACCTTAAAAACAGAGATCGGTAAACTACCGGAAGTATGCACCACCAAACTATTCTTCGGGAAAATGGCTCTTTGTAAAACTTCGGCTACTACATCATCCTTTAAGGCTACAATAAAAATAGTTGCTGGCACGAGGCTAAAATCCAGTTCTTGAGTCGGATGCGCCTGCAATAAAGTTTCGGCTAAAAACTCGGCTTTAACCAGGGTGCGACTGTAAACCAAAACAATTTGATGGCCGGCTTGCTCGAATGCCCGACCTAAGTGCCAGGCTACGTTACCGGCACCAATTAACGCAATAGATACTGGAGAAGTCATATGCAGTTACCTATTAAAACACGTAAAAATAAAAAAGCGGAGATTACTCCGCTTTTCTTTTAAACTACTGATTTTTTAAATTTTTCTTAAGCTAGCTGCTTGTTACGCACTGCGCGCTTCTTAGAACTACCCGTTTCCGGGTTAACAACGATTTTGGCTTCTTTATAACGTTTTACAATAGCCATGCCCATACCAATAGCCATCACCAGGGTACCAATCCACAGAATATTGATAAATGGTTTTTCTACGGCTGCCAGAATAACATAGTCTTTCTGGGTAGTGTTTACGCCAATCTTAAACTTGTTATTCTTGGTATCAATATTCACGAAGGTTAAACGCAAACCTAAATCATCTACTTCGTCCGGAATACGGCCTACCAGGTTATCTTTGATTACAAACACCGGGTGCGCGTGGTAATCTTTGTCTTCGCCCGAAATAATAAAATCAGCTTGTACGGCTACGTCATTAGCCGCTAAGTTTATGCCTTTTACCTGGCGGGTAGGCTCAATATTTTTTAATACCGCAAAGTAATCGTTCAGGTACAAGGTATCGCCAATAGCCAAATCCTGTTCTTTTAACTCGCTCCATTGTTTATCTTCTTCCGAAGCCGCTACCCGCACGTGGGTGTACAAATCTTTGTCCGAAAACATTTTAATATCCGGCGAGGCGATAAAGCCCATTTCGGGATTTACCTGTGCCCGGGGTATAACGTAAAAGCCTTACCCGTTTCCCGATTTTTAAATTCTATCTGGTAATAGGTATTTTCCGGATAAACATCAACTGTATCACCGGTTTTAAAGTGCACCTTATCTTTATACTTAATATCGGCCCGGGCAATCGCCTGGTGTACATCGTCCAATTGAAAAAGCAATTGCTTGTTCACGTACTCCGGAAAACCTTTCACTTCGAAATAACGACCACGGTAAGACACATCGTAGGCTCCCATTTTTACTTTATCGTTCCGGAACAACAACACGTTATCGCGGTTAATATCATCCGGAAAATCGCGGGAGTACAGTAAGCCCGAAGTATTTTTAGAAATAATATTGGAGTAACCCGATGAGAATAACATCCCGAACAACATCAGCGCTATCCCAATGTGCGAAATGGCGCCACCTGATAAATTTACTTTGCGCCGGATTAGCGTAAACACCATGCTCAGATTAGCGAAAATAGCAAACACGGTTACGAACAACAGCACAAAATAAGGGAAAGTATCTACCTTAGGAATAAAGTCAATTTTGCCGAGCATATAAACCAGGCTCACGAAGAGGAAAGTTAAAATAAGCGGTACAGACAAAGCATTAACCACTTTAGTTTTATCGTTCTTTTGGTACCAAAGCAACTGCGCCAATCCCGACAATAAGGCAATACCTACGCCCATCCATAACTGAAACTTAGTATAATGCGCAATCTGATCAGCGGGCAGCGCCATATTTGATTTAATCCCGATAAAGCCCAGAAACGAATTATACACCGGAATGGAAGTAGTTACCAGCACCTGGAAGGCACCTAAACACAAAACCACCACACCAATAAATACCCAGAATTCGCTGTTATAAGTAGTCAGTTCTTTTTCGGTAGCCGGAATAGCTTTCCAATGACGAACTAATAAAAGAATTGATAAAATCACGAAAGCCGCCAGATACGCAAATAACTGTCCGGACAAACCTAAATCAGTGAACGAGTGTACCGAGGCATTGCCTAAAATACCACTCCGGGTTAAGAAAGTAGCGTACAGTACCAGTAAGAAAGTGGTAATTACCAGAATAAACGAAGTTCGTAACGCGTGCTTGCTGCGCTTATAAACCACCATGGTATGCAAGCCGGCAATCAGCACTAACCACGGAATATAAACCGCGTTTTCTACCGGGTCCCAGTTCCAGTAACCACCAAAGTTCAAAGTTTCGTAGGCCCAATAAGCACCCATCATAATACCTACTCCTAGCACTAAACCCCCGAACAAGCCCAAGGCAAAGCGGGTTTAATCCAGGTGATGTAATCTTTTTTCCAGAGGCCAGCAATGGCAAACGCAAACGGAACTAAGGTAATGGCAAAGCCCAAAAACAAGGTAGGCGGGTGAATCACCATCCAGTAGTTTTGCAACAATGGATTCAGGCCGGTACCGTCTTTCGGAATAAAGTTCGGGTTGAGTTTAAATACCGGCGCATCGGTCATAAAATCGCGCAGCAAAATAAATGGCGACGAACCAATTTTTAAATCGCCGATAACCACCCCCAAAATCATGGAAGTTAAAAATAATTGCACAAAGGCAAAAACCGCCATGGTAGGCGCTTCCCACTTTTTATTGAACCAGATAATGGCTAAACCCAGCAACGTGTGCCAGAAAATCCAGAGTAAAAAGCTGCCTTCCTGCCCTTCCCAGAAACACGAAATCATAAAGTGCGTGGGCAGATAGTTAGAGGAGTGGCTCCAGGCGTAATAATATTCATAGCGGTGGTTATAAATAATATTAAACAAACTGAAAATAATGCTGAATACCGCAATGGTATGCACATAAAAGGCACCGCGGCCCAGGTTGCGCCAGTTAATATCTGTTTCGCCGAGCGGTTTACCCTGAGCGGCCATAAAATAAGCCAAGGCCGCCACAATGGCCGCCACAAAAGCTACAATTATACTCGCATGTCCCAGATCACCAATGAACGTATTTATCATTTTTTAAAGTTGAAAGTTACAGGTTGCAAGTTACAGGTTATAAAGTTGAAAGATTTAAAAGATTATTTTTGTTTCTGATAACAGTTCGCAAACAAGAAATAAAAATATAACTTGAAACCTGAAACTTGTAACCTGCAACTAATTAAAGACTTGCTGTTTGTTTAATTTCTTTTTCGACGTATTTCGACGGACACTTGAGCAATATCTTATCGGCCACAAAAGAATCTTTCTGCATGTTGCCCATAATCACTACTTGCTCCGACCGTTCGAAATCCTGTGGTTTTGGTTGGAAGTAAACTACTTTCTGCTCATTGTGCAGCGTGTCTACCAGTACAAAAGTAAAATAATTCGGGTCGAGAACCGGGTTATAATCCATACCCACAATATGACCTTGGGCATCTTTCTTCAAGCGACCTACTACGTGTACCTTACTCGTTTTACCTTCCGAAGCCAGTTCACGAGCTTCTTTAAACGACACGTACATACTGGCATCACCCGCCGAAGAAATAATAATACCGATAGCCGAAGCAATAATACCAATGGCAACAATATGCGATCTTTTCATTTGTTTATTTTAGATTCGAGAAAGCAGGATTCTCTTTTTAACACGTAATTACTATTATAAGATTCCAGTAGACGCCTGATTTATATCAGCTTTTCAGTTGTTGTTCCAGCTTGCTTACTTTGCGGTCCAGCCGAATTAAGTACAAAATTAATCCGGCTAAAACAGTAACGATTACCGCTACTACCACATAAATTTTACCATCCCGGCGTAAGGTATCGGCCATTTCTACATCGGAGGCACTGCCCGCATCGCTGGTGGCTTGCACTGTAGTCTGGTCAGTAGCCTGGGCCATGGTGTTGGGCATGGGTACTACCGAAATCAGCATAAAAAATATAAATAAGTACTTAAGCATGTTGTTCATGTAATTTGTATTGAAGAAGTTCCAGACGCGATTTTACGTTTACCATCCATACGCCCAGTAAAGTCCAGGCGATTACGGCGGGGTAGAAAACCATGCGCATGTTATTGTCTAAATCATAAGAGCTAAAACCCGGATTACCGCCGTTGCCCGGGTGCAGCGAATCGGTTAAACGAGGCAAAATAAACAGCAAGGGAATAAGCGCCGCAAAAGCAAATATATTGTAAACCGCACTAATACGCGCGCGTTGCTGCTGCTCGGCAAAAGAACTGCGCAACACTAAATAGGCAAAGTAAATCAGCAAACCAATAGCCGAAGCATTTTGCTTGGGATCGTTGCTCCAGTACTCACCCCAGGTAAAACGCGCCCACTCCATGCCGGTGATAATACCCAACACCCCTAATAAAACGCCTACTTTAGCGGCCGATTCCGCAATAATATCGTTTTCCACGGAAGGCTTGCGCAGGTACTTAATGGAGTAGATAACCGAAACCGTTAAAATAATGATCATCCCGAACCACATGGGCACGTGAAAGTAAATATTCCGAATGGTTTCGTTAAGAATGGCCAGATGCGGCACCTTGTTTAATAAACCGGCGACTATTGTGTACAACAACAGCACTACCGTTAAGACTTTCCACCAAGTTAATTTCATGGTATTTATATATAAACCAAAGTTTTTATTCCTAATAATGTAACAAAATAGCGGGGTATTTTATTAAATTTTAAAATAATTTATTTTGATACTTCCGTACTCTATTTTTTTAAATTTTGCACCTGTTTGGATAGCCCGAATGCCTAAATACTTAACTGCGCCATAAGTACGGGAATAAAATATACGACACACTCACGACAATCAGATTTATCGCCAGTAAGGTTAACAATTCATCCAAGCTTACCGAGCGGTCTAAACCATCAATCGCGTTTTTTGATAGTTTCATGAGCATGAGCAGCATGGGAATAATAACCGGAAAGCTTAACACGGCCATTAAGGTACTGCTGTTAGCAGCTTTGGCCGCAATACTCGAAATCATGGTTAAGGAAGTAGAAAAGCCTAAAGCCCCTAATAAAATGGTCAGTAGAAAAAGTGCATCGTCCTGCACCGGGTTACCCAGCACTACCGCATAAAAAACGTAACAAATAAGTGCCAGCACCAGCATAAGTACCGTGTTATACACGATCTTCGCCAGGATAATCCCTTGCGGACTTACCAAGGAATAATAATACAGCAAGCGGCCTCGGTTTTCCTGAATAAAGCTTTTGGCAATGGCGTTTACCGAGGTAAACAATAAGATAATCCAGAATAAGGCATTCCAAACGGGCACTTCTAAATTCGCGAACCGCAACCGGAAACTCAGATAACACACAAAAACCGTACTGCCCACGTACAACAACATGCCATTAAAGGCATATTTCTGCCGGAGTTCCAGCAAAAAGTCTTTTTGTACTAAGTAGGCTACCTCTTTAAACAACTTATAATATTTTCGGGCAAATTTACAATAGAAAAAGCTGGAATGATAATAAAATCCGGAATATTACCAGCACTAACCTAGTATTATGCTTTAAATACTGGTTTAAGTTATTTTTTAAATTTTGTACAGCTTACCAGTTATTCATAAGACAGCTATATAGCAACTTAACAATTAGGTAACAAAACAGCTTTTAAGATAACAATAACATAACATCGCGATAATTTTAGCATAAACTGGGCAGAGTACTTTTGCAGCCGAGACTAATACGCACTATCTACCCATTCAAGTTTATGAAGAAAATTCTATTCCTACTCACTTTGTTGAGTACCAGCCTTTTTGCGTTTGCCCAAAACGGAATAATTAAAGGCACCATTAAAGATTCTAAAACCCAAGAAGCCGTTATTGGTGCCAGCGTTGCAGTTACCGGATCATCTAATGGAGCTGTAACAGATGTGGAAGGCAACTTTATTATCCCTAAAGTGCCAACCGGAACGCATAACTTATCTATTTCCTTTATTTCTTACAAAACCAAGACAATTGAAGGAATATCCGTTCAGGCGGATAAAACGACCTTAATTAATACCTCTCTTGATCCGGATATAGGGCAATTAGCCGAGGTAGTAGTTACGGCAGCCCGCCAAAGAAACACAGAAATAGCGGTTATAACCGAAATTAAAGAAGCTTTGCAAGTGGTAAGTGGCGTATCGGCAGAGCAAGTGGTAAAAACCCAAGACCGCGATGTGTCGGAAGTTATCAAGCGGATACCTGGCGTTACCGTAATGGAAAACCGCTTTGTAATGGTGCGCGGCCTTAGCGAACGCTACAATGCGGTTATGCTAAATGATGCGCTTACCCCAAGTACCGAAAATGATGTAAAAGCTTTTTCTTTCGATTTAATTCCCAGCGGCATGCTGGATCGCTTATTAATTTATAAATCAGCTGCTCCGGAATTACCCGGCGAATTTGCCGGCGGTGTGATTAAGATTTACACCAAAGCTCCTATTAATAATACCTTCTCGGTTGCTTATTCTTCTTCTTTCCGCCCGGGCACCACCTTTAACAAATTTCATTCTCAAGAACGAGGCAGCAAAGACTGGTTAGGTTACGATGATGGCACCCGGGAGTTACCCAATAATTTTCCAGCGAATGTGCGGAATCTCACCAATTCAGCGGAGTTAGAAAGCGCTTCTAAAGCGGTACCTAACAACTGGTCCAATTCAGAATCTACCGCTATGCCGGATCAAAGACTCTCCGTAAACTTTACGAAGATGTTTGGGGTAGGCGATAATATAAAATTAGGCAATGTTACTTCGGTAAATTATACCAACGCGTATCAGCACTATCGCGCTTCCCGGTTTAACTTTAATACCTATGACCCGGTTTCTCAATCAGCCGGGCAGATTTATCAGTACGAAGACGACACCTATACCAACAATGTTCGCGTGGGGGTATTGCACAATTGGTCGGCTATAATTAAAGGAAACCATAAAATTGAATTCCGGAATTTATTTAACCAGATAGGCTCTTCGCAAAATACGTTACGTACCGGTCAGGAATTTGAAAGTGGCAATGATCTGCGCGGTTATGGTTACCGCTACGAAAGTCGCCGCATTTACATGGGGCAGTTTCACGGCGAACATAGCTTTAGCAACGAAAAATCAAAGTTAACCTGGGCGGCCGGTTACGCCAATACCAACCGCCAGGAACCGGATTTTAGAAGAGCTAACGAAAGAAGACCGATAAATTCTCCTTCGGACCGCTCGTATACTGTTACTTTACCGCCCGATGCTAGTAATACCGATGCCAGCCGTTTTTACTCAGAAGCCAATGAGAACCTGTACATGGCCAGTGCTGATTGGGAACAAAAGCTTTCTTTAGGCAACGACTCTACTGCTGAAAATTTACCCGTTATCAGGGCCGGTTTTTATGCCGAGCAGAAAGACCGCGATTTCGCGGCCCGCTGGATGGCCTACAGCAAAGCCCAACAAGGCAACTTCAACGAAAGTATTTCTCATTTACCAATAGAAGAAATTTTTGCTCCTCAAAATATTAATGCCGTAACGGGTTTGGTTTTACGCGAAGGCACTAACCCCAGCGACCGGTATGCTGCCTCTAACTTACTATTGGCGGGATACGTGGGCACTACTATTCCCTACCAAAAATTCATCTTTTCCGGCGGAGCACGGGTAGAACAAAATAATCAGCAACTAAACAGTGCTTCTCAACTGGGCAATAAAGTAACCGTAGATAACAATATTTTAAGAGTATTACCATCGGCTAACATAGCTTACAACTTCTCTAAAAAATCGCTGGTACGGTTAGCTTATTACCGCACTTTAAACCGGCCCGAATTCCGGGAATTAGCGCCTTTTGCGTATTATGATTTTAACTTTAATAACGTAGTTTCTGGCAACCCAAATCTAAAAACGCCTTCCATCGATAACTTCGATGCCCGGTACGAAGTGTATCCGGAAGCTGGCGAAACAGTTTCTTTCGGCATATTTTACAAAAGATTTACGAACCCTATTGAATCTTATTTTTCACCAGGAGCTGGCTCCGGAGGTACCCGTAATTTTACTTTTGATAATGCCGATAATTCTACAAGCGCCGGGGCCGAAGTAGAAGCGCGTAAGACTTTGCGCGGTTTAACCAGTTCTTCTTTCCTGGATAACATCTCGGTTCTTTTAAACGCCTCTTTTATTTACAGCCGCGTGGAACTAGGTACCCGCGCCATTGGCCAGGATCAATCGCGGCCCATGATGGGGCAATCGCCTTACGCAATTAACGCCGGCGTTTACTACAACAACGAAGACCGGGGTATACAAGCCAACGTGCTTTATAATGTAATTGGTAAACGCGTGTTTGCGGTCGGAACCATTGGTACTCCCAACATTTACGAAATGCCGCGTAACGTACTGGATGTAACAATAACCAAACGCTTAACCAATTTTGTGGATTTGCGCCTGGGAGTTCAAGATCTGTTAAACAATACCTACCGCTTACGCCAGGACACCAACGAAGACGATGAATTAACCAATAATTCTAAAGGCGACGACAATATTTTAAGCTACAAACGAGGCAGCTATTTTACGGTTGGCTTCTTATTTAATCTCCGCTAATTATCACACCATTTTAAAAATTAAAACCAACCAGATTATTTAAAATTTTTTATGAAAAACTTGCAAAAAATTACGTGGTTCTTCCTTGCCCTCTTGCTGGCATTTACGGCCTGCGATGATAACGACAATGACAATGACGGCGGAACAGACCCGAATCCAGTAGATCCAACTGCTTTTGCTATTACGGCTAATGCCACCACTAATTTAAACGAGATCACCGGTGATTTAAAAACGGGCACTATCACTTTAGAAGCTTCTAAGAAGTACTTGTTAAAAGGGTTTGTTAAGATTGGGGATGGCGCTACTTTAACTATTCCGGCCGGCACTATTATTAAAGGTGATTTTGCTTCGAAAGGAACGCTTATTATTGAAAGAGGCGGTAAGATTATGGCGGAAGGCACCGCGGCGCAACCTATTGTTTTTACTTCTAATGCGGCAAAAGGATCGCGTGGTCCTAGTAACTGGGGTGGTATTGTAATTGCGGGTAAAGCTCCTATAAACCAAGCAGGTGGCGAGGCTGAATTTGAAGGAGGTTACAAAGTAAAATTTGGCGGTACCGAGCCTAACGATAACTCCGGAAAATTAAAATACGTGCGCATTGAATTTGGTGGTATTGCTTTATTACCCAACCAGGAAATTAACGGTTTAACTATGGGAGGTGTTGGTGCTGGTACCGAAATTGATTATGTGCAGGTTTCTTATTCCGGTGATGATGCTTTTGAATGGTTTGGAGGTACCGTAAATGCCAAACATTTAATTGCATACCGCACGTTAGATGATGATTTTGATTCGGATTTCGGCTACAGTGGTAAAATACAGTATGCCGTAGCCTCCCGTGATCCGTTAAATGCAGACCAATCTGGTTCCAATGGTTTTGAATCAGATAACGACCCAACGGGTACAGATGCTACGCCTAAAACCTCGGTTATGTTTTCTAATGTGAGCTTGTTTGGCCCTTACAAAACAACCGGCATGTCCATTGATCCTAACTTTAAGACGGGTGTTCATATCCGCAGAAACTCCGCGATGTCTTTATTAAACAGTGTGGTTGCGGGTTATCCTACCGGCCTGTTAATTGATGATGCCAAATCAGAAGCAAATGCTACGGCTAATGCCTTACAGATTAAAAACACGATTATTGCGGCGGCTACTACACCTCTGGCAGTTAAGAGTGGCAGCACTTGGGATATTAACACCTGGTTTAATACCGCCGGGTTTGGTAATTCTATTGTAACTGCTAACGCCGATTTAATGATGGCGGGTGACCCCTATGGCTTAACAACTCCTAACTTTCAACCGGCTGCTGGTTCGCCATTATTAACCGGCGCTAGCTTTACCGGCTTAACCGGATTTGACGCAGTTACTTACCGGGGTGCATTTGACGGTACCACCGACTGGACGGCCGGCTGGGCTAACTTTAACCCCCAAAACACCGACTATTAATAACTAAAGATATGGTGGTGCATCGGAATGGGTGAGAATATGATGTTACCATCTATTGCTAAAGCAGCTTAGTCTCCTGCTTTAGCGGCCTAAAGCCTGCCGAATTCGGCAGGCTTTTTTGTTTGTAAATATGGTGTACTAATCGCAGGCGTTTTACAAAACAAAAATTGGTAAGCATTGAATTACTTTATCTTTTTAAATCAAAAGGATTGCTTAAGTAGCCTGTACATATGTAAATACAAGAAAGATCTGCTGATTTAAATCATTTTTTTAAATTTAGAGCATTCTTGCACCTTTAAGCATTACGTACATGAGTACTTTAATTACCCCCATGCGGGAACAAGATTGGCCGGCAGTAGCCACTATTTACCGCGAAGGAATGGCAACCGGTAATGCTACTTTTCAAAAAGAAGTACCTACCTGGCCGGAATGGGATAAAAGCCACGTGCCGGATTGCCGCTTTGTGGCTAAATTAGACGAGGAAGTAGTAGGTTGGGCAGCGCTTTCGCCAATTTCTTCGCGTTGCGTGTACGGGGGCGTAGCGGAGGTAAGCGTATACATTAAACAAAATAACCGGGGTCAGCGCATCGGCGAAAATTTGCTGAAGCACTTGGTAACGGCCAGTGAATTGACCGGCTTCTGGACTTTACAAGCCAGCATCTTTCCAGAAAATACGGCCAGTATCCGGATTCACGAAAAAGCTGGGTTTAGTGTGGTGGGCCGGCGGGAGCGAATTGGTAAAATGGACGATACCTGGCGGGATACCATCCTTTTAGAAAGACGCAGCGCTACTGTAGGCATAGATTAGGAGTTTTTAAAACCCAAAATAAAAAGTTCTTGTTACCTCATAAGAACTTCCATTCCACTATTTAGGCTCTCCCCGAAGTTTCCGGGAGCTTTCAGTAGTCTCTTTTTTTTAAATTTTTTACTACAAACTGCTCACAATAAGCTTTAATCTGCTCCCGCACTTTTCTAAAGGCAGCGTTTACTTCTTCTTCGGTTCCGGTTGCTTGAGCAGGGTCCGGAAAATTCTGATGCAGCCGGGTAGCATTTGCTGGGAAATAAGGGCAATTCTCCTGCGCATGGTCGCACACTGTAATTACGTAATCAAAAGAAATTTCCCGGTATTCATCGATGTGATTAGAGGTTTGCTGGGAAATATCAAGGCCATCTTCGGCCATGGTGGCAATAGCTCGCGGATTAACGCCGTGAGTTTGAATACCCGCACTGTAGATCGTGGCCTCGCCCGGGGCAAAATGCCGCAAATACCCTTCTGCAATTTGGCTGCGACAAGAATTGCCGGTGCAAAGTACCAGTATGCTTTTCATAGAAGTACACTTTTGGTTTCAATTTATTTTAAAAAATCAAGTCCTTAGCAGCAACCTGAACCAAGGGCACAACTGTTAGCATCCATATTAATTAATGGCATTTTTATTTTCTGTGGCTTTACTTCGGCAACAGAAGCGCAGCACTCCTCTCCTTTATGGCTGGTTCCGCAACTTCCGCCGCGTTCCATGGCTTTACATTGCACCAGGTCTGGACTCAGGTTTACAATTAAATTATTTTCCGAAACCAGAAACGCACCGGGGTCCATTTGGCGGGTATCGAATTGCGAATTGCCAAACTCAATTTTAACAATGCCCAACGGATTTAAAGGCAATACTTTTTCCACAACCGCAATAATCGACCATGCTTTACTTACAAGCATGGCCTCTTTACCAGTATTCAGTTCCGGTTCCCAGAGTTGCACGATAATTTCGGTCCAGGAATTCATAACGCCGCCACAATCCACCGAAACAATGGGAGCTTGTTTAATTTCGGTAATATGGTAAGAGGCATCCACTAAGTTTTCGGCGGTATACTGAAACTGCAGGTGCAAATCCGGATGTTGCAGTAAGGTATTTTTAAAATTTTGCCAGGTTACATGATTTGTCTGGTTCATAACATCGGTATTTTACGATTAATTACTCTAAATTTTTTTAACAACAATTATTTGTGTGCGCTACTTTGCCCGTAAACAAAAGCAAGAAAGTAGCTCTTACTTCTTCCCACTTTTCATGATCAATGCAATAACACACACTGGTACCCTCCACGTTGCCTTTAATTAAACCTACAGCTTTTAGTTCTTTCAGGTGCTGCGATATGGTAGCTTGGGCCAAGGGTAATTCTTCTACTAAATTGCTGCAAATACAAGTCTGCTGTTTTAATAAATACTGCAGAATAGCTATTCTGGCCGGATGGGCCAAAGCTTTGGCGTAATTAGCCAATTGATTTTGCGCTTCGGTAAAGTGTTGTGCTTTTGTAGCTCCCATAAAATATTTAATAACCATCGCAATATTACGATTAATACTTAAAAAAGTAAACCCGCAATGCCATATTAATTTTATTTAACTATTAAATTCTAACAACTACTAACCCGAAGTACTCCGGAATTTAAAAAAGAAGAAAAAGAGATGTTACCCTATTTTTTAAAAATTAACTATCTTTTACTCACTTAAAAAATTTCAAACTACTACCCCTATCCCGGTTAAGCAAGCAAAAGCCAAACTGGCCTTTTAGGTTAATCTGTTTCCGCCTCGTCCGGAACAGGCGTTGTATTTTATCCTTACGATAAAGGAACTTGCGAAATTTGGCCGATAACTCGGTACAGTCATTAGCTACCAGCATTATAGTTAGGCCGCAATTAGAGCGGGCTGGCCGCTGTTTAACAGAAGTGTACTTATCAGGACCAGAATGAATGGCTACTGGAACAGGACAGGTATTAAAAAATGCTATACGTCAGTTCAACACGCCGTATAGTACACACTATTATCCATTAAGTGCAATTATTTCTATCATAATAACTATTAAATAACAAAATATAGAAATAAATACCTAAGATTAGGTATTGTACGAAGATTTCAGAAGCCCTACCTTCAGCTAATTTAAACGGCAACCATTACATCCAGTTTCCTGCTGGCTAAAGTCTGTACTTTATATTATCTATAAAATTCTGCTTCTACAACTAACTAGTTCATGCAAAACAAATTTACTCCTATCATTCATTATCTACTTTATTCGTTTATAAACAACCTGTACTGGCTTTCTAGTGCTCTTATTTTCCTGTTAATTTTTGGTTTCAACAACCTGGCTACCGCTCAGAATATTATTTGGGATAAAACCATTGGCGGGGCAGATGATGAGGAATTAGCAACCATACAGCCAACCCGTGATGGCGGCTATATCTTGGGCGGCTTTTCCGAATCTGGTAAAACCGGGGATAAAACCAGTACTTCCAAAGGTGATTATGATTATTGGGTAGTTAAATTAAATGCCGATGGCAGTAAAGCCTGGGACAAATCTTATGGCGGGAAAGGACGTGATTTTTTAATGACAGTGCTACAAACCCAGGATGGCGGCTATATTCTCGGGGGTACTTCTGAGTCCGGAAAGAGCGGCGATAAAACGGGCGATCCTAAAGCATCAGCAAATACTGATGGAAAATATCCTCCTGATTTCTGGATTGTAAAAATAAGTGCCAATGGTACCCAGGAATGGGATAAAACATTAGGCACCACGGGATACGACTACTTTTTTGCTAATTTAGTGCAAACCCCAGATGGTGGCTATCTGCTGGGAGCAAATACGGAATTAGGTATTTCGGGGGATAAAACGCAAGCCAGTAAAGGATCAACGGATATCTGGTTGATCAAGTTAAATGCCATGGGCCACAAGCTTTGGGATAAAACCATTGGCGGCAGTGGCCCCGATCATATAGCCGACTTGCAGGTAACTCCAGACGGCGGGTATTTAATTGGAGGAAGCTCTAATTCCGGTATTTCCGGGGATAAATCACAGGCCAGCAAAGGGTTTTCTGATTTCTGGCTAGTAAAGTTAAAAGCCGATGGCAGCAAACTTTGGGATAAAACCATTGGCGGTAACCTGGATGATGGAATAGGTGTCGTTCAACAGACAAACGATGGGGGCTACCTGCTAGCGGGTTCTTCTAGTTCCGGCATCAGTGGTAACAAGTCGGAAGCCAATTTAGGAAAGCCGGATACCTATGATATATGGGTAGTGAAGTTAAAAGCTAATGGCACCAAAGAATGGGATAATACCATTGGCGGGAATGGGAGAGAATACGTATCTTCTCTGCAATTAACTCAGGATAGCGGCTATATTCTCGGGGTACTTCGGACTCCGACGTTTCCGGAGATAAAACCGCACCTAACCTGGAGCCGACGATTCAGAGTGAATACCCCGGGTAGAGGATTATTGGGTAGTGAAACTGAAAGCAGACGGCAGCAAACAATGGGATAAAACCTTAGGCGGTACCGATACGGACCGGTTAACTTCGGTTCTACCAACCAGCGACGGCAGCTTTGTGGTAGGGGGCACTTCTATGTCCGGCGCTAGCCTCGATAAATCCGGAGCCTTAAAAGGGGGCAGATTTTATGGCGATATCTGGGTAGTAAAACTAGATAACGCTATCGGCAATCGCAAAGAACAAATTATAACTTTTAACCCTTGGTTAATCAGAATGTTCGAGATTCTCCCATTACCCTAAAAGCTACTTCCACCTCGGGCTTACCCGTAAGTTTTAGCGTAGTATCGGGCCCCGCCACAATAAAAAACAACCAACTTACCCTAACGGGTACCCGAATGGTTACTATTAAAGCGTTCCAGGCAGGCGATGCTACGTATGGTCCGGCAGCCGTTAGCCAACGCTTTCTGGTGTACAATTCCCCGGTAAGCCAGGTTTGGAATAAAACTTACGGCGGGGTAGTAACCGATGAAAATCCGGATTCGCCCTGCGTGGAGGAATACCAAGATCTGTACGGCGCGTCCACTTTACGGGCCATGGTGCGTACTCCCGATGGGGGTTACCTCTTGGGGGCACCTCTGATTCCCGGCAAGGAAACGACAAAAGTACTACTTACCGGGGAGTGCTTACCGATGGTTGTTATGGGAAGAATGCTATCAAAGATTACTGGATAATAAAAATCGATGCTAATGGCAAAAAGCTTTGGGATAAAACGTTTGGAGGTGATCAGGAAGAGATTCTAACTTCCCTGATCGCGACCCGGGATGGAGGTTACTTATTAGGGGGTATTTCGCAGTCAGGCAAGAGTGGGGATAAGAGTGAGCCGGCCCTAGCGAATGGCGATTACGACTACTGGCTGGTAAAAATAGATGCCGCCGGCAACAAGGTTTGGGATAAAACATTAGGTACTACTAATGCTGATTTTCTTACCTCCCTGATCGCTGCCCCAGACGGTGGTTATTTACTGGGTGATAATAATTTTTCGGTAACCAAGATTGATGCTACCGGGAAACTAACCTGGAAAAAAAGCTTTCTTAGCGCTACCAATTCTTTTAGTCCTAACCTGAAAGCTTTACTTCTTACCTCAGATGGAAACTATTTACTAGGTGGTGGTTCTTACATTAAGACTAATTATAATTATCGGGTACTTAAACTAGATACCAACGGCGATCTAGTGTGGGATAAAAGCTACGGCGGCGCTTCCTCCGATCAATTGGAAGCGCTAGTGGCTGCTCCGGATGGTGGCTACCTCCTGGGCGGCACCTCTAATTCTACTGCAACTGGCGATAAAACGGATAATCCCAGAGGAACAGCCGGACAATCGGATTACTGGATTTTAAAAATTGATTCTAATGGTACTAAGGAGTGGGATCAAACTTTAGGAGGAGCACAAGCCGATGAACTAGCTGATCTGATTTCCACTCCGGATGGCGGCTATTTACTGGGAGGTACGTCCACTTCTTCTAATAATGCTTTTAATATGTACGAAAAAAGTGAGCCTTTACGGGGGTATCGCGATTATTGGGTAGTAAAAGTAGATGGGCAAGGAAAAAAAGAGTGGGATAAAACAGCGGGCAGTTACCTACCCGACCTTCTTTCTACTATTATTGTTGATGCGAAAGGGGATTACCTGTTAGGGGGAACTTCGTATTCGGATATCGGCGGCGATAAAAGTGAAGCCCGTAAAGGATTACAAGATTACTGGGTGATTAAGCTCCAAGATAAAACACCGCTGGTTACTACTACCTGGGACATGCGTTACGGGGGTTACGGCACGGATAACTTGAGCTCGCTGATCCAAACGGCGGATGGGGGTTACTTGAGCGGGGGGTACACCAACTCGGGCGCGACGGGGGATAAAAGCCAACCCAGCCAGGGCAAGAACGACTACTGGATCGTTAAATCCGATAAGAAGGGGCAAAAAGAATGGGATAAACGCTACGGCGGTTACTCGGATGATTACTTGAACCAGGTGCTCCAGACCCCGGATGGCGGGTACCTTTTGGCCGGTTCTTCTTACTCCCAGCAGAGTGGAGATAAAAGCCAGGCCAGTAGAGGCGACCGGGATTACTGGATCGTGAAAACCGATAAGTGGGGGCAGAAAGAATGGGACCAACGCTACGGGGGCACGGGGAAGATGAACTCCAGAAAGTGATCCCGCTGGCCTCGGGGCACTACCTCTTAGCCGGCAGCAGCAACTCGCCCCAGAGCGGCGACAAGAGCCAGGATAGCCGGGGTGGGCAGGATTACTGGGTTCTCCAGATCAACCCGGCTGGGCAGAAAGTCTGGGATCGGCGTTACGGGGGCAGCCAAGATGACGTACTCGCAGACGTAGCCTTAGCTCCGGATGGCCATCTGCTGCTGGGCGGCAGTTCTTTCTCCAGCTCGGGAGGGGACCGCACGCAAGGGAGCCGGGGAGGGAGTGATTTCTGGGTGGTCCGCCTGGATGGAAACGGGGAGAAAGGGTGGGACCGGCGTTTTGGCGGTTCCCGGGAAGATAAGCTGACGGTGCTGGGGACTACGCCTACCGGTAACCTGTACCTGGCGGGTACGACGGCTTCCCAGTCCGGGGGCGATCTCACCTACCGCAGTAGAGGCTTTACGGATTATTGGTTTATAGAAATAACGAACAGCGGCACCAAAGTATGGGACAGGCTATTCGGCAGTAGCCAGCAGGAAGAACTGCGCGCCGTGCAGGTCACCCGGGATGGAAACTATTTACTGGCGGGCTCTTCTAGCTCCGGAGCTCATTTAGATAAAACCCAGCCGAGCCAGGGCGGCAGTGATTACTGGGTAGTGAAAATGAACCGTCCTTATGTGATCTGGGACAGGCGCTACGGGGGCAGCGCAGACGAGGAACTCCGGGCCATGGTACTTAATAATGATGGGAGCTTTTTGTTAGCCGGCCGCTCGAGTTCGGGGGGAGTGGCGATCGGAGCCAGCCGCGGCAAGGTGGTCCAGATTACTGGTTAATAAAGGGCCGTGAGCAAGCGGGTGCCAGGACCGTTGCCCGTACGGCCACCTCAGAGCCGGTTGCGGTTGCGCCACCCGCTACCTGGCAGGCTTATCCCAATCCCTTCCGGGAGCAAGTAACCGTTCGCTTTACCTTAGCCGAAACGCAGGCCGTTACCGTGCGGGTACTCGATAGCCAAGGGCGCGCCATCACCACCTTAGGGCAAGAGGAAGCACAAGCCAATCAGCCCTACGAGCTGGAATGGCAAGCGGGTAAGCAACCAGCCGGCATGTACTTGTTGCAGTTACAAACTCCTACCCACCAATACACCCAAAAACTACTCTTAACCAAGTGATTTTTTTTAAAATTTTTCAGAAATTAAAAGCCGCCTGATGCTTAAAAGTATCAGGCGGCTTTTAATTAGCTATTCTTGCCTTATTCTGAAATAAGCTGATAAAATTTATCGAGGGAAATAGCTCTTTGTAAGGTAGAATCAAGCCCTCTAAAAAAAGTTTTTTCTTCTAGAAACCATCCCAAATGCTTATTTTGCCGGGTATGTTGTAGATAACGTTCGTGAGACCAAGATGGCATTAGCAACTCTCCGATTATTAAACTAATCTAGCTGATTGGTACTTTGCGCAGAATGGCTTCGATGAAATCTTTGGTTTTAATATCGTCGGCTTCGGCCTCGTAATTTAAAATTATACGGTGGTTAAGCACATCGGAGGCTACTTCTTTAATATCTTCAGGTAATACGTAATCGCGTTCGTCGAAAAATGCCATGGCTTTGGCAGCCAGGTTTAAAGCAATGCTGGCCCGCGGCGACACCCCAAACTGAATGTAATCGGCAAATTCATTTAAATCGTACTCCGCCGGTCGGCGGGTGGCAAATACCAGTTCGATGATGTACTTTTCGAGCACTTCGGAAATTTGCACCTGGTTTATCTCGTTGCGAATAGCAAAAATATCTTCTTTGGTTAAAATAGTATTTACCGCCCCGGCAAACGACATATTAGCCATGCGGCGCATGACTTCTAACTCATCCGATTTTTTTAAATAATTCACGTAAACCTTCATCATAAAACGGTCTACCTGCGCTTCGGGCAAGGGGTAAGTACCTTCGTGCTCCACGGGGTTTTGCGTAGCCAGTACCAGAAAAGGCAGATCCAGTTTAAAGGTATGCTCGCCAATAGTTACCTGTTTTTCCTGCATCGCTTCCAGCAGCGCCGATTGCACTTTGGCCGGCGACCGGTTTACCTCATCAGCCAGAATTAAATTCGCGAAAATAGGGCCTTTTTTTACCTCGAACGCCGACGAATTCTGATTATAAATCATCGTGCCGATTAAATCAGAAGGCAGTAAATCGGGCGTAAATTGGATGCGTTGGAAATTTAAGTGCAATACCCGGCTTAAGGTATTAATGGTTAACGTTTTAGCCAACCCTGGCACGCCTTCGAGTAAAATATGGCCGCCGGTAAATAAGCCAATTAACAGGCGGTTTACCATGTATTGCTGGCCCACCACTACTTTACCTACCTCGGCAAAAACCTGTTTAATCTTATTTTGATGTTCCTGGATGCGCTCCTGGTACGTTATCTGCGATTCAATTTCCATTACAAGACAGTAATTTTTAAATTTTAACGATGAAACGGAAACTACTGGTGTTTAGCCTACCATTTTTTAAAAATAAAATAAACAGCCAGCACCATCAATAAAAACCCAATGATATGGTTCCAGGCCAGCTTATCGGTCCGGAAAATAAAAACGGTGATTAAAGTAAAAACTACCAGCGAAATCACTTCCTGAATAATTTTGAGTTCGAACATGGAAAAAGGCCCGCCGTTTTCTTCGAATCCAATTTTGTTGGCCGGTACCTGAAAAATATATTCAAAAAGCGCCAAGCCCCAACTAATAAGTATTACGCCTACTAAGCCTACCTGCTGCAGCCAGCTTATTTTTTTAAATTGTAGGTGCCCGTACCAGGCAAACGTCATAAATACGTTAGACAGCATCAGCAAAATAGTAGTGTATATTCCTTTCACGGAGCCTCTGAATTTATTTAGTGTTAAAATTACATAAAAACTCGGGAATATAACCAGCGTTTACGATAACGTTCTCAATAACTCGTTAACGAGTAGTTTTCGAGGTTGGCTGTTCAAGGTTCGATATTTAATTAATACCAGGGCTTACGCCAAAGTGGCCGTGCGAATATGCCCCTGGAACAGTGCCGTTGGTAATGTCCGCACATACAACTTTCGGTTTTTTAAATGTTAGAACATTTTAAAGAACAAATTATTAAACGGGATTCTCGAACAACGAACAACGAACATCAAATATCGAATATCAAAGTTGGCAATTTCCGGAAAGTATAAGCGTTAACCTTGATAAAGTCGGCAAATTAATGCATTTTAGCGTATCCTTATACATTCACTTTAACTAACCAAGAACTATGATAATGAAACAATTAAGAGCAAGTCTGTTGCTGTGCTTATTTTTAGCGGTTACTACCCTCGCCTTTGGCCAGGATGATAAAGCCCAACGGCCAAGTCCGCCCGCTACGGCTTCGGGTAAAATTGGAGCAGCCCAGGTTACCATTAACTACAGTTCTCCGGCGGTAAAAGGCCGCAAAATGCTCGGCGAGAAAGAGCCTTACGGCAAAGTATGGCGCACCGGCGCCAACGAAGCTACTACTATTACCTTCGATAAAGACGTAATGATTGAAGGACAAACGTTAAAAGCCGGAACTTATGCATTGTTCACCATTCCGAACCAAACCGAATGGACCGTTATTTTTAACAAAACCGCCGAGCAGTGGGGTGCTTTTAAATACGACGAAGCGCAAGATGCTTTGCGCGTGAAAGTAAAACCAATAGCCAGCAAGGCATTAACCGAACGCCTGAAATTTGAAGTAACTCCCAAAGGGAAAAATGCCGGCGTGGTTACCATGAAATGGGAAAACGTAGAGGTGCCGGTCCGGATTAAAACGGATGGCGCTTCGGCCTAGTTATTTTTAAAAAATTAAAAAAAAGCGGCTTTGGTTTAGTTAACCAAAGCCGCTTTTTTGTGGCTTGAATTAACCCCTCCGCCTGCGGCACCTCCCCTAAAAACAGGGGAGGAGATGAAGCTGTTACTTCCTTCTTCCTTTCCTTGCTCTGGTGCGGAATGCCTCGTGCCGCGGCACGTTCCCACAGGAAAGGCAGGATAGCGAGGGCGGAAGATCCAAACGAGGCCCGCCGGCCAGGAGGCAAAACTTGAAAGTAGCAAGTTAAATAGCACCAACGCTTGGAGGCGGAAACCGACTCCAAAGAACAGCTGTAAATTGCCGCAATTAGTCTATCTAAATAGTAAAGGCATCTGGCTATAAATTAATTCTAACCACGTCGCCTACGTGCAAATGCCCTCCTTGCAGAATCTGCGCAGTTAAGCCACCGTGGCCGCGCATGGCATTGTA
This sequence comes from Adhaeribacter pallidiroseus, assembly GCF_003340495.1. Classification (NCBI taxonomy): domain Bacteria; kingdom Pseudomonadati; phylum Bacteroidota; class Cytophagia; order Cytophagales; family Hymenobacteraceae; genus Adhaeribacter; species Adhaeribacter pallidiroseus. Next base: position 4,786,364 of record NZ_QASA01000001.1, read on the forward strand.
GCCACCCGGCCCCAAATTCGTTTCCATGCGGGAACAAGGATGGCACAAACCCGTGGTTTGCAGTAAAACTTCGCCTACCCAGAATTGCTGATCTTTCAAGGCCAGCAAATTAATGCCCCGTACCACCAGATTCCGCCGGAGTAATCCTGGGTCTATTTGGGGTGAATGCAACATAGAAGCCACTGCTGCAATATGCTCCGCTTGAATAAGGGTTATTTGCCGTTTGCTCCCCGGTTTACCGTTAAAATGATCGCCAGCTAAACCCTGGTCGGTGACTGCTTCTACCGAGTCCAGGGATTGCAGCGGCGTCAAACGGGCGGGCCGGACACCAATCCAGGTAAGCGTGCCGGTCTGAGGCAAAGTACGAAGCAGATGCCCCAACTGAGAATCTTTAGATCTGAAAAAAGCCATTTATTTCAACCAGAATGCAACTACCGAGGTCTGTTTTTTAAATTTTTCTATTTCTGCAAGGCCGTAATGGCCGCAAAATCTTGTTTTAGCTTGGGGTATAATCCTTCGTAAATTTCGTATAGTTGCTGGTACGTCGCGTGATGCTCCGGTTTTGGGTGATACGTGCGGGCCACTGGTACCAACTTTTCTATCCCTTCAAAATCCGGGATTATTTTTAACGCCAGCATGCCCATCATGGCGGCGCCCAGAGCCGAACTTTCGACACTCTCGGTTACCCTGATTTCCTGATTAAACATATCGGACAGCATTTGCACCCAGAAATCACCTTTGGCAAAACCACCGTTGGCGTAAATGACATCAATAGGGCCGGTAACCTGCATTAAAGCATTCGCCACACTGTACAGGCCAAACAAAACTCCTTCGAGTAAAGCGCGCAGCATATGCGCCCGGGTATGCGTTACATTTAAGCCAAAGTACACGCCGCGAGCATCCGCATCCCAAATAGGTGCCCGCTCGCCGAGCAGGTACGGTAAAAACAACAAGCCATCCGATCCGGCCGGTATGGTAGCCGCTTTTTGCAAAAGCAACTCGTACGTATCCGCCGATAAATCGTGGGCTAACTGCGTTTCGGAGGCGCCGAACTGGTCGCGGAACCAGCGCAGCAAAATAGCCCCGTTGCTTACGGCCCCACCCAGCACATAATGTTCCGGAGTAAGAATATAACTAAAAATGCGTTCCTGCGAATCGGTGGCGGGTTCGGCGGAAATTACCCGGATGGCTCCGCTGGTGCCAATAGTCAGAGCCGCATGGCCCGGCCGGATGGCGCCACTGCCCAGGTTAGCCAAACAGCCATCGCCCCCGCCCAGAATAAACGGCACCTGCGGGTCAACGCCCAGGTAGCTGGCCGCCTCCAATGGTAATCCCTGCACCATATGCGTTCCCGGTACCGGGGTTGATAAATGAGCCTCGGTAATACCAGCCAGTTGCAAAGCCGGAGCAAACCATTGCAACGTAAAAATATCAAATAAGCCGGTAGCCGAAGCAACCGAATAATCAATAACGTACTGCCCGAAAAGCCGGAAAAACACGTATTCTTTAATTGAAATAAATTTATAGGTTTGCTTGACTAAGTCGGGCTGCTCGGCTTGCAGCCATACCAGTTTGCACAACGGCGACATCGGGTGAATAGGCGTACCGGTGCGGCGGTAAATATTATGACCAGCCGCACTGTTTTTAATTTGCGCGGCCTGCGCATTACTCCGCGTATCGGCCCAGGTAATGCTGTTGGTAAGCAGATTGCCCGCTTCATCTACCGCTATTAAACTATGCATGGCACTGCTGAAGCTAATACCCGCTAAGCCGGCCACCGTAAAACCGGTAGTGCGCATTGTAGATACTACCGCTTTAACGGTATCGCGTACGGCCAGTAATACTTCATCGGGGTTTTGCTCGCTGTACGCAGGTTGCGGCGTTAATAAAGGATACTCCGCGGCTTTTTCGGCCAGCACTTGGCCTTGTAAATTAAAAGCTACGGCTTTTGTGCTGGTAGTGCCCATATCAACTCCGATGATGTAATGCATAGGTTTGGTTGGTTCAGTAAAAATTAAACCGAAATATCGGAGTTATTACCGATAACTGGATAGTAAGTTTTAATTTAAAAAGTAATTTTTCGCCTAAGTTTCAGGTAAGCGGCTACCCCTGGCATTCTTCTTTTTTTGGGTAGTTTATCCGTAACCACTAACAACAAATATTTTAAAAATCGCCCTGATTTTCATTCAAAATCAGGGCAGATCGGGCAAGATCAGTTTCGGAAGTATTTACCCGGCGCCAAAGCAAAAATTTTATCTCACTCCGCTTACCCGGGATAAATAATTGTCGAAACATTTTACTTGGCGGTGGCTCTTGCTTTGCTCCGATAATACTAGTATGTTGTTTCTCAAATAAATTTAATAACCTATGACTGGATGGGTGCGCGGGCAGCTTTCTGCCATGATGTTTCTGCAATTTTTTATTTGGGGCGCCTGGTACGTAACCATGGGCACGTATCTGGCCAATGCTTTACAAGCCGACGGCGTAGCTATCGGCGATGCGTACAGCGCTATGTCCATTGCTACCATTATTTCGCCATTTTTTGTGGGTATGATTGCCGACCGCTTTTTTGCCGCGCAACGTTTGCTAGGAATTTTACATTTGTTGGGCGCTGCCGTTTTGTATTATCTCACTACCATCCAGGACCCGGATATCTTTTATTGGTTTATCTTGCTGTATTCCCTGATGTACGCCCCTACTCTGGCGCTGGCTAACGCTATTTCGTTTAACCAGATGCGGGAACCAGGCAAGCAGTTCGCCGCCGTGCGGGTGTGGGGCACAGTAGGTTGGATCGCTACGGGTTGGCTCATCGACCAGGTTTTTCACGTTACACCCTCCGATTTAGGTATTACTTTTAAAATGGCCGCCATTGCCTCAGTTGCTTTAGCGGTTCTGAGTCTTTTCTTACCCAACACCCCGCCTAAAGCCAAAGATGCCACGGTGCGTACTTCCGAAATTATCGGCGCCGAAGCTTTTGTTTTATTAAAAAACCGGCCTTTCCTGGTGTTTTTCCTGGCCTCGATTTTAATTTGCATTCCGCTTTCGTTTTATTACAGCCAAACCAACCAGTTTCTGGTAGAATCGGGCATGGAACACGCTACCCGCAACATGACTTTCGGGCAAATTTCCGAAGCGCTTTTTATACTGGCTATTCCGTTTTTCTTCCGGCGGTTCGGGGTGAAGTACATGATTTTAATTGGTATGCTTACCTGGGTAATTCGGTTTTTACTGTTTGGCTTCGGCGGCCCCGACCAGATGTGGATGTTGTTTGGTGGCATTATCCTGCACGGCGTTTGCTTCGATTTCTTTTTTGTAACCGGCCAGATTTACACCGACCACAAAGCCGGCGAAAAAATAAAAAGTTCGGCTCAGGGCATGATTACCATGGCCACCTACGGCATTGGCATGTGGATCGGCACCAAATTATCGGGTTACGTGGCCAAAAACTACACCATCTCGCCCACGGAACATTACTGGCAGGAAATCTGGCTGGTTCCGGCCGCTATTGCGGCCGTGGTATTTGTGCTATTCGCCGTATTTTTCCGCGAAAAACAGCTCGACCGGAAACAAGTTGCTGCGGCGGTGCATTAAATAGTTGTTCGTTGTTCGTTATTAGTTGTTCGGCTAGCAAACATTTATTAATTAGCAAAATGCAGGAAGTCATCATTAAAACTAGTTCTGCTTAAGCACTTGGTTTTAATTATTTCTTTTACCTGCCATGATCTCACCGATTTAGTATGTACCATTTTTTAAATTTTTACCCTGACGCTTATGCAATTTCAAGAAATCTACGACCGGGTACTGCCGTTGTGGGGCGATACCATCGATTTTTCGGATGGATACATTATTCAACCCGAGAAAAAATTTAAAAATTTAAAGAAAGAAGCGGATAACAGCGATTACTTCTATTCGAAGAAACTAAGCAACCAGTGGAATGCCCTGGAAGCCGAAATAGCCGAAGAAGATGCGGAAGGCCGGTTAATGCTCTGGACCATGTTTCAGATATACCAGCAACACGCCCGTCAGAAATTCGAACAAAACGTACTGGCCTTTGCTCCGCAGGAAATCGATAAAGCAGAAATTGAAGAACAGTTTTTGAAAAATGTAAAGGAAGAAGAATGGGAAGATGAGTAATGTTTCTACTAGCACATACCATCTTAAGATTTAATGATTGGTTGTCTCTATTATTTTAATACTATAAACCAAAATGAAAAGACTAATACTTCTAATAATTGGACTTTTAAACTTCGCCGTTTGCCAAGGACAGTCGGATTATGTAATTTTAAAAGACCAGTCTATAATTCATGACCTGATATCTACTTACAAAATTTTGCCTGAAGCAATGTTAGCTACAGAACTGTCCGAAGCAGAATTTAATTTGGCTAAGAAAATCTCATTAAAGACTATCGAAGATTATAATACTAAAGTAAATGAAGGCTTTAAGAAACGCGGAGAAAGCAGAAGATACGCTAAAATGTATCAAATTCGAGATTTAAAAAATTATAAGATCCAATACGTTCCTTATCTAAATGAAAAAAGAGAAAAGGAAATCTGGATTAATGGATTTTGTGATAGTTTTAACAAGGATTGGAGGAAAGAAATTATTCACGTATTTGATGGTGGAAATTGTTATTTTACAATACGCTTAAATCTTTTAACTGGCGAATGCATAGCAGTCGGAACAAACGGATATGCATAAAACTTACTGTTAACCAAAATTTTACGCTCGATTACGACCGTAACAGAAATGGAAGTAGCAATCATTCAAATAGGAAATTCAAAAGGGCTTCGCTTAACCAAGTCTATCCTGGACCGATATAACATTAAAGATAAAGTAGAACTGATTTTGGAAGAAGGGCAAATTATTCTGAAACCAGTAGAGCAGCCCAGAAAAGGCTGGGACAAAGCTTTTCAGAAGATGTATGAAAACGGCGACGATCAATTTCTAATGGATGATGTATTTGGTGAAGAAGATTTTGAGGAATGGAAATAAACCAGTACGATATAGTGTTGGTAAACTTAGATCCGACTATCGGCAGCGAAATCCCAAAAACTAGGCCTTGTGCGGTTGTATCGCCTAACGAAATCAATCATAACCTACGAACTGTAGTAATTGCCCCATGACTATCAAAAGCCGCCATTATCCAACCCGCATTAAAGTAAGCCATAATAACCAAACGGGCTGGGTAGTAATAGATCAGAACAGTTGATAAAACCCGAATTATAAAAGTTTTAGGAAGTCTGAACCCAGCAGAGGTAGTTGCCTGCAAAAAAGTAATAAAGGAAACATTTGTTGATTAAAATCAACTTACGCCATAACACAATACTTAAGAAACTATGCAAACCATCCGTTGGGGAATAATTGGCTGCGGCGACGTAACCGAAGTAAAAAGCGGTCCGGCTTTTAATAAAATACCAAATTCAAAGCTGGTAGCGGTCATGCGCCGCGATGCTGCCAAAGCCGAAGATTATGCCCGTCGGCACAACGTACCCAAGTGGTATGCCGATGCTACCGCGCTCATTAACGACCCCGAAGTAGATGCCGTTTACATTGCCACGCCGCCCGGTTCGCACCACGATTATACCTTGCAGGTAGCCGCCGCGGGCAAACCTGTTTACGTAGAAAAACCCATGGCCCGCACCTACGCCGAATGCCAGGAAATGATCGCGGCCTGCGAAAAAGCGCAACTGCCTTTATTTGTGGCGTTTTACCGCCGTCGTTTGCCTTCTTTTTTAAAAGTAAAAGAACTGGTAGATACCGGGGCTATCGGCGAGGTGCGGTTCGTAAACATCCAATTGTATCATCCTTTACAAAATAATTTAGAAAAAGATAATCTGCCCTGGCGCGTACAGCCGGATATTGCCGGCGGCGGTTTGTTCTTTGACCTGGCTCCGCACCAACTCGATATTCTGGATTACATCTTAGGCCCCATTGCCTCGGCTTCAGGGCAAACTGCCAATCAGGCGAACCAGTACCCCGCCGAAGATATCGTAACAGCGCAATACCGTTTTGCTTCGGGCGTGTTAGGCAGCGGCACCTGGTGCTTTACCGTAGCCGACAACCAACGCACCGACCGCATGGAGCTATTTGGCAGCCAAGGGAAAATTACGTTTGCGGCTTTCGATAAAGTGCCGGTTTTACTGGAGACGGCTGCGGGCAAACAAGAATTTGATTTGCCGCCGCCGCCGCATATTCAGCAGCCGTTCATTCAAACCATCGTGGAGCAACTAACCGGCCAAGGAGAATGCCCTAGCACCGGCGTTACCGCCGCCCGCACCGCCTGGGTAATGGACCAGATTGTAGGTAGGTAAAATCCAGACACTAGTTGTGTGAAATTATATAAGGTTTTGATATGCTCCCTAATTTAGATTTTAGTTAATGCAATTTGTGTTTATTACTATAGCTATACCTTGTCATCAATACAGCTCTATATTTTTAAAAAAGTATAATTGCATACTACCTCTTGTTTTCTCATTTCTCATTTCTCATTGTTTCTTGTGATTTTCACATGGAGAAGGTTCCTGTAGGAATTGATGTGGCTAAAAATATAAATAGATCTAAAGAATTAGGAATATTTATCAGTGAATTCTCGCCCAAAGAAGTTGTATTAAATGATAGCTTAAAATTTGAAATTGTAAGTGCTTGGGTAGAATATAATATTTACTCTACAGATGTTGAACATCAATTCCAGAAAGCTAAAAATTGGTCTGAAGGAAATCAATGGAAGCTAAAAGAAGACTTTGATCCAATAAATAAAGGTCATTTTTCTTTTTTAGTGAAAGGTCACTTTAAAGAAAGATTTAAAGACTATGGGGGAAATTGGAAGTTTGACTATTGTCAACTAATTGGAACTAGCGATACTACTATTTCAAATAATTACACTTATTTTAAAACTTACGGTCCAGTAAGCTATGATAGTTTAACAACAAAAATTAAGTTAAATTTTGAGTACTACATACATGCACAGGATACCACAAAGTATGGAAAATGGGTTGATTTTGGAGAGTTTTATTTAACCAAAAAATAACTACACACAATACAGTACATGATCAAAGCTGCTTAAGGTATGTGTTTTAAAAATTTCAGGCTTCATCCTGCTTACCTAGCCGTTTGTCAATAATAAAGTAATACAAAATCAAACTTAAACCTCCGAGCATTACGCCCAGCGGCACTCCAATCGCGTATCGCCAAGGTATGAAATCCCCGATAGTCATACCCAAAACCACCGAGAAAATAACCATGCCGTACTTGAGGGCTGTGCGGCGCGGCCGGAAAAAGTTCGGGTCCAAGCCTCGTTCTACCAAAGCCAATCGTTCGCGGGTGCGGGAAGTAAAATACAAATAACAAATACCGAAGATGGTGCCGAAGAATAAAATGGCAACAATAACGATGAGCACGGGGCCGAACATGTTTTGCATAACTTTTAGATTTAAGTTTTATGCCCCTTGGACGCCGTGAAGTAACAGGCGGTTACAACTTATTCTGAGTAAATTTTAAATTATCGCTAAGGGTACCTTAACTAACCAAAACCTAAAAAACTCAGCCACAATCTATATGCGCAAATAAATAAACCTACATTATTCCGTCATTCAGGAGGAAACTATTTAGCTACGTTGCCAGATAGTTTCCTCCTGAATGACGCTTTTAAAAAACTGCGGATTTTTTTAAATTAATGCTAGCCCTTTACCGAATACTTTTCACTTAAAATCTACAATTTACTTGTAACCGCTTCTAAAGCAATGGCGTCTAATCGGCACACATGGAAAAGCAGCCTGATAACTACTACGTTCAGCAAGTGCTCCGCGGAAATACGGCGGCGTTTACCTTTTTGGTAGATAAGTATAAAAGTCTGGCTGCTGCGATTGCTTATAAAATTACCGGCAATGCGCAGGATGCCGAAGAAGTGGCCCAAGATGCTTTTGTGAAAGCGTACCGGGCTTTACCAGGTTTTAAAGCTGAAGCTAAGTTTTCGACGTGGTTGTACCGCATTGTGTACAATACCGCCATATCTAAAACCCGCCGCAAAGTATTTTTTGCCATATCTCTGGAAGATGCCGAACTAACCGAAACCAACCTGGAACAAACCGGCTACCAGTTGCTAAACTTACAAGCCGCCGAACAAACCAAGTACTTGGATTTGGCACTAGCGCAATTGCCTCCCGATGAAAATTTATTGTTAACCTTGTTTTATTTGCACGAAAAATCGGTGGAAGAAATCCAGGAGATTACCAGCTTAACCAAAGCCAATATTAAAGTAAAGTTGTTTCGGGCGCGGCAGAAAATGTATAGTTACCTGCAAGGCCTGTTAAAACAAGAATGGAAGGAAATAATCGGATGAAAAAGGAAACAGAAGTAACCCGCGACCCGCTGACGCAACAGCTAATTACCAAAGCTACTCCGTTGCCGGAGCTTAAAGTCGATTTTACCGCCCAGGTTATGGCGCAAATAGAAGTGCAAACACAAGCGCAACGGGCTAAAATATACGAGCCATTAATCCCTGCTCAAGTTTGGCGTTGGATCGTGATTGCCTTGAGCAGTATGGTTTTGTTAGTATTGGCTTTAAGTGCACTGGCTTTTAGGCCAACAGTAAGTTTTGGCTTTGGAAATGCGTTTAATTCTAGCTTAAAAGAGTTTCTGAGCTTTAGCCAATTAAGCTACTTACCTCAATTAATCCTAGCCGGCGTAATTTGTTTTTGCTGGTTGCTCCTAGATTATTTATACGGCCAGTTAAGAAAGAGCTAGTTAGCACTCATTATGGAAGAATTAACTGAAGAACAAATAAGGTTAGGATTTTGGTACTGGAACAGAGAACCAGACTTTCCTCCTGAATCTATAACAAAAGTCGAAAACTATCACCCAAGATTAAGGCTGAACCTCTTTATCACACAATTAGATAAAACTCCTAAAGAGCAAAATAAGATTGTCGACCAATGGTGCGAACTTCTGCCGACTTTACAGGATATAAAATATTTATGGTTCTGCAGTAAAGTTAACCAGAAAATTTTGACGCAGCTTGCAAAGTGCCTACTTTGGAAGGGCTATACATTAAATGGAGCGGAATCAAGAACATAACTAACCTAAGCCAGTTAAAATCTTTAAAGCATCTGCATTTAGGTAGCTCTTCCCAAATGGAAAGCATCGACGTATTAAATGGATTAAGTAATTTAAGGACGCTTAATCTTGAGCAACTTAATAAAATTAGTAACTTCAGCCAACTTTCCAGTTTAGTCAATCTTCAAGGCCTCGGCATTAATGGAGGAGTGTGGACGGCCCAGAAGATTGCCTCGCTCAAGCCAATCGGAAGTTTAACAAAACTGAAGTATCTAACCTTAATCAATACAAGAGCACAGGACAAATCTTTTGAGCCAATAATGCATCTTAAAGAATTGGTTCGTTTTAATTCCTCGTGGAATTACCCAGAAGCTGAATTCAAAAAACTTAAATCATTGCCTAACTTAAAATATGGCAATGTGGAAACAAGTTTGAAGGAAATAAAGGAAAGTTTCCAGCGGCAACTGTAAAAAAATAACGTGTGCTAACATTGCGCATAAGCCATGCCGCAGCCAACGACATCGCACGACTCATGCACGAGACCGAAAATAACAGAACTAGCCAGCTCCCATTTACCGGAATTGGCTAGTTCTGTTGCTAAATCTAAATATCCAGAAAGGTAAGCCTTACTTCTGCAATACCATTACGTCGTTCATCATGAAGGTAGTACCGGCGGCAGCTTCAATGTTGTATACTTTTTGCACGCCACCCGCGTATTCGGCTTTGTTTAATACCGTGAATGGTTCGTATTTGCCGGTTTTGCTGTTGTAGCACAATACTTCTTCCCCCAGGTTTATTTCGCCCATTTTGCGTTTTCCTTCGCGGGTTTGCATCGGGTGATTTGGAGTAGCTTCCAGCACTTTGCTGCTTAAGCTTACCTCTTTGCCCAGTTTACTCGTTTTTTCGGAAGCGCTGGCTACCAGTAAACGGGTGATGGCGTAGTTTTTAGCTTCGTGCGACACCAGTTCTTTTACCAGTACCGTCGTTGATTTTTTAGTAGCCGGGTCAATGGTTAAAACCTGATCGCCGGCTTTTACTTCTTTCAATAATTTTTGCTGGCCGTTGGCCATGGCTACCAACTGGTCGCCGGGGAAGCAGATATCATTGCCGTAGGTAGCCGATTCCGCTTTTAAATCTTTGCCCTGGTTTAAAGCTTTGTATTGCTGAAACGCCAGTTCTTTCGACAACACGTAAGACAGCTTCAGCACAAAATTTTTTTCTTCTTTATCAATGGCGTGAATATCTTCGAAATAGTTTTCCCACACCTTGCCATCGGTAGTGAAGTTAGGCAACAGAGCTTTGTATAATTTGCCTTTTTCGTTGGTGTAAAATACCAGGGTACCGAGTTCCTGCATGCCTTCTTTGCTTACCAAGCGGTACAGATCCATGCGTTTTTTCAGGCCATCGTCGCCGGTAATAAAGTAGGGTTTGCGGCCTTCGTACCGGTCCAGGATATAAGCGTTTTCAATTTTAACGTAGGTATCGTTATCTAAATCTTTTACCGCAAAAGTTTTGGCTTTCTGGTATTCGGCCATGGTTAAAGGCCGCGATGTGCCGTTGCTTTGGGCGTGCGCCACGTACATGTTACCAATGAGTGCAAACGATAAGAATATTTTACGCATAATTGTGAATGTTAAAATTTAAGATTTTTTAAAAAATGAAGCCTTCCCCTAAGTCATGATGCCTTTTTAAATCTTAAAATCAGCATAGGGCAGCGGACGCTTTTTGATATTGTTTTGTTTTTGTTTCAGGTAGTTTGCCCGGTTTCCGAGCAGGTTTGATTTGGGTTATTTTAAATACTTATCTGACGTAGCCTTTAACCGCTAGTGCGAGCTTGCAGCTCGTACCTTAATTCGACTATACTAATAATGTGGTACAAGCTACAAGCCCCCACCTGCGAAGGCCTAAATCGAAGTAAAATTTAAAAAATTATAGCCTAAGCTCCCCTTCTCCCTAAAGAGAAGGGGCTGGGGGTTGAGGTCTTAAGATATCTGGCGGAAGGCATCGGCAAACGCCTGCATTTCTTCCATGCGGCCAATGCTGATGCGGCACCACTCCTGGTTATTAAACTTCCAGTTACGTACGCCTACACCGCGTTTCATTAATTCGGCGACAAACTTTTCGCCTTCCATTTTTAGGGGGAACATCACGAAGTTACTCGACGACGGAATGTATTCGTAGCCTTCTTTCTTCAGTACATCGTACAAAAAGTTTTTAGAAGCCATGGTTTTCTTTAAAGCATCCTGCAAAAAGGCTTTATCCTGATAAGCAGCTAAAGCAGCTTGTACCGAAGGAGCCGAAATGCTCATGCCACCGGCGGCATATTTGCTTAATTCTTTTACTACCTCGGGCTGGGCAATAATGTACCCTACGCGCAAGCCGGCAAAGCCATAAAGTTTCGAGAAAGTACGGGCAATAATTACGTTTTGTCCTTTATTCACGCAGTCCATCATCGAAGCGGCTTTGGGGTCTGGTAAATAATCAATGTAGGCCTCATCAATAAATACAGGCACTTTTTTAGAAACTCTTTCGCAGAAAGCCCGGAGCTTACCCGAATCTACTACAGTACCGGTAGGGTTATTCGGGTTACAGATGTACATCAGCGACGTGCTGGCATCTACCTTTTTTCCATGGCGTCCAGGTCTAACTTGTAGTCCGCGGTTAAGGGCACTTTGTTCCAGGTAGTGTTAAAATCAGAAGCGTCGCGGGGTAAGCTGGCGTAGGTGGGGTCGCCGGAAACAATATTAGAACCTTCTTTTTTGCTGTAATACATGGCGGCGGCCAACAACAAAGGTCCGGAACCGGCATCCATTAATACATTCTCTAGCTTTACGCCTTCGTAATCCGCAATTTTCTGGGCCAACTCCCGGGTATATTTCATGGGGTATTGGTAGCTGGTGTTCAGGGCATCCATGGCGGCTTTTTTAGCCTTTTCCGAAGGTCCGAAAGGATTTTCGTTGGCATTCAGGCGAGCTTTTAGTTCGGCCGGAGCACCCAGAATAATACTTTCTTCCGTAACTTTCTTCTCGAGGGTACGGGCAACCGGCTTAGCTACCAGCTGATTGATTGAGCCGGAAAAGAAAGTAATTCCTCCAGCTAAAAAAGCACTGGACTTGAGCCAGTTACGTCTGTTCATTGATTTTTCCATGAGAGTAAAAGTGCGTATAAGTGTAAATTAAAGTTGAAAGTTTATTTTTGATTAAGAGAGAATTTTAGCCTTTAGAAGTAACTGGGTATTGTACCCGTTGCTCCGCTAACCGGGAGTGAATGGAAGCTACCACGCTGCGGGCCGATTCAAAAGCGCCGGCCATCCAGGCGGTTAAATAGGTAGTGTGTTCGCCGGCGAAGTACACGTTTTGGTCGGGTTTGAGCAGCGCCGGATATAAGGTTTTGCGGGCTTCGCTGTTGTACACGGCCCAGCCGCCCAGGTTGTATTTGGTTTTGTGCCAGCTTACCGAAAACGAGGTTTCAAATTCTTGTTTGTACTGCGGATGAATAAGGCTGCCTTTTTCCAGGGCCAGTTTTTCCCGGTCAGCCATGGATAAATCGCCGACCATTTTGGCTTTCTCGTTAAAGTTATAATACCCCAGCAGAATGCCTTTTTTACTTAGGTAATCGTACGACGGGTAAAAAATCTGGGTAAGCTCGTTGTTGGTGTGCGTAATGCCGCCGTAAATCTGCTCGTCTTCTTCCCAGAAGCGCCGTTTAAACTGTAAGCCTATTTTGCCGGTTTGGATGTAAGGCACAAAATCAATGGCGCGGCTCACATCCGAAGCAAAATTATGATCAATGTTACTGAGCACCGGTAAGGGCAAAGTGCAAATGCATATATCGCCGGTTAACTCGTGCTCGCCTTGTTTATCTTTATAAATAACTTTTACGCCGGTGGGCACATTTTGCACGGTTTTTACCTCGGCTCCAAGCTTTAGGGAACCCGCCACTTTCTTTTCCAGGGCTTTGGCAATATTATCCATGCCGCCTACGGCCTGGAACATGGTCATTTGCAGCTCATAGGTGTACTCGGCTACATTATAAAAATCCGGGTCCAGCAAACCAGATTGGATAATATCAGCCAGTTTATGTGGGTCACCTACTTTCCCGGACTTTTCACCGGCCCCGGCGATTCCAGGTAACCCCGGCGTGCGGAAGCTTTGTATAACTTATCTATATCCAGGCCGCCTTCGGCGCGCAAGTATTCCAGCACTTTGGCGGCGTCTTCCTTATTTAAAGCTAAATCCAGTTTATCCTGGTCCAGGGCTTTGGCGAGCAGCTCGGTCATGTAGCCGCGCATGTCGTTGTGGATTTCGCGGGCGCGTACTTTTTTATTCGATAAAGCGCCTTTGCCTTCGCTGAAGTAATAAGTGCCTTCGTTTACATTATTATATACCTCCAGCGGTACGCCTAACTCTTTACAATAATGCATGGTGAGCTGGTGGTGATGCGGAATACGCGACGGGCCGGCATTATAATATAAGCCATTGTCGAAATTAGCAGTTTGCACCGGTCCGTCTCCTTCCTGGTGGGTAGATCCTTTCCGGACACTAAATACGCGACCGCCGGCCCGGGTTCGGGCTTCCAGAATAGTAGTGCGGTAACCTAATTTATTTAACTCGTAAGCAGCCGTCATGCCGGCTAAACCACCACCCAAAATCAGGACGTGTTTGCCTTTACCATCACCGGATAAATTAAAAGCATGCGCCGGAGCACCGGGCAATAAACCGAGCGCCATCATAGCCGGATAAGCACTTCCGGCAAGCATTGCGCTCTTACTTAAAAAAGCTCTTCGGGATAGATGTTTCAAATTAATTATATTTAAATTTTACTAAAACTCCATGTCTAAAGGTAAAAATTTTATAGTATATTGCCGAAAAAACAAGTGTAAATTTCAACATATACCTAAAATTTACACTTGTTTCAATGAAAAACATGTATTTTTTACTTAAGTGCCTTAAAATTTAAACTGTTTATAATAAAACCATCTGTTTTTACCAGATCGTTGTTTAATTTAAATCGTACAATCTGGTGCAGCAGCTTAAAAAATGATTAATTCTTTTACTTTTCTTATAGAGTCGTTACCTTTTAACCTGATTTATCCATGAAAAAGTGTTTTTACCTATCCTGCGCTGTTGTTTTGTTATCGGCTACGGCCAGCTTTGGACAAACCGCGGGCACCCAGCCCGAAAAGAAAATTATTAAAACCGACCAAGCTCCTCTACCAGTAGGGCCTTACAGCCAGGGCGTATTAGTAGATGGTTTTTTGTTTGTAGCGGGGCAAGTGGGCGTTAATCCGCAAACCCGCCAGTTAGCGTCGCAAAGTTTTGAAGCCGAAACCGACCAGGTGCTTAAAAATTTACAGGCGATATTAAAAGGAGCCGGCATGGATTTCCGGCACGTCGTTAAAACTACTATTTACTTAAAAGACATGGGCCAGTTCGCGAAAGTAAACGAGGTGTATGGTAAGTACTTTACCGTAGAGCCGCCCGCTCGTGAAACAGTGCAAGTATCTAATTTACCCAGCAACGCCAACGTAGAAATCTCGGTTATTGCCGCTATGCATTAGTTGTTAGTCCATGGTCGATGGTCGATAAACCATAGTCTACAGTTGTAACAGAGCGTATGTTTGTTAATTTTAAATTAAGAAACGCTTCATAAATCTAAACTGGCGCCAGTCTTAGCGTAGCGAGACTGGTGACTAATGAACAAATGCCAGTCTCCGGACTGGCGAAAGTATCTGATAATATGTTTACGGAAGTCAGGAGACTTCCTTTTGTCTATCAAGCACCAGTGACGCTTCGCTTAACACTGGCGCTAGTTGCTTTAGTTAGTAGTTCTTAAAATAAACCGGCCTGCCTTTCTTCCTTAACATATTGGTTAGGAAGAAAAGCAGGCCGGTTTTTAAATTTTACTGGGCTAAGCTCCGATAAATCCTTTGCTATAATTTATTTGCTGCTGGTGCGGTTAGCGGCGGTCACGTTTTCTTTGGCAATGGCGTGAATGGTATCTACTAAGCGGTCTAAATCTTTAATGGGAGTATATATGTGCGGGGTAATGCGCACACCACTAATATTTTCCCAAACCGTGGCCGACGTATGAATGCGGGCGCGTTTAAATAATTCGCTGGCTACCTGCCCGGGCTCCATGCCTTTTAAGGCGAAAGTACATAAAGCTCCCGAAAACTCGGGTTTTAGGGAAGTTTGCGTGGAAAAACCCGGTACGTTCAGACATTTCTCTACCCAGTAATTTTTTAAAAAATGCAGCCGTTTCTGCTTGCGCTCGTTCCCGATGGTGTTGTGAAAATTGATGGCATGGCCAATCGCCATTTCGGTCGGGAAAGAGCGGGTACCCAGCCGTTCGAACTTGCGAATATCGGGGCTTTGCGGATCTTCGGGCGCCAGGAGCGGCCATAAGTCCTTGATACGAGCTTGCTTTACGTACAACATGCCGGTGCCAAACGGCGAGCAAAGCCATTTGTGTAAGCTGGTGCCGTAGTAATCGCCTTCTAAATCCGGAATTTTGTAATTAATATGGGCAAAAGAATGTGCCCCATCGATTATTACTTGAATGGTCGGACTGTGTTTTTTAGCGGCCCGGCTAATCAAAGCCGCCGGTAAAATTTGCCCCGACCAGTTCATCAGGTGCGTAATCATGACGGCTTTAGTTTGGGGCGTAAAAGCTGCTTTAAATTTGCTAACAATCAATTGATTATCCTCGATGGGTAAGTCCAGGGAGATAAATTTTAAAATTATGCCGTCGCGCTTTTCGCGTTGCTTCCAGGCGTTAATCACGTTGGGGTAGTCTTGCTTAGTCAGGACCACTTCGTCGCCGCGTTGCAGGTTTATGCCGAAAATAATAGTTTCCAGAGCTTCGCTGGCGTTGCGGTTAATGGCAATTTCTTCGGGCGAGCAACCACCCAGATCGGCTAATTTCATCCGGACTGCTTCGCGGGCTTCGTCTAAGGTGCGCCACATGTAATAGCTGGGGGCTTCGTTGCTCAGGCGGTTATACCGGTCGAGGGCATCCTGCACCACAATAGGCTGTGGACTTACCCCACCGTTGTTCAGGTTAATAATGTTGGGCGAAACCGAATAGGCTTGCTGAATAAAACTCCAGTAATCTTCGTCGCGGGTTACATCTTCGGCCGCGGCAACTTCCGGAATAATTAAACCCGTTTCGGTTTTCCAGGCTACCAACGCCGGACTAACGCTCAGCAAACCAGCCAAACCACCTATTTTTCGAACAAAGTTTCTTCTGGAATTTGAGTTATCCGGCATGAGAATTACTGATTTTTAGTGGTAGGTTTTCCGTTTTAAAAATGATTTTTATTATAATTCAACTGCTCAAAGCCTCAGCTATACTTCTTCTTACATTAATATAAAAATAATTTGCTACAATAACGACTAGTTATCTAATTAGAAGGGAAATCAACTACACCAACCCTTCCTTATCTAAGGCGGGGAGCTTTTTTTCAGATGCCATTTACTAGAGTAAGTTTGTGGAAGTTATCCTCCCCCTACCCCTTCCGAAGCGGAACTAGTACGTTCTAATTCTATCGCGAGCGTCCTCGCTCGTGATGACCATCGTTCGGCCTCTGGCCGGTGGTAAGTTTAGGTTGTTAGCCTTTTATTCAAGTTTATCGGTTTGCCCGGCCAGAGGCCTCCTACATAGTAAGACACGAGCGAGGACGCTCGCGCCAGCGTGGATTAGTATGGCAGCAATTAGTTTTTTAAAATTGTGCTAGCTAGCTATGCAACATACAGCCTAAGCCCGGTGCAAAAGAATGACGCTAAACTGTTCGAGCGTTCAGCGAGTTTTTAGCGTCTTGACTTTTTTGGTTCTTTTTGTGTCAAGACAAAAAGAACAAATACCTAAACTATGAAACAACATCACTAGGATACCAATGCTACAGTCTCCGCTATGCGAACAATGATTTTAGATTTATCTGCCTTGATCTGATTTAAAAGTCACGGAAGTAACTTCCGCGCCATAGTATGCTATACTTTGCTTTATCTCTTAAAGAAGTTTAAGGCTAACGACTTAACTCCGCATTCCCATCATCGCATCATTTAATGCAGCAATTACAATCTTAGTTTGCTCCGGATTAGGAGTCGTGTTCCAGTTATTGCGAATCGCATTGCCGCCCAGCACTAAACCATCTTTCCGGGGAATAATATACCCGTTGGGCGTGCTTAAGCGGTAATTGATTTCGGGTTGCGGAATCAGGAAAGATAATTGACCCGAAATAGGCATTAAGTTTTGGTCGTTGAACAAGGTTTTGGCACCTAGGCCGGTGCAGTTTACGACGCAATCTTCCCACAAAGCATCCACCTCTTCCAGGGTTTTAAACTCCTGCACTTGAATTTTGCCGCCAAATTTTAAAAAATCATCGGTGAGCAGGCGCAGGTAAGCCGGAATGTTGAAAACCATGTTGGGTTGGTTCACCACTTCTTTGGCCCGGAACGGGTGTTCACGGCGGGTTAGCTCGATGGGTTCTGGCAATTGTCCTTTAATGTGCAGTTTAGGTTCTTCTTTGTGCGTGCGACCGCCAATGATAAAATGATCGATCCAGGTAACAATATCGCCTAAACCCAACAGGTTTTGGTACGTCCGGAAAGAATAGGTGCAGGCTTGCTCCCACAAAGCTTTAAATTCTGGAGTAACGTGCTCGTCCTCGCAGAGCAAATGCGCCGGCGACCAGGTGCCGGTAGCCATGCTGGACGTAACTTTTGGCCATAATTCTTTGTCGTAAATGGTGACAGTTTTGCCTTGTTCTTGGAGCAAACGGGCGGTAGTTAACCCCACAATGCCACAGCCAATTACCGCAATTTCTTTTTTACCGGTAGCCGCAGCGTTATTGGCGGCAATCTGGCCGGTGCCCCAGGAAAGCGAGAAGCCGCTGCCGCCGTGCCCGTAATTATGCACAATGGTTTTGTTACCCAGCATTTCTACGTCCAACCGGGGACCCAGAAGCCGGTAAGGCCGCAGCCCTACCGTTTCTTTCACGACCCGGTCCGGCGAAATCCGGACGCGCGGCAAGCGCCGGGAGCCCGCACTGGTGGCGCTACCGCGGTAAAGATTATTGGCCGGCGCACAAGAACCAGCCCCCATGGCCAAAGCCAGCCCGAGTGCCCCGGATTTTAACAGAAAATCTCTTCTATGCATGTTGGGTAGCGTTTTTTAAATTATTTTACTACTACCCGACTTGTTTTGGTAAAAGCCTGTCCTTTGTGCGAACCCGACCATTCCAGCACTAGGAATTTACCGGCTGTGGGAGCAGCTAATCCCAGTTCGGCCCAGGTTTTTTCCATGCTTACCTGACCCGCTGCATCGGTGGTTAGCTCGGTAATGGCCGCATTATTCAGCATTACTTTCACAGCTAAACCAGTTACCGGGATAGTATCGATGCCTACCTTGTTATCCAGAATGCCACTTTTATCTAGTTCGTAAATGCCCGTGGTTACTTTTACCGGCTCGGTAGCCAAAAAGCTGGACCCAGATACGGTAACTAATACCGGCGATACTACCCGGTCTACTACCAGTTCGTCTTCTTTTTCGCAGCTCATTAAGAAAAAGCTCAGGGCAAAAAGCAGGGTATAAAATTTATGCAGATGATTTATTTTCATGATTGATACGCTTAGAATTTAAAATTTTTAAATTTTTACCAGGCTAACTACTCTACCCACCACATTTTGGTTTTTTTGTCGTCGGCGCCGCCGTTTAAAGAAATGCCGGCATCTAACTGAGATTTGTTCAGCGAGTATTCGGTAGATGGATACTGCAAACGGGTAGGCAATACCCCATCGTTCAGGAAGATAGCCCGGGTATCGGGGTTAGGCAGAACCGGGTAACCGGTGCGGCGGTATTCGGTCCAAGCCTCAATACCTTGACCAAACAGCGCAATCCATTTTTGAGTGAGAATGTTTTCTTTGGTGGCCGATCCGGCCGTTGCCAAATAATCGGCGGGCATGGTTAAACCGTACTGATTAAAGGAAGCGGCAATAGCTTGTTCGTAATACATCTGAGCATCACCGGTAATGTCGCCGTCAACGGCAGCTTCGGCCAGGGTAAAGAGCAATTCGGAATAGCTCATGATAACACTGGGCGTGGTAGTCTGCAAGAAGTACGTTCCAATCTTGGCGCTGGTAGCCAGGTAAGTGGTGGCAATCGCATCGGGCAAACCGTTCGGGATGCCAATGTATTGGTTATTCACCGGCTGGCCGTAAACCGCTAAGCGCGGATCGTTCAAGGCTTGCAGTTTATCTACCAAGGTTTTGCTCAAGTTCCAGTCAGTACGGCTTTCCTGAATCATTACCTGGTTCCACTCGTTGTTGCTGGGTAAACCGTTGGCGTTTTTCAGCACTGCGTAATCGGCGTTGCTGGAGAAAATCGGGTATTTGGCCGGATCGCCTAAAATTTCGGCCATAATAGCCCGCGACTCGGCTGGCTTTTTGGCAGCTTGCCGGTTGGCTAGTTTTAAACGCAGCGAGTTGGCAAACTTCTTCCACATGTCAATTTTGCCGCCGAACATAATGTCTCCCGAAATAGCCGGACCACCAACCGTTAACTTTTCGTTGGCAATTTTTAAAGCTTCCAGCAAACCGGCATAAACCGCTTCCTGCGAATCGTACTTCGGTGTGTAAATCGGGGTTTCGGCGGTACCTTGTAAAGCTTCGGTATAAGGAATAGCGCCGTAAATATCGGTTAATAACGAAAATACCCAGGAACGCATTACCAAGGCGGCGCCTTCGTAGTTGGCATTCGGTGCGGTTCCTTCCGGGCCGGATTGCACAATAATCCGCTGGAAGTTTTGCAGGGCGTCGTTGTAAAAGCCTTTCCAGTTATTGGTGTAATAAGCCGGGCTCATGTTGTAGTTATCGCCTTCGTCGGAGTAAATATTGCGGGCCAGGTACTGCACCCACAGCATGCCGCCATCCAGGTTGATGCGCTCAAAACGCGCCCGGTGTCCCCAGTAACGGTCCACGCTCGACTCAATGCCGTTGGGCAGCAATACCGCCGAACTTACCGCCGAGGGTTTGTTGGGGCTCACGTTCATGGATTCGAAGTCTTTGGTACAGGCACTCGCCATAAAAGCTCCGGCAACTACGTACGAGGCTATTTTGATTTTGGAATATATTTTCATCGGATCTGTCTTTTTAAAATATTTAGATTTTAATGGTAGAAGGTGTTGGCCCCACCCTAAATCCCTCCCCGGTGGAGAGGGACTTGAAAAAGCTCCTTGGCTGGCACCCCTTCTCTACCGGAGAAGGGGCCGGGGGATGAGGCTGCCATTTCTAGAATTTCACATCCAGGCTCATCCCGAAGCTGCGGCTATTTGGCAACTGGCCGTAAGTAAAACCTTGCGCGTTACCACCTTGTGAATCTACTTCCGGATCAATGTGCGGGGTATTCTTGAACAAAATAGCCAGGTTACGACCAACGAACGAGATACGGGCAGATTGCGCTCTAATGGATTTAGTTAGGAATGCCGGCAGTTGGTAGCCTAAGCTTACTTCGCGTAATTTCACGTAGCTGGCATCAAAAATCGCGGATTCGTGGTAGGTACGCGGATTGTTGTAGCTGTAGAAAAGTTTGGCATCGGCAATTACATCGTTGGGCACGTAAACCGGAGCATCGGCAGTTCCTACGTTTTTCACACCTTTACCAATTACGCCTTCTTCGCGACCTACGGCCGTTTCGGCATATTGGCCGGTCCAGCGGGCAGTGCCGGTTCCTTCGTCGTAAATATCACCGCCTTTCCGAACATCAATTAAAGCGCTTAGCGTAACACCTTTAAAAGTGAACGAGTTAGAAAGACCACCAATCCAATCCGGCTGAATGTTGCCCAGTACTTTTTGACCTGGCGCTACTAAGGGCGTACCGCGTTCTTTGTCATATACAATCTGGCCATCGGGAGAGCGTAAAAACGCGGTGCCGTAGAAAGTACCGTAAGGCTGACCAACCCGGGCTTCGGTAGAAAGTCCGCGGGTGGTGTAAAGCGTGTAAGTGGTTAAACCTTCGGCCAGTTCTACTACTTCGCTGCGGTTACGGGCGTAGTTTACCGAAACATCCCACTGGAAGCTGTTGGCTAATTGCACCGGCGTACCGCTTAACATTAATTCGACGCCTTTGTTGGTAACCTCACCGGCATTTAAAAAGCGACGGTTATAACCGGTAGCCTTGGAAATTTCTACCCCTAAAATCTGGTCTTTGGTGCTCTTAGTGTAGTAAGTCGCGTCTAAGCTAATTTTGCCTCCTAAGAAACGAAGATCCGCCCCTATTTCCTGACCGGTCGTAATTTCGGGTTTTAATGCGGCGTTGTTAATATCAGTGCTTTCGCCAAAGCTCGGCACAGCGCCGTTCCACGGCGATTTTGCATCGTATACCTGGTACAACTGGTACGGATCAGCATCGTTCCCTACCTGCGCCCAGCTGGCTCGTACTTTCGCAAAAGATAAAGCCTTGCCGCTGATACCCAGTAAATCGGTAACTACCGCGCTCACCGACACGGATGGATAGAAGAAGGAATTTTTGTTGATGGGTAGGGTACTCGACCAATCGTTACGGCCGGTTACATCCAGGAACAAAGAGTTACGGAAGCCAAACTGAGCCGCGGCAAAAAGGCTTTGTACGTTAAACTCCTGCGTTTCGCTTTGATTAGTATTAGGGCTAGCATTATTGTTGAGCGTATACAGCCGATCGATTACTAATTGCTCTACTTGCGCAAAGCTTCGTTTGTAGAAATTGCTGCGGTAAATACCGCCCACCTGGCCATTAAACGAGAAATCTGGTCCAAAATCTTGCTTGTAAGTCAGCATAGCATCGTGGTTGGTTTCCTGGCTGCGCAGCACTTCTTCGTTAAATTGGCCAGCCCGGAAGTTGCCACCCGAAATCCGTTCGAAGCGAGTAACATTGGTTCGGGTATCGCTCCAGAAGTCCGTACCGCTTCTAATCATCAAGCTAAATTTATCGTTGAAATCATACGAAATAGACATATTCCCCCGTATTCTGTCTTTGTCGTTGGCATAGGTAAGAAACTCCTCGTTGTAAAAGGGATTAACAAAAAAAGTATGTTGCCAGTTAGGCGGCAGGTTATCGCCGGGTAATTGGTTATGCACCCCCACGTAATCGCGCCAGTTCTTCAACTGATCCCAGGAAACGGAGCGGTGCGCCCAAATAAAATCCTGACTCGACTGAAAAGATCTATTATCAGATCCTGATTTGATATACTCGGCACTAACAGTAGCCTTTAATTTAGAAGTGAGATTATAAGAAGAGTTCAGGTTAATATTGTTTCTTTTAAAATCGTTGTTAAACATTATACCCTTTTGATCCAGGCGACCTATTGACAAACGAAAGCTGCCTTTATCGTTGCCTCCGACCAGGGCTACTGAATTAAAAAACGTCTTTCCAGTTTCCCAATATTCTTCCCAGTTATCGGGATGCGGCGTTAAAGGGGCTACATTATCACCGGTCCACCATTGGCGCACCAAGCGGCCATCCATGGGCGCTCCCCAGCTTTCGTCGGTACCTTCGGTACCGTTCAATGGGGCATTGGGGCCATAAGCGGCGCGGTATTGCTCTATTTCCAAAGGATCGGTGATAGCACCGCTGCGGCCATTGTTAAACCACGTGCGGTAGCCATTACCACCTCCATAAGTATCCTGAAAATCTGGCTTTACTAAGGGTCGCTCGAAGGTGGCGCTGGAGCTAATTTCTACCCCAATGCCTTTGGTACCCGCTCCGTTTTTAGTTGTAATTAAAATAACACCGTTGGCCGCCCGGGAGCCATATAAAGCCGCCGCATTAGGCCCTTTCAGGATAGACATGGAAGCAATGTTTTCCGGGTTAACTTCCGAGATACCACCCCCAAAGCGGCTTTCATTTCTGGTGCGCTGTCCGGTTGTTGGATCAACTCCTAACGTATTAGCTTGTTGAATAGGCACCCCATCTACAACCACTAACGGCTGGTTGTTGCGGCTTACTGAGCCCATACCCCGAATAACGATATTCGAACTGCTTCCCGGTCCGCCATTGCTGTTTACCTGTACCCCGGCCACCCGGCCCGATAGATTATTTACCACATTAGAAGATTTTACTTCGGCCAGTTTACTGCCGCTCACTTCCTGAATGGTATAACCCAAGGCTTTTTTCTCTCTTTCGATACCAAAGGCAGTTACTACTACTTCGCCTAATTGGGTAGCATCGGTAGCTAGGCTTACGTTAATGCTAGTTTTACCACCAACGGCAATTTCCTGGGACGTATACCCAATAAAAGAAAATACTAAGGTGCTGGTAGGCGGGCATTCTAAAGAATACATTCCTTCTGCGTTACTAACGGTTCCGGTGGTAGTACCTTTTACCAACACGGTTACTCCTGGTAAGGGTAAATCAGCATCTACTATTTTACCGGTGACTTTAATGGGCTGCTGCGCCAGTACCGGCGACAGGGCTAGGGTAACAAGGGCATACAAGAGTAGTAATCGCTTCATAAATCTTAATTTTAATGATGGGTGTTGTTTTTGTGTAGACAAGTAATTAATGGCAATGCGTAAACCGCACTCCTTTCCAGCGAAAGGCTTTAAAACATAGGTTGGCATCCGGGTTATGGCGTATTACAATGGGCAAAAATTATCTGACTCCCGACAAAAGCTGCCTGAGAATAGGAAATAACCGGAAACGTGGCGCGTAAAAATCAGGACTGAATCAACTCCGGATAACAGAATTGTTCAAAATAGCACGAAACTGTTTGTACCGGACAAGAACCAAATTAACCTTCAGGTTAACAGTTCTTAATAATAGATATTAGTAGCTTTTTACAAGATTTATTTTTCAAATCAATTCAAGGATTTTACCATTTTTGTTAATAGATCTAAAATTTACTTTTAGTATCAGGTCCTTGTCTGCTTCGGGTTTTACAAAGCTACTGCTTTTTTGTTTTTACGGCTGGCTCGCCGGCCAGCATAAGAAGATTTGTACTTGTCTCTCCATAATTTTCTCCCGGAAATAAAACTTTTTTTAATTTTTTAAAAAATCTGCCATAAACCACTCAGGTATAAAAAGCATCAACGTTGGCCAGACACAAAAGCTTTTCAGAGTTCTTAATAATTAAACAAATGTTTTATTGTTAATTATTGATTTGATACTATGCATAGTTACAAATAATTAATTAAAGTGAAAATATCATTGAAAAATTTACAAATCATCCAACTAACAGCTATAAAATTCTGACTTTAAAGTCCTTCGTTCATTATATTTCAGAAAACCCTTTAAAATCCAGCCCTATTTTTGAAATAATTCAAAAACATTCAACATTATATATTTTAAAATTATCGAAATACACCTTAAAATTTAAGGCCACTTACCTGATTTTTAATGTTTATTCATAAATAACACACAAAATTTAAAGTGTATTTTATAAAATATATATGTTTACTTGATAGAATACTTAAAAAACAAATCATTACTTACTGATTTTTATCTATAAGTATCATTACCCTGTCAAATAATAAAGCACTTCCGGTTTTTTTAGTTTTTTACTGGTGTTTACCTAAACTTAACTTAGGGGTAATATTCGGCTAATACTTCCTTCGTAGTTTTAAATGTTGAGAAATACAGCTGTTACGGTGTTCTGTTTGATCTCTTTTAAATCAAGCTTGTAATGGTAGAGCAGTTTCTTAATCAAAATTTAAAAATCGGAAGTACTATGAAAGCATTCACCCGTTTATTCCGGCAATTAGTAGATCAATTTGTTCTGTATCGGCTCCATTCTTTTTATTCGGCGCTCAAGTCCGATCAAACCGGTCAACCAACTACCTAAGGCTTTTACCCGATTATTATGGGCTTAAAAAAAAGACCAGTAGAAGTAGTGGTTATTTCGGATGTGCATTTAGGCACTTACGGCTGCCACGCCAAAGAACTTCTGCGTTACCTGAAAAGCATTAAACCCAAAAAAATTATCCTGAACGGCGATATTATTGATATCTGGCAGTTTAGTAAAAGTTATTGGCCCAAAGCGCACATGCAGGTAGTGAAGTACCTGACCGGTTTAATCGCCAAAGGCGTGAAAGTGCAGTACATTACCGGCAACCACGACGAAATGCTGCGCAAGTTTGTGGGGTTTAAAATGGGTTCGTTTACCATCCAGAACAAATTATTACTCGAGCTCGACGGCCGCCAGGCCTGGATTTTCCACGGCGACGTGTTCGACGTTACCATGCAGCATTCCCGCTGGCTCGCCAAACTGGGTGCCGCAGGTTACGATTTATTGATTTTGATTAATCGCTTCGTTAACTTTTTTTCGGTAAAGCTCAACGGCAACAAAATATCCTTATCCCGAAGTATTAAAAACCGGGTGAAAAGTGCAGTAGCTTTTATTAACAACTTCGAAGAAACCGCCGCTAATATTGCCATCGATAATGGCTACGATTACGTAGTTTGCGGCCACATTCATCAACCCGAAATAAAAGCCATTACTACCGAGGCCGGCTCGGTTACCTACCTGAACTCCGGCGACTGGATTGAAAACTTAACCGCTCTGGAATACTACGGTGGCCAATGGCATTTGTACCGCTACCACGATGATGCCACCATGGCGCACCCAGAAGAACTCCCCGACACGGCATCGGAAGTACTTAATTACCCGGAGCTCATGCAAAACTTAATGCAGGAATTTAAATTAAAAGGCGCTTGAAAATACTATACGCCGTACAGGGCACCGGCAACGGTCATTTAAGCCGGGCACGGGATATTATCCCCATTTTACAACAACGCGGTGAAGTAGATATTCTGGTAAGCGGCTGCCAGGCCGATGTATCTTTGCCTTACCCGGTGCAGCACCAGTTTGGTGGCTTAAGTTTTATTTTCGGCAAAAAAGGCGGGGTTGATTTTGTAAAAACCTTCGGAAAGTTAAACTCCCGGGCTTTTTACCAGCAAATGCGGCAATTGCCCATTGAGTCGTATGATTTAGTGCTGAACGATTTTGAGCCGGTCTCGGCCTGGGCTTGTTACTTTAAAAAGAAGCCTTGCGTGGCGTTAAGTCACCAAAGCGCAGTTTTGGCACCGCAAGCCCCGCAACCCAAAAAAGAAGATGTTTTCGGTAAGTTTATTTTAAAAAATTACGCGCCGGCCACCCACCACTGCGGCTTTCACTTCGATCGTTTTGGCGAAAATATTTTTACGCCGGTAATCCGGTCGCAGGTACGCGAACTTACCCCGGACAACCTGGGCCACATTACGGTTTACCTGCCCGCCTACGACGACTGGAAGTTAATTGACCATCTGAAAAATTTTAAAAATACGGATTGGCAGGTGTTCTCGAAGCATAACAAAACACCTTTCCGGCACAAAAACATTCAGGTAAACCCGATTCAAAACGAAGCCTTCGTGAAAAGCATGGCTACCAGCGCGGGCGTGTTGTGCGGCGCTGGTTTCGAAACACCGGCAGAAGCTTTGTACCTGGGGAAAAAGTTACTGGCCATTCCCATGAAAAGTCAGTACGAACAACAATGCAACGCGGCGGCTTTAAAACGGATGGGCGTACCGGTTATCCCGTCACTCAAAACCAAGCATTTGCCGGTTATTCAGGAGTGGCTCGAAAACGGCGCGGTGATACCGGTAAATTACCCGAACGAAACCGAACAAATTATTGATCAGATTTTGCAGGAACACGCCGCGGATAAGTACCAGTCGGTGGTTTAGTATTTCAGAAACGGATGGTTCAAGAGTTAAGCGCAGCGTCTCTTGGACCAATAGACAAGAGCCAGTCTCCGGACTGGCGAAGTACCAGCTAGTTGGGATACGGAAGTCAGGAGACTTCCTCCTGTCTATAAAACACAAGTGTCGCTTCGCTGAACACTTGCGCTAGTTAGGCTGATACCAAAAATTAAAAAATTTAAAAAAACAGAAACGCTGGAAGCTTACTTCCGGCGTTTTGAGTAAATAACCAGATGCAGCAAACTTTTTTAAAAAATACTACGGCCAATGAGGCGCGCACCAGCGAACAACCTTTAACCCGGGCGGCTTTCGGCGAAACGTTTCAGTGGGGGTATCTACAGCGGCGCACCAGATCGAAGGCGCGCATACCGCCGACGGCAAAGGCCCTTCTATCTGGGACACATTTTCGGGCATTAAAGGCAAAATCCAATCGGGCCACCACGCCAACCATTCCTGCGATTTTTACAACCGCTACGGCGAGGATATTTGCCTCATGGACCAGATGAATATCCCGAACTTTCGATTTTCGCTAGCCTGGTCGCGCATTTTGCCAAAAGGCCACGGCCAGGCCAACCAAAAAGGCATAGATTATTATAACCGATTAATTGATGGTTGCCTGGAACGCAACATTGAGCCCTGGGTAACCCTTTACCACTGGGATTTACCCCAGGAACTCGAACACCGCGGCGGTTGGACCAACCGCGACATTGTTTCCTGGTTTCAGGAATACGCGCATTTGTGCGCCAGCCAATTCGGGGACCGTATTAAACACTGGATGGTACTGAACGAACCCATGGTTTTTGTGGGAGCCGGTTATTTTTTAGGCGTACACGCGCCCGGCCGACGCGGCATTAAATCTTTCTTAGCGGCTACCCACCACGCCGCCCTTTGCCAGGCCGAAGGTGGCCGGATTTTAAGAAATGCTTTGCCCCACGCCGAAATTGGCACTACCTATTCCTGCTCCCACCTGGAACCGTTTCGCCCTACGCTTATCCGCGACCACGGCGCTACCCGACGGGTAGATGCTATTCTCAACCGTTTGTTCATCGAACCCGGCCTGGGTCTGGGTTATCCCATCGCCGACGTACCTTATTTGCGCCGCATCCAGGAATTTATGCGCCCCGGCGACGAGGCTTTGCTGCCCTTTGAATTTGACTTTATCGGCATTCAGAACTACACCCGCGAAATGGTGAAATACGCTTTTTTCACGCCTTTTCTGCAGGCCGCCTTGGTGCCGCCTAAAAAACGCGGGGTAGCTTCCACCGTGATGAACTGGGAAGTATACCCGCCCGCGATCTATCACATTCTGCACAAGTACAACAAGTACCCGCAAATCAAGAAATTAATCATCACCGAAAACGGCGCTGCTTTCCCGGACCAGGTCGTAAACGGCGAAGTAAACGATACGCAACGGTTGCATTATATTCAGGAACATTTAAAGCAAGTACTAAAAGCCAAGCAAGAAGGCGTAAAAGTAGACGGCTATTTCGTGTGGTCGTTCACGGATAATTTTGAATGGGCCGAGGGCTACCACCCCCGGTTTGGCCTCGTGTACGTCGATTTTGAAACCCAGCAACGTATTGTAAAAGCTTCGGGCAAGTGGTATACGGAGTTTTTGAACCCCTCCCCCTTCTGGACCTCCCCTAAAAACAGGGGAGGAGATGCAGCGGCTGCTTTGTAGTAAGCTAGTTACTAACTGAGGTAAAAACCTATTTTTTTAAATTTTAGTTATTGCTATGGCGCGGATTTATTTCCGTGCTTTTCTCGCATCTCCGAGTAGTCGATTTCGAATGGGGATAACTTTAAAATCTGAGAAGCGCCAATCAGAAATTGATCGCACAAAAGGTACTTAGAGCACTTAGTTATGCGTAGAGTTCGCGAAGCGGTCTCTACGCATTTTCTGGAAAGCCAATCTCCCGATTGGCATTTACTAGTGTTTACATGCCAATCAGAGATTGGCGGCACAAAAAGTACTTAGAGCGCTACGCTAACTCTAAGCACAACAAAAACAAAAAAACTAGCGAATGTAGAATTTTGTTTTCTGATTCACAGAAATTAGTAATTACTCTTGCCTAAAATGACTTTTTATTGTAGCTAATACCTTTTCTAAGTCTTTTATTATAGCAGAGTTGTCAAATCTTAAAACAATAAACCCCAGCTGCTTTAATCGAACATCCCGTTCCTGGTCGTTTAAGGTAATATCTTTTTGTTGATGCATCAATCCATCTAGTTCAATAATGAGCTTTTCCGAAGGGCAATAAAAATCGACAATGTAATCCTCGATACTATGTTGCCGACGAAATTTCCGACCTACTAATTTATTTCCTCGCAAAGCTTGCCATAACCGGGCTTCCGCCGAAGTTAAATTTTGCCGTAACTGTTTCCTGTTCTCCAATAAATAATCAACCGAATGAATTTGCCCTTGCCGCATTTTCCAAAATATTAAAAAAATCATCTTAGAAAGTTTAATGCCAAAGCGAAATCAACTAAGAAAACTTTTATTATTTTATTACCTTCAAAATTAACTTCTAAAATGTAACATACTGAATACAAAACTCTTACAGCAATAATTATTTAAGCTAGTTAGTTGTAATACCCGCTGCTACGAAGCTTTACCAGCATCTCCTCCCCTGTTTTTAGGGGAGGTGCCGCAGGCGGAGGGGTAATTTAAAATTTTTTTGTAACCATTCCCCAAACCCGCAGTTTCCCTTTCTGAATCTGAAAAACAAAACGCTGTTTCGCTTGGACGCACTTGCCGATAATGCTTTAATGCTGAAAGTTAAATCCGGAGACGTAGATCGGCTGGGATTGCTGTTCGACCGGTACCACCG
This sequence comes from Adhaeribacter pallidiroseus, assembly GCF_003340495.1. Lineage (NCBI taxonomy): Bacteria > Pseudomonadati > Bacteroidota > Cytophagia > Cytophagales > Hymenobacteraceae > Adhaeribacter > Adhaeribacter pallidiroseus. Next base: position 4,815,956 of record NZ_QASA01000001.1, read on the forward strand.
GGTACTGTACAGCTTTTTCTACCAGTTTACATCGAGCAAAATGGTGAGCGAAGATTTGGTGCAGAACGTATTTATGCGCATCCTTAAGTACAAACACACGTTTACCGGCGACGGCAAATTTACGACCTGGATGTACCACTTAGCGCGCAACGTATACGCCGACCATTACCGCCGAGACAGCCGCCTGGGTTTTTCCGATGATTTTACTACCGTGGAAAACAGTTTGCACAATTCGTATAATATAGAGGAGCAAACCAAAAAAGACGAAGAAATACAGCTGTTACAAAAGGCCTTGAACCAGCTGAGTCACGATAAAAAAGAGGTGTTGATTTTGAGCCGGTACCAGGATTTAAAATACAAAGAAATTGCCGAGATACTGTGCTGCTCCGAGGCGGCAGTTAAAGTAAAAGTATTTCGGGCGATGCAGGATTTAAAAAATATTTATACCCAATTAGAGCGGCAAGAGATATGATGGATGAGAAGTACATAGATTTAGTAACCGGTCACCTGGAAGGCACCTTAACCCTGCAGCAGGAAGCCGAACTACAGGATTACCTGGAACAAGGCCATATAAAAGCCACCGAAATCCAGGAATTTAAAAATTTATATTGCCAACTAAGCGACATACCCGCTCCGGCTCCCAGCCCTTTTATGAAAGCGGATTTTCAGGAGATGCTGGCGGATTATAAAAAAGAAAACCCGCAGCGCGCCCCTAAAGGCAGTTTCTTTGGCAGTTGGTTGGCGCAGTGGAGCGTACCGCAGGTATTCGGACAAATGGTTTTCGGGGTAATGGTGTTGGCCCTTGGCGTAGGCATCGGCTTTCGGCTGACACCTGCGAAAACCTACGAAAAAGAACTAAGCCACTTAACCGGCGAAGTACAAACCATGCGCGAAGTGATGATGTTGACTTTACTCAAGCAATCGTCGGCTACGGAGCGCCTGAAAGCCGTGAACCTGACCGGCGATCTGGAAACGGCTGATGCCAAAGTAATCCGGGCTTTGCTGCAAACCTTAAACAACGACCCGAACGTGAACGTGCGGTTAGCCACCATCGAGGCCTTGTACCAACACGCCAGCAACCCCGCGGTGCGCGCAGGCTTAATTGCCGCCATCAGTCAGCAAGATTCGCCGCTGGTACAAATTGCGCTCGCCGATATTATGCTGAGCTTACAGGAGAAAAAATCGGTAGGGGAACTGCAAAAACTCTTGCGCAAAAAAGACTTAAATCAGGCGGTAGAAGCTAAAGTAAAACAAACCATCAACGTACTTATCTAATCCATCAATCTTATGAAAAAAATGTTACTTAGCCTGGCGGTACTCACGTACAGCGGGCTAACCCAGAATGCTTTTGCCCAGAAATTAACCGAAAACATATCGCGCAGCGTCAGCTATAACACGCCTACCGGTACGCACGTGCTCTACGTGCAGAATATCCAGGGCGATGTAAAAGTAGAAGGTTCTACCGGCGACAAAGTAGAGCTTACCGCCGAAAAAACCATTACGGCCAAAACCCAGGCCGATGCCGAAAAAGGCATGCGCGAAGTGCAGTTAAAAACCGAAGCCTCCGGCGACACCGTGTACGTTTACCTCGAAGCCCCATTTATTTACCGCCGCAAAGGCCGCATGCGCAGCATGAACATCGACCGCGACGAAGACGATTACAATTTCGCTTTTAATATTACCGTAAAGGTGCCCCGCAAAACCAACCTGGAAGTATCCACCGTCAACGACGGCGAAGTAACGGTAGCTAACACCCAGGGAACCGTTAAAGCCCACAACGTCAACGGTCCGATTAAAATCAGCAACATCGAAGGTACCACCAAAGCTAACACTGTAAACGGCGACGTAGACGTAACCTACACCAAAAACCCCACCGGCGATTCTGACTTCCGGACGATTAACGGCAAGCTGAACGTGGTGTTCAAACCAAACTTATCCGCTGATTTTACTTTTAAAACCATGCACGGCGAGTTCTACAGCGATTTCGACAACCTGAAAACTTTACCCGCGCAAACCATCCAAAACACCAAAAACAAAGGCTCGGGTACCATATACAAAGTAGATAACCGCCAGGCCATGCGCCTCGGCAAAGGTGGCCCCACCTTTAGCTTCGAAACCCTCAACGGCAACGTCTACGTGCGGCAAGGGAAGTGAGGGTTGAGGTTGGAAGTTGCAAGTTACAGGTTGAAAAGTTGGAAGGTTTGAAAGTTGCAAAGTTTAAAGGTTGTTAAAAATTTAAAAAATTCCTGCTGGCGCGAGCGTCCACGCTCGTGGCTACCATGTGGGAGGCTTCTGGCCGGGCGAACTGAAAGGCCTTAAAGTAAGGAATAACAATAATGGTACTAGTGCAAAAACCGAAATACGGTTAATCTACCACCAGCCAGAGGCCGGACGATAATCATCACGAGCGAAGCGTGCTCGCGATATAACCGGAACGTAATAGCTTTAATTTAAAAGAAAGAAAATTAACATGTAAACTTACGGAAAGGCTTATACTGATTGAACCTGTTCTGCTGTGTAGGTAAATAGGTTCTTCCTGAATGACAAAATTTTAAAATTTTACTATTAATAACAAGGAACACTTAGTTGCTATAGAACAGTTAACCCTAGCCAGATGCAAGGATTGACGCTAAACTGTTCTGTTGTTCAGCGAGTTTTTAGCGTCTTGATTTTCGTTGGTTCTTTTTGTATCAAGACAAAAAGAACCAATACCTCAGCCATGAAACAACTGCACTTAGAAACTAAAACATTAACCGCAGCTATGCCAACAAATCTAATTAGAAAGTCACGGAAGTAAATCTGTGCCATAGTAGACTATAATCCTAGAAGCTTGCAGCTATGTCAATCAGAATATCCGAATTAAAAAACTAAAATTTTAAAAATATTTAAATTATCTACATCATGAAACGATTATTCTACATTCTAGCCTTTGCCTTACCCATTATCATAAACCCGAAACCCGTTGCGGCCCAAAACAATAATAAAAACTTAGTAGTTAATTTAACCAAACCCGGCCAGCCCGGTAGCCTGAAAGTAGATTTAATGAGCGGCTCCATTAAAGTAAGCGCCCATTCCGGTAAGGACGTGATTATCGGCTATTCCGGTCGGGGCGACGACAACGACCGCCGGAGAGAACGCCACAACGATGCCGCGGCTAGTGGCCTGCGCCGGATTCCGAACAACAGCATTGGCCTGGAAGCCAGCGAAGACAATAACCGCGTTGTAGTAAGAACCAACGCCATGAACCGCGACGTAGATCTGGACATAAAAGTACCCCGCGATTTCTCGATGAAACTAAGCGCCATGAATAACGGAAAAATTATTGTGGAAGGCGTAAACGGCGACCTGGAAATTAGCAACCTGAATGACGACATTAAACTAACCGATGTTTCCGGCTCGGTAGTAGCCAATACTTTAAACGGTGATTTGGAAGTAAGTTTAAGAAAAATCACCCCCAATGTGCCCATGGCTTTCAGCAGCATGAATGGCAAAATAGACGTAGCCCTCCCCGCCTCCGCTAAGTTCTCTACCAAAATGAAAGCCGATAATGGCGAAATCTACAGCGATTTTGAAATGAACTTTAACAAAGGCGGCGATAAAGAAATGATGAAAGTAGGCGGCGGCAAAAGCGTAAAACTGGATAAATGGCTCTACGGTTCGGTAAATGGCGGCGGCCCGGAGTTTATGTTCAAAAACTTTAACGGCAATATCTACATCCGAAAAGTGAAATAACTAGTATGCTAAAAAAGTATTCACTTGCATGGAATAACCGTTACATTTTATTTAGTTTTTGAAATCTGTTTCCAATATCCGGCGCAAGTAATTGATCTGCCCTAAATGATACGAAAGATGCGCCGCTAAATGAATCAGGAAAAATCCGGTGGTCATAGGATAGCCCAAAGTTTCTTCGGGTAAGTGTTGGCTAATTGCGCGTTATCTAATTTTTGCAGTGCTGCTGCTACTACTTGCCGGGTTTCTTCTATTTGCTGGATTAATTTTTCTTGCGGTACGTTTTTTAAACTAAACTCCGCCTCCCGATCGCGTACATACGCATTATTACCCAGGTTTTTGCCAATGTACGTTTTCAGGTTGCCGACCAGGTGCAAGCCCAGGTTTCCGGCGGTATTTGTTACCTGACCGGTAATTCGCCACAAATTTGCTGCGGGCGTAAAAGCCTGGATTTCGTTTTTAAGCCGAATAAGGTCTCGGTCGTAGATAACAATAAAGTCAGCCAGCATAGGTAGCCCTTGAAAGATAAATGGTTTAGTAATTCGAAAGCCTATTCTCTACTTAGTTGTTGTTTTGTTTAAAATGTAATCATCCCGACAAACCAAAGCAACTGTTGAATTGTACCACTTTCGTTGAAGCAGCCATTTACAACAGCAACCTAAACCGGAATTTCTGTTTGGCTTTACCGGAAACGGACTAGATATAACCACTAAATTCTAAGAATTTTGATTTATCTCCAAGCTAAGTAGTTGGTCGTTTTTAGTTGTTCGTTGTTCGATCGTTAATAATTTTATCATCAAGTACTTAAACTTTGGTTTTTATCAATTTAATTTTGTCCTGTTACTTATCTTCTTACATTAGAAAAGTAAATTTTAAAAAAGCAGGCCATTGAGCCTGCTTTTTTAAAATTTACTTTTCTAGTTACGCAACATCGCAAATGCGTACCCCTTGATCCAGAGAGGCCAGAACATCGGTGCGTTTCGGGATAAACTCCTGCGCCACAAAACCTTTGAAACCGGTTTCTACAATGGCTTTCATAATGGCTGGGTAATTTAACTCCTGCGTTTCGTCGATTTCGTTCCGACCGGGCACCCCGCCGGTGTGGTAATGCGAAATGTAGGGATGGAATTTTTTAATAGTAGCAATAACGTCGCCTTCCATGATTTGCATGTGGTAAATGTCGTAGAGCAATTTAAACCGCTCGGAACCTACTTGCTGGCATAAGGCGGCGCCCCAAGCCGTATGATCGCACATGTAATCTTTGTGGTTTACTTTGCTGTTAAGCAGCTCCATTACCATGGTAACTTTGTACTTCTCGGCAGTGGGCATTAAACGTTTTAAGCCTACGGCACAATTTTTCAGACCTTCCTCATCCGACATGCCGCGGCGATTGCCCGAAAAACATATAATCTGGTTATAACCGGCGGCCGCTACTAGCGGAATCACTTCTTCGTAGCTTTTTACCAGTTCGTCGTGCAGTTTAGGATCGTTAAAGCCTTGCTCAATGCCTTTACCTGCACCGTTAGGCATGGCACAAGTTAAACCGTATTTTTTAAGCGTAGGCCACTCTTTAGGGCCTAGCAATTCAATGGATTTAAGACCAATTTTTTTGGCCTCCTGGCAGAATTGGTCGAGTGGTACTTTATCGTAGCACCACTTACAAACCGAGTGGTTAATTTTTCCTTTTAATTCCGTTCCCATAGCTTGTTCAGCGGCAGCTACCCGGGCAGATAGCGTAGAGCCTACCGTAACGAGAGCGGCACTACCAGCGATTTTTTTTAACGCGGCGCGCCGAGAAGATGCTTGTTTCATAATGATACGTTAAAATTTAGGGGTAAAAACCTGTACTGGCTGGAATGTCTGACAAATCCGCCGATACGCAATGTAGCAAATACTTTGCTTAAACCGCTACACTTCGGCCAATATTTCGGCCCGCCGAAACAACTGCTTCTGGAAAACAGGCACCGGAACAACTCTCTTAATCAGATGTAAAATAAAAATCCAGACAGCATTATAGCTGTCTGGATGCAAGAGAGTTACTTCTATAAATGCCAAATAACGGCAGTTTTTAAATTTTATACTTGGCGGGAGTAAAAGCTTAATTTTCCAGCTTAGCCCGGGTAGCGAACACCGAAACGCACAGGCCCATAATCGCAATAATAAAGAAAGACACGCGTAAGCTGGTAGCACCGGCCACTAACCCGATTAACGGCGGTCCCAGCAGAAAACCTAAAAAGCCAATAGTGGAAACCGCTGCTAGAGCAACGCCCGGCGATAATACTTTAGATTTACCAGCCGCACTGTACACCAACGGAATTACCGACGATACGCCGGCCCCTACGAGTAAAAAGCCCGCAATGGCGGTTCCCAAACCAGGCAAAAGTACCGCGATTAGTAAACCAGCCGCAATTAAAACGCCGCTGAGCTGCAAGGTTTGCTTTAAACCAAATTTACTCGTAAACCAATCCGCTACAAACCGGCCCGAGGCCATGGTGGCCATAAACGCGGTATAACCCGCGCCTACCCAGGCCTGATCGGCTTGCACCACTTTCTGGAAATAAACCCCGCTCCAATCAAACATGGCGCCTTCGCAAATCATGGTACAGAAAGCAATAATACCCAGCATGAGCAACGACTTATCGGGTTTCGCGAAAATAGGTTGGTCGGCTTGCCGGTTCGGATCTTCGGAAAGGGTAAAACGTGTACTTATCAGGGCGGCTAGCACTACAAAAACAGTAATAATTAAAAAATGCTGCACCGGCGCAATGCCTTCCCCAATCATCAGGGTACCCAGGGCTGCGCCGGTAAAGCCGGCTAAACTCCACATACCGTGGAACATACCCATAATCGGTTTTTTGTACAACGACTCTACCCCTACCGCCTGCGTATTTACGCCAATATTCATGAAATTGCCGCCGAAGCCAAACAATAACAAGTAGCTAATCAATTGAAAGGTATTCTGGGCCATTCCCAGCGTTATTAAGGTTAAGCTGTATAAAAAAACACCCAGCGTCACTACTTTTTTACTGCCAAATTTGGCTACCAGCCAGCCCGTAATGGGCAGCGAAATCATGGAACCTACAGGAATAGCTAATAATACCGCGCCGAGTTGCGCTTCGGATAGATGTAGTGTTTTTTGAATAGTAGGAATACGCGATGCCCAACTGGCAAAACATAAACCCTGCAAAAAGAATAAGGTACTAACGGCCCACCGGTGCACCTTTTTAGAAACAGGTAAACTGGAGGATAAACTAAGGGAAATCATAACAAAATATTTTAATGAAAAAGATTACTATTTACATGTACCACGAGGAGGTGTACAATTTTTATTCCAAAACAGAAGTTTGGTTGAAGATATTTTTATATAACGCAAATATAATTGAATATTTTTAAATTTAAAGGCATTAACGATGATAAATTTTTATTGTTTCATTGGTTTCATTAAATTATCCTTAATCCAAAAGTAGCTCCAAGCCTTTTTACCTTTGATTGAGCTTAATTACCGAGTGAATTACCGAAAGATGTATGCTGTTGTAGCGACCAGCGGTAGAAAAAGCAGTTGCATTTACCGCGGGCTTTATGCTAAAATTAACCGCGCCAAATACTGGTCTTGCTCATCCTGGTATTGAATAATGGTGAGCCAACCTTCCTCGCCGGCTATTTCGGCTAAGGTATCCTGGTCGATGTACAGCCAACGGAACCACGGGCCTTTTTTGCCTTGATATTCATACTGGTAAGCTATCTCGCCGTAGTATTGCTCCCGGTCCGGCAAATTGCCTTCGTACAGGTAAGTAATGTCGGATGAATCGAACATGAGCTGGCCATTGGGGTTGAGCAGTTTTTTGGCATGTTGTAAAAATTGCCGCAAACCCGCCACATCACCCACCAAGCCAATACCGTTCATGAGCAAAAGTAAAGTGTCGTAGGTATCCTGAGAATAAGTAAATATATCCTGGTTAATGCTCTTTTTAACGCCGCGCTGCTGCATAATTTCCGCGGCCAGCGGCGAAATTTCTAAAGCCGTTACGTCTAAATCCAGTTCCTGCAAAGCCAGGGCGTGGCTGCCTACCCCGGCGCCAATATCCAGTACTTTGCCGTAACAGCAATTTAAAGCCTCTAACTCTACCTCCGACATTTCTTCTTCGTCCCGGAAAAATATATCCAAAGGCATTTCTTCCGGCTCGCCATAACTGGTGTGCAGCAGCAGTTTTTGGGTAAAATTATCCCGGTAAAAATCCCGTAGCGCTTCGCCAAATACATCCATTATCGTCGGATTTTAAAATTTGCGGGGCAAAAGTAGCTTTTCTTCCGCAGGTCACCAAGCCTCATCTCGAATCATCTGTTTTTACGCTCGCCCATGGGCATTCTTCCCCCATAATTAAGCAGGTTTTTTAAAAAATTACCGGCAAAAACCAGTACCTTTAAGAAGTAGCCACTTTATTAACATATTAATGAGTAGCTACTAACGAAGCAGGTTTAAAATTTAAAAATATGGATTTAATAACCGTTTTAATTTTAGTTTTTATTGGCCTGGTGCTCTTATTGGTCGAGCTGATTTTTTTACCGGGTACTACTTTCGTGGGTATTTTGGGTTTTCTGGTACTGGCCGGTGGCGTGTGGCTGGGCTACGAAAAGATGGGCGCGGCTAACGGCCATATTATTTTGAGTGTAGCGTTGGTGTTGAGCGTGGCGATTGTGGTATTTAGTTTCAAAGCCGATGTATGGTCGAAGTTTGCTTTAAAAGAGGTAAACCACAGCCGGGTAAACGAAAACGTAAGACCGCAATTGCAGGAAGGCGAAACGGGCAGTGCCTTATCGGCCCTTCGGCCTTCGGGCACCGCTATGTTCCACGACCAACATTACGAAGTGCACACCAACGGCGAATTCCTGAATGCCGGTACGCCCGTTGTTATTACCCGTATCAATCATCATAAAGTAATTGTAAAGCCGGTAAGTTAGAATTAGTACAAAGGCTTCTGACACCAGATTTTTTAAATTTTATAATTAACTACCCGTCAGATTTTCTAACCTTTTATCTCTTCTTATTTACCAGCAACTAATAACTAACAACCAATAACCAAATCATGGAGTTATCGCCTCTTTTTCTTCTCGTCGGTGGATTTATATTACTGCTGGTATTTCTGTATTTCGTACCCATTAACCTTTGGATAACCGCTTTATTTTCCGGCGTGAAGATAAATTTATTTGAATTAGTTTTTATGCGCATCCGGAAAGTACCGCCCAGTTTAATCGTTAATTCTTTGATTACGGCTACCAAAGCGGGTTTGCAAATAACCGGCAGCGAACTCGAAACCCACTATTTAGCTGGTGGCAACGTACCCACGGTTATTAAAGCTTTAATTTCGGCGGATAAAGCCAATATTCCGCTTACGTTTAAGCAAGCCACCGCCATTGATTTAGCTGGCCGCGATGTATTTGAAGCCGTTACTACTTCGGTAAACCCCAAGGTCATTAATACGCCTAACGTAGCCGCCGTGGCCCAGGACGGTATTCAGCTAATTGCCAAAGCCCGGGTTACCGTGAGAGCCAATATTGCGCAGTTAGTAGGGGGTGCCGGCGAAGAAACCATTCTGGCCCGGGTAGGCGAAGGCATTGTAACCTCTATTGGTTCGTCCTTATCGCACAAAGAAGTACTCGAAAATCCGGATAAAATTTCAAAATTAGTTTTACAAAAAGGCTTGGATGCCGGTACCGCTTACGAAATTTTATCCATTGATATTGCCGACGTAGACATTGGCGAAAACATTGGCGCCAAACTGCAAATTGACCAGGCCAACGCCGATTTAAAAGTAGCCGAAGCCCGCGCCGAAGAACGCCGCGCCATGGCCGTGGCGGTAGAACAGGAAATGCGCGCCCGCACCCAGGAAGCCAAAGCCTTGGTAGTGCAAGCCGAAGCCGAAATTCCCAAAGCCATGGCCGAAGCTTTCCGGTCGGGAAACTTAGGAATTATGGATTACTACAAAATGCGTAACATTCAGGCTGATACGGATATGCGCGACTCGATTGCGAATCCGAACACCGGTAATACCAGCAGCCGCGCGGGCCGCGACGAAACGAAACTTTCTTAAAAAAACCAGCCCAATGTAGGCACGCGCCGCGCCGCGTGCCTACCAGATAACCATGAACATTGCTCCTTTAGACCTGATCTTATTACTCGGCAGCTTGCAAGGCATCATCTTGTTCTTTCTGTTGTGGTATAACCCGAAAGGCCCGCGTTTGCCCAACAAATTATTGGCTTCCCTGATGGGCTTAATGGGATTGATGAGTTTTGCGGTGGGTGTTCCGGTAGCCAATATCTGGATCAGCCACATGCTGGATTTGCTGCCGTTTATTGTAGCCATGCCGTTGGGGCCACTCCTCTATTTCTACGCAAAAGCTTTGCTGCAACCCGATTTTCAGATGGGGCGCCGGGAGAAGTACCACTTTTACCCCGTGGTTATTGATTTTGGCGCGAAGCTAATCGGCTGGACTTTTATATTCGGCGTTTTGCTGGGTGCGTTTGATCCGCAAAATAGTTTGCCCTGGGCCAACGCCATGGATGCCTACAATACCTATTCCGATATTCCGCGTTGGATTTCGTTGACTACTTACCTGTGGTTTACGCACCGCTTGCTGTCGCGCCAAACCAAAACCGACGAGAACCTGCCCGAAGAACAGCAACACCACATTGGCTGGCTGAAACCTTTGGTGCGCGTTTTCTTTGTTTTTCAGTTGATCTGGTTGGTGCATTTAATTCCGTACATTATTCCGGCTACCCGCAACGGCTTACTCGACACTTTTGGCTGGTACCCGATTTACATTCCGATAACTATTTTAATTTATTGGATTGGTTTACGAGGCTATTTTCATACCCAGAAAAATTTTACAGCCAACAACCGCAAAGTTCCGGCTACTCTTTTACCCGCCGAAACGGCTAACGAAACCATTCACTTATTACAAAAAGCCATGGCCACCGACCAGTTGTACCTGGACCCCGAGCTAACCGTAGAAAAATTAGGGCGTCACGTGGGTATTCCGGCTAAAATTATTTCGGCGGTTTTAAACCAGCACCTGCAAAAAAGCTTTAACACCTTCGTGAACGGGTACCGGGTGGCCGAAATAAAAAAGCGTTTACTCGACCCGGTAAATCAATCCTCAACTTTGGTGGGCATTGCCTTTGATTGCGGCTTTAACTCCCAGGCAACTTTCCAACGCGCCTTCCGGAGCGAAACCAACCAATCGCCCAAAGAATTTATCGCGGGGCAGCTCCAAAATTTAAAAAATTAGCGCTCAAATCCGGATTTGAGTCGCTTTGCAGGGCCTAATTCGCGTGTATTGCTACCATAAGCAGTCCACGCATCATGAAAAAGATTTTCCAACTCCCTTTTCTATTCACCTTTATTTTCCTGTATTACCTGGCTCCGCCCACCGTTGCGCAGGAAGCAAGCTTAACGCTTACCGGCAAAATTGTAAACGGCGAAACCAACGAGCCTGTTCCCTTTGCCAGCATCAGCATCGGGAAGAGTGGAACCGGCACCAGTTCCAACGCGGAAGGTAAATTTACGGTTAAAATACCGGCGGCCCGGCAACAAGATACTTTGCTGATAACTTACGTCGGCTATACCGTATTTCGGCAAGCCATCCCGAAAATTAAAAATCAACCCTTACTCCTGAAATTAAAACCAGCGGGTATCACCTTAACCGAAGTAGTTATCAATGGGAAACAGAAAACGGCATTAGATATCTTACGCGAAGCCATTGCGGCCATTCCCCTAAATTACGATACTACCTCGGTGCAACTCACCGCCTTTTACCGCGAAGATGTAAAACTCGAAGATTACCCGATTGCTTATAACGAGTCGGTGCTCGATGTGCGCAAACCGCCATACCATACCTTAACCGAACAAGAACAGGTAAGAATGATTAAAGGCCGCAAAAAACAGTATGATCATTCCCGTTTAAGGCTGCACGGCTATTTAGATATGCCGAACGGCATGCACCGTTTATTACGCGATGATTTTGTAAAATACCAAATGGGTGCAGGCCCAGGTTCCTTTACAGGTAAAATTGCCCTGAAAGCCTATGCGTATAAACTACTCGGAATTGTTCCGGAAGGCAACCGGCGGGTATATGTGATTGAGATTATTCCGCGTAAAAACGCCCGCCATGCCCATATAGCCGGAAAGGTTTACATTGATGTGAACACCCTGGCGTTTACCAAGGCGGAGTGGGTGCTGACGCAAAGAGGGATTGACTATGATAATAACCGTAATTTTTTGTTAAAACAGTTAAGTTACAAAGTAGCCAAACTGAGCCATAAACTAACTTATTTAAAAGAAACCACTACTTACAGCTACCATAACAATAAATGGTACCTGAAAGATAAGCACCGCCACTACGAAATGCGGGTAAACAGCAAATCGCGCGGCATCCACAACCAACTATGGACGGCTGATACCGATATTACCATTACCAACATTGGCCCGAAAAACATACCGCCCTTCACCGAAGGCGATATTTATCAAACCCAAAACTCCCTGAACGGCTTAATCCAAAATGACGACGACCCGGCTTTTTGGGAAAACTATAATATCGTACAGCCTGCCGCGGATACTATTTTCAGGGAGAAAGCGGAAGAAAAAACTACGGTGACATCCGCCAATATTCCCGCTATCAGAGTTTCCAACCGCACCAATGGCTTTACCAGGGCCGATACTTTACGCGGCAAACTTACTACCTTGCGTAGCTACGACGTTCTGTTTTACCATTTAGAGGTAGCCGTAGATATCCCGAATAAATCGATCCGCGGCAGTAACAAAATCCGGTTCCGGGTAACCGAACCCTTAGCTAAAATGCAGGTAGATTTATACGCCAACATGAACATCCATGCGGTAAAATACCGTGGAATGGAACTGAAATATACCCGCGAGTTTGATGCCGTATTTATTCAATTACCAGAAACCTTACCGGCCAATTCGCAGCACGAAGTAGAAATAGCTTATTCCGGACAGCCGCAGGTACCGAATTTTAAAATTCCGATGCACGGTGGCTTCTTGTGGGAGCAAGACCGCAACGGCCACCCGTGGGTGCAGGTAGCTTGTCAGGGTTCCGGCGCTAGTTTGTGGTGGCCCAACAAAGACCACCTCTCCGACGAACCCGACAGCATGCGCATCAGCGTAACGGTACCCAGTGATTTAACGGAAATCTCGAATGGTCGCTTGCTCCGAAAAGTACCCTTGGCCAACAACCAAACCCGCTACGAGTGGTACGTGAGCTATCCCATTAACAATTACAACGTTACCTTAAACATCGGCAAATACACGCACCTGCAAGATACTTACGGTAACAGCCCTGCTTTAACCTTAGATTATTACGCCAAAACCGAACACCTGGATAAAGCCCGTTGGGTATTTAGCCAGGTAAAACCCATGCTGGCCACCCTCGAAAAACACTATGGCAAATACCCCTTCCCGCGCGATGGCTTTACCTTAATGGAATCGTTGCACCCCATGGAACACCAGAGCGCCGTTACCTTCGGCCGTTTGCCCGACGGAGAACTGGACTCCGTAAATACGATGAAATTAGTGTGGCACGAGGTGTCGCATGAGTGGTGGGGCAATAACGTAACTTGTAAAGATGTAGCGGATATGTGGCTCCACGAAGCCTTTGCTACCTACACCGAAGGAGTATTTTTTAAAAATAAATTCGGGAAAGACGCGGAGTTAGGTTATGCGCAAAGCTTGCAGGAACAAGCCGTAAACCAGGAACCTATCATTGGCCAGTACGACGTGAACCATATTTTTTATAACATCGAAGACATGTACAGCAAAGGTGCTTTAATGCTGCATACTTTCCGAAATGTACTAAACAATGATGATCTTTGGTTCGCGATCCTGCGCGGCATACAGCAGGAGTTTAGCTATAAAACGGTTACCTCCGCAGATATAATCCGGTACATTAACCAGCAAACCAAAACCGATTACAACTACTTTTTTAACCAATATTTAAAATTTACGAACATTCCTACTTTACAAGTAAAATTCGGGGCGCAAGGGCAAACTTTAGTGCTCCATTACCGGTGGCAAACGGATGTTCCCAATTTTAAAATGCCGGTAAAAGTTACCAAAGCTGCGGGGAAGTATAGCTTTATTTTTCCTACAACTGCCTGGCAAACCATGCGCTTGCCTAACCTATCTCCGGAAGATTTTGAAGTAGACCAGAACCGGTTTTACATAAAAGTAGCACAAGAAGAAATGTAGGAACGCGCCGCGGCGCGTTCTTTCCGGACCATGCGTTCTCACCAGACCAAAGCGCGTTTTTTGGGGTCACGCAAGAACGCAGCGCGGCGCGTTCCTACATTTTTAACCGTGTGGCACAGTTTCATATTTTATAATCCATATATTTACTTTATGGTTTATAAGGAACACAAACAATACCGTTTACCAGGATATAAATACGACGCTACCGGTATTTATTTTGTAACTATTTGTGTAAAAGATCGCCTACCTGTTTTATCCACCGTAGGAACGTGCCGCGGCACGTTCCTACCAAGCCGCGGCATGTTCTCCCATGACCGCACGTTATTACCTGAAAATAACATTGCGCTCTCAACCTGTAAAACGTTGCTGCCGGATAATTACCAAGATCAAAATGCTATCGAATTAATCTTATCTCCCATCGGCGAGGTAGCTCAGCATTTCTGGCAGGAAATTCCAAACCGTTTCCCAGCGGCAAGTCTGGATGAATGGGTAATTATGCCGGATCATGTGCATGGCTTAATTCAATTGGGTGATGGGTTAGAAACCGGTAAAAAAGAGAATGCGGAGAACGTTCCGCAGGGTGAGCACGCGCCACGGCGCGTGCCTACAGAAAAAGGCCTACAACCTTTGAAACGTGGCTCTTTGTCTTCCATTGTTAACCATTTTAAGGGCAATGTAAAAAGATGGTGCAATCAAAATGGGTACGAAGAATTTGCCTGGCAGCCGCGGTTCTACGATCATATCGTGCGAAACGATCAGGATCTTATTCGTATCCGGGAATACATCCGGCAAAATCCGGAACGATGGCTTATAAAAGATAATCCGTAGGAACGCGCCGGGGCGCGTTCCCACAAGAGCCGGGGCGCGTTCTTACACCTCTACCGAAACGGCGTTAATGGAAAAGGTATACGAAATTTGCGCGGTTTTATTTAAAATAGCCGTAACCGAGCAGTATTTGTCCATCGACAAATCAATGGCGCGTTTTACTTTTTGCTCATCCAGGTTACCCGACAAGGCATAATGAATGCGGATGTTGGTGAAAACCGCCGGCGTAGCGTTGGCCTCCCGGTCACCATCAATGTGAATGCGGAAGTCCGTAATTTCCTGCTTTTGTTTTTTTAAAATCAGGGTAATATCAATGGCGCTGCAACCACCTAAACCCATCAAAATCATTTCCATGGGACGGGCACCGGCATTGTTTCCGCCAACTTCGGGGTTAGCATCTATATTTACGGGTACGCCCGCTGCACCTACTGCCTCAAAATGGAAGGCATTATCGACGCGTTTTAATTCAACTTTCATTTTATTTAGCTATAAGTATCAGGACAAAGGTATCAGAATCAAAACATCCGGACATTAACCAGTGTACCTGCATTTCTTAACAATAATTACACCCAGTGGTTTTAGTCTTAAAACCCGGACACTTTGGCTCAACGCTAACGCTTACTGCCTGATCTTAACTGCTTTTTACCGGCGGCTCCATAACGGTACCGCAGTTTTTACAGGTCCGGTGTTCTTCGTTGGCAAAGAAATTATTCATCACTACCGGCAGTTGTTGCACAATATCGGTTACCACTAAATACTCCTCGTAGAGCTTATTGCCGCAATTCTCGCAGAACCACAGGAAGCCGTCCTGTTCCCCTTCGCGGCGGTAACGTTCCATTACCAAGCCCACCGTGTTGGCCGGTCGGCGCGGGGAATGCGGTGTACCGCCAGGTAACAAAAATATTTCGCCTTCCCGGATCGGAATATCCACGGGTTTGCCGTCTTCTATTACTTTGAGTACAATATCGCCTTCAAGCTGGTAAAAAAACTCTTCGCCTTCGTTGTAATGATAATCTTTGCGGGCATTGGGGCCACCCACTACCATTACAATAAAATCTTTATTATCCCGGAATACCTGGGCATTGCCAACCGGTGGTTTTAACAAATGGCGGTGCTCCTCAATCCAGGTATGAAAATTCAACGGTCTGATCATAGGTGTTAGTCGTTATTAGATATTCGCTGCAGGTAATCTACGAAAAAAATCAGCTTGCAGTAATTTACAACTAAGATAACAGCTCCTTTTAAACTATCCAATTACCGGTTAGTAGCTTGCTTACTGGTTGGTAGGATTATTCTTAAACAAAATAAGAAGCACTGCTGGCGGATAACCTAAAATAAAGCGCTTTTAACTACCTTGCTGCTTCTATAAAAATCGAAAATTTAAAAAATTGGTACATGCCGTTGGAAACTATCGCACTTGATGAACTTTATATAATAGGCATTTCGGTTAGAACTTCTAACGCCAACGGGCAGGCCCAAACCGATATTGGCGAACTCTGGAGTCGGTTCTTCCGCCAGAATGTCATAAACCAGATTGCGGATAAAATCAGCCCGGATCTTTATTGCGTTTACACCGACTACGAGAGCGACCATACCGGACCCTACAACACGGTTTTAGGTTGTAAAGTACCTAACTTACAGGATATTCCAGCTGGATTAACCGGGATCACCATACCGGCGGCTAATTACCAGATTTATACTTCGCAGGGCAAATTACCCGATTGTGTGGGAGAAACCTGGCAGTCTATCTGGCAAAACGCCCAAAACCGAAGATACGCCGCCGATTTTGATGTATACGGTCCGGAAGCGCAAAATCCCGAATCGGCTATTGTAAAAACGTACCTTTCGGTTGTTACTTAGCTATCAAATTTTTAAAAATTTCCGTATAACCGGCCATGGATTTAAACTTAAGTCAAAAAAGAGCGATTGTGTGTGGCAGCACGCAGGGCATCGGCAAAGCCATTGCGTTGGAACTGGCCCAAATGGGCGCTTCAGTTACCTTAATAGCCCGCAACGAAGAAAAGCTACGAGCTACTTTACCGGAACTAGATCAAGCAGCTGGTCAGCAGCACGATTATATCTGCGCCGATTTCGCGAACCCCGATGATTTAGCTGTTAAAATAAAAGCCTACGTGGCCACTCAACCGTCAATCCATATTTTAATCAATAACACGGGTGGCCCCAGCGGCGGACCCATTATAGAGGCGGGTTTAGATGAGTTTAAACAAGCTTTTTCCAACCATTTAATTTGTAATCATATTTTGGTGCAGGCCGTGGTGCCACTCATGCAGCAAGCGCAATACGGGCGTATTATTAATATTATTTCTACGTCCGTAAAGCAGCCCTTGCCGGGCTTGGGCGTTTCTAATACTATCCGGGGAGCGGTGGCGAATTGGGCCAAAACGTTATCGTTGGAATTAGCGCCCTTTGGCATTACCGTAAATAATGTTTTACCTGGGGCTACGGTTACGGCCCGCCATACGTCGCTCATCCAGACCAAGGCCGAAAAAACCGGCCAAAGCATTGAGCAAATAGAATCAGAAATGCTGGCAGGCATCCCGGCTAAACGCTTCGGCAGTTCCGCGGAAGTAGCGGCCGCGGCCGCTTTTTTGGCTAGCCCGGCGGCGGCTTACATTAATGGCATTAATATTCCGGTAGATGGCGGCCGAACCGGTAATTTATAGCAACTTTCTCTTGAATATGATTATCTGGGAATCTTCAAGAATTACCTTAAAAGCAAAGTTCTGCCGGAGTTCCGCTATTTTTTGGGAGTATTCAGCGGGGCTGAGCGGATACGTACCTTCTTCGGTATTTTTAACCAACAAAATAAACAAAGCATCGCGGATTACCGGAAAGTGATACAGCTTTTCACGGTTTACTAAACGTGGAGTGAGGCACGAGGAAGCGCTAACCGGTACCTGGCCGGGAACTGCTTTTAAGATGTCATGCAGCTTCTCCCGTTCAAAAAGCGACCGGTAATGCATGGGCCGTTGAAACTGAACCAACGGTTTCATAAACCATTTTGATTTTCGTTTTACCAAGGTAACGCTGGTAGCGGCCAGCGTTAACCCTAAACATAGGAGTAAAAACCTCTTCTGCATTTTAGGTTTAAATTGGCTGGATAAATCAAAAGTAGCTAGGGCCAGTACGGGCGCAAACTCAATGGAATATTGGTAATTAATGCCCCAGAGCATAAAATCGTGCGTTAGTAATTTTTGGGCAAAAACCGGCAATAGCATAAACAAATACCAGGGCCGGAACAGTAAAGCCACTCCCCCCGAAAGCAAAATCATCCCGTATAACTCAGCTTTAATAAAATTAAACTGCGGGTTGCCAGTTGTATTTAAAAATAAATGCGGAATTAATACTTGCGGGTGCTGCACGATATATTGCACAATACTACCCATAGATTTGCCTAAATGTTGGTACCGGATTAACTGCGCAAACTGGTGGTGTGTGGTATTTAGTTGGGGCATAATTACCGACGTAACTACGATAAAATAGCCAGTGCTGAAAATGGCCAATCCGAATGCCACCTTGCGGGCAGATTGATCGGAGTAGTATTTACCCAGACAAGCTACCGCGATAAAAATGCCCCACAAGGCCATGTTCTCTTTGCTGATTACCAACAACACAAAATAAACCAGCGCCTTCCGGTATTTCTGCCGACCGAAGTAATGTAAAAACCAAGGTAAAAACATAGCACCCACCACGTTATCGTGGTAATCATAAGCTAAGGCCGAATAAATGCCCCACATCAGATAAAATTGGGCCGTGACCACTAAAGGCAACCACGATAAGGTGGTTCGGTGCTGACAATAGACGTAAATGCCTATTCCGCCGAACAATACCGCCATAATCTGCACCAGCAGCATGGTGTACGACCCAAACAACCAATACAAGGGGGAGAATAAAACAGGCAATAAAGTAAAATGCGATCCCAGAAAGTTCATGGGTGCTGCATCTAACAAAAGCGTGGAGTAATTTACCCGGAAGTGCGCGTAATCGTAAATAGCATGATTTACCAACCCCAGATCAAGCGCATAGGTACGGAAGTTATAATGATTTACCAGCGAAATTAGCCCGTAGATAATCCCGAATACGATCAGGAGCAGCAATAAACTTTTGTGGCTTTTAAGTGCCGGAGCAATCATTTTTAAAAAAATAGACCGTAGTAATTGGTAATAAAACGTTGTAAAGATAAGGTTTGAATCCGGAGTTCTATTTTTTAAATTTTCATCTTACTTGTTCTTACTTAGAGCTGGTTTCTGTTTCTAAGAGTATGTTTAAAAATTTAGTTAGGTACTCTTGCCAAAAGCATATCAATAAAAGCCAGCTGCAGAAAGCAGAGGGAAGAAGCGGTAGTTTTCTCATAATCCTTGCTCAAACGGCGAAAGAAGTTTAACCAAGCGAAACTTCTTTCTACCTGCCATCTGCCTTTCTGGGGCACAAATCCCCTTTGACTTTCCGGCTTTTGCGTGATCTCTACTGACCACTCATAAAGCTGGGCACAGTCTTTAAAGTAGCCGCTATAAGCTTGGTCAGCTCGAATCAAGGTGAGCCGATTAGAAGCTTGCTCCAGCTGCCAGAGCAGTTCCACCCCTGCTTGCCCATCGTGCTCTTGGGCCGAAGAAACATGTAGGGCCAGCGGTAAGCCCAACGTGTCCACGGCTAGATGCCGTTTGCGCCCATTCACGTTTTTACCGCCATCTATCCCTGTTTCCAGGGAAATAAAACTGGCTTTCTTCACGCTCTGACTATCCACGGCCACGGCCGAGGCTTGCTCCTCTCGTTTTTGCCTTTGGCGCTCCTTTCTCACCAAGGCGGTTAACACTTGGGCCCAAGTACCATCGGCTTGCCACTTGCGAAAGTAGTAATACACTACTGGCCAGGGCGGATAAGCTCCTTCCAAGTTCCGCCATTGCAGGCCAGTACGGGTAATCCGTAGAATGGCTTGCACTACCTCCAACAAATTATGTTTACGTTTCCGGCCATTGTCAATAATTTCTTTTATAACTTGCCTTTGGGCAGTAGTCAACGCACAGAAGTGCTGACGGGTAAACTTTAGTTTCTTCTTCGGCATCGTAACTCGGATTTAGACACCCTTTGTTACTCGACTACTGCCTTTTTTGATTTTATAATTCTGTTAAATTCCCCTTCCCTAATTTTTAAACATATTCTAAGCTAACGATTTAAATTACCATTTAAACAGAAAAGCCATTCCGGGAACAAACTTGTAATTGCTCCCGGAATGGCTTTCCCATTGTGAAACAGCTTTAAAATTTAAAAAATTTGCCGTTCCTACTTACAAATTCTTCAGCAGGAAATTAGTCATCATAGTGTATAAATGCAGGCGGGTGTTGCCGCCGGAAATGCCGTGGTTGCGATTGGGGTAATAAAACGACTCGAACTGTTTGTTGGCTTTAATCAGGGCATCTTCCATGGCTACCGCATTCTGGAAATGCACGTTGTCGTCGCCGGTACCGTGAATGAGCAGGTACTTGCCTTTTAGTTTATCCACGTGCGTAACCGGTGAATTTTCGTCGTAGCCAGCAGCGTTTTCCTGCGGACGCTTTAAATAGCGCTCGGTGTAAATATTATCGTAGTAGCGCCAGTTAGTAACGGGGGCCACGGCAATGGCGGTTTTAAAATAATCAGCGCCTTTGGTTAAGGCCAGCGACGACATATACCCGCCGAAGCTCCAGCCCCAGATGCCTATCCGGCTTTTATCCACGTAAGGTAAGCTCCCAAAATATTTGGCGCCTTCTATCTGGTCGATGGTTTCGTAATGGCCCAAGTTGGCGTACGTAATTTTCCGGAAAGCCGCTCCCCGTCCGCCCGTACCCCGGTTATCCACGCAGGCTACGATGTAACCTCGTTGCGCCAGCATCTGAAACCAAAAATAATTGCCGCTGTTCCACGAGTCGAGCACTTGTTGGCTCCCCGGCCCGCCGTACACAAATAGCAGAACCGGATATTTTTTAGCAGCATCAAAATTGCTGGGCTTAATTACATACGCATTCAGTTTCACGTTTTCGGTGGTGTTAAACGAGATAAACTGCAACGGCGACAAATTAAACTGCTTTAGTTTAGCCTGCAGTTGGGTATTTTCTTCCAGGTTTTTCACCAGTTTCCCGCTCGGCGCGGCGTGCAAACTTACATTGGTGGGAGTATTGGCGGTGCTCTGGTAATCGAGGTAGTACGTAAAATCCGGATTCATGCTGATTCGGTGCGTGCCTTTCGCTTCGGTTAACCGTTTTTTATTACTACCTTTCAGGTTTACGCTGTACAACTGCTTTTCCATCGGCGACACCTCGGCGGCTAAATAATAGACCAAACCTTGCTTTTCGTTGATGCCAACTACATCGGTTACATCCCAGTTGCCTTTGGTAAGTTGCTGTAATTGTTTGCCTTGTAAATCGTATAAATACAAATGGTTGTAGCCGTCTTTGTCGCTGGAAATAACAAACTGCTTCCCGTTTTTTAAATATTTTAGATCGTCGGTTATTTCAATGTAGGCTTTATCGGTCAGGCGTAACGCTACGTTTGTTTTACCGGTGTTCACGTCAGCGTGCAGAATTTCCAGGGTATTTTGCAAACGGTTCATCCGCTGTATCCAGAGCAAGTCTTTGGTTTCAGTCCAGCCAATACGCGGAATGTAAATGTCGGTTTCGGTGCCAATATCCTGACGGGTAGTTTTGTTGGTGTTTAAATCTACTACCGAAATGCTTACTACCGAATTGGCTTCGCCGGCTTTCGGGTATTTAAAAGTATAATTTTGCGGATACAAAGGCCCCCACATTTGCAAGGTATATTGCTTTACCTGGCTTTCGTCGAAAGTATAGAAAGCAATCTTGGCCCCGTCCGGCGACCAGAAAAAGGCTTGTGCAAAACTAAATTCTTCTTCGTACACCCAATCGGTACCGCCGTTTATGATTTTGTTGCGCTCGCCGTTGGTGGTAATTTGCTTTTCCTGGTTGCTGGCTAAATCCACGTAAAACAAGTTATTATCGCGCACAAAGGCTACCCGGCTCCCATCCGGCGAGAACGTAGCGAACATTTGTTTGCCTTTGGTGCTTAAAAGCCGGAGAGTTTTGGTTTTTACGTCGTATACATAGTACTGCGAACGCGAAGAATGCCGGTAAATAGGCTCGGTTTCGGTAGAGAACAAGATTCTCTGCTCGTCGGCACTGAAGGTGTATTCTTCAAAATCAATGGGCTTATCGCTACCCGCTATTTTTAAATCCTGCCCAGCTACTACGGTAGCTACCGGTTGGCCCGTGGTAACGTTGTAACGGATAATATCGGTAGCGTTGGATTGGTTGTTGGCCACCATGGAGGTATAATACCGGCCATCCTGCGCCCAATCTACCCCGCTTACGGTTTTAGCGGCAAAGGTATTTTTCTGCCAGATGTCTTCTAAGGTAATTTTTTGTTTTTGTTGGGCCTTTACAGCGCCGGAAAACAGACAAACCAGAAGTAAAAAATGGAAAATTTTAAAAAAAAGTGTCCGCATAAGAAAGTTAAAAATTCACGACGCAAAGTTACCGGTTTTAAACGAAACTATTCCGTCTCCCCATTTAGTAGAAACCAGAACGCCCAACCAAATATTAAATTATAATTCCGGTTAGTATCAAATCGTATACAGAATAACTAATTTTGATTCGTTCTAAGAATAAATATTTTGCCGGGTACTTTCATGACAAAGCTTTCTTCTGCGTTTGCACCTTTTTTATTCATTTTCTTTACTGTTTTAGTCACCGCCTGTAACAACGATTCGGAAGCACCCACCGTGTTGCAATTGGTTTCCAGTACGGGCCAGGACTACGTCTCGGAGAACCGCACTGTACTGGGTGGCACCAGGGTAATTACGGGCGTATACGCGCAGGCACCCACTGAAAATGTAAGCTTAACTAAATTTGTGGTTACATTCAATCATGATAGCTTAGATAAACAAACCCCAATCGTTTTCTTAGATTCTACGTTAGCGACAGATACAAAAACTTTTGCCATGCAGGTAGCATATACCCCGCGTAACTTAGCCAATAAGGAAATTTGGCGATTCACTATTACGGATAGTAATAGTAAAACCTATCAGAAAGAGATACGAATTAAAACAACTTCTACCGTAAACACGGCGAAATCTAATTACTACACTTACACCAATGTAGTACTTAGCCGATTAAAAAACCCGAAAAAGCCTTTCATAGATTCAACAGGGCTGTTTGGTTTTGCTTCGGCAACAGGCACATCTTTTCCGGCCTATGCTGTCAAGCAGCCCGGCGTTGCTACGCAAATAGATTTGCTTTTTAATGACTTCAGAGCACAAAAACCCAGCTTAAGCACTGTAAACAGCAATACGCTCGTAAATACTACTTTAACTACTGGCAGATTTGATTCTATTACGAATGTCACTATGTTAACAAATGCCTATCCTGTTAACGCACCAACAGTTATCAAGCTGGAAAATTTAAAAACTAATCAAGTCTTAGCTTTTAAATCTGTTTCCAATAAAGTGGGATTGTTACGCATTGTAAAGGCTCACAAAACTCTTGATTCATTAACAATCAACGTGAAAGTAGAAAAGTAAAAGTAGCAAATTATATAATGTGCTTTATACGCCTGTATAATCAAGGATAGAACAAATACTAAATGCCGGGTATTTTTTATGTTCTCACATTCAGGTTTAAAGCAAAAAAGCGGGATCTTGTTTAAACAAGATCCCGCCTGGATATTTTTTTAAATTTTTTGCTAAAAATTAAACCCAACCGTAAACAGCACGCTGTTCGTCGTGTTTTTAGTAGAAACTACCGGTTGCAGATTATCGAGCAGTGAATAAGGAGCATACACACTGTTATAACGGAAGTTTACCACGGCTATATCAAAAAAGGTATTTTCTTGTTTAATGCCAACTCCGGCGGTCAGGTATCTTTTATCCCGATCGTAAGCACTGCTTTTATACGGATCGCCGTACAAGGCATAACCAGCGCGTAACCGAAAAATGTTATACCGGTACTCGCCGCCTACCCGGAAATTTAAAGCAGATTGGTACGTATCTTTAATAATATCGTTAGTACCAGAGAAAGTATCTGCCCCGTCGTTGTTGCCTAAACGAGCACCACCGTAATTTACGTATTCTACATCCGCCGATATAAAACCATTCTTCCCGGCAAAAAAAGCGACTCCCCCATTGGCACGCAGCGGCGTAGTTAAAGTATATTCAAAATCGCCAGGAGTTAAGCTTTTATCATAATTACCTGGAGCAGAACCCCCAAAGGTAGTTGCCATAGAAGTAGTATACTGGTCGCGTAAGGTATAGAACGTTGGCGTTTGTACCGACACTCCAATGCGTACCGCATCAACCGGCCGCACAATTACCCCTACTTTTAAGTTAACTCCGGAACCAGTAGTGGTAAACTCATCACTTAAAGTTAAATTCTGGAAATCAGTAGTAGGATCAGCATCTACTTCCTGGTAAACCCGAGCTTGATTGTAGCGAACAGTAGTCAGGCCAACCGAAGCTCCCAAATACAACTTATCGCGGTAACTGGCGCCATACGAAAAATCCCACTGGTTCTGAGCGCCTTTGCTGGTAACAGTTTCATTTTGGGTTAAATTACCCTGGGATTCTACATAAATTTCCTCCCGGATCGGGGAGTTCGGATTATTAGGTTCCGTCGGGATTTTATTTACGCCAATTAAATAAGTAGAATAAGCTAGCCCTTCCAGAGTCTCAATCCCATTATCGTATTCTGCATCTAAGTCCGCTTCGGTGCGCTGGTTAGCAATAGCCGTTTCGCCTAAAGATTGCACCAAAGATTCCGTTTGATTTACTGAACCACCGTACCTGAAACGATTTTGAAAATTATTTAAACGAGTTAAGCCAATGCCGAATGCACCCGAGCGCCAATCACTCTCATCGGTATCTGCTTTACGTTTCGTAAAAACAATACCTAAACTGGGTATATTAATAATATTTCGTTGATCCGTAGCACTGCTATTGTTATTTAACTTGCTTTCGGTACCAGATAAGCTAATACCCGGCGAAAAAGAAATCTCGGATCGGCGATATAACCCCAAACCAGCCGGGTTGCCCGACAAAGTGGAAATATCGGCTCCCAGCGCGGTTTGCGCGCCAGCCATACCCTGTATGCGGGCGGAGCCACCAAAATCGGTGCGGGAGTATCGGAGGGCATCGACCTCAGTTTGGGCCGATACCTCTCCTGTCCAGCTTAAAAAGACTAAGCCGGCTATTAAAAATTTATATTGATTCATAATAAGTCTAAAGAAATTTAATTACGTCTGGGTCTGCCACCGCCACTGCTGCCACCACCATTATTAGACGGAGCAGGCGAAGAAGAACGGCTAGGCTGACTCCAGGAATCATTGCGTTGCGGAGCTGGCTGCGACCGGAAAATATCCTGACTACGGCTTTCGCGGCGAGGCGCTTCGTAACGAGGGGTTGTTTCAAAAGTCCGCGGCTGTGATTCAATTACCCGCGCTGGCCGGCTTTGACGTTGGGTCTCAGTTGGGAAGCTAGGCGGGGTTGGAGTTGCCGCATCATTGGAAATAGTTCCTTCAAACCGACGTACCGGGCGAGTAGATGGCCGATAACCGGAATTATCAGTACTAACCCGGGCCGGCTGATTGGTATTCGGAGAAATTACTGTACCAGCATCTACGGGATTAACAACCGCCGTACGGGCACCACGTACCGCACGACCTGATGTACCTCCTACATTACCCGGGTTTATTACACCACCGGCATTACCTGTACTTGGGGCAACTACTCCACCACCATTTACAATCCGGGCCGGACGACCACCATTCGCATCAATTACCCGGTTACCACCCGTACCAGGAGCTATACGACCACCCGCATTATTGCGATCGGTAGGCACTACGCTACGCTCTGGGCGCGGACCGTAATTACGCGGCCGATAGTTAGTAGGATAACGATCATAGTTGCCGCCATTGGCATAATAGCCGTTATAGAAGCCGTTGTAATAACCATTGTTAAAACCATTACGATAACCAAAAAGCCCGCCGCCATAGCTGTAAGGGCTGTAAAAACCACCATAACCGGCATAAGGCGAGAAAAACGGATTACCCCAACCTAAGCCAATAGAAAGACCGGTATAGAAACCCGGACGGTAAAATCCGGAACCATAAGAGAACGGATCGTAGAACGGATTATAAGCATTAAACCCGGAACCGTACCAATACGGATCGGTATAAGCAAAATCATAATATGACATGCCGCGGTACGGGCTGTTAAAACGGCGAATACGCGAAGCATAGGTATAATCTTCGGAGTAATAATCATAATCGCTGTACGAATCATCGTTATTGCTCCGGTTGTTTTTAGTAGTACCCGAATATTCCGGATTCGCTACTTCGTCCGGATTTAGATTAGAACTAGACTCGTTAGCAACGTTATTTTCGGTTACAGCCGCCGTGGGCTTGCTGGCAAATACGGTTTTATCCGTAGAAGCATAGTATAAATCATCGGTTTCGGTAGATGACTGAATGGCAGTAGGACCACTGCAACCTGCCAGCAGGAGGGTTGCCAATGGCACTAATGAGAGTTTATGTAAGTATTTCATGGTGTATGGGCTATAACGCTACGAGATAAAATTTAAGCAGCCTTCCGGTAAAGGTTGGCTTTATTATAATTTAACGTAATTTTGAACAGATTTGATATATTATTTTAATAGTCAAATCTTGTACCAAATAACTACGAATTTTCCAATACAAATATACAAAAAATAATAAAAAAATGAGCAAAAGCTTACCGAAAAGAAGCGAAGATTACTCCCTGTGGTACAATGAGTTAGTAAAGCGGGCCGGACTGGCCGAGAACTCGCCCGTGCGGGGCTGCATGGTAATTAAACCATACGGTTATGCCATTTGGGAAAAGATGCAACGTATCCTGGACGATATGTTTAAAAAAACCGGTCATAGCAATGCTTATTTTCCTTTGTTTATTCCTAAATCTTTCTTTAGCAAGGAAGCCAGCCACGTAGAAGGTTTTGCCAAAGAATGCGCCGTAGTAACGCACTACCGCCTTAAAAATGCCGAAGATGGCAGCGGCATTGTGGTGGATCCGGATGCTAAACTGGAAGAAGAACTGATCGTACGGCCTACTTCTGAAACGGTAATCTGGAATACGTACAAAAACTGGATTCAATCGTACCGCGATTTACCGCTGCTGCTCAACCAATGGGCGAACGTAGTGCGCTGGGAGATGCGCACCCGCTTATTTTTACGGACATCGGAGTTTTTGTGGCAGGAAGGCCATACGGCCCACGCTACGGCTCAGGAAGCTATTGCCGAAACGGAGCAAATGTTGGGCGTATACGCCGAGTTTGCGGAGAAATTTATGGCTGTGCCCGTAGTACGCGGCGTTAAGAGCCCGAACGAACGTTTTGCCGGGGCCCTGGAAACGTATTGCATTGAGGCCATGATGCAAGATGGTAAAGCCTTGCAAGCTGGTACTTCGCATTTTTTGGGTCAGAATTTTGCGAAAGCTTTTGATGTAAAATTTGCTACCCGGGAAGGTGGTTTAGAGTACGTTTGGGGAACTTCGTGGGGCGTGAGCACCCGTTTAATGGGTGCTTTAATCATGGCCCACTCCGATGACGATGGTTTGGTATTGCCTCCCATGCTGGCTCCTACGCAGGTGGTTATTATTCCGGTATTTTTCAACGAAACGCAATTGGCGCAAATCTCGGAAAAAGCCAAACAGATAAAACAAGCTTTAGAAGCCCGCAACATTTCGGTGAAGTTCGATGACCGCGATACCCAGAAGCCCGGCTGGAAATTTGCCGAGTACGAGTTGCAGGGCGTACCCGTCCGGATTGCTATTGGCATGCGCGATTTAGAAAATGGCACTGCCGAAGTAGCTCGCCGCGATACCAAAGCAAAAACTACTTACCCCTTCGAAAACCTGGAAACGCAAGTAGTAAATCTCTTAACCGAAATCCAGGAAAATATTTATCAGAAAGCTTACCAGTTCCGGGAAGTGCATATTACCAAAGTAGATTCGTACGACGAATTTAAAAATGTGCTGGATACGAAAGGTGGTTTTGTTTTAGCCCATTGGGACGGCACGCCCGAAACGGAAGAACGCATAAAAGAAGAAACCAAAGCTACTATCCGGTGCATTGCCCTGGACGCGGAGGCGGAAGAAGGCACTTGTATTTTAACCGGAAAACCATCGACTCGGCGCGTACATTTTGCCCGGGCTTATTAGACACTAATATCAAGACGCTAGTAGTAAGATTTTTTAAATTTTTAACTAGACCCGGTAAGTTGTAAAACTTATCGGGTTTCTTTTTTATGTTCCTATAAGCGACTCGTTATTGCTTGCTCGTGCCAGATTTTTTGAAATTTAAAAAAGATGATTAAAAAGCTGAACAGGATGTGCGATATCATTTTATGAAATTTTAGAATTTGTAAACCGGATGGTTTCTACAAATCAGAATGAACAAGTTAGATTGAACTAGTAATGGTTCATAAGGGATTATTACAAATTATCAAAAATTTAAAAATTCTTACTTCCACCATCCTTACTCTCTCTTCTGCGAATTTACCGGATTTAATAAATTTAAAAACACAACCTTCAAGAAACTAATACAAATGATTGCTTCCTCTGGCATTGCTTGTATATTTGGATTTTCCGGTAAAACAATTTGCAGCAAAATATGACTTCTTCTCAAAATGCGCCGATTACGGTAGGGTTAGCTTCTTACGGCATGTCTGGTCTGGTTTTTCACGCTCCTTTGCTGGCCGCCAATCCGCAATTCAAGATCACCAAAGTACTGGAACGAAGCAGCGAAAAGTCAAAATTGCGCTACCCGGAAGTGGAAGTAGTTAAAGATTTTCAGGCGTTGATTCAGGACGATGCCTTGGAACTAATAGTGATTAATACGCCTAACGCGCTGCATTTCGAGATGGGCCAACAAGCTTTGCGCGCCGGTAAACACGTAGTAATGGAAAAACCATTTACCGTTACCGCCCAGGAAGCAAACGAATTAATTACCCTGGCCAAAGAACAGCACCGCATTTTAACTGTTTTTCAGAACCGGCGCTGGGATGGCGATTTCCGGACCATTCAGCAGGTGGTAGCGCAAAAGCTTTTGGGCAAACTGGTGTATTACGAAGCCCATTATGATCGTTTCCGGAACTACGTAGAAGCTAACACCTGGAAAGAAGAAACCGGCCCTGGTTCGGGCTTATTATACAACTTAGGCTCCCACATGCTTGATCAGGCCCTGGTATTATTTGGAAAACCCCAAGCCATTACCGCCCACTTGGGTACGCAGCGCCCCGGCGGTAGAATTGATGATTACTACGCTATTACTCTGCATTACCCGGAATTAATGGCGAGTATAAAATCCAGTTACCTGGTGCGTGAACCCGGTCCGCGTTACATATTAAATGGGACCGAAGGCTCATTTCATAAATATGGCATCGATCCGCAGGAAGAAGCCTTAAAAGTGGGCCAAATACCTACCGGACCAAACTGGGGACAAGAACCTACTGCGGATTGGGGCAAACTAAATACCCAACTAAACGGCCTGCACTTTACCGGCACCATCGAAACATTGCCCGGCGACTACCCTGCTTTTTACCAAAACGTATACGAGGCCATTCGCTTAGGCAAAGAACTGCAAGTGAAACCCGAAGAAGCAGCCTTAGGCATTCAACTCATCCAACTAGCCCAGCTAAGTAGCACCGAAAAGCGGACAATTTTAGTTGATTAGAGTTGAAAGGTTGGAAGGTTAGAAAGTTGCAGGTTACAGGTTGCAAGTTACTAATTGGTAGATGGTACTTGGTAAATGGTACTTGGTAGATGTAAAAAGCTCCCCGCCTTGGATAAGGAGGGGTTGGGGGTGGTTGATTGTTGAGAGTGGTAAATTTTTAAAATTATAACTACTAATCAGGAGACCTTATGCCTCTTCTTTTAAATGCTGTAACAACTTATTTTCTAAAAAAGAACAGCCGGAAGATACACGAAATAGCTTTGTATCTCCCGGCTGTTCTTTTTTGATAATTTATACTAACTACACCAAACTGCGTAAGCGATCGGCAGCAGTTTCGGGGGTAATATCGCGTTGCGGATTGCCCAGCATTTCGTAGCCCACCATAAACTTTTTAACGGTAGCGGAGCGAAGCAGCGGCGGATAAAAATGCATGTGAAAATGCCAAGCCGGATGCTCTTGTCCATCGGTTGGCGTTTGGTGAATACCAGCTGAGTACGGAAACGACACGTTAAAAACTTTATCGTAAACTACAGTCAATCTTTTTATACAATCAGCATAAGCATCTTTTTCTTCCTCGCTCATCTGGCTCAAATTACCAAAGTGGCGCTTGCTCACAATCATGGTCTCAAAAGGCCACACGGCCCAGAAAGGTACCAACGCCACAAAATGCTCGTTTTCTACTACAATACGTTTTTTTTCTTCGAGTTCAATGGCCAGGTAATCGTTGAGTAAACTGCGGTTATTCGCCTCAAAGTAGTTTTGCTGCTGCATTAATTCTTTGGCGGGCTCTACCGGAATAGAGCTTTGCGCCCAGATCTGGCCGTGCGGGTGCGGGTTGCTGCAACCCATAATAATGCCTTTATTTTCAAAAATCTGGACGTAGTTGATAAAGTCGAGCTTACCCAATTCTTCGTATTCGTGCTGCCATAGATCTACTACTTTGCGAATATCAGCTACTTCCATGTCGGGTAAAGTAAGATCGTGCCGGGGCGAGAAACAGATTACTTTGCAGACTCCCCGTTCACTTTCAGCTTTCAGCAAACCACTTTTCTCAAAGCTGCCGGTGGGTGTACTCTCCTGTAGAGCGCCAAAGTCGTTATTAAAAACAAAGGTTTGGGAATACGGTGGGTTCTTTTCGCCACCAGCGCGTTCGTTGCCGGGGCATAAATAGCAGGTTGGGTCGTAAGCCGGCCGCGTTTCTTTTTCTACTTCTTCCTGCTGGCCTTGCCATGGGCGTTTAGCCCGGTGCGGCGATACCAATACCCACTCGCCAGTAAGCGCATTGTATCTGCGGTGCGGATGTTCTGCTAAATCAAGTGCCATATTTTTTAGTCAATAGTCCATGGTCCGCAGTCGATGGCCTACGGAGTTTTAGTTGTTAGTTATTCGTTGCTCGTTGTATACTTCAATTGTATGAGATATAGAAAGCTCCCCGCCTGATTTAGGAGGGGTTGGGGGTGGTAAATTTCACTTTAATTTTCTCCAATCCCCTTTCAAATACATCCTTATTCTCAAACCTTGGCGTTTTAATATTAGTTTTTTAAATTTTATGTCTTATTCTTTGCTAAACTATTATCAGCGAAGGGGTTATTTTCTATCTAACTCAATCCCAAGCTTCTCCCGGGGCAATTGCAATCCAAAATATTCGTCTCCACAATGGGTTGCTTTCTTAATTTTCTTCTTGGTTGATTATTCTTTAAATGTTTCCATAATGCAGCTTCAGGAGGAGTTAAGTTGCTGCAATTTTGTTGTTGCAGATTTTTAAATTTTGTTATTTGTGAATACGTTCTGGCATCTTCCAGTGTCGTGGTCAACCACCCCTTACCCCTCCTTAGCCAAGGAGAGGAGCTTTAATTCCTGTTAACTTGCAACCTTGCAACTTTCCAACCTTTCAACCTTGCAACTTTTTAAACCTGTAACCTTCTAACCTTCCAACTGTCCAACCAACCCGGTTCCGTCTACAATCTCGGCTACGTAGGTTTTCAGAGTAACAGCAAATTCTTGCTGGTAGGCAGTAGTCATTTTTTGGGTAAAAGCATCTAAGCCGCTTAGTTTTACCAAGTTAATGGTACAACCGCCAAATCCGCCCCCCATCATGCGGGCACCCAGAACAGAATCATCTTGTCGGGCTAAATCTGCTAGAAAATCGAGTTCCCGGCAGCTTACTTCGTAATCGTGTTGCAAGCCTTGGTGCGAGGCAAACATTTTTTGCCCGAAAGCGGCTAAGTCGTTGTTTTCTAAATCCTGGCAGGCGGCTTCTACCCGGTTGTTTTCCTGCACCACGTAGCGGCAACGCTTGTAAATGACGGGCTCAAATTCGCTTTCATGGGCGGTCAGCATGGCTTCGGTAACATCGCGTAAGCTTTGTACTTGGGCATTATGCTTTTGCAGCAGCGCAACGCCGGCTTCGCATTCTTTGCGGCGAGTATTATACTCCGAAGAAGCCAGCGAGTGTTTTACCTGCGTATCGCAAAGCACAATACGGTAATCGGTAATATCAAAAGGATAATACTGGTATTCCAGAGAGCGGCAATCGAGCTTTACCACGTGGTTTTTCTGCCCGAAGGTATTGGCAAATTGGTCCATGATGCCGCTCATAACGCCCGCAAATTCGTGTTCGGCTTTTTGCCCCATTTTAACTAAATCAAACTTTTCGATATGAAGCTGAAAAATATAATTCAGGGCAAAGCCTAGCCCACACTCAATGGCCGCCGACGAAGATAAGCCCGCCCCAAGCGGAATATTGCCGCCAAAAACCACATCAAACCCGGGTAATTGGTACCCGGCTTTTTGCATTTGGGCTATAACGCCTAGTAAGTAATTAGCCCAGGAAATATCTGATTTTTTAACCTCCGATAAACGAAACTCCGCCTGTTCGTGCAAATCAAAAGCATAGGCCCGAAAACTGTTCGTGTTGTTAGGCGCTACGGCAAAGTAAACTTCTTTATTAATGGCAGCCGGCAACACAAAGCCATTGTTGTAATCGGTATGTTCGCCGATCAGGTTTACCCGGCCCGGTGAGCGCACTAACACGGGTTCTTGCTCGTAGAGTTCTTTAAATTTAGAAACAATATCGTTAATCATAGTGTATAGGTTTAGCAGCCTAAATACCAGGCCAATAGTAGCTTATATTTATGAAGCAACAGCAATTCTGCCTTTGGCGATTTTACGCCTCATTCCGTACCGCAAAGCGATACACCGTTGACTCTTTATACGTGTTGCCGGGGTTAAGGATGGTAGATGGAAAGCTGGGCTGGTTTGGAGAATCCGGGAAATGTTGGGTCTCGAGGCAAAAACCGTAATGTTTTTTAAAAATTTTGTTATCCGATCCTGTTAAGGTTCCATCGAGGAAATTACCGGAGTAAAACTGCATGCCGGGTTGGGTAGTATAGGTTTCGAGTACCCGGCCGGTAAGCGGTTCATAAACGCGGGCCGCTAACTTTAGCTGCTTGTCCTGTCCGTTAATAAGCACATAATTATGATCGTAACCACCTTCTACCTGCGTTAAGCGCGAACCAATGGTATGCGGCGTGGCAAAATCCATCGGCGTACCAGCCACGGGCCGTAGCTCCCCGGTAGGAATTAAATTTTCGTCAATCACGGTGTACCGGTCCGCCTGAACCATGACTTCGTGGTTCAGAGCATCTTCGGCTTGGCCGGCGGCCAGGTTAAAATAACTATGGTTGGTTAAATTAATGGGGGTAGCTTTATCGGTCGTAGCTTCGTAGTCTATTTTTAATTCATTGGCCTCCGTAAGGGTATAAATAACCGTAGAGGTTAAAGTACCCGGGTATCCCTCTTCGCCATCTTTACTGATATAGGTTAATTTTAACGCATTTTGCTCCGGCAGCATTTCCGGGGTCCAGACTTGCTTGTCGAAGCCTTGCAAGCCACCGTGTAAATGGTTAGGACCGTTATTGATTGCTAAGGTATATTCCTGGCCGTTCAGCGTAAATTTACCTTTGGCAATCCGGTTGGCGCAACGGCCGGCAATGGCCCCAAAGTAAGGATGACCGGCTAAATACGTATCCAGATTATCAAAACCTAACACGATATTACCTGCTTCACCATTTTTATCTGGAGTAATAATGTGGGTAATAATGCCGCCGTAATTCGTAATTTTTATAGAAGTACCTTGCTGGTTGATGAGGGTATACCGTTTTACTGCGGTACCATCCGGGGTTTTACCAAAATTTTCTTCTTGCATATAATGGTTATGGGTAGAACTATTTTTCTGCTTTGGTAGCCGCTGCAGTATTCGATTTTATTTCTTTAACAGAATTGATTCTTAAAAGCCCTTACGCTAGAACAGGAACACTAAGCCCGAAACTACCTGTAATTTTTTTAAATTTTTCCTTTTCCTTAAGAGCTATCCGCATTAGCAATATAAAATCGGCATAACCTACTAAAAAAACAGCAATTAAACCAAGTTCCTCTTTATTGTTTAGGCTAATAGCCGTAACTAAAACAGCATGATCAGGCTAATTTATTTAAGTAGCATAAAATTAAATAAATACTGTAGCTACTGAAGAATCTTTAAAGAAAACTGGTTACTGCGGAAATAGTTTGTTTGATTTTCTGGTACTTACACGCTGAAATTTAAAAATATAAAAACAAAAAGGCCGGTAACTAGCAGTT
Source organism: Adhaeribacter pallidiroseus (assembly GCF_003340495.1). Taxonomy (NCBI): domain Bacteria; kingdom Pseudomonadati; phylum Bacteroidota; class Cytophagia; order Cytophagales; family Hymenobacteraceae; genus Adhaeribacter; species Adhaeribacter pallidiroseus. The sequence goes on from NZ_QASA01000001.1 coordinate 4,850,175, forward strand.
ACCGGCCTTTGCGTATAAGAATTTAAATCTCTTAGCTTTTCTTGGCGGCAGGCTTAGCACCACCAGCCGGAGCTAACGATAAAATGTATTTTACCATTTCAGAAGCATCGGCTTTAGAAACTTGCGGGTGCGGCGCCATCGGGATATCACCCCAGCTACCAGCTCCACCTTTAATAATTTTATCAGAAAGCTTATTAACAGCGGTTTTATCGGCACTATATTTTTTAGCAATATCTTTAAAAGCCGGACCTACCACTTTTACTTCCAACTGGTGGCAAGCACTACAATCGCTTTTATCCATCAGCGCCTTCCCTTTTAAATTTGCCGATCCTTGCACCGGTACACCAGTAGTGGCATAAGCCGCCGACGAAGCCAAGAGTACCGCAGCTAGAGCGGCAGTTTTAAAATAATTAATTACTTTTTTCATTTTTAAATTTACGTGTATGGAGCTATTAAGTTAAATTCTATTTCTGCTGGTTTATTCTGGCTTAATAGTTATGAGTCATCACCATTAATCTGAACCCTGGCAAACACAATAAACCCGCTATTTATATTAAAAAAATTGTAACCGTTTATTAGGTGTATACCGCTTAAGCTGTATGTGGTTACATTAAATACTAAGCAAAGCTCTAAGTAACAATTTTTATACCTTTTTTTCAAATTTTGTTCTTATTGCTTTTTTGTTGCTGCTATATTGTACCCACTATCGCATATAAATACGGCTTAACCGCTGCCGGTAACAACAGCATTCTAAAAAGTATTTATAAATGCCCTTAAACGTTGAAATTATAAAGAGTAAGGATGGAACCCTGGCCTAAGCTACCCTCAAATAAATGTATCTTTGCAGCTGCCATATATTTTTAAATTTTTTTAATTATATAGCTGAAAAATGCCTAAAAACGTATGTTCCGTTAAGCTGACAAAATCAAACCTACTCGCCTCTATTCCAGAATTCTATAACACCTATGAAAGCTAAATTTATTCTGTTTCTGGCGAGTAGTTTATCGTGGGCAACCAGCTGGGCGCAAGTAGAGGTAGATCATGCCTTTAGCCACGCCCAAACCCAAACTGCGCGCTTGCTTCAGGAAATAGACGCGGCAAAAACAACTGACCGGCCAGATTTACTTTTACCGCACTCTCTAACCCCCACTGGCTTGGTAAAGCTTATTTCTTCGAAAGAATGGACGAGTGGCTTTTTCCCGGGTACTTTGTGGTTCTTATACGAACATACCAAGGATACTTATTGGCTCACGCAAGCCCAGGCTTATACCGCCAAACTAAACACAGAACAGTTTGATACCAGCACGCACGATGTGGGTTTTAAAATTTACGGCAGCTTTGGTACTGGTTACCGGCTCGCCCCCACGGCAGCTTACCGCCAGGCAATCATTCAGGCCGCTCAATCGCTGGTAACCCGATTTAATGCTAAAACTGGTTGTATTCGCTCCTGGGACCATAGCACCAATTTGTATAGCTACCCGGTTATTATTGATAATATGATGAATTTGGAATTGCTCTTTGCCGCTACCCGGTTAACCGGCGATTTCTCTTATTATAATATTGCGGTGTCACATGCCAATACTACCTTAAAAAACCATTTCCGAACGGATTACAGCTCCTGGCACGTGGTTGATTACGATGCAACTACCGGAGCCGTAATTAAAAAAGTAACCGCGCAAGGTTACAGCAATGCGTCGGCTTGGGCCCGGGGGCAAGCCTGGGGTTTGTACGGCTATACCATGTGTTACCGCGAAACCAAAAACCCGGTGTACTTGCAGCATGCCGAAAACATTGCGTCCTTCTTGTTCAATCATCCGAACTTACCGGCAGATGGGGTTCCTTACTGGGATTATAATGCTCCGCTTATTCCCAATGAGCCCCGCGATGCTTCGGCGGCCGCCATTATGGCTTCGGCCTTGTACGAATTAAGCACTTACAGTACGCAGGCCAGTAATTACCGGACTATGGCCGATAAAATAATGACCAGCCTTGCTACCCAGTACATTTCTCCGGTGGGCGAGAACCGGGGCTTTATTTTATTACACAGCACGGGTAATAAACCCCGGAATGCAGAAGTAGATGTTCCCTTAAATTACGCGGATTATTACTACCTGGAAGCATTGATTCGCCGGAAACAAACTAACCTCGCTCCTGTACTTAACACTATTGAAAATAAAACCCTAACGCTGGGTCAAACTTTAAACTTTACTGCTTCGGCCACGGATGTTAATGCGAATCAAACCAAAACTTATTCTTTGGTAAAAGCCCCGGCCGGAGCCTCCATCCATAACACTACCGGCACCTTTAGCTGGAAACCGACTCAAGCAGGTACGTTTACCTTTTCTGTGCAAGTAACTGATAATGGTTCTCCGGTATTAACCGGCCAAAAACCAGTAACTGTTACTGTAAATCCGACTCCAACTTATACTTTACAGGTAGCTATTACGGGCAGCGGCTCCGTAACTAAAAACCCGAACCAAACCAACTACACGGATGGTACTACGGTTAAATTAACCGCAACTCCCGCAGCTGGTTACCGCTTTAGTAGTTGGAGTGGGGCAGCCACGGGCACCACTAATCCCCTGTCGGTAAGTATGACGGCAAATAAAAGCATTACCGCTAATTTTACGCCAGCCGGGCCGCAGGTGGTAAGTTTTACCTTAATAAATGCCTCTACCGATCAGCCTATCCGGAATTTAGTACCGAACGACGTTATTAACCTGGCAACTGTAAAAAATTTAAATATTCGGGCTAATACCAACCCGGCTACTACCGGCCGGGTAGTATTTAACTTAAGCGGAACCCAAACCAGAAACATTACGGAAAGTACTGCTCCTTATGCTTTATTTGGTGATACTAACAGCAACTATACTGGCTGGACACCGGCTACGGGCAGTTATAGTTTAAAAGCTACGGCTTACTCTTCGGCCAGTGGGGGCACGGCTGGTCCGCCCTTAACTTTGAATTTCAGAGTAGAGAATCGCGCTACTACTGCGCCTGTTTCTTTGGTGGTTTATCCTACTCCTACCTTCTCGGGGTACATACAGGTAAAATCAGAAATTGCTTGGCACGGGAAAATTACTTATAAGTTGCTGTCGGAGATGGGAACAACTATAGCAACCGGTGAACTTCGTATAGCCGAGCCAACCAGTTTGTTAGAATTTAACTTTGCCCCACAAATGCTTACCGGCGGCATTTATTATCTACACCTAAATACTAAGGAACAACAGGAAGTGCTAAAATTATTGCGGCAATAAAAGAACAGTACTACTAAATAATTGGTGTTATACAGAGTTTACATTGATTTCTTAAGCCAAAACGGTTCTCCAGCAGGAAACTACAACCTGATATTTTTTATTTTGACGTAACAACAGTAAATAGCTTGCCGCTGTGTTTTTAAAAAACCGGGCCTTCCTGTGGAGTAATGGACGGTTGCGCGGTTTCGATTACCGGCCATTTACGCTTCCAGCTAATTTTGTCGAGCAACATTACCCTGCCGGTTCCCGGACTATCTTTCCGGAAACCATGATAGAGCATCCAGGTTTGGCCGGCTTTGTCTTGGATCAGGTCGCCGTTGTGCCCGGGGCCGACAAAGCCCGCAGGGCCCGTATTTTTACTTAGTAATGGGGTACCGCCATTGTCGAGTAAAGGTTTGCCGTCTTTATCCAGGTAAGGGCCTTTAAACTTTTTAGAACGGCCTACTTTTACTTCATACGTACTTTTTTCACCTTCGCAGCAAGTACCGGTAGAACCCAGGTAGTAGTAGTATTTTCCTTTTTTGTGAATGTACGAACCTTCGTAAGCTGTGCCAGCTAACCTAAATTTTTCGCCTTTTAGCTGCATACCGTTTTCGGAAAGTTCTACGCCATAAATACCATGAAAGCTGCCCCAGATTAAATACGGAACGCCTTTATCCTCGAAGAAGAAAGCATCAATCGAATTATCTACGCCAATTTCTTTGCTTAAAAACAGCTTGCCATGGTCGGTAAAAGGGCCTTCGGGTTTATCGGATGTAGCTACGCCAATACCCGGGTTTGGGTCGCCCCAGGTAGAAAAAGAATAATAGAGAAAGTATTTACCTTTATAGAAAACCGCATCAGGAGCCCAAATGCCGCCATCTTGCTTCCAGTCGGGTTTTTTACTTAGCGCGTCGCCTACTTTTTCCCAGTTTACCAGATCTTTCGAGCGCAGAATGGGCGTAACAAACGGTCCGCCGAAATTATCCTTTGCCCAATTAACTTGAGTAGAATAACTGTAAAAATAACCATCGGGCGCCTGTACCAGGTTCGGGTCCGGGAAATCGTGATTGAACACCGGGTTTTGGTAAGTTAGTTTTTGCTGGTCGTTAAGGGTTGTACCGGATTGCGCATCAGCTATTTCGGGCTTTGCCAAAAAGCTAAAAACCAGAACAAGCTGTAAAATCAGAAACTTAGAAGCGGAAGAATGCTGCATCGGATTAAGAATTTTTAAAATTTTTGTTTTGCCAATATGTTAAAGTAGCTGCTGTATATGTGTGACTATCTACCATCATATTTAAAAACAAACTCATTGATAACTTTATCAAACTCGTTTTTTCTTTGTTCAGGTATGTTCTGGTAACCTATCCAATACGATCCCTTTACTTCTTCTTTTCTCCAATAGCCATTTGCTTCTTTGCCTGAATTCGAATTGATTTCATCCCTTTTTGGCCCACCAATTAAAAACTTTCCAGATTTTGCAATTTCTTCGTAGTTCCAACCAAAGTCTTCCATAGAAAAGTAAAACAACCCACCGTTTTCATATATAAATTGATATGACCTACCATGCGCTTCTAATAAAAGTTGCTCTAAGTACCCATCGGGTGGATTCAATTTGTAAGTGACACGTTTATTATCCTTTGTTAAGTAGCCTTTTTGTTTAATAATGTAAGACTGGCAAGAGGTAAATGAAATAACTATGATCAAACTCATATAAGCTACTAAAACCCTTTTCATTAATCCTTAAGGAACATCATTATTATATTTACTACTCACCCGAAGGTTTTACAATAGCGGTTTCAATGGCTAAAGGTTTCCCGAAATCCGGGGTGCCATTGGGGTTCCAGGTAAATTTCTGAATGCGGGTGCTACGGCCACTGCATTCGCCGTTGGCTTCGGATTTGGCATGGTACACAATCCAATCTTCTTGGCCGTCCGGCGATTTGGTAAAACTGTTATGCCCCGGGCCGTACACGTTGTTTTCTTTAGAAGCTTTAAAAACTGGATTAGGTGATTTTTGCCAAGAGGCGGGGTGGAGTATATCGCTTTTGGCCGAAGCCGTAAGCATGCCCAAAGCGTAGTTATCATCCCAGCAAGCACTGGCCGAGTAGATGATGTGCAACGTACCTTTCTTCCCTTCCAAAAATTGGGGTCCCTCCAGGATTTCGCGGTCTTTAAACTTTTCCCAGTCATAAGTTGGCTTGGCAATTTCTACCTGCTTTTCGCTGATGGTCCAGGGGTTTTTCATTTCCGCGATAAACAAGCGGCTTTGCGGACCAACGTACGCCGAATACACAAAATAACGTTTCTTCTGGTGCTCAAATACCGACCCATCCAGCCCGGAATAATTGGTGTTTACTTTACCTTTATCCACCCAGTTACCGGTTAACGGGTCTTGGCTGGCGTTCTCTAACACAAACACGTAGCGGGTTTTATCGCCGGGGTTGGCTTTGTCGGTGGCGGTGTAGTAGATGTACCATTTGCCGTCCAGAAAGTGAATTTCGGGGGCCCAGATATCTTTGCTGTTTGGGCCGGAAGCGGGGGGCGTCCAAACCACTTGAGGTTTGGCTTGTTTAATGCCGCTTAAAGTTTTTGATTTATAAATGGCTAGTTTGTTACCGCTCGTCGACATAAAGTAATAATTGCCGTCGGTATGCCGGTAAGCCCAGGGGTCCGGGCCGTTGGGCACCAGCGGGTTGGTAAAGGTTTTATCCTGCGCCTGCGCGGTTAGCATGCTCCAAAATATCACCAGCAAGAAGAAAGAAAATCCTGTTTTTTTAAATTTTTTCATTTTGGAACGCTACAAACCTTCTGATAGCCGCTGTTTACGACTGGTTGTCGCAGTAAAAACGCGTTAGTCTAATGCAAATAACAGCCGTTTTTACAACAGGCATTAAGTTTATTCATTTTAGGAAAGGCTACCAAATCTTCCATTCGATTTCCGGTTAACTTTTGCAAAAGAATCTATTAACTCAGAACTGAATTTTTAAAAAACTACTTCAGCCAAAATTTTTACCTGGCCGAAAAGAAGAAACCCGGCAGCTAGCAACCACCGGATTTAACCCACTTTATGAAGCAATGAAAAATATTTTGATCAGCGGTTTACAGCTTGCTGTTTTTACCGGCAAACTTCTGGTATTCGGCGTTTACCTGGTCGTCGGTTAAACTGCTGCCGGAGTGCACAATCAGGCGGTGCCGGAACGTTACGGATTTACCGGGAGCCAGTTTAAAGTTTAATTCTTCTTTGCCATCGCTCAGGGCTTTTTGACCCAGCGGGTTAGCCGCAAATAAACCGTATCCGCGCGCGTGCCAGTAAGTAGGGTAACCCACGTTCTGCGGATTATCGAGCATTACCAGCGAAATTGGTTCGGCTTTAATGGTACCGGTTAAGTTTACCCATTTGCCGCGGGTTCCCCAAACGGCATCGCCTTCTTTGCCTTCGGAACTCCGATATTTACCGGTAACGCCTTCGTTATTTAATTTAGCAACCGGGGTAGCTTTGCCACTAGCATCGGTAAATACTTCGGGCTTATCCGAAGGGTGTTCCAGTTCCCGGGCCAGCCGGAGGCCAATAACGCCTTCTTTGTTGTCTTTAAAGACTACTTCTTCTTTTAAGGCAGTGAGGGTGGTAATCCGGTCGATGTAGCGGTTGTCGCCGGAGCCACTAAAAACAAAGCGGGTGTCTTCGCGAAGTAAGTTGGTACCGTCGGGTTTTTGCCAATCCATGGTAACGGCAAGTTCGGCCTGGTTATCGCCGTTCGTCATTTTTAAAATTTTATTGTGTTTAATGGTTCCGTAGCCGCTTTTCTTGCTGGCTTCAATGGCCGTAGAGTTATTCCAGAAATCGAGGCCATTTACATCGCCGTAGTTAAACCATAAACCCACGTGGTGCGGATGATCGACGCGTTCGCCCGGCCGCGGATCGTAAGGCCAGCCCCGGGTGATGAGGGTACCTTTACTGGTGCGAATGGGATATAAAACCGGTTTCATTAAATCGTTGGGGTAGAAGTACGAAGTAAAGGGCTGGCCATCTACCAATACATCTACCCGCTTGTTTTTGGCATCGGCTACCAGCGTAAATTTTTGAGTTTTCGTTTGAACCGGACTTGGTTTTTTTAAAATAAATCCGGCGCTGATTAGTAAGGTTGTCACCAGCAAAGCTGTTACCCAGAAAATGTGTTTATGCCTTTTCATAGTTATTCCAATAGACTGTTATATTCCTGGTCATTCAGGAGGAACCTATTTAGCTACGTAGCCGAATAGGTTCCTCCTGAATGACGAAAAATTTTAAAAAATTTTAAATTTTTGATGCAAGTGACGTAGCGTGCGGCTGCACTTGAAGTAAAGAGGGGTGATAAACTTGCGTGTTATCACCCCCCTTTCTTTTCATGGATGTACTAAGCAAAAACTAGCTAACTATTAAATCCTGCTTGGTATCGTCGAAGGTAATTTTTTTGCCGGTAGTTAAAGCCGCGTAGGTCATTTGGTTGGCTACGGAGTGGTTGTAACCAGCTCTTACGGAAGCATTCGGCGTTTTGCGACTCCGTACGCATTCCATCCAGTTGCGCATGTGCAAGGAGGTCATCGGGTCGCCGCCGGTGTTGGCAGCGGTTTCCATTTTGGTAGCGTTAGGCAAAGTAAACTCTTGCAGCAAGTTGGCTTTCAGGCCCATTTCGTCGGCCATTTTCTGGGTTAAACCGCCTTCCGAAGTTATTTTGTTGGTGTCCAGGTTCATCATACCGCCGTTGGAGTAATACAACTCTTTGGTACCGCCCGCGCCGTTGTGGAACCGCGATGAGAATACAACCTGAAAGCCTTTGCTCATGTCGTCTTTCGGACCGTAATCAAACACGGCCGTCATGGTGTCGGCGTTTTTACGACCGTCTTTCCACATGTAGACTCCGCCGTTGGCCGAAACGCTGCGCGGATGCTCCAGACCGGTAAACCAATGCACGGTATCAATCTGGTGCGACATCCATTGGCCCGGTATACCGGTGGAGTATGGATAAAACAAGCGGAATTCTAAATATTTACGCGGGTCCCAAGCTTCTTTGGGCCGGTTCATTAAAAAGCGATCCCAGTCGGTATCTTCTTTGCGGATTTCTTTGGTAAGCGGCACCCGCCAGCGGCCCGGTTGGTTTACGTTCCAGCACATTTCCACCATGGTAATATCGCCGAATTTACCCGACCGGATAAACTCATTGGCGGCAATATAATTCGGGGCACTGCGGCGCTGCGAACCAATCTGCACAATCCGATCAGATTCTTCTACCGCTTTTAAAATAGCCCGGGCATCGTCCATGCTTTCGGCCATGGGTTTTTCAATGTAGGCATCCCGGCCCGCTTTTACGGCTTCTACGCCCATTAAAGCATGCTGAAAATCAGCGGTAGAAATTATAACGGCATCAATATCTTTGTTTCCGTAGAGCTCATCGTTGTTCCGGTATTTTTTAATTTTCATGCCGGCTTTTTCTTTAATATAGGCTTCTGCTTCGTCGCGGCGGCGGTTCCAAATGTCGGATACCCCCACAAAAGCAAAATTCAACTCTTTCTGGTGGTCCAAGAAAGAAGGCACCAGGGAGCTTTTAAACCGATTGGAGAAACCAATGATGCCCACATTCACGCGATCGTTGGCGCCTAGAATGCGGCCGTAGCTTTTCGCGCTTATACCCATGGCGGCTACCCCAATAGTGCCTAAAGTAGCTTTTTTGATAAATTCTCTCCGGGAGTTTTCTTTAGAATTTTCCATTATTAATTAAGTTTAAAAGCGTTGCTTGTTTGCTGCCAATTAAATTTTTCTGATTTTAATGTTCCGGTAATACACGGTATTTCCGTGGTCCTGCAAGAGGATGTGCCCCGTGGCGGCCTCGCCAAAGTTGGGGTAGTTTTTATATTTACTTTCGGCCACCAAGGCCCGGTATTCCGGACTGGCGCGGGTAAATTCTACTACTTTGGTGCCGTTCAGCCAATGTTCCACATGGTTGTTTTTCGATACAATACGCACCTGGTTCCACTCGCCAATGGGTTTAGCTTTTTTGTTTTTAGCCGGAATTAAGTCGTATAACGAGCTAATGGTGCGGTTGCCGTTTTTACCCATTTTAGCATCGGGGTGGCGATCGTCGTCGAGGATCTGATATTCCAGGCCAATAGCCGAGCCGGGATGCGGGGGTTCTTTTTCGGTAACAAAATATTTTACGCCGCTGTTGGCGCCTTTGGTCAATTTAGCTTCGAGGGTTAATTCAAAGTTGCCGTATTCTGCTTGGGTTACAATATCGCCGCCGTTCTGCGATTCTGCACCGTCGGCCGGCAGCACCATTAACTCGTTGTTTTTTACCTGCCAGCCTTGCGTCGGGAAAGTTTCGCGATGCGCGCCGCGCCAGCCGTTGGTAGTTTTACCATCGAAGAGTAACTGCCAGCCTTGCTTTTTTTCGGTGGCAGATAAGGTATTTACGGTGCCGGCAGTGGCTGCACTTTTACTTGCGCTTGGCTGGGCGAAACCAGTACCCCATAAGCTGAAAACAACTGAACCAGTAAGAATACATAATTTTAAATTTATCATAATTAGTTATACTATACTTCTGAAAATCAGATACTAAACTTTAAATTATTTTTTAAATAATCGCGCCCGATCTGGCCGCTTTCCAAAGGCGTACGGCCTTTTTCGGGTACGGCGTCCAGTTCCACAATGGCGTAACCGTTAAATTTAACTTCTTTTAAGGCGGCAAAAACCTGCGGCAGGTTTACTTTTCCTTGCCCTAGCTCCACGAACTGGTACGACCGGCTGGGATCCATGGCGTTTTTATCGCGCACGTCTTTTATGTGCAAGGCTTTGAGTTGGCTTTTGTACTGCCGGATCGCTTTGGCCGGATCGCCCCCACCTTGCTGGTAATGGCCAATATCCAACAATAAACGCACGTATTTGGGATCGGCGGTTTGCATAATCACGTCCACTTCCTCGGGCGTTTCGCCGAGCTGGTGCATGTGGTTGTGGTAAGTGGTTTGTACCCCTAAAGGTTGGGTACGCTTGCCTACTTCGGTGAGTAGTTTACCGTATTTTATTAAGTCTTCTTTGGCGGGAGTACCGGATTTGGGCCGCGAAGAATTAGTTACCTGAATGTATTTACCACCCAGGGCTTTCACGAACTTAGCGTGCGCTACGTGCCTGCTGATTTCGGCTTCGTCGTTACCGGTATTAATATTGGCGTTGCCGCTCGAAAGCATGGCTAATTCCAACTTTGCGTCGTCCAGAATCTTTTTAAGTATTTCTGGCTTTTGGCCGTACTCCTGGTAAGCATTGGCCCGCAACTGGATACCCGTAAAACCCAGCGACGAAATTTCTTTAATAGCTTGCAGATCGTTACCGCCCCAGGTAATGGCCGAGTAGCCTAGCTTGATGCCACTTTGGGCTAAAGCAGTTGCTAAAGCGTGGGACGAGAAAGCCGCCAATGGCAAAGCCGCAGCGGCAAGACCCATTTGCGTGAGAAAGTTTCGGCGGGATATTTCTTTAGACATTATTTTGAATTTTACTTCTGGTATTTATTTAAAACAAACCGGTAAAATACAGCGCAAACCAGTTTTAATGAGTAAAACGAGTTTTTCAGCTCCATAAATTTATATTTATTTACCGTTCTATCATAGTAAAAAACCAAGATATTTTCCGGTAACGTTATCGTGAACGTTCTCAAACGAAAAATACCGTTGCTTAAAAAGATTAAACAACGGTATTTTTTAAATTTTTTATCATAAACCTAGTAACCGGGATTTTGCGGGAAAGAAGCGACGCCGCCTTCGGTCCGGTCAATCTGGTCGTTGGGTATTGGGCGTAGCACATGGAACGGTTGAATATTAGGCGCTCCATCTGGGTTATACTTTTTAACCCGCTCTACCAGGGTACCGGTTCTTACCAAATCAAACCAACGGTCCATCTCGCCTAGTAACTCGCGCGCCCGCTCATCCAGGATAAAGTCCATGTTTAACTGATCAGCGGTTATTTCCATTTCTAGTTCTTTGCCCGGCATGGCGGCCCGGCGCCGCACCGCATTAATGTGTTGCACGGCTTCGTCTATGTTACCTACTTTGTACAACGCTTCGGCGGCAATCAGGTAAGTTTCCGCTAAACGGGCTACCATAAAGTCGCGGGAGCCGGGTTCGTGCTGCACGGAAGGCCGCAATGGATCCAGAAATTTACTTAAAGAAGGAAAATACCGGTAATTCCCCGGAGTTAATACGGCCGCTCGGTCAATAATCTCATAATTTTTAGTGGCTTTAAATTCCGCCGAAATATTAGTGGGGGCTACCCAAATGGCGGTATCGCCTAGCTTCATGCCCGGGGCTAAAGTAGCCGGATTGTTGGCGTAAAATACTTGCTTAAAAGAACCATTGTAGCGGGAGTCTTTGGTACGATCAAACAAATCGAGGGTGTACAAGGTAGGTTTGAAACGTTTAAACGGACGACCATTAGCAATATCGCGCTGCGTTCCTTTGTGGCCGGCATCGTACTCCATTAAAAAATAAAGGTGGCCGCTGTTACCGGTTCCATTCGTTATTAAATCCTGGGTGTATTGTACAGCCCATACTACTTCGGAGTGCTGCTGGTTTCCCTGATCAAATACGGCGGCAAAATTGGGCAACAAAGCTAAACCATAATTGGCAATTACGCCTTTGGCTAAATCGGCGGTCCGTTGGTTATCGTCGGGCTTGGCGGCTTCTGGTATACTGGCTCGGGTTAAAAGCACTTTGGCCAGTAAGTGTTCCGCGGCTGGCTTGCTAGCGCGGCCGTAATCATTTGGTTTTACCGGTAATACTGCAATGGCACTTTCCAGATCCGATACAATTACATCGTACACATCTTTTACCGGCGACCGGCTGGCCGTTGTTTGTACTTCGGTGGTTTCTTTCAGAGCCAGGTGCAAGGGTCCGTACGTTTGCACGAGCACAAAATAATAATGTGCCCGCAAGAACCGAGCTTCTCCTACCCGAATTGCTTTCAGAGCCTCATCTAATGGAATGCTGGGTGCCCGATCGATTACCGTGTTGGTGGTATTAATGGCCCGGTAAAAATCATTCCAGAGGTCGCGGATATAATCTACCTGCGAATTTAAATTGGGAGTATAATCGTTTACGTACTTATAGTCGCCATCGGCACCTTTGGTATACGTATCAGTACCAAAAACGGTGAGGGTAAAACCGCGTTGCGTGCCGTACCAGGTACGCAAGGGCTCGTACGATGCTTTTACCGCATCCTCAAAACCGGTAGTGGTTTGATAATATTCCGGGGTAACACTAGATACTACTTCTTCGTCCAGAACACCATTACAGGCTTGACTAAAAATAGCCAGGCTGCAGGCGAATAATATTATTTTTTTCATAAAGTAAATGCTTTCTAAAATTTAAAATTTAGCGTTTAACCCAAACATAATCAATCGGGCAGATGGCGTACCAATGCTGATCAGGTTGGATTGTTCCCGGTCGTTGCTGCGCCCCCGGGCTTGTTCCGGATCCAGGTTATTGCCGTAATTAGAGAAAATAAAAGGGTTTTGTGCACTGGCATACACCCGCAGTGAAGACATTTTTAATTTTTCACTGATCGCGGCAGGAATATTATAGCCCAAACTTATGTTCCGTATTTTGGTGAAAGAACCATCATAGTAAGACATAGTGGTATTATATAAAGGGCGTTCCTGGTTCTGATTAGGCCGTGGGAAGGCATTAGTTGGGTTGTTCGGCGTCCAGTAGTCTACGTCCATGTTATTGTAACGACCCGCTAAAAAGTTCAGGTTATTGTATAAATCGCTCTGAATCAAACTACCCTGGCGGGTAAAAATAAAGAAAGAGAAATCAATGCCTTTGTAACTAAACCGGTTGGTAATACCGCCGGACCAATCCGGAATATCGGAGCCTAGTATTACCCGGTCTAAAGCATTAATAGCACCATCGTTATTTTGGTCTTTTACTTTTATTTCCCCGGGTGCTTGCTTATACAGTAAAGCCTGATCTTTTTCACTGGTTTGCCAGATGCCTAATTTTTCATAATCATAGTAAACGGTTAAGGGTTGGCCAATAAAGTACAAGCTGCCTACATCGTCTTTTTTCCCGTTATAAATTTCGACAATTTGTTCTTTGTTGGAGTTGAAATTAATATCAGTAGTCCATTTAAAACCATTTCCGCCCATATCCACGTTTACAGTAGAAACTGCTATTTCTAAACCAGAATTTTTGCTTTTACCTACGTTCTGCAAAACGCTGCCGTAACCACTGGTAAAGGGCAGGTTACGCGGCATCAGCAAATCAAAGGTATTTTGCTGGTACACTTCTACGGAACCCGACACCCGGTTATTGATAAAGCCAAAATCTAAGCCCACGTTGGTGGTAGCGGTAGTTTCCCAGCGTAAATCCGGATTTACTAAGGCTCGAGGAGAGTAACCAAACGCGCCAGAAGTGCCAAAAGCATAGGTGGTGCGGTTTAACGCGCCTTGGGTAGCATAAGCGCCTATCCCCTGGTTCCCGGTTAAGCCGTAGCTCGCTCTTAATTTTAAATTATCGATAAACGAGATATTTTTTATAAATGATTCCTCGCTAATCCGCCAGCCAATAGCTGCGGAAGGGAAGAAACCGTATTTCTTCGTATCCCCAAATAAGCCCGTTTCGCCGGCAAATTTAGAAGAACCATCAATCCGGGTAGTTAACGTTAACAGGTATTTATCCCGGAAGCCGTAGTTTACCCGGCCCATGTAAGATAATAAACCACTTTCGTTCAGGTCGCTGTCAATGCCTTCAATATTAGGGGCATGCGATAGTTTGTAAAATAACTGTCGGGCGGAAGTTAAACCACTGGCCCGGATCTGGTAAAACTCGCGGCGCTCTTTCTGAACGGAAAATAATCCGGTAACATTTAAATCATGAACCTCATTAAACTTTCTAGAGTAATTCAGGATATTTTCCAGAGTATAAGAGAACAAATAATTATTATCGTTCTGAGCAAACGGGGTACCGCCGGACCGCGCATTAGTAAGACTGGCTTGAAACTGACCACTTCTGCGAGCGGAATAATCCGGACCAAAGTTTAAGCGATAAGACAGGCCTTTTGCAATTTGGTATTCGGCGAATAAACTGGCAAAAATACGGCCCCGGCGGTTTTCGTTGATAACGGCATTGGGCACTACTTCCAACAAAGGATTAGTCTGAGCGCCATCCGACGTATTCCGGAAAAGCAAGTTACCATTAATATCATAAGGCGAACCCAATGGATTTTCGCGCAACGAAACACCAAATGGGTTAGGCCCAATGTTTAACTTACCTAAACTGCCCATCATGGTTACCCCAAACTTAAGCTTATCGCTGATTTGCTGATCCAGAGAAATTCGGATATTGTCGCGGGTAAAATCCTGCCCGATGGTTACGCCTTTTTCAAAAAAATGATTAAAAGAAACAGAATACCGCGTTTTTTCGGAACCACCCGAAATGCCTAACTGGTGACTTTGCTGGGTACCCGTACGGGTAATATAATCTTGGTAGTTAGTAGAACGGCCCTGCGCAATGCCTTGTAACTCCACCGCATCAAAAATAGCTTTATCGGAGGCTACCGGATCGGCATCGTTGTATTTACCAGTTGTCCGGCGCGATTCCCGTTTGTATTCGGCAAATTCCGCCCCGTTCATAACATCATACTGGTTGATGATTTTATTGATACCAAAATAGCCATCGTAAGAAATACTCACTTTGCCGGGCACACCTCTTTTGGTAGTTATAATTACTACCCCATTCGCCCCTCTGGACCCGTAAATAGCCGTAGAAGAAGCATCTTTTAATACTTCCATGGATTCAATATCCTGGGGATTAATGTCGTTAATGTCGCCAGAAAGCGGAATACCGTCTACTACATACAGCGGGTCGTTACCGGCATTAAAAGAACGCCGCCCCCGGATACGCACGTTTACGCCGCCCCCCGGGCTATTCCCCTGGCTTAAAACCTCTACCCCCGCCGCTCGGCCTTGCAAAGCTTGCTGCGGATTAGTAATGGGCAATTCCGAAATTTCTTTTGCCGAAACCGAAGAGATAGCGCCGGTTACCTGGCTCTTCTTTTGCGTACCATAGCCCACTACTACTACTTCCTGTAAAGCTTTAGTATCGTCGGCGAGGGTCATGTTCACGGTTCCCGGGCCCGTTATTTCTTTCTCCTGGGTAGCATAACCAATAAAAGAAAATACTAAGGTAGCTGCTTTTTCCGGCACATTCAAGGAATAAGTTCCGTCAGGAGCAGTAGTAGCTCCAATAGTAGTTCCCTTTACTAATACGGTTACTCCCGGCAAAGCTTCTCCGTTAGCTGCAGATACTTTACCTGTTATTTGCCAGTCCGGAAGCGTTGATTTTGAAACTACCACCGCAGCACTACCTTTTGCAGAAAGGTTTGCATTGGCGATTACAGCAGATGGCGATGTGCTAGCCAATGCAGGACCACCTATTAACAAAATGCAAATAAATGGACAATGTTTAAGAGTAAAATTTTTCATACATGCAGCATAATTATTATAACTTTATTAAAATAAACTAAATACAAAAAATTAAAGCAAACAAAGTAAAAATTTAAAAATTTTAAATTTCACAAGCCTTTTCAAAACATATTTATATTAATAATACTATTTAACAAAGATTTTATTTATATTAAACAGTTAATAAATTTTAAATATTTAAGAAAATGGGAATTTATTCGTAGGCGTTAAGTCGAGTTAAGCGTTGGCGTATATTGGGTTTTTAAAGACTGAGGATAACAATCATACAAAATTCAGAACTAAATATCAAGTAATTAAATAACGAAAAAATAATATTTTCTTCGCAAACGTTCTCGGAAACGTTTGCGAAGAAAATAAATTTGCGGCGGCAATAGAACCAGCAAACCGTAGTACTTAAATGAACTTACCTATTGCAAGCTTGCTAAAGAAAGTAAACACAAGATCAGGTTAAAAAAAGATTTTATGGAACAAAACAAAGTTTGTTAACCGCCTTTATCTAACAGAGTATCCTACCAATTATGAACAAGCAAGCTTTATAATCCATTACCAGCATTGTTATAATAAAAGATGGTACAAAGGTTATGTAAGATTTGAAGGAGGAAGTAAGCTATTAAAAAGGGGTTATTATTTTAAATAACAGCTCTTAATAACGTATCTGTGGCTCATCTGGCCCATCAGCACCTGCTTCCCAGATTATATAGCCGCCAATTATAATTCCGGTATCGGGCTTATTCGTAAAGCAATTACCGGCTAAATCCATATACGCGGCATTTTTGCCAGATGTACTTGCCTTATTTTCTTTTTTTGATGGCGGTACATATCGGAGCGTAAGCGTTTTTATTGCTGCCGGAACTTTTAAGCAGTAAACTTTTGCCATATGGTATTACGATTATGCTTTCAGTAATTATAGCAAGTGGATCAGGGTAGTTTTAACTTTCCAATAATAGCTTCTTTGTGAGGATTCAAAAAAGACATTAACCTGCTATAAGTAACATCTCTTATTAGCAAAAGCGCAGCTTAATTTTTATTTTTTTTGCATTAACTAAAAATTAGCACTAAGTCAGCATCTAGCTTATTACTAGTCAGTTACAAACGATTTTATTATCTAGTTACAGTGTTTATAAATATTAAAATCCCGACAAAAACTTAGCTTTTAGGGCTAATTAGTAACATCCTGTTTAAAATTGCTGCTGCCGGGGAGAAAGTTTTTTCAGGAGGCGTTCTGCCATTATTTGCAGCGACAAAATGGTAAAGCACAAGGTTAAAGCCGGAAAAACCACTAACCACCAAGCTTTGGGGTTTTGCAAAATACCCTTTATTAATTTCCCCCAACTGGCTTCATAAGCAGGTATGCCAATGCCTAAATAAGATAAAGTAGCTTCCAGGCTTATTAAGTTTCCTAAGCCAAAAGCGATAGCTACAATTACCGGCGGCAACGCGTTAGGTAAAGCTTGTTTTAAAAGAATGCGCCAATTAGCTATACCGGCTACTTGGGCTGCTTCAATATAAGGAAGTTCTTTTACCTGCAGTAATTCTCCGCGTACTAATCGGGCAATGCTGGTCCAGTAGGTTAAAGCAGCCAAAACTACCACATTAACTAAGGCGGGTTTTGCAAAAGCAATCAGGCACATAATCAGCAATAAACGCGGAATAGCTCCCGTAATTTCGATAGCTCGGAGAACGAAATGATCAATAGGCAAAGTGATTGTTTTTTTTAACCCAATTTTAATTGCTACCGTTGTCAGCAACCACCCTATTATACCAAACCCGGTAAAAATAGTAAAAGCTATACCCAACTCCTGTAGTATTGAAAATGTACCTGATTGAAAGGCATTTAACCAATGTACCTGCCGGACACAGAAAGCATAATAACCGGCGGCCAATAACCCGCTTAACCCCAAGACACATGCAGCTACGGATACCCGTATTCCCGAATTGCCCCAAAAGCCCGCTAAACTACCCAACACTACCCCCATGATAGTTGCTAAAAGCATAGCCGGTAAGCTTACTACTAAAGCCGTTCGGGCACCAAAAATTAAAATTGCCAGCACATCCTGCCCTACCCTATCCGTACCTAACCAGTAAATATTGGTGCTATTACCAGACGTACTGAATGAAAAAATGTAAGGAGGCTGATAAGAGGGTCCGGATTGGGTGTTTTCGTACGGATGCTGAATAAGACCGGTAGCCGGAACAACCACCGCCATCAGTAAAAATAATAGCAAATAGCCTCCGGCTAACCGTTCCGGCCATCGCCATTTGCCTGTTTTATTTTGCTGAGGGCTCATTATCTGGTTCAGGGTTGTATTCTGATACGGGGATCAGCTAAAAAATACAGAATATCGGCTATAATATGGGCTACTACTTTTATTAACCCTAAATACAGCACAATACCCGTTAAAACGGGAAAATCGCGCGTTTGTACGGTTTGGTGCAGCAAATTGCCCATTCCCGGAATGGCAAAAATAATTTCGATAATAACTGCTCCGGTTATTAAAGCCGGCAAAAAACCGGTAAACAAAGTAATAACCGGTAATAAAGCATTCCGCCACACGTGCCGCCTTAAAACTACCCGTTCGGATAAACCTTTTGCTTTAGCCGTTAGTACAAAGTCGCGTTGCTGTAATTGCTGAATGGCTTGGTATATCTGGCCAGTAACATGGGGCAAACTGGCCAAGGTTAAACTAATAATTGGCAAGGCTAAATAAGGCAGTTGATACAGCCAAGTTACATAAGTGGGTTCATCTGGTATGGCAGCTGGCCCCAAACCAAAAACGGGAAAAAGATTTAAATAACTCGTACTGGCCAGTAAAGTAATCAGCGTTAAAGCAATTATAAAAAGCGGCACACTATCCAGACTGTACAAAACAGCTAAAACAATTTGGCGCGAATGAAACTGTGCGGCTTTGCTTAACCAGATACTTAGCTCCACAGCGAGAAAAAAAATCAACCCTAAACTTAAAACAGAAATAAAAAAAGTATTCGCAAAAGATTCGGCTATAACCTGGTTAACGGGTAACTGATTTCGACAAGAGATGCCTAAGTTACCCCGGATAAAGTTTTTAAACCACAAATGGTATTCGTTATCGAAACCGTGCCAAGCCACCACTGGAATCAGAACCCCCGATACCGTAACTTGAGCGGTGATATTTTTAAATTGCTGCTGCCCGACCTTTATTTTTTGAATATAAGCTTTGGGATAATGCCGGGCAATTGCCTGATTTTCGATCCGGAGCAAAGCTTGTTGTATTACATGTTTATTCGATAAACTAAAAACAGATTCCAGTTGATAGCTAAGCACTTGTTTATCAGCGGTTGTAACTACGGGCAGTTGGACCAGACTATTTTGCAGCAGTGTTAGGGTTTGGTAAAAAGCAGCTACGGAAGGCCAGTTAGCGTTTAATAAAGCTAATCTTTTTAAAAAAGCCCGGTGGGTTACTGGCTGCATCCGGTACAACGTATCAGGCTCGGCCTTGGATCGTACGGAAAAGTAGAAAAGCGGCTTAATTGGTTGGATAGTACGACTATTGTTCACTAGCCCCCTGCTCATGGATTGTCCAAACTCCCCCCGTTGCCAATCAAGACAAGTACCCGGAACAGCTTTACTCAGGAAAAAAACGAGAGAACAGATCAGCCACAGTGTTGGTATTAGCCACAGCAAACGTTTCAGGGCGTACTGCACCATAGGCTAATCGCTTTTTAATTGAAAGGAACTGATATCGTAGCCTGGCTTAGCCGCTGATATTTTAAAATTAGTAAAGCGTTTATGAATGGCAATGCGATCGGTGTTAAAATATAAGAAAAGCAAATTACTCTCTTCCTGCATTACTTTTTGAAGTTTGCGGAGTAAAGCAACCCTTTTTTTCTGATCGGTAGTTTCACTGATATTTTCAATCAACCTGTCGCTTTCAGGAGTACCAAAACCAGTAAAGTTTTGTTCCTGGAGATCAGCATTTTCGGTGTGAAGAATTGGTCGGAAATTAAAAATTCCCGGATTACCGGAGAGGTACCGGACAGCAACTTCAAAATCTTGCGCCTGAATTCTTTTATTTAGCAAGCCAGCCTCTACCGGCTGCACATTTACCGGTATGTTTAACTTGGCCGCAGCCTGCCGGAAAATAAAAGCAATATTTTCAAATTCAGAATTACCCTCTTTATAATTAAAAGTAATGGTTAATGGAATGATCTGGCCATTTATCAGTTTTTGCCAACCCTTGTTTTTTTCTGTCCAACCAGCGGCATGTAACAATCGACGGGCTTCGGCTAAGTTTAAAGTATACGGCCGGAGACTATCGTTATAGTAAATCTTATCCGCCGGATTTACAATACCTACGGTAGGTACGGCAAAACTCCCCATCGATACCTGAATCATTCTGGGAATATCTAATAAATAGCCAATCGCCTGGCGGGTACGCTTATCCGCAAACTTTTCGTGGCGGCCGTTTATGCCGATAAAAGTAAAATCGTAGGTACTGGGCGTATAAAGGGCGTATTTTTTTTGAAAGGAGGCTTCGGATTGCAGTTGCACAAAACTAGTAGCCGGTATGCCGGCATACACATCTAACTGCTCATTATTCAAGGCCAGTAGCGCCGTTGTATTATCCGGAACAATCTGGAAATTAATCTGGGCGGGATAAGCTGTGATATAGGCCAGGGAAGGCGATAGGCGCTCGGCCCACCAGTGCTGCTTCTTTTTTAATTTTACATACTGTCCGGTTTTCCAATCGCTTAATCTATACCCGCCGCTTCCTTTTAGATAAGCCGTGTCGCGGGTAAAGCGGGCACTG
Source organism: Adhaeribacter pallidiroseus (assembly GCF_003340495.1). Classification (NCBI taxonomy): domain Bacteria; kingdom Pseudomonadati; phylum Bacteroidota; class Cytophagia; order Cytophagales; family Hymenobacteraceae; genus Adhaeribacter; species Adhaeribacter pallidiroseus. The sequence continues at coordinate 4,870,707 of NZ_QASA01000001.1, forward strand.
TTAAACCACGCGGCGAAAGCTTTTATTTTAGGATGGCTCTTTAACGAATCGTATTGGTTCTCTAATTCTGGCAGCGTAAACTTCTCTAATAATTGCTGCGGATCTACTACGTAAGCCGGCAGAATGGCAAAATCACCAATTTCCCAACTCATATTGGGCGTGTAACTGTCGCACTCAATCGTAAATTTTTTGGGATCCGTAGCATCTAACTTTATGTCGTGCACATATTCCAAAGCAGCTCGCATTGTTTCATTGTTTACCAGCGGAGCTTTAATTACCTTTAAAGTAAAAGCTACATCCTGCGCCGTAATGGGCTTGTTGTTATCCCAAACAGCTTCGTTACGCAAACGGTACGTTATAAACGATTTATCTTTTGCCTGCACTACCGTTGGGAGCTGTTCGGCCAACAACGGCTTTAATTGCTGATCCTGCAAATCAATCGTCAGCAGCGATTGGTATAATAAAGCCACTATCTGGGCTGTATTGGCAGTAGTAAAGGAAATAGGATTTAAAGATTCCGGATCGGCGGCGGTCCGCACTACTACCTCTTCTTTGTTTCCCGCAGGCCGACAAGCTTGTATGAAAAAATGCAGTATTAGAAAGTAGAAAAAAAGTCTTACTCTCATTGCTGGTTGCTATTAACTTAAAACATAGTTTAACAAAACTAAAATAAGTTAACAACAAAACTAATACTCTGCGAAAAATATAACTTGCTAACTATTTTACCAGCTTGCTTTACCACAAGCCCGTGCAAACACCGGGCAACTATAAATTACTAGTTTCTATCGTCCCAGCCAGAAGTACCAATGTTGGTAGTAGAAGTGGGAGCAGTGGCTGACTGAACAGTAGTATTGGTTGGAGAAGTAGTAGTTTTAACAGGAGTAGAACCAGAAGTTAAAACAGATACTTGAAGAAGAGCGGCTACGATTAATTCTAACATGATTTTAGTGCTTTAAATTGTTTTCGGTTGGGTTATTTTGTTGAAACAAATTTGGCACATAAAATAGGACTTAGAAAGGAAAAAGTGCCATTAAAGGTAACCATTAAAATTCCAAGGAGGCATAGCAATAAACACATATAATTATCTATATATCTTTGATTAGATTCATCAGCAAGGGGTTGCTTTTCAAAGATATTGCTAATATTTTTACTAATAGTAACAAAAACATAAAAATATACCTTACAAATATCTTAATATCTGCTTACTTTAGAAAGGAAAATTTAGCATTAAAAGTAACGCCACTTTTTTTAAGTTTATCAATCATTTCCTATTACAGTTCTTTATTTAAACACAACATTGAGCATTTTTCTGAATGAACGATCTGCGCGAATTAGTTAAAATAGTAACAAACAGGGGTCAAAAAAACTTCCCTTTGCTCGAATTAAAAAATAAGACGCCAAACAAGGAAGTAGACTTATTTCATTTAATCCGGACGGGCCAATGCGAAAATGATCACCAGGCAGCTGCTCTTATGTACAAAGCGCAACCCAACGATCCGCGCATTAAAATGCTTAAATCCAGGTTACGTAAAAAGTTATTAAACCACTTGTTCTTTCTTGATTTTTCAGATCAGAGTCTTAAATCCTCGCACCGGTACGAGCAGAAAAGCCTTGCTTTATTATTTCAGGCGCGCACTTTAATGAACGAAGGAGAAAGTGATACTTCGGCCAGCTTGTTACGAACCGCCCTCGCCATGGCCGAAGAAGCAGAATTTACCCAGATTATTATTGATTGTTATCAGCTGTTACTGGAAAATTATTCGCTTAGTATCTCTTCTACAAACTTTTATAAAACCAAGAACACGCTAAACAAGTATCGTGCCTTGGCTGTATTGGAGCAAGAAGCCGCCGACTTATACTATACTTCCCGACTTGAACTAAATAAATCGGTTTTTGCGAAAAACAAATATTTAGAAAAATTAAAAACCGTAGTTCAGAAACTAGAAGACCTTTGGAAAAAAACGCATTCAGCTAATATTTTTGATTTTTATTACAAGCTTAGCATATTGCTACACGAGCTTACCGGCAACTTTGCGGAGATTCTGAAAACAACGGCTACTTCCGAAAATCTTTTACAAAAAGGCAAAATCAATAAAAAACGTTTTGACGACCGTTATAATAAGTTTATTAATGTGTATGCCTATTTACGCGTAAAAGAGTACGAGAAGGGTTTAATTGCCGCCGCCGCTTACGTGCCATACTTTAACCGGTCTACGAACAACTGGTTTGCTTTCATGGAGAATTACTTTTTGTTAGCGATGCACGCCGGCGAGTATAACCAAGCCTCTAAATTGTACGCCGAAGTAATGCGGAATACCTCGTATAAGAAAATATCCCGTACGGCTCAGGAACGATGGTCTTTGTACGGCACTTATCTTTATTTTGTCAACCCTTCGGATGAGTTATTAAAACAATCTAATTACCGGAAATTAATTTTATCGGTGCCGGAGCACAGCAAAGATAAACAAGGCTTTAACGTGGCTATTTTAATTTTGCAGTTTATGTATTTTGTGCGATCGCAGGATACGGATGCTTTAAACTACCGGATAGATTCGCTTAAAAAATACGCTGGCCGGCATTTAACACACCAACTAAGCAAGCGCAACCTCTTATTTTTTAAAATGCTGGTGTTGCTGGTAAAAGAAGACTTAGATTATAACCACGCCAAAAAGAAAGCGGAGCCTTTACTGCAACGTTTAAAAACACCCCTATTCCCGGGGATGCTTACGCCGAAATAGAAATTATGCCCTACGAGCATCTTTGGAGTTTAATTTTAAAAATGCTGCAGGAACAATAACGCAGGCGTGGGAACCAGTGATTAATTATTATTAATTGGTCGCGAACCGGCATTTACCAGAGCATCCATTTTGGGTTTGCCAATTATTTTATAAGAGCCCTGGCCTTTTAATATTGCGGTGTATAAATTTTTATCGGCCAGGGTTTTAATTGCTTCTCTTATATCCGCGTCTGTCCGAAAGGAAGCTTCCAAACGCCCTTTCTGGAAATAATACCGCGATACAATCTCGCTTTCCAGTATCTCCTTTATCTCGTCCTGGCAGCGGCTTAAATCTTCTTTTTTGTTTTGCGCCAGCTTGTTTTTTAAAGCGCTGTATTCTTCTTTAATCTCATCAAAGTATTTTTCTTTCTCGGCAATGGTTTTTAACTCTTCCAAGTTCTTTTCGCTCTTGGTAGAATAACTGTATTCTTTATCGGCCAGGTATTTTATAAATTCCTGGTAATCGGCATTGCTTAAACTAAACGTACGAGCACTCGGTATAGAAGCGTGCGCAGCCCGGTAACGCGTGGCATAATCAAAATGCAACGATTTACTAATTAAACTATAGGCTACGTTATGGTAAGTTTTTTCTTTAGTAATTAAATCCGGGTAAATGCCGCTTCCATCGTAAACCGAACGGCCATTAGCGGTTTTGTATTCCGCCATAAGCGAATCCGATATTTTCCGGACACTGCCATCTTGGTTGCGATGGGTGTAATCCAGGGCCTGAATACAACGTCCACTGGGCGTGTAATACTTGGCTACAGTAACCTTTAGTAAAGAATTATAAGGCAAATTAATGGTTTGCTGCACCAAACCTTTCCCAAAAGTACGGCTGCCAATAATCGTTCCCCGGTCTAAATCCTGAATGGCCCCGGCTACAATTTCGGAAGCCGATGCCGAACCCCGGTCTACGAGAATAACCAAGGGAATCAATGGGTCTACTGGCCGCTGGGTAGCCGTATACTCCATATCCTTATCTTTTATTTTGGCTTTCTGCGTGACAATTTTTTTACCTTTTTCTACAAATAAATTTACGATATCCACGGATTCCTGCACAATGCCCCCCCCGTTGCCGCGCAGGTCCAGCACTAAAGCATTGATATGGTGCTGCTGTTTTAAGGCAAGTAAAGATTGTTTTACCTCTAAGGCCGAATTTTCTAAAAATTTATCGAGCTTGATGTACCCGATGTTATCTTGTAAAAGGCCGGCATACGAAACGTTTTTAAACGTAATTGTTTCGCGCAGAATGGTTTTTTCTAAAAGCTGGTTTTCTCCTAGTCGTTTGATGATTATTTTAACGGGAGTATTTTTTTGCCCTTTTAGCATATCGCTTACCTGGCTGCTGCTGCGTCCGTTAACCGGAATGTTATTGATAGATACTAGCTCATCTCCGGCCCGAATATCTGCCCGTTGCGCCGAAAAGTTATCATACGACTCCGAAACAATAATTTTATCTTTACGGGTAAATACCGAAATACCAATGCCGGCGTATTGCTTGCTCACGTAATTCATTCTAAAATCCTCCATATCCGATTCGGGAATGTATTCGGTGTAGGGATCCAGGGAAGCAAGCATGGCTTGTATGCCTTCCTGGATTAAGCCCGAAGGATTTACCTCGTCAACGTAATTGCTGTTTAATTGCCGGTAAATAGTAGCGAACGTATCCAGGTTTTTAGCTATCTCAAAATACCGGTCTGTGAAACCAAAAGAAACCCCAATAACCAACAGCACCAAGCAACTATAAATAAATTTGCGGTACAATGACGATGTATATTTTTTCATAACCCGATACACGCCGAAGCATTTAGTAAACAGCCTAAGTATGAAGCAAAACAAATTAGTAAAGTAACCAACTTTCTGAGTAGGTATAGCTCATGCAATATTAAATTAAATCCATTTAAAAGTGTCAATTGCACCTTTATTTAATCGTTAAAGCATTTCTTGTATAGACGCTACCAACCAGATTTTATACTCTGTTTGCGGCACATTTTTTAAAAAATTGCTGTGAATTATAATTACGGAACGGTAAGATTTAGGAAAAACCGGAGACCCGCTGAATCGCCAGGAAGCAGGGTTTACCAAATAAACTTGCTTGTTATTTAAGAAACAGGTATTTCTTCGAGCTTGTAGCCTACGCCGTGAATGGTAGAAATTTTAAGTGTAGAATCTGGTCGCAGGTACTTGCGGAGTTTGGAGATAAAGACATCCATGCTTCGGGCTACAAAATACCCATTATCCTGCCAAACCGTTTTTAAAATAACGTCGCGTTTAACAATGGTGTTTAGCTGCAAGCCCAGCATCCGGAGTACATCGGCTTCTTTTTGAGTAAGTTGCAGTTTTTGATCTTGCACCCACAGTAATAAATTGGCATAATCGAGCCGGCATTCGCCAAAATAAACAAAAGAATCGTTTTGCGGTTTGGCGGGAGTTGAAACAGCAGTTCGCTTGAGAATAGCCTTTAGGCGGAGGTTTAGTTCTTCGAGCCGGAAGGGTTTGGTTACATAATCGTCGGCGCCCAGCCGTAAACCCTGAATCCGGTCTTCGGGCTGGGCTTTAGCCGTTAAAAATAGAATGGGCACGCGGGTGTTTATTTTCCGGATTTCCTGGGCCAGCGTAAATCCATCGAGCACGGGCAACATCACATCCAAAATACAAAGATCAAAAGTTTGCCGGGCAAAGGCTTGTAAAGCAGTAGCGCCATCGCGGCATAATTGCACAGTATACCCTTGTTGTTCCAGGTTATCTTGGATCAAAAAACTTAAATTTTCGTCGTCTTCCACGAGTAATAAATGCGCCATTGTGCTAGTTCGAGAATGCTCTGATCAGAAGCCTTTAAGCGCTGAAAGGCAAGTACAATTCAAAACAACTGCCTTGGTTTTCCTGGCTTTTTATTTGAATTGTGCCTTGATGGGCCTGAATAACTGTTTTAACGTAACTTAACCCTAACCCAAAGCCCCGTACATTGTGGATGTTGCCGGTAGGTACGCGGTAAAAAGTATCGAAAATACGGGACTGTACTTCTTGCCGGATGCCTGAGCCTTTATCGGCAATCGAAATAAGAATGCCCTGGTGGTAATTACGGGTCGAAATTTTAATTTCCGGTACTTGCGGCGAGTATTTTTCGGCATTGTCGAGTAGGTTAAACAAAGCATTGGTCAGATGTAAGTTGTCGGCCTGAATAACAGCTTGAGTTGCTTGTAAATGACAGGTAACCTGACCGGCCCGTTTTTGCAACCGCAAACTAAGGCGTCGCAAACTTTCTTCGAGTAATTGGTGCACGTTGGTTTTGGTTTTGGTAAGCGCCATTTTCTTTTTTTCCAGTTCGGCTATTTGCAGTACCCGTTCTACTTGTTCTTTTAAACGCTCATTTTCCTGAAAAATAATGTCGTGGTAACGTTTGGTTTTAGCCAGTGGCAAAGGAGTATCCGCATTTTTAAGTATTTCGCTGGCAATAGCTATGTTGGTTATAGGGGTTTGTAACTCGTGGGTCATGTTATTAATAAAATCGGCTTTTAATTCCGTTAGCCGTTTCTCCTGCAGGATAGAATACAGCGTATACCCAAAAAATACCACTACCACGAGTAAAGCTACCGTGGAGAAAACCCAAAGCTGCATTTCGCTAAAGATGTACGTAGTTTTAGAGGGAAAAACTACCACAAAGTTATAATGGCCCGCAGGGACATTTGGGGTGAGCACTGCTTGGTCTGGATGTAGCTTTTTTTCTTTAATAGTGGCTGGCACGTAATTACCAAACACCAGCGTATCGTCTTCGGCTTTTAAGATTCCGTACTCGTACGGAATGGTAATATGCCGCCGGGCAAATTCGTATTTCAATAAAGTATCCAGTTCCTGCGCTCTAACCGGAGCATTTACTTCGGCCAGAAAAGAACTGGAAGCTATTTGCCGGATAGGTTTAGACGGAGCTGCGCCCTGGGCTTTTCCCAGCAATTGCTGCACGGCATTGCTTAAAGCTACCTGCACCGACAGATTAAATTCTTTTTCTTCAGATTTAAAAGCTTTGTTTAACCACAAGAGCTGAACGGTTAATAAACCACCCAACGCTACAATGGCCATTACAATAATTATTCTTATTTTCTTTCGGCTCATAATTTTAAAAATCTTGGAGGTACAGCCCTTTTGGCCAGGTATAAAGTACAACGTTGGGAAATCGGTTACAAGAGCGCTCGGCGACTCTCTTTTTTAAATTTTACTCCGGCAATTACTCTTTTATCCACTGCTCATATTTCGCGCGAAGCAGCTTTACGGCATTTTCCTTACCGGGTGTTAATCCGTAAATTGTTAAATTTAAGTAAGGATCATTTAAATAATCATCTGGTTTGGTAACCATGATAAAAGCACTGGTCGCTTTTTGCGCCCCGCAACGCTTGTCGCCACCCGCCGCCGAACCCGCTTCTAAAGCGATCATTAAAACATCCGAAATACTACGTCGCTCTTTTTGAGCTTTTAATACAGCTTCCAGAATAATTTTAAGCTGGTTTTCGTGGGCTAAGGTATTGCCTTGTACCGATACACCGCTGGCCGTTAAAGCTCCGTTATAAGCAGCAGTAGCTTGGCCCGTGTAAGTTTTCGGATGCGCCATGTTGCGGATACTTATCACGGCATACTGCTGCTGCTCCGGATTATATTTAGGATTTCGCATTTCCGCTATTATTTGCTCGGGAGTAGCATTGGCTTCCAGCATTTTCAATCCTTTTTTTCGGGCACTGTTGCTGCTCCTGGCTTGCACGATAACCGCTCCCTTGCCCGGAATAATTGCACCGATGCCGTAACAATTATAGCTGCACGAAGCTCCGGCAATGCCAATTTCCTTGGTAACCGGATCAATAACAATAATAGACCAGGTAGCAAACAAAGGCAGATGCCCCAGGAACACCAGCCCAGCCGTTAAGCTAAACTTTAGCAGGAAACTTACCATTCTAAAAAAACTATAGCCTAGAGAACCATTGGCTCATTTCTTATCAAAAATACCTGATTATTCTACTTTTCAGCATTTTTTAACATTTCATTAACATCTTTTTACAAATCATTAACCAGGTAGCGTGCATTTGCCCGGTATGTTTGCCCAAACAGAAAAGTTATATGCAAAAACAACCGGTTCATTTATTTTCAAAATTAAATTACCTGATTTTACTAGCCGGCTTAAGTATTTTAATCCTGGGCTTTAGCATAATGTGCCTGGATGATCAGCCTTATGGTTTTGGATGGCTGGGCTTAACCGTTGGTCCGGGATTAGTGATGGTTGGGTTACTAGTGCCTTTTGGTTCTATTCTGACGGGCTTTGCCGGTAAAAATTTAAAAAAAGTGCCCGATGCTTACCGCCGCTTTAACCGGTATACGGGTTGGCTGGTATTTACGGTAGCTTTAGGGGTTTACCTGCTAACGCTGGAACCCACGGCGAGTTTCTGGGATTGCGGCGAATTTATTGCAGCGGCTTACAAATTGCAGGTGCCGCATGCCCCGGGCGCGCCTTTGTTTTTATTATTGGGCCGGTTGTTTTCTTTACTGGCTTTGGGTAACGGTACTCAGGTTGCGTTCTGGATAAATAGTATTTCGGCGCTAGCCAGTGCTTTTACCGTACTTTTCTTGTTCTGGACAATTACGATCCTGGCCCGGCGCCTGGTAGTAGAACCCGGAATTACCCCCACAAAGCAGCAAATAGGATTAATTATGGGCAGTGGTTTGGTGGGGGCGTTAAGCTTTGCTTTTTCCGATTCGTTTTGGTTTTCGGCAGTAGAGGCCGAAGTTTATGCCTTATCGTCGTTTTTTACAGCGTTTGTGGTTTGGGCGATGCTGCAGTGGGAAGGTAGCCCTACGCCGGCTACCGGTTACCGGTGGCTGTTACTCATTGCCTACATGATGGGCCTTTCCATTGGGGTACACTTGCTTAACTTACTGGCTATTCCGGCTATGGCTTTTATTTATTACTATCGCCATTATTCATTCCGCTGGCGGGGCGCTTTGTTTACTTTTATTCTGAGTTTACTGCTTATTGGCGTAATGATGGTGGGCATTATTACGGGTCTGCCCAGTTTAGCCGGCGCTCTTGAATTATTTTTAGTAAATGTTATGGGTTTGCCTTTCCGGAGTGGCTTGCTGCTTTTTGCGGTATTGTTTGTGGGTTTACTGGCGTACGGTTTACGACAAGCACACCAGAAGCAAAAAACAACCCTGCAACTTTATTTACTTAGCTTTATTTTTATTTTGATAGGTTATGCAGCTTACCTGATAATTCCGATACGGTCTAATTACAACCCCTTGCTCGACGAAAATAACCCGGAAGATGTACTTAGCTTTATTTCTTACCTGAAACGGGAGCAATACGAGCAGCGCCCTTTACTCTACGGCCCACAATATGCGACGGAACTGATCGACCAGGAACAAGGCCAACCCGAGTACGTGCCCGGCAAAGAAAAATACGAAGTAGCCGATTACAAAATAGTACCCGTCTACGATCCTAAAGGTCTGCGCCTTTTGCCGCGACTGTATAGCAACGATCCCAATCACTTAACCGAATACCAGAAATGGGTAACCATCGACCCTAATAAATTACCTAGCTTCGGGCAGAATTTGCTTTACCTGCTGCGTTATCAGTTAGGCCACATGTACGGACGGTATTTTCTCTGGAATTTTGTGGGCCGCGACAGCGATGTGCAGCACGCTGGGGTAAACTGGCCTTGGAAAAGTAATCAGGCTTTACCCCACACCATAGCTACCAACAAAGCCCGTAATGCTTACTTTGCCTTACCCTTGCTACTAGGTTTAGCGGGCTTGTTTTACCAATACCGCGTCCGGCGAAAAGATGCCGCTGTAGTTGGTTTGTTGTTTGTATTTACCGGAGTAGCCATTGCTTTTTACCTGAATCAACCGCCAGTAGAACCCCGCGAGCGGGATTATGCTTTTGTGGGTTCGTTTTATGCCTTCGCGATTTGGCTGGGTTTGGGAATACCTGCCCTAACCTCAGCCTTACAAAAGATTTTTAAAAATTTGTGGTTACCAGTTGTATCGGCAACCAGCCTGGGCTTACTGGTAACCTTGCTGATGCTGCAACAAAACTGGAACGACCATGACCGGTCGAACCGTTACTTTGCGGTGGATATGGCCCATAATATTCTGGCGGCATGTGCCCCTAATGCCATATTGTTTACCAACGGCGATAACGATACCTTCCCGTTGTGGTACGCCCAGGAAGTAGAAGGCTTCCGGACGGATGTGCGCGTGATTGTATCTACTTATTTAAACACCGATTGGTACATTGATCAGATGAAGCGACCAGCTTACCGGTCGGCACCCTTGCCTATCTCGTTGCCGCAAGAGCAATACCGGTTTAGCACGAATAGCTATTTACCCTACGTTGCGCAGCCGCAGGTAGCCGCGGGCATAGACGTTACGCAATTTATTGCCTTGGTAAAGCAAAACCACCCGGCGCTTCAGGTGCAAGCGCAGGATGGCCGCATGTTTTTATCTTTCCCCACTAAAAAATTCTTTTTACCCGTAAACAAAGCCGCGGTTTTAAGCAGCAATAGCGTACCGGCCAGTCGGCAAAACTTAATCGTAGACCAGATGAACTGGGAAATTTCGCCGAAAGGCTTGGAGAAAAAGCAGCTTATTTTGTTTGATATTCTGGCTACTAATAACTGGCAACGACCAGTTTACTTTTCCTCCACGCTCAATCAAAACGATTTTATGTATCTTAAACCATACCTGCAAAACGAAGGCATGGTATACCGGTTATTGCCCGTAAAAGAACCCACGGTTGGTCCGGAGCCCTACGTAGCGAAGGAAATTATGTACCACAACCTGATGCAGCAATTCCGCTGGCGCAACTTACAGGACGCCTCTATTTATTACGACGAAACCTACCTCAACACGCTTGTTTCTAATTACCGGCAACAGTTTTATGAATTAGCCGAAGCTTACTTCCAAAGCGGCCATCCGGAGAAAGCACGGGTCATCATAAACCATTGTTTAACGGTATTGCCGGATCAATCATTGCCGTTCGATTTTCAAACGGTTCCCTTGGCGGAATTATTGGCCAAAACCGGGGATCAGAAAAAGAGCGAAGCAATCCGGGATAAGATGACGAAACGGACAACGCAGGCTTTGCGCTACTACCTGAATGGGAACAATGCGTTATTTACCCGCGAAATTCAATTGAATTTAATTACGTTGCAGCAACTAACTGTAACCGCTCAAAATTTAAACCAACCGCAGCAAGCCGCCAAACTAGAGCAGGTATTTTTAAATTATTACAACCGGTTGTAAAGTAAACAGCTAAGTAACAGGACAAAATTAAGTTGATAAAACCTGAATTTAAGTAATTGATTATTAATTCATTAACGATCTAACAACGAACAACTAAAAACGACCAACTACTTACTTTGTTTGGGATGAAGTTGCTACCTGCTTAAAATTTTAACTACCGTGCGGCGGTTAATTTGGTGCTCTAGTTCCGAACAAGTCACTCCATCTTTGCAGTCGTTTAATAACTGCGATTCGCCGTATCCTTTGGCTATTAAGCGGTCCCGGGACACTCCCTTGGAGATCATGTACTCCACAGCGGCTTCCGCCCGTGACTGGGATAATCGTTGGTTATAAGTCACTGTTTGGCGACTATCGGTATGCGAACCTAATTCAATCCGAATGGTGGGGTTATCTTGTAAAATCCGGACCAGTTTATCTAATTCCGGCATAGCCTCCGGGCGGATATTAGCCTTATCAAAATCGTAATAAATATTTTCGAGAACAATGGTGTTATTAAGCGTATTCCGGTTTAAAGTAATGTTAAACGTAATTAAGTTTACCTCTGCTCCGCAGTCCGGAGTGAGCTCCGCCGAATTAAACAAGTAACCTTCTTTACTGGTTCTAATGGTGTAAGCCGCTCCGGATTTAACCGGAAACGAAAAATTACCCTGCGCATCGGAGTAAGTACGTAAAGCCGTAGTATCGCCGGCGACATAAGCCCGAATTAACACTTGTGAAACCGGGCTTTCGGTATAAGTTCCCCGGGGGCCGATGATCCGTTCAATTACTTTACCAGCCAAGGTGCACGGGGTTTGAATAAGGTTAAACGCGTAAACATCGTCGGTACCGTCAGCATTGTTCCGGTTAGAAGATAAAAATCCTCCGTTTTGGGTTTCATCGAAAGTTATTCCAAAATCATCGGCAGGAGAATTCAGCGGAAATTTTAAATTTTTTAAATTTTTCCAATTTTCCCGGGCTCCCTCGGCTTCAAATATATCCAGGCCGCCCATACCGGGGTGCCTTTCGGAAGAAAAGTATAATTTACCCGCGGCGCTTACTGTTGGAAAAGATTCTTTACCACTGGTATTAATTAATTTACCGGCATTTACCGGCTTGCTCCAGTTTCCGTTAGCTTCCCGGGTGCAATAATAAATATCGGTTTGGCCCAAGCCGCCCGGCATATCCGAAACCAGATAAAGAGTTTGCTCATCCGGGGAAAGCGCCGGGTGCCCCACCGAGTACACTTCCGGGTTATTGTACGGAAAAGGTTCTGGTTCGCCCCAGGTTTGGTCTTTTTTGCGGGAGACAAAAATTTCGAGCCGGTTTATATACGCCTCTTCGTTAGCGTTGAACTTTACCCAGCTAAACGGATCGGTATTGGTTTTGATAGCTGCCCCTTTTTGCTGATTAATGCGGGTAAAATATATGGTCTGTCCATCGGCGGAAAAAGTAGCGGAACCATTGTGGTATTTATTATTGATATTTTTATCAAAGGCCTGGGGCGCTCCGTATTGTCCGTTGGCTTGTTTGGTAGCCGAGTATAATTTCGGAAAAGGTTTACCCGTCCAGCCAGACGTATTTTTCTTTTTGGTATTGCCAATGGGCCGGTCGGAAGTAAAAACTAAATTATTTTGAAAAACAACCGGGCTAAAATCCGAATTGCTGGAATTAATACCTCTAGGCTTTTGCAGTTCGTAAGGCTGTGGTTGAATTAACCATTGTTGCGCGCTGTCGCAGGCGGCCGCTAATTGATTCGCCACCACGGCTTGTTCCGGCACCCGCTGCCCATACTGAAGATAATGTTGCTTAGCTTGTTCGTAATGGCTATTTTTACGCGCAGCATCGGCAGCGTGTTTTAAGGCTTCCGGCGCTGCCTCCGGAAACTGAAGCACCCGGTTATACCAAGTCTCTGTTTCTTTAGCTTTGTTTAGCTGGCGGTAACATTCGGCAATTTGCTGGGTAAGGTATAAGGTAGGCTTTTGCCCTTTTGTTAATTGCTGATACGCAGGTAAAGCTAGGGCGTATTGGAACCGCTTAAACAAAGCATCGGCTTCTTTCAAAGTTATTTTTTGCGCCATTACCGGTTTGCTGGCCCAAACCAGCAAGATAAAAGCAAATACAAAAAACCTGAACTCTAACCTCATGAAACATAGCAGGTACCAATACTGGACCCCAATTAAAAATAACGGATACTTAAGGTGCGGCTTTCTTCTTTCCGGAAGAAGTAAAAGCCTAAAGATAGTTCATGCCCGGCATATTCGCGCAAGCTGGTTAAGGTAAAATCGTGGGCATAGCCCACCTTTACTTTCTCACTCAGGTAAATCTCGGTCGCCAGTGCCCAAGCGTTTGATACATTCAGCTCTTGCCCATTACCTTTAAACGATTTCGTACCGGTCCGATAAGAGCCCCCTAACCAGATGCGGTCGCCAATTAACATAAAAGCGTTTAAATCAATATTAGTTGGGCTTTTAAAATCTTCTTTAATTAAAAAACTGGGTTTAAAAGTTAACCAGTCGTTTAACGGAATAATGTAGCCGGAAGTCAGATAAAAATGCCGGGCTGGGGTAGCCACAAACTTATTTTTAAATTTTATAAGGTTAGATGCTGATAGTCCCACGTAAAGACGTTGATTATTAAAAAACAAACCGGCTTTGGTATCAGGTAATGAAGTACTTATTTTGGTAGTTGGGATGGTAGGATCAAAGTTCGGGTTGTTAGTTTGCAACAAAGTACCATCGGTATAATACTGCGAAATCCCGGCTGCGATGCCTAAAGCAATCCGGGCATTTTCGGCTACTTTTACCCGGAAAGCAGTATTGGTTAGCACGCTTTTTTGCCCTTGCGCGCCAATTTGGTCGTTAATGAGCAGCAATCCTAATCCTACTTTTTGTTTGGCTATGGCCCCATCTACACTAATGGTTTGCGTAGTGGGCGCACCTTCTAAACCTACCCATTGCGTGCGGTAAATACCGTTTACATTAACAATACCCTTACTGCCCGCATAAGCCGGGTTAATGCCTAACCCATTAAATATATATTGCGTGTACTGCGCATTCTGCTGAGCCCAACTGTTTAAGCTCAGCAATCCCCCTATTACCAACAGTAAAAATTTTTGCATATTCTACGGATGATGTTTTAACAGCTTTATGGCTATTGGTTTATTTATTTTTAAAATTTTAATTAACAACCTTGTTGATCGGGGCTGGTTATACTGCTGTTGAATAGCAGAGCCAGACACCTACTTATTTTACCGCATAATCATCACATAGCCCTTCTGGGTTTTGTAAGTACCGTCGCAAACTTTTACCCGGAGCACGTAGTAATACGTTCCGTCCGTCAGGTTGCTACCGTTCCAGTTATTCTGGTAGGCTTTCGCTTTGTATACTTCACTGCCCCAACGATTAATTAAAACCACCTCATTATCGGGGTAATTCTGAATATTGGTAACTGTCCAGGTATCATTTACGCCGTCGCCGTTAGGAGAGAAAACGTTCGCTACTTGTAAGTTACTGAAGCCAACAGTAGGATCAACGGTTAACGAGGTAGCGGCACTGCTACAAGTACCTGTTTGCGTGGTTACCCGAATGATGCCTTCTTTACTGTTTTCCGGTGCAGTTACGCGTATCAAGGTTGATCCCTGGCCATCTACAATCTGCCAGCCTTCGGGTACCATCCAGTTATAACTGGTAGCCCCGGCTACTGCATCTACGGTGTACACCAAGCCAATGCAAGCCGTGCTTTCATCTTTAATTTGCAAAGGAGCCACGGGCGATGCGTTTATGGTTACTGCCAAAGTACCCGGATTACTGCTCACACAATTATTAAAAGCTACTACCGAGATTTCACCGGGTTCTGAGCCAGCGGTGACGGTAATCTTGTTGGTGTTCTCGCCGGCTGTAATTTTCCAGGTAGGGGGCAAGCTCCATTTGTAACCGGTGGCTCCTCCTACGGGAGCAATCGCATAAGTTAATTCGGTTTGATTGGAGCAAGTAACCGCCGGCCCCACCATAGAACTAATACTAATATCGGAAGCACTCCCCGGCGTTACTAACACACTGGAAAAATCGCTTATCCCACAACCGCTAATAGCTTGCACCGAAACGGTAGCCGCCTGCGTACCGGCAGTTACCTGAATCTGGGTAGTACCCTGCCCGGCGGTAATAATCCAACCCGTAGCCGGACTTATTTCCCAACGATAAGTTGTAGCTCCCGGTACGGGATCAATCTTATAGGTAATATTACTTTGGTTACTGCAAATTAAAGAATTGCTGTCGCCGCCAATAGCACCCGGAGTAGCAATGGCCTGAACCGATGAAACTACGGCCAAGCTACCGGTAACACTCGCGGTACAAGCCGCGGTAGCCGTTACTTCTACCGTACCAGATGCTTCACCAGCTATTACCTGAATCGAAGTAGTACCTTGCCCTGATTCTATTACCCAATCCTGAGGTACTTTCCAGGTATAATTAATGGCTCCTTTAACGGCGGCAATCTGGTATACTTGCTCGGTACTGCCGGCACATTGTTCCTGCGCGCCAATAACTTGAATGGGTTCTGCAGCTAAAGTAGATATGTTCACGGCAAGCGTACTCGCAGGACCAGGTCCGCAGCCACTAATGGCTTTTACCGAAATAGTACCATTTTGCTCACCTGCCCGCACTTTAATGGAGTTGGTGCCTTGACCCGATATAATCTGCCAGCCATTTGTTTCGGGAACTTCCCACAAATACCCGGAAGCTCCGCTCACTTCAGCAATAGTGTACGTTAAATTTATTTCATCAGCACAAGCTTGATTACTTCCGGTAATAGCACCTGCGGTTAAAGCAACTTCTTCGGTAACACTTACGGGCAAGCTACTGGGAGTAACCGCCACACCACAGCCATTTTTAGCCAATACCGAAATGATACCGACATTTTTAGCCGCCATTACTTTAATACTAGCCGTACCTTGCCCTGTCGTAATTTGCCAACCGGGTGGTACCGTCCAGATGTAGTCCGAAACATTATTATCCGGAGTGACCTGATACGTTAATTCTGACGCATTACCGCATACCAAATTACTACCCGTAATAGCGCCTAAGATTGTTGGTTCGGTAGTACTGGTTTTAACAGTCAGCGTAGTAGCGTCACTTTCAAAACAAGCATTTTTAGCTCTTACTAAGATAGTGCCTTCGGTATCAGTAGCGGAAACGGTGATTTCGGAAGTTCCTGCGCCGGATGTAATAACCCAGCCGGAAGGTAAACTCCAAATGTAACTGGTAGCACCTGGTACTTCGGCGGCTTTATATTTATTACCCGTACTGCTACTACAGGCCACGGTTTCGCCGGTGATAGTTGCGGGAGCATTAGGTTTCGTGTTAACCGTAACTGCTAAGGGAGTACTGCTTTTACCAGGTCCGCAGTTGTTATAAGCTACCACGTAAACAGATCCGCCGGCAGTTCCGGCAGTAACCGTAATGCTGTTAGTAGTTTGTCCGGAAGTGATCGTCCAGCCTTGTGGCACTGTCCAGACGTATAAGGAAATGCCGGGTATTGCGGCTACGGAGTAAGTTAAATTTTGCTCGTTAACGCAAGCCGTTGGTTTACTAGCGACAATAGCGCCAGGAGTAGGTGGCTTGGTTGTAGAAGGTGTTATTTTCTTCTGACTAGCTTCTCCACTTTCGCCGCAAATGTTTTTTGTTTTTACAGTGATAAAACCCTCCGTTGCTCCCGCTTTTACTACAATTTGCGTAGTTCCTTGGCCCGAGATAATTGCCCAGCCTTCGCCGCTTGGTATGGACCAAGTATAAGAACTAGCTCCCGGTACAGCCTTAATAGAATACCGCAGGTTGGTATTACCGGCACAGATACTGGCGTTTCCGGTAATGGCACCAGGAGTTGGCGGCGGCGACTTAACCGGAGTAACAGTTACTGTTTGCGCAGCGCTGGCCCCACACGCATTTACTGCCGCTACGGATATAATTGCTGGTTCGCTGCCAGCAGTTACGGTAATGGTTTTTTGGTCGGGGCTGGTAGCTGTAATTTGCCAACCCGCTACTGGTTTACCATCTGCACCCGTTATTTGCCAGGTATAACCACGGGCTCCGCTTACTCCGGCTACGGAGTATATTAACCCGCTAGTTCCTGCGCAAAGAGCAGTTGTACTAGCCAGAATACTTGCAGGGGTACTTACTACCGCCTGTGGCGTAATGGTTACCGATTGCTCCTGACTAGAACCACATTCGTTTTTTAAAATAATTTTTAAAATTCCTCCGCCCGGCTTGATTAATACGGCCACCGAATCCAAAGTAGTGTTGCCAACTAATTCCAGATTACCGGATGCTTGCCAGGTAAAAGAGGTAGCCCCCAAAGCCTGTGCCCGGTAAATAACCGTGTTGTTGGCACAAGGAGCAGCCGATCCGGTAACAGACACCGAAGAAATATTATTAATAGCCGTAACGGGAATGGCTGTTGCTTCAGAAGTACCACAATTATTAATTGCCGCTACCGTAATGGTTCCGGTGGTATTAGCAGCTGCTACCGGCGGAGTAACACTGATTTGGTTCGTTCCCTGGCCTGTTAAAGACCAACCCGCGGGTACTGTCCAGAAGTAACGAATACCTGGTTCGCCGGTTACGGTAAACAACCCACTTGGGGATCCTACGCATACAGCTGAAGGTCCCGTAATAGCTGATGGTTTAGGCGGATCAGCTAGCGACGGCGTAATCCGGATAGTACTGGCAGGACTTGGTCCACAGTTATTTTTAGCTCTTACCGTAATTAGTACTTCTTTCTGCCCGGCCTTTACCTTTATTTCGGTTGTATTCTGCCCCGAAACAATTTGCCAGCCGCCTTTATCTGTTGAGTCGTTGGGTGTACCAATTACCCATTCGTATCCGTTAGCATTAGCTACGGCATCTATGCGGTAAGTAAAAAAAGTTTCGTTATTACGGATACAAGGGTTTAAGCCATTAGGGTCCGGTGTAGTAATTGGTCCGGGAGGAGCAATTAGTGCAGTAGATGCCACAACTTCCAGTACCGCGGGGTCGCTGTCGCCACAACCATTATTTACCGTAACCGCAATAATACCTTCTGCCGCTACAGGTTCGTCCGGCGTACTAACGGGTAACTCAACCGTAATGGTATTAGTTGGTGATTCGCCATTTTCCGGAGGAACAATTTTCCAGCCGCTCGGCACAATCCAGGTATACGACTGTACGCCCGGAATAGCAGTTACGCTAAAAACATTGGTTTTACTGCCGATACAAACCGAAGTGGGGCCGGTAAGCCTGCCCGGATCAGGAATCTTGGCGCAAATTGCCGGAACGATACTAGCTGAGTTATTATCAAAATTATCATCTGTAACAGTACCCAGAATAGTGGCCGTATTTCCAATTCCACCCGGATTTTTAATTCTGACTTTAACATTAAGCGTTATAGTTTCACCGTTTCTGAATTCGGTGCCCAACCATTGAAAAACCCGGGAATCCCGGTTATACGAAAATGCATTGACCTGTTTTCCCGGAATAGAGCTTTGCGCACTGGCATCTATGTACTCCAAGTCAATATCTAACTGATCTACTATTTTAACGTTGTAATCATTGATAGGACCGTAATTGCGGGCTACAATTGTAAATGTAACTTCCTCGCCTACTGAATAAGGATTAATTCCATTAGCGCCTAAACTTTTAGTTATAGTAATTCCTAAATCGGTGGAAGTGGTAACCGGATTATTTTTGTTTAAAACCACTTTATCGCTTAACGACAATAAACGCCCCCCATTTACCACCGCTTCTTTTCCGAGCCTAATCGAATTTTTTGCCAGAATATTACCAGCCATATTGGCGCGGGCACCGATATTCACCGTATCGGTAACTTGCCAGAAAATATTCATGCGCCGGGCATTATTTAACAACCGGATGGTTGTATTGGCCGCCGTAATCAATCCGCCCTTCACCTGAAAAATAAAAACGGCATTTGGGTCGTTGGCGGCATCCAGGTTAATAGTACCGCTTAAAGTAGCAGTGCTATTAAAAGTATATACTCCCGGCCCCAAAATTTGCCCGTTGATAGAAGTACCCGTTACATCTTTACCCGGAGTAGTAGTTAAATTGTTTATGAAATTAAAAGCCGTCTCTAAATCGGCTTGGGCTTTTTGAGCGGTGGCATTTCCCAGGTAAGTAGTTCCATTAATCATACTGGCTGTAAAGCCTTGCAAAACATTACCCGGCCAAACTCCAAGATTACCACTTACTTTGGTAACATCTTTATTATATATGCCAGTAGCTGCTAATATGGTAAAATCCCCGGCAACCCCTAATGTTGGTTTAGATTGGGAATAACTATAAAATACCACATTAATAAATACAAAAACAATAAGTATAATTTTTTTCATTTAATCCATTTGGCAATATAATCTAACTCGCATTGTTCATCAGCTTTTAAATTAATGTTAAATGCAATTTTTTATTTAGCAAATTTATTTAATTAGTTGATTTTATACTAATAAGTTTTAAAATAAAAAACTGTATTATAATAAAATAAGCTTAATAATCAATTAAATATCAGGATAAACGATAAATTAAAGCCTTAACCTTAGACAATCTACTTTACTTGCATAATACAACCAACAATATTAAAATATAGTTAACATCTACAAGTATTTTTTATATAACTATTTCATTATTTATCTTAACAAAATCTATAAATATATCAATGCACGCTGGCTGCTAAGCTTATGTTTGCCTTGTATTAATACTATATTGTAGCTGTTGTATTTTAAGAAAGTGTAAAACACTTTCTTAATGGTTGTAGCAATTTGGAGGAAATTAAAGATTTCGATGGGGAATAGAGAATAAGTGCTATTCTCACAGTAAGTCCTTTAGAAATTAAAAAAGCAGTAAGTATCTTTATAAAGAAGAAAATGTTAGTGCATCTCCCGCCTTTTAAGCCAGAAGGATAGTGTTGTAATTAAAAGATTTACAAAGAGATATGCAATGCAGCTGCTGTTTGCGCAACTACTTGGCGGGCATACTCTTTTTTAAATTCCAATGACTTTCCATCCGCATATTCGTTAATCATACCAGCGGGTAAAATTATATTCACTACGTTCTCCCCTATTTCTTGAGCAATACGCGCTTGCACCGCCTGAATTTTCTGCCGCCGTTCGGCCGCTTCGTCGCTGCTAATCAAAAGTTCCGGGCGACGCGTCCGAAAAGGACGTTGGTGCGTAAGTTGTAGGTCTTCAGCTTCCTGCCCGGCCGTATTTAGCACATGCTGGTACTCCCGGAACGTATGGTTGTCTTTTAACTGTCCCATTAATCCTTTGGTAAACTGCCAGCTTTTAAAATCGGAAGCTGGTTGCAAAGCCAACGCCACTAAAGTTTCGTTGGCAATTACCATAGCGGGCGGCCGGTTATATTGCTGGGCCAATTGGTTGCGAAAACGGAAAAGCTGCTTTAGCAAATGCTGTTGAAAGTACGTTAAACGTTCGGATCCTTTTAATTTTAAGTGGCGGTCTGATTGTTCTTTAATTTCTAAATCTTCTAACAGCCGGCATTCTTCTACGAGCCACTCCGTACGACCTAAGTTTAATAAATCTTGCCAAAGTACATCTTTTAATTCGTGCAGGTGCAATACATCGGTAGCCGCATAGGCCAATTGGTCCTCCGAAAGCGGCCGGGTATTCCAGTTACTTACCTGGTTAGTTTTATCTACTTCAATATTAAAAATGACTTGTAAAATATTGGCGTAAGAGGTGCGCAGGAAATTTAGTAAACGCGCTGCTATTTCGGTATCGAAAACACCCTTCGGTTTACATCCTAATTTTTTTAAAAGTAAAATATCATTCGTAGAAGAATGAATAATTTTGATAATTGCCGGATTTTCAATTAACTCCCAAAGCGGCTCCAGATTTTTTATAGTAAATGGGTCGATGAGGAAACACGCTTCTCGGGTAGCAATTTGCACCAGGCACAAGTTTAAACCATACGTGTACCGGTTATCGTCGAATTCTAAGTCTAAAGCTAATTCCGGAGAGTGAGCTAATTGGGTTAAAGCCCCTATAAACTCGGTTTCGGTAGTGATATACGAAAAAAAACGGCCAGTCTGCCGCAACCCTTGACCCATACTTACGTGTTTAGCGCAACAGGCAGCAATTTACAATTATAAAGCTTAAAGCAAATAGCTTAGCCGCTTTTTACAATACATCCTTTAAAACTTCCCAGGTATTTTTAGCTAATATCTCCTGCCCTTTAGCCGTAGGGTGTACCCCATCGCCTTGATTTAAACTCCGCTCTCCGGCCACTCCTTCCAGCAAAAACGGAATAAAAGCCAGATTGTTTTTTTCAGCCAGTTGCCGGAAAACTACCCGGAACTGCGCGGCGTACGAGCCCCCCATACTGGGTGGTATTTCCATACCCGCCAGTACAATTTTCACCTCCGGATACTTGGCTTTTACTTTATCTATAATGGCCTGCAAATTATCTTTGGTGGATGGTGGTGGTATACCGCGCAAGCCATCGTTTGCCCCTAATTCCAGCACAAGTACATCTACGGGTTGTTTTAAAAGCCAATCAATCCGGCTTTTGCCACCCGCCGAAGTTTCGCCGCTTAATCCGGCATTTATAACTTTGTAAGGCAGATTTAATGAATCTATTTTTTTCTGAATTAAAGCCGGGAAAGCTTCGGAAGGTTGCAGGCCGTAGCCTGCCGTTAAACTATTACCAAAAAATAAGATACTCTTCATAACTACAGGTTTCTTCTCTTCCGCAGGAACTGATTGTTGCACTGCGGCACTCTTCTCTTCGGGGCTGCCATTATTACAGCCAGAAGCCAGTAGTACGAAAAAAGAGATAAAAAAAAAGTTTAAATAAGTGCGCACCGTGTTTTTTTTAAATTTTTATTCTAATTAATACTTAAACATGTAGTAGACTTACTGGTTTTCTTTGCGATAGGTTTAACATTTAGATTTTACCTATTACACTCAGAAGCAACTTATAAACTAGCTGTATTGCCAAAGTATGCGTAAGTACCAGTTTAAATATTTTTTACAAACTATAAGTAAACCAGTATTCAATCGTTCCAGAAATAATTACTTAACCAGAAATTCAGCATTGTGGCTATACTACGCGTGGAGCAGCTCGGCAAATCGTACCGAAGCGGCGGCAGAGAACTTCCAGTTCTACAAAATATTTCCTTTACCCTTAACGCTGGCGATACTTTCGCTATTGTGGGACCATCGGGCAGTGGTAAAACCACTTTATTGGGTTTATGCGCCGGTTTAGATGCCGCTACTACCGGTTCCGTAGAATTAAACGGCATCCGGTTGGAACGGCTCTCCGAAGACGAACGGGCGCAGGTCCGCAACCAGCATGTGGGGTTTATTTTTCAAAATTTTCAATTAATTCCCACCCTTACCGCTTTAGAAAATGTGATGGTACCGCTGGAACTACGCGGCGAAAAGCAAGCGGACAAGCGCGCTTTGGAATTACTGGAACGGGTAGGATTACATAACCGCCATCATCATTACCCTACCCAACTTTCTGGTGGCGAACAACAACGAGTGGCTTTAGCCCGGGCTTTTTCGAATCAGCCCAAAATTTTATTTGCCGACGAACCCACCGGGAACCTGGATGCGGAAACCAGCGAAAAAGTAGTGAACCTGCTATTTGAGTTAAACCGGGAACAAGGTACTACCCTGGTTCTAGTTACGCATGATCTGGAACTGGCGGGTAAAACGCAACGGCTCATTCGGGTAAAAGGCGGCCAGGTAATTTCGGATTCGGTAATGGCTGAAAGTGGCAGCAGGTTGTAAGTGTCAGGCTGTAAGATTTTTAAAATTTAGTATATCACATGGCTCTTGACTTTTATCAACAGAATAATAAAGAGCCTTTCTTTGCACTTGAAGATAAGCAGTTTCAAGATTTAGCGGGAATATTCAATGAATTTCAATGCCGGACAGGCCTTGTTATAGACCAATTTAGTGATGCTAAGCTGACTATAGAAAATCAAGCAACCATCATCAAGATTATTGATGATTATATTAAAAAAGCAGATTTAAATAAAAATAAACTTAAAACCGTAACAATTATAGAGTTTAGAACTCACCTGAAATACTCTCACAAAAAGAAGAATGATTTGCTTTTAAAAGGTGATTAAGCAAATCCAATTGAAATTAATAAACCAATCTTAATACTTGCTACCTAATACCTGATACTCCCAACATGGATAGAACTCTTATAAAACCAACGTTACAACCAAAGTGGCTGCTAAACATGGCTTGGCGCGATAGTCGCCGGAATCGTTCGCGGCTGCTATTGTTTGTATCGTCTATTATTCTGGGTATTGCGGCCTTGGTGGCGATTCAGTCGTTCAGTGATAATTTACGCGATGACATTGATGCCCAGGCTAAAACTTTGCTGGGAGCGGATTTAGGCATTTATACGAATCAGCCGGTGCAAAAAACCATGCAGCAAACCCTGCGCAACTTAGGCGGAAAGCAGGCCCAGGAAAGTTATTTTGCCTCTATGATTTTGTTTCCGAAAAATGGGGGTACTCGGCTCGTTCAGATTCGAGCTTTGCAAGGCAGTTATCCTTTTTACGGAGCCATC
The DNA here is from genome assembly GCF_003340495.1 of Adhaeribacter pallidiroseus. Taxonomy (NCBI): domain Bacteria; kingdom Pseudomonadati; phylum Bacteroidota; class Cytophagia; order Cytophagales; family Hymenobacteraceae; genus Adhaeribacter; species Adhaeribacter pallidiroseus. The sequence continues at coordinate 4,894,338 of NZ_QASA01000001.1, forward strand.
GAAACCACGCCTGCTGCTGCTAGCCAGAATTTCCGGAACGGACAAAATGCTTTAGTTGATAAAACGGTGCTGTTGCAGTTTAATGCCCGACCAGGAGATTCCGTGAAAATTGGCGATCTTACTTTTAAAATTGTTGGCGAATTAAACAAAATTCCGGGTCAGGCGGGTATTGCGGCTAGTATGGCTCCAGCCGTTTACATCCCGATGGAATATTTAAATCGAACGGGTTTAATGCAAAAAGGCAGCCGTATTAATTACCGTTTTTACTACCAATTCCCACCAAAAACCGATGTAGAGAAACTAGTAAAACGCATTGAGCCCAAACTGGAAAAAGACGGGCTTAATTACGAAACGGTAGAATCCAAAAAAGAAAATACCGGCGAAGCATTTGGCGATTTAACGCGCTTTTTAACCTTGGTAGGTTTCATTGCCTTGTTGCTAGGTTGCGTAGGCGTAGCCAGTTCCGTTCATATTTACATTAAAGAAAAAATTCAAACCATTGCTATTTTGCGCTGCTTAGGTACGCAAAGTAAACAAGCCTTTTATATTTATTTAATTCAGATCCTGGTAATGGGGCTTTTGGGCTCAATCATCGGTGCGGCTCTAGGCACCTTAGTACAGCGGGTTTTACCGGTAGTACTGGCTGACTTTTTACCGGTGGCTATTACGGTAAGTGTTTCCTGGAAAGCTATTTTGCTGGGCATCAGCACGGGGCTTTTTATTTCTTTCCTGTTCGCTTTGCTACCCTTAATTTCCATCCGGAATATATCGCCCCTTAACACTTTACGGGCTTCTTTCGAAACAGAGACTCTACGTCCGGATGCCTGGCGTTGGGTAGTTTATGGCTTCATCATTCTTTTTGTATTGGGCTTTGCTGCTTTGCAAATGAATACACTATTACAGGCAGTTTATTTTACCGGAGCACTAGCTCTAGCTTTTTTGGTATTAGCCGGCATGGCCACTTTACTAATTTGGCTGGTTCGCAAATTTTTTCCGGTATCCTGGAGTTACTTGTGGCGGCAAAGCATTGCCAACCTATACCGCCCCAATAATCAAACGCTTATTTTAATTGTAGCTATTGGTTTGGGTACCGGTTTAATTGCTACCTTATTTTTCATTCAAAGCTTACTCATTGGCCGAGTAACTTTATCGGCGAGCGGTAACCAGCCCAATATGGTGTTGTTTGATATTCAGACTGCCCAAAAAGACGAGGTAGCTTCTTTGGCCCGCCAGTATAAATTACCTTTAATGCAGCAAGTGCCTATTGTAACCATGCGCCTGGAAAAAATAAATGGCCTTACCGATGCGGAATATAGCAAAGACAGCACATTGGAGGTTCCTAAATGGGCATTTACCCGCGAGTACCGCGTTACCTACCGCGATACGCTAATTGGTTCAGAAAAAATTACCAAAGGGAGATGGCACGGTACGGCAACTGGTCTAGATGACACCATTTTTGTATCGCTGGATGAAAATTTTGCCGAACGGGTAAAAGTAAAGTTGGGAGATACCTTACTATTTAACGTACAAGGTGCTCCGGTGCAAACCATTGTGGGCAGTTTGCGCAAAGTAGATTGGAATAGAATTCAGAGTAATTTTCTGGTACTTTTTCCGAAAGGAATTCTGGAAGAAGCGCCCCAGTTTCACGTAATTGCCACGCAGGTAAGCTCCAATAAAAACTCCGCCGATTTTCAGCGGGCCTTAGTTACACGATTCCCGAATGTGTCGGTTATTGATCTAGCCCTTATTTTAACTACCCTGGACGAAATTTTAAGTAAAATTGCTTTTGTAATCCGGTTTATGGCTGGCTTTAGTATTGCTACCGGCATATTAGTATTAATCGGATCGGTACTGATTAGTAAGTTTCAGCGCGTACAGGAAAGTGTGTTGCTGCGAACCTTAGGAGCCAGTCGTCGGCAAATCTTAGTAATTACCGCGCTGGAATACTTTTTTCTGGGAGCCTTAGCGGCAGCTACCGGTTTAATTTTGGCTCTGGGAGGAAGTTGGGCACTCGCTCATTTTTCTTTTGAGATACCATTTACTCCTAATTGGGCACCGATATTAGTTTTGTTTTTAATTGTAACACTACTAACTGTATTAATCGGCTTATTTAACAGCCGCAGCATATTAAATCGCCCGCCTTTAGAAGTACTACGAAGCGAGGTAGCTTAATTATAAAGCTATCCTCAATTCCAAACCGTATTCTTTATTACCAACGTAGTAATTTCTGTAAATAACTCTTCCGGATCTATTGGTTTAGAGATAAACGTATTGGCACCTAATAACAAAGATTGAATATGTTCTTTGCGATCACTGGGGCTGGTTACCACAATTATAGGAATATTACTTTTTTTTCCCATATTTTCCCGGATGTATTTGGTAGCCGTATACCCATCCATTTCCGGCATGTGAACATCCATTAATATCAGATCATAATGTTGCTTAGCGAGTTTATCAACGGCTTCTCTACCGGTCTCCACTATATCTAAAGCAAAACCAAAATCTTCTACTACTTTCCTGATCATCAATTGATTAAGCTTATTGTCTTCGGCCAATAGAATTTGTAACTCGCCCATTAGTACTGCTATTATGTATGCTGCTTTTAATTGATTGTAAAGATAACTAATTAACTAATTGTTGATTTTAGATTAAATAATTATAAAAATTTAAAAAAAACGTATCCAATTATTATCTGAATAATGTACAAAATTCTTAAAAACAGTCCGTTTAATTATTTAAAAGAATAAAAAGCGCTTCTGCTTTTGGCAACGTTACCGGTAATATTTGCCCTCTAATGGCTTGCAACTACAAGAACAACCGCTTACTTTAGACATTTTAGCACCACATATAATCACTTAAAAATTTTGTAATTGTATACTATGAAATATACCCGCAATGATTTCCTGAAAACCGCTGGTTTAGGCTTAGCGGCCAGCTTAGCACCCGTTTCAATTAAAAATTTAGCCGCGCAAACTCCGGTTAAATCAAAAACAGACCGTCTAAAACTAGGTTTAGCCTCTTACACCTTACACAAATTTAGTCTGGATGAAACTATTAAGATTCTGCAACGCCTGGAACTGAAAGAAGTATCGCTGAAAGAAATGCATTTACCCATGAGTGCTACACCCGCAGAGTTAAAAGAAATGACGGATAAAGTGCGGAACGCCGGCATTAACCTTTATGGAGTAGGTGTAATCTACATGAAATCGGAGCAGGAAGTAGACCGGGCTTTTGCTTACGCTAAAAATGCCGGCGTAAAGATGATTGTGGGCGTACCCAATCATGAATTATTACCATATACCGAGAAAAAAGTAAAAGAATACGACATCCGGATAGCTATTCATAACCATGGCCCGGGTGATAAAGTGTATCCGAGCCCGGAAACGGTTTATGAAAAAATTAAAAATTTAGATAAACGGATTGGTTTATGCATTGACATCGGGCACACCCAACGCATTGGTTTAGATCCCATTAAAGATACGCTGCGTTTTGCCGACCGACTGTACGATGTACATATTAAAGACGTAACCGGCAATACCGAAAAAGATACGCCCACCGAAATTGGGCGCGGAGTAATTGATATTCCGGGCTTTTTGAAAGCTTTACTAAAAATTAAATACACGGGCAGCGTTTCTATGGAGTACGAGAAAAATGCCGATGACCCTGTACCGGGTTTAGCTGAATCGGTAGGTTATACCAGAGGCGTAATGCGATTAATATAGAAATTTTAAATTTCCTTAATCAACTAGGGGCCTTCTTACAATTTGAGAAGGCTCTTTTATTTACGCCATTTTGCATGAAGCTAACTTTCTTTGTTTGACTAAGTAAATATCTACTTTATACAAAAATATTGTAAGAGCAAGCAAAATCTTACCGGTTGAAAGTAATGTTATTACGGAAACAACTATTTTTACTGAGGAATGAAAACACACTTACAAGTGTGAACCGGAATATAATAAAAGACTAGGTAGAGGTGCTGTCTACCGGGTGAAAACAATGAAAAAGATTTGTGTGTAAGAAAAATAAGGCTGCAAGACTAAGCTAATCGCCAGAATGATGCTTTTTACGTCTTGCATAATTGAAACTGCAAAAGAACACTGGTGTATATTGAAATACCGATAAAATCATCATTATTTCAAAAGTTGGCCCGTTCTTATAGCCGGATAATAATAGACCCACAATAAGGTTACTTATTATTGAAAATAACAGAAATGCTCCTATAAACTTAAGCATTGACAAGTGGACATCTTTTCTGTCTAAGATAGCGGCTAGAAGAAGACCACAAGGAAATGCGAGCCAAATTGAATACATAAAAACCATGAGACTCGCACCTAAAAATTCCATAGCAAATTAATGATATAACCTTACTATCATAATATAACAACTATTGTGACTATATATAATTCATTTAATACTGATACATTTAACTTATTGCTTTTATTGCTTCTCACGTAAAGTTACGGTGGCGTTTATAAGTATTACCCAATAAGTGGTCATAACGACTTAGGTAGGTACTCCTAGTATTAACTTGCTATGCAGGACATTTTAAAATAAAAATAGCTTTAGCGCTACCTGCACCAAAGCTATTTTTTAAATTTTTAATTTTCTACTTGGTAGTTTTTACATAGTATTATTAAATAATAAAGTGATAAAACTCTGGCCGGTTGTTAATGTACTCGCAATTAAAGTTACGTTCCGTCATTCGCTGCACTAAAGCATCAAAATCTGACCGGCTTTTTAATTCGATACCAACCAACGCCGGCCCTTTTTCCCGGCTGTTTTTCTTGGTATACTCAAAGTGGGTTATATCGTCGGTAGGCCCTAAAATATAATTTACAAATTCCTTTAATGCGCCGGCACGTTGCGGAAAATTAACGATAAAATAATGCTTCAGGCCCTCATAGAGCAAGGAGCGTTCCTTTATTTCTTCCGTACGGGTAATATCATTATTGCCGCCACTTACAACGCACACAACCGTCTTACCAACAATTTGGTCTTGTACAAAGTCTAAAGCAGCAATACTTAGCGCCCCGGCCGGTTCTACCACCATGGCTTCTTCGTTGTAAAGCTGCAGAATAGTAGAGCAAACTTTCCCTTCGGGTACCGTAATTACTTCATCCAGGTTTTCCTGGCAAATCTGTAAAGTTAATTCACCTACTGATTTTACCGCCGCCCCATCCACAAATTTATCAATATGTTCCAGCGTTATTTTTCGGCCGGCTTCAATAGATTTTTTCATGGCTGGCGCCCCTTCGGGTTCAATACCAATTAAAGTAGTTTCGGGGCTTTCCTCTTTAAAATAACTCGATACGCCTGCGGCCAGGCCTCCACCACCAATCGGCATTAGCAAAAAATCGATTGGCTTAGTAGCAGCTTCCAGTATTTCCAAGCCTACGGTGCCTTGGCCCGCAATAACTTGTAAATCATCAAAAGGGTGAATAAAGACAGTTTTATTTTGATTGGAGTAGGCTAACGCTTGTAAGTACGAATCATCGAAGGTGTCGCCGGTAAGTACTATTTCTACGTGCTCTTTCCCGAATAATTGTACTTGCTTTAATTTTTGCTGCGGGGTAGTTACGGGCATAAAAATATGGCCTTTTATCCCGAGTTTATGGCAGGAATAAGCTACCCCTTGCGCATGATTGCCTGCGCTGGCGCATACAATACCGTTTACTAATTGTTCCGGCGTTAAACTGCTGATTTTATTATAAGCACCCCGCAGTTTGTACGACCGTACTACCTGTAAATCTTCCCGTTTCAGGTAAATGTTGGCCCGATACTTTTCTGACAGGTTGATACTACGCAGTAATGGGGTATGATTTACTACTTGCTGCAAACGGGCAGCAGCTACTTTTATATCTTCGGCTCGCACCAGCGTTGCCTTTTCCACCGCAACTTCTTCCGGCATAATTTTACTTCGTTGTTTGTTGTTGGTTACTCGTTGTTCGTCAAATTCCAGATGCGAATTTTACAACCTGCGTAATCTTTATTTAATGGTAGATTTAAGCAAAAATTCTTCTCTGAAATGGGGATTGAACAACGAGTAAAACAACAATTATTAATTATTCTGAGGACGTAGTTTACGTACTTGAGCGCCGGCTTGCCACATTTCGGAATCGCGTAGTTCTTTTAGTTCAGCATCTAGTTTTTCCCGGTAATCGGGCTGGCTGTTGGTATCAATGGAGCGTTGGGCTTCGTTACCGGTAGCTACGCTTTCGTATAATTCTTCAAATACAGGTGCTACCGCATCCCGGAATTTATCTTTCCAATCTAAAGCACCCCGCTGGGCAGTAGTAGAACAGTTGGCATACATCCAATCCATACCATTTTCGGCTACCAGTAAAATTAAACTTTCGGTTAATTCTTCTACTGTTTCGTTGAACGATTCGGAAGGCGAATGCCCTTTTTTACGTAGCAAATTATATTGCGCTTCCAGAATACCCGCTAAGGCCCCCATTAAAGTACCGCGTTCGCCGGTTAAATCAGAAAATACTTCTTTTTTGAAATCAGTTTCGAACAAATAACCCGAACCCACCCCAATACCCAAAGCAACTACTTTTTCGCGGGCTTTACCAGAAGCATCTTGGAAGATAGCGAAGCTGGAATTTAAACCTTTGCCTTCCAGGAACATGCGGCGCAAACTGGTACCCGATCCTTTTGGAGCCACCAGAATAACATCTACATCCGTAGGAGGAACAATGCCGGTACGTTCTTTAAAAGTTACGCCAAAGCCATGCGAGAAATAGAGCGTTTTGCCTGGTTTAAGAGCATTTTTAACCATCGGCCAAGCGGCAATCTGGCCGGCATCTGAAAGTAAGAATTGCAAAATAGTACCGCGCTCACAGGCTTCTTCCAGTTCAAATAAAGTTTCACCGGGTACCCAGCCGTCGTTTACAGCTTTTTCCCAAGTTTTTGAATCTTTCCGCTGACCAACAATCACGTTAAAGCCATTGTCGCGCAGGTTTAATGCTTGGCCAGGACCTTGCACGCCGTAACCGAGTACCGCAATTGTTTCATTTTTTAAAACTTCTCTTGCTTGCTCCAAAGGAAACTCTTCCCGGGTTACAACACTTTCTTCAGTTCCGCCAAAATTGATTTTTGCCATTGTTTTTTAAATAGTTTATAGATTATTATAATAGGTTTCTTTTCTGGATGTTAGACGTTAGATATTCGATATTCGCGTTTGATCAAAGGGTATACTGCTACGCATTAAAAGAGAATTGAACAATCTAGAATTGAATACCGAACATCTAAATCACAAATAAGCTTCTTCCTGTTCGCGCAGGTAAGTGCTTAAATCTTTCATGTGTTTGGTGATGGCTACCCGGCCGCTACGCACAAATTGCAGAATACCAAAAGGAGATAGTTTTTCAAATAACTCGCGGGTTTCTTCCATGTGCCCGGTTTTCTCGATAATAATGTACTGCGGATCTACCGTTAAAATGCGGGCATGGCTATCACGCACAATTTGTTCTACCTGGCTGCCATTTATCATGGAACTCATTGGTATTTTATACATCGCAATTTCCTGGAAAACGGTTTCTTCTTCCGGATAAAACGAAGCCCGCAAAACGTCGACCTGTTTAGCTATTTGTTTTACTAGTTTTTCGACCTGAGCGTAGGTAGTTTTAATGATAATGGTATAGCGGTATACATTTTTTACTTCCGACTCTGAGACGGTGATACTCTCGATATTGATGTGTCGACGGGTAAAAATAATGGTAATGCGGTTGAGCAGACCAACTTTGTTTTCGGTAAATGCAAATATGGTAAAGGTTTTTTCCTCGCCTGAATCTATTTGATAATCTTCAATCGCCATTGCTATTTATAAATACTTAATGCTGTATTAATTTATTTTACGCCCGTTTTTCTTACTCTAAAACCTCCTCTACTGGCAAAAATTTAAAAAATTGTATGGGCACTCCTTCTCCGGTTGGTGGAGGGCCATAGAACAGGATATTACGATAGCCGAATGTTAGCCACAGAATCGCCGGCAGGTACCATCGGGAATACGTTATCTTCTTTCTCTACCACTACCTCTAGTACATAGGGACCTTCGTGATCCAGCATGGCCTGAATAGACTCTTGCAGACTTTCGCGCTCCGTTACTTTATTGGCAGCAATACCGTAAGCTTTAGCAATGCCTACAAAATCGGGGTTTACCATTTCGGTGAAAGAATAGCGTTTTTGATGAAAAAGTTGCTGCCACTGACGGACCATCCCTAAGAAATTATTATTTAAAATAACCACTTTCACCCCGATCTGGTACTGAAAAATGCAACCGAGTTCCTGTATAGTCATCTGGAAACCACCATCGCCGATTACCGCAATTACTTGCCGGTCGGGAGCACCAACTTTAGCGCCCATAGCAGCAGGCAAACAAAAGCCCATCGTTCCTAAACCACCGGATGTTATGTTGCTTCGGCGGGTATCTTTGAAATTATAATAACGCATGGCGGTCATTTGGTGCTGGCCTACATCCGTAACCACTACGGCCTTGCCCTCAGACAATTCGGAGATAAGGTGCATGGCTTCGGCCATTTTCAGCTTTCCTTCTGCCGGATACATCTCGGGCGCCATTACTTTTTCAAATTCAATCTTAGCGCAATCATTAAACTTCTGAACCCAATCGGTGTGCTGGTTTTTATTAATTAAAGGCAATAAGGCTTGCAATGCTTCTTTGGCATCTGCATTTACGGCCACATCTACCCGGATATTTTTATTTATCTCCGCTGGGTCAATTTCTATGTGAACAATTTTGGCCTGCCGGCCATAACGTTTTAAATCACCCGTTACCCGATCATCGAAACGCATACCAATAGCAATCATTACATCGCACTCGTTCGTTAATAAATTAGGACCGTAATTACCGTGCATGCCCAACATACCAACATTTAACGGGTGATCGGTAGGCAAACCGGCTAAACCCAAAATTGTCCAGGCAGCAGGAATGCCCGCTTTTTCGATAAAAGCCTTTAAATCTTCTTGGGCATTAGATAATAAAACACCTTGGCCCCATAATACATAAGGTTTCCGGGCATTATTAATTAACTCGGCAGCTTCTGCTATAGCTTTTCTGTTTAGTTTTGGGACCGGATAATAGCTCGAAATGCGCTTACATTTCTTGTAGGTATATTCAAACTTGGCATTCTGCGCATCCTTGGTAATATCAATTAAAACCGGACCAGGCCGCCCAGAAGTAGCAATATAAAAAGCCCGAGCGATAGCATCCGGAATTTCTTCGGCACGAGTTACTTGCAGGTTCCACTTGGTTACCGGCATGGTTACTCCCAAAACATCCGTTTCCTGAAAAGCATCGGTACCCAGTAAATGCGAAAACACCTGGCCGGTTATACATACTAAAGGCGTAGAATCAATCTGCGCATCGGCAATACCCGTAATTAAATTGGTAGCTCCCGGCCCGGAAGTAGCAAAACAAACGCCCGGTTTACCGGTAATGCGGGCATAACCCTGAGCAGCATGCGCTCCGCCTTGTTCGTGGCGGACCAGGTAATGATTTAACTGGTCTTTGAAATCATAAAGCGCATCGTAAATGGGCATGATAGCTCCACCCGGATACCCAAAAATAGTATCGACGCCTTCTTCCAGTAAAGCAAGTAGGAGACCTTGGGCGCCTGTTACTATCTTTTTTTCTGTTACTGCTTGCTCTCCCTTTTCGGTAATTTCTGCTACTGCTGCGTTCATAACATTTTGAATTTATTCTACTCCTAGCCCGTTTGCGGAATGGAGAATCTTAAAATATTTTTATTTTTAAATTAACTATAAAGCACCTTCCAAATATCTAACTAATTATAATCCAGTAGAATTCATCCGTTACCACATTTTTATTTTTTTACCGCTATAACAATACCGGTAGCCCAAATCTGTTTTGTTAAAACTATATCATTTCGCTGATCCAGATCCTGAATGAGTTTGATTGCTTTTTGATCATGACCATCCGGCCAATTAGGTTGAGGCAACATATCATCTAAAATATAAAGCCCGCCGGTATTCAGCATTTGCAGTGCTTCTTCCAGTAAAAAGTATTTTCCAGGCCAAGTATCGGCAAAAATATAATCAAACTTCTGATCTTTATTTTGCTCCATCCACTGCTCCCCATTTGAGCAAATAAGCTGCAACCGCTCATCGTGGCCTAGGAAATCTTGAGCAATTTTTAAAAAATCTGCACTATTATCTACAGATATTAAGGTGGAGTCTTGGTCCATTCCGTCCAGAATCCAGGAGGTTGAAAGACCCGTTCCGGTTCCGAGTTCCAGAAACTTAGCAGCTGGTTTAGTAGCGGCCAAGGTACGCAGTAAAGAACAAGTCAGTACCTCCGAAGCCATGGTAAAACCCGCAGCAATTGTAGCTTCGTTTATTGCCAAGTAAGTGCTAGGCAAAGGCTGATTTATTTCGTCTGACATGAGTACTGGCTTTAACCTTATTTTTTAAATTTATTTTTTCTGATTCTTGATTTATTAAAGGTAAACACCTTAAGAAGATGCGATTTTTAAATTTTTATAAATTTAATTACCTTCATTATAAAAGCTTATTTCCTTTATCATTAATTATCGATCGGTAACACAACCTTCGGAGGCCGATGAAACCGATTTGGCGTATTTATACAAGATACCCGAATTTTTGCGCAATGGCCGGGGCTGCCAGGCTGCCCGGCGTTTCGCAATTTCTTCTTCGCTCAAATCTACTTCCAGACGATTGCTCACGGCATCAATGGTAATTTTATCACCATTCTGGAGTAAACCAATCATACCGCCCACGTGTGCTTCCGGCGTAATGTGCCCTACCACAAAACCGTGGGTACCACCCGAGAAACGTCCATCGGTAATTAAGGCTACCGATTTGCCTAAACCCGCTCCCATAATTAAAGAAGTAGGCTTCAGCATTTCTGGCATACCAGGTCCTCCTTGCGGCCCTTCGTACCGGATAACCAACACATCACCTTCTTTTACCTGGCCTGATAAAATACCATCGTTGGCTTCAAATTCGCCGTCGAATACTACCGCTGTACCGGTGAAAACTTCCCCCTCTTTACCGGTGATTTTAGCCACCGAACCTTGCTCGGCTAAATTGCCATAAAGAATGCGGATGTGACCCGTTTCTTTTATAGGCTGATCTAAGGGCATAATTACATCTTGTCCTTCGGTTAAGTCTGGTACATTGGCTAAGTTCTCGGCAACGGTTTTACCTGTTACGGTTAAACAATCGCCGTGTAATAAACCAGCATTCAATAACATTTTCATTACCGCCGGAATACCACCAATTTTGTGTACGGCTTCCATGTGGTATTTGCCACTGGGCTTCATATCGGCCAGTAACGGAGTTTTGTCGCTGATGCGTTGAAAATCATCAATGGTTAAGTCTATCCCCGCGGTTTTGGCAATGGCTAATAAGTGCAACACCGCATTAGTAGAGCCACCTAAAATTGTAAGCACCACCATGGCATTTTCAAACGCCTTTTTGGTCATGATATCCAAAGGCTTAATATCTTTAGCCAGGAGCTCCCGGATAGCAATACCCGCCTGCACCGATTCTTCTGCTTTTTCCGGACTGATTGCCGGGTTAGAAGAATTATAGGGCAAAGTCATACCCATGGCTTCTGCTGCCGAGGCCATAGTATTAGCCGTATACATACCACCACAAGCACCAGCACCCGGACAAGCATGTTCTATTACTCCTTTAAAATCTTCCGGCGAAATAGTACCAGCGTATTTTTCACCCAACGCTTCGAATGCCGAAACAATATCTAATTTTTTACCCGTGAATTTACCGGCCGCATCGCAGTAGTTACCCGGGGCAATTGTACCACCATACACCATAATAGCGGGGCGGTTTAGGCGAGCAAAGCTTATAAGTGCCCCGGGCATATTCTTGTCGCAACCTACCACCGCTACTACACCATCGTAGCTTTGGGCATTTACCACTGTTTCGATGGAATCCGCAATAAGATCGCGCGACGGTAAAGAATAACGCATGCCGGGTGTTCCCATAGAAATACCATCACTTACCCCAATAGTATGGAACATTAAACCAAGTACATCCTCTGTAGTATTTACCCCATTTTTAACCAGTTTCGCTAAATCATTCAGGTGCATGTTACACGGGTTACCATCGAATCCGGTGCTAACCACTCCTATCTGGGCTTTTTTCAGGTCGTCGTTGCTTAAGCCAATAGCGTGCAACATAGCCTGTGCCGCCGGATTGGTTTCTTCCTGGGTAACGAGGTAACTGTAACGGTTTAATGTAGTACTCATTTTAAATAGTTATAAAGTTAAAATCTAAAAGTTTAGAAGATTATTTTGACGAAAGAATCTTCTTCTTAAAGCAATTAATTTTAAAAATCAGAATTAATTACTTCCGCTTGCAGCCTTATTCTCAACATTATAGTTAAAAAAAAGCGCCATTCTTGTTAAAGGAATGGCGCTGCTTCTATTTTATCAAAGTAAATTACACCATCCATCGTTTAGCGTCGATAATGACGCTAAAAATAATTCGGTTCAGGACAGATGAAGTAAACAACATATAATTTTCTCAGTATTATTTTGCTTAAAGTGTTGCTAATGTAAAGAACAAAAATTAAAAACCAAAAATTACGATTTCAATTTTTGTTCAAATATTTTAAATCTGCTTCTTAATTTATATTAAGGAAAGCCCGTATTCTTAATAATCTTTATAACAAAAGGCTTTTACAAATATGTTTTTTATTAAATTTCAAAATATTCAGATTCTTTTTGCAAAATTATAAAATCTACTTTCTCCCTTACTTAAAGTATAAATTCATGCATTAATTTACACTCATTTATTGCTTGAATTTTAAAATTCTCCATTTCCCACTCCTTTTTTAAGCATTGTTACTAATTTTTCAGATGAAAAATAAAACCTTTTAACACATAACCTTGAAATACATATACATAGCCAGCTTATCTGAAATAAATAGCATCAGTGAAGTAATGCTAAAGAACGGCTGTAATTACCAGAAAGCCTTTAATTCACAGTAGACAAAAACCCGGCGGCGAAAGGCTTAGTGAAGCTTTTCGCCGCCGGGTTTTTGTCTACTCATCAGGGAACGGTCTAAAGAAAAATTAAAGTAAAGAAAATTTAATTTTGATAATCTTATCTACGATTAACAAAAGCTGACTCTACTGTTTTAAAAGAAGGCTCGATCAAATTTTCTTTTACTTCTAAGGTAAAAGTCTTAACTCCTTTTTTATTTAAATGAACTTCATCATAGAACATATTTAGTTCATTATTATAAATAGTGGCATAGTTAATATAATCAACCCCTTTGCGGCTCATCATCTGTTTAAATGCTTCAACGTTTTGTTTGTACTTTTCAGTAACAGCCACATTACTGTAAGGAGCAGTAAATAAAGTAAGCTTTACATTTTTAGATTTACAAAGAGCAATAACTTTATTTAAATATTTATAGTTATTTGTTAAATCAAACTCGTATGCCTGCTGCTTTTTATAAGACCTTTTATAATTGGATACTGGATAAAAACGTCCGCCGTACTTATCATATTCTTTAGGAAATAATTGGAAGGAATCGTTTAAGAATTGATGTATTCCCCAGATGGTATTATATTCCGCATAACGATAAAATGGTACATACCGGTAAACATACCATATATAACCAAATTGTTTAAAATGATTAAAAACCTCTTTCTCTTTTATATAAGGAAAAAATTTAGGAATAGTAGTACTGTTTATCTTCTCTGTTCCGGATGAAACAGGATCCACTTGCAAGTACAAATGGTTAATCTTATTCCCATGTTCCAGGAAAAGCTTTAAAGTAAGATATTGATCAGCGATGTAGGCCCCATCCACCGATAAATTTATACCCTTTAAGTGAGTGGCTTTATTAATATCGCCAACATCAATAGTAGTATACCCTCTGGAACTTCCATGAATAGCGTAATCGAACTGCTGCCCTTCCATTTTATAGATCCATTGCGTTTTGGTATATTCTCCTTTTTTGTATACCCGGGTAAAAACCTCATCGAGTATCCAAAAAAAGCCATATAGAAGCACAAGCAGCGTAAATAAATTTAAAAAAAGCTTTTTCATGATTAAAACTGGAAATATATAAAACTACTTTGCTCAACCAACACACCAAAGAAAGCTATTAAAACTATCAGGGAAATATAGCAGGCGTACCGTAAAGGCTTTGAAGAATAAAACAGATTTTGTGCCCAGTTAAACTCCTGGCTTTTCTCCAGTAATAACAATAATATAATCAGCGGAAAACCAACTGCTAAATTATATAAGTTTACTCCGCTCAATCCTTTCATTTCTTTCAGGAAAGAATAGTCAAACGAAAACATATTATTGATAAGTAAGAAAGAATCATGCAAATTATTTGCCCGGAAAAATATCCAAGCAAAGCATACTATGGTAAAGGTCCAGATATTGGCTAATAAAGGCGGAAGAGAGAACCGGATAAAATGCGTTTTAGAATTAAGAGCTTCCAAGGCATTCAGTAAACCATGAATAGCGCCCCAGATCACGAAGTTCCAACTAGCGCCGTGCCATACACCCGAAACCATAAAAGTAATAAAGAGGTTTAAAGCCCAGCGGGACGTGGAAACCCGGTTACCACCCAAAGGAATATACACATAATCCCGGAACCAGGTAGATAAGGAAATATGCCAGCGGCTCCAGAATTCTTTGATTGATTTAGAAAAATAAGGCGTACGAAAGTTTTTAACTAAATCTACTCCCATTGTTTTAGCCACCCCAATTGCCATATCCGAATAGCCGGAAAAATCACAATAGATCTGAAAAGCAAAAAATATAGTGGCTATTACTACGGATAAGCCATGATAAGAATCCGGATCGTTATAAACGATATTTACAAAATAAGCAAGACGGTCAGCGATGGCTACTTTTTTAAATAATCCCCAAAGCATAAGCCGCAGCCCAACTATAATGTTTTCTGATGCCAAAGGCTTCATGTTGCTCAGTTGGGGAAGCAGTACTTGCGGCCGGTTAATTGGGCCGGCTACCAGTTGGGGAAAATAAGAGACAAACAGGGAAAATCGGAAAAAATTTTGTACCGCTTTTTGGCGACCGTAGTAAACTTCTACGGTGTAACTGATGCTTTGGAACGTATAAAAAGAAATACCAATTGGTAATAAGATGTTAGCCAGAGGCAAAGAAAAGCTGGAACCAAATAAAGAAACGCTAGAATTAATGCTATCAATAAAGAAATTATAATACTTAAAGTAAAAAAGTAGCCCCAAATTCGTGATTAAACTAATACTTAAGAGTAACTTTTTTCTTTTTATATCTGCTGTTTTCTCTAAGCCTTTAGCAACAAAAAAGTCGATGGTGGCCGGAAAAAACATAATAAAGATGTATTGCCATTTCCAGCTCATATAAAAATACAAACTGGCAATTAGCACCATAAACCACCTGAATTTACTGGGCAGCAAGTGGTACAAGGTAAGTACTACCGTAAAGAATACTAGAAAGTCGTAAGAATTAAAGAGCATAATAGATACTGTAAAAAGCTTTTATGTTATAGTACATTTAAATTAAGATCAACTTCAAAATCAGTGGAATATCGGGCATTCTCCTTCACAGAACTAATTACACGCTAATAGATAGACTATTTACAATATTTAAATTCATTTATAGGAGAGGCTCTTAGCAAATAAATTGCCAAACTTATATATATTTTAATAATTTTTAGAATATAACTTATATCTCTTAGAACTAATTGCACTAAATTCGGCCCTATTACTAAGTTCTTCAACCCTTACGATGCATACTCTCGATTTTACCTGTAACCATAAAATAAGGTAACTCAGCAGAAATACTCTACTTTAGAAAACAGCCAGAATAGTTGATGGAGAATGTACTGCTGACAAGAATTTGCTATACACTTAAAAATGCTTATTTAGCTTTAATCATCTCGTTTAAAAAATTTACATTTTGATTATGAGAAACTTAACTTAAATACCTTAATTAAACCACTCAGCAAATTACGAGTTAGTAATATGGAATCTATATAGCACATAAATACCATAGCAATTTTTAAATATTTCCAAACAAAATTACCATACATTACCCATATAAAAAAATTATCAATCAATTATTGAAAATATTATAACTTTAAATCAAATTTTTAAAATATTTACATTCAGCAGCTAGTTACTTAAAGCAGAATAAATCTATAGCTTTGCAAGAAAAAGGTATAATAGAATTTGCAGGATTTGTAGCTGCTGTAAAATCTGCTTTACCCAAGTCTCTTTTTAAATGGGAGTTCTTGACAAAAACAAATATATAATCTTGAGCAAGATGAGGAGTATAAGTAGATTGACTTTGACAAACAGATTGTAAATTACAAGCTATACTTGTTAGGAACAAAAGCCTACATCATTAATTAAAAAGAGAAATAAACAAGGAATCAATAACCTATTATATAGAATAAACTAACGTATAGTAGCCTGTTCCTAAATTAAAGCCTTCATTAAAAATTTGCCATTTTAGACAAAAATCAATAAAATAAGTAAAACGCTGAAAATTTTCTTTGCTTTGTTTTGAAATTTTAAAAATTATAGAGTTTCTTTCGCCTCGCAAAAATCAAAGAGCATTAATTCCATAAAATCACCTTACCTTATGGCGCTTTAGCAGTTACATAACGCTGTTGAAACCAACAATCCATTAGCATATTTTTATTATCGCATGATAGTTTTAAAGTTTGGCGGGTCTTCGGTGAGTACGCCGGAGAACATCTTAAAAGTACTGGCTGTAGTTAAATCGCACGCGTCAGTAAATGAATTGGCTGTAGTAGTATCGGCGTTTGGTGGTGTTACCGATAGCTTGATTAATACCAGCCGGTTAGCCGAAAAAGGCGATCTGGCTTATAAAGAAGAACTTAAAAAATTAGAAGAACGCCACTTAACGGCCGTTAAAGAGTTAATTCACGCCACGCGCCAAAGTGCGATTATTGCCAACGTAAAGTTTTTACTGAATGAACTGGAAGATATCTTACAAGGAGTTTACTTGGTAAAAGAATTAAGTTTAAAAACCCTGGACTTTGTTTCCAGTTTTGGCGAACGCTTATCTTCGTATTTAATAGCCGAGGCTTTTAAGGAAAACGGAGTACCGGCTTTTGCCGCCGATTACCGCCAACTAATTATTACGGACCGTACTTATGGTAATGCTAAAGTAAAGTTTGAGGTAACGAATGCCCGCGTTAAGCAGTATTTAACTAATACCAACGAGTTGCCCGTTATTCCAGGTTTTGTAGGCACAACCGAACACGGCGAAACAACTACTTTAGGCCGGGGCGGCTCCGATTATACCGCAGCTATTGTAGCAGCGGCGCTCGACTCGGCGAGCCTGGAAATCTGGACCGATGTAAACGGCATGATGACCGCCGATCCGCGCCGCGTAAAAAATGCCATTCCGATTGAAGAGTTGTCGTATGAAGAAGCCTTGGAGCTATCTTACTTTGGAGCGAAAATCATTTATCCGCCTACCATTCAGCCGGCGTTAAGCAAGAAAATTCCGATTCGGTTAAAAAACACGTTTGAACCGGCGGCACCTGGTACTTTAATTACGCAAAACCCGCGACAGAGCGAAGCGCCCGTAAAAGGCATTGCTTCCATCGAGAACATCGCTTTGCTTACCATTTCGGGCAGCGGTATGGTGGGTGCCAGTGGTATAGCCATGCGTTTTTTTGGCGCTTTGGCCAACCAAAAGGTAAACGTTATTTTAATTACCCAAGCATCCTCAGAACACTCGATTACCGTAGGTATTAATCAACGCGATGCAACGCGGGCCCAACTAGCCATAGAACAGGAATTTCAGTTAGAGATACAGGCGGGCATTGTGGATAAAGTAAATATTCAAAACGATTTAGCTATTCTGGCTTTAGTAGGTTTGAATATGAAAAACACCCCAGGTATTGCCGGAAAATTATTTAGTTCGTTGGGCCGCAATGGTATTAATATAATTGCTATAGCCCAGGGCACTTCCGAGCTCAATATTTCTTGCGTTATTCAAAAGAAAGATGAAGAAAAAGCTTTAAATACCATTCACGAAGCTTTCTTCCTTTCCGACATAAAAACCCTGCATTTATTTGTGGTAGGGACCGGTACGGTGGGCGCTACTTTATTAAAACAAATTAAAAATCAAGCGTTTAATTTATACAAAACTTTAGCTATTGATATTAAACTGATTGGCCTTACCAACAGTAAGCAGGCGGTATTTAATGAAAAGGGTATTCCGTGGGCACAATGGGAAGAAATATTTGAGCAAAAAGGGCAAGAGTCGAATATTGAGATTTTTGTGGAGCGGATGGCTGAGTTAAATTTACCGAATGCCATATTTGTAGATTGCACCGCTAATCCGGATGTAGCGGCTACCTATAAGTTTTTACTGGAACGCAGCATTTCGATTGTAACACCTAATAAAATAGCGGCCTCCAGTAATTACCACACCTACAAAGAATTAAAAACCTTAGCTGCTAAACGCGGAGTAAAATATTTATACGAAACTAACGTAGGTGCCGGTCTACCCATTATTAGTACCCTAACAGATTTAATCCGGAGCGGCGATACCGTTCATAAAATAGAAGGTATTTTCTCGGGCACCATGAATTATTTGTTTAACACCGTAAGTGCCGATAAAAAACTGAGTACCGTAGTACAGGAAGCCATGGATTTAGGTTACGCCGAACCCGATCCGCGTATTGACTTGAGTGGCAAAGATGTAGCCCGCAAAATTATGATTCTGGCTCGCGAAACCGGTGATAATCTGGAACTGGAAGATGTGCATATAAAACCCTTCTTACCAGCTAACTGTTTACAAGACTCCCCCATGGACCAATTCTGGCAGAACCTGCGTTCGTACGAAGATACGTTTGAAGGGCAACGCGCCGAAGTGGAAAGCCAAGGTAAAGGTTACCGTTTAGTTGCTTCGTGGGAAGACGGCAAAGCCCGCATTGAATTACGGGAGGTAGATAAAAGCCATCCGTTCTACTCGGTTTCCGGTTCTGATAATATTATTTTGTTTACTACCGAGCGCTACAAAACGCAGCCGCTGATTGTAAAAGGTTCCGGGGCGGGTGCCGAAGTAACCGCTGCCGGCGTATTTGCCGATATTATCCGGATTGCGAATTAGATGTTAGATACTGGATGTTAGACTAAAAATAGAAAGTGTCTTTTTAAAGTAATTATATTCGATCCAGTAAATAGTTAAAAATTTAAAAATTTACCCTGTTCTACTTAAACCTAGGCGGAAAGTTCTAAAAAATGAGTACCAGCTTTTCTTTAGAACCATGGCGGCATCTCCTCCCCTGCTTTTAGGGGAGGTCCCGCAGGGGGAGGGGTTTTCACATATTCTCATGGCAGACAGTAACAGCATTAAAATATTCTCACCGGCTACCGTAGCCAATGTAGCTTGCGGGTTCGATATATTGGGTTTTGCCCTTGATCATCCGGGCGATGAAATTCAGGTACGTTTAAAAGATGCGCCCGGTATTACCGTACTGAACCAAACCAAAGACACGGTGTTTCCGGCGGATGTAAACAAAAACACCGCTGTAGTTTCGCTGCAAGCCTATTTAGCGCATCTGGGCTCGGAGCAGGGATTTGAAATTATCTTTACTAAAAAAATAAAACCTGGCAGTGGTATTGGTTCCAGTTCGGCGAGTGCCGCCGCCAGTGTGTTTGCCGTAAACGAATTACTGGGCAACCCGCTTAGCAAAGAAAACCTGGTGCAATTTGCCATGCAAGGCGAAAAGGCTGCTTGCGGTGTAGCCCACGCCGATAATGTAGCCCCTGCACTGCTGGGTGGTTTTGTATTAGTTCGGTCCTACTCTCCCCTGGATATTATTTCTATTCCGTATCCCGCAGAATTATACTGCACCATTATTCATCCGCAGATTGAAGTAAAGACGGAGGATGCCCGTAAAATTTTGCGCCAGGGCATTTCGCTGAAAGATGCCGTAAAACAATGGGGCAACGTAGGCGGTTTAATTGCCGGTTTAATGAAAGGCGATTACGCGTTAATAGGTCGTTCGTTGGAAGATGCTATTATTGAACCCATCCGTTCTATTTTAATTCCGGGGTACGATGCCGTAAAAGAAGCGGCTTTGAAAGCAGGTGCCTTGGGTTGCTGCATTTCCGGTTCTGGTCCCAGCATGTTTGCCTTAAGCCGCTCCCAGGAAGAAGCGAATCAGATTGCATCCGCCATGAAAAAAGCTTTTACCCGCTACGAAATTGATAATATTGATTACGTATCGAAAGTAAATAGCCAAGGGCCAAAGGTGATTTAGTTGCTGGTTGTTGGTTGCTAGTTATCAGTAAACAATAATTAAGCAAAATCTGCTTCTCTGATTTTAATAAACCAAACACTTACAACCTACTACTACTACCTAAAACCTACCCACCATGAGCACCTTTACTATAAGAGAACAACTGATAGAAATAGTAAACAAGTTGTTTGTATACACTGATTCCCGGGAATGGCAGAAGATTCAGGAAGAAATTTTTGGCCACAAGGTTTTATTCGATATGTCTTCGTTAGGCGCTGGTGAACCCGCCGAGAAAACCTCTGCCGATATCTGTGCCATGTGGGATGCCGGATTTAAAGGAATAGATGCGATACATCACCAGAGTGGCAACTTTTTAGTAACTGCAACAGAGAACACCGCCACCGTTTTTTGCTATGCTATTGCTAGTCATTACAAAGCCGCCGCCACGCAAGGTAAAACTCGTGAATTTGTGGGAAGCTACGATATAAACTTATCTTTAACCGGATATGGTTGGCGGATTACCGCTTTTAAATACACGGTAAAATATACCAGCGGTAATATATCCTTGGAATAGAAAAATTTAAAAATTTAGTAATTTAATACGCAATAATAAATGTCTTTTTACAGTACCAACCAGCAAACCCCGCACGTCAGTTTGCGCGAAGCCGTTACCAAAGGCTTAGCCGATGATAACGGTCTTTTTATGCCTTTACAAATTCCGGAGTTACCCCACAGCTACTTTGAGGTTATTCAGGAAAAATCTTTACCCGAAATCGCCTTAGATGTATCAGCCACGCTGTTGCGCGGCCAGATCGAAAGAGGTGTTTTGCAGGAAATTGTAGAAGAAAGCTTGAATTTTCCTATCCCGGTAGTGCCGGTGCATGGCCGTATACATACCCTGGAGTTATTTCACGGACCAACCTCCGCGTTTAAAGATGTAGGTGCCCGGTTTATGGCCCGCTTGCTGGCCTACTTTGTAAAAGACAGTGATAAAGAATTAACTATCCTGGTAGCTACTTCCGGCGATACGGGTAGTGCCGTAGCTAATGGCTTTTTAGGTGTGCCTGGCATTAACGTAGTCATTCTATACCCCCATGGCAAGGTAAGCGACATTCAGGAAAAACAATTAACCACGCTGGGTCAGAACATTACGGCTTTGGAAATTGACGGTACTTTTGATGATTGCCAGCGTTTGGTAAAACAAGCTTTCCTGGATCAGGAACTAAACCAGCGGATGCAATTAACCTCGGCTAACTCCATCAACATTGCCCGGCTTATTCCGCAATCGTTTTACTATTTTCACGCGTATGCGCAGGTAAAGCATTTGAGTGAGCGCGTTATATTTGCGACTCCCAGCGGTAACTTCGGCAATTTAACCGGTGGTTTACTGGCTAAACGCATGGGCTTGCCGGTAGCTAAATTTATTGCGGCCACGAACATCAACGACATTGTTCCGGAGTTTTTAACGAGCGGCAATTTCAACCCAAGAGCTTCTACCCAAACTATTTCTAACGCCATGGACGTAGGAAACCCCAGCAACTTCGTGCGCCTGATGGAACTATACAACCAAAATGGCGATGCTATGCGGGAAGATGTAATTGGTTACCGCTTTACCGATGAGCAAACCAAAATGCTGATGCGCGAAGTATACGAAAATCACGGCTATATTCTGGACCCGCACGGCGCCATTGGCTACGGTGCCATCCGCGATTACCTGGCTATGGAACCAGATGCTATTGGGATATTCCTGGAAACCGCGCACCCAGCCAAATTTATAGATGTGGTAGAAGAAGTTATCGGGCAAAAAGTTACGATACCGGAAAACCTGCAGGCCGTCATGCAAAAGACCAAGCAATCTACCCGCATGAGTCACGATTATAATGATTTAAAAACTTGGCTGTTAGCCCGGGCGTAGAACCTGCCCCAACCTAAATCCCTCCCCGGTGGAGAGGAACTTTAAAAATTTACTTTACCTTAACCAGCACTCCTTTTTATCTTAACTGGCACCCCTTCTCTACCGGAGAAGGGGCCGGGGGATGAGGCAAATCCGATATCATTATAGATTTTACAAAAATTTTGTAAATAAATTTAAAATTTTCAATAAACTGGGGAGAGCAAATTATTTTTACTAGTTAAGCTTGGATATTTTTAAAAAAATTACGCATCTTTAATAAACGGCTTTAGTTAAGATTTTTCTTCGGGTTTGTAAGAAAATAACAGAGCAGCCGTTTTTCAGAAAATAGATGGTGATGCCGGTTTTATTTCTGAACTATAATTCTGAGCAGAACCGCCCTTTCTGGAACTGCTGATCAAGCCTGGCAACGTGCCGGCTTCTGTTGTTTTAATACATTTAAACATTTTTCTACCATGAGCGACAAGGTCCATATTTTTGACACCACGTTACGCGACGGCGAGCAGGTTCCTGGCTGCCAGTTAAATACCAAAGAAAAAATTGAAGTAGCCAAAGCCCTGGAAGAACTAGGTGTAGATATTATCGAAGCAGGTTTTCCTATTTCCAGCCCCGGCGACTTTACTTCCATTATCGAAATATCCAAGGCGGTTTCGGAGCCGGTAATCTGCGCGCTGACCCGAGCCAAAAAAGAAGATATTGACTGTGCCGTGGAGTCGTTGAAATACGCGAAGCGTAAACGCATCCACACGGGCATTGGCGCTTCTGATATGCATATTCAGTATAAATTTAACACTTCGCGCCAAGATGTACTGGAACGCGGCGTATGGGCGGTAAAATACGCCAAGCAATTTGTAGAAGAAATTGAATTTTACGCCGAAGATGCCGGCCGGGCTGATCTGCCTTTTCTGGCGCAAATGGTTGAAGCTGTAATTGCGGCGGGCGCTACCGTGGTAAATATACCTGATACTACCGGCTATTGCTTACCCTGGGATTACGGTGCGAAGATAAAATATTTAAAAGAAAACGTTAAAAACATCGATCAAGCTATTATCTCGGTGCATTGCCACAACGATTTAGGCTTAGCTACGGCCAACTCTATTGCCGGGGTAATTAACGGTGCCCGCCAGATTGAGTGTACCGTTAACGGCATCGGCGAACGGGCCGGGAATACCTCGCTAGAGGAAGTGGTGATGATTATGAAAAGTCACAAAGAACTGGAATTACTTAACCGCATAAACACGCCGCGTATCTATCCCACCAGCCGGTTGGTATCTCGGTTGATGCGCATGCGCGTACAGCCGAATAAAGCCATTGTGGGCGACAACGCATTTGCGCACTCTTCCGGTATTCACCAGGATGGCTTCCTGAAACACCGCGAAACCTACGAGGTAATTGATCCGCATGATGTAGGTGTGGCCGATTCTTCTATTGTTTTAACGGCGCGTAGTGGTAGAGCCGCCTTAAAGCACCGTTTAGAAAATCTGGGTTACTTTGTTACCAAAGAAGACATTGACGAAGTATACCCCGACTACCTGGTGATGGCGGATGAGTTAAAAGTTATTCAGGACGAGCATTTAACCGAGCTTTTTGGAAAACTGGAAACTAAACGGGAACAAGCCGCTGTTAAAACCAACAGCTAATTTTACAGATGAGTACTTCCGATAAAAAAACATTATTTCAAAAAATCTGGGATGCCCATGTGGTAACCAGCATTCCGGACGGTCCCGATGTGTTATACATCGACCGGCATTTGGTGCACGAAGTAACGAGTCCGCAGGCTTTTGCCGGTCTGGAGAAAAGAGGCATTGGCGTATTCCGGACGCAAAATACCGTAGCCACCGCTGACCACAACGTTCCCACTATCAATCAGCATTTGCCCATTGTGGAGCCGCTGAGTAAATTTCAGGTAGATAAACTTACCGAGAACTGCGCGAAATTTGGGGTAAACTTGTATGGTTTAGGTCATCCTTTTCAAGGCATTGTACACGTTATTGGTCCGGAACTAGGTATTACTTTGCCCGGCATGACGATGGTATGCGGCGATAGTCATACTTCTACGCACGGTGCCTTTGGTACTATTGCTTTCGGGATTGGTACCAGCGAAGTAGAGCAAGTTTTAGCTACCCAATGCCTGATGCAGAACAAACCCAAGACCATGCGCATCAACATCGAAGGAGAGCTGGCGAGCGGCGTACTTTCCAAAGACATTATTCTGTACATTATTTCTAAACTCACGATGGGTGGTGCTACCGGCTATTTTGTAGAATATGCTGGTTCGGCTATTCGCAGCTTAAGCATGGAGGCCCGCATGACCATCTGCAACATGAGCATCGAAATGGGTGCCCGTGGTGGTTTAATTGCTCCTGACGATACTACTTTTGAATATATCCGGGGCCGCGAATTTGCGCCAAAAGGCGAGAAATACGAAGAAGCGGTAGCTTATTGGCGTACCTTATTCACTGACGAAGGCGCTGTTTTTGACGTGGAATATACCTACGATGCGGCTGATATTGCTCCCATGATTACTTATGGTACCAATCCGGGCATGGGCATTAAAATCGACGAAACCGTACCAAATCTGGCCGATATTAAAGAAGAAAGCAATAAAGCTTCTTTCGATAAATCATTGGCTTATATGGGTTTGCACCCGGGTGAATCGTTGTTGGGTAAAGAAATTAATTACGTATTTATTGGTTCCTGCACCAACTCGCGCATCGAGGATTTACGGTTGGTAGCGCAGTTTGTGAAAGGAAAGCACAAAGCGCCCAATATTAATGCTTTAATTGTACCGGGTTCTAAACAAGTAGAGCAACAAGCCCGCGAAGAAGGCATTGACCAGATCTTCCGGGAAGCTGGTTTTGAATTACGCGAACCCGGCTGTTCGGCTTGCCTGGGCATGAACGAAGACAAAGTACCCAAAGGCGAATACTGTATTTCTACTTCTAACCGCAACTTCGAAGGCCGCCAGGGACCTGGTGCCCGCACGTTATTGGCTAGTCCGCTTACCGCCGCAGCCACAGCCATTGCGGGAAAAATAACGGATGTGCGGGAATTGATTTAGTCGATAGTCCATGGTCCATAGACAATGGTTCGTTGACTGGAAGTAGATACAAGACTATTGGTAAATTATACTTTAAGCTTTTGTTTGCAGGAAAGAAATCAAATAACAATTTAAATCTATGGACTATCGACTGTGGTCTATGGACTTGAAATCATGGAAAAATTTAAAAAAATAACCTCTACGGCGGTTCCATTGCCGATTGAAGACATTGATACGGACCAGATTATTCCGGCCCGCTTCCTGAAGGCTACTACCCGCGAAGGTTTTGGTGATAACTTGTTCCGGGATTGGCGCTACGATAACCAAAATACGCCGAAGCCGGATTTTGTACTGAACAACCCGCTGTATACGGGTAAAGTATTAGTAGCTGGTAAAAACTTTGGTTGTGGCTCCAGTCGCGAACACGCAGCTTGGGCCATTAACGATTATGGTTTTAAAGTAGTTATTTCGAGCTTTTTCGCCGATATTTTTAAAGGCAATGCCTTAAACAATGGCCTCTTGCCGGTGCAAGTTTCCGAGGAGTTTCTGGCAGTTATTTTCGCGCACATTTTCGCCGACAGAAACACGGAACTAGAAGTAAACCTGGAAGCCCAAACCGTACGCATTGCCGGCACGGACCAAGTAGAAAAATTTGATATTAATCAATACAAAAAAACCTGCTTAATTAACGGGTATGACGATATTGATTACTTACTCAGCTTAAAGAAAGAAATTGAAGCTTACGAAAAAACCAGTAAGTATTTAAGCCTGGTGAACCAAAGCCAGGAAGAAGTAGAAGCTTAATTTTTTTAAATTTACATGCATCACAAAGCCAGTTCTAGAACTGGCTTTTTTCTTTTAAGAATTCCCGGAAAATTGTTGGGTTTCCAATTGGGTTACATTCGGCAAGCAGCTAATTGTAAAATTCTTCTCTTGGTTTTAATTCTTTATTCTTTAAATATTCAGGAATATTGGGTGGCCCGGATTTAAATTTTAAACGAATAGGCAAACTTATACAAATTGCAGACTTCCGAAATATTCCGGCAAATGAAAGTTAGGTTCTGAAGTGCTAATCGGGCTCCAGGCTAAATAATGCGGACGCGGTAAATCGTCGCCGCATTTATAAAAATTCGCACGTGCGTTTACGCCCCGAAATGTAGTAAGGCAGTGTTGGGTAAAAACTTCGGCCGGAATAAGTACCGTTAACTCCCAGAATGTTACCTGGCCGTTGCTGGGCAAAGTTGTTTTTTGCAACGTTCCGGCGTATTTAATCTTGCGGATGGATTCTTCGGGCAGCAACCGGCGGTTTTCGCGGGCGTCACCAAAACCGAGCAAACAGGTTCCTAAGCAATTAAACTCCACATTATAGTAACTGGCTTCGCCGTTAAACGCAATAAAAAACTCTACACAACTATCTTTATACACCGGATCGTTTGTGTTACGAAACTTAGCCTGGATGGCTTCTTCTGCCACGTAAAATTTTAAAAAAATACAATTGTGGTGGTAACCCAGGGCAAATTGCACCCGGGGCTTGTAGCTAAACCGGGGCCAGGGCGTGTGATCCAGGGTATGTTTGTCCAGGGTATCTAGTTCCGCACTTATTTGCTCTAAGGAGCTTTGCCGGTTCAGCATGGGCAAGGAGGCGACTTCCAGGCTTTTCATCTATTAATTAACTTCTTTTTCGGAATATCCCCAGATAATTGCTATTCTTTCGTGGAAATGAGCCATATTTTGGTAAATAGTAACCCTGAGCAAAGGCACATCTTTAAGAATAGAATGGTTAATGCGCTGCAACAGATAATCCGGATATTCTTGGTAGTTGCTAACAAGGTGAAAAATATCGCGAACGTATTTGCTAGGGCACGTTTTAATGTGCTTTAATTTTTGTTAGCTGATGTAATTTTTTTATTTAAATTTTTCTTCCCGGTTTAAAGGTTATTTATGCCTTATATCCTGTAACATCTCTCCAAATCTTTATTCTATTGAAAATTCTGTTTCTCACTTCTTCACCTTCTTTCTCTCCAATTAGTAAGATCCATTTGCCTTTGGGTGTAAACCAGTCATAAATAGAATCATATATAGGAGATCCGTTCCAGTGTTCAAGGTCATCTAATTCTTCAGAAAATGCTTCTTTGAAGTCTTCTACAAAACCTCCAGGGCAGAAGAGGTCATCTCTATTTTCTAATAATTTTTGAGCTAAGTAAAGATCATTAAGCAGTTCAGTAAGCTCCCACTTCTTCCAATATTCAGCCTTCGATAACGTCTGATTTTTCATTTTTCAAAAATATGCCTGCCAACTTGCAGCTATACAACATAACATACGGTTATCTGCACTATATATAAAGTAGGAACACTCGCTTTTATCCGGTTCTTAACAGTTTTTTTCCAAGTGTAGCGACTCGTTTTATATTACAAGTAATATATAGAATTTTTTACCAATTTATTATTCTTTGTATTTCCCTATGCAAAAGTAAATGGCTGTGCTAAAAGCGAACAAAACATTGTATCGAAACCGGACAGATTAAACTTCCCTCAAACATCATTTACACGGCAAATCACTTATTATCAACCAATTAAGATCATGGCACTTTTCTTATTTAAAGATAATCAGGTTTGCTAAAATACCGGAGAGCTAGTTTTTTAAATTTTTCATAAGATTATGTCTTCTCTTGGCTTCTATTACTTATTAATCGCCATAATATGCTTACAAATTACCTGAAAATAGCGTTGCGAAACCTGCTCCGGCATAAAGGTTTTTCTTTTATTAATATTTCGGGTTTGGCCTTAGGCATGACCTGCAGCATTTTAATTATGTTGTGGGTACAAGACGAACGTAGCTTTAACCAGTTTCATGCGCAACTCAACCGGTTGTACCGGGTAATGGAAGTGCAGCATTACGGCGGTAATTCTGATTTTACCTTCGATGCTACGCCCGGACCACTGGGCGAAAACCTACCGCAAGATATTCCCGAAGTAGCGCAAGCGGTAACTTTGCACCCGGGCTTTAACCTGCTGTTTACCCACGAGAACCAAGCTCTAAAGCAAAACGGCACCTACGCTGGTCCGGATTTTTTCCGGATGTTTTCTTTCCCGTTCACGCAAGGAAATCCTCAGACCGCGCTGAAGCAACCTAAGTCAATTGCCATTTCGGAAACCATGGCGCAAACGTACTTTCGGAGCACCAACGTAGTGGGTAAAACCATTAAAGTAAACAACAAAGATACCTACCAGATTACCGGCGTATTTAAAGATGTACCCAAAAACTCGTCGTTGCAGTTTGATTGGGTAATGCCATTTACCGACTATGTGCAGGAAAACGATTGGGTGAAAGACTGGGACAATAACGGACCTAAAACGTACGTATTGCTGCAGCCCAATACTAGCCAGGCCACCGTAGACCAAAAAATAAAGCATTACCTGGCCACCAAAAAAAAGGAAAGTACGATTGATTTATTTCTGCAACCGGTGGGGGATATGTACTTACAAGGCAATTTTAAATCCAGTAACGTGCCGGTAGGAGGTCGTATCGAGTACGTGCGGTTATTCGCGATTGTGGCCGTTTTTATTCTGGTAATTGCCTGCATCAACTTCATGAATTTAGCTACCGCCCGGTCGGCGCGGCGGGCGAAAGAAGTAGGCGTGCGCAAAGTAATAGGTGCCGGACAGCGCGAGCTCATCGGGCAATTTAGCGGCGAATCCATGCTGATTACTTTACTGGCTATTGTGTTTGCCTTAGGGTTGGCGCAGTTGTTAATACCGGTATTTAACCAGCTTACCGATAAAGCAATTGCTATTCCGTATCAAGACCCGCAGTTTATTCTGGCGGTAGCGAGTATTGCTCTTATTACCGGCTTACTCTCTGGTTCTTACCCGGCTTTGTTTTTAGCATCGTTCGAGCCGGTGAAAGTTTTAAAAGGGACTCTTCGTTTTAATACCAGTACCATCTGGTTCCGGAAAGGCCTGGTCGTATTTCAGTTTATCTTATCCTCGGTGCTGATTGTGAGTGCTTTGGTGGTATACAGCCAGGTGCAATATATCCGGACCAAAAACCTGGGTCTGAACCGCGACAATGTGGCTTACGTGTACCTGGAAGGCAAATTAAAAGAACAGGCGGCTCCTTTAAGAAATGATTTACTACGCTCCCCGGATATTAAACAAGCCACCATCGCGAACCAAAATCCGCTTATGGTGGGTTCCTCCACGGGCAATGTGCAATGGGCGGGCAAAACGCCTAAAGCCGATGTGTTGTTTAGCGTATTGGCTACCCAGTATGATTACCTGAAAACCATGGACATCCCCCTGAAAGCCGGGCGCGATTTTTCGAAGGAGTTTGGCACCGATACTTCTAATTTCGTGATAAACGAAGAAGCCGCCCGGCTGATGAACATGCGCGACCCAATAGGGCAAAAAATTCAGGTAATGGGGGTAACCGGGCAGATTATCGGGGTTACCAAAGATTTTCATTCTTCTTCCATGCACACAGCCATGCAGCCGCTGATCCTGATTTTAAACCCGAAGTATGCTGCCGATTACCTGTTCGTGCGCCTGGCCACCGGAAAAACCAAAGACGGTTTAGCCCAAATGGAAAAACTGGTGAAACAATACAACCCGGGTTATCCTTTTGAGTACCACTTCCTCGACGAAGATTTTGAGCAAATGTATAAAAGCGAAGCCATGATTGGCCAGTTAGCTTACTACTTTGCGTTTCTGGCTATTTTTATTTCGTGTTTAGGTTTGTTTGGGTTAGCCTTGTTTACAGCCGAGCAGCGTACCAAAGAAATCAGTATCCGCAAGGTATTGGGTGCCTCGGTGTTTAACATTACCCGCATGCTTTCCCTTGATTTTTTAAAATTAGTGTTACTGGCCAATATTATTGCCTGGCCTTTGGCGGCTTATGTGATGCATAACTGGTTGCAAAACTTTGAATACCGCACCAACCTGGCCTGGTGGATTTTTGCCCTGGCGGGTGGATCTACGTTAATCATTGCCCTGCTTACGGTAAGTTACCACGCCATCCGGACGGCTGTAACCAACCCGGTTACTTCGTTGCGCAGCGAGTAAGCAGTAGTTTAGTTTTTTTCGGATTGCGGCGTTTACCGGAAAAGTAATAGTAGCGTTTTTTTTCGCAGAAAGACCTGGCCAGCGGTTCGGGCAGGCGCCCATAACGGTACCGTTCCGGGAGCAATGGTCTAACTGTTTCTTTTGTAAAAATAAAAGCAGAACTACTTAGATAGGTCCATACAAATCGATCCTAGCGCTGCAAACAAGCTAAAATTTTAAAAAACTGTGGACTATGGGCCATGGATAATCGATTGAAACTATGCTGACCATCTATCTGAAAACCGCCTGGCGCATTTTGTGGCGCCACAAAGCTTTTTCGCTGATTAATAATCTGGGATTAGCCCTGGGCATTACCGCCTTTATTTTAATTTTGGAGTACGTCAGTTTTGAACAGAGTTTTAACCGGTTTCATACCAACCTATCTACCATGTACCGGCTGCAGGTGCAAGGCCGGGGCGGCGAATTTAACATTAATATAGCCCCGGCCGTTGCACCACTCGTGCAGCAACAGTTTCCGGAAGTGCAGGTTTTCTGTCGCGTGGCCGAACAAGCGGCGAATGGTTTGGTTACCTTCGCCGGTGCTAAAAAAGAAAGTGTTCCGCAATCGTTCCGTGAAGATGCTATTGCGTACGCCGACGCGAGCTTTTTTACCTTATTTACTTTTCCGCTGGTGCAGGGCCAGGCCGCTACCGCACTGCAAGCCCCCAATACGGTAGCTTTATCGCAAGCGCAAGCCCACAAATATTTCGGAAATAAGCCGGCGATGGGGCAAGTTATCACGCTTAATAACCAATTTGGTAAAACATTGTACACCGTTACGGCCGTGTACGCCGACATGCCGCTAAATTCTGATCTGCGCTTCGATGCGGTTTTCTCCCTTATTACCCTGGCCAATCCGGCGAACCTGAACGGTAACGGATGGGCCCGGTTAGATGGCTTCGACGGTACTTTTGTAACTACTTTTTTCCGGGTAAGTCCCGGTACCGATTACCAGCGGCTGGCCGCCAAACTAAACGCGCTGGCTAAAAAAATGAATCCCGACGGAGAAGACCGGTTTTGGCTGCAACCCGCCGGTAACTTGCACCTGGCAAACTCGCTGGGCGATCTCTTGCGGGCCAGCGGCAGTCTGGGTTTTGTGTATTTGCTGGAAGGTATTGCCGGGCTAATATTAATTATTGCTTGGTTTAATTACGTTAATCTATCTACGGCCGGCGCCTTAAAAAGAGCAAAAGAGGTAGGCATCCGAAAAGTAATCGGTGCTCGTTCCGGGCAATTAATATTGCAATTTTTAGGTGAGTCGTTGTTTTTGAACCTAATAGGATCTTTATTAGCGCTGGGGTTGGTAGTTTTGCTGCAAAGCCCTTTTAACAAACTGATTAAAAAAGACTTGACTTTTAGTGTACTGCAGGCCGATAATTATTGGTTAATTGGTTTAGGCTTGTTACTGGTAGGGGCGCTGGCTTCGGGTATTTACGTAGTCTTTTACGCTGGTATCGTTCCAGCCGGTGCAAACGTTAAAAGGCACTCCCCGGATGAGCCGCGGCTATTGGTTACGTAAATCTCTGGTTGTCGGGCAGTTCAGCGCCTCGGTGGTGTTAATTATTGCCACTCTGGTATTATACCGCCAGTTACAATACATGCAAAATCAGGATTTAGGCTTTGCACTCACCCAGCGTTTGGTTATCCAAAGTCCGCAGGTAGGCGAGGAAGCGGCTATAACTACGCGTACCGCCGTGCTGGAACAACAGTTAAGCCAGTTGCCATACGTCAAAAATTTCTGCCAGAGCGGCATTGTGCCGGGTAATTATTACAACTTCGGCGCCAACGGCATTGCCCGGCCCGGAGCCCCCGCCGACGATAATAAAAAAGGCTACTCCATGGGTATCATCGATGACCGTTACCTGCCAACGTACGGCATTGCTTTAGCCGCCGGGCGCAACTTTACCCACCAGGAAACTACTTTAGGTTGGGAGAAAAGCGCCAAACTGATGCTCAACGAATCGGCGGCTCGGCAATTAGGTTTTTCTTCGGCTGCCGCGGCCGTGGGCCAGACGGTAAACTGGGGGCAAGCGTACCAGGTAGTAGGCGTTATGCGCGATTACCACCACCAAGGGTTACGTAATGCCATTGATCCCATTATTTTTCTGCCCCGCCGTTCGGTAGGTTACCTAACAGTGCAACTTACCCCCGGTGGCATGTCCCGGAAACTTGCCGAGCTCGAAAAGCTATACCGGGCCAATTACCCCGGTAATCCCTTCGAATTTTTCTTTTTAGACGAACGCTACAACGAGCAATACCAACAAGAGCAACAATACGGGCAAGTATTTACCGTAGCCTCTACCTTAGCTATTTTTATTGCTTGTTTAGGCTTGTTTGGTTTGGTAGCGTTTACCACCGAGCAACGTACCAAAGAAATCGGCATTCGTAAAGTGCTGGGGGCTTCGGTAGCGAATATCCTGTCGTTGATTTCGAAAGATTTTTTAAAATTAGTAGTGCTGGCGAATCTGCTGGCCTGGCCCGTTGCCTGGTAGGGCATGCACCGCTGGCTCCAGGACTTTGAATACCGCATTACCATCACGTGGCCAGTTTTTGCTCTAGCCGGGGCCTTAGCCATCCTTATTGCTTTGCTTACCATTAGTGTGCAGGCCATAAAAGCCAGTTTAGCCAATCCGGTAAACTCCCTGCGGAATGAGTAGTCAGCACCTTGCTTGGTAGGATCAGAGGATTATCCGGATTAACTTCCTGAACTAAAAAGAAAAATTTTTTAAATTTTTGTATGTCCGGAGGCTGCTTTCTTAAAAGCAACGCATTATTTGATGCGTAATCGCCAATAAGAGAAATCTTCTTCTTTGGGTTCTGCCTGCAACAGCTTATATTTATCCATTGGTAGTGTTTTAATTAAAATAGCAGTAGAAGATTCCCAGTGCAACTCCAAAGGTTTCCAATCCTGGTGCACGATCTCCAAGAACTTTTTAATGGCAGGCGATTTTTCAGTATTTGCTACTTCCCAGATCTGGATTCCGTTCGGCGCTTCGTCCAGGGCAGTGGCAAAGGAGCTATTGGCTAAATACTTTTGGTCCGGCGAAACAATTGGTTCTGTCCAGGTGGTTGTGATAGCCCCAGTGGTTTTATCTACCAGATACGTTTCGTAGGCTTCGTAAAAACGACCAGCCACTAAGTATTGGTTAATTTTTGCGTGCTGCCCCAAGTAGCGATACGCTCTTATTGCCGGATCATCGGTATTTAGCAACGTATCCCGGAACATTTTAAAAGGGGTCCATTTATTATTTATTAGACTTCTTTCAAAAGTAATTAGATATTAAGTAAATAGCAGAACTTTGCGGTATGGTGACAAAATACGAACAAATCCGCTTTTTAAGCGAAGCTCTTTTCCGGCGCTTAACAGGGGTGCATAAAGCCACCTTTGAGCACATGAAAGCAGTTTTAAGCGAACAAATAGCCAAAAACAAGAAAGTTCTCGGTCGTCCTAGTCGCTTGTCGGAGGCCGATCAAGTATTGATGATGTTAGAATATAATCGGGAATACCGGACCTATTTTCACATCGCTCAGAGCTACCAAGTGAGTGAAGCCACGGCCTTCCGCTTGATTACACGAGCGGAAAATCTTTTACTCCAATCCGGGGAATTTAGCTTACCTGGCAAAAAAGCCCTTCTCCAAAGTTCCATCAGTTACCAAGTAGTACTGGTAGATGCTACGGAGACAAGAATCGAACGTCCCCAAAAAAACAAAGACGCTACTACTCGGCTAAAAAGAAACAACATCATCTGAAAACACAAATGATAGTGGATAAGAAGAGCGGAAAAATCATTTGTACGCATTTTGCCAAAGGAGCAGTGCATGATTTCCAACTTTTTAAATGCAGCCAGCTTAAACTCCCAACTCCTATCCTGCTATTAGCGGATTCGGGTTATCAAGGAATCAAAAAGTTGATCCCGCAAGCCCATACCCCGAAGAAGGCCTCCAAACATTATCCTTTAACGCGGCAAGACCAGCAACAAAACCGAGCGTTGTCTTCCCAGCGAATCAAGATTGAAAACGTGTTTGGTTTTCTTAAACGATTCAAAATTTTTGCTACCAAGTATAGAAATCGTCGAAAGCGCTTTGGCTTACGCTTTAACCTCTTTGCTGCCATTGCTAATTACGACACTATCTAAGTACTTTTGAAAGAAGTCTATTTTAAAAACTAGTACTCCATCTATTTTACGGGCTTCATCTGGTCCCATTTCAAAGCTAATACTTTGCCTGGTCGCGGCCTGTTCAAAGTCTGCTTTAGAAGCAGTTTCTAAGGCGTATGGCTTAGATCTTTTTAATTTTTTTACGATTTTTACAGAAGCAGTATCCCTTTTAGTTGAAGTTACATTATTTTCTCCGCTAAGATTACCTGGTGAATTATTACAGCGAGTAGTTAAAACTAACAAGATTAATAAATACCAATTACGCATAAATTTTAATTTTTGAATCAATTTTTGGAAACAACGAAATCAGCCACTCTTGTTCTTGCGAATGAAGGGATAAAAATGTTGGCAGCCCCTGCTTTTCGTTATTTCATCTATTAAAGGTGGTAGACTAGTACACAATAAAATAATATAAGAGCATGTTTAAATAATACGTTGATTAGATATCAAGGTATTCGGTTCAGAATAAGTTGACAATTGTGCCATAGCACCCAAGCTTCGGCACTTTGGGTAGTTTTTTCGTGGTCTTTGTCGAGCCGCCGGAAGAAATTAAACAGGCCAAACGCCCGTTCGCTCACCCAGCGCCATTTAACAGGCACGAAGCCTTCTGCCAGGCACGAAGCCTTCTGCATCGGGGGGCTTAGAAGTGATCTCTACTTCTACACCCCGTAGGTTCTCAGTGCCCCAATCGACAAATACCTGCTCATAAGCTGCATCGGCTAGTATCTTTTTCATCCGGTGCAAGTACCCCCGTAGCGGAGCTACCACCCGCTCGGCCGTGGCTCCATCGGCCTGATTAGCGCCATGTACCACTACCCCCCAGACTAAGCCTAGGGTGTCTGTGATTACGTGCCCTTACGGCCATTAACCTTTTTATTGCCGTCTATACCAGTCTGTTGACTAACGAACGGTGCTACTTTAATCGACTGCGAATCAATACACCATAAACTGGGGGAGTCTTCTTTCTTTCTCCTTTTCCGTTCCCAGATATTCAAA
Organism: Adhaeribacter pallidiroseus; assembly: GCF_003340495.1. Taxonomy (NCBI): domain Bacteria; kingdom Pseudomonadati; phylum Bacteroidota; class Cytophagia; order Cytophagales; family Hymenobacteraceae; genus Adhaeribacter; species Adhaeribacter pallidiroseus. The sequence continues at coordinate 4,929,830 of NZ_QASA01000001.1, forward strand.
TGCCAGTTGCGTTTTGCCAGGGTTCCATCCGCTTGCCACTGGTGAAAATAATAGTACACCAACGCCCACTTAGGGAAACTCGCTGGTAAGTTTCGCCACTGGCTACCTACTCGCAGATACCAGAGAATAGCATCGACTATTTCCCGCAACGAATGTTGGCGTTTTCGTTGTGTGGGCAGAGATTCTTTCATAACTTCCCACTGCGAGTCAGTGAGTCGCTGGTAACAGGATTACATAAGCTTAGCAGTTTCGTCGCTCTTTGCTTACGGGCTGACTCGCTTTTTATTCCCATTTCCTAATATTTAAACACGCTCTTACTTGTAAGTTCAAGCCTAATAATTCTCGTTCGCTTAGCATCGGCTGTTGCTTTGGTTGCTGACTAGTTGATTCTCGTTCGCATAGCTGGTTGAGTAGCTTTGGTTTCGGAGTGAAGTTGTTTCATGGCTTGTGTATTTGTTCTTAAGGACCCTTCCGCCCTAAAGGACACCATCCCTAAAAACAGGGAAGGAGAGGCGACTTTTTGCTTGAGAATAAAAGTAATGCAAGTCAAAAACTCGCTGAACAACAGAACAGTTTAGCGTCAACACTTGCACCGGGCTACTGCTGTTTGTTCCATAGCAAACGAGCAAAATTTTTAAAAATTTAAAATTTTCGTCATTCAGGAGGAACCTATTTGGCTACGCAGCAAGAATACTTTGTTAAGTAAATGCCTCTTGGTATACCACTATGTGTGATTATCCCGATTGCCAATAAAAAGTTCCCCCTTCGGAGGTAGTAGGAGGAGGATAATTATCACGATCATATATTGGTAAATGGTAACTGTAAAAAGAAAGCTCCCCGCCTTGGATAAGGAGGGGTTAGGGGTGGTTGATTTCTGGACAAATTCAGTAGTAGTTTTAATAAATAAGGAAGTAACTACCGCCTTAACTTAAGATTAATTCGGTTTTATTAAATCGCCAATTTAACTGCAAAGTACCCCGATAACCAAACCCGTACACCCAAAGAATAAACAACAGCTGCAATGGAATCCGGAACCATAAATAACTTAAACCCGGACCAGTAAAGTCGGCGGCTTGAATGTTTACGTGCTTTATAGCCGCTACTACGTTGGCCGGTAAAATAGCTATCAGGAACAGAATTAAAAGCAGACTACTGCTTTTTCTGGTTTTTTTGAACCACAAACCCAGACCCAGAATTATTTCCAGCACGCCGGTTACATAAACTAACGCCATCTTAGCCGGTAAAAAATCCGGCATCATCCATCCCAGGCCTTTGGTTAAATAAAAATGCGAGATACCGGTAAATACCAGCATGGCGCCCATAGCTATCCGGCCGGCTTGCGCTACGGAGAGGGATGTTTTTTTAAAAAATTTGCTTATCAGCAGCCCTAAGGCAAATACCACGAGCAATATTATGAGCGTAATCATAGCGTGTAAGTTTTTCACGTGAAACAAGATGCCGGCAAAATTACCGGCTCAGGTGCGCTGGAAAAATGATGTAGGTTAGGAAATGTGGTTTACTTTCTGCCGGATTCGGCTTAAACTTTCGGGATGAATGCCCAGGTAGGAAGCTAAGTGTTTCACCGAAAGGCTACGCACTAACTTCGGATTCTTGCGCAGTAAGTTCACGTATTGTTCTTCGGCGGAGAGCGACAATAAATCAATTTCGCGGTTGGTTTTGTGCACGAAAAGCGTTTCGGCGAATAAGCGGCCCAAGCGTTCGGCCGGATGATGTTGTTCGTAGGATTGATATAAATGCGCCCGGTAGATGCGCGAAGCGTGCACGTTCTCTAGTGCCTGCAAATAAACCCGCGATGGTGTTTGCGTGAGAAACGACGAAAACGCACTCACAAACTCCTGGGCAAAATGAAAGTTTAAAGTAAATTCTTGCTGCTCCGTTTGGTGGTATACCCGAACGGCACCCGCGTGAATGAAATACAAGTACTGTTCTACTTGCCCAGCCTGGCACAAATAATCCTTTTTTTAAATTTCACTTCTTCCAGGTGCTGCTCAAACGTAGCCCACTGCTCGGGGCTGAGTGCTACCAATTGCTGAAAAACTTGCCGGATTTCTTCGCCACGATTCATGTAAGTTCATTTAAAAAATACCAGATAGCCACTTTACGTGCATTGAACTGTATCCGGATAAAGACAATTTAAAAGAGTACTAATCAAAATTACAAACTTCCGGAAACCTAAAATAAGTATCTGCAAATGCGGTGAAACCTAAAATTTTAAATTTTTCGTAACATAAATTACGGATACCTGCTAGCCGAATAAATAAGTTATAGAAGAAAGTTATGCCGTTCTGGTACAAGTATTTACAAGTTTGCTTCTGGCAATTATTTAGTGTAAATTTGTAATAGACCAAGATTAAAATGCAAAATTACGATAGTGTAACGGTTGCCAATTATTTGCTGGCTTTAGCTTATAAAAAAGGCATTGTACTAAATGTAACCAAAGTACAAAAGCTTTTATTTATTGCTTACGGGTATTTTCTGGCGCACCATAACCAGCATTTATTTAACGAACCGCCAAAAGCCTGGCCTTACGGACCAGTGTTCCCGAAAACCCGTAAACAGGTCGATTACAGCAAAATAATCGATGTGAAAGATGATTCCTTAAAAGATATTGCCGCGGACCCGGAAGTTACCAATGCCCTGAACCGCATTATTGATAAATACTCTAAATTTAGCGCTTCGCAATTATCGGAGTGGTCGCACATGCCCGGAAGCCCCTGGGATAAAACCACTAAAGAAGCTTCTTTTACCTGGGACTACCCGATTCCGGACGAATACATTAAAGACTATTTTTCCGGTATTGAAATATAAAAGCGAAGGAAACAGACTTGCAGCGTTTAGAAGATATTATTCAATCGCGCATTACCCTCCCGGGCAAAGCCGATACTGATATTGATGCCGATGATTTAACAGCCCAACGCCGGCGTTTTGAAAACCAACGTTATAAAGAAGATACGTCGCACCGGAAATGGCTCGGCGTCTGGACGGCCATAGTAGTAACTTGTTGGCTGACAGCAGTATTGGCTATTCTGGTTTATAACGAGCGTTACATTTGCTTAAGCGATACCGTGCTTACGTCTTTACTGGCTACTACCACTTTAAATGTGCTGGGTTTGTCGTTTATCGTGCTGCGCGGGCATTTCCAGTTGCCCCCCAAATAACAAAAATTTAAAAATTTTATCTTTTGTAGATTATCCCCTGCCCTAGCGCCTACTTTTGGCTAAACTTTCCGCAGCTATGAAGTGTGGCTTATCGGTGAAAGCCGCTTTTAAAACGTATCCTTCTTTTACTTCAGCAGATCGTTGCAATTTTACTTTGTAGAAAAAATAATCCATGGTATCTAAAACCTGTAAGGTTTCCTGCGGTTGCACCAGGGCTATTCCCAAACCTTTTACGGTAGGCCGGTCATAGACCTTCTCCTGAATAGTGGGTATAATTACTGAAAGTTGAGGCTGTTTAACGGTGGCTTGGTTTTTCTGGTCCGGGTTGGATTGGCATTTACAGAAGACCACCAGAATAAACAGCAGCGCAAAAATATTTTTCATGTATTTCAAAAATTAGCTATTTATTTTCCGGAGAGTTATTTACTTTTAAGCAGTTACTACTGGTAACTAATTCGCTCCCACTTTACCGCGCAAAACAAACAAAAGATTATTTTGGGGAACTGCGGCTCTCTATAAACGAGCTGCGCAGTAAATAATTTTTATCTACCTACCCGACTCTTAAATTTTTAAAATTTAAACAATTTTCAACTATGCGCGCTTATTTTTTACCCCGGCAGAAGCTATGGTTAGCTTCTGCTGCCCTCGGACTTGGAATAACACTTTCGTTGGGAGCTTGTAGTCCTAAAACCGTAAGTTCTACCACCTCCGCCACCCCAACTACCACCCAACCAACCACTACCAGTCCTACTACTGCTGCGTACCAGGTAGCGGTAGATTATTACACCCTGGAAAATGGCCTACGCGTTATTTTATCGCCGGATAAAACTACGCCCATTGTTACCACCGCGGCTTACTACAACATTGGCTTCCGGAACGAACCAAAAGACCGTACGGGGTTTGCCCACTTGTTTGAGCACATGATGTTTCAGGGCTCACAGAACCTGGGTAAAATGGAGTTTATTCAGTTAATTCAGAAAAACGGCGGCGTGCTTAACGGCTCTACCCGTTTCGATTTTACCAATTACTTCGAGATTGTACCGGCCAACAAACTCGAAACTATTCTGTGGGCCGAAGCCGACCGCATGCGGGGCTTAAACATTACCCAGGATAATTTAAAAAATCAGCAGGAAGTCGTAAAAAACGAAGTAAAAGTAAACGTACTCAACCAACCGTACGGCGGTTTTCCGTGGCTGGACATGCCGCAGTACGCGAACAAAAACTGGTTTAATGCGCATAATTTTTACGGCGACTTGAAAGACCTCGATGCGGCTAATCTGGAGGATGTGAAAAGCTTTTTTAAAACTTTTTACTCGCCCAACAACGCGGCGCTCGTGGTTACCGGCGATTTTGAACCGGAGCAGGCCAAAACCTGGATCAAACAATATTTCGGCAATATTCCTTCCTCTCAATTACCGCCCAAAGTAGATTTAACCGAGCCCCGCCAGGAAAAAGAACAGCGTTTTTCCAAAGACGATAAACTGGCCACCAAGCCGGCTTTAGCGTTTGCCTATCACATGCCCGACCGCAACACGCCCGAGTACTACGCCATGGGCTTACTCGACCAGATTTTGCTGCAAGGCCACGACAGCCGCTTGTACCAGGCGCTGGTGCAGGAACGCGGCTACTCCGACGCCGTAACCGGCGGCATTAACTCGGGTTTAGGCAATATGTTTAACTATAACGGACCCATGCTCTGGGACGGCAGCCTGGTGCACGACAATACCGTTACCGCCGATTCGATTATAATGGTACTGGACCGAGAAATTAAAAAATTAGAAACCCGCGGCATCGACCAGGCTTTGTTAGATTTAGCCATTGTAAAAATGCGTTCCAGTTTTTACGACCAGATTAACGAATTATACGGTTTCGGGAAAGCCGATATGCTGGCGAGTTTTGCTTTGTTTGATAATAATCCGGCGCGTATTAACACCCTGGAAGCGGAGTTCCGGAAAGTAACGCCGGAACTGATGCAGAAAACCTTGCGCGAATATTTACGGCCGACCAACCGCACCATTTTAACCATTAATCCTTTAGCCAAAAGTTAAAAATTTCGGATCATGAAACCAATATCGCTATATATTTTAAGTGCGGCTTTCGCCCTGAGCAGTACCGCCGCCGTGGCCCAAAAACAAACGCCCCCGGCTGGTGGCGAACCGCGCAATTTTACCTTGCCCGCCAAGCAGGAATTTACTTTACCAAATGGTTTACAGGCTACCCTGGTGCCCTATGGCGCTTTACCGAAAGTTACGGTGAGCCTGATTGTGCAAGTGGGCAATGTGCACGAGCAAGAAAGCGAAAACGGCTTAGCCGATATTACCGGCCAACTCATGCGCGAAGGAACCGCTAGTTTAAACGCCAAACAAATTGCCGATCAAGCGGCCCGCATGGGTGGCTCGGTAAACGTAAGTGTCGGCTCTAACCAAACGAGCATCTCGGGATCGGTGTTATCAGAATACGGTCCGGAACTGGTAAAACTACTGGCCGATTTAGTGCAGCATCCGGCTTTTCCGGAATCGGAGATGGCGCGGATTAAGAACGATTTTAAGCGCAACATGAACCTGGCCCGCTCGCAACCCAGCACCCAGGCTGATGTTAAATTCCGGATGGCTTTGTACAAAGGCCACGCCTACGGTCGCGATTTACCCACCGATGCTCAGATTAACGCTTTTACCACCGAACAAGTCCGGGATTTTTATCAGCGGCAATTTGGCGCCCAGCGCACCGGTGTGTACGTGGCCGGTAAGTTTGAAGCGAATGCCATGCGCCAGGCCATTACGTCGGCACTCAGCGAGTGGCAGCAAGGCCCGCCGCCCCGCATCGAAATAGCGCAACCCGTTACCAAACCCGATTTGTTACTGCTCGACCGGCCGGGTGCCCCGCAATCCACTTTAATTATTGGTTTGCCCACCATTGATCCGTCGCACCCCGATTATACCAAACTGCGCGTGATGAACTCTTTACTGGGTGGCTCGTTTGGCTCCCGCATTACCAGCAATATCCGCGAAAATAAAGGGTATACCTACTCCCCACGCAGTACCGTTGCCCCGCGCTACCGGGTAGCCGACTGGAGCGAAGTAGCCGACGTAACCACCGAGCATACGGGTAATTCTTTAAAAGAAATTGTAAACGAAGTAGAGCGGCTGCAAAAAGAAGCGCCGAGCCCCGAAGAGCTAAAAGGCATTCAGAACTACGAAGCTGGTTTGTTTGTGCTGCGCAACTCCACCCCCGAAGGCATTATCAATCAACTCAGTTTTTTAGATTTGCACGGTTTGCCTGATACCTACTTAACCAACCAGGTACAAGCCATTCACGCGGTAACGCCGCAGGAGGTAAAAGATCTCACCAAAAAGTACATTCGCCCCGAAGATATGACGATGGTAGTGGTGGGCGATAAAAAAGTAATTACCCCGCAGATCAAGAAGTTTCAGGCCGAAACCAAGAAGAAAGCTCTGTAGGATTTAGTTCTTGGTTGTTAGTTGCTGGTTGTTAGAAGAATAGGTTGCTAGAAGGTGGCTCTTTGCTGATTGTATGTGCTAAATCTCAAATAAATTTAGAGCTATCTTTTAGATTTTCCCTTTTCTGTCATTCCAAAAAATCTAATCAGTAGAATGTAAACCCATTACTTAGTGACCTTCTTTTTTACCCGTATTTAAAAACTTTTTAATTTTTGATAGTACAAGTAGAGTTTATTTATCCGGAAAGGCTGGTTTTGGTACCGGCCTTTCTTTATTTTACCGTATAGCAGAAATACTTACCGCAGCTGCTTATATTATGGAAAACAAACATTTGTTTATTATAACTACTACCACTAACAAAACGGTAGATTTAACCAAAGCCAAAGAACTGCGCAGTAATAATTTATTTCCGTTTGGCCGGCACAACTACGCCATTTACCGCACCCCCGATTACGTGTTTGTAAAAGGTACCAATTCGGGCCGCGAAACGCACATGCTCGATACCTACGAGATTATTGACGAAGCTACCGCCATAAGCTATCAGCATCCTTATTTCCGGGAAGAGTAATCCGGTACAAGATTCATTAGTGAAAAAAATATACTTGACGGTTGTTAAACTTCGTACCGGCTAATTGCCTAACAGTAAGTATTGGGGGCTGTCGTCTATGGAAAGTGGACTAAAAAAACATAAAAAAGGGTAAACTGCCTGTGCTGTTTACCCTTTTAAGAGTTGGTGGTGGGGCTAAAATTTATATCCATCGGGTTTGAAAGTTGTTGGCTACAGGAGTTGGTTTTATTAATTGTTTCTCCGATTCGTAATACGTTTGGTATTCGTCGTCGGTTAATTCATCCTGGAGGGCCATGTGAAAACGGGATAATTCGGGGTAAGTGGTGTAGCGTTCCTGCCGTTCCGTTGGGTTGTCTACGTCGTAATCATAAAAGCTTTTCATACAGTTATTTAGATTAAATTTTTGTGGGGAAGACTTCTTTACTCCGATGCAGCCGAAAGGTTGTGAACTTTCTCCAAATTTTTAATTTTTTAAATTCTTTATTATTAGCTAAGTACCTAACAAATAAATAGTTTGCTTGCATAACAATTGTATTTAACAAGTATAATATAACAGTTGTGGATGCTATTGAGGAAATGTAAAATCGCTGCAATTCTGTTGTTAGAAAACACCGACCATCCAGTAATCCAATTGAGAGATTTATTGCAACAATACGGCTACCGATAAAAAAACAAATTTACTGTTATTGCTAGCTTTATTACCTTAAGCATAGCACTAAGTAACTGCCCTATGCCAGGTAATGTGTATAATAATGGCCCGGAACAGAAGTTTAAGATTACCGCTGCTTTTACATGATGTTATTTAAGATATAATTCCGGTATTTTAAATAAAAAACCGGGTTAGTAACTCCTAAACCGACTTTTGTTTCTGAAATTAAGTTATCTACTTTCTAATTTATTTTCTTTACCGCTTCTCTAAAATATTGTACGCTGGCGGTTACATCGGGGGCGCTGTTTTCCCAGTTGTATTCGTACTCCGCCGATAAAACACCTTTAAAATTTTGCCGTTTTAACTCGGCTAAAACGCCATCTACATTTGATATGCCCGTGCCCCAGTGTACATCGTGGGCATTTTTGCTTTTTTCGTTTAAATCTTTAAAGTGCAGTTGAATCACATGTCCTTCCAGCTTTTTTAAACATTCAACCGGGTCCAGGCCCGAACGGACCCAATGCCCGATATCGGCGCAGGCGCCTAAGCGATTGCTCTGGCCCTGCATGGCCGCAATCACCACATCGGGGTTCCAATAACGCGAAGGGTTAGGGTGATTATGTAGTGCGGCGTTAATCTGGTATTCGTCGCAAAGTTTAGAAACCAAGGGAATAAATTCTGGTTCCGGTTCCATGGTAATATTTTCCAGACCCATCGCTACCGCAAATTCAAATAATTCCCGCCAGCCGGCTTCGTCTTTCGCGCCGGTAACGCCAAACGATACCATTTTCACGCCTTTGTCCTGCAACATTTTTAAAATTTGCTGGCGTTTTTCGGCCGGCATGCTGGGTTCCATTTTACCTTCGATGCCGCCGCCAATGGTTTGGCCCGGATACGCTTCGACGTAGCTTAAACCGCAGCTTTTAATTTTATCAATAGCTTCGGCAAAGGTAAAACGGTTAAAAGTATACGCCTGCGCACCCAATTTCCAACCTAAAGCTACTTCCGGATTCTGGCTCTGATCGCCATTGGAAGTGGTTGTAGTGGTTGTTGTAGTGGTGGTACCGGAGTTAGTGGTAGTGGTAGATGTAGCCGAACTAGTACTATCGCTGGTTTTACACGATACCGCTAAGCAACAAACGGCTAAAGAGATTAAAAGAAAGTTTTTCATGTACATGGCTTTTTGCGGCATCAATATACAAGAACTCCGGCCAGAAATAAAATTACCGAAGCAGTTTCTAAATCGTCCCTCTTCAACCAGCTTTGGTTACACAGCGCAACCAGATTTAAAGACATTGTAGTAAAATTTTACCCACTTACGTTTGTTTCAGGAAGGTTTCATCCGGTTGTAAATACTAAAATGCCCGAAACAATGTAGCAAATAAAAGCGATTACTAATCCGGTAAATGGTATTTTAAACCAGTATTTTTTTGCTAACCACACATAAAACGCCACTACCGAGATTGTAAAGAGAAAGAAGAAAACATCTGTTTCGAAAATCGCGAAGTAATTTACAGCCAAATAAAAATTTACGATTCCAATAAAAATTACGCCCATACTATGGCTGGCATTAAACCCGATCCAGGCTTTCCAGATGGTGGTTTGCTTGGTTAACAGCATAAAAGATGTTTTCATGGCTGCCATTAACGTTTGATTATCTGATGAAAATTTGTTGGTTAAAAATGTATAATACAGATGAATCGCTCCTAAAAGTATTAAAATACAAGAGCCAATTTCCCATAAGTATTTTGGTGTCATATGCTGTTATTATTAAAAAACATTGATTTAAGGTGTAATTAATGCCCGAAAAAAGTTTATAGGTTTAGCTATACCATTAACTTGGTTCCAGTAATCTGTAAGTCTATGGAAAAGTCAGCAGTTAAAAATACAGTTATTTCAAACCAAAAAGCTTTTTAACCTTATTAGCTGTTATGGGGGCTGAAGGATGTAATTGATTGTATTGCCGTAATAATTCGGGTTCGTAGCGCTTAAAAAATTCCGGATCGAAGTTGGCTTGACGTAGATTTTTTAAAACTTCCTGAATGGGCGTGTTACTTTTAATCCAACGGGCGCATACGTCGTGGCGATACCGGATTCCCATTAAGTTAAATCCTTTTACGCGGTTACTAGCTTTATCATAACAAATCCGAATCGATTTTTTACCCTTCGGATGTTCCCAGTAAAGATGCGCCTCGTCAGGTTGCGGTTCCCGATTTACTTCGCCGTATACCTGGTATTCAATATCAAAAAACTTAGCGGAGTTAAACCATACGCCCGGTTGATAGGGCGTTTTCTGGCCGCAGAGATTATGCGCTAACGCTTCGCCGTGCTGCCGGCCGGCGTACCAAAGCGGCTCCACGGGTTTGCGGCCCGTGGGTGGATTTACATATTGGGCACAATCGCCGATGGCGTACACATCGGGCACGTTGGTCTCGAAAAACGCATTTACCAACACCCCTTTATCCAAGGCAATGCCGCTGTTTTTTAAAAAATCAATATTAGGGTGCACGCCTACGGCTAAACCCACAAACTCTCCGGCAATTTCTTCGCCTTTTTTAGTACGTACGGCACGTACCTGGCCCGCTTCATCGGGCAAAATTTCGGCGAGTTCGGTTTCCAGGCGCAGATCTACGTGGTGGCTTTGGATGTGGCGGGTGACCATCGCGGATTCTTCGGCGGGTAATACGCTGCTCCAGAAACTTTTTTCGCGCACCAAAAACGTAACCGGAATGCACCGCGACAGAAACATTTCGGTTAGCTCTATCCCGATTAAGCCGCCACCCACCACAATGGCCCGTTTTACTTTGGGCGTTATCGCTTCCATGGTTTCTAAATCCTGCCACGAATATAAGCCCTGCACACCCGCTAAGTTCTGGCCCGGCCAGTTAAACGTATTGGATTTAGAACCGGATGCAATTACCAAAATATCGTAGCTAATTGTTTCGCCGGACTGTAGTTGTAGTTGTTTTTGCGTGGTATTTACCTGCATTACGTAATCGCGCTTCAGCTCAATCTGATTTTCGGGCCAGTACCAATCTTCTACGGGTTTTAACTGATCGGCCCGTAAGTGGCCCATGTACACGTACATCAGGGCGGTGCGCGAAAAAAAATAATCGGTTTCCGAAGAAATAATTAATAAAGAATGATTACTGAGCCGCCGCACTTGTTGGGCCAGCGTAACGCCGGCAATGCCATTTCCGATGATTACTATTTTCTTCATAGACGGTAAAACCGGCTTATTTAGTACAAGTGCATTTTATAAAAAAGTACCATATAATTTCAACGGAAGGTCAATCAAAAATAAAATTTTAAAAAATTTACTTTTTAATGCCAGTTCCGGAGCAATTGGGCCATTTCGTGCTGCAAAGAATTAGTTCGGTCGCGGGCGTACCACAGCTGCACGTTCTGGATAAACTCTTTTTTGGTACCAACCGGGTTCGCTTTAAAAGCATAGTACAACTCCTGAGCCGCGGCCGGGCGAGGCCCCCAGGTACCTAGCTCCTGACCCGTGGTAGCATCGAAGCAAATTAACTTAGGAATGGAGCGCGTGCCGTTGGTTAAATACTGATCCATTAATTCTAAATTCTCGTCGCGGAGCAGCAATTTTAACTCAATCTTACCCGCCGATGCCTCCGCAATTTTAGCCAGCACCGGTACATTTTGCGCGGCATCGCCGCACCAGGCTTCGGTTAAAACGAGCCATTGCAAAGGGCGGGTTAAGTGCGCCAGTGCTTCCTGCACTTCGGGCAGCAGCGTGGTAGTGCGGGCAATCCGGGTCATCCGAACCTGGTTCATTTGGGTATACTCCACCATTTTAGGATGCTGGTCGGGGCCGGTAGTTTTGTTTTCGGCCAGTAAGCTATTAATTAAGGCTTCGTACTCGGAGTAAGTAAACGTTTGTTGTAGCTGGCTAAGCGGGTGTTTATAATCGTATTGCATTTTTAATAAATCGTTTTAAAACTAAACCATAAGTATTTTGCAGGCTTCCGGAATTACGTATTTGCTTACCCGGCTTTACTTTTTGTTTAAATTCCAGTCGTATTCGTAAAAGCCAAGCTGGTAATTTTCCGGTATTTTGTTGCTGCGGTACGCATTAATAAAATGGAGCACCGTTTGATTATTTTTTAAAAAATCGGCTTGGTACCAATCAAAAATTTTAGAAATCAGCACTTGTTGCTTCGGAGTATTAACCCGGATAAAGGTCGGATTGTTCAGAGCCAGCTGGGTGCGGGTATTTAGTTGCGTATCCATCTGGTCAGGGGTATAAGCAAAGTCAGCGAGCGGCGGGCAACTTAGGGCGGCACAAACCAGTACAAAATGCAGGCGGGCGTCGCGGTAAGGTTCCAGTAGTTTTTTCTTTTCTAGGTTATTTAGAGTTAATTTCTCGCCGGCTACCAGGTGTAAGGTTTTATCAAAAAAGCCGGGCTTATCCATTACGGTTTGCAAGGGGTACCCATTAGTAACCGCCTGTATCACCAGCAGATTATAGGCATTTATATAAAAAGCTTTTTTACTGTTATCCGAAGCTTCAGCCAAGTCTATACTACCAATTTTGTCGGATAAAGACTGAATACTTTTCGCTTCTTTTTTAACAGCGGCATAATCTACTTTACCAGCTACTACAAATTTTTTTAAAAAAGCATCGGCTTCGGCGGTAAAAGTGGGCAACGTATTTTGGGCAGAGAGGTTAAAACCGGCAAAAATTAAAAAAACAAAGAGGGCAACTTTACTCATGAGCAGTGGAAAACAAAATAATAAGGGAAGCTAAGAAATAAATCAGACATAATAATCAAAAGCCCTCCTACTTAAATTTTGATTTTTGCAACAGACCCGATAGATTTGAAGAAGCCGGCAAAATACAGGTCAGATTTACAGGTATAAAACCTCTTTCTGCCTGATATTAGATTAACTTATGGAGCAAATATTTTATTTTAATCGAAGTAACAGGACAAAATGAAACAGAAGAATGCATTAGAATAAGTAGCTGATTGTTTAAATTTTTAATTAAATAACGAAAGTCGAACAACGAACAACTCATAACGACCAACTACTTAGAATCAGCTTAAAATTTTAAAATTATGGATCGTCGTCATTTTATTAAAACCTCGGCTGCGGCCAGTTTAGCTTTTTCGGCTTATACTTTGCCGGCTATTTCGGTGGCGGGTAAAACGCGGCCTTACCGTACGGCCTTAATTGGCGCTGGCTGGTGGGGCACCAACATTCTGCGCGAAGCATTAGCGGCCGGCGAAAGCAAATTAGTAGCCATGTGCGACGTCGATCAGAACCAGTTAGAAAAATCGTACACCGAAGTACAAAAACTAACCCAGGATAAACCCAAAAGATACAGCGACTTCCGGGAACTGCTAAGCAAAGAAAAACCCGAAATTGTAATTGTAGCCACCCCCGACCACTGGCACCCGTTAATTACCATTGCGGCGGTGCAGCAAGGTGCCCACGTATACGTCGAAAAACCGATTAGCCATACCGTTTACGAAGGCCGTGCCATGGTAAAAGCGGCCCGCGACGCCGACCGGGTGGTGCAGGTGGGTACGCATCGGCGCGTGTCGCCGCACAACGTTTCGGGTATGGATTTTTTAAAATCGGGTAAGGCTGGCAAAATAGGCATGGTGCGGGCCTTTGTGCATTATGGCGGCGGGCCCGGCGAAGTAAAACCAGATGCCGAAGTACCTAAAGGCTTAGATTGGGATATGTGGTGCGGGCCCGCTCCGTTGCGGTCGTATAACCCGGCTATTCACCCCCGCGGATTCCGTTCTTTTTTGGATTACGCCAACGGGCAACTCGGCGATTGGGGCATTCATTGGTTAGACCAGATTTTGTGGTGGACCGAAGAAAAATTTCCGAGGAAAGTGTTCTCCACGGGTGGCCGGGCTATCCGTAAAGATAACACCGATGCGCCGGATCACCAGGTAGCCACGTATGAGTTCGAAGATTTTACCGTGAATTGGGAACATCGCTTATTTGCGGCGAATAACGCTGAGAAAGGCGAAAATGTAGGCTGTTATTTTTACGGTACCGAAGGTACGTTCCACATGGGGTGGCAAAACGGCTGGACCTTCTACCCTACCGATTCTAAAAAAGCACCGATCCACCAGGAACCGCAACTTCATAAACCTGACGACCAAAATATTAAAGAATTATGGGCCGATTTTCTGGCTTCCATTAAAGCTAAAAAACGCTCCATTTGTGATATCGAGATTGGTCACCGGTCTACGAATATGGCTTTATTGGGTATGCTGTCTATGAAATTAGGCCGAAGTGTGGTATGGGACGGCGAAAAAGAAGTTATCCTGAACGACCCGGAAGCTAATAAGCTGCTCAGTCGCGAGTACCGCGGTGAATGGAAATACCCGGTGGTGTAAGTTTTAAATTTTTAACGTAAAAAAGGCCGTGTTTTAGGAGAACACGGCCTTTTTGTTGTATCTGCAGATAATTTTAAAAATAAGGAGATGGTACATGTTACACTCTGAGCTACAAAGCCCAGGTAACATGTGTAGATAGTAAATTACCGGTTAGGGTTTATATTCCAGAATATCGCCGGGTTGGCAATCGAGTTCGCGGCAAATAGCTTCGAGCGTCGAAAACCGGATAGCTTTGGCCTTGCCTTGCTTCAGGATAGATAAGTTAGACATCGTAATATCTACCCGCTCCGATAACTCGGTTAGCGACATTTTCTTTTTCACTAACTGTAAATCCAGGTTAATTAATATCGGCATGGTATTAAACAGTTAGTTCTTGTTCTTCTTTCATTTGCGCGCCAATCCGGAATATCTCCGCAATAACCAGCACAATTAAGCCGGCAAACAAAGTTTTTAAATCAATGACTAAGTGCGCCCGTATGCCGGAGCCACTTAGTAAAAAATTTTGCTGCAAAAACCAGTTTACAATAGCATCGTGCGCAAAGGTAGTAAACGAAGTTACCATAATTAAAATGGCAATAATGCGAAGCCGTTGCGCATTTTCCAGTACAAACGGATTGTTTTGCGCTAAACTCCGGAAGAGCTGCCGCAGCAAGTAGGTAATGGAGAGCGAAATGGTAAAGGCAACCCACATAACAAGTAGGTTAAACCCAATAATAGACTTACTACTCGGGTGGTTAAAAGTAAGTTTACCAGAGTCTAATTGAAGAGAAGCATTTGTAAGATTTTCTGCGATGGCTCTTGTGCTTACCTCAACCGGACGACCTTGCGTTAATCTTACCTCCAAGGTTTCGGGAGTGGGTTCAGTGGTACCATTCTTAAAGAATTTAAGCGATATGGCAAAAGTTAGATAAATCAAAAATAACAACTGAATATACCAGGCGGCACTAATGATAAACCGAATGAAAGAAGCGAGCGAGTAATTTCCTAAAGCTTTCATAGTTTTTGTTTTTATAATTAAATGAACGCTCAAATAAAAATAAAATTTATTAAATATCAAAATATTTTTATTGATAATCAATAATTACTTATTGAAATACATTTAAATAAATTCATCAAAATAAATTTAACCCAAAGGAACTATAAAATGGAATATATAGTTTAAAAACTATATTTACAACTACTATTCTAACCTAGCAACAACCATGACAAAACAGAAATTAGTAACTGTGCTTACATATGCTCTAGGTGTACTAGGGGCTTCTCTGGGGCTTCTTTTTTTAGATTTTCTTCAAACAGCATCTAAAGGGTCGTATGCATTGCCACTTCATTTTTGGGAAAGATTATTTGGGTTGTTTTTTATTTATATGGCTGGAGCTTACCTAGTGGTTATTCTGGGTAATAAAGACAAAACAGATATTTTTTGGAGAGAACCGATTACACCCGAAGAGTAAACCCTCCCTCTGCAATTAACCCGCTATTCACAAATTAATCATTAAATCAATCCATCCTTTCTTGCATGTTTCTACGCTTATCTGGCCGGTACTCAACTGTAGCCTTTTTTGTGTTTACATTTATCATTCAGGCAGCAACCAGTTCCGCTGCAAACCGCTTACCCAAAGGTCCGGTTCCGGATTGGGTGATTAACCGGCCGGTAAAACTTACCACTGCTGTTAAAGCAAAAGATGTATCGGGCGGCTATCATATCCTTCTCCGGGATATTCAATTCGACTTAGAAAGTCAAACTAATTACTACCACAATGGCTACGTTGTTTTTACCGACGAAGGATTACAGGCTGTTTCGGAGATTCAGGTGGCTTACGATCCGAACTACGAAAAAGTAAATTTTCACGCTATCCGGGTTTGGCGCAACGGGAAGTTAATAGATAAGCTGGGCACGGCTAAGTTTAAACAAAGCCAGGTAGAGAAAGAACTGGATAAACACATTTACAACGAACAGCTCTCGGCAATTGCTATTCTGGATGATGTGCGCATAAACGATATCGTAGAATTTTCTTATTCTATCACCGGTTGGAACCCCATTTTTAAAAATAAATTCTTTAACAGCTTTAGTCTCCGCACCTACGATCCTTTAGACGAGATTTATGTGCGGGTAAATACTACTGCTAACCGAAAAGTAAATTATAAACTATTTAATGCAAAAGAACAACCAGCCATTACTTCAACCAATAACCAACACGCTTATACCTGGCATTTAAAAAACCTGCCTGGCTTTCCAGTCGATTCCGATATTCCTTCCTGGTACGATCCTTATCCGTGGGTAAGCCTATCGGAATTTACAAATTGGCAAGAGTTTGGGCAGTGGGCCGCCGCACTTTACGAAGTGAATGGTTTAAGTAAAAAGCTACAATTAGAAATTGATTCTATTAAAAATATTTCGGGCGATGCCGGAGAACGCTTAACGGCTACGGTGCGCTTTGTGCAAGATAAAGTACGTTACTTAGGCCTCGAAAATGGCATAAGCGGCTACAAACCACATGCACCGGCCCAAACCTTTCGGCAACGTTTTGGCGATTGCAAAGACAAATCCTTGCTCTTAAGCCAAATGCTGCAAGCCATGAACATTAAGGCTTATCCCGCTTTAGTGCACACCGACTACCAGGATCAAATCTCAAAGTGGTTACCTTCGGCGTATGCGTTTAACCATTGCATTGTAGTGGTTGAGTTACTAGGCAAAAAAATCTGGATCGACCCAACTATTAGTTTGCAACGGGGCCGCTACAATAGCATTGCCACGCCTAATTACAAAATGGCTTTTGTGCTAAAAGAAGGGGGCGGCACTTTCGTTAAAATGCAAACACCCCAGATCGCTAAAGTAAAAGTAAACGAGAATTTTATTTTTGATAATGTGGGCGGGCCCGTTAAACTAGAGGTAAAAACCTATTACTACGGCTCCGAGGCTGATAATATGCGCCAGCGCTTGGCTACGAGTAACTTAAAAGAAACCGAGAAAAGCTACCTTAATTATTACGCAAATACCTATCCCAACATAACTGTTGCCCGCGACCTGGACTACCTTGATAATCCGGACCAAAATATTTTAACTACGCTGGAGGAGTATAGTATCCAGGATCTCTGGACCAGAGTCTTGGAGAATCAGGATAGTTTGATAACGGCCTACTTTTACCCGCAAATACTTCGCGACCGTTTAAGTAAGCCCAGTACCGTTATTCGCAAAATGCCGATTAGCTTATCATATCCTTCCAATTTCGAACAAACTATTACTTTGCTTCTGCCAGAGCCTTGGTCTGTAGAAAACACCTCTCAAATTATTCAGGATAAATCATTTTATTTTAAAAATGATATTACCTACAAAGCCAGCAGCAATTCGATAATTCTAATATATTCTTATAAAAACCTGCGCGATCATGTACCGGTTGCCGAAGCTGGTTTTTACTTAAAAAAGCAAAAAGAAGTACTGGATAAACTAGGCTTTGAGATATCTAAACCCTTAAATACAACAATTTCTCCTGCCGGAGAGAACGAAATCTTTAACTCATGGATGGTGGGATTAAGCATTTTGTTTTTAATGGGTTGGGTATTTGGGGCATATAAATTAAATACTTACAATCCTACCTTGCCCGAGCCTAAATACTACCAAAATGAAATAGGAGGCTGGCTTATACTGGTTTGCTTTGGCTTGTACGTAAGTCTGTTGGGTATTATCATTAACTTATTTAATAACTTTTTTAAAATTGAGTTCTGGGCGATGCTTACCGATACTGGTCATGAAAGCTATAATCCAGCACATGCTTTATTGATTCTTTTTGAATTAGCCAGCAACACGGCATTTTTAGTTTATATCGCATTGCTAATCTGGTTATTTCATCAACGGCGTACCAGTGTGCCTCGCCTGCTTATGGTATACTATGGAGTTAATTTTCTTTACATATTTTTTGATAATGCATTAGCGGCGATGCTAAAAATTACGGATGCCGAATTCAAGCAAATTTTTTATGCGTTGTTAGGTGCCGCTATCTGGATACCTTATTTTATAAAGTCTAAGCGCGTAAAATACACCTTTACCGAAAGGTTGCCTCAGCCAGAAGTAGAACCAATAAAGCATGAGGTAAACCCAGAAGAAGTAGAAGCCTTGATAGGAGCTTAATTTTTAAGTTTAAAGCTTTTTATAACTAGTACGGTTCATCAGGAATATTTATTTTAAAATTCCTGATGAACCATGAAGATAAAAGGTGTAGCCTTAAGGTTTAAGAAATATGGAAAGACTCTAAAAAGTACGCAATCGAGCTTATTTTTAATTTTAACGCTTACAATTCAAACCCGATTTGGCAGCGTTCGCCTTGTAGCTTGTATAGTTCCTGCTCAATCGTTAAGTTTGATTTTACATTGTTGAACTGGTCGGCGTACTGGATCTTCATTTCTTTGCGCTTTATGGCTTCGAGGTAGCGGCGCACCTGGTTGCGGGTTTCCAGGATTAAACCTGGTACTTCGGTAGGTTTATCGTCTTCGCCTTTAGCCACCATTGTAAAATACGAAGTATTGGTATGTTTCATCACCCCGGTTCTTACGTTTTCGGCGGTAACTTTAATACCTACCAGCAGCGAAGTGCGACCCACATAATTAATAGAAGCCATAAGCGAAACCAACTCGCCTACTTCTACGGGTTGTAGAAAATTAACCCCGTCTACGGTTACCGTAACGCAATAATTACCTGCGTGCTTGGCGGCGCAAGTGTAGGCTACCTTATCCATCAACGACAATAAAATTCCGCCATGTATTTTACCACCAAAGTTGGCGTAACTCGGAATCATTAATTCGGTTAGAGTGGTTCGCGAATAAGCTACAGAACGAAAATCAGGCAGTATGGCAAGCATGGGTTAGTTGAAAAGTTGCAGGTTTAAGGTTGCAAGTTACAGGTTTTACAAAATACTTAATCTTTCAAAAACATAACAGACCACGTAAACTATAACCATTTAACTTTTCAACTTTCTAACTTGCAACCGCTCAACCCCTCTATAAGAATACTACTTCTTCTACAACTCCTGCTCCTACTTCCAGATTAATTAATTCTATAACGCGGGTTTTAGACATAATTAATTGATGCTTAAGTGGCGCCGAAGAAAGTAATACAAACAACTTGTTATCTTTAAAGTAAAGTTCCTTTGTTTTAAGGGCAATGGCTTTCCCCATAATTTTCTCCCAACTGGCAACAACCTGCACCTGGTTTACCTTGCCTTGTATCCGGTAGGCCTTTAGCAAAGCCTGAATACTATCCCGTACCGGTTGAATGTCGGATTGCCGGATATTTAATTGTTTATCTCGATTTATAAAGGCCACGTTGAAGAAAATTTAAAAATTTGATTGGCTAGAATGTGTCAGGAGGTAAGAAATTTTACAATTCTTGCTACACCCTAAACTAACCTCTGGGTAAATATACGTGCCCCGAGACCGGATAACTGAATTACCGAAAGGTTTATTTATCCCAGCTTTATCCACTAAGTTATCAACTGCACGGTGCCATTTACCACTTTGAAGTTACTAACCTGCTCTGAAATAGATCCCACGAGCTTTTGGGTACGCTCCAGGTGGGAATCCGTAATAAACAGCTGACCAAAAGTATTTTCAGCTACTAGCTGCAGTAATTTGGTGATGCGCTTTTCATCCAGGCGGTCGAAAATATCATCCAGTAATAACAAAGGTTTTTGATTTTTCCGCTGCGCTACAATCTCAAATTGCGCTAACTTTAAGGCAATTACATACGACTTTTGTTGCCCTTGCGAACCATAATTTTTCACGGGCCAGCTATCCATTAAAAAAACAAAATCATCTTTGTGTGGGCCTACTGTAGTACGTTGTAATAATAAATCTTTGCGTTGCGCCTGGTTTAGCAAATAGATAAAACTATGCCCGGTTAATTGGTTTTTATACTCGAGCGTTACGGTTTCGCTACTCCCCGACAGATGCTGGTAATGTTTTTGAAAAACCGGCACAAAGTTTTCTAAAAACGATTGCCGCACCTGGGTGATATAATTACCGGCAGGCACCAACTGCTCATCCAGGATCTGCAGGTATTCTTTATCAAAATAATTGCGTTCGGCAAATTGCTTCAGGAGCGAGTTGCGTTGTTTTAAGATGTAGTTATAAGCAATTAATTCATTCAAGTAGGTGGAGTCGATTTGCGAAATCAGACTGTCAAAATAACGCCGGCGTTCTTCGCTGCCTTCCCGGATTAAATCAGTATCGTAAGGCGAAATTAAAACCACCGGGTATTTGCCAATATGCTCGGCTATTTTTTCGTAGGCTAATTTATTATGCGTAATAATTTTCTTCTGACCTGATCGAAAAGTGCATTGGATCGTATCTTTGTAGGTAAAAGTTTCGAAGCGGCCTTTCACCATAAAATAATCTTCGCCTTGTTTTACGTTTTGTAGATCAGAAGCCGTAAAAGCACTTTTTCCCATCGAAAGGTAATAAATAGCATCGAGTACATTGGTTTTACCGCTACCATTATCGCCGATAAAGCAATTAATATGTGGCGAGAAAGAAAGGTCTGCCTCTTCGTAATTTTTAAAATACAGTAAATGGAGATTTTCCAGAACCATTCATTTCTTTGTTGAATTTTTTACTTAATTTCGCACTCTAAACAGTTTAGCTCGTTACAAGTTATGGCAGTTACAAAGCAAATGCCCAAAACAAAGGTAAAACCTGCGACAAATTTCTCAAAAGAAACCTATGTACGTTGGTACGACATGATGCAGTTGATGCGTAAGTTCGAAGAGAAAGCAGGTCAGTTATACGGTCAGCAAAAAATAAAGGGCTTTTGCCACTTATATATTGGTCAGGAAGCCTGCGTAGCCGGGGCAGTTACCGCACTTACCAAAGATGACAAATGGATTACCGCTTACCGCGATCACGCGCATCCGTTAGCATTAGGCACATCTCCGAACGCCGTTATGGCCGAGTTGTTTGCCAAAGCAACAGGTTGTTCTAAAGGAAAAGGTGGTTCCATGCACATCTTCGACAAATCAGTCAATTTTGTGGGCGGCCATGGTATTGTGGGTGGTCAGATTCCTTTGGGAGCTGGCTTAGCGTTTGCCGAGAAATATAACAAGACCGGCAATTTGTGCATGACCTACATGGGCGATGGTGCCGTACGTCAGGGAGCTTTCCACGAAACCTTTAATATGGCTATGACCTGGAAACTACCCGTAATATTTGTGGTAGAAAACAATGGTTACGCTATGGGAACCTCCGTATCTCGCACATCCAACGTTACCGAACTGGCAACTTTAGCCCTGGCGTACGAAATGCCTGCCGAAACCGTAAATGCGATGCGCTGCGAAGACGTGCACGAAGCAGTAGCCCGTGCCGCCGAACGCGCCCGGGCTGGTGAAGGACCTACTTTCCTGGAATTTAAAACCTACCGATACAAAGGTCACTCTATGTCGGACCCGGCCAAATACCGCACGAAAGAAGAGTTGGAAGAATACCGGAATCAAGACCCAATTGAAGTGGTGCGCCACACCATTCTGGAAAACAAATACGCCACCGAGCAAGAACTCGAAGAAATAGATAATAGAATTAAAGCCCAGGTAGCCGAGTGTGTGGAGTTTGCGGAAAAATCGCCTTATCCAACAGCCGATGAGCTGTATAAAGACGTGTACGCCCAACAAGATTATCCTTATATTCAAGATTAATAAGTTTAATTAGTCGTTGTTGGTCTTATTTTTGGTAATATTTTTAAAATTATTGAAAATGAGGCGAATGAAATTTTATTTTTGAATGTTGTAGCAAAAAACAACGATTAGTGAACAAGAATAACCCACAATAATGGCACAAAATATCACCAAGAAAGACCACACCTTAGATGTCCTGGAGAATCCGGATGTATTAGCAGATCGCTTAACGCATGGCTCGGAAGACTTTATTAGCAAGTATAAAAATGTACTCCTGGGTCTGTTAGGAGTAGTAGCGGCTGCTATTATTGGAGGTTACTTGTTTTACAATTATCGTAACTCGCAGGAAAAAGAAGCTCAGGCTGATATGTTTCAGGCGGTCTATTACTTTGAAGCCGATTCGTTAAATAAAGCTTTAAAAGGTGATGGCCAGTATCGTGGGTTAACTACTATTGCGGATGAATATGGCAGTACTAAAGCTGGTAATTTGGCTAAGTTTTACGCCGGAGTAATTTATTTAAAGCAAGGTAAATTTAAAGAAGCTGTTGACTACCTGGAAGATTACAAGTCTAACGACTTGATTTTACAAGGGAAAGCTTATAGTTTACTAGGAGATGCGAACCTGGAA
Organism: Adhaeribacter pallidiroseus; assembly: GCF_003340495.1. Taxonomy (NCBI): domain Bacteria; kingdom Pseudomonadati; phylum Bacteroidota; class Cytophagia; order Cytophagales; family Hymenobacteraceae; genus Adhaeribacter; species Adhaeribacter pallidiroseus. The sequence goes on from NZ_QASA01000001.1 coordinate 4,952,347, forward strand.
CTTGGTAATAAAAAAGAAGCTATTGCGCTTTACTTAAAAGCAGCTGATTATAACTCTAACGAATTTTTTACGCCGCAGTACTTAATGAAAGCGGGAGCTGCTTACGAAGCCAATAAAGAGTATGCCAAGGCAACAGAAGTATACGATAGAATTATCAATAATTACACTAATGCGGCAGAGGTAGCTGATGCTAAAAAATACAAAGCCCGCGCCGAGCTTTTAGCGGCTGGTAAGTAATTTTTTAAATTTTCCCCTTAAACAGAGCCTCATTATCGAAGTAAAACATTCGATAATGAGGCTCTGTTATTTCATAATACTTTGTTATCGTAAAATATTACTTGATTACGTTTGGTAAAGATGAATTGCTCTTAAGAGCATGTTTAAATAATACGTTGATTAGATATCAAGGTATTCGGTTCAGAATAAGTTGACAATTGTGCCATAGCACCCAAGCTTCGGCACTTTGGGTAGTTTTTTCGTGGTCTTTGTCGAGCCGCCGGAAGAAATTAAACAGGCCAAACGCCCGTTCGCTCACCCAGCGCCATTTAACAGGCACGAAGCCTTCTGCCAGGCACGAAGCCTTCTGCATCGGGGGGCTTAGAAGTGATCTCTACTTCTACACCCCGTAGGTTCTCAGTGCCCCAATCGACAAATACCTGCTCATAAGCTGCATCGGCTAGTATCTTTTTCATCCGGTGCAAGTACCCCCGTAGCGGAGCTACCACCCGCTCGGCCGTGGCTCCATCGGCCTGATTAGCGCCATGTACCACTACCCCCCAGACTAAGCCTAGGGTGTCTGTGATTACGTGCCCTTACGGCCATTAACCTTTTTATTGCCGTCTATACCAGTCTGTTGACTAACGAACGGTGCTACTTTAATCGACTGCGAATCAATACACCATAAACTGGGGGAGTCTTCTTTCTTTCTCCTTTTCCGTTCCCAGATATTCAAATGCCAGTTGCGTTTTGCCAGGGTTCCATCCGCTTGCCACTGGTGAAAATAATAGTACACCAACGCCCACTTAGGGAAACTCGCTGGTAAGTTTCGCCACTGGCTACCTACTCGCAGATACCAGAGAATAGCATCGACTATTTCCCGCAACGAATGTTGGCGTTTTCGTTGTGTGGGCAGAGATTCTTTCATAACTTCCCACTGCGAGTCAGTGAGTCGCTGGTAACAGGATTGCATAAGCTTAGCAGTTTCGTCGCTCTTTGCTTACGGGCTGACTCGCTTTTTATTCCCATTTCCTAATATTTAAACACGCTCTAAATACCAATTACGCATAAATTTTAATTTTTAATCGATTTTTGGAAGCAACGAAATCAGCCACCCTTGTTCTTGCGAATGAAGAGATAAAAATGTTGGCAGCCCCTGCTTTTCGTTATTTCATTTATTAAAGGTGGTAGACTAGTACACAATAAAATAATCTGTTTACTCGAATAGCCTCCTGCAAAAATAAGTAAGCTTTTATGCAACGCTGTTGCTGGTAATTTATTTACCTGTTTTGAGTTATAAGAATTTCTTTTAGCTGCTCCCCTTGCCGGCATTTTCTTCTGCACGTGTTCTAAAAGCGGACAAAAACTGTATCAAAAACGGACAAAATTTAAAAAAAATTGCTTTTTTGTCGCTGTATCTAATTGATAATTAATCTAATATAATTATGGCATCTTTCTTATTTCAACTATAACAAGAGTTATTATCTCGCTTGATGGCTGGGGATAGTAACCTGCTACACGAAGGAAGTACGTAATTTTTTAAATTTTACATGCAGCGGATATGTTCCAGAACTACCTAAAAATTGCGTGGCGTAACCTGCTTCGCCACAAAGCTTTTTCTTTTATTAATATTTTGGGATTGGCCTTAGGCATGACCTGCAGTATTTTAATTGCGCTCTGGGTGCAAGACGAACTAAGCTATAATACATTTCATAAGAACGGGCCGCAGCTATACCGGATTATGGCTAATTTAAACTGGGGCGAAATCCAGACTGGCACCAATACGCCGCAGCCTTTAGCCGAAGCGCTCCGCAAAGACATTCCGGAAATTACCCATGTGGTACAGTTAACGGAATGGGATTTAGGAGTGATATTTAAAGCGAACGGCAAGACCAACAAAGAAACCAAAGGCCGCTTCGCCAGTCCCGAACTGTTTCAAATGTTTTCGTTTCCGCTGGTAGAAGGTGACCCGAAAACCGCCTTGGTTGCGCCGGATGCGGTGGTGATTTCCCAATCTTTAGCGCGCCGGTATTTCGGGAACCGGGCAGCGCTAGGCCAAATTATTACCATCAAAGGTCAGAACAATGTTCGGGTAACGGGCGTGATGCAAAACATTTCCAAGAATTCTTCTTTGCAGTTCGATTTTGTGTTACCCATGCAGGGATTCGTGAAGAAGAATGACTGGGTAAAAACCTGGGGTAACTTTAGCCTAACTACCTTCTTGCAACTGCGGCCCGATGCTGATTTTGCTAAGGTAGATGCCCAAGTCCGAAAATACATGCCGCAAAATCATCCGGAACAAAAAGCAGACTTTTTCTTACAACCCGTTTCAGCTATTCATTTGTACGCCTATAAAGCTAGTAAGCCCGATGGCGGCCGCATTGTGTACGTGCGCTTATTTACCCTGGTAGCCGTTTTTATCTTACTTATTGCCTGTATTAATTTCATGAACCTGGCTACGGCCCGCTCCTCCAAACGCTCCAAAGAAGTAGGAATTCGCAAAGTTATTGGCGCTGCCCGGTCGTTGTTGGTAGGACAATTTATGGGAGAGGCCTTGCTCACAGCCTCACTGGCCGTACTGTTCTCGCTGGTATTGGTAATTTTATTGTTGCCTGCTTTTAACCAGCTTACCGGTAAAACTATTACAATAGCCTATTCCAGCCCCCTGTTCTTTTTATCTTTAATGGGCATTACCGTAGTAACTGGCCTGATTGCGGGCAGTTACCCCGCCTTGTTTTTATCGGCCATGGAGCCGGTAAAAGTATTAAAAGGAGCGGTGGCAGGAACGCGCCGCGGCGCGTTCCTGCGTAAAGGCCTGGTAGTTTTTCAATTTACCTTATCGCTTATCCTAATGGTTGGTACTGTAGTCATTTACCGGCAGATCAACTTTATTCAAAACACTAACTTGGGCTTCGACCGGGAAAATGTAATTGCTATCGGGATAGAAGGCGATTTAGACAAAAATATAAAAGTTTTTAAAACCGAAATACTACAAACGCCGGGTATCAAAAGGGCTACCATCACCAGCGATCTCCCCCTAGCTATCTATAACTCGTCGGCAGATTTGCAATGGCCCGGCAAAGCCGAAAAAGAAGCGGCTTCCATTTCCGGCGTTTTTGTGGATTACGACTATCTCCAAACCATGAATATCCGGATAAAGGAGGGCCGGGCTTTTTCCCGCGATTTTGCTAGTGATAGCGATGCTTACATGATAAACGAAGCTGCCGCCGACATGATGGGCATGCGCAATCCGGTTGGGCAAACGGTATCTTTCTGGAATGGCAAAGGAAAAATAATTGGCGTTACTAAAAATTTCCATTCGCAATCGCTGCACGAACCGATTAAACCATTGATTATGCTCCCGCTACCGGAGCCACGCGGCGAAGGCGTTTTACTAGTACGCACCGAGCCCGGCAAAACCAAGGAAGCCGTGGCCAGTCTGGAAAAAGCCATTCGTAAGTATAATCCGGGCTACCCTTTCGATTATAAGTTCCTGGACAAAGTTTTTGAAGAACAGTACCGGAGCGAAATGACCGTTGGTACCCTCATTAACTGCTTTGCCGGTTTGGCTATTTTTATTTCCTGTTTGGGCTTATTTGGCTTGGCGCTTTTCACCGCGGAGCAACGCACCAAAGAGATTGGCGTGCGCAAAGTGCTGGGTGCTTCCGTCGTGAACATTGTGGCCTTGCTCTCAAAAGATTTTTTAAAATTAGTGTTATTGGCTAATGTCCTGGCCTGGCCGCTCGCCTGGTGGGCCATGAATAAATGGTTGCAAAATTTTGCTTTTCGGGCCGACTTAGGCTGGTGGATTTTTGCCCTAGCCGGAATTGCCACCTTATGCATCGCGCTTATAACTGTAAGCTTCCAAGCCGTGCGCAGTGCGGTAGCTAACCCCGTAAACGCGTTACGGAGTGAGTAGCCTATCCGCTGGTTCTTAGGCAGTAACCATTAAATCTAAAAACACTCCAGGAAACACAAAAAATCAATAAATTTTAAAAATTAACCATCCCGCTTATGCTTACCAACTACCTGAAACTCGCTGTCCGCAATTTATTGCGGCAAAAGTTTTACACCGCTATTAACGTAGCCGGATTAACGCTGGGAGTTGCCGGTTGTTTGCTCATTTTTATGTTTGTGCAAAACGAACTCAGCTACGACAAATTTCACGCGAATGGCAATCGTATTTACCGTTTACTGCGCAATAATTACATGAACGGGAAAATAACCAGCACCCCGTACACCTCCGGGCCGTATGCCCCCACTTTGGCTGCCGATTTTCCGGAAGATATACAAGCTGCCGTACGGGTAATGGCCAACAATGCCTTGGTAACTTACGGGGATAAATCTTTTAACGAAGACCGCTTTTACTTTACCGATCCCCAATTTTTTGAAGTGTTTTCTTTTAAGTTGTTAAAGGGAAATCCCCGCACGGCTTTAGCCGAACCCAATACCCTGGTTATTACCGAAGCAATGGCCAAAAAGTACTTCGGTAAGGCCGAACCAATGGGCAAGCTGGTAACCATTAATAAAGACCAAACTTTTAAAGTTACGGGCGTAATGGCCAACGTGCCCGGTAACTCGCAGCTCCAATTCGATATGCTGAGCTCCATTAAGTTAATGGAAAACGAGGATTACTTGAAAGCCTGGCGCGCGAATATGCTATATACGTATTTGCTGCTCCCAGAGGCTGGTCGTCATGATGCGCTGCAAAGTAAAATGCCCGGTTTTGTGCAGAAATACCTGGCCGAGACCATGCGCCAGTTTAGTATGAACGTAAAATTAACGTTGCAGCCTTTTCAGAACGTTTACCTGGATGATTCTACCACTTTTGATTTTACGGAGCACGGCAATAAAAATAACGTGTATATATTTTCGGCTATTGCCATTTTTATCTTGCTCATAGCCTGCATTAATTTCATGAACCTGGCCTCAGCGCGTTCGGTAGGGCGCGCCAAAGAAGTAGGTGTACGCAAAGTGCTGGGAGCCTACCAACGGCATTTAATCGGGCAGTTTTTAGTAGAGTCCGTTTTGTTGGCTACCGTGTCGGTGGTTTTAGCCGTAGCGCTGATTTATGCTGTTTTACCCGCATTTAATACCTTTGCTGAAAAGCAACTAACTTTGCCAGTAACGAACCCCCTGCTGTACGTATTTTTAATTTTAGTAGCGATAGTAGTTGGGTTACTGGCCGGTAGTTACCCGGCGTTTTTTTTATCGTCGTTCCAGCCGGTAAAAGTATTAAAGGGCCGGTTAAGTGGTAGTTCGGGCAACCCGTTTATACGCAAAGCCTTGGTAGTTTTTCAGTTTGCCGTTTCCATATTCCTGATAATTGGTACCGTAGTTATTTTCCGGCAAATGCAATACGTGCAGAATAAACAACTAGGCTTCGGCAAAGAAAACATACTTAAAGTACCTGTTGATAATGGCGATATTGATCAAAAACTTTACGGATTTATGCGGCAGGTCCGGCAATTGCCCGAAGTTAAAAATGTATCGGTAATGTCCGGGGAACCCGGCGGTTTTCACGATCGGTATACCATCAAAATTGTTGAAAAACCAGAGGAGGATTGGTCCTTCCGCACTGTTTTTACCGATTACGATTACATTGCCACCTTAGGAATTAAGCTGGTAGCTGGCCGCGGTTTTTCCCGCAATTTCCCTACCGATTCTGTTTCGGCTATTATCCTTAACGAGGCCGCAGTTAAACAAATTGGCTGGACGCCGCAGAATGCCTTAGGAAAAGAATTTCTGGATGTGCCCCGGGATGGCGAGGCCTCTCCCATTCGTCTCCGGGTAATTGGGGTAGTAAAAGATTATAATTTTTCGTCGTTAAAAGAGGCTATCCAGCCCTTGGCTATCATGATGCGGAACGATCACCGGGTAATCGCGATAAAACTGGGGCCGGGTAATCCGCAGCAAGCCGTTGCGGCTATCCAGAATGTTTACACAAAAGTGGCCCCCAAATACCCTTTTGAGTTTACTTTCCTGGATCAGGACTTTGATAAACTGTATAAAAATGAGCAGAAGCAAGCCGTATTGTTTACCCTGTTTGCTACGCTGGCCATTTGTATTGCCTGCCTGGGTTTATTTGGCTTGGCACTTTATTCAACGGAGCAACGCCGGAAAGAAGTAGGCATCCGGAAAGTACTGGGCGCTTCGGTGAGCGGGGTAGTAGCCTTGCTCTCGAAAGATTTTTTAAAATTAGTGCTGCTGGCCAATGTATTGGCTTGGCCGTTGGCTTATTGGGCCATGCATAAATGGCTGCAGGAGTTTACTTACCGCACCGAATTAAATGCATTTATATTTATTGCGGCTGGCATTATAGCTCTGGTAATCGCTATTATAACGGTAAGTTTTCAGGCCGTAAAAGTAGCCATTGCTAATCCGGTAAACGCCTTGCGCGATGAGTAAGAAATATCAATTTTTAAATTTTTTGTACGTACGGCTATGTTGAAAAACTATTTTATAACTGCTTGGCGCTATTTGGTCAAACAGAAAATGTATGCGGCCATTAAAGTGGGCGGTTTTGCCTTAGGTATTGCGGCGTGTTTTTTAATTTCTTTGTACATCCAGGAGGAACTCAGCTATGACCGCCATATTCCCAACGCCGACCGAATTTACCGGACTATTGTTGAATACAACGACCCGGGAGCTTATGAAAAAGGGGTTCATTTTCCGGCTCCCTTTGCCAAAACTCTAAAAGAAGATTTTCCCGAAATTGAGAAAGCGGGGCGTCTAAATGCCAGTTCTCTTTTTGGGGCCGGCAGTGCCGAGATCAGGCGTGCCGACCAACCGAATAACTCCTACGAAGAAGGCATTACCTACGCCGATCAGGAACTAGTAGACATTCTCCGGTTGCCCATGATCTACGGGAACGCCAAACAGGCACTGGCCGAACCGAATACAATCATTATCTCCCAAAGAAAAGCCGATAAGTTCTTCCCCCACGAAAATCCGGTAGGTAAAACGCTAATTTTAAATGATAACGTCCAAAAGCCTTATAAAATAGGCGCGGTCATGCAAGATATGCCTGCCACTTCCCACTTGCAATATGACTTTCTGCTGACTCTGCAAGGAGTAGAGCTTTTTCCCGGCGAACAAACTAGCTGGCGGAATAAGAATTATATCACTTATATTTTGCTGCGCCCGGGAGCAGATGCGCTGCAATTGGAAAAAAAGTTAACCCGCATCCTGGAAAGGCACGTGGTGCCCATTCTGCAAGCCGAGGGCAATGCCGAGGCTTTAATATCCGCTAAAAACACCGTATTTCAATTGCAGGCCTTACGTGATATTCACCTGAAGTATGACGGCATCCCGGATTCCTGGACCAAATACGGCGATGTGCGGTTTGTGTATTTGTTTGGCGCTATTGCCGCCTTTATTTTAATTATTGCGTGCATTAACTTCATTAATCTTTCTACGGCTAAATCGGCGAACCGGGCCAAAGAAGTAGGTTTGCGCAAAGTGCTGGGTTCTTACCGGAGCAGCTTAATCAAACAATTCTTAACCGAATCGCTGTTATACAGCGTTATCTCCTTTGGGGTAGGACTGTTCCTGGCCTGGCTCTTACTGCCTTACTTTAATCAACTCGCCGCTAAAACGTTAGTTATTCCGTGGCGGGCTTGGTGGTTACTACCCACTTTACTAGCCGCTGCTTCTATTATTGGAGTAGTAGCAGGGGTGTATCCAGCTTTTTACTTGTCGGCTTTTCAACCAGTGAGCGTGTTAAAAGGGGCTGTTAGCCGCGGCAGCAAAAGCTCCGGCACCCGCAGTTTTTTGGTAGTTTTTCAATTTACTACTTCCATCGTTCTGATAGTCGGCACTTTTATTATTTACCGGCAAATGAACTACATCCTGCACAAGGAAATCGGTTTTGAGAAAGACCAGGTAATCTTATTGCAAGGAACTAATACTTTAGGTAAAAAGGTAAAAACTTTAAAAACAGAACTCTTGCGTTTACCCGAAGTGAAAAATGTCAGCATCAGCGATTACTTGCCTATTTCGGGTACCAACCGCAACGGTAATCCTTTTTGGGAAGAAGGAAAAACGGTGGTAGAAAAAGCAGTAGATGGCCAATTATGGGTAGTTGACCAGGAGTACGTGAAAACCTTAGGCATGAAAATGACCGTGGGTCGAGACTTTTCCCAGGATCTGGCTTCCGATTCTCAGGCAGTAGTTGTGAACCAGGCGCTGGTGCAGAAATTTAATTTTGCGCAGCCCATTGGCCAGCGCATTACCAACGGTGGCCAAACCTGGACGATAATCGGGGTAGTTGAAGACTTTCATTATGAAACTTTCAAACGAGAAATAGAACCAATTTGCCTGACCTTGGGCAATAGTCCGTCGGTTGTGGCAGTTAAAGTAAATACCCCCCAAATGGCCAAGCTGGTGCAGGACCTAACTACTGTTTGGAAAAGAGTAGCGCCGCATCAACCTATCCGCTTTAGCTTCCTCGACGAGTCGTATGCCCGCATGTACGAAGAGGTGGAACGCATGGGCCAGATATTTAGCAGTTTCGCGGTACTGGCTATTATTGTGGCTTGTTTGGGTTTATTTGCTTTGTCGGCGTATATGGTGGAGCAACGCAGCAAAGAAATCAGTATTCGGTTGGTACTGGGGGCCTCTACGTTTCATATTTTCCGGTTGCTTACCCAGAATTTTTTAAAATTAGTATTAACGGCCCTGATTATTGCGGTGCCCATTGCCTGGTACGGCATGCAAACCTGGCTGCAAGATTACGAGTACCGCGTTGCGATTACCTGGGATGTATTTATAGTGGCCGGCATACTGACCGTTTGCATTGCGGTACTTACCATTAGTTACCAGACTTTTCGGGCGGCGTTTACTAAGCCGGTGAAAGCTTTGCGGAATGAGTGATCTCCGAACCCTGGTTTACGCGATTATTGAATTATCGCAATTCGTTTATTTTTTAAATTATTCATCTTGTAAAATTAGTTTCTAAGCCTGAATTTCAATGATGGTCATCTATGGTCATCTTCCCTATTCTTTATTAACGATAAGGTATAATTTAATTGGCGGTCATTGTTATGTAGCAAGTCGGCGGGAATGGTTAGTACTTCGTGATCCGGAATAACGCCGCAGTCGGTTCGGGGCCTAGTGGGTGCTTGCCAGACGAGCGGAATATCTATTTCCAGGTGCGAATACGGTAAATGCAAAAAGAAAAACTGACTACCGTTTAAACCTTGTTTGGTGCCGCCGGTCTTCTCGCCGATTAAAGTGGCTGCTTGCGTGGTTTGCAGCAAATCGGCCATGGTAAAGGTAGTAGAACTATTTTTGGCATCAATTAACACGTACACTTTACCGGTAAAGGCCTTCGGTTTTGGTTCGATGCTGCTGCAATTGGCCGCTTTGGGTTTGTACAAGTTATCGGCAAATGATACGTACTGCAAAGAATCTTTCGGTTTTTTAAAATCCTCGTTCCAGGTTTGCAGGTAAGGCAAAAGCGGATTAGGCACGCGCAGGTACCGGTAAATTTTCTGCTCCGGGTTAGCGCAGCCAAAAGGTTGCCGGATCAGGTAAGACAGTAATTCGTTCCGGGTATCATCATCGCCGCCTTCATTGCCCCGCACATCAATAATCAGGTTTTTCGCGGAGGAGTTTTGCAACTCCGTAAACAGGCTATCCAGGTATTTTTATAATCTTTTTTCCACGACCAGGTAACAAAATTTCCGATTTTAAAATAGGCAATGGAGGAGTCTAAAAATTTAAATTGCCAGCTTTTTTCCCCTGCCGGAAGTGCCCCGTACCGGGCTACGTAAGTGGCGTGCCGTTCTTTTTTAGTGAGGGCTTTGATGGTCGCTTTTTTACGTTTTTTATTCGGCTTAATTACTTCCACCGTAAAAGTTGCGGCATTAAAGCTTTCCGGAAAGAACAAAGGGAAAAAGACATCAAACAAGGTGTAGGCGCTGCTATCCACATCCGGGGGCAATACATTCAGGTTATTTAGTTTTTTATTTAAAGTATTATTACCGTCGGCCCGGCTCACCGTTAATAAACTATCCATGATTCTCTTGGTAGTAATTCCGTTAATAGCCGTGATTTCGTCGCCGGGTTGGATGATTTTATCAGCGGCAAGATTAGCAGCCACAATTAATTTTCTTTCGATTACCTGAAATAACAAGGGAAAAACAGTTTCGGAAAAGATTGCTTTTTTAGCGGCACTTTGCTGATTCCAGGGGTTAAGATACGTATGCCCGCATTTTAGGTTTGAGGCTAATTGCGATAGCAAAATAAAATATTGTTTGTCCGTCGCAGTCATGGCTTGTCGCGCTAATTTTTCAAAATCCTGCTCTAACTGGGCTTTTGTATGGTACCGGTATAATCCCGGGTGCAATTGCTGAAAAGCCGTGCGGATAATGGTCACCTCTTCCAATCTTTGTTGTTTTAACAAGTTGTTGCTACTACTTTGGGCCAGTACGAAAAAGTGACAGGAAATAAAAAGTAAAATTAAGAGAAGTCGCATTGCTGGTTATAAGTTTCGGGTAATATAACACTGCAGAAGACAAATACAATAACCGCGCAGGGTTAGTTACTATTAGTTAGTTCGGGAAACTTACAAGAACCAGCTCTTTAAAAATTCTAGCAAAAATCTCTTCTCTGGATAGCTGATGGCAAGAATACGCCTCTTTACATTTAGTAAATAAAAAAATATAATTTGCCGCTCCAGCACTACCTATACCAGCCCATGCCCTGCCTGTTCCGGAACCGGACAAACTATTGTATCAAAACCGGACATTTTTAAATTTTAATTGCGCCGACACCTAGTTAAATCCTTAAAAATTAAATAGTTATAATCATGGCATTTTTATTACACGCTAAATAGTACCGGTAACCTAAACTGCTTCGGCCATGCTACTCAATTATTTTAAAATTGCTATCCGGAATTTGTTACGGCACAAGTTGTTTTCGTTCATTAACATCTTTGGGTTGGCCGTGGGTTTAGCGTGTTGCTTGCTGATTGCCCTGTTTATTCTTCAGGAATTAAGCTACGATCGGTTTCATGCCCATGCGGATCGCATTTACCGGGTGGGGCGCTACTTTACCGGTGAAGATGGGATGCCCGGGGTACAATTAGCCAATATTGCCCCACCCTTTGCCCCTTTGCTTAAAAACGATTTTCCGGCGGTAGAAGAAGTTACCCGCTTGTTGCAGCATAAAGCAGTAATAGCCGTTAATCCGCAGAAATTCTTTACCGAAGAGAATGTATTTTTTGCGGAACCTTCTTTTTTTAAAATTTTTACCGTGTCGCTCCGCAGCGGTCATGCGCAAACAGCTCTAAGCGAACCAAATACCATTCTGCTCACCGAAAAGCTAGTTACCAAGTATTTTCCAAAGCAAAACCCTATTGATCAGCTTATCCGCTTAGATAATAAAGTTACGTTAAAAGTTACCGGTGTATTTAAAGACTTTCCGGTAAATTCTCATTTTCACCCCAATTTCCTGGTTTCGTTTAGCACCCTGCAGGATAGCATTCTTTTTGGCCGGGAAAACCTGGCTAATTTTAGCATAAACCGATTTACCACTTACGTGTTGGTTCCCCCCAAATACAACGTAGCTTCTATCAGCGCCCAACTGCCGGCCTTCCTCGACCGGCACATTGAATACCAGAATACCCGTCCTTCGTCGTACAACAACCTGTTTTTGCAAAAACTTACCGCTATTCATTTACATTCTCACCTCGATACGGAACTGGAAGCGAACGGTGATAGCAAGCAAGTGTATTTATTTGGAGTAATTGCGCTGTTTATATTGCTCATTGCCTGCATCAATTTCATGAATTTATCTACAGCCCGCTCGTCGCTGCGTGCGAAAGAAATTGGGGTGCGTAAAGTAATGGGCGCCAACCAGAGCAAGCTCATTGTGCAGTTTTTAAGCGAGTCGCTGCTGTTTGCAGGTATTGCGGTACTGCTGGCAGCCGTGTTTACCGATCTGGCTTTGCCGCTGATGAATCACTTGACCGGTAAAGAACTAATTTTTAACCCGGCAAACGGTTGGCTGGCCGGCGGGGTAGTACTGGGGTTAGCGGTACTGGTTGGTTTGGTAGCTGGTTCATATCCGGCTTTGTATTTATCCTCGTTTCAGCCGGTAAAAGTTTTAAAAGGTAAAATTGTTCATCTCCATGGCACCGTATCGCTGCGCAAAGCTTTGGTAGTGCTGCAATTCACTATTTCGGTAGTATTGGTAGTAAGCACGGCGGTGGTGTATAAACAATTAGGCTATCTGCACACTAAGGCTTTGGGTTTAAATAAAGATTATATTGTTACACTCCCTTACATTCCATCCTTATCCCCGCGTTACCAAGCTTTCCGGAACGAACTCTTAGCCAATAATGCTGTTACGCAAGTGGCGCGTTCCATCGAAGCGCCTTCCGAGCGTTTATTAAATTCCTGGGGCGAAATGGGCGTTGAATCCGGTGGTACGTACAAGGAAGCTTCCCAATCGTTTGAATTTTTGGGCATCGACTCTTATTTCGTGCCGACTTATAAAATTAAGGTTGTGGCGGGCCGCAACTTTTCCGAGGCGTATCCTACGGATAGCACCAAGGCTTTTCTGCTGAACGAATCAGGGGTAAAAGCATTAGGCTTTAAAACGCCGCAGCAAGCCCTAGGAAGTACCCTGGATTACGGCGACCGAAGGGCTAAGATTGTAGGCGTATTGCCGGATTTCCACTTCGAATCGATGCACCAGAAAATTAAGCCCATTCTGTTTATGATTCCGCCGGCTGCTGAATTCCGGCACTTATCGGTGAAATTATCGGGCACCGATTTAAAAGCCGGAATAACTCTACTGGAAAAAACCTGGAAACAGTTCCTACCGGATTATCCGTTGGAATACGCTTTTCTGGACCAGACATTTGGCCAGCTCTATGCAGCCGAACAGCGCCAGGGATTATTATTTACCTTATTTGCCGGCATGGCTATTTTAATTGCTTGTTTGGGTTTGTTTGGCCTGGCTACGTTTGCCACTGAGCAGCGCACTAAAGAAATCGGCATCCGCAAGGTACTGGGCGCCTCCGTGAGCAGCATTGTGGCCCTGCTCTCGAAAGATTTTTTAAAATTAGTATTGTTAGCGAACCTGTTAGCCTGGCCCATTGCCTGGCACGGCATGCACCGCTGGCTGCAGGACTTTGCCTACCGAACCTCTATCTCGTGGTCTACATTTGGGCTGGCTACATTGCTGGCGCTCTTTATTGCGGTGCTCACCATTAGTTTTCAGGCTATAAAAGCCGCTATTGCTAACCCGGTGGAGGCGTTGCGGAATGAATAAGTTATAATTTAAAAAATACGGTGGTCTATCGACCAGTCCTTATCGACTAAAACTATGTGGCTTAATTACTTTAAAATTGCTTTCCGGAATTTACTGCGGCACAAAGCTTTTTCGCTGCTGAACATTGCCGGTTTATCGGTGGGGGTAGCCGTGGCTTTGCTGATCTTTTTAATCGTGCGTTTTGAGTTGAGCTTCGATACGTTTCATCAAAAACGCGACCGCACTTACCGCGTGGTAAACGAGTTTACCCACGAAGCCGGCAAAGATTACCAGGTGGGCGTACCTTTCCCGTTTGTGCCTGCCTTAAAAACCGATTATCCGCAGTTAGAGAAAGTGACTACGGTGTTCGAGGGTTATAATTCGCAGATTACCATTTTAGATGAGCAAGGAGCAATTGCTGAAAAGTTTAAGGAAGAACTAGGCGTTATGTTCGCCGAACCCGAGTTTTTTCAAATTTTTGATTACCCCTGGCTGGCCGGCGATCCGCGGAAATTTTTAGGCGAGCCCAATACCGTAGCGCTCACCCGTTCGATTGCCGAAAAATATTTTGGTTCGTGGCAAAAAGCTTTAGGTAAATTCATTAAGCTCGATAACAAACAATTGCTGCAGGTAGGCGGCGTTTTACAGGATTTGCCCGATAATACTGATTTTCCTTTTCGTTTGGTTGTTTCATTTCCCACCCTGCGCCAATTTATTGATGCCGGCGAATTTAGCAACTGGGGCAGTGTCTGGAGCAGCACGCAAAGTTATCTGGTATTACCCCCCAACACCTCCCAAGCGCAATTTGATCAGTCGTTAATTTCTTTTCTTAAAAAACACAACCCCGACGACCGGAATCATATTTACAAACTGCAACCCTTATCGGATCTGCATTTTAATACCCATTATCCCCCCATGACGTACCGCAGCATCAGCAAGCCCACTATTTTGTCGCTGGTGCTGATCGGGGCCTTTATTCTGGTGATTGCCTGCATTAATTTCGTGAACCTGGCTACAGCGCAGGCCGTGGGCCGGGCCAAAGAAACCGGCATCCGCAAAGTGCTGGGCAGCAACCGCGGGCATTTAATCGGGCAATTCCTCGGCGAAACTTTCTTTATTGTACTGCTGGCGGTATTTGTAGCGGTGTTATTAGTAATGGCTGTGCTGCCCCTGGTGCGTTCCATTTCTAACCTTCCCGAAGATTTTCAGCTGTCCTTTTCTTTAGAAGTAGCCGGCTTTTTAATTCTCCTGATTTTGCTGGTTACAGTGCTTTCGGGTTTTTACCCGGCGCTAATTTTATCGGGTTTTCAGCCGGTACAGGCTTTAAAAAGCAAAATGACCTTGCAAACCGTAGGTGGCATTTCGTTACGCAAAGCTTTGGTAGTCATGCAATTTTCTATTTCGCAGGTCCTCATTATTGCTACGCTTATTGCCATTACGCAAATGGATTATGTACGGAGCAAGGATTTAGGTTTTAACAAAGAAGCGGTATTACTGGTAAGTGTGCCCGAAGACAGTGTCAGTCAGCAGAAACTGCAAATTTTAAAAAACCGGTTTACGGCTTTGCCCGCCGTCCAGCAGGTAAGCCTGCACTCCGCTGCCCCAGCCGCCGGCAGCAATTCCATGACTAATTTCCGGTTTGGCAAGGCGTCCGAAGATGCAAAATTCCCGGTTAGCTTAAAAGCCGGCGATGTGGATTATTTCTCTACTTTTCAATTACGGTTAGTGGCCGGCCGCATTTATTTTCCCAGCGATACGGCCCGCGAAGCCGTGGTAAACGAAAAATTACTCCGGCAGGTTGGCGTAAAGAATGCCCAGGACGCTATTGGCCAGACCATCCGGATTAACGACCGAAATTTTCCGGTAGTAGGCGTGGTACAAGACTTTCATAATCTATCGCTACGCGACCCGATTGCGCCCATTGCCATCCTGGCCAACAAAAGCAGTTACCGGCAGGTAGCCTTAAAACTAAAATCCACGAGCGCCAACATAAAAGAAACCACGCGTACCATTGCGCAGATTTGGAACGAGACCTTTCCGGAGTACGTGTACGAGGCGAATTTCCTCGATGAGCGTCTGGCCGAATTCTACGAAGGCGAAACCAAACTAGCTGCTTTATTTAAAATTTTTGCCGGTATTGCTATTTTTATTGGCTGCCTGGGCTTGTACGGCCTGGTATCGTTCGTGGCGGTGCAAAAAACCAAAGAAATCGGCATTCGCAAAGTACTGGGTGCCTCGCTCACCAATATTGTAACCTTACTTTCCAAAGATTTTCTGAAGCTGGTTTTGCTGGCCAATGTGCTGGCCTGGCCCCTGGCCTGGTGGGTAATGCAACGTTGGCTGCAGGACTTTGAATACCGCATTCCGATTGGCTGGTGGATGTTTGCCGTGGCCGGTCTGGGAGCTTTAATGATTGCTTTAGTAACCGTAAGCTTTCAGGCGGTTAAAGCGGCTATTGCCAACCCGGTAGAGGCCCTACGACGGGAATAAATTTAGAACCCGACCGGCTAAACCTGAAAAATGCACCTTGCCAGGCAAAGAGCTAAAACAAAATATCTAATCCATTTACGTGAGGGTACGATCAGTTCCTGAACCTGATCGCAACGAATCTTTAAAATCTACCGGTATGATCCAGAATTACCTTAAAACAGCATTCAGAATATTTATCCGCAACAAAACCTTTACGGCAATAAATGTATTGGGCCTATCTATTGGCATCAGTGCTTCGTTGATTATTTTCTTGATTGCGCATTACGAGTTTAGTTACGATACCTCCGTACCCAATGCCGATCGGGTGTACCGGGTGGTTATGAATTTAAAATTTAACGGCGACGAAAGCCATAGCGCCGCCGTTCCCGGCCCTTTAAGCCAGGTTCTGCCACAGGAAACCACAGGCCTAGAATTAACCGTACCCGTCATGCAGTTTCAGGGCGATGCTACGGCCAAAGTAAGTATCCAGAGAGATAAAACGGCGGAGCCGCTGGTTTTAAAAAAACAAACCGGCATTGTATTTACCAATCCGCAGTATTTTTCGTTGCTGCCCCACCAATGGCTAGCGGGCTCGCCAGTTAGCGCGCTTAAAAACCCGTTTACCGTAGTCCTCACCGAGAGCCGGGCCAGACAATATTTTCCGACGGCAAACCTGCCCGACATGCTGGGTAAAGAAATAAAATACAATGAAGATTTTACCGCCACTATTTCGGGTATTGTGCAGGATTTAAATAATACCACTTCTTTCGAGGCCGTAGAATTTATCTCGTTCGCTACCATTGCCCAAACCCACCTGCAGAACAATTTTATGATGCAAGTTTGGAACGACTGGATGGCTTATTCGCAGGTGTACGTGAAACTGGCTCCCCACACTAAGGCCGCTAACGTAGAACACCAGTTAGCTTTGCTTTTAAACAAGTACAACAAAGATGCTAATAAAGATAAGGCGAATACCATACGCTTCTATTTACAACCTTTAAGTGATCTTCACTTTAACAAAGAATACGTTGGTTTTAATCAAAGAGTAGTCCCTAAATCTGTTTTGTACGGTTTATTTGCGGTGGCAGGCTTTTTATTGTTGCTGGCTTGTATCAACTTCATTAATCTTACCACGGCTAATGCGGCCCGCCGCGCGAAAGAAATCGGCATCCGAAAAACAATGGGCAGTTCCCGAAAGCAATTGATCATGCAATTTCTGGGGGAAACCTTTTTGTTAACCTTGCTGGCCGCTCTTGTATCTTTTTGCTTAGCTCCCGCCCTGCTAAAATTATTCGCTGATTTCATTCCGGCAGGTTTACAGGGGCAGTCGTTGCGACAACCGTATGTGTTTTTGTTTTTATTTCTGCTCACGGTACTGGTAAGCTTCTTGTCGGGCTTGTATCCGGCCTTTGTTTTATCGGGCTATCAACCCATTAAAGTTTTAAAAGCGCAAGCGTTCATCAGGGGCAACGAAACCAAACAAGTATGGATCCGGAAAACCTTAACTATTTCGCAATTTGCCATTGCGCAAGTTTTTGTAGTAGCTACTTTAATCGTGAGCAAACAAATTAATTACGCCTTACACACCGAATTAGGCTTTAATAAAGAAGGCATTATTACTTTCTTTTTGCCCCGCGATACGGTTACTACCCACCGGCAGCAGTTATTAAACGAAATAAACGCTATCCCCGCCGTAGAATTAGCCAGTACCGGCTTTCTGGCTCCTATGGAGGATGGCCCCGCTTTCACCCATATAGCTTACTCCCCTAAACCCGAAATAAAAGAACCGGTACAGATACGCTGGGGCGACCCGAATTATATTCATGTTTTTAAAATAAAGTTAATAGCCGGCCGAAACATCCTGGCCAGCGATAGTATTCAGGAATTTCTGATAAATGCTACTTATGCCAAGCTATTAGGTTTTCAAAACCCGGAGGACGCCATTGGCCAGCACCTCCGGTTTGGCGAAAAAAAATTACCTATTGTGGGCGTAATGCAGGATTTTCATGAACAATCCATGCATGCTGCCATCACGCCGCTGGTGTTGGGCGGCAATAACGGCGATATTTTCCATGTTAGATTAAAGCCAAACATGGCCGGAAATAATAACTGGCAACAGGCGATTCGTAAAATTCAAAAAGCGTATCACCAGATATACCCTGACGAAGATTTTGATTACAAGTTTGTAGACGAAGCAGTAGCCCATTTTTACCAAACCGAACAGCGTACCGCGCATCTTTTAAGCTGGGCCACGGGCTTATCAATACTTATTAGTTGTTTAGGTTTAGTAGGTTTGGTAATGTACACCGTTCATTCCCGCACCAAAGAAATCGGTATCCGCAAAATACTGGGTGCTTCGGTGAACAGCATTGCCGCCATGCTCTCCCAGGATTTCCTGAAACTGGTAGTACTAGCCAATATTCTGGCCTGGCCCCTGGTGTGGTACGGCATGTACCGTTGGTTGCAAAACTTTGTTTATCGCATCGAAATTAGCTGGTATCTTTTTGTATTGGCGGGAGTAGCGGCTTTACTTATTGCTTTAATCACGGTAAGTTTTCAAGCCATAAAAGCCGCTGTGGCCAACCCAGTAGAGGCCCTACGAAGCGAGTAATGTCGGAACTTACCTCTACTCCTATTCCCAAGATCAACTCCTAAAACCACTTTGTTTAGCCATCTGTATTGGATCGGTAAACGGAGTTGTTCCGTATAGCTACGAGTTAGCGGTAACTTAAAGATATAAAGAATGAAAAGGTTGAAAGCAGCCATAATATTTGGAACAAAACCAAACTTTGATAAGGACGCATTTATGTACTTTATTCTATACGTGAATAAAATACAGAGTACTTATGAGTTTTGCTTTCCTGATGTATCGAGTTATCCTTTTGAAAAAGAGGTTGTAGATTACAATACTAGTCCTCAAAAGGTTAACGAGTTTGTAAAAGAAAATTCAATAGTTGCAGACATCTTTATTTCAATTATTACCAGTAGTTTCAATAATAACTACTTTTTTTATGCGGACTATCATCAGCCTTCAATTATAACAACTGATATTTGGGATAGGCATTTATCCCCACCTTCTCTTTTTGAATATTTACTTCACAGTATTTATTCCTGTTTAATTTATACCCAAGTTTTGCCAAATGATACAACTTTAACTAATAAGCAATTATTGATAAAATTAGATTCCCACAATGATACTAGAGGATGTATTGCTGACTTTACAAGGCAAAAGTATGATGATAGAATTGATATTATACTTGGATACATATGCGAAGAACACACAAATGATATCAAACAATTCTATGGAGAAGGATATTTAAATGATTTACAATATGTAATTAGTAGAAAATGGATTGGAAGCATTGAAGAAAAAGAAAGCGCAGCATATAACTTAAAGCACATTTATAAATTTGACATAAATAAAGATAGTGGATTTAATAAAACTTTATGGGATAAAATAAAAGCTAAGTTTTATGAAATCCCAGGTTCATTAATTGCTGAAATTATCAAGATTATTTTAACTGCATTTTTAACATACTATTTAATTAAATTGGGATTTATAGACAAAGAATAAGTTACCGCTAACTTATAAAATGAATGTATTAAAAAAATATCATGAAGAAATAAAGTATGATTTGGAGCAATCTAAGGAGAGGATTATTACTAAAATAAACAAAGGAAAAACAAAGCGAAAAAGCTTTATAGACTACTTCATAGACGACCTTCCTGATTTTGAAAAAATCAAAGTTCTTTCTACAAATAAATTTGAAATACCTGTAAATCCGACAATGTTCAATCCATTGAAAGGAACAGGTAAAATTATAATTTCTCTAAAGGATAATATAAAAAAAACCGGTACAGAAATTCAAATTGAGATAATCCCCTATAATGAAGCTTATGTTGCCACTATTTATTTAGTATTCATCTTTCTGGTTGTCTGGACAGTATTTGGATTGGCAATTAGGGCAAAAACGAATACCTTTATTGTTGTTGCTTTTGGCTGGATAATTTTTCCGTTTATATTATTTATAATTCCATTGCAAAACAGAAGTAAATTGAGAAAATATCGCGACGCCTTTATCGCAATGTTAAAAAATAAGAGTAGCCGCTAACACCAGTTATAAAGCATTATAATTAGTGTTAGTAGTTATGCATGATAACAACAATTCCCGCTCCACTGACTTTTCTCTTCATCCTGCCGCTTTTAGCCTTACAATTGTCGCATGCTCCCCCCATCCGGCTACGTATTCCTGGCGAAATTTGTATCGGAACAAAACCAAATTTACCATAGCTTTAGAAGAATAAACAATAACAGAAAATAAAAGAATATGAGACAAATAATAGTTATATCCATGATTACGCTGGACGGAGTAATGCAAGCACCGGGGGGACCGGAGGAAGATACTTCCGGCGGTTTTAAATATGGTGGTTGGGTAGCCCCCTACAACGACGACGTATCGGATAAGGTTATACAAAAACTAATGCAGCCGGCAGACCTGCTTTTGGGTAGAGAAACATTTAAGATTTGGGAGAACTACTGGCCCCAACATGCAGCTAATTGGCCCAGTATTAATGATGTCACCAAATATGTCCTATCTAAAACCATAAAAAAGTCAGGTTGGAAAAACTCTGTTTTCTTTAGTAGCCTGGCAGATATTGAAAAGCTTAAAAACTCAAACGGTTCGGCCATTCAAGTGTGGGGCAGTAGCCAGCTCGTTCAGCTACTGCTAAAGCATGATTTAGTGGACGAACTCTGGCTCAAAATTTACCCGCTGACGCTTGGTGAAGGCAAAAAGTTGTTTGATAATGGACCAATACCGGCAGCCTTTACATTAGTTGAAAGTGTTGCTACCCCAAGCGGAATTATAGTTGCCAATTACAAGCGAGCCGGGGAAGTCAGGACAGGTACTATCGGATCTTAAAGAGAAACAAAGGCCCACTTACCACTATGGAATGGAGAGGAGCATTCGGTTTAATTCTCCAGAAACAATTTACGATTATTAAAAAACTGAAAAGTATTTTATCAAAAACGAGTGATTTCTACAGAACTCCGATCTTATTGGAATAAATTACTTTTCTTTAATTGGGTATTGGGATTGCTGCTGTTAATAGCTATCTGTATCCCCAGGTTTTGGCTGGTTTTAAATGCCAACCAAACTGGTAATTATGGCAACATAGGCATTATTATGGTTATTTCGGCCCTGGTTCCTTTTATTTTATTATCTAAAAAAGGCCGCACAAAAATAGGAATAACCAAGCCAGCAAGTTTTACCTGGGTACTGTATTCTTTTCTAGCTGGTATTTTAATCAGTGCCCTGATGTTTGCTTTAGGCAATGCATTATACACCAATACTATCCATAATTGGTACGTGTATATTGGAAAGTCATACAAACTGGCTACAGACTTAAATGCGCATGATAAATTCATTTATTTCCTGATTTATGCTACCACCGGAATGTGCTTTAGCCCGATAGGGGAAGAATTGTTTTTTAGGGGAATTGTGCATTCCAGTTTCAGCGCCAGTTTAGGAGAGAATAAAGCAACTGTAATGGACAGCCTGGCATTTGCCTTCACGCATTTAGCTCATTTTGGAATAGTATACATAGCTGGCAGGTGGCAATTTTTGTTAATTCCCTCTGTACTTTGGGTTTTAGGAATGTTTATCACCAGTTTGGTTTTTATCCAGTGCCGAAAAAAAACAGGCTCTATAATGGGTGCCATTGCTAGCCACGCAGGTTTTAACCTGGCTATGATTTATTTCATTTTTTATCATTTGTAAAACTTCTAACTGCTTTGTGATCCCCTCCGGTTCGGCTAGTGGTATCGCTGCTGCTTACACCTGATACGGGTAGGCAAAATTGGCCTATAAAAACTTAAAATAATGTGCGTTCGAGCTAAGCCCTTACCAACAAAAGAATATCCCTGTATAGCCAAAATGATAAAACAGTAATGTTACCCGTCTATTAGATTCTTCCAGAATAACTCTAATCCAGAATGACCGGAATAAAGAAGATTAGCTTATATTTCAGGCAGGCTTTGCTTAGCTCGAACGAACGTTAAAAAATACCCATGAATTTCATTAAACTGGTTCCCAACATATTTTACAAGAACATAAGCGGTGGTCTGAAAACTTTTGTTAACTGCCTGGAATTTACGGTAGGCTACGAGGAATTAAGTGCTGAACAACCTTTTTGTGTAGTGGAGAAAGGTGACTTGCGCATTAATTTATTCCAAAACCAGCAACTAGCGGCGGAACACCATCCTGAATTCAGGCTGGTGACGGATAATATTGAGGAGGTATACGAAAAAATAAAGGCTAAATACCCCGAATTGCTGCATCCGAATCTGAATGGAATTACGTTACGGCCTTGGGGCGCTAAAGAATTTGCTTTGATGGACGAGCAAATAGGAATAATCATCCAGCAATGGTAAAATAGAAGCTTTGCCTCACCACGGGCATAAGTTCTTGCAATTGCCGGCTGAATCTGTCGTTATTTTTAAAAAAATGCCTAGCTACTTAAAACAATAACCTTGCTCGCTACTGCGCCACCTCGCCTCCAGCATAAAACGCTAATAGCCAGACAGTTTAATAAAAAACTAACGGGCGCTACTGTACAGCTAATAATTAATACTATGTTTCAGCATAAGTACTTCTATTTGAATATTATACTCCAGCCTGTTGCATGAAAAAAATAAAAACCTCTATTCAGCCCTGGCTTTCCGTCCGGAATAGTGCCAAAGCTTTAAAATTTTATCAGGAAGCATTCGGAGCCCTAGAAACGTATCGCCTGGACTCACCAGATGGAGGTCTTGTATTAGGACTTTCTATAGATGGTGCTGCTTTTTGGGTAAGTGGGCACTCTGCAGATACCACCGAGGATTTGCCAACAAACTCCGTTGGTGATTCAATTAAATTTATTTTAACGGTTGATAACCCGGATCTGGTTTTTAGCCAAGCCCTTCGGGCAGGAGCCGAAGAAATCTTTCCGGTTGGGGAGGACTTTGGGTGGAGATTAGGAAAAGTTGCTGACCCTTTTGGTTTTCATTGGGAAATAGGAAAACAATTGTAATAAAAGCAGACCAATAGGGAGCCTATCAAACGGTAAACTACGCCGCCCGAATTAGTTAAAATTTAAAAAATTAGTCAAAATTAAAAAAAACAACCAACCCGGTAGAAGCCTTGCGCGAGGAGTAAGCATAACCTGGCTTTATAAAATGTTTGAACCCCGATTTGTTTAATTTTTGAATTACCTTAATAAATAAAATTTAAAAAATAACCTCTGTAAACCGGATAAAAGACAATACCAAGCAAACCATAGTCCTTTCATCTTTGAATTCGGCGAATTAAGGTTCAGACAAAATACCGAAATACTAGAGACCCCGACTAAAACCTAAAACGATGCTGTATCATTATGTTATAATAGCGTACCGGGCGTTGCGGCGTTATAAGCTATTTTCTTTGATTAATATAATGGGCCTGGCAATGGGCATGGCCGCTTTTTTACTGATTTTACAGTACGTCCGGTACGAATTAAGCTACGATACTTTTCACGAAAAAAGCAAACAGATTTACCGGGTGGGCACTACCTTTTACCGCGAAGGAACACCCACGGAGTATGCCGGTTCTTTCTTAGGTTTGGGGCCCGCCTTAAAAGCCGAATTTCCGGAAGTACAGGCGTTTACCCGTTTAAGTTTCCGGCGGAGCGTGGTTTCTTACCAGAATCATTCCTTTACCGAACCTAATTTATTTTTTGTGGATCCGGGCTTTTTAGCCATATTTTCCTTGCCATTGCAACCCGGCAGCAAACAAACCCTGGCGGCTCCCAACGAAGTTATTTTGTCGCAGTCGATGGCCCGCAAATACTTTGGGTCGGAGGATCCGTTAGGCAAAATTATTACCTTAAAAAGTAAGCTTTATAGTCAAAATGTAACGGTTACCGGCGTATTTGCCGATCTGCCGGCCAACTCGCATCTTGCCCTGGATTTCCTGGTTTCCGTGCCTACCTTGGCGAGCCATTTGGGCCCGGACCGGTTAAACGGCTGGGATAGCCTGGACCATTTAACCTACATTCTGCTGGCGCCGGGAGCCGATATAAAAAATTTAAAAATAAAGCTGCCGGCGTTTATTGATAAGTACCTGGGCAAAATATGGGGCGCCGAATCCGGCTTAGGAGTGGGCCCGAACCGGACTGCTTTTGCACTGCAGCCCCTACGGGATATTCATTTGCATTCTACCGTTAAGAACGAGGCCGAAGCCAGCGGCAGTTATGCGGTAGTGCAGCTTTTATTGTTTGTAGCGATTTTTATTTTGCTGTTGGCTTTAATTAACTACGTGAACCTGGCTACGGCCCGGGCCATGGAGCGGGCCAAAGAAGTAGCCGTCCGGAAAGTAATTGGGGCGCTCCGGCGGCAGTTAACTACGCAGTTTTTTGTGGAGGCGGTATTGCTGAACCTGGCCGGCGTAGTACTGGCGTTTACCTTAGTGCAGGTAGCAGGACCTTGGTTGAATGCCCTAGTGGCCAAGCCCTTTTATGTGTTTAGCTGGTCAGATTATGCGCTGTGGCTTTCCTATGCCGGTATATTGGCGTTGAGTTCTTTTTTATCGGGCCTTTATCCGGCTTTGGTGTTATCGGGTTATCAGCCGGCGCCGGCCTTAAAAGGAAAAGGACATGCCGCCGCCCGTACTTTTTCGCTCCGCAAAGGATTAATTACGCTGCAATTTGTGGTAGCCGTTTTACTCTTATCCGGCACGTACGCGGTGTACCGGCAAATGCAATTTATGCGCGCATACCATTTAGGCATGAACCTGGACCAGCTCCTGGTAGTAAAAGTGCCCCAGCAAAAAGTAGCGGATTCTGTTTTTAGTAAAAACACCAATTTTTTTAAAAATCAATTGCTTTCATTGCCCGCAGTATCCCGGGCTACCCTTTCTTCATCGGTGCCTAACACCGACATGTACAGTACTCTGGGCGCTGTGGGCCCTTTGGGTAGCAAACCCGCCGATATTGGATTTTCTTTTAATCACATTTACACCGATGCCGATTTTATTCCGGCTTACGGCATGCAAATTTTGGCCGGCCGTAATTTTTCAAAAGATTTTAGTACTGATAAAAACAACTTAATCTTAAGCGAAGCGGCGATTAAAATTCTTGGTTTTAAAAATCCAGCGGCCGCCTTAAACCAGAAAATAGAATACGAGGGAGAAAAACAAATCATTGGCGTTATTAAAGATTTTCACCAGTATTCAGTGGCGCAGGAGATTGCCCCGGTTATTCTGGAACTCCGCTTCACCGACCAAAAATACTTCTCCGCTAAAGTAAACCCCGGCCAAATCAGCCAGACCATTGCGGCAGTAGAACACCAGTACGAACAGCTGTACCCGGGCTACCCGTTTGAGTATTTTTTTATGGATGCGCATTTTGCCAAACAGTACGAAGCCGACCAACGATTTGGCCGGTTGTTTAGCTTATTTTCCGGCTTGGCGGTTTTTATTGCTTGTTTGGGTTTGTTTGGCCTGGTTTCGTACGCTACCGTGCAACGAAGTAAAGAAATTGGTGTACGCAAAGTGCTGGGAGCAACCGTAGCTTCTATTTTAACTTTGCTGGCCAAAGACTTCCTGAAACTGGTGCTGCTGGCCAACTTGGTGGCCTGGCCCGTAGCTTGGTGGCTGATCCACGAGTGGCTCGCCAACTATGCCCGGCACATACCCATTAATACCAGCTTTTTTCTATTTCCGGCCGTGGCCATTGTTTTGTTTGCCTTGTTTACCATCAGTTACCAGGCCATAAAAGCCGCCCTGGCAAATCCAGTGGAGGCGCTGCGGAATGAGTAAATGCCCCCTGATTCATCGGATTTTGGATTACCCGGATTGATAATTTAGAGACCAGAAATTTTTACTATTAAATAAGATAAACTATAAACTATAAACTATAAACTATAAACTATAAACTATAAACTATAAACTATAAACTATAAACTATAAACTATAAACTATAATCCTTCAAGCCTTTAATCCCGCGAATCAAGGTTCAGACAACGAGTAAAATAATATTTAAATGCGTGTTACCTTTTCCGGCAGATGCAGTTACCCTTTTTAGAAAAACAGATCCATTTCACTTAATAATCAAATCCATGAAAAATGTAGTGTATGCCTTCTTGTTGATTATTATTGTTTCGGGCGGCGTAGCAGCCCAAACCAATGTGGCCGCTTCCGAAGTAATGGCGCAAATAAACCGCGGGCAGGCCGTTAGCTATAAAAACGTGGAAATTACCGGCGACCTGAACCTGACACAACTAAACAACAAACAGCTGAAAGAGCAGCCGGAAGAGATGCAGCCGAACAAAGTATTCATTAGTACGGTTACGGCTCCGCTTAATTTTACGAATTGTACCTTTACGGGCAAAGTACTAGCTTACTTTAACCCAGACCAGGGTAGAATAAATTTAAATAATAACGGCGATAGCGAGGTTTACAGTACTAATTTCGCCAAAGAAGTACGCTTTAACAACTGCACTTTTCAGCAGGATGCTATTTTTAAATATTCGGAGTTTAAGCAAGAAGTTTCATTTGCCGGTAGCCACTTTAACGACGAAGCTTTTTTTAAGTACACTAAATTTGCGCAAGCCCCGGATTTTGGCCGAGTAAAGTTTACGGATAACGCCGTTTTTAAATACGTGCATTTTCCGGCGGGTACCAATTTCAGTCAGGCCGTTTTTACCGGGGATGCTGATTTTAAGTACGCTAAATTTTGGGGCCAAAGCAATTTAGAACGGACGCAGTTTAACGGCTTTGCTAATTTTAAGTACACCGAATTTTCCGACGACGTGAAAGTGCAAGGTTTGGCTTTTAACGGCGGTAAAGATTTCAAATACACCCAAATAGGCGGCAAGAAATTCAACGATGCTTTTCTGGAGAAAAAGTAAGAAACTCATCTGCCAGTTAGGATATTTAGAATTAGGTTGACGCTGGCGCGCGCGTACCGCTCGTGTCTACTAATCTAGTAGGCCTCTGGCCGGGCGAGCCAATAGACTTAGATTAAAGCAATTCAGCAGCCATTCCCAACCGGCCAGAGGCCGGACGATGATAATCACGAGCGTAGACGCTCGCGATAGGGATTTCTTTGACACTTAACAATACAAGCCGCAAGCTTGCCCCAGCCAAATTTTTAAAAAACAGGCGAGTTTGCCAATCGTCACTAGTCACAAATTCTATTTAGCTGTAAACCCTTTTAACATCATACCTATGCTCCGTAATTATTTTAAAATTGCCTGGCGCAACATGCGGCGGCACCGTGGCTTTACTTTTATAAATTTATTTGGTTTAGCCGTTGGCCTTACCTGTTGTTTGCTCATTGCCTTGTACATCCGGCAAGAGCTAAGCTACGATACTTACCACCAACATGCCGACCGCATTTACCGGGTTACCCGCAATTTCTCCGACCCGGATGGTAACGTAAACTTACATTTGGCGAGCGTAGCGCCTCCCTTTGGGCCTCTGTTAAAAAACGATTTTCCGGATATCCAGCAAATCGCCCGTACTTTGCAAACCAACACGTTATTAGCGGTAAACCAGGAGCGGGTATTTAACGAGCAGGAGGTTTTCTTCGCAGAGCCGGAATTTTTTAAAATTTTCACGGTGCCGGTGCAACAAGGCAACCCCGACAAAGCGCTAGCGGAGCCTTATGCTATTATGCTCACCGAAAAAATGGCGAAGAAATATTTTCCGGAGCAAAATCCCATGGGGCAGGTATTGCGCCTGAACAACCAGTTTAACGTGAAAGTAGCCGGCGTGTACGAATCGTTTCCGGTAAATTCACATTTGCACCCCGACTTTCTGGTTTCGTTTACCACCTTGGAAGACAGCACCATTTACGGTAAACAAAACTTACTTACCAATTGGGGCAATAATTCTTTTACCACTTATTTGCTCCTGCCGCCAAATTATCCGGTCAAAAACCTGGAAGCCCAGTTCCCCGCTTTTCTCGATCGCCACATGACCGACAACCCGGGTAATGCCGTAAAACCCTCGTCCTGGACTAAGCTGTTTTTACAAAAACTCACCGATATTCACCTGCGCTCGCACCTCGATTCCGAACTGGAGCCCAACGGCAACATTACCAACGTGTACTTGTTCTCGGCGGTGGCCTTGTTTATTTTATTGATTGCGTGCATTAATTTTATGAATTTATCTACGGCCCGTTCGTCGTTACGGGCTAAAGAAATTGGCCTGCGTAAAGTAATGGGCGCTACCCAATCTACCTTAATCCGGCAGTTTTTGAGCGAATCTACGTTATTTGCCTTACTGGCGGTGGTATTGGCGGTAGCCTTTACGGGGTTGTTTTTACCGCTCCTGAGTAAATTTATTGGCCAGGAAATAAGCTTTGGCTTAGGTAATACCTGGTGGCTGGTTTTAGCGCTGGTGGGGCTGGCCTTGTTGGTGGGGCTGTTGGCGGGTTCGTACCCGGCTTTGTTTTTATCATCGTTTCAGCCGGTAAAAGTACTCAAAGGCAAACTTACTATTGGCCGCAATTCGGTATCGCTGCGTAAAACGCTGGTAGTGCTGCAATTTGCTATCTCGGTGATTTTATTGGTATGCACGGCGGTGGTATACAAGCAATTGCACTTTTTACGCAACCAAACCTTGGGGTTTAACAAAGAGCATGTGGTTACGGTAAATTTTCCGAACGAGCTGGCCGAGCCTTATAATGCTTTCCGGAACGAAGTACTGGCCACGGGCCAGGTTGCTGCCGCGGCCCGTTCCGTGGGAGTTCCCTCCGACCGCTTGCTAAATTCCATGGGTACCGTCCGGATTCAGAAAGAAGATTCCCTGGCTCCCTCGCCGGTTTCTTTTCAGTACTTAGCCATAGATGATGCTTTTGTAAATACTTACCAGTTAAAAGTTGTAGCGGGTCGTAATTTTAATCCTCGGGAATACCTCACCGATGATTCTCTGGCTTTTTTGCTGAATGAAGCCGGCGTTAAAATGCTGGGCTTTACCAACCCCCAGGAAGCCCTGGGCCGGAACATCGAATACGGCAACCGCAAAGGAAAACTGGTAGGCGTGCTACAAGACGCGCATTTTGAATCGTTGCACCAAAAAATCAAACCTTTAATCTTTTTTATGCCCACTAGCGACGGCTACAACAATCTTTCCTTTAAATTACCGGGCAACCAATTACCAGCCGGTCTGGCGCACCTGCAAGCTACCTGGCAGAAACTGCTACCGCACCGCCCCTTAGAATATACTTTCCTGGACGAAAAGTTTGGCCGCTTGTACGCCACCGAACAGCAGTTGGGCACTTTGTTTACTATTTTTTCCGGCATTGCCATTTTAATTGCCTGCCTGGGCTTGTTTGGTTTGGCTTCTTTCGCCATGGAGCAACGCGCCAAAGAAATCAGCATTCGTAAAGTACTAGGCGCTTCGGTAACGGGCATTGTTACGCTGCTGTCGCGCGATTTTTTAAAATTAGTGCTGCTCGCGAACCTGCTGGCCTGGCCAATTGCTTGGTACGGCATGCATCACTGGCTCCAGGATTTTGCGTACCGCACCTCCTTATCGGCCTGGACTTTTGGTTTGGCTACGGTGCTGGCCCTGTTAATTGCTTTGTTAACGGTTTCGTTTCACGCCTTAAAAGCAGCCTCCAGCAACCCGGTAAATGCTTTGCGGAATGAGTAACAGGTGCCCAGTGTTACTTTTTTGATTAACAAATTTTAATTAAACCAAAAGCCAGACCTGCCGCACGGGTCTGGCTTTTTAATGCGCTTTTTTTTCCGTTGCAGATTAGTCAGTTACCGGGTGTTATAAAAGCGAACAATAATTTGTATCGGAAACGGACAATTCCGGAAAGGTATCCGGATGATAAATCTTGTTAATTTACTGATAAACAAGCATTTATTGAAATGGCATCTTATTGTATATTCTTTTTTAAAAGTAGATCGGGTTTAAGGGCTACCGGCACCCGGCCATCTATTTTAACCGAGCCACTAAGCAAACCGCTATTATTATGTCTAAACTTGTAACATTTACTCTGGTTTTTTTACTGCTCTGCTCTACCGGAAGATTGGCTGCGCAAACTCCCCGCGTATGGTCTTTAGATTCGTGCATTAACCAGGCGATTGCGCAAAATATTCAGGTAAAACAAAGCGAATTAAATTTACAGGCCAGCCGGGTAATTAACGCGCAGGCCAAAGCCGCCTTTTTACCAATCAGTCAGTTTACCGGTTCACATTCCTATAATACCGGCCGGTCCATTGACCCATTTACCAACCAACCGACCACCGAACAAATTCAATCCAATAATTTTGCGCTGTCCGCCGATTTAATTTTGTTTAACGGCGGGCAGTTGCAACACCGGTTGCAGCAAAGTAATCTGGGCTTAAAAGCCAGCCGCTACGAACTAGAGCAAACCCGGCAAACCATTGCTTTAAACGTAACGCTGGCCTATCTTCAGGTATTGTT
Source organism: Adhaeribacter pallidiroseus (assembly GCF_003340495.1). Classification (NCBI taxonomy): domain Bacteria; kingdom Pseudomonadati; phylum Bacteroidota; class Cytophagia; order Cytophagales; family Hymenobacteraceae; genus Adhaeribacter; species Adhaeribacter pallidiroseus. The sequence continues at coordinate 4,982,754 of NZ_QASA01000001.1, forward strand.
CAGTCAGGAGCTACTAACCATTGCGGAGAACCAGTTGAAAAATACCAATTTACAGGTAGAGCGTTCTAAACACCTGGTAGATGCCGGCGCGCTGGCCAACTCTACCCTCGCCGATTTAGAAGTGCAAGCTACCCAGGACGAGTTGCAGCAGGTAACCGCCGCTACCGATTTAAAAACGGCCCGGCTTAATTTATTGCAGTTGCTGAACTTACCGGCCACTACGGCGTTTACTATTCAGCCTTTGGCAACCGAAGTACCCGCTACTAACCCTTATGCCCAAAGTACTGCCGAGCTGGTAGCCCTTGCCGAAAAAATGCAACCCGGTATTATTGGCGCCGACTTACGGGTAAAAAGCGCGAACAGAGGGGTACGGGCCGCGCGCGCGAGTTTATTGCCAATGTTAAGTTTGGGCGGTTATATTGGTAGTAATTATTCCAGTGCGGTACCAACCTCCCGGTTTGTGGCCGATGGCACCGGCTCCACCACCCGCGAAGTACCTTCCGAAACGGATTTCGTGTTAATCAACGGAACGCGCACGCCTATTATCAACACGAAAACCGAACCGAACGGCGCCATGGAAAACTTTTACTATTTCGACCAGTTGCAATTTAACATGCGCAAGAGCATCGGCCTTAATTTAAGTATCCCTATTTTGAACAGCTGGCAAAACCGGGCACGCCTGAGTAACGCGCTTATTACGGAAAAAACCGCCGAGTACGCCGCCGAAAACGTACGTTTGCAACTGCGCCAGAACATTGAGCTGGCGCACAATAACCTCGAAGCAGCCCAGATTCGTTATAAAACGGCTACTCGCCAGGTAAATGCCTCTAAAGTAGCTTACGACGCCGCGCAAAAACGCTTCGAAAGCGGCAGCGTACACTACGTAGATTTAAACCTGGCCAAAACTAATTACGACAAAGCCCTGAGTAACCAGGTACAAGCCAAGTATGATTACCTTTTCCGGGAAAGAGTATTAAATTTTTACTTGCAGGATACTGCTGCTAAGTAAAAATTTAAAAAATTAAAAAAGCTGCTTCTCCGCCAGTCTAAAATGAGCGGAGAAGCAGCTTTTTTAATTTTTTAAACACAAACGAGTAAGCTGGAATTTTAAAAAAATTCTGCTCAAATTTAGGTGCCGCGCGTTTGGCTTTTCCCAAAATCAAGTAAAATGCTTCGTTTTCCAGGCAAGCAACCGGGTATTTATTACGCACTGAAATTTAAAAATACCTATCCGGCGCTGCCGGGGCCTCGGAATACCAAGACTACTGAGATCTATCGCCATGTGACCCAACACGGACTCGGAAAATAATTAGCCCGCTCGATAGATTATTAATTTAAATATAGTATTATTAACATTAAATAAATGCGAATTCCTGTAACCACACCTGGCTTTTAAGGTGTACTATTGCTGAAATGCATTACATAATTGATTAGCAACAATACACAAAAAACAATAGCTATTCGCCAAAGTGGATATAAACACCAGTACTGGCATTTAGCAGTAAGTTGGGCAAAATCCGAAATTATAAAATGTACTTTGTGACCATACCTGTAGTTAAAGAAAGATTCAAGAAGGAGCTTACAGAAGTAAGGACTGATGAATCTGGTTGGATTAAGTACTACTACGATAAGGCAACAGAAAAGGAGTGGGTTGAATACTACCCCTATCAAGAAGACAGGGCACCATCCATTCTTAAAAGAACTGACCTGCCAACTGAGTTAGAAAGTTTAATGAATACATGCTTCTCATCGGATGAAGTTGAAGATTGGCGAGGTTTAGGTGCTGAACTTTCTTCTAAGGAATATGGCATCAGCAAGATAGCAAAGGTTCTTAAAGCTAATGCCCAAAAATGGTCAGGTGAAGCCTTATCAGAATTTAAGAAATCCTTCCGACCGATTGATAACAGAAATATTATAGGAATGAAGATGGATGAAGTTGAAAAGAGTTATCGTGAATTTGTTGATTCAAAAAAAGAAATAGATAATATTATAAAGTAAAGAAGCACTTTGCCCAACAAAACCTATAGTGCATAAACGCACCATAGCAGAGACGTTGGTAGTCATTTATGAAAAATAAACTAACCTCATTTGACGCTCAAGAAAATGAAACCATTCATGATTATGGCAAAATCTATGAAGTAGAAGAAACTCTAAATTCAGAAAGGCTGAAAATAGGAGCTTCAAAGAATCAGATTGGTCTTTTACTTGATTTTCTTGACTGTTTAAATCCGCCTTACTTTATACTTTATGTTCTGGTAGTAAGCAGATTAAAAAACGAGCATGGACGTTACCAATCTCCTTTATTGGAAACTAAACAAGAGGTTATTGACTTTCTGCTTGACTTTAAAGAATTTTTAGAAACGGACGCAAGACATCATTTCTGGATAGGGACAGCAAATAATAATGGTACTTTAATATTTGACCAGCACGACGTTATTTATGCATATGGACCTATAAATGCTTTTAAACAGATCCTTGAAAAGTTAGATTTTAAAGAAGAAGAGTTTTTGTTCCCTGCACCACATTGCCATCATTTTCACGACTCCAACGATGTATTTGAAAAAGAAATATTAAATTACTGGGAATGGAGTTTATTCCCCCTCACCGACAATGATGAGTATGATTAAGTTTAAGAAAAACATCTACCAACATGGTGTAAACGCCAGCTTTGGCCGTCAGTTACACAAATACGTTACCTGCCATTTAAAATTATGAATTTTAATTTCTTTGCAAGTAACAAAATAGATTTGGACAATTTCCAAGACATTGGAGAATTCGTTGAAAATTACCCAGATTTTCAAACAATAATGCTGAATGATGAAAATGAACTCAAATTATTGTTAGAATTAATCGGGATTAATGAAGTCTATAACCAAGATTTAAATGATTCAGAATTCGTCAAATATTGGGACTTATCTTCTTACAAACTCCCATATTTAAGTGCTGAACAGTATGACGATTTTTATAGAAACTGGATTATTAAGTCAAAAAGAGAAAATAATATGGATGAGTACGGAAGTCTAATTTTTCTGCAAGGACTAAGTTCAGATTGGAATCAAATGCATTATAGACTAATTGTAAAAGAAAAGTAAAACTTCACCCAATGTTTAGTATATACAAAAACCTTGCTTTGCTTCAGCCCTTGGCATGTATTAAACGTTAAGTGTTATTAAAATAATGAACATACAAGCAGTTAAACATGTAAGATTATTACTTGTCTTAATTTTTGGAGTAGATTTTATATTTAGAATCTTCCATCTTTCTCCTAGTCTCGTCACATTCATATTGATTCCTCTCATTTATACTATAATCTACTTAAATAAGAGTGTAATATATTTCAGCATGCTGCAATATATAGATGGTATCCTGATGCTACTTTGTATCTGCTTAGTTTTAATTATCCCATTAAAGATATATTTTACTTACTTTAATATTTACCTTTCCATTGTATTGATAAGCCTTTGCATTTATTTTTATAAAGCTTTTTCTTTAAAATTTGAGTCTGATAAGTGGAAGACAACCTTAGTATTGCTAATCGCCTTCGATTTAATTTTAATGATAATTCCTAACAATTCTATATTGGCATACTTAAACTTAAAATACAACAGATGGAGCCCAAATTTACAAAAGAAGGATTTTAAGGGCTCCCCAAAAGACAATCAGGTATTTTCGGCCATTATTGATACTGAAATTCTATATAGAGTAAACAAAGCTTATAACTATCCTGCAGGAACCGTAATCTCCATTATGGATCCTTATAACTCATATGTAATGGAGCAACCTCAAAATACAGGTCCTACCTTAAGGAATTTGGCTGAAAAATATTTATTAAAGCACGAACAAACTCACTTTGACATCACTGAATTTTATGTTAAAAAGATTAATGAAAAGCTAGCTTCTAAATGGCTTTTAAATGAGCAGGAAGCTTCTTATATAATAGAACAAGCTACAAAAGAAAATAACAAAACGCATCTACTATATGATTCTTTAACGAACCATGGCAGGGATACTCTTCAACAATCAAGATGGTCACGGGAATACAGAGAAAAATTAAAAATAAATTAACACCACCTAACCACACCTATACGGCAGCTTCGCCACTGCAAAGCTAATCCGTTAGCAGGCAGGCATAGGAACAAAAGAAAGACTTGCAGTATATACAAAAAGAATATACTTTTGTACAAACTGACAACTATGAAAAATTTATCATTAAAATTGGAAGACACTATTTTCCAGGAAACGGAAGATATTCTAGCAAAAGTCCATAAGAACAGAAACAGATATATAAATGAAGCTTTAGAGTTCTATAATAAGCTTCAAAAAAGAAGGCTCTTGGCTAAACAAATAGATCAGGAATCGAAGCTCGTTGCGGGCGAATCTCTTTCGATATTAACGGAATTTGAAGCCTTGGAAGATGAAGGTTAAGCAGTTTGAATTATGGATAGCTGATTTAAATCCAAAAATAGGAACTGAAACAGGAAAAATACGACCTGTTGTTATCATTCAGACAGATCTTTTAAACAAATCTCATCCTTCTACAATTGTTTGCCCCATTACCACAAACGTCCAGACTGCATCCGACATATTAAGAGTTCATCTGACTAAAGGAACGGTTAACGTGAAAGAGGATTATGACATCATGATTGACCAGATTAGAGCAATCGACAACTCTAGACTTATACATAGAATTGGTCAGTTGGATGATGCCGTAAAAAATAAGATAAAGCAGAATATAAAAATTGTGCTGGACTTGGATTAAAAAGCACGTCCGCCAACAACGGCTAAAAAGCATTAAAACGCATTTTAGCCTAACCGTTAGGCATGATGCTAAAACTGGTAAAGTAAAAAATCATATCTTTGAATAAGGCAAAGAAATTGAAACATGGCTATACCAATTCAATTTATCATAGACAATGAGGGGCACAAGAAGTCAGTTGTTGTGCCTTATAAGTAATGGGAAGAGCTGAACCAGCGATATGAGAAACTCCATAACAAAGTGCAGATACTTACTGGAATCCAAGAAGCTTTGAAAGAAGTAGCCAATTCCCGCAAATTAAGGAAGAAACTGCAAAGCCTGTCCGATTTTCTGAATGAAAGCAGAGATTAGGGTTACCAGTAACTTCAGTAAGCGCGCAAAATACCTGATAAAGAAGTACCCGTCTCTGGTAGATGACCTAAAGGCGCTTGAGAAAGCCCTTGCTGATAAACCGCCACTAGGCACCCCTCTTGGAAGCGACTCCTACAAAATAAGGCTTTCCATCAAAAGCAAAGGAAAAGGTAAAAGCGGCGGTGCAAGGATGATTACCCACATTGACGGCGAAATTGTAGGAACAGTGGAACAATCTACAGACGGCAAAGTCACAGTTTACCTTCTCACCATCTATGACAAGTCTGAGACTGTGTCAAGATCAGCTAAAGAATAAAGGAGCTTATCAAACACAAAAACTGACAAAAAAAGCACCTCGCCTAACATTGTGCATGAGGCCGTTAGCGGGTATTTAAAATAAAGTTTTCACTTGAAGTTACCGGAACGGTAACTTTTTTATTTAGATTTAAGTTTTAAAAGAAAGATGTGCGAGTAATAGCAAAACGAACTCTGCGGGATTTCTGGGAAAAGCATGCCGATAGTGAGCAGCAACTAAAAGCTTGGTATAATGAAGCAGAACAGGCCAACTGGCAGTCGCCAAACGAGATAAAGAAAGACTATCCTTCCGCTAGTATCTTAGAAGATAATAGAATGGTCTTCAATATCAAGGGAAATAACTACAGGTTAATCGTCAGAATCAACTACAAGTATGGTTTAATATGGATTCGGTTCATCGGGACGCACGCCGAATACGATAAAGTGGACGTTACTAAAATTTAAGTAAAAAGAAATGAACGTTAAGCTAATAAAAACAGAAGAAGATTACCAAGTGGCCCTGCAAAGGCTGGAAGAAATATTTAGCGCTGAACCGGACGCACCGGAGGGCGACGAACTAGAGGTACTTTCTTTCCTAATTGACTCTTATGAGAAGGAACACTTCCCAATTGAAGTACCAGACCCGATTGAGGCGGTAAAGTTCAGAATGGAGCAACTCGGCATTAAGCAGAAAGACCTAGCCGAAGTGCTAGGCTTCAAGAGTAGGGTAAGTGAAGTGTTAAACAGAAAAAGGAAATTAACTTTAGAAATGATACGGAATCTCCACAAAAGACTGAACATTCCGACAAATGTGCTTATCCAGGAATACTAAAAATAAAAACACCCTCTAACACTGTATATACAAGATCCTTGCTCCGCTACGGACTTCGCATATACAAGTCCGTTAGGGGCAATTTATAAGCTAAAGAGTAATAAGTTGAAGAAACTTTACCGACCTGTAGGATTAAAAGAACTGGAGCTTATTCTCACCAGCAACTCAAAGAAATTTCCTCCCCGATTGAGCTGGTAGCCAATATTCTACCCAGTCCTGAACTTTGAATATGCCGCACAGATTTGCTACCAATGGAACGTTGTGGACGACAATTCAGGATTCAGCGGATTTGTGACTGAATTCTCTCTGGATGAATCATATTTGGAGAAATTTGAGGAGCAGGTTGTCGGCGGAGACATACACAGGGAACTATGGGTGCCGGCCGAAGAATTAGAAGAATTCAATAACAGAATAATTGATGGAATACAGGTTACGGCTGCTTTTTATGGAGAGAAATACATCGGCAACATTAAAAGCTCCGACCGATTCAAAACTTTAACCGCGCAACAGCAGCTATCGGCAGTAAAGCTGGATTGGGAGAACGGGAACTTCAGTTTACTTCTCAAAGAAGAGTCCGTAGCTATTCAGGCCAACTTCAGTTACTGGAAATCACTTCCGCAAAGTGACCAACTGGAAAGCTTATTCGAGAATATGGAGAGAGAATGGAGTGTTTTACATCCAAAGAGAGCCCTAATAAAGGAAAAAAATAACGCCACTTAACCAGGCATAAACCCCATGCTCTACAGCCTGGCACGTTGTTGATACAAGCCGGCAGGACTACCGCAAGGATTTAAAATGAAAATAATTGTTATTGCGGTAATTACTGGAATAATTACAAGTTGTAATAAAAAATCTTTCTTTTCAGAAAAATCATCCTTGCCTACTAATTTCCATTCTGTTTCAAAGAAAGTAGTGAGAGCGGCGATTGGGAAATTAGGTATAGCCCCTATTTTGATAAAAATGGAAATACATTCGCATTGAAAAGGCAAATTAGGGTTTTCAGTACGGTTTGCCCAAGCCATGGCAACTGTAATAAATTAACTATAGAAAGTATAATTAAAGTAACTTTTTAGCATTTTACGTTAGCATTTACTGCAAAATACCCTAACATCAAAAAAGCCTACAAGATTTCCCAATAATGACTACCCAAAGTATTACCCTGGCTAAAACTCAAGAAGAAGATTTAAATCTATTTTTTCAATTTCAACTGGACCCGGAAGCCAATTATTTAGCCGCTTTCACCCCGAAAGACCCAACCGACAAAACGGCTTACCTGGCAAAGTATCTAAAGCATATAGCTGACCCAACTATCCAGTCGCAAACCATCCGCGTGAATCAGGAAATTGTGGGAAGCATTGCCAAATTTATGAGGGACCATGACGCAGAATTAACGTACTGGATCGACCGGAAATACTGGGGACAGGGCATTGCCACAGCGGCGCTGCAAACCTTTTTGCAACTAGAAAAAACCAGACCTATTCATGCACGGGTGGCTTTTGACAATTATGGCTCCCAGAAGGTATTAGAGAAAAACGGTTTTGTAAAAATTGGTACGGATAAAGGCTTTGCTAATGCCCGACAAGCAGAAATTGCAGAATACATTTATAAACTTTCCGACTGATTAGGTATTAACCTTGACGGACTAACCTCAGTTAAATAATACCCCCGCCGACGTGCTTACCTGAAACCCAGCATACTACCCGAACCGCATTAACTTTGCGCCCCCGGATTTATCCTAGCCCCGGCAAACGTTTTAATAAAAAAAGGCCTTAGTAACGTAAGGATCCCCAAACGCATCTATACCACCGCAAACTGGCAAACCGTACAAATTGATCTAATTAACGAACGATTTACGAATGGTAAAGTCTAGCAGAAGATTTCAGCTTAAATGCGACTGATGGCAGGCAGAAATTTAAAAAAACTCGCTCAACCACGAAAGGCGCAGGTTCCGTAAAGTAAAAATTTTATCGCCTGTTAATTCTTACATTAAACAAAACTGCCCCGCCCAGATAAGTCATATTTTTATCCAGGCGGGGCAAGTTTGTTTTTTTAAATTTTGGCAGCTTTCGGGTTTACCGGACGGCCTGTTTTTTAAAATTTTAAGTCGAAGGCTTTATTTACGCTGCTCCTATTTACAACTACAGTTGAGCAATCCGCTATTTTCGGGCGCTGGCTTTGCTCCCGTAAGTTATGCGGTAAATGGTCCCTTTTAAATCATCGGACACGTACAAAGCGCCATCCGGCCCTTGAGCCAACCCACTGGGCCGGTGCTGAATGGGACCAGTAGGCTGCACCAGGTCTACGCCGGCAAAATTATCAGCAAAAATTTCCCACTTACCCGCTGGTTTGCCGTTCTTAAACGGTACAAAAGCCACCAGATAGCCTTTCTGCAACTCCGCTGATTTACCGTGTAGCGTCACAAAAGCGCCGTTTTTATACCGGGCCGGAAACTGGTTGCCCGTGTAAAACAATAGCGCGTTGGGCGCCAGGTGCGCCGGAAAAGCGACTACCGGATCTAAAGCCTTTTCGCCACCGGTTTTCTTGCCATCGCCGCCGTATTCGGGGGCCAGCATTTTCTTTTGTTGCAGATGATCGTAATACACGTAAGGCCAACCGCCATCCCCGCCTTTGGGTACTTCAAACATGGTTTCGGCGGGTAAAATAGTACTCTGTTCGGCGGTATAATATTGCGGATACTTGTCATGAAACTGCCCCCGGCCGTGCTGCATCGCGAACAACGAATTGGTTTGGGTATTCCAGTCCAGGCCCACTACGTTTTTTAACCCGGTCGCGTAACGCAGGCCATCGCTGTAGCTCTGGTTCGTTTTACTGGTTTTAAACTGCCAGATGCCCGCTACCGAATCTAACAACGGACAAGGCATCATGCCTTGGCCGGTTCCTTCTTCGCGGCAGGCATCGTTATAAGAACCCACGGTTACGTACAGGTTGCCTTGCTTATCCAGGGTAATGGATTTAGAAACATCGCGGGCTTTGGCTACTAAACCCCGTACAATGGTTTCGGGCTGCTCCGGCTGTATTACTTCTTGTTTCGCGTTTAATTGGTACCGGTAAACCCCTGTGTTAGAAGCCGAATATAAGTAATTGTTGTGCAAAGCAATACCGGTTCCAGGATAACTGCCAATCCCGGTTTGCTGATCCAGGAAGCCATCTTGATCGGTGTCGTGTAAATGGTACAGGCCTTTTCCGTCTTTTAGCCGGGATAGTTTCACGTACACATCGCCTTGCTTACCGACCACCAAATGCCGGGCAGCCCCTAAATCATCGGCCACAATAGTAGCGTTAAAACCGGGGGGCAGCTTTAGGGTAACTGGTTCGGTGGGTTTGTTTTTAGGTACAGATTCAGTCTTCTGGTGGTAAGCCGATGCCCCTATAAAAAAGACGCAGGCAGTAGCTAGAACAGCAGTTTGTATCATTTTTCTTTTCATTAATCTTGCTCGTAAAAATTCTCTGAATTTTAAAAATTTTAAATTTCTTTAACTTTCGCTCCAGAATTATAACCTTAAATAAGTATTGCTTCTTATAGCTAACTTTGCTCTTTTCAAGAAGTCCGCATGCTAGCAGCGTACGCAATATATTATTTTAACTCAGCATTATTTTAACTACTCCCGCGTAATTTCCACGAGTTATCAGCCGGAAGCCTAAACAAGCTTTTAGAGTTAAAGGAAGATTGTAAAACATGTAATTTCCCGGATAATGCTGGTTTTTATTGCGCTTACTGGAATAACCATGAAAACGAAGCAGGCCATAAGGGATAAAGTAGTTATAGGTTTCCGCTTACTTTTATACTTATTAGGGAGGCAAATAGGCCCGTTATTATGCTGATTTTGGATTTAAACCGCTGCTCTTTATTACCAATATAGCCATTATAGCGGCCCTGGTATAAGTAACATGGTGGCTAAAAAGAAAACTATGCGACAGTATTTAGATAATTTTAACAGCTTTTATAAACAGCCATTTGCTGTTCCCCGGAAAGCCCGCAACAGGATACGAGGCATTTTAATGGGTTTTCCGGGAAAGAGTTACCAGGTTTTGGAAGTGCATTCCGGCCATATTACCCGATCGTTTTTTTAAATTTTGATGCAGCCGGGGCCGGTATATTTACCATTACGCCGATGTTACTAACTTTGCTTTTAAATGCCCCCATTATAGTTTTAATCTAAATTTTAACTTTAGTGGCGCCCAAAATCAACTTAAAAAGCAAAGTTACTCAACAAAGTAGCGGGCGGCTGGGTTAACAAAATAAAAGGTAAACAGATGCATGTAGCCAACAACAAAATTTTAATAACAGGAGGGGCCAGCGGTATTGGCCTGGGTCTTACGAAAGATTTATTCAGGAAAATAATGCTGTTATTATTTGCGGACGCCGGGAAAGTGCGCTCCAAGAAGTAGCCGAAAAATTCCCGGGGGTTATTACCCGGGTTTGTGATTTAGCCCTATAGCAGGAACGTATAGCCCTCTACGAGTGGATTTCCGAAAATCATCCGGATGTAAATGTGCTGGTTAACAACGCCGGTATTCAAAATTGGATGCAAGTTTCGGACGCTGACTTTTACCAAAAAGCTAAAACCGAACTGGCTACCAATATGGAGACCCCGCTGCACTTAACAGCGCTTTTTTTTAAATTTAAAGGCTTTAAGCACCGTGATAAATGTAACCAGCGGTTTAGCGTTTGTGCCGTATACCAAGGTGCCGGTTTATTCGGCTACCAAGGCCTTTTTTCATTCGTTTACTTTATCGCTGCAATACTTACTTCAATCCAAAAACATCGAAGTAATCGAAATTATACCGCCGGCGCTTAACACCGATTTAGGCGGTAAAGGCCTGCACGATGCCGCACCGCCGGTAAGCGATTTTATTCAAGCTATTTTTAACCAATTACAAGCCGGCAAAACAGAACTAACTTTTAGTTTTAGCGAAGTCCTGGTCAAAGCCAATCCTGAAGAATTAAAAAGCGCTTTCCAACGCCTGAATCCTAGTTAAAATTTAAATTTTTTCTCTTTATATGCCCTTGTAATCCCGGATTGCAGGGGCATTTTTATTACATAAAGAACGGCAATCAGCCTTGCCAAAAAAATGCTTGCACGTTCAGAATACTTTCTTACTTTTACTGACTGATTAGTCAGTTATGAAATATTGGTATATTCTGGTGGGTATTATCTTTTTAATAATAATGAGTGCTTTTATTTTTTTAAAACAAGCCCAATTTGGCAAATTACCTTCCGGGGCCCGGCTGGAACGCGTTAAAAAATCGCCTAATTACCGGAACGGCGCCTTCCAGAACGAAAGCGTTACGCCCGACCTTACCGACGGGGCCACCTATTTTTCGGTAAGTAAAGAATTTTTCTTTGGCAAAAACGCAAGAGTGTCCCCCACCGATTCTATACCTTCTACTAAAACCAACTTATTAACGCTGGATAGCCAGCAGGATGTGCTGGTATGGTTCGGGCATTCTTCTTACTTTATGCAAATAGATGGCACACGCTTTTTAGTAGATCCGGTTTTAAGTGGTGCAGCGTCGCCGGTGTCTTTTACTACGAAAGCTTTTAAAGGCACCGACCGCTATACGCCCGACGACCTGCCGGAAATAGATTACTTGCTTATTTCTCATGACCACTACGACCACCTCGACTACAAAACCATTGTAAAATTGCAACCCAAAGTAAAGCAGGTTATTTGCGGCTTGGGCACCGGCGAACACCTGGAATACTGGGGCTACGATGTATCTAAAATCATGGAAAAAGATTGGAACGAAGAAATAGATCTGGGAAATGGCTTTACCGTGCATACTGTACCGGCCCGGCATTTTTCGGGACGCAGCCTTAAAAGAAATCAAGCGCTCTGGACCTCTTTTGTCCTGCGTACGCCCACCCAGAAATTATTTATTGGCGGCGACAGCGGCTACGACAAACACTTCGCCAAAATCGGAGAAAAATTTGGCCCTTTTGATCTGGTAATTCTGGAAAACGGGCAGTACAACAAAAGCTGGAAATACATACATATGCTACCGGGCCAGATTTTACAGGCCGCCCAAGACTTAAAAGCCAAACGCATTTTTCCGGTGCACTCGGGCAAATTTGCGTTGGGCCTGCACGCCTGGGACGAGCCTTTGAAACTTTTGATGGAAGATAATAAAACCGAAAATTTAAAAATTATTACGCCCATTATCGGCGAACAGGTAAACTTAAAAGATACTACGCAGCAATTTTCGCAGTGGTGGCTGGGCGTTAATTAGTTGTTGGTTGATCGTTATTGGTTGTTGGGTTGCCAATTACTCTAATCAGCCAGTAAAAGAAATTTTTAAATTTTTACCATTTTACCCGGCTTGGCAAGCGGTTGTAGTTGGTTCGGGCGAGATACAGTTTACCGGATGGATAAAAAAGAAAAATTATTAACAACTGCGCTTCACCTTTTTGTGGAGTATGGTTTTCATAACACGCCTACCAGTAAAATTGCCCGCGAAGCTGGTATTGCCAATGGCACTCTATTTTACTTTTACCCCACCAAAGACGACCTGGTAAAAGCTTTGTACCTGGCCGTAAAAGGTAAAATGGCCCAAGATATTGCCGTGGAAATCGAGCACAAAGAAACCTTTCACGACATTATGCGGGGATATTATAGCGCCTCGCTCAACTGGGCTCTAAAAAACAAAACCGAGTCCCGGTTTATGGAGCAGTTTAACTCGTCGCCGTATTTAAAGCAAATTGCCGAAGAAGAAATTAAAAAAAATAACCAACCCCTGCGGGAGCTTTTACAAAAAGCCATACACGAAAAAATTATCAAACCACTGGATGTGGAAATTATTTTTACGCTGATCAGCGGGCATGTTTTTAGCATCAACCAGTACCTCGTGCGCAAGCAATTTGCCAAACCCGAACAAGACAAAGTTATTCAGGATACTTTTGATTTGCTCTGGGACATGATTACCTAAATAACGTGCGTTCGAGCGAAGCCCTTACCAACAAAAGAACATCCCTGTATTAGTCAAAATAATAAAACGATAATGTTTCCCATCTATTCCGGTCCTTCTGGAAGAATCTAACCGGTTACTTACGGGTTACATTCTTCCAGAAGGACCGGAATAAAGAAGATTAGTTTATATTTCAGGTAGGCTTTGCTTAGCTCGCACGCCTGTTAAATACTACCCAGCTACGCGCAAGCCTGGCAATACCCGGTTAATAAACAATTTACATTTTGGAGTTGGTAGCCGGCTGGTACTTTTACGGCTACTTCTTCTTTCAGGCACTCTACTTTCTGGCATTTTAAGCACCGGAAATGAAAATGATTATGGTAGTGCTTTTTTTCTTCGCAGCTGGTGCAGAGGGCAAAGTAATGCTTGCCATCGTCAGATAAAATTTTGTGCACGTAACCATCTTCGCAAAAGCTGTTTAAAATGCGGTACACCGTTACGCGGTCCATGCGGCCTTTCACTGCTTGCTCAATATCCTCCTGATTTAAAGCTTTTCCGGATCCATGTAAAATGTTCAATACGGCTTGTTTCGCCGGGGTATTTCTTCTTTTCATAAATTGTTAATGCAACATAATTGCAATAATAAAAAATAATATTAAGTTTGCCAATCAGAAATGCACAATCTGTGGCTAAAGACCAGGCTATTTCCAGCACTGCCCGCTAAGGTTGGCGGCATTTTCGTTATTTCACTCTGAAAGTTAAGACACATGACAGACTTTAAAAACTTAGATGTAATTATAATTGGTGGCAGCTACTCCGGGTTAGCCGCCGCCATGAGTTTGGGCCGCGCTTTGCGCCACGTATTAGTTATAGATAGCGGTAAGCCCTGCAACCAGCAAACACCCCATTCGCACAACTTTATTACCCAAGACGGAAATACGCCCGCGCAAATCCGGATTACGGCCCAAGCACAAGTAGCTCGCTACCATACTGTTTCGTTTTACAAGGGCCTGGCTATAAGGGGTGCTAAAACGGAAAGTGGCTATGAAATTATTACTGAAAGAAAAGATACTTTTACCGCTAAAAAATTGTTGTTTGCCACGGGTTTAAAAGACCTTATGCCGGATATACCGGGCTTTGCCGAATGTTGGGGAATATCGGTGATTCACTGCCCTTATTGCCACGGCTACGAAGTAAGAAACCAAAAAACCGGACTTCTGGGTAACGGCGACGCTGGCTTTGAATACGTCCGGATGATTGCGCACTGGACGCAAGATTTAACACTTTTCACCAACGGGCCATCTACGCTAACCCCAGCGCAAGCCGCTAAACTAGCAGAACACCGCATCGCCCTAGTCGAAACGGAAATCCAAAGCTTGCAACACAACCAGGGTAAAATTACAGAGGTGATTTTAAAAAACAATTCTGCAGTAGAATTAAACGCTATGTACGCCCGGCCTAAAACGGTGCAGCACAGTACTATCCCCCAGGACTTAGGCTGCGAATTAACGGAGCCTGGTTTCTTAAAAGTTGATATGTTTCAAAAAACTACTGTACCCGGCGTGTATGCCAGCGGTGATAATTCAGTGTTTGCCCGCTCCGTGGCCAGTGCCGTTGCATCCGGAACTTTTACCGGGGCCGCCATTAATAAAGAACTAATCGAGGAAGAATTTTAAAAATAGAACGGTTAGCGTACTATCCGGAGGTTCGCAACAATTATTAATAGGCGCAGGCAATCAAAAATTTAAAAAATACTTACTTTAGCCAACAAGAGCGCAACGCTTTACCCTTGTTAGCCGCCTATTCTCTGACAGACCTAACCCGGCCCGAAAAGCTTAATTTTCATTAACTTAAGTGCCGGAAATTCTGCTGAAAAATAATGGCGAGTAATAAAGAATACGTGCTACAATTACTTTTACTAACTACTTTATGGCCGCTACCACTTTCATTAGAACTGATTCCAGCAATCCGGATTTTCAGAAATTAGTTGCTTTACTGGACCAGGACTTAGCCATCCGCGATGGCGCCGAGCATGCTTTTTATGCCCAGTACAATAAGATAAATTTAATAAAACACGCTGTAGTTGCTTACCAACAAGAGGTGCCGGTTGGTTGCGGCGCCATAAAAGCCTACGACGATCAGACTACCGAAGTAAAAAGAATGTATGTGTTACCAGAATACCGCGGTCAGGGAATTGCCGCCATTATTCTGGCAGCGTTGGAAAAATGGGCTCATGAATTAGGCTACGCGAGCTGTATCCTGGAAACCGGCAAAAAACAACCCGAAGCCATCCGGCTGTATCAAAAATCGGGGTACAACCAGATACCTAATTATGGGCAATACGCCGGTGTAGAAAACAGCATTTGCCTGATTAAAAATTTAAACCTTGATTCGTAGGATTAAAGGATGTCCATGATTCTGAAAAAGTAATAGAACCCCGATTTTAAATTTTTAAGAGAATCTTGATTATTGTATAATAAAATTAAATTTAAAATCAGGACAATCTCTTAATCCGATAAATCAAGGTTCCGACGTATTATGAAACACGAAGAAACTACCAAGAAGATTATTGGCTGTGCCATGCAGGTACATCGAACGCTGGGTAACGGGTTTCAGGAAGTTATTTACCAAAGAGCTTTAGCCATTGAAATGCAATTAACCGGACTTTCTTTTGAACGGGAGAAAGAAATGAATATCTATTACCGGAATGAATTAATTGGCACCAGAAGAGTAGACTTCTTTGTAGAAAACATTATTCTGGTAGAGTTAAAAGCCCTGGTAAGATTAGAAGATGTTTACCTAGCCCAAGCCATTAATTACTGCGAAGCATACCAGATGGAATTAGGTTTACTCATTAATTTTGGCCCAAGAAGTCTGGGGTTTAAAAGAGTGCACAACAAAGCCTTTTCTTAAAACCATTCATATTCCTAAAAGTAAGCCAATAAGTACTTATATTCTTAGCCCATTCAATCATCCTGGTACTCCGCTAACCTTATAAAATTAAAGTTCCGACCGTAAAATGACCGATACTCAAACCATCCTGCGGCATACCCTGGCTACCATTGCTTACCGGTTAAGTAAAACTTTAAACAGCGCTGATTTAAAATTTCTGCGTTTTCAAACATTTCACGGGGTACGCACACCAGCAGAAATCATCTTTCACATGGCATCGGTTTTAAGTTTTTGCCGGGCCGCTATAGAAAATAAAACCGTGGAAAAACCGGCGGCGGTAGAAGAGGCCAAAGAAACATCCCGGTTTTTTGATTTGCTGCAACAAACCGATATAGCCTTGCAAAATCATTCCGTGGATTTAGAGTTGGCCTTGCAACTTATGCAAGGCCCCTTAGCCGATATGCTCACGCACATAGGCCAAATAGCGCTCCTCCGGCGATATTACAACCAACCCGTTCCGGCGGAAAACTTTATGCTGGCCAAAATTAAAGTAGGTAATATTTCCCCGGAAGATCAGGAAGCCTGAGTAAGGCTGCTTCCGCTGCGAAGCCGATAGTTCCTACCCGTACTTTATGTTAACTACCGGCGAGAAAATTTTAGTTTCCCAGCCCCTTAAATAATATGCCGAGTTGTTAATGCCGCACCAATTTATTCGCACCCACCAAAACCATTTAGTGAACCCAGCTTCTGTTAAAAGCTGGCTGAAAGAAAATGGAGGTGCTCTTTTATTATACAACGGCAGTTGCATTCCCGTTGCCCGGCAGCACCGGTAACGTGTAAAAAAGACTTAAAAGCTGTTCAAAAAATCCAAGAATCCCCTAATCCTATCAATCCAGGTTCCGACTACTTTTGCTGGCGCAAATACACGTTATTATGAATGGTTTCCAGGTTAATAGCGGTGCCCCCGCCGTTTACCAAACCGCTTAGCCGCTGCTCGTCTTTTTTACCGGAGAACTGAATGGCCAGGTTAGAAAATACATCGCCGTGCACGGTTTTTAAGGTAACTGCCGCCCCTTTTTTATCAGGCCAATTCATATCCACAAAACCATGCACCGACTTGGCGCGCACCGGGCCGGTTAAACCCCGCAACTCCATGCTGCAATGCACACTTTTTACCGTTACATCCGCGTCCCGGGGCACAAACACTTCGTAGTCAATCTGCTGGCAGGTAAATATTGCTACGCCGTCCTGGTAGTAATGATTTAGGTTGCGCTGGCTATCGGGGCAATCTTCGGCCCGGCCGGTTTTCATTTTTTCCCGATCAAACGTTACATCAATGCGGGCCACGCCGTTTTCGGCCGTAAAGGTGGGCTGCAGGGCATCGTTCAGGCGGCCGTTGTTAATCAGGTAGGTCATTTTAATTGAAGCATCTTTCCGGTCCCAGGCGGTAATTTTAATGTTGTTACCAAAATCGAATTACAGATCTACTTTTTTATCGGCGGGTACCGCCATGGTTTTCTCAATGATTTTGGGTTGGGCTTGTAATTGCCGCGTAAACAAACCGCACAATACAACCAGGGCCGAAAGTATTTTCATGGTATAAGCAGCTTTACGTTCCATTACTTTTGCTTCCGGATGTAAATATTACTGTGTACCGCCGAAACGTTCATTTCTACGCCGCCATTATTGGTTTTTCCTTTAATGGTGCCTCCCCCGGCAATTTGGGGTAAACCATTTTTGCTGTTGCTGGGCCGGCTAATATCAAAGTCGGTGTAAATTTCGCCGTGGTTAGCTTCTAATTCCAGGTCGGCTTTGGTGTTGCCGGGCAAGGTAATATCGATGGGGCCGTGCACCGATTTAATAGAACTGCTTTTGGCCTGGTTCAGCTCGGCAAATTTAATATCCAGATGCCCGTGTACGGTATTGGCGTTTACCGGGCCGGTGATGTTGGTAAGCGTGGCGCCAGCGTGGTGCAGTTCCAGATCTATTTCGCCAGCCGTATCCGTAAGTTCAAATTTGCCCCCGAACGGGCTGCTTTCGTGATACACCACCGCAACGTTTTTCGGCACTTTAATGGTGTAGTGGCCCCCGCGCCGGTTGGCCTGCACAATTTTTAAAATGTTGTTGTCTTTGTTTACCGACAGGCCCAATTTGGTATTATCTTCTGCCTCGCTGAATAAAGACCGCAAGCCTTCGGCCCGTTCCGGCACCTCATAGTCCGGAGCTTCAATAATTACTTCGTCGGCATTATGCCCCACGATCGCCACCGAACTCCGGTACACCTCAATTTGCACCTGGTTGTTTTTGTTGTTATCTAATTTGATTTTGTAGGTTTGGTTTTTTCCATCCGGGGTTTCATCAACCGGGATCTTTTCAAATAACTGGGTAGCTGCCCGATTGTTCCCTGGCAATTGTTCCTCGTGCCGGTGCGCTACTACCCCACCGGTCGTAATAATTATAATACCTAGCGCCGCGAGTATTCCTGTTTTTTTCATGTGCGTTTTAATTTAAAGATAGGTTTAAGTAGTCTTGTAAAGCAGTTCTCTTTTAAAGACGACTAAAGCCGGCATACATTACAGGCCTACCGAATAATTTAAAATTTTAAATTTTCGACTAGCCACCAGGTCCTGGCCGCAACTTTTTGTATTTAAAACAGGTCAATTATACCTTCCTCTTGCGGAAAGCCGGTCCCTTGTAGCAGCAGTTAAGCGGCAGCAACTATTCGCCTTGTTGGGGCCTAGGCGGGCTTGGCGGTTCTTCAAACCAACGTACCTGGGGATAACGCTTGCTTATTTTAACCAACCATTCTGAGCGTTGCAAAGCAATCTTTACTCTATATTGTTACTATGCCACCAGTAGCCAACTATTCCGTATAAGTACCACATTCCGTATTCCACACAAATAATTGCTCAATAGCGCAACTTATTACCGGCATTCAGGTTAAAATATTATAAAAAATTTACGGATTGATTTGATGACACAGCCTGTATCATTAAAAAAATTGTAATACCATCCTTCCAGTTTTTCTTAGTCAGATAAGAGGCTCCGTTGTTTTCTGTCAGTCGTTTATTCCATTATTTTTTAAAATTTTAACCAATAGGTGTAAACTATGAGAAACCCATTACTCCCGCTTTTTCCTACGCTGGTTGTTTTTCGTTCCGGACGATGCTGGCCTAGTTTTACTGCTCTCTTCCCGGTACTGGTATTTGCCTTGCTGGTATACAGCAGCCGCCTGTACGCGCAAACCGCCATTACGGGTACCGTTTCGGGTACCGGAGGCGAAGCCTTACCCGGCGTAACCGTTATCTTAAAGGGTAGCACCAATGGTACTACTACCGATGTAGGCGGCAATTATACTCTTTCTATACCGGCTGGTCAGGAAAATGGCACGTTAACGTTTTCCTTTATTGGCTATACCAGTCAGGATGTAGCTATAAACAACCGCACCACGGTAAACGTTACTTTAGCCGAAGATACCAAAGCCCTGCAGGAAGTAGTGGTTATTGGCTATCAAACCGTGCGCAAGCAAGATTTAACCGGAGCGGTTTCGGTAATTAACCCGGCGGCGGCTAACCGGGTGAGTACAAATTCGGTAGTAGAATCGCTGCAAGGCTTAGCGCCCGGCGTAAACGTTCGAAGCGGCGGCGCTCCCGGCCAAATGTCGCGGATTGAAATTCGCGGGGCCGCCAGTTTTGCCAACACCGATCCTTTGTACGTGATTGATGGTATGATTGCCGATGCTAATACCACTATTAATAACAACGATATTGCTTCTATTCAGGTGTTAAAAGATGCCTCGGCGGCGGCTATTTACGGCTCGCGGGCGGCTAACGGGGTAGTTATTATTACTACTAAACAAGGCAAAGAAGGTCCGGCGCAAATCAGTGCCTCGGCGAAGTACGGCATCCAGCAAATTCCCACACGCTGGGATGTAATGAACGCCACTGAATTTGCGGCCACCCAACGTACCCAATACCAAAATTCCGGCTTAACCCCACCGGTTAGTGTGGGCACGGGATTTAACCCGGCTATCGACACCGATTGGCAGGATGAAGTCATGCAAACCGGTAATATTCAGGATTATAACTTATCATTGTCCGGCGGCTCCCAAACGGCTACGTACCTGATTTCGGGCAGTTATTTTACCAACAAAGGCGTATTAAAAGGACACGATTTTAAACGGGGCAGTTTGCGCGTAAACACCCGCAGCACCAAAGGCCGCGTTACGTTCGGCGAGAACCTGGTAATCACTAATACTAACAGCAAAGCGCCCAGCGAAGGCAATCCGTTCTACGACATGCCGCAAATGCTGCCTACCATTGCGGTGCAAGGCCCGCAGTACGTAAGCCCTACTAACCCGGAAGGCTACGGTTTTGGCACGCTCGACGCGGTAACCTACGCCAGCAACCCGGTAGCCATTCGGAATCTGGCCCAACGCACCGATAACTTCGCCAAGCTGGTAGGAAATGCTTACCTCGACGTAAAAATTGTGGAAGGTTTAAATTATAAGTTTAACACCGGCGCCGAAGTAAGCTTTGATTTCACCAGAAATTTAAGGAAGGTGGGCATCTGGCGTTTAAATAATACGGCCTATCCCAGTTCCGTGAACGAAGACCGCTCCCGGTACTTAAATCTCTTGTTTGAACACACGCTTAATTTCAACAAAACTTTTGGCGTACATAATATCAACGGGGTAGTCGGTATTTCGCAGCAACATATTACCCGCGAAGTTACTTCCGGCGGGCGTTCTAATCTGCAGATTTATAACAACCAATACCAAACTACTATTGGCTCCGCGACGG
The DNA here is from genome assembly GCF_003340495.1 of Adhaeribacter pallidiroseus. Taxonomy (NCBI): domain Bacteria; kingdom Pseudomonadati; phylum Bacteroidota; class Cytophagia; order Cytophagales; family Hymenobacteraceae; genus Adhaeribacter; species Adhaeribacter pallidiroseus. Next base: position 5,003,609 of record NZ_QASA01000001.1, read on the forward strand.
GTTTGTCTTCGGCGGGAGGTGGCGTTCCGGTTGATTACCGCACCTACGGGTATTTAGGCCGGATAAATTACACCTATAACGATAAGTATTTACTTACCTTAACCGGCCGCGTGGACCAGGATTCGCGATTTGGCGAGAACTACCGCACCGGTTTTTTCCCATCCGTAGCGGCGGGCTGGCGCATCAGCAAAGAAGGTTTCTTTAATGCTGCGTGGGTAACCGATTTAAAACTGAATGCCTCGTACGGTGAATTAGGTATTGTGCCTTTAAATTCCTGGGATTATACTGCTTATATCAACAGTGGTCCGCGCGCGGTGTTTGGCTCGGACCAAACGGCTTACGTCGGTACCACCCAGGCGCGGTTAGCTAATCCGGATTTAAAATGGGAAGAACGCATTGTCCGGAACATCGGCATTGATGCCAGTTTTTTTAATAATCAACTATCCGTGTCCCTGGAAGCATATAATTCTTTGTCGAAAGATAATTTACTCGCCCTGACAGTAGGCGGCTATTTAGGTAATCTGGGCGGTTATCCATTTGTAAATGCCGGCTCCATCCGCAACAAAGGCATTGAGTTTTCGGCTACTTACCGGAGCAGCCAAAATGCTTTTAAGTGGGATGTATCGGGTAATTTCACCACCATCCGGAATACCGTGGAAAGCGTCGGCGACCAGGGCGGCGGCATTAACTACATTCAGGTAGGTAATACCCGAACCCAAATTGGGCGTTCGCTGGGTGAGTGGTTTTTACTTAAAACCGATGGCTTGTTCCAAACCCAGGAAGAAGTAAATAATCATACTACCTTAGTAAATGGCGCTGCCAAGCAAATTCAGCCGAACGCTAAACCCGGCGACGTTAAGTACATTGATCAAAACGGTGATGGGGCGATCAACGCCGACGACCGGGTATTTGCCGGTTCGCCGTGGCCCAAACTGCAAACCGGCGCGCAATTCAACGGCAGCTACGGTCCGTTCAGCATTAATATTCAGCTAGTGGGCGTATTTGGCAATACTATTTACAACGATGTAAGAACTATTCTGGACTCTTACCAACTCTCTAACTTCCGGAGCGATATCAACCCCTGGCGGCCCGATAATACCGATACGGAGGACCCGCGCCTGGGCGTGAACACCGAACCCGGCATTATTGATAATAACTTAACTATTAGCGAGCGCTGGATCGAAAACGGGTCTTACGTGCGCTTACGGAACCTGGAACTGGGTTATAACATACCCGAAACATTGCTCCGCCGGGGCGGTATCCAGAATGCCCGCGTGTTTGTGAGCGGCCAAAACTTATTTACCATTACCAAATACTCCGGCCTCGACCCCGATGTGGTAGGCAACACCGATCCGAATAACGGGCAGGCCCGCATTTTAGAAAGAGGGGTAGATTTTGGTAACTGGCCTGCCAGCCGCTTAATTTCCACCGGTCTTCAGTTTGGGTTTTAATAGTAGTGTAGTTTAGTCGAAAATCAGATATGAAAAAGATAATAATAAGTTCCGTGATCGCCGTAAGCTTAGCATTAGGCGGCTGCGAAAAAGAATTAGATATAGAGAATCCGAACCAAGCCACCGTAGAAGTATTCTGGAAAACCGCCGATGATGCCGTAAAAGGTGTAAATGCCGTGTACAGCACCTTGCACCGGGGTGCTATTTCGCGCTGGATGCCGTTTTATTACATTATCCGAGCCGACGAAGGCACCAGCCGCAGCCCCAACGTAAACTTAATCAACAACATGCAGGACTTCCGGATAACCGATTACAACTTCGGGGAGGCCTACGGCATCTGGAACGATAATTACGTGGGAATTTTC